>JBKPEJ010000070.1:0-29795 GCA_046728335.1 Pseudomonadota bacterium | reverse complement strand
CGGGGTTATGTTTTTCCAAACCGGGGTTCACCCCTTGTTTTTTTTTTTCCGCTTCTCCCCCGGTTTTTCCAACAAGTGACCCCAGGGGGTGCATCAGGCGAAGCTGGTTTCGATGAAGCCGGCTTTCTTCACGATGCGATCGAGATCGACCAGCGTGGAAAGCAGTTCCTTCATGCGGCCGAGCGGCATCGCGTTCGGGCCGTCGGACATCGCGACTGCAGGATTCGGGTGGGTCTCCATGAACAGGCCGGCAATGCCGGCTGCTACTGCGGCGCGCGCCAGCACCGGGATGTGCTCGCGCTGGCCGCCGGACGAAGTGCCCTGGCCGCCCGGCAGCTGCACCGAGTGGGTGCCGTCGAACACGACCGGGCAGTTCGATTCGCGCATGATGGCGAGCGAACGCATGTCGGAAACCAGGTTGTTGTAGCCGAACGAGACGCCGCGCTCGCAGGCCATGAAGTTGTCTTCATTCAGGCCGGCCGCGCGTGCTGCCGCGCGCGCTTTGTCGATCACGTTCTTCATGTCGCCGGGCGCAAGGAACTGGCCCTTCTTGATGTTGACCGGCAGGCCGGTCTGCGCGCAGGCGACGATGAAGTCGGTCTGGCGGCACAGGAAAGCCGGGGTCTGGATCACATCGACGACCGCGCATACGGCCGGCAGCTCTTCAATCGTGTGCACGTCGGTCAGCACCGGCACGCCGATTTCGCGCTTGACGTCGGCCAGGATCTCGAGGCCCTTTTCCATGCCGGGACCACGGAAGGTGGTGCCGGAGGAGCGGTTGGCCTTGTCGAACGAGGACTTGTAAATGAATGGGATGCCGAGCGCCGAGGTGATTTCCTTGAGCGTGCCGGCGGTGTCCATCGCCATCTGGCGCGATTCGATCACGCAGGTGCCGGCGATCAGGAAAATCGGCTGGTCGAGGCCGACGTCAAATCCGCAAAGCTTCATGCTGCGTCTCCTTGCAATGCTGGTTCGGCGGCGTTGGCGGCCTTCGCTGGATGCGACGCGGCCCGGTGCGCAAGCGCAGCCTTGATGAATGAAGTGAACAGCGGATGGCCGGTGCGCGGAGTCGACTTGAACTCCGGATGGTACTGCACGCCCATGTACCACTGGTGCACGCTGCGCGGCAGCTCCATGATTTCGCACAGGTCTTCGGTCGGGGTGCGCGCGGACACGATCAGCCCGGCCGCTTCGACGCGCGCCAGGTAGTGGTTGTTCGCTTCGTAGCGGTGGCGGTGGCGCTCGGTGACGACGCTGCCGTAGATTTCCGATGCCAGCGTGCCCGGGTTGACCGCGCAGGTCTGCGCGCCGAGGCGCATGGTGCCGCCCAGGTCCGAGCGCTCGTCGCGCTTTTCGACCTTGCCGTCGTGGTTCTGCCACTCGTTGATGAGGGCCACTACCGGCTGGTCGGTTTCAGGATCGAACTCGGTCGAATTCGCATTGACCATGCCGGCCATGTGGCGCGCGTATTCGATCAGCGCGACCTGCATGCCCAGGCAGATGCCGAGGTAAGGGATATTGTTTTCGCGCGCATAGCGGGCGGCCATGATCTTGCCTTCCACGCCGCGCTTGCCGAAGCCGCCCGGCACCAGGATCGCATCGTACTTGGCCAGGTGGGCGCAGCCCTTGGTCTCGATGTCTTCCGAATCGAGGTACTCGATGTTGACGCGGCTTTCGGTGTGGATGCCGGCGTGGCGCAGCGCTTCGGTGAGCGACTTGTACGACTCGGTCAGGTCGACGTACTTGCCGACCATGCCGATCGTGACCGATGCCTTCGGATGCTCGAGCGCGTGAATCAGCTTGGTCCAGACGGTCAGGTCGGCCGGCGGCGCTTCCAGTCCCAGCGCTTCGAGGATGATGTTGTCGAGGCCCTGGTCGTGCAACACCTGCGGCACTTTATAGATGGTGTCGACGTCCCACACGGAGATGACGGCTTGCTCTTCGACGTTCGAGAACAGCGAAATCTTGGCGCGCTCGTCGTCGGGAATCGGGCGGTCGGCGCGGCACAGCAGCGCGTTCGGCGAGATGCCGATCTCGCGCAGCTTCTGCACGCTGTGCTGGGTCGGTTTGGTCTTCAGTTCGCCGGCCGAGGCGATATACGGCACCAGCGTCAGGTGCACGAAGGCGGCCGACTTGCGGCCGGCGCGCAGCGACAGCTGGCGCGCCGCTTCGAGGAAGGGCAGCGACTCGATGTCGCCGACGGTGCCGCCGATTTCGACCAGCGCGATATCGGCGCCCTCGGCGCCGCGGTAGATGTAGTCCTGGATTTCGTTGGTGATGTGCGGGATCACCTGGACCGTCTTGCCCAGGTATTCGCCGCGGCGCTCCTTGCGGATCACCGATTCATAGATCTGGCCGGTGGTGAAGTTGTTCACCTTTTTCATGCGGGTGCTGATGAAGCGCTCGTAGTGGCCGAGGTCGAGGTCGGTCTCGGCCCCGTCGTCGGTGACGAACACTTCGCCGTGCTGCAAGGGACTCATGGTGCCCGGATCGACGTTGATGTACGGATCGAGCTTGAGCATGGTGACTTTAAGGCCGCGCGATTCGAGGATCGCAGCGAGAGAGGCGGCGGCAATCCCTTTTCCAAGGGAAGACACGACGCCACCGGTGACGAAGACAAATTTGGTCATTGCAGGAGGTGCCGAACGGCACGTGCGGGAAATTGAAATTATACCTTAAACCGGCAAGTTCTTCCGCCAAACAAGCCAAAAAGTCACGCCAAGGCGGTCACGACAGCGAGCCACGGGTTCGTTGAGTGAGCCAAAATATCAGGAAAAAGGCTTGATCATTTACTAAAGTTGGCGATTTATCGCTGTGAATACAAGCAGTGTGCGCGATCGAACAGACCCGGCCGCGCGCATCGCGCATGCTGGTCTTTTATACAGCGGAGGTCACCATGTCTTACCTGAAGCGCGATACCTTTGGCATGTACGCCAACAAGCACCACAAGGGTCCAGGCCCCGAACTGATGGGCGCGGACACCCTGATCGGCGATCACGTTCACAACCTCAAAGACGAACACCTTGGCGAAATCAAGGAAATCATGCTCGACATGCGCACCGGCAAGATCGCCTATGCGGTGATGTCGAGCGGCGGCGTGCTGGGCATCGGCGCCAAACTGTTCGCCGTGCCTTGGCAAGCGCTCACGCTCGACACCGTCAACCACCGGATGACGATGAACATGGACAAGGCCAAGATCGACGCCGCGCCAGGTTTCGACACCGACAACTGGCCGAACATGGCCGACCAGGCCTGGGCCAGCCAGATTCACGGTTACTACGGCACCAGCGCGGTTTGATACAACGCGTTTTGTAAACTCCATCAGTCGATCTAATAACACCGTCGTCCCGCCTGCGCGGAGACGACGGTCTTGAAGTTAACAGTAATACTTGTCGACTTCGATGCGCTAACAAAAATCGCGGCTCTGCGTACCGATCCGCCCGAGCAGCGCCGACATGTCCACCAGCCGCTTGGCCACCAGGTGGCGCACCTCCCCTTCCCGCTGCCAGATTCCGTACACGCCCAATAGCGGCGCCCTCAGCACTTCCTTGCGCTGCTGCTCGACCAGCTTCGGCCAGATGATCACGTTGATGTTCCCGGTCTCGTCTTCCAAAGTCATGAACAGCACGCCCTTGGCCGTCCCCGGCCGCTGGCGCACGGTGACGATGCCGCAGGCGCGCGCCAGCTGGCCGTTCTGGTAATCGTTCAAGGTCGCCGCCGTCATGAAACGCTGCTTGAGCAGCTGCGGGCGCAGCAGCGCCAGCGGATGGCGCCCCAGGGTCAATCCCTGCGAGCGGTAGTCGCCGACGATCTCGTCGCCCTCGGACGGCGCCCGCAACTGCGGCGCCTCCTCGTCAGGTGTGGTCGGGCGCAGCAGATCCTTGTCCGGCACCGCGCCGACCGCCTGCCACAGCGCCTGGCGCCGGTTGCCGGCCAGCGAAGCGAGCGCGTTCGACGCGGCCAGCACCTGCAGGTCGCCGCGGTCCAGCCCCGCCCTGCGCGCGAGATCGGTCACGCTGTCGAACGGCCGGATCGCGCGCGCATCCTCGATCCGCGCCGCCACGTCGCGGCTCATGCCGCGCTGCAAAGCGAGGCCAAGCCGCACCGCCGGCTGCCGCGCGCGCGTCTCGTCGACTTCCTCCAGCGCAGAATCCCAGCTGCTGACGGCGATGTCGATCGGGCGCACCTCGATGCCGTGGCGGCGTGCGTCCTGCACCAGTTGCGAAGGACTGTAGAAACCCATCGGCTGGCTGTTGAGCAGCGCGCACAGGAAGGCGCCTGGCTCGTGCCGCTTCATCCACGCGCTGGCGTAGGCCAGCAGCGCGAAGCTGGCGGCGTGCGATTCGGGGAAACCGTATTCGCCGAAGCCCTGGATCTGCGCGAAGATCGATTCGGCAAACTCCAGCGTGTAGCCGCGTTCGAGCATGCCGCCGACGATGCGGTCGTAGTATTTTTCCAGCCCGCCCTTGCGCTTCCACGCCGCCATCGCGCGCCGCAGCTGATCGGCCTCGCCGGGCGTGAAGCCGGCCGCCAGGATCGCCACCTGCATCACCTGCTCCTGGAAAATCGGCACGCCCAGCGTGCGCTCGAGCGCGGCGCGAATCTCCGGCTGCGGGTAATCGACCGGCTCGAGACCCTGGCGCCGGCGCAGGTAAGGATGCACCATGCCGCCCTGGATCGGGCCCGGGCGCACCACCGCGACCTCGATCACCAGGTCGTAGAATTTGCGCGGCAACAGGCGCGGCAGCATGCTCATTTGCGCGCGCGACTCGATCTGGAATACGCCGACCGTGTCGGCCGCGCACATCATGTCGTAGGTCGGCGCGTCGTCGTGCGGGATGTCCTGCATCTCGAACACGGTGCCGTGGCGGGTGCCGATCAGCTCCAGTCCGCGCCGCAGCATCGACAGCATGCCCAGCGCCAGCACGTCGACCTTCATCAGGCCGAGCTCCTCGAGGTCGTTCTTGTCCCACTCGATCACGCTGCGCTCGGCCATCGCGGCGTTCTCGATCGGCACCAGGCGCGACAGCTTCCCTTGCGCGATCACGAAGCCGCCCGGATGCTGCGACAGGTGGCGCGGAAAGCCGAGCAGCTGCTGGGCCAGCGTGGCCCACTGCTGCGCCAGCGCCGACTCCGGATCGAGCCCGCTTTCGGCCAGCCGGTTCACCAGGTCCTGCTTGCTGTCGAACCAGTGATGGGTCTTGGCCACCTTCTCGACGATGGCCAGGTCGATGCCGAGCGCGCGGCCGCTGTCGCGCAGCGCGCTCTTGGGCCGGTAGCTGATCACCACCGCCGCCAGCGCGGCGCGGGTGCGGCCGTACTTGTTGTAGATGTACTGGATCACCTCCTCGCGCCGCTGGTGCTCGAAGTCGACGTCGATGTCGGGCGGCTCGTTGCGCTCCCGCGAGATGAAGCGTTCGAACAGCAGCTTGGCGCGGGCCGGGTCGACTTCGGTGATGCCGAGGCAATAGCAGACCGCGGAATTGGCGGCCGAGCCGCGCCCCTGGCACAGGATGTTGTTCGAGCGCGCGAAGCGCACGATGTCATACACGGTCAGGAAGTACTGCTCGTAGCGCATCTCGCCGATCAGTTCCAGCTCGTACTCGAGCTGCTGCTGCACCTTGGCCGGAATACCTTCACGAAAACGCCGGTGCGCGCCGATGTAGGTTTCGCTGCGCAGGTAGGTCGCCGCGGTATGGCCGGCCGGCACCACTTCGTTCGGATACTCGTAGCGCAACTCGTCCAGCGAAAAGGTGCACAGGTTCGCGATGCGGATCGTTTCGGCCAGCGCTTCGGGCGAATAGATGTTGGCCAGGCGCAGGCGCGCGCGCAGGTGCTGCTCGGCGTTCTGGGCCAGCTCATAGCCGCATTCGGCCACCGGCTTGCCGATGCGGATTGCCGACAGCGTGTCCTGCAAGGGCTTGCGCGAACGCACGTGCATGACCACATGGCCGAGCGCGGTGATCGGCAGCGCGTGCTGCCAGGCCACCTCCTCGATGGTGGCGCGATGGGCGTCGTCGAAGGCGCGGTGCAGCAGGTTCAGGCCGATCCAGGCGCGGCCGGGGAAGATCGCCGCCATCCAGGCCGCCTGCGCGTGCAGGCGGTCGACGTCGGCCGCGTCGTGGCCGGGATAGGCCGGCAGCAGGATAGCCAGGCAATCGGGCAAGCCCTTCAGGTGCGCGAGCGCGGCGGGCGGCGCGGCGAAATCGGCCGGGTTCAAGAGGTAGGTGCCCTTCTCGCTGCGGGTGCGCGCGATGGTGATCAGCTCCGACAGGTTGCCGTAGCCATTGCGGTTTTGCGCCAGCAGCACCAGGGACAGCGCCGCGCTGCCATCGGCGTTTTTCAGGTGGAAGTGGGCGCCGACCAGCAGGGGCAGCGCCGCCTTTTTCGCCTCGGCGTGAGCGCGCACTACGCCCGCGAGCGAGCATTCATCGGTCAGCGCCAGCGCCGAGTAGCCGAGCTGGACGGCGCGTGCGACCAATTCCTCGGCGTGCGAAGCGCCTTGCAGGAAAGTAAAGTTAGACAGGCAAAACAGCTCGGCATAGTCGGGCAGGCTTGGCGCTGGCGAGGAAAAAGGGGACGCCATGGGGCTGATGCTCGGAAACGGGGGAAACGGTAAAATTGAGAACTGGAACGAAAATACTGTATATAAACACAGTATATCCTACCGCTCCGACCAATCAAGGAAAAGGCCATGCAGGTTCAGCAAGTGACATGTTTCGGTGCGCGCGCCGGCGAAGGCAACCTGGCGCTGGTGGTGCAAGGCGGGCCGGCCGACGAGGCCGCGCGGCAGGCGTTTGCGCGCGACAGCAGGGTCAGCGCCTGCGTATTCATCGACGGCGACGTGCTCGATTACTACTATCCGCACATGCGCAGCCCGCTGTGCCTGCATGCGACCCTGGCCGCGGCGCACGTCCTGTTTGCGCAGCAAGGCTCGGGCAAGCCGATCACCGTGGCGACGGCGCTGCGCGGACAGGTCCTGAGCTTGTCGCGCGAAGCGGACGAACTGTTCGTCGGGCTGCGCCGGCAGGCGGTCGACGCGGCCGCGCCGGCGCCGGAACTGGTGGCCGGACTGCTGGCGGCGCCGGGCCTGGCGCTGGAATCGGCGCCGGTAGTGGCATCGGTCGGCAGCCCCAAGCTGCTGGTCGAAGTGAAGGACAGTGCGACCCTCGCGGCCCTGCGGCCAGACCTGGCGCGCATCGTCGCGTGGGGGAAGGAAGCCGGCGTCAACGGCCTGTACGTCTACTGCAGGCTAAGCGACGGCGTCTACGAGGGGCGCAACTTCAACCACCTCGATCCGGCGCAGGAGGACAGCGCGACCGGCGTGGCGGCGGGCGCGCTGACCGCGCTACTCGGGCGCGCGATCCGGCTGCACCAGGGCAGCGGACGATGCCTGATCCACACGCGCATCGACGGCGACACCATCCTGATTGGCGGCCACGCGGCGCCGGCTTGAAAATGGGGTCAAACCCGTTTGTTCGACGGCGGATTCCCATGAAATCCGGCGATTAAACGGGTCTGACCCCATTTTGGGAGCTCGGCCTAGCACGGTTTAGGTCATTCAACCTAGTCGCTTTATTTATATCCTTACAGCGTTGCTGAATTACCACGGCGACATAGTTACGTGGTAATCAAGTGCTTAGAATGAACATTTTTCCATTCGGGAGATGTCGCGTGTTCCAACTAAGTACCCTCCGTAAGGCCGTCCTGCTGAGCCTGTATGGCAGCGCCGCCCTCGCCGCCCTGTCGCCGGCAGCGCTGGCGCAGAGCGCCACGCCCTCCGCCAAAGAGGAAATGCAGAGCGTTAACGTGGTCGGCTCGCGCCGCGCGTCGAACACCTCGGCCACCGAAACGGTGGTCCCGGTCGATTTCATCCCGATGACGAAAGTCGCCGAACAAGGCGGCCAGTTCGATCTCGCCCAGACCCTGACCTATATCTCGCCGTCATTCAACTCGACCCGCCAGACCGGTGCCGACGGCGCCGACCTGGTCGATTCGGCCGCCCTGCGCGGCCTCGGCTCGGACCAGACCCTGGTGCTGATGAACGGCAAACGCCGCCACACGGTCGCGCTGGTGAACATCTTCGGCGCCCGCAACCGCGGCAACACCGGCACCGACATGAACGCGATCCCGCTGCTGGCCATCAAGAACGTGCAAGTGCTGCGTGACGGCGCCGCCGCCCAGTACGGCTCGGACGCGATCGCCGGCGTGATCAACATCGACATGAAGAAGAGCCTGGGCTGCGAAACGGTCGCCGGCGCCGGCGAGTACTCGCGCCACGACGGCAAGAACTATATGGGTTCGGCCTACTGCGGCGTGCAGGTCGGCGACAAGGGCGTCGTCGGCGTCACGTACGAGGCGCTCAACCGCGGACGCTCCAACCGCGGCGACGCCGACAGCCCGCGCATCATCGGCGACTCGCTGGTCAAGAACCGCACGCTGTACGTCAATGGCGACATCCCGATGGGCGTCGAGGGCAAGCTGTATTTCACCGGCGGCGTGCAGGATCGCTACGGTTCGAGCGCGGCGTTCGGCCGCGGCGGCATCGGCTCGGACGACATCCCGTCGAAGAACTCGGCGGCGATGTACCCGGACGGCTTCGCGCCATTCATCAACGCCGACGTCGACGACCGCTACGGCACCATCGGCTACCGCACCCGCGTGGGCGAATGGAATGCGGACCTGTCGCAGACCTACGGCTTTAACCGCATGCGCTACAACATCAGCCACACCTTGAATGCGTCGATCGCCAACAAGGACCTGCTGGCCGGCGGCAAGGGCATCAGCCCGAACAGCTTCGATGCCGGCGGCTTCGAGTTCCAGCAACTGACCACCAACGCCGACTTCTCCAAGTTCTACCGCGATTTTCTCGGCGGCCTGAACGTCGCAGTGGGCGCCGAATACCGCAAGGAGAACTACAAGATCTTCGCCGGCGAACCAGGCTCCTACATCGATGCGGACGGCCTCGGATTCGGCGGCAACGCCGGCAGCCAGGGCTTCCCCGGTTTCCAGCCGAGCGACGCCACCGACAAGGACCGCCATAGCAGCGCCGCCTACATCGACCTCGAGGCCGACGTGACGGACCGCTTCAAGGTCCAGGGCGCGGTGCGCTACGAAAAATTCAGCGACTTCGGTTCGACCGTCACCGGCAAGCTTGCGGGTGCGTTCAAACTGGCCGACACGGTGCTGGTGCGCGCCTCGGCCAGCACCGGCTTCCGCGCACCGTCGCTGCAGCAGGTGTACTTCTCGTCGACCTTCACCGACTTTGTCGGCGGCGTGGCGAAGGATGTGGTGTTCGCACCGAACGGCGGCGCCGTCACCAACGCGGCCGGCATTCCGAAGCTGAAGGAAGAAAAGTCGAAGAGCTACACCTTCGGCGCGACCTGGACCCCGACCGCATCGACCTCAGTGACGGCCGACCTGTACCGCATCAATATCGACGACCGCATCGTGCTGTCGGGACGCTTCGACTCGGACAACTACCCTGCCTTGGGCAGCATCCTGCTGAACCTGGGTGTGGCATCGGCGCAGTTCTTCGTCAACTCGATCGATACTCGCACCCAGGGCCTGGACCTGACGGTGTCGAACAAGAGCGATTTCATGGGCGGCAAGCTCAATACCTTCCTGGCGATGAATTTCAGCTCGACCGATGTCACGAAAGTGAAGGCGCCGCCTTCGCTGAAAGGCTTCGAGGATGTGCTGCTGTCGGAGCGCGAGCGCCTGTTCATCGAGCAGGGCGGCCCGCGCCGCAAGGCCACGCTGGACTTCGATTACACGCTGGGCAAGGTCGAAACCGACTTCAAGATCATCCACTTCGGCCCGCAGACGCTGGGGACGTTCTCGGGACCGCCAACGCCGCTGATGAAGTATGAGGCGAAGACCTCGGCGGATCTGGCCTTCACCTACCTGTTCAGCGAGAAGACCAAGTTCACTATCGGCGCGGCGAACATCTTCAACGTCAAACCGACCGCGCAGGATCCGAACGAGACCGACAACGGTTTCAGGTATGAGAGCGTGCAGTTCGGTTTGAACGGCACGTCGTACTTTGCGCGTCTGTGGCACAAGTTCTAAGTAGAGGGAAACGCACGCTCCGTCACTGAGCGTGCACGGTATAGGTTCCCGCCTCCGCGGGAACGAGGGTCTTTAGGCAAACGCCCCAGAACCGTCGTTCCCGCAGAGGCGGGAACCCATACCACCTCTTATCAGTGACGCATCAAGCGTTCTTCGGAAACGCGACGACTGCAGATAGCCCGCCGAGACGTTCCGACCGCCCCAGAGTCAACGTCGCCCCATGCCGCTCCGCGATCGCCTTGATGATCGCCAGTCCCAGCCCACTTCCGGAAGCCTCGCTCCCCGCAATCCGATAGAAACGGTCGAACACGCGTTCGCGCTCCTCCTCCGGAATCCCAGGCCCGCTGTCTTCCACCATCACCGTCGCGCCGCCGTCAGCAGCGTGCACCGACAAATCCACGGTCCCGCCCACCGGCGTGTACTTGATCGCGTTATCGACCAGGTTGCGCATCAGGATCATCAGCGCGTCGGCCTGGCCCTTGACGCTCACTTCATCGGCATGCAGCAGCCCGAGGTCGACGCCCTTGTGCTGCGCCACGCCAACCAGGTCGCCTACGGTGCGCCGCGCCAGATCGCCCAGCGCTACCGGCTGCGCGGTCGTCTCGCCGGCCGCGCTGGCCTCCTGCCGCGCCAGCACCAGCAGCTGCTCGACCAGCCGCGTGGCGCGCTCGATACCCGCGGTCAGGCGCGATACCGCCAGCTGCCGCGCCTCGGAACTGTCGGCCCGCTCCAGCCCCTGTACCTGCAGCTTGAGTGCGGCCAGCGGCGTGCGCAGTTCGTGCGCGGCGTCGGCCACAAAATTCTGCTGCGCGTCGAACGCCGTCCTGACCCGCCCGAACAGCAGGTTCAGCTCATGCACCAGCGGCCGCACTTCATCCGGCAGCCCCGCTTCGGACACGGGCGACAGATCGTCGGCCTGGCGCGCCGCCACCTGCGAACGCACCCGCGCCACCGGCTCCAGCGAGCGGCTCACGACCCACCACACCACCAGCATCAGGATCGGCATCATCACCGCGATCGGGCCGACCGTGCGCAGCGCCAGGCTGCCGGCCATGTTGCGCCGTACCGCCATGTCCTGCGCCACCTGCACTGTCTGCGCGCTGGTCTGCACCGAGAAAATACGGTACGTCGTGCCGTTCGCCTCGACGTTGGAAAAGCCCAGCACGGCGCGCTGCGGCAGGTGCGCGCGCGACAATGTACGGAACACCTGCACTCCGTCCGGCGTCCACACCTGCACCACCAAATCGTCATTCCCGGCTTCGGCGTCGATGCCGGCGCGCGCTTCCAGATTCGTAAGCGGCGCGCTCGAACGCAGCGACAGCGCCATCTGCTGCATGTGATAGTCGAAGATCAGGTCGGCGTCGCCCAGCGCCGTGCGATACGCGATCGAGGCCTGGGCGATGGCGGCGATGCTGATCGCCGCCAGCAGGAACCACAGCAGGCGCCCGCGCAAGGAGTGGGTCATCTTCATAATTTCGGCACCATGTAGCCGACCCCGCGCACGTTTTGTATCAGGTCGCTGCCGAGCTTCTTGCGCAGGCCGTGGATGTAGACTTCCACCGCATTGCTGGAGACTTCATCGCGCCAGCTGTACAGCTTTTCTTCGAGCTGCGCGCGCGACAGCACGGCGCCTGGCCGCGCGATCAGCGCTTCGAGCACGGCCCACTCGCGCGCCGACAAGGTCGCGTGCGCGCCGTCCACCATCACTTCACGCGTGGCCGGATTGATCGAGATGTTCTTGTATTCGAATACCGGCTCCGCGCGGCCGGCGGAACGGCGCAGCAGCGCACGGATGCGTGCCAGCAGTTCGTCGAGGTCGTAGGGTTTGAGGACATAGTCGTCGGCGCCGGCATCGAGGCCGGCGATGCGGTGGCCGACCGAATCGCGCGCGGTCGCCACCAGCACCGGCGTGCGGTCCTTGCGCATGCGCATGGCGCGCAGCACTTCGAGGCCATCCTTACGCGGCAGGCCAAGGTCGAGCAGCACCAGGTCGTAGTTCTGCGACTGCATCAACGCGGTGTCGGCCATCTCGCCGTCCTTGACCCAGTCGACGGCGTAATGCTCGGCCCTGAGCAGGTCGAGCACCACTTCGCCGATCATCACATCATCCTCCACCAGCAAAAGCCGCATCACTTCCCCATTTCTCGATCAATTGCGGTGGAGGATCGCTGCCGATCAGCCGATCCGCACCGGAATGAAGATTTTGTCACTCCCGCGCTGAATCAGCAAGGCCACCGACTTGGACGACTTGGCGACCACGTCGCGCACCTGGTCGATGCTGGTCACCGGACGGCCGTTGATCGACAACAGCACGTCGCCAGGCTCGACGCCGGCGTTCGCCGCCGGCCCGCCCGCGTCCTCGATCACGAGTCCGGATGCGATACCCGACTTGCGCCGTTCGGCCAGATCGAGCGGACGCAGCGACAGGCCCAGCTTCGACGGATTGTCGGCACTGGCCACTTCTTCGCGCTCGCCGCGCGGCGCCTTCTCGCTCGCGTCGCCAAGGCGCACGTTCAGCTGGACGATCTTCCCGTCGCGCCAGACGTCCATCGTCACCTTGTCGCCCGGCTTGGCAGTGCTGAGCATCGCCGGCAGGTCCCCCGATGCGACGATCGGCTGGCCGTTCAGCTTGCGAACCACGTCCCCCGACTTGATCCCCGCTTTGTCAGCTGCACCGCCACGTTCGACATTCGACACCAGCGCACCTTCCGGCGACTCCAGCTTGAAGGAATCGGCGAATCCCTGGTTCACTTCCTGCACCGTCACGCCCAGCTTGGCGTGCTTGACGGTGCCGGTGGCGACCAGCTGCTCCTTGATCTTGTAGGCGACATCGATCGGAATGGCGAACGACAGGCCCTGGTAGCCGCCGGTCTGGCTGTAGATCTGCGAATTGATGCCGACCACTTCGCCGCGCGTATTGAACAGCGGCCCGCCCGAGTTGCCGGGGTTGACGGCGACGTCGGTCTGGATGAACGGCACTGCGCTGTCGTCCTGCAGCGAACGGCCCTTGGCGCTCACCACGCCGGCCGTCACGGTGCTGTCAAGGCCGAACGGCGAGCCGATCGCCAGCACCCACTCGCCTACTTTCAAGTCGTTCGATTTCCCAATGGGGACCACCGGCAGGTTCTTGGCGTCGATCTTGAGCACCGCCACGTCGGTCTTCGGATCGGAGCCGAGCACCTTGGCGCGGTATTCGCGCCGGTCCTGCAGCTTGACCGTGACTTCGGTGGCGTCGCGCACCACGTGCGCGTTGGTCAGGATGACGCCGTCCGGGCTGACGATGAACCCGGAACCAGCGCCAAAAACGGGAGTGTCGCGTTGACCACGGGGAGTTTGCGGCCCCTGGAAGCGACGGAAGAATTCAAAAAACGGATCGTCCTCGTCGAACTGCGGGCCACGCTGCGCGCGCCCCTGTCCGGACAGCGCGGTCTTGGTGCTGCCGACGACGCGGATGTTCACCACGGCGGGACCCATGCGCGAGACGATCTGGGTAAAATCAGGCAGCGCCATCGACACCTGCGTGCCGGCCGGCGCGATCGGCGACGGCGGCGCGACGTAGTTCGATGGTGCGGCTGCCTGAGCCGCGGCGGCAGCGCTCGAGGCGACCGCGTTATTGTGGTTGACTGCAATCGCACCCACAGCTCCGCCGATGGCTCCGGCGGCGGCGAGGGCCAGCGTCAGGCGCTTGGCGGTGATGGCAGTAACGGCACTTTGGTTTTGCATTGTCGTACTCCTACGATTGAGTGGATTGTCGATGTGTTCAAGTGTGGACCAGCAGACTTAGAGTTTCCTTAAGCTCGAGCGGCGCTTGCGCAAAAGGGGCGCCTCGTGATTGCGAGCGCCCCTTCAAAGCAGAGTCTGAATTATGAAGTCAGGCTCCAATGCCAATTACGCGGCCTGGCGCTGCTCCAACGCTTGCACGTTGTCGCCACCGTCGATGACGATCTTGCGCGGCTTGAGCGCCTCCGGCACTTCGCGCACCAGCTCGATGGTCAGCATGCCGTTGTCGAACGAAGCGGTGGTGACCTTCACGTGGTTGGCCAGCTGGAAGCGCTGCTCGAAATCACGTGCCGCGATACCGCGGTGCAGATAGGTGCGCTGCTGATCATCCTTCTGCTTCTTGCCGGTGACGTGCAGCGAATCGCGCTCGGCGACGATCTCGACTTCCGAACGGTCGAAACCGGCCAGCGCCATCACGATGCGGTACTTGTCCTCGCTGACCAGTTCGATGTTGTATGGCGGATAGCTCGGCTGCGCGTCGGCGCGCTGCTCGAGCAAATTGGCCAGGCGGTCGAAGCCGATAGCGGAACGATAGAGAGGGGTAAGGTCGAATGTACGCATGATAAATATCCTTTAAAAGTTAAGCGATAAATGGACGGACCTCCTGTTGAGCATCCGTTGGGTCGAATCTAGTGATGGGTTCCGGCGTTTTCAAGGCCTTGAAAAATACGGTTTTTTGCCCAATAGGCCGAAAAATATTTGCTGAAACTTTTTGACACATGCGCCGTTTTTGCCCGTGCTACACTCCGACACCGATTTACTTGACTCATCAACTAATTCCCTTTCGCCCATGACCGCACAGTTCACGCATCGCCTCCTGCCCCTCGTTGCCCTGCTCGCCTCCATCGCCCTTCCCGCCCGCGCCGACGTTCCCGCACCGCTCGACCAGCCTTACCCCGGCACCATCGTGCTGAAGGTCGATGCGACCAACCTGAGCCAGCAGATCTTCCGGATGAAGATGTCGATCCCGGTCACGCCCGGTCCGCTGACCTTGCTGTATCCACAGTGGCTGCCGGCCAATCACGGCCCGAACAATGTGCTGAGCCAGCTGGCCGGCCTGAAATTCACCGGCAACGGCAAGCCGGTCGACTGGGTGCGCGACCCGGTCAACGTGCATGCCTTCCATGTGACGGTGCCGGCCGGCGTCAGCACGCTGGAAGCGGAGTACCAGTTCCTGTCGCCGCTCGAGGGGGCGCAGGGCCGCATCACGATGACCAACGACATCCTCGGCGTGCAGTGGCCATCGGTGACCCTGTACCCGGCCGGCTACAACGCCCGCCGCATCACGGTGCAGCCGAACCTGACCTTGCCGGAAGGCTGGCAGTACGGCAGCGCGCTCGAGACCGCCGCGCGCCAGGGCAATGAAGTGAGCTTCAAGCCGCTCGACCTGGAAACGCTGATCGATTCGCCGCTGTTCGCCGGCCGCTACTTCAAGCGCATCGATCTCGATCCGGGCGCCAAGGTGCCGGTGTTCCTGAACATCGTCGCCGACAACGCCGAGAGCCTGGAAGCGAAGCCCGAGCAGATCGCGCCGCACCGTGCGTTGGTGAAGCAGGCCGCCAAGCTGTTTGGCTCGTATCACTACAACCATTACGATTTCCTGTTCGCACTGTCGGAAGACTTCGGCGGCATCGGGCGCGAACACCACCAGTCGAGCGAGAACGGCGTCAAGCCGGGCTACTTCACCGAGTGGGCCAAGGGCGAAGCCGGGCGCGACCTGCTGGCGCACGAGTACACCCATTCGTGGGACGGCAAGTTCCGCCGCCCCGCCGGCCAGGATGTTCCGAATTTCAACGTGCCGCTGCAGAACGAGTTGCTGTGGGTGTACGAGGGCCAGACCCAGTATTGGGGCAAGGTCTTGTCGGCGCGCTCCGGGCTGATCAGCGAAAAAGGCACGCTCGACGGCATTGCCGCGGCGGCCGCGTTCTACGACAACGTGCAGGGCCGTTCGTGGCGCGCGATGCAGGACACGGTCAACGATCCGATCATCAACGGTCGCCGTCCGCTGGGCTGGAGCAACTGGCAGCGCGGTGAGGACTACTACGTCGAGGGCATGCTCATCTGGCTCGACGTCGACACCAAGATCCGCGAGATGTCGGCCGAGAAGCGTTCGCTGGACGATTTCGCGCGTGCGTTTTACGGCATCAACAACGGCAGCTTCATGCCGGCGTTTTACACTTTCGACGATGTCGTCGCCGCGCTGAACAAGGTGCAGCCGTTCGACTGGGCGCCATTCCTGCGCAGCCGCCTCGACGGCCACGCCAGCGGCGCGCCGCTGGACGGACTGGCGCGCGCCGGCTGGAAGCTGGTCTACACCGACACGCCGAGCGACTACAGCAAGTCGGCCGACGAGCAGCGCAAATCCACCGACTTCAGTTATTCGCTGGGGTTCTCCGTCAAGCAGGATGGCGGCGTGGCGGCGGTGCAGTGGGACGGCGTCGCGTTCCGCGCCGGGCTGGCTGCCAACAGCACGATCGTTGCGGTCAACAGCCGCGCGTACAAGGGCGAGGTGCTGAAGGCCGCGATCAAGGCCGCCAAGGATAGCAAGGCGCCGATCGAGCTGCTGGTGAAACAGGGCACGAATTATCGGACCATTGCGCTCGACTACCACGGCGGCCTGCGCTATCCGCACCTTGAGCGGATAGCGGGCAGCAAGGACCGGCTGGCGGCGATCCTGCAGGCACTCAAGTAATTTCCTGATGGTGTATGCTGCCGGGATGACTACCGATACCGACATTCAGCTGAGCGGTCCGTTCAAGGCCGCCGACAGCAGCGGCCGTTCCCACGACGTCAAGGCGATTCGCATTTTCGACGAGGGTTACGGGATTATTGACGTGTACGTGGACTTCGCCGCGCCGATTGCGGCCGGGCTGTACAAGAACAAGGCGCTGGTCGGCCAGATCATCGACCGCCTGCGCGCCCTGGGCTACGTGGGGCCGAACTTCGAGCACAGCGATCCGGGGCTGCAGGAAAGCAAGCTGATCGTGCTGGAGGCGCCGGAAGAGTTCAGCGACTTCGCCAAGAAGAAGGGCTGGAAGAATCTGGCTGAGGAATTCGACGACGAGTGATCGGGGTTGCGGTATCGGCCACGCGGCGTTGGCGGCAAGCGCCCGGTGCGGCGACAACCCCGCCCTTGGACCGCGGCGCGTGCATGAAGAGTTGGCACGTCGACGCCGCAAATAGCCCCACTCTTTACGGTGACATAGCTTTTTTATTTCAGCGGTACTGAAAGATACCGTTCGCTCCACGCGGCAATCATGGACGCCACGTACCCAGCATCCTCGCGCCGCGTGAGCAGGTGATCCGCATCGTCGAGCGAGATAAAACTCTTCGGGTGCTTCGCCGCGACAAAAATTTGCTCGGCATTGCTGATGTCGACCGTCGAATCTTTCGGAGAATGCATCACCATCAGCGCGCGCTTCAGCGCCGCCGTCCTGGCGGACAGGTTTTGTTCCGCCGCATCGATCAGGAACTGGCGCTTGATCTTGAAAGGCCGGCCGGCCAGCTGCACCTCGGCCTCGCCCTCCGCTTCGATCGTTCCGAGCGAGGCCCCGAACAATCCCCGCACGTGCGAAGGGTCGCTGGGCGCAGCCACCGTCACCACCGCCGTCACTTCCGCAACCTCACCCGCCGCGGCCAGCACCGCGGCGCCGCCCAGGCTGTGCCCGATCAGGATTTTCGGCGCCTCGTGCTCGCGCCGCATGAAGTCGGCCGCAGCCACCAGGTCGGCCACGTTGGACGAGAAATTGGTGTTCGCGAATTCGCCTTCGCTCGCGCCCAGGCCGGTGAAGTCGAAGCGCAGCACGGCAATCCCATGCTCGGTCAGCGCCTGCGCGATGCGGCTCGCCGCGAACACATCCTTGCCACAGGTGAAGCAATGGGCGAACAGGGCATATGCCTTGACTGGCCCGCTCGGCGAATCGAGCCGCGCCGCCAGCTTCTGCCCATCGGCGCCCGGGAAGTCTTTTCGTTCGGTCTTCATGTCGGTCCCGTCTTTTTATTAAACTATGTCACCGTAAAATGTAGGACGACTTGCGGCGTCGAGGTGCCACCTCTTTATGCACGCGCCGCGGTCCACAGTCCGGGGTCAGGTCCGGCGGACCTGACCCCCAGGCTTGTCGCCGCATCGGGCGCTTGCCGCCATCGTCGCGCGGTCCCACATTTTTAACGGTGGCATAGCCTTTGATGATCGGCTTGCCGATACTGTGCACCAGAACAAGCGAAACGGCCAACACAGTTCAAACCGCCCGGCTTATTCTTGCAGCTAAACCTGGGTATGACGGGGACGCCGAGTCCCGGCGGGTCAGACCCGGCATCCGTCAGCCGAACAGGCCATGCAGGAACCAGCGCGGCTCGGCATCCTGCGCCGCACCCACGATGCGCTCGCGATATACCCAGTAATGCGCGTGATCGGCGCCTTCGGCAATGAAATAATCGCGCGTCTGCGACTGGCTCCACCAGCCCGCCTCGATCCGCTCCGGCGTCGATGCCATCTTCAGCGGCGAGCCGTAGAACGGCCGGTGATTGCGCATCAGCAGCGCGATCGGCTTGGCCAGCAGCCAGCTCGGACGCGGCAGGCTCAGCACGTCAGGCGGCATCTGCGCCGCGCGCGCCGCGGCGCGGATCTGCTGTTGCACCGGCACCCACACATTGGCCAGCTCGGGCCGGTAATCGGCCTGCGGCGCCGCCTGCAGCACGTTTTCCGGCCCCAGCCGCGCCACCAGCAATTCGAGCATGCGCAGCTGGTCCTGCTCGCTGCCGCCCGGCTCGGGAAACAGCGAGTCGCTCGGCGGCGCCATCGGCTGCACCTGCAGCGCTTCCAGGCACAGCCCGATCACGGGCGCCTCCAGCACCTGCTTGCCCAGCCGCTCTTTCAGCAGCCGCACCAGGTGTTCGTCGCGCCAGGTCGGCTCGGCCAGCACGATTTCGATCCGGGTCGGCGGGCGCGCCACCTTGCCGCGCTCGTGCTCGAGCTGCAGGGTGATGCGTTCGACCGCGAGCTGGCGCGCACACAGCCAGCCCGTCATTTGCAGCAGCAGCCGGTGCGCGCCGAACAGCAGGGCCTCGGCGTTCTCGACCCGGTCGAATAGTTCAAGCTTGGCGCGGAAGGTGGTCGGCGCTTCGATCCAGTCGAACAGCTCCGGCGTCATGCCGTAGGCCGCGTCCAGGATGTCGAGCAGCGGCCGGCCGCAGCGCCGCTGCAAGCCGGGCCGCGGCAGGCGCCGCATGTCGCCCAGGCTGAAGCAGCCGATGCCTTCGAACCACGGCGCGAACGGCCGCGCCGGCGGCAGCAAGGCGCTGGGCAGCCGGTCGAGCCGGCGCACCAGCGACGCCATTTGGCTCACCCGCCCGCCGCCGTGGCGCGCCAGCATCCAGGCGCCGCGCGCGGTCGGCGCGCAACTGAGCGCGGCCGTAAAGCCGAGCGCGCGCATGTTGGCCCGGATGCGCCGGCACAGCGCGCGGATGCCGCCAAACAGGCGCAGGCTGGCGCCGATGTCGATCAGCAGGGTCGATTCCTCGGCCTGCGCGACCAGCGGCGTGTACTGCAGCAGCGCCATCGCTACCGCGTGCAGGGCCTCCGCCTCGCGCTCGGCCGAGCGCTCGTACAGCCTGGCCTCGGGCATGAGCATGAGCACGCCGCCGCGCCGCATCCCGGCCTGCAGGCCGGCCGCCCGGGCGGCCGGCGACAAGGCCAGCACGCGTTCCTGCTCGAGCACGACGCTGGCGCTGTCACTGGACCAGTTCGGGCAGAACACTTCGAGCGGTAACTGGGGCAGGTAGAGCCCGATCCAAAGTCGCATGGCGCTGCAGTAAAGAAGGAGTCAGGGGCAGGAACAGCGGCGCATCGCGCTGCGGTCCCCGGCGTTTTACGAATTCGATGTCGATGCCGCCGGCGGCCGGGCGCAAACTCAGGCGCAAGGGCGCGGGCGAACTGTCCTGCGCCGCCGCGAGCGGGCGCAGCATGAAGAACAGGGTTTCCGCGCTTTGCGCCGCGAGGTGCAGCCGGCGCAGGGTTTCGCCGCGGGCATGGTTTTGCCAGAACAGCAAGGCGCCGCAACTGCCGCTGCGCAGCACCTGTTCGGCGGCCCACAGCGCATCGCTGCTGCGGCTGCTGCGGATCCAGATCAGCTGCGACGGCGCCAGCCCGAGCGCGGCCAGCGCCAGCGCCTGCGGCGGATGGGGCGGCTGCAACAGCACGATGCGCCGGCGCGCGGCCGTAACGAGCGCCGGCCGCAGCAGGCGCAGCTCGCCGATGCCGGGCTGCTGCAGCATTAGGTCGATCAGGGTGCCGGTCGGCCAGCCGCCGCCAGGCAGCTGGCTCGACAGGGCCGGATGGCCGGTGTCGATGCAGCGCGCGGTGGAATGCGCCAACTGCGACGCCAGCCAGAGCGAAGGGTGCAAAGCCTCCGGCGCGCTGATATGTTGTTGGGAAGTCATGTCGATTCGCTTCAAACTACTGTATGAATACACAGTACTATTTGGATCCGGGTTTGGCAAGGGCTATCTTTATCGTGCGCGCCGGCGCGCCGGGGAACCTTCCTTCGCGCCTTGTCATCCGCACAAAACGAGGCCTGTATTTACTACAATCAATCGTGCCTGCCAGATAAAAAAGTGAAATAATGGGCCTCCACTTTTTTCCGGTCCCAGAATGAAAAACGCCTGTTCCGCCCTGTTCGCGCTCGCCGCCCTCGCCACCCTGCCCGCCTACGCCGCCAAGGCGCCGAAACAGCCCGCCGGGATCGACCGGATCCAGACCGTGGTGGTGCTGTACGGCGAGAATCGCAGCTTCGACAACCTGTACGGCAGCTTCCCCGGCGCCAACGGGATCGCCAATGCAACGGCGGAAAACACGGTGCAGCGCGACCGCGACGGCACTCCGATGGCGACCTTGCCGCCGGTGTGGCAAAAAGTCGGCGTGCCCGATCCGCAGTATCCGGCCGCAATGCCGAACGGCCCGTTCCGCCTCGATGCGCCGCCGATCAACCTGCCGCTTTCCGCCAAGACGCGCGACCTGACCCACCGCTTCTACCAGAACCAGATGCAGATCAACAGCGGCAAGAACGACATGTTCGTCGCCTTCTCGGACGCCGGCGCGCTCACCATGGGCCATTACGACGGCTCGTCGCTGCCGCTGTGGCGCATCGCGCAAGAGTACGTCCTGGCCGACAACTTCTTCATGGGCGCGTTCGGCGGCTCCTACATCAACCACATGTGGCTGGCCTGCGCCTGCACCCCGAACTTTCCCGCCGCGCCTGAAAAGATGCGCGCCAAGCTCGACGCCGACGGCAAGCTGATGTACAAGTCCGACTCGCCGGCCACGGCGGCCGAAGGCGGACCGAAATTCCAGGACGGCGTCATCAGCCCTGACGGCTACACCATCAACACGGTGCAGCCGAGCTACCAGCCGAGCCAGCACCCGGCGGCCAAGGACGGCGATCCGCTGCTGGCCGATCCGGCCCAGAATCCGTTGCCGCCGCAGACCCTGAAAACCATCGGCGACACGCTGTCGGACAAGAAGGTCACGTGGAAGTGGTACGCCGGCGGCTGGAACGCCGCGCTGAAGGACCGCAAGCAGATCTACGGCGGCGAGGTCGACTTCCAGCCGCACCACCAGCCATTCAATTACTTCCTGCGCTTCGCGCCGGGCACCAGGGACCGCGCGCTTCACCTCAAGGATGGCGAAGACCTGATGGCCGACATCAAGGCCGGCAAGCTGGCGCAGGTCAGCTTCTACAAACCGTCCGGCAAGCTCAACGAACACCCTGGCGGCGCCAACGTGATGGAGGGCGACATCCACCTGGCCGACATCGTCGCCAGGCTGAAGGCATCGCCCCAGTGGAAGCACATGGCGATCATCATCACCTACGACGAGAACGGCGGCTTCTGGGACCACGTCGCGCCGCCGAAGGGCGACCGCTGGGGCCCGGGCTCACGGATTCCGGCGATCATCATTTCGCCGTACGCGAAGAAGGGTTTCGTCGACCACACGCCGTATGACACGACGTCGATCCTGCAATTCCTGACGCACCGCTTCAAGCTCGAGCCGCTGCCGGGCGTGCGTACCCAGCAAGGCGACCTGAGCAACGCGTTCCAGTCCGGCAAGTAGTTTCCGTGGATACCATGCAACTGGTCGGCGCAGTACTGTTCGGCCTGGCGCTGGTGCACACCTTCGCCGCCAAGGCGTTCGAACGGCTGGCGCACCGCCACCCGCGCCACGCCGGCCTGTTCCACCTGCTCGGCGAGGTCGAGGTGGTGTTCGGCTTCTGGGCTTTCGTGCTGGTGGTGGCGATGGCGCTGCTGTCCGGCGGCAAGGCGGCGATCGAGTACGCCGAATCGCGCCATTACGCCGAGCCGCTGTTCGTGTTCGTGGTGATGGTGGTGGCCGCCTCGCGCCCGATCCTCGAAACGATGCGCGCCTCGCTCGGCGCGCTCGCGCGGATGGCGCCGGTGCGCAGCGAACTGGCGCTGGTCTGGCTCGGCCTGGCGCTGGTGCCGCTAACCGGCTCGCTGGTGACCGAGCCGGCCGCGATGACCCTCGCCGCGCTGATACTGGCGCCGCAAATCTTCCGTCCGGGAATGCCGGAATGGCTCAAATACGGTGCGCTTGGCGTGCTGTTTGTCAACGTCTCGATCGGCGGCACGCTGACCTCGTATGCAGCCCCGCCGGTGCTGATGGTGGCCGGCGCCTGGGGCTGGGACAGCGCGTTCATGGCAGCGCAGTTCGGCTGGAAGGCGGCAGTGGCGGTACTGATCAACGCCACCGGCATCAGCCTGCTGCTGCGCCGCCACCTCGACCCGCCGCCCTACACCGCGTCCGCCGAGGCCGCGCCGCCGGAGCTGGCGCCGCGCATGCCGCGCGTGGTCGCGCTGATCCACCTCGCGTTTCTCGCGGCGGTGGTGCTGCTGGCCCATCATCCGGTACTGTTCCTCGGCCTGTTCCTGCTGTTCCTCGGGTTCACCCAGGCGTACCAGCGCCACCAGGATCCGCTGATCCTGAAGGAAGGCTTGCTGGTCGGCTTCTTCCTGGCCGGGCTGGTGGTACTGGGAGGCATGCAGCAATGGTGGCTACAGCCGCTGGTGTCGAGCCTGGGCCCGACCGCGCTGTTCTTCGGCGCGCTGGGACTGACCGCAATTACCGACAACGCCGCCCTGACCTACCTCGGTTCGCTGATTTCCGGCCTTGCCGAGCACGATAAGTATATGCTGGTGGCTGGAGCAGTTGCCGGCGGCGGCCTGACGGTGATCGCCAACGCGCCCAACCCGGCCGGCGTCTCGCTGCTGCGGCGCGGATTCAACGATGAATCGATCAGCGCCGTCGGCCTGTTCCTTGGCGCGCTGGCGCCGACCGCGGTCGCGGCGGCGTTGTTCCTGATATAGCGCGTCCCACCAAGGGGAGGCAATATGAGCGACGAAATACTTGCCGGTAAAACTGCGATGATCGATCACTGCGTCCGGCGCGCACGCGAGGAATACGAAAAGGACCCCACCACGTTTTTCGGCGACATCACGCGCCGGGACGCCGCCACGCTCAACGTGATCCGGGCCTGGGAGGCGGCGGTGGAAATGGGCGACTACGTGATCGGCAACCACGCGCTCGGCACGCCGGAAGACGAGCGCGAAGTGTTCACCTTGCTGCGCGACCGGGGCTGGATCCCGCCCGCGCTGGCCGAAGACCTGAAACGCACCGGCGAATTCTGCCGCGCCGAATGGGACTACCAGGCCGCGCCGCTGCCGGCGCTGGTCACCATCGTCAAGCGTGGCCTGGACGACCTGGAAATATTTGCCCGCACCCTGCTTGCGCGCGACGCGGCCGAATCAAGCGGCGCGCCGGTGCCTTGAAAAGAAATCGAGCATCATCTTGCTGGCGTCGGGTCCGTGTCCGGAATTGAAGGACAAACGCCCGTCCCCGCCGCTCCACGCATGCTTGAGCTCGGCGATGCGGGCGACCCGCAGCAGCACTTTCCGTCCACGGTAGACGTCGCGCAGCTGATAGGCGTGGCCGCGCTTGTTGCCGGCCTTGAGCACCACCTGCTCCGGGCTGTCGGCGGGCAGCTGGTTCACCAGCATCGCCTGGCGCTCGAGCTGGATCTGGTTGATCGGCCGCACCACCTGGTCGCCCTCGCCCTGGATCAGGATGGTGGGCAGCGGCGGGAAGGCGGGCCGCTTGCCGAGCACTTCGGCGATTGCGCCGTCGACCCGGCCGCCGGCGCCGTGCTGCATCACCGCCAGCGCGCCGATGGTGCTGTGGCCGGCGCCGAAACTGGGCCCCGAGTGCAGGCCCAGCCCGGCGAACAGTTCAGGATGATTCAACGCGACGATATTGGCCATGCCGGCGCCGGCGGAAATGCCGCAGATATAGATGCGCGAGCGGTCGATCGGATAGTTGTTGATCACCTTGTTGACGATGCCGACGATCATCGGCACGTCGCCGCCGCCCTGCTGGGTCGCGCGGTCGTACCATTTCCAGCAGCGATGCGGATGGGTGCTGACCGCCTGCTGCGGATACAGCACCGCGTAGCCCGCCGTTTCGGCCAGCTGGTTCATGCGCGTGCCCTGCGCGAACAAGGTCGCGCTCTGGTCGCAGCCGTGCAGCATCACGATCAGCGGCAGCCCGCCGCCGGCAGCGGTCTCGGCCGCCGGCCGGTCCGGCAGGTACAGCCAATAGCTCATGCGGCGCAAAGTGCCGCGCTCGGAAATGCCTGAAAGGTAGGAGGCCAGCCATTTGCCGGAGGCCGGCGCTGCCGGTTCGGATGCTGGCGCCGGCGCGGGCGCAGCGACGCGCTTGGCGCGCGGGACTGCGGTCGGCGGGCGGGCGCTGCGCTGCTTGAGCGGCGCGATCGTGGTGGGGGTAGTGGCCAGCCGCGGCTTGGCGCGCGATGTGCGCTTGGCCTTCGGCTTGGGTGGCGTCAACAGGCTGCCCAGGACGCGGGCAACCGAACGTTGCTGCTTCTTTCCAGCGCGCAGCAAGCCGCGCAGCCAGGGATTACTTGTTTTTACCATCGGAGCCTGGTGATCGGGACAGGGATGCGCGCGAGCAGGAACGCCGCGAATGAGCGGGTCGGGATTGGTTTGCCGAGTGGTCCGGCGTTGTTGCAGCGCGCATTAACAAACATCATTTGGGTTGCCTCCGTTGGTTTTTTACCAGAATAGCCAGAGCGCAATCGTGGCTCTGTGCGTTGGCGCGCATAAGGGCGAAACGCAACGCGTTCCGGTGACGAGTGTGGTTTTCACACCATTGATGCATATCAAATGGGCCACGGTCGCACCGGCTACTCTGGTCGGATGGCATTTTTATCCCACCAGACTCAGGAGACTGCATACCATGGCTTTCCCCGATCGAGACAAACATGCGAACGGCAAAGGTCCCGGACCTGCATTAATGGGAGCGGCTGGGCTGCTCGGCGAAAAAGTCGTCAATGAGCAGGAACACAACCTCGGCGACATCAAGGAAATCATGCTCGACATGCGCAGCGGGCGCGTGGCGTACGCGGTGCTCGCGTTCGGCGGTTTCTTCGGCATGGGCGAAAAGCTGTTCGCCGTACCCTGGGAGGCGCTCAAGCTCGACACGACCAACAATCGCTTCGTGCTCGCGGTCGACAAGGAGCGCCTGAAGGCGGCGCCCGGCTTCGATGCGCATGCATGGCCCGACATGAGCGACGTCGCATGGGCCCGGCAGATTCACACTTTCTATGGTACCGATCCGGCCGGCAATGGCGGCATGGAGACCTTCGTGCCGGTGGATGGCATGGTTGCAGGCATGGCGCGGGGCGCCGGCGCAAGCAAGGGCCCGGCGATGGGCGGCCGACTGACCGAGTCCGGGCCGGATGCGCGCGGCAGCGAGCGCGAGGAGTTTTGAGCGGCCGACGCCAAAACCGGGGTCTGACCCCGCGGGGTCAAACCCAACACCGCCGGCATTAGCGCTGCATCGACTCCCATACCTTTTGCAGGCGCTTGGCCGACACCGGCATCGGCGTGCGCAGCTCCTGGGCGAACAGCGATACGCGCAGCTCTTCCAGCATCCAGCGGAAATCGGTCATGCGCGGATCGGTATTCTTGCCGGCCTGCGTCTTCGATATGCGCAGGAACTGCGTCGCCGCTCCAGTCCACTCGGCCATCGACTTGGCGTCGCGCGCGGGATCTGTGCGCAGCTTTTCAATCCGCACGTTGATCGCCTTCAGGTAGCGCGGGAAATGCGCCAGCTGCGAGTACTCAGTCTCGGTGACGAAGCGCTTGTGCACCAGCCCCTTGAGCTGCTCCTGCATATCGGCCGCGGCCTGCGGTTGCACGCCTTGCAGCTTCTTCGGCAAGCCATGGAATTCGGTCAGCACCTGCGACACCAGCCGCGCAATTTCATTGACCAGCAAGCCGAGGCGCGATTTACCCTCTTCCTTGCGCTTGTTGAATGACGCCGCATCGGTCGGCAGCGGATCCTGCAGGCAGGCGATGTCGATCGCCTTCTGGATGATCTGGTCGCGCAGCTCTTCCTGCGAACCCATCGCCATGAACTGCATGCCCATCTGCTGCATCCCCGGGATGTTCTTTTCGATGAACTTGAGCTGCTCCTTGAACTGCAGCGCGAACAGCCGGCGCAGGCCGATCCGGTGGGTGCGCGCGGCCACGGTCGGGTCGTCGAAGACTTCGAGGTCGCAGTGCGTGCCCTTGTCCACCAGCGCCGGGAAGCCGATCAAGGTCAGCTTGCCCTGCACGATCTCGAGCAGTTCCGGCAGCTCGCCGAACGTCCATGAGGTCAGCCCGGCATGGGCTCCGGCTGGCGCGGGCGCCGCAGCTGCGGCGGCGGGCGCGGGACTCTTTCCCTTGCCTTGCGCCGCGGCGGCCGGAGCCGCTGCCACCGGCGCGGCCACGGCGGTCGCCTCGGCCAGCTTCTGGAAGCTCTGGCGCGCCTGGCCGCCGAATTCGGCCTGCAGCGTAGCCAGGTTACGCCCCATATCGAGCTGGCGGCCATGCTCGTCGATCACTTTGAAATTCATGAAGTGGTGCGCCGGCAGCGTCTCGACCTTGAAGTCGGTGGTCATCACCGCAAGGCTGGTCTGGGCGCGGATGTCGGCGATGATCGCGTCGACCAGGTCGCCGCGCCCGAACTTGCCGCTCTCCTGCATCCGCTCGCAAAAGCGCGCGGCGTAATCGGGCAGCGGCACGCAATGGCGGCGCAGCTTCTGCGGCAGGGACTTGAGCAGCAGGTGCACCTTCTCCTTCAGCATGCCGGGCACCAGCCACTCCACTCGCTCGCGCGGCAGCTGGTTGAGCGCGAACAGCGGCACCGACATCGTAACGCCGTCGCGCAGGCTGCCCGGCTCGAAGTGGTAGGTCAGCCCCATCTCGATGCCGGTGACCGTCAGCGTCTTCGGGAACAGCTCGGTGGTGACGCCGGCCGCCTCGTGCCGCATCAGTTCTTCACGGTTCAGGAACAGCAGCTTCGGATTGTCGCGCGTGGCGTCCTTGTGCCATTTCTCGAAACCGGCGCCGTTGACCACGTCGGCCGGGACCAGCTTGTCGTAGAACGCGGCAATCAGGTGGTCGTCGACCAGCACGTCGAGCCGGCGCGACTTGTGCTCGAGGTTCTCGATCTCCTTGACCAGCTTGTGGTTGTGCGCGAAAAACGGCGCACGGGTGTCGTAGTCGCCGCCCACCAGCGCGTCCTGGATGAAGATGGCGCGCGCCTCGAACGGGTTGAACAGGCCGTAGTTGATGCGGCGCTGGCTATACACCACCAGGCCGTACAAGGTGGCGCGTTCCGATGCGGTCACTTGCGCCGCACGCTTCTCCCAGCGCGGTTCGCCCCAGGACTTCTTCAGCAGGTGGGCGCCGACGCGCTCGACCCACTCCGGCTGGATATTGGCGATAGTTCGCGCGTACAGGCGCGTGGTCTCGACCAGTTCGGCCGCCATCACCCATTTGCCGGGCTTTTTCAGCAGCGAGGAGCCAGGCCAGATGTGGAACCTGATGCCGCGCGCGCCGAGGTAACCGGCGCCCGGCTCGTCCTCGCTCTTGAAGCCGATGTTCCCGAGCAGGCCGGTGAGCAGCGCAGTGTGCAAATTCTCATATGTGGCGGGCAGCTCGTTCAGGCGCCAGCCCTGCTCCTTGACGATGGTGAGCAGCTGCGAGTGCACGTCGCGCCATTCGCGCAGGCGCACCTGCGACAGGAAATTGGTGCGGCAGGTTTCCATCAACTGGCGGTTGGTCTTCTTGTGCTCGATCGCCTGTTCGAACCAGCGCCAGATCTTGATATAGGTGAGGAACTCCGATTTCTCGTCGGCGAACTTCTTGTGCGCTTCGTCGGCCGCCTGCTGGTGTTCCATCGGGCGGTCGCGCGGATCCTGCACCGACAGCGCCGACGCGATGACCAGCATCTCGGTCAGGCAGGCGTTTTCCAGCGCGGCCAGGATCATGCGGCCCACGCGCGGATCGAGCGGCAGCTTGGCCAGCTTGTGGCCGAGCGGAGTGAGCGCGTTGGTGTCGTCGACGGCGCCGACTTCCTGCAGCAGCTGGTAGCCGTCGGCGATCGCGCGGCCTTGCGGCGGCTCGATGAACGGGAAGGTTTCGACGTCGGTCAGGTGCAGGGACTTCATGCGCAGGATGACGGCCGCCAGCGACGAGCGCAGGATTTCCGGCTCGGTGAACTTCGGCCGCTGCAGGAAATCGCTCTCTTCGTACAGGCGGATGCAGACACCGTCGGCCACGCGGCCGCAACGGCCGGCGCGCTGGTTCGCCGCCGACTGCGCGATCGGTTCGATCTGCAGCTGCTCGACCTTGTTTCGGAAGCTGTAGCGCTTGACCCGCGCGAGGCCGGCGTCGACCACGTAGCGGATGCCCGGCACCGTCAGCGAAGTTTCGGCCACGTTGGTTGCCAGCACGATGCGGCGCGCATTGGTGATCTTGAAAACCTTCTCCTGCTCCTCGACCGACAGGCGGGCGAACAGCGGCAGGATCTCGACGTGCGGCGGATGGTGCTTGCGCAGCGCTTCGGCGCAGTCGCGGATCTCGCGTTCGCCCGGCAGGAACACCAGCACGTCGCCCGACCCGAGGCGGCACAGTTCATCGACGCCGTCGACCACCGCATCCATCAGGTCGCGCTTTTCGCGCGCGGCCTGCGCTTTCGGAGGCGGCTTGCCGGTATCGGGCGCACCGGTCAGCACCTGTTCGCGTTCGACCGGGCGGTAGCGCACTTCAACCTGGTACAGGCGGCCCGACACTTCGATCACCGGCGCCAGCTTGTCGCCGTTGGCGAAATGGCGCGCAAAGCGATCAGCGTCGATGGTCGCCGAGGTGATGATCACCTTCAGGTCGGGCCGGCGCGGCAGCAGCTGCTTGAGGTAGCCGAGCAGAAAATCGATGTTCAGGCTGCGTTCGTGCGCCTCGTCGATGATGATCGTGTCGTAGTTTTTCAGCAGCGGATCGGTCTGGGTCTCGGCCAGCAGGATGCCGTCGGTCATCAGCTTGACGGAGGCGCCCGGCTGCAGCGTGTCGGTGAAGCGCACCTTGAAGCCGACGTGCACGCCCAGCGGCGAGCCGAGTTCCTGCGCGATTCGCTTGGCGGTCGACGAGGCGGCAATCCGGCGCGGCTGGGTGTGGCCGATCAGGCCTTTCTGGCCGCGCCCCAGTTCGAGGCAGATCTTCGGCAGCTGGGTAGTTTTGCCGGAACCGGTCTCGCCCGACACGATGATGACCTGGTTTTCCTGGATCGCCCTGGCGATGTCCTGGCGCCGGCCGGAGACCGGCAGGTCCTCGGGGAAGGTAATCGGCGGCAGCGGCGTGCGGAATACTTCGCGCAGGGCCTGTTGCGGGCGCGGTTCGCGCGGTGGGCGCGGGGTCTGCTGGGCGCGCGGCTCCTGCGGTGGACGCAGGGCTTGCTGGGCGCGCGGCTCCTGAGGGGGGCGCGGCGTTTGCGGGCCGCGCGGCTGCTGCCGTTGGCCCGGCTCCTGCCC
>JBKPEJ010000023.1:0-323072 GCA_046728335.1 Pseudomonadota bacterium | reverse complement strand
GCTCGGCGGCGCCGCAGCGCCCGGCCCGGGCGTGGCGCACCGAGTCGCGCGCCAGCACCGCGCGGAAGGCATCGAGCGTGACCGGGGCCGGGCCGACATAGCGGCACTGCGCCAGGCAGGCCGCGGCGTGCGCCCTGCCGGCCTCGGTCAGGCGATATTGCACATCGATATCAGTTTCACCGCGCCAGGCCACTTCCAGCAGCTGTTCGGCCAGCATCAGGTCGAGCGACTCGCGCAGCACGCTCATCGACAGGCGCAGCTTGCCAGCGAGCACCGACAGGTGGGCGCGGCCCAGCTCGTGGATCGCCTTGGTCAGCAGCGCCAGCACCAGTTGCCGGTCGAGTCCGGTGTCCCGGATCGTCTTCGGCTGCGGCGGCACGATCGCGGTGACGTCCGGCTCGGGCGGCGCGGCGCGGGCCGGCAACAGCTGCGGCTCCGCGGCGACGATTGGTGCGGCCTCAAGCATCGGATTCTCCTTCGATGGACCCGGATATTTCCAGAAGACATGAATCGATTGTAGCCACCGGGCACCTATTGCTTTTGACTTGCAGCAAGGGACCAATCTATCGCAATTTAGCTGTGGCGCTGGGCCATGAGCAGCAAAGTGCCGCAGGCGATCGCCAGGCCGTAGGGGATGTCGCCGACGCTCGGTCCGGGCATCGGCTCGGGCGCCAGCGGCATGCCGGCCATGCGCATCCATAGCGGACGCAGCAGGTGGCGCAGGTTGGCGGCCGCCGCGCGCAGGCGGCCGCGGGCGATCACCATCACCAGCGCCATCACGCCGCCGGCGCATACCGACAACAGCGCCAGGTGCAGCGCTTCGATCGGCGTGCTGAAGAAGCCGGCCGCGGCCATCAGCTTGACGTCGCCGGCGGCCATGCCGCGCAGGCAATACAGCGGCAGGAACACCAGCAGGCCGGTGGCGGCGCCGGCGAAGGCGCCCAGCACCGCGGACACGGGCGAAGGCGAGCACAGATGCAGGGCCAGGGCGCCGAGCGCGCCGGCCAGCAACAGCAGGTTCGGGATACGGCGGGTCAGCAGGTCCTTGCTTGCGGCAAGCACGACCAGCATCAGCAACAGCAAATCGAGGCAGAGGGGAACCGGCATGATCAACCTTGGGAGAGGAAAAAAACTTCCCGGACGGGGCCCCGTCCGGAAAGCGCAACTGCAATTAGTTATTTTTCAACTTATCCACAACCGTGGTGAAGGTATCGCTGATCTGCAGACCCAGCACCTTGACCGCTCCGACAATAGCGACGCCCACCAGGGCGGCGATCAGGCCGTATTCAATTGCGGTAACACCGTTTTCGTCAGCGACGAAGGCTTTGACTGCGGACACGATTTTGCTCATCATAAACTCCATGAGTGAAGGAAAAAACAACCCCTGGCGCCATGGAAATGGCTACGACATCTTTTCCGTGAAGAACTAAATATTTCTGTTCATCACTACTTGCGCCATTGAAACCACTATAAGGTTCGATTCCCGTGGGCAATTTGATGAGAAACAAGTTTTCCGTGCAGCATTATTTTAGAGTGTGAGCATGTTGCGCGATCCCGGCTGCGGCGCCGACGCCGTTGGTTTTACCATACGGAACCAGAAGTTTCTATTAAGCATGTTGCCTGTTTTGCATAAAGCTACTATCCTGCATAGTCACCGGGGTTCCGGCGCTGTTGTACGATCACATTTCCTGAGACGACATGGATTCCCTTCTGAAACACATGGTCGACATGACCGGCCACCGCGATCACTCGATGCTCGACATCTCGGTGATTTCAGCGGTCCAGGAACTGGCCGGGGCCACGCGCACGCGCATGCTGGGCATTGCGACGGTGCGGGCGCGCCAATTCATCCGCGCTCGCGCTTCGGTGTGCGCCGGCACGGTGGCGCGTGTCGAAGAACATGCCGGACACAACATCGCCGGCGAACCACTGGCCGCCTACCCTGAACTGCAGGCCTGCCTGGCGCGGCCCCACACCCAGGCCGAAAAGATCGGCGCCGGCGGCCAGCGCATCCTGTGGCTGCCGATCTGGATCGGCGACAAGGCCGACACCTGCCTCGAAATCACCCGCGCAATGCCATTCAGCAGCGACACCATGCTGCTGATCGGCGGCATCGTCAGCGTCTACCGCAATTTCCGCAACCTGCTCGATTACAGCGAACGCGATTCGCTCACTGGCCTGCTCAACCGCAAGACTTTCGACGACCAGCTCGCCAAGATGCTGCAGAGCTCATCGGAACAGGAGGCGCCGCCGCCGCTGGGCCAGGAACGGCGCCAGCATCGGGAGGCGGAGAAGCAGTGGCTGGCGGTGGTCGATGTCGACCATTTCAAGCTGGTCAACGACAAGTTCGGCCACCTGTATGGCGACGAAGTGCTGATCCTGATCGCCAACCTGCTGCAGTCGTCGTTCCGCTCGAACGACCGGGTGTTCAGATTCGGCGGCGAGGAATTCGTCGTGCTGCTGCGTTCCACCAGCCTGGAAAACGTCCAGAAAATCCTCGAGCGCTTCCGCACCAACGTGGCCAGGCACAGCTTCCCGCAAGTGGGCAAGGTCACCGTCAGCGTCGGCTTCGTCAGCATCAATTCCCAGGACGCGCCGGTGGTCATCCTTGGGCACGCCGACCAGGCGCTGTATTACGCCAAGTCGCACGGACGCAACCAGACCTGCCACTACAATCAGCTGATCAGCGGCGGCCAACTGTCGACGGAAACTTCGAACGATACTGCCGAGTTTTTCTAGGCCGCGCGCCGCGGTCCAAGGGCCGGGGGTCAGGTCCGCCGGACCTGACCCCGGGGTTGTCGCCGCACCGGGCTAAGCGTAGTGCCGCCAAAGACACCACGTCGTTGCGCGCCTTGCTCAGGCGACGTTGAGGAACTTCATTGGGTCGACATTCCACTTGGAGGGCGATTCATGGCGTAGGATCTTGTCCCCGCCGCCAAACCCCACAGCACGCGACAGATCCACCGTCTCCGGCTTGATATACACATTCTTCTTGGTGCTGAAGAACACGTTGACCTTCGGCGCCAGCAGGTTGGTTTCATGCGGCTCGATGACCACGCCCAGGCGTCCCGATTCGAGCATCACCATGGTGCCGACCGGGTAGATGCCGACGCAGCGCATGAACTCCTGCACATACGCCGGATTGAAGTGGAACTTGCTCCACTCGTAGATCTTGCGCAGCGCTTCGGCCGCCGACATGCCCTTGTGATAGCAGCGGTCCGCCGTGATCGCGTCGTACACGTCGACGATCGCCGCCATCTGCGCCAGCTCGCTGATCTGCCCCGCGCCCTGCTTGTCCGGATAGCCGCTGCCGTCGTGCCGTTCGTGGTGGTGCAAGGTGATATCGAGCGGAATCGGGCCGATGTCGGGCGTCTGCACCAGGATGTCGTAGCCCATCTTCGGATGCTGCTTGATGACCGCGAATTCCTCATCCGTCAGCGGGCCCGGCTTGTTGAGGATCTGGTCCGGCACCAGCGCCTTGCCGGTATCGTGCAGCAGCCCGCCCAGGCCTGCCTGGTAGGTGGTCTCGGCATCCATATTGCGCGATCGGCAGAACGCCACCAGCAAGGTGCACACGCTGACCGAATGCAGGAAGGTGTAGTCGTCCGCGGTCTTGATGCGCAAGAGACTCATCAGCGCGCCCGGATTGCGCAGGATCGATTCGGTGATGCTCTGCACCATCGGCGAAACCTGGTCCAGCTCGATCGCCTTGCCCAGCCGCGCATCCTGCATCACCGTGCGCACCAGGCCCGACGCCTGGTGCCGGATCATGGCCGCGCGCTTGAGTTCCTCGCCCAGCGACACCCGCGTCACGATGACCGGCGCCGCGGCGATCACGGTCAGTTCGGCCTCGGTCCGGGCTTGCGCTTCGGCCAAGGTCGGCGCGTCCTGCACGTCCAGCCCGCGTTCGCTGTCGATCACCACGTCGTGAATGCCCGCTTCGCGGATCTTGCGGATCTCGTCATCCTTGCCGATCAGGAAACGATTGCGCGCGAACGGATGCGTCATCCAGTCGCAACTGAGATCGTGGATGTACATTCCCACTTTCAACTGCGAGGCGTCGATTTTCTTCAGCATTGTTCTTGTCCGGCTTTATTGGGTCAGCGCGCTAACCGACGGTGCATCACGAGTATAGCCATTTAGTTTCCGTACAGGATTATTTTCTGCAAACACTGATTTCAAAATGATAATGCAACAACGCATGACAGGTGCCTGCCCGGCGGCACCGTTGTAAAATAGCGGGCTATCGCAAACCGCGACACCCCTCCCCGCTATCCAAGCGCCTATCCGGCGCCCTCCTGGCGGGTGAAATTCTGAATCACGATTTTGGAGCCTCACCATGCCAGATACCACGGCGACCGGACCTGCCCACGCGCAGGACGTCTCAACGCGCCTCACCACCGTCAGCCTCGACGATAAATACACCGCCACGTCGGGCAACATTTTCTTGTCGGGTATCCAGGCGCTGGTGCGGCTGCCGATGATGCAGCGCGAGCGCGACCTTGCCGCCGGCCTCGACACGGCCGGCTTCATCTCCGGCTACCGCGGCTCGCCGCTGGGCGGCCTCGACGAGACGCTGTGGAAGGCCAAGAAGCACCTCGAAGCGCACCATGTCCACTTCGTCCCCGGCGTCAACGAAGACCTGGCCGCGACCGCGGTGTGGGGCACCCAGACCGTCGACCTGATCGGCCCGGCCAAGTACGACGGCGTATTCGCCATGTGGTACGGCAAGGGCCCGGGCGTCGACCGCTGCGGCGACGTCTTCAAGCACATGAACCACGCCGGCACGGCGAAACACGGCGGCGTGCTGCTGGTGGCCGGCGACGACCACGGCGCCTACTCGTCGACCTTGCCGCACCAATCCGACCACATCTTCTCGGCCTGCATGGTGCCGATGCTCTACCCTTGCAACGTCCAGGAATACCTCGACCTCGGCGTGCACGGCTGGGCCATGTCGCGCTTTTCCGGCTGCACCGTCGCATTCAAGGCGCTGGCCGACACGGTCGAGTCGAGCGCCTCGGTCGACGCCGACCCGCACCGCGTGCAGGTCAAGATTCCGCAAGACTTCGTGATGCCGGAAGGCGGCCTGAATGCGCGCCTGTCCTCAGTCCCGCTGGGCCAGCAGGCGCGCAATCAGGAAGCGCTGATGCAGGACTACAAGATCTACGCGGCGCTGGCCTACGCGCGCGAAAACAAGCTCAATCACGTCACCATCGACAGCCCGAACGCGAAACTGGGCATCATCGCCTCCGGCAAGTCCTACCTCGACGTGCTCGACGCGCTGGCCGACCTGGGCATCGACGAAACGATGGCCAAGGAAGTCGGCCTGCGCCTGTTCAAGGTGGCCATGCCGTGGCCGCTCGAGCCGGACAGCGTGCGCGAATTCGCCCAGGGCCTCGAAGAGATCCTGGTGGTCGAGGAAAAGCGCCAGGTCGTCGAGTACCAATTGAAGGAACAGCTGTACAACTGGCGCGACGACACCCGCCCTCACATCGTCGGCAAGTTCGACGACAAGGGCGAGTGGGTCGCGCCGCGCGGCGAATGGCTGCTGACGTCGAAGGCCGACTTCTCGGTCTCGCAAGTGGCGCGCGTGATCGCCAGCCGCGTCTCGCGCCTGATCACGGACGAGAAGACCTGCGATCTGATCAAGGCCCGCCTGGCCTTCCTCGATGCCAAAGACGCGGTGCTGAAGAAGGCGATCAACACGCCTTTCCGTCCCGCGTTCTACTGCTCGGGATGCCCGCACAACACCTCGACCAAGGTGCCGGACGGCTCGTTCGCGCTGGCCGGCATCGGCTGCCACGTGATGGCCACCTCGATCTATCCGGAGATGAACAAGCTGACCACCCACATGGGCGGCGAAGGCGCGCCGTGGATCGGCCAGGCCGCGTTCTCGAAAGTGCCGCACGTATTCCAGAACCTGGGCGACGGCACCTACTTCCACTCGGGCTACCTGGCAATCCGCGCGACTGTCGCGGCCAAGGTCAATATGACTTACAAGATCCTCTACAACGATGCGGTCGCGATGACCGGCGGCCAGCCGGTCGACGGCCAGACCTCGGTGCCGATGATCGCCCAGCAGATGGCGGCCGAAGGCGTCCAGCGCATCGCGCTGGTCACCGAAGACCTGTCGCGCTACACCGACCGCTCAAGCCTGCCGGCGATCGTTACGCTGCACGACCGCAAGGAGATGGATGCGGTCCAGCGCGAACTGCGCGAGATCGAAGGCGTGTCGGTGCTGATCTACGACCAGACCTGCGCGGCCGAAAAACGGCGCCGCCGCAAGAAGGGTGAATTCCCCGACCCGAACAAGCGCATGGTCATCAACGAGGCCGTCTGCGAAGGCTGCGGCGACTGCGGCATCCAGTCGAACTGCACCTCGATCCTGCCGAAGGAAACCGAATTTGGCCGCAAGCGCACCATCGACCAGTCGTCCTGCAACAAGGACTACTCGTGCGTGAAGGGCTTCTGCCCGAGCTTTGTCACGGTCGAAGGCGGCGCGCTGAAAAAATCGAAGACCGGCGTCACCAGGAACAATGAAGACGACGGCTTCGGCGCGTTGCCCGAGCCGGTGCTGCCTTCCTTGGGCGTGCCGTACAACATCCTCATCAACGGCATCGGCGGCACCGGCGTGATCACCGTCGGCGCGCTGATGGGCATGGCCGCGCACCTTGAAGGCAAAGGCGCATCGGTGCTGGACATGACCGGCATGTCGCAGAAAAACGGCTCGGTGACTTCGCACGTCAAGGTCGCGCGTTCGCCGGCCGACCTGCGCGCGCAGCGCATCGCCACGGGCGAGGCGGACCTGGTGCTCGGCTGCGACATGCTGACCGCCGGCGCCCAGGACGCGATCTCGAAGATGCGTGCGGGCCGCACCATGGCCATCGTCAACCTGCACGAGCAGCCGCCAGGCACCTTCGCCCAGAACGCCGACTGGCAGTACCCGGTCGAGGAAGTGCGCGCGCTGATCAGCGAATCGGTCGGCGGCCAAGGCGCCGAATTCATCGACGCGACCAGGCTCGCTACCGCGCTGATGGGCGACTCGATCGCCGCCAACCTGTTCATGCTCGGTTACGCGTGGCAGAAGGGCCGCATTCCATTGGCCGAAGCGGCGCTGCTGCGCGCGATCGAACTCAATGGCGTGGGAATCGCGTCGAACAAGAAAAGCTTCCTGTGGGGCCGCCGCGCAGCGGTGGACTTCAAGCGCGTCGAGAAGATCGCCACGCCGACGCAGGCCATCGTGGTGCAGATGCCGCAAAGCCTCGAGAGCGTGATCAGGAAGCGCGTCGAATTCCTGACCGCTTACCAGGATGCGGCATACGCATCGCGCTACGAAACGCTGGTGGCGCAGGTGCGCGCGGCGGAAACCGCCCACGGCCTGGGCAACAAGCTGTCGACCGCGGTCGCCAAGTACTACTTCAAGCTGATGGCGTACAAGGACGAATACGAAGTGGCGCGCCTGTACACCGACGGCCGCTTTGTCGAGCAGCTCAAGTCGCAGTTCGAAGGCGACTTCTCGCTCAAGTTCAACCTGGCCCCGCCGCTGTTTGCAAAAAAAGACGGCAAGGGTCATCTGGTGAAGGCCGAATTCGGCTCGTGGATGTGGAGCGCGTTCAAGCTGCTGGCCAGGTTCAAGGGCCTGCGCGGCGGTGCGCTCGACATTTTCGGCTACAGCGAAGAGCGTAAGATGGAACGCGCGCTGATCGTGGAGTATCGCGAAATGGTCGAAGGCCTGCTGGCCGGGCTGAATGCCGACACGCTGGCGAATGCGGTCGAGCTGGCGAACCTGCCGGAGCAGGTGCGCGGGTTCGGGCACGTGAAGGAAGCGGCTGTTGCGAAATTCCGCGTGGAAAAAGCCCGTCTGCTCGCTGCCGGAAAACAACAGCGCGCCGCTTAGGGGTCAGCCCCCGGTGTTTCTTTCAGGGGGCCTGCCCACCGGTGTTGTTGACGCCAACAAAACCGGGGTCAGACCCTAAAAAAGAAGAACCGGGGTCCGACCCCAGCTTGACGTTAACGTAAACGTCATATAACGTACAAGATCACCAAGGATCATCATGAACGACAACACTGCCGCCGCCAAACTGACCGTTGCTGAACACCCGAAGCTGGCCAACAAGGTTCGTTTCGTCACCGCCGCGTCGCTGTTCGACGGCCATGACGCTTCGATCAACATCATGCGCCGCATCCTGCAGTCGAACGGCGTCGAAGTGGTCCACCTCGGCCACAACCGCTCGGTCGACGAAGTGGTCACCGCGGCGCTGGCCGAAGACGTCCAGGGCATCGCGATCTCCAGCTACCAGGGCGGCCACGTCGAATACTTCAAGTACATGATCGACCTGCTGCGCGAGCGCGGCGGCGCCCACATCAAGGTGTTCGGCGGCGGCGGCGGCGTCATCGTCCCGGAAGAAATCGCCGACCTGCATGCTTACGGCGTCACCAAGATCTTCAGCCCGGAAGACGGCCAGCGCATGGGCCTCGTCGGCATGATCCAGTCGATGATCCAGGCATGCGACATCGACCTGACCGAATACTCCCCGACCACGCTCGAGCCGCTGCAGAACGGCGAGATCAGCTTGCGCCACCGTCCGCTCGCGCAACTCATCACCGCGCTGGAGAACGACAAGGCCGCGCCCGAATTGCGCAAGGCGCTGCTCGACGCGGCCGCCACGCGCGCCGTGCCGACGCTCGGCATCACCGGCACCGGCGGCGCCGGCAAATCCTCGCTGACCGACGAACTGGTTCGCCGCATCCGCCTCGACCAGGGCGACAGCATCAACGTCGCGATCATCTCGATCGATCCGTCGCGCCGCAAATCCGGCGGCGCGCTGCTCGGCGACCGGATCCGCATGAACGCGATCAATCCATGGAACGGCCAGGCGCGCGTGTTCATGCGCTCGCTCGCCACGCGCGAAGCCGGCTCCGAAATCTCGCACGCGCTGCCAGACGTGATCGCCGCCTGCAAGGTGGCAGGCTTCGACCTGGTGATCGTCGAGACCTCCGGCATCGGCCAGGGCGACGCGGCCATCGTGCCGCACGTGGACCTGTCGATGTACGTGATGACGCCTGAATTCGGCGCCGCGTCGCAGCTTGAAAAAATCGACATGCTCGATTTCGCCGACTTCATCGCGATCAACAAGTTCGACCGCAAGGGCGCGCAGGATGCGCTGCGCGACGTCGCCAAGCAGTACCAGCGCAACCGCGAAATGTGGAGCAAGCGTCCGGACGAGATGCCCGTGTTCGGCACCCAGGCGTCGCGCTTCAACGACGACGGCGTCACCGCGCTGTACCAGGGACTGCTGCCCAAGCTGGGCGAGCATGGACTGCAAATCAAGCCGGGCAAGCTGCCGGCCGTCGACCAGAAACACTCGAGCGGCAAGCACGTCATCGTGCCGCCCGCCCGCGCGCGCTACCTGGCTGAAATCGCCGATACCGTGCGCGGCTACCACAAGAACACCGGCAAGCAGGTCAAGCTGGCGCGCGAGCGCCAGCAGCTGAGCGAAACCAAGCGCATGCTCGCCGCGGCCAGCAAGCCGGCGGACTTCGACGACCTGATCACCGAACGCGATGCGGCGATGGACGCCGGCGCCAAAAAGCTGCTGGCGATGTGGCCCGACATGCAGGCCGCCTACGCCGGCGACGACTACGTGGTCAAGATCCGTGACAAGGAAATTCGCACCAAATTGGTGCAGCATACGCTGTCCGGCACCGTGATCCGCAAGGTGGTGCTGCCGAAGTATGAAGACCACGGCGAAGTGCTGCGCTTCCTGATGCGCGAAAACGTGCCCGGCTCGTTCCCGTTCACCGCCGGCGTGTTCGCTTTCAAGCGCGAGAACGAAGACCCGACCCGCATGTTCGCCGGCGAAGGCGACGCCTTCCGCACCAACCGCCGCTTCAAGCTGGTGTCGACCGGCATGGACGCCAAGCGCCTGTCGACCGCGTTCGACTCGGTTACCTTGTACGGCGCCGATCCGGCGGTGCGGCCCGACATCTACGGCAAGGTCGGCAACTCGGGCGTCTCGATCGCCACGCTGGACGACATGAAAGTGCTGTACGACGGCTTCAACCTGTGCAGCCCATCGACCTCGGTGTCGATGACCATCAACGGCCCTGCCCCGACGATCCTGGCGATGTTCATGAACACCGCGATCGACCAGCAGATCGACAAGTTCGTCGACGAGAACAAGCGCCAGCCGACCAACGACGAAGCAGCGAAGATCCGCGAATGGGTGCTGGCCAACGTGCGCGGCACGGTGCAGGCCGACATCCTCAAGGAAGACCAGGGCCAGAACACCTGCATCTTCTCGACCGAGTTTTCGCTCAAGGTCATGGGCGACATCCAGGAGTATTTCGTGCACCACCAGGTGCGCAATTTCTACTCGGTGTCGATCTCCGGCTACCACATCGCCGAAGCGGGCGCGAACCCGATCTCGCAGCTGGCGTTCACCTTGTCGAACGGCTTCACGTTTGTGGAAGCCTACCTCGCGCGCGGCATGCACATCGACGATTTCGCGCCGAACCTGTCGTTCTTCTTCAGTAACGGCATGGATCCCGAGTACACGGTGCTGGGCCGCGTGGCGCGCCGCCTGTGGGCGATCGCGATGCGCGACAAGTACGGCGCCAACGACCGCAGCCAGAAGCTCAAGTACCACGTCCAGACGTCGGGCCGCTCACTGCACGCGCAGGAAATCGACTTCAACGATATCCGCACCACCTTGCAGGCGCTGATCGCGATCTACGACAACTGCAACAGCCTGCATACCAACGCCTACGACGAGGCGATCACCACGCCGACCGACGAATCGGTGCGCCGGGCATTGGCGATCCAGCTGATCATCAACCGCGAGTGGGGCCTGGCCAAGAACGAGAACCCGAACCAGGGCGCCTTCATCATCGACGAGCTGACCGACCTGGTCGAAGAAGCGGTGCTGCAAGAGTTCGAGCGCATCGCCGAGCGCGGCGGCGTGCTGGGCGCGATGGAAACCGGCTACCAGCGCGGCAAGATCCAGGAAGAGTCGATGCTGTACGAGCACCAGAAGCACGACGGCACCCTGCCGATCATCGGCGTGAACACCTTCCGCAATCCGAAGACGGAAGGCAGCGCGCCGCAGAAGATCGAGCTGGCGCGTTCGACCGACGACGAAAAGCAGTCGCAGCTCACGCGCCTGGACCAGTTCCACCAGGTGCACGCGGCCGAAGCGCCGCAAGCGCTGGCGGCATTGCAGCAAGCCGCGATCGACAACGCGAACGTGTTCGAAAAGCTGATGGACGCGGTGCGGGTCTGCTCGCTGGGCCAGATCACGACCGCGCTGTTCGAGGTGGGCGGCCAGTACCGCCGCAATATGTAGCTCGGGACGTCAGGCGGGGCTGGACGATTCCGCGACTGGCGCCGGGTGATAGCCGGCGCCAGTTGCCGCCCGTTCGACCTGGCGCTTGAAGAAGTACAGCGTCGTCAGGAGCAGCGTGATCGGCACCAGCGTCAGGTAGAACGCGAAGTGGCCGTTGAAATTGCCGAACACGTAGCCGGTAACCATCGAGCCAGTGGTCCCGCCCAGCGCCGAGAAAATCACCAGCAGGCCGGTCATCGAGGAGTGCTGGTTCTGCGGCAGTGAGCTGAGCATCACCGAATTGATACCCGGGTAGATCGGCGCCATGAACAGCCCGATCAGCGGGAACAGGAAGGTCGCCAGTGGCGCGCTGCCCCAGGTGATCAGCGGATCGGCCACCACATTGCGCGTCAACGGCAGCGCCAGCAGCACCATCGCCCCCATCCCCAGTACGCATCCCATCATCACCGGAAACCAGTTCAGGCGGCGCATCAGGACGCCCGCCGACAGGCGTCCCAGCGCCAGGCAGCCGGCGAAGATGCTGGTCACCTCGACGCTCATGGCTGCGGGCAGCTTGAGGATTTCATTGTTGAAGGTCGGCAGCCAGGTGCCCACGGCCTGTTCGATCAGCACGTACAGGAATGCAGTGAGCACGAACACGCACACCAGCGGCTTGAAGAACAGGCGCAGCATGGCGAGAAAGTCGTCGCGCCGGCTGCGCCCCGGCGGCAGCTGGGCGGCGCGCTCGTCGAAAGGAGTGGTCAGCAGCAGCAGGAAGGTCACGCCGCACAGCGCCGCCAGCACCCAGTACACCTGCAGCCAGCGCTGCGACGCCGGATTTCCCGAGTCGATGAAATAGCCGAACACCCAGTAAGCGCTGAGCACCCCGACCATGAAGAATCCTTCGAGCGTGTTCATCAGGCCGGCATGGTGGCGGCGGCCGGTGGCGATCAGTCCGAGGGTCGAGTACACCGACACCTTCACCAGCGCGAAGGCGACGCCAACGCACAGGAACAGCAGCTTGGTCGTCAAAAAGCTGGGTAAAAGCGGCATCGCAACGGAAGCGCCGCCGACGATTGCCAGCGCGGCCAGCATGGCGTTCTTGTAGCCGATCCGCGGCAGGAAGGACGCCACCAGGAAGGACACGACCGCGATCGGCAGGTCCTTGAAGCCTTCGAGCACGCTGGCGCCCGATTTGCTGACGTTGTAGTTCCCGATCACTTGCAGGATCACGGTGCCTACGCTGTTGAGCAGGATCGCAAACACAAAATAGATCAGAAATAAGGCGATGATGATTCGCTGGTTTTTCACGCTGTCTCCAAAATTTTTTATAGTTGTAAGCGCAGTACCGGAACGACTATCAATTCATCGATAGTCGCCCAGCCTGAAATGGTCGAGACCCGGGATCACGATGTCGGCCCCGGTCAATACCTGCGGACTGCCGACCCCCAGCGCGAACATGCCGGCGGCCTTGATCGACGTCACGCCGGCCACCGCATCCTCCACGCCCAGGCAATCGGCAGGCGCCACGCCGAGGTGGCGCGCGGCGGTCAGGAATATCTCCGGATGCGGCTTGCTGTTGGCCAGCAGCGCGGCGTCGACCACGTCGTCGAAGCGGTCGCGGATGCCTAGCCGCTCGAGCACCGAAAAGGCATTCTTGCTGACCGAGGCAAGGCCGGTCTTCAGCCCGGCCGCGCGTACCGCGTCGAGCGCGGCCACAGCGCCGGGCAGCAGATCGTCTGCCGACATGGTCGAGATCAGCTGCTGGTAATGCAGGTTCTTGGTGTCGGCCAGCGCCAGCTTCTCTTGCGGCGAATAATCGCGCGCGGCGCCGGCGAGGATCAGGTCGAGGGAACCCATGCGGTCGATTCCCTTGAGCTGTTCGTTGAATTCTTCATCGAAGGCGACGCCCTCCGATTCGGCAAGGCGCCTCCAGGCCAGGTAGTGGTAGTGGGCGGTGTCGGTGATGACGCCGTCGAGATCGAAAATGACCGCCTTGAACCTGCTCATGCCTGCTCCTTTCGCGCCAGGCAAGCGCGCGGCGCGGCCCGGTCCAGTGTGACCGGCGCGCCGGCATGGGTGAAGCCGATCGACTCGCCTTTGAGCAGCGTGTACTGGGCCTCTTCCGCGTTCACCCGCACCTGCAGCAGCGCGCCGCGCAAGTGGATCTTGAATTGGTAGTGGCGCCAGCGCGCCGGCAAAGTCGGGTTGAAGCGCAGCGCGCCGTCGACCACGCGCATGCCGGCAAAGCCGTACGACACGCCCATCCAGGTGCCCGCCATGGCCGCGGTATGCACGCCGTAGTGGGTGTTCCCGTGAGTGTCGTCGAGGTCCAGGCGCGCGGTCTCCATGAAGTAGTCGTAGGCCTTGTCGTGATAGCCGACTTCCGATGCGATGATGCTGAAGATGCAGGACGAGAGCGAGGAGTCGTGGGTGGTGACCGCCTCGTAGTAGTCGAAGTCGCGCCGCTTGTCCTCGAGCGTGAAGCGGTCCGGCAGCAGCAGCAGCGCCAGCACCACGTCCGCCTGCTTGCAGACCTGGTGGCGGTAGATCACCATCGGGTGGTAGTTCAGCAGCAGCGGGTAGTTCTCTTTCGGTGTGGCGGCGAAGTCCCATTTTTTCTTCGACAGGAAGCTGTCGTCCTGCGCATGGATGCCCAGCGCCGTATCGTAGGGCAGCGCCATCAGCGCATCGGCGCGCCGCCATTCCGCGATTTCGGCCGCTTCGAGTCCGATCGCCGCCGCGATGCGCGCCAGTTCGGCCGGACGCTCGCGACCCAGGGTATCTGCGATGTCGGCGGCGAAGCGCAGGTGCATCTGCGCCATCGCATTGGTGTAGTAGTTGTTGTTGACGAGCGCGGTGTACTCGTCCGGCCCGGTCACCTCGTTGATGCAGAAGCGGCCGGCGCGGTCGTAGCCGCCGATGCCCATCCAGATGCGCGCCGTCTCGAGCACGATTTCGGCGCCCGCTTCGGCCATGTAACCGAGATCGCCGCTCGCTTCGAAGTACAGCTTGATCGAATACGCGATGTCGGCATTGATGTGATATTGCGCGGTCCCGGCCGGGAAATAGGCCGAGCACTCGTCGCCCGCGATGGTGCGCCACGGGTACAGCGCGCCCTTCGCATGCGACATCTGGCGCGCCCGTTCGCGCGCCTTGTCCAGCCCCGCGTACCGGTATTCGAGCAGCTTCTTCGCGATCTCCGGTTTGCTGTACAAGAAAAACGGGAAGATGTAGATCTCGGTGTCCCAGAAATAGTGCCCTTCGTAGCCCTCCCCGGTCACGCCCTTGGCCGCAATGTTGGTCTTGCCGTCGCGCCCGACCGATTGCAGCAGGTGGAACTGGTTGAAGCGGATGCCTTGCTGCAGCGCTTCGTCGCCGGCGATTTCGACGTCGGCCTCGGCCCAGAAGTCGGCCAGGTAGGCTTCCTGCTCCGCGCACAGCGCGTCGAATCCGGCGCTTTTCGCCTGCGCCAGCGCCTCTTGTGCGCGCGCCATCAGCTGCTCGGCCGGATAGTCGCGCGACGAGAAATAGGCGCCGAATTTTGTCAGCCGCGCCGGCCGCGAACGAACGGCGTCGATATTGAATACCTGGCCGGCGATTTGCGCGTCCTGGAAGGTGGCGCACCCGGCGCCGGCGAGATCGCTGTCGATCGCGCTGACCAGGGTGAAGCCGCTGTTGTGGGTGCGTTGGGTGATGGCCGAAAAATTGCCCTGCTGCTCGATCCCGACCAGTTGCAGCGCCGGGCCCGACACCGCCGAACCGACCCGCGGGTCGTCGCCGGCCTGCTGGTTGCTGACGGCGCCGTCCACGCTCGAGAGCAGCCGCAGCGAGCCGGAAAAATTGAGCGGCGTGACTTCGTATTCGATCGCGAACAGATGCTTATGGACGAAACAGGCCAGGCGCCGGCTGCGGATCGCGACCTGCTTGCCGGACGGGGCGGTCCACTCCAGGCTGCGTTCGAGCACGCCGGTGCGGAAATCGAGGCTGCGCCGGTAGTTCGACAGCGTCCCGGCCAGCAGGTCGAAGCGCTCGTCGCCCAAGGTCAAGGTGATTCCCTTGGCGTTCGGCACGTTGAGCATGAACTGGTTGGTCTTGGCCAGCCCGAACGCCGCTTCCGGATACGCGATCGGCTCGGATTCGTAAAAGCCGTTCAGGTAAGTGCCGTCGAGCGAGGTGCCGACCGGGCCGGAATAGCCGTCCTCGTGGCTGCCGCGCAGGCCGACGTAGCCGTTGCCGACCGCGAACAGCGTCTCGTGCAAGAAGTGCGTGGCGGTGTCGAAGCCGGATTCGGTGATGCACCAGGGTTCGGGTGGAAAGGCGGCGGAAAGTCGTTCAGGCACTGGCACGGCGTGATCCTCGTAAGCGGGAAGACAGGTTAATCAGATGGTCAACAAGGAGTTCAGGTCTGGCGCGCCACCAGCATGGTCGGCAGCATTTCCGATGTGACAGTTTCGCCATGGATCAGGCCCAATATCTTTTGGGCGAGCAGCACGCCGCCGTCACGCAGGTATTGATGGACGCTGGTCAGCGGCGGCACGAAGCTGGCGGCGCCGGGCGTGTCGTCGTAGCCGATGACGGACACGTCTTCCGGCACCCGCAGGCTGTGTTCGGTCAGGGCCCGGATCGCGCCCATCGCCAGCAGGTCGCTGGCGGCAAACACGCCATCGAAGCCGGCGCCCTTCTTTTTCAGCAGCGCGCTCATGCTGTCGAAGCCTGCCTCGAAGGTGAATGCGCGCGGGCGGATGATGTGCACCGACGCGTCGCGGCCGAGCGCATCGATGAAGCCGGCGCAGCGTTCCTGCACCTCGGCATGGTCGACGTCCCCCAGGAACACCAGCTTGCGCCGGCCCTGGGCCAGGAAGCGTTCAGCGACGCTGATGCCGCCCTTGCGGTTGTCGCTGCCGACCACGATGTAGGACGAGCCCGCTTCCGGCGCGCCCCACACCACCAGCGGCAAGTTGGCCTTCTGCAAGGTCCGCACCGCTTCCCCGTGCGAGCCCTGGCCGAGCAGGATCAGGCCGTCGGCGCCCTGCACCGGCGCGGTGTCCAGCAGTTGCTTCGACGTCAACACGACGCTGTAGCCCGCCGTGGTCAGCTCCTGGGTGATGCCGCCCAGCAGTTCGAGCGGGTAGGGGTCGGACATCGGCCGCCCCTTCACCGGAGTCATCTCGACCACCACGGCGACCGAATAGCTGCGCCGCATGCGCAGGTTGCGCGCGCTGACGTTGAAACGGTAGCCTTGCTCCTCGGCAATCTGCCGGATCCGCTCGCGGGTTTTCTCGGTGACCAGCGGGCTGTCGCGCAAGGCGCGCGACACAGTGATGCTGGACACGCCGGCCAAACTGGCCAGGTCCTCCATGGTCACCCCTGCTTCACTCTTGCGCATGCCGATCTTGTTCGCTGCCATGGGACGCTCTGTTTCGTTTTAGACACAATAACGGCTGCATTATGACAGATTTGTCCGTCCTGTCGAAAAAAAATGACATCGATATCATTTAAATTGACATCGATAACAATTCTTGTTTCAATTAGCAATCTTTTGTCGATGCCGGGTCCGCCAGCTGCGGGCGGCGGCGGCGAAAGACAGGGGCGGCAGGCGCGCAGCAGTGGCCCGTCGCGCCGCCCGGGAGACGATTTTCGATCATAAAAACGAGAGCACACACATGAAAAACCACAAGCAGTTCCTGCGGTCCGCGGTCGCGCTGGCCGTCCTGACCCTGATCCAGCAGGCCCATGCGGCAGGCCAGAGCGCCGATCCCGCAGCGGCACCGAAGGAATCGGTCGCCGCCGAGATCCAGCAGGTGGTCGTCACCGGTACCGCCTCCTCGCGCGGCACGCGCAAGCTCGACACCAGCTTTTCGATCACCACCGCCACCGAGGAGCAGCTCAAGTCGGCATCGCCCAGCAGCACCGCCGATGTGATGAAACTGGTGCCGGGCGTGTACGCCGAATCGACCGGCGGCCAGTCGGGCGCGAACATCGAAGTGCGCGGCTTCCCCTCCGGCAGCGATTCGCCCTTCGTGTCGGTCCAAGTGAACGGCAACCCGATCTACCCGGTGCCGGTGCTCTCGTTCTTCGAAGGTTCGTCGGCGTTCCGCCTCGATGACACGGTCGAGCGGGTCGAAGTGTTGCGCGGCGGCCCGAGCACCATCTATTCGGTCGGCCAGCCTGGCGCGACCATGAACTTCATCCTGAAAAAGGGCGACGACACGCCCGAAGGCACGGTCCGCTTCACGACCGGCACCGGCAGCCTGCGCCGGGTTGATGCGTTCTACAGCGGCAAGCTGGGCGACGGCTGGTATGGCAGCATCGGCGGCTTCTACCGTCGCACCCAGGGCGTGCGCGACCCGCAGTTCCCGGCCGACGACGGCGGCCAGCTGAGCGCGACCCTGACGCGCAAGCTCGACCAGGGCGAACTGAACCTGTATGTGCGCGGCACCAAGGAAAAGAACGCGTTTTACACCGGCGTGCCGCTGATCTCGAGTAACAACGGCCACACGATCACTGCCTTCCCCGGTTTCGATCCGCTCACCGGCACGCTGATGAGCAACGAGATGCGCCATTTCACCATCGACGCGGCGCCCGGCAAGACCTTGCAGCGCGACCTGGCCGAAGGGCGCGGCATGGATGCCAACCTGTTCGGCGCCGAATATGCGCAGAATTTCAATGGCTGGGACGTGTCGAACAAGGCCAACTACTTCAACGGCGACCTGAACACGATTTCGATGTTCACCGGGAATAACCCGCTGACCGCGGCCGCCTACCTGGCCAACGCCAACGCCAGCTTCAATCCGACCGCGGCAGCCGGCTCGGGCAGCATGACCTTCGTCCATGGCGGCGCGGTGAGCCCGTCCCAGCAAGTGGTGCAGGCCGGCCTGTGGTCGGTCGAGAAAAAGCTCAAGTCCTTCACCGATGAATTCCGCATCAGCAAGGAACTGGCCAAGGACAACACCATCACCGCCGGCCTCTACTACGCCAACTACAAGTCGGACGACGTCTGGTATCTCGGCAACAGCCACCTGATGACGGCCACGCCGAACGCCAGCCTGATCAATGTGTCGCTCACCAACGGCACCGTCGTGTCGGCCAACGGGGTGGACGGCAACGTGTTTTATGCGCCGGTCGCCAGCTACAAGGGCAACAACACCGCGGTGTTCCTCGCCGACGAGTGGCGCATCAGCCCGCAATTCAAGGTCGATGCCGGCATGCGCCGTGAAACCCAGCGCCTGAACGCGACAATCTCGAACCTGAAATCGAGCGACACCGACAACAATCCGCTGACCGTGTACAACAACGGCACGTCGATGCCGAACGGCAGCAACACCATGCTGAGCCGCGACGACAGTGTCAACTCGTTCACCGCCGGCGCCCTGTTCAAGGTGTCGAAAGACTTCAGCCTGTTCGCCCGCGCCAACATGGGCCACACCTTCATCTACTTCGACGACATGCGCAACGCCGGTACCCAGGCTGCGCTGGACGACCGCAACGGCGTGCCGACGCCGAAAGTGAAGCAATACGAACTGGGCCTGAAGACCGTCGGCGCATACTACAGCGCCTACGTGAATGCGTTCTTTACCGATTTTTCCGGCATCTCGTTCCAGCAGATCACCACCAACGCGGTGCTCAACTCGGTGAGCGGCTCGCGCGGGCACGGTATCGAGTTCGAAGTGGCGCTGCGTCCCGTGCAAAACCTGCAGCTGACCTTGACGGGCGACTGGCAGGAATCGACATACCGCGACAACCCTGCGATTGCCGGCAACGAAGTGCAGCGCCAGCCGAAACTGCAATACCGCTTCACGCCGAGCTACCGGATTCCGCTCGGCGACAACGAGCTGAAGCTGTACGGCACCTACACCCAGATCGGCAGCCGCTGGGCCGACCAGGCCAACCTGTCCTACCTGCCGGCTTACCATACCTTCGACGCCGGTATCCTCGCGTCGATCGGGCGCCGCTGGGAAGTCCGCCTGAGTGCGACCAACCTGAGCAACGAACTCGGTCTCACCGAAGGCAACTCGCGCCTGACCGGGGCGCAAAGCAGCGGCCCGATCAACGCCCGTCCGATCTTCGGGCGCGCGGTCGAAGCCTCGCTGCTGTATCGCTTCTAACTGGTAATTGCCGCCCTTACGGAGAGGGTGAGTCCCCTCCCTCTCCGCTTTTTTCCGCTTTCAGCCGGATAGCCTAGGCGAAACACACCGCGTAGACCGGCGGCATGTTGGTCGAGACCGTCCGCCAGTTGTCGCCGCCATCTTCCGACATCCACACTCCCCCGCTGGTCGAGCCCATCAGCAAGGTGCGCGCATCGTCGGCCACCGCCAGTCCGTGGCGGTATACCAGGTCGTAGCAATGCTGCTGCGGCAGCCCGTTGCGCAATTGGCTGAAGCTCTTGCCGCCATCCGTGGTGCGGGTCACCGCCAGCGCGGCGCCGACCGGGATGCGGCGCTGATCGGCTTCGGCCGGCGCAAACCACGCGGTCTGCGGATCGGTGGGATGGGCTGCCACGGCGAAGCCGAAATTCGATACCGGCACGCCGGTGATCTCCTGCCACTTGCGTCCGCCGTTGTCCGAGCGCCACATGCCGTTGTGATGCTGGCACCACAAGACGTCGGGACTGCCTTCGGACCGCACGATGCGGTGCGGATCCTGCACCGCTTCGTTTTCACTGAGCTCGGGCGGCATGTAGTCGGCGCGCATGCCGGTCGCGCTGATGGCCCAGCTGGCGCCGCCGTCCGCGGTCTGCCACACGCCGCCGCAGGATACGCCCACCAGCACCCGGCCGCTGTCGCGCGGGTCGACGCAGATGCTGTGGATCCCCGGCACATCGTAGCCGCCGCCCATCCACTCGGCGCGCTGCGACACATCCCACAGCGCACGCACCAGTTCCCAGCTGTCGCCGCGATCGTTCGAACGGAACAGCCCGCCCGGCAAGGTACCAGCCCACAGCACGCCCGGCTGGTCGGGCCCGCCCGCCGCCATCGACCAGATCAGCTTGTTCTTCCATTCCACCGTGTCGGCGCTGTCGGCCGGCTTGACGGGATAGGCCGGCGCGGCGATTTCGGTCCAGCTTGCGCTGCCCGGATCGCGGCGGTGCAGCTTGACGCCGAAATGCCCCAGGTTGAGCGCGGTATACAGCGTGCCGTCGCGCGCGTCGTCCAGCGTGAACGACACCGGCTCGCCCAGGAAGTGGCTGGCGCCGATGGTCCATGCGGCGCCGTCGTGCACCAGTTCGAACAGGCCCTTGCGGGTGGAAAGGTAGGCGCGTTTGCTCATCTTCAGCCTCCGGAAAGAGCTTGCAGGATGTAGACCTTGCTGTCGGGTTTGAGGGGATCGTCCAGGCCGACCCGGTCGGTGCTGCGGCGCCCGTCGATGAAGATCACCACGTTCTCGCGCAGGTGGCCCTGCTCGTCGAGTACGTAGCCGCGCAGCCTGGGGTTGGCCTCGAATGCGGTGTCGAGCCCGGCACGCAGGCGGCTTGCCCCGGTATCGACCTGGGGCAGCGCGGTGAAGCGCGCCAGCTGCTGGGTGAAGAAAAGTCGCGCCATGGTGACGATCGCATAAGTTTAATCGAGTGACAGCAATTCTATGCCGTTTCACCTGCTGTGTCGCCCTCCCGCGCCAGGCCCGTTGCACAAACGAGGCACAGGCCCGCGCCTGCTGCCTTAGAATGAAATCATGTCAACCAGCGGAGTCCGACCATGCCGATCAAGCCCCATGAACTTGCAGCGCTGATGCACGAAGTGGAGATCGAAGACCCAATCGATTTCGCCGACCTGCCGTTCGCCGAAGACGAACTGCGCGAACTGGTCGCCGCACACCTGTGCGAAATGGCCGGCGCCATGGAAAATTTCAGCACCGAGGACCGCATGCTGACCCTGCTTGCGGTGTCCGCCAAGCTGGTGCTGGAAAACCTGGTGCTGCATTTGCAACTGCTGCGCCGGCACGGTCTGCCGGTGAGCGATGGGGTGGAGGCCCTGTTGAGCCGCCTGCGCAAGCCTGAGTAGGGGCCGTGCCCGCAGCGCTTTTTTGCAACAGCGCTCGAATACGGAGGAAATAACCCATTCCTTGAGGTATTATTGACAACTAAAATCGTAAGGCTGTAAATCACGCTCCAGTGCGCCAGCACTGCGGCACACCAATAAAAGGATAAATATGCCGCGTCGCGCACACCAACGGGCCCTCCGCGCCTCCGTAGTGATCACCACCCTGATGCTTGCAGCCGGATTGAGTGCTTGCGGAAAAACGGCAACCAGCGCGTCGCTGGTTGCCGAGGCGAAACAGTACCAGGCAAAGGGCGACAAGAAAGCCGCGCTGATCCAGTACAAGAACGCGGCCACCAAGAGCCCGGAGGACGCCGAAGTGCGCTTCGAGCTGGCCAGCCTGTACAACCAGATGGGCGACCCGGTGTCGGCCGAAAAGGAAATCCGCAAGGCGATCAGCCTCGGCTTCGACGGCGCGCGCGCGGCGCCGCAACTGGCCAGCGCCCTGCTCGCCCAGAACCAGCCGCAGAAAGCCATCGACGAAAGCGCGGCTTACCTCGCCAAGGCCGACCCGGCGCTGCTCGCCACCCGCGGCGATGCCTACCTGGGCCTCGACCAGGTGGACAAGGCCAAGGAATCGTACCGGCAGGCGCTGGCCGCCAAACCGGGCCACGCCGAGGCGCTGACCGGCATGGCCCGCGTGGCGATGCGCGAGAAAGACATCGAAGCGGCCGACCGCTTTGCCGAACAGGCCACCAGCGCCAACCCGAAGGATCCGCAGGTCTGGTTCTTCAAGGGCACGCTGCGCCAGGCCCAGGGTAAGCCGGCCGAGGCGCTGGAAGCCTTCAGCCAGACGATCGCGCTCAGGCCCGACCACGTGAGTGCGCTGCTCGAGCGTGCCAGCATCGAGATCGCGGGCAGCAAGTTCGATGCCGCCAAGGCCGACATCGACGCCGCCAAGAAAACCGCGCCGAACTCGCTGCAAGCCATCTATACCCAGGCCGTGCTCGATTTCTCACAGAATAATTTCGCAGCAGCCAATGAATCGCTGCAAAAGGTGATGCGTCTCGCGCCGGACCACATGCCGTCGAACCTGCTGGCCGGCGCTGTTGAGCTGAACCTGGGCAGCCTGCTGCAAGCCGAGCAGCACCTCAACAAATACCTGGGGAAATATCCGAACAATACCTACGCGCGCAAGCTGCTGGCCCAGGCCATGCTCAAGAGTTCGCAGCCGGCCGGCGCCGTGGCGGCCCTCGCGCCGGCCCTGGCCGACGGCAAGAGCCAGGATCCGCAATTGCTGGCGCTGGCCGGCGAGTCGGCCATGCGCAACCGCGACTTCGGTAACGCGTCGCAGTATTTCGAAAAAGCCGCCGGGCTGGCGCCGAATGCCGCCGCGCTGCACACTTCGCTGGGCATCGCGAAGCTCGGCGAGGGTGACATGGCCAAGGGCATCAGCGAGCTCGAACGCGCAACCGCGCTCGACCCGAAATCGACTCAGGCCGGCATTGCGCTAGTGCGCGCCCACCTCGGCATGAAGCAATACGACAAGGCCGTGCTTGCGATGAAGGCGCTTGTCGCGGCGCATCCGGAGGACGCCATCGTGCGCAACCTGGAAGGCGGCGTGTACATGAGCAAGGCCGACTTCGTCAGCGCGCGTGCAAGCTTCGAAAAGTCGAGCGCGCTGCAGCCGACCTACCTGGAGCCGGTGCTCAACCTGGCGCAGCTCGACTTGCAAGACAAGAAACCGGACGCCGCCAAGCAGCGCCTGGTCGCCTTCCTGGAAAAGGACAAGAAGAGCGTCGCCGCGATGTCCGCGCTGGCCGCCTTGGCGCTGAACCAGAACAAGACCGGGGAGGCCACCACCTGGTTCGAAAAAGCCAACGCCGAGAATCCGGACGCCGTCGCCCCCGCAGTCCAGCTGGCCAACCATTACTTGCGCACCGAACAGAAGCAAAAGGCGCTTCTGTTGACCCGCAAGCTGCAGACCGCCAATCCGAGCAATGTCGACGTGCTGGACCTGCTTGGCCAGGCCCAGGTGGCCAACGATGACAAGGCCGGAGCGCTGGACACCTATGGCAAACTGGCGGGCGCGGCGCCGAAGTCGGCCGCGGCGCAATTCCGCCTGGCCTCGGTGCACATGCTGATGAAAAACCAGGCGGCGGCGGCGGATGACCTCAAAAAGGCCCTCGTCCTGCAGCCCGGTTTCATGCCCGCGCTGCTGGGCCAGTCAGAACTGGCGCTGCGCCAGAACAAGCCGGACGAGGCGCTGGCGATCGCGCGCCAGATCCAGAAAATGCCGGCTGCCCGGAGCACCGGATTACTGCTCGAAGCGGACATACTGAATCAGCAGAAGCAGCCGGCGCAGGCGCTGGCGGTGTATGAAAAGGCCTTCGCCCTGGGCAAGACATCGAAGCTGCTGATCATCATCCACCGCCTGCAGTCGCAACAGGGCAAGGAAAAGGAGGCCGACGCGCGGCTGGCGCAATGGAACCGGGAGCATCCGGCAGACGTGTTGAGCGCGATGTATGTTGCCGAAACCTATATCAACAGGAAACAATACAAGCTCGCCATTCCGCAGTTGGTCGGCGTTCTGAAGCAGACGCCGAATAATGCCGTGGCCTTGAACAACCTCGCGTGGTGCTACCAGCAGGAAAAAGATCCAAAGGCGCTTGAAACGGCCGAGCAAGCCTATAAGCTGGCCGGGGAGGCGCCAGCGGTGCTCGACACCTTGGGCGCGATCCTGACCGAACAGGGAGACACCCGGCGCAGTCTGCCACTGTTGCAAAAAGCGGTGGGACTTGCCCCGGCGAGCCTGGATTTCCGCCTGCATTTGGCGCAGGCACTTGCCAAGTCCGGCGATAAGGTCAATGCTCGCAAGGAACTTCAGCAAATTGTTGCAAAAGGGAATGAAACCCCCCACTTCGCCGAGGCCGAGCTCTTACTCAAACAACTGTAAGCGAAAGTCCGCGCCTGGCAACGGGCGCGGCACACGTAAAACGTTGCGATTCTTTACAGTTTAATTAGTAAAAAGTAATTTCTTTCTGGCATCTAATTGCAGCCAATGCTAAGATACCAATCGGATTGGCAGGTGGCACAACGGTCGTGAACGCCAATATGCGGAGAATAGAAATGAAAAAGACCCTCAGCGTCCCCGAAATGGCTGGATTCAATTCCGAAGACGCGGTACCGCTTGACGGCTCAGTTCGTGCGGGGGGTGGTGTCGAATCCTTGTGTGATAACATCTCCGACGTGACTATCAATCAAAAATCCTTCGGGATCAGGGTTGCCAATACTGACGAGGGGCGTAGTTCCGCCAGCCTGCTGATCAACAAGATGTACGCCTGGCGCGGCTACGCCGGCACCCACCGTGTCGAGGACAACCCTAATCGCATCACACTCTCCGCTTCCGATCAGGGCGAAGTGGTGGGCACCGTCACGCTGGGCATCGATTCGCCGATCGGCCTCCTGGCCGATGAAGTATTCAAGGACCTGCTCGACCCGTTCCGCGCGCGCGGCGCCAAGGTATGCGAAATCACCAAGCTCGCGTTCGATCCTGCCGTGCGTTCGAAAATGGCCTTGGCGTCGCTGTTCCATATCCTGTTCATTTACGGCCGGCGCATGCATGGCTGCACCGACGTGTTCATCGAAGTCAATCCGCGCCATCGGCGCTTCTACGAAACGATGCTGGGGTTCAAGCGCATGACCGAAATGCGCAGCAACCCGCGCGTCGACGCGCCGGCCTACCTGCTGTGGACCAGCCTGGACGACGTGCAGGAAAAGATCGAAAGACTGGGGGGCACCAGCGACCACCCGGGAAACGAGCGCTCGCTATTTCCGTATTTCTTCTCGCCCAAGGAAGAAGAAGGCATCGCCCAGCGCCTGATGTCGCTCGGCTGAGCACGACTAGCGGCCGGCCGCGGCGCTCGCCGGCTGGCTGGCCGCCGCCTCGTGGCGGGCCAGGATTGGCAGCACCAGCCTGCGCAGGAACAGCCCCACCCCACCCCACAGCGTGACAAACCACAGCGGCACCCCGCCAGGCGGATTGCCCGGATAGCTCCACTGCCCGTTCAGCACGCCCGTATATTCGATGGCCGCGCCCAGTGCGATCAGGTAGCCGGTGTATGCCAGGTCGTAGCGTTCGTGGAACAGCACCAGTCCGCCGGCCAGCAGCACTCCCGTGACGGCCAGCAGCACATTGCCGTCGTGGATGGTGGCGAACGCGGCCGCATACAGCAGCGCGAGGATCCACACCGTGGCCCGTTTGCCCTGCGGGGCCGGCCCGCCCAGCACGCGGCGGGTATGCAACAGGTAAAAGCCCCACATGAACAGCTCCCACACCGGCATGCCGAGCAGGTCAGGCGCGCTGAACGCAAAGATGCCTTGCTTCAGCGAGGCCGCGTTCATCACGGTAAAGAAGGCGCACACCGCCACGTAAAACACGGTTTCGACCCGCGTCAGACGGCCGAAAGTGAGCGCCCATAGCAGCAGCAAGGCGGCGAGTTTGGCCGCGTTGCCGGGCACCCAGGCGAGGATTGCCAAAGTGGCGGGGATTTGCAACAGCAGGCGGATTGGCATTTGCATTTGCATATTAGAAATGTGACACCGGTTGGACCCGGCTGTCAACCGAAGAAGGACGAAAAAAAGGCCTCCGAGGAGGCCTTAAAGCTGAGTCCGTACTGATTATTTCTGCTTGCGGCGACGAATCGCGCCCATGCCGACCAGTGCCAGACCCATCAGGGACAGAGCACCTGGCTCTGGCAGAGCGAAGGCCTGTGCCGGATCGTCGATCTTGGCGCCAATGATGTTCGGGTTGGCTGGATTGCTCCACTGGGTCAGCAGGTTGTAGCTGTTCTTGAACTTCAGGTCGGCCATGCCGAAGGCGGTGGTGAAGAAGTTCGAGTCGAGCTGGCTGGCCCAGGCGCCGCCGGCGGCGACATCAATGTTGGCGAAGAAATCCGACTGACCGGTAAAGCCGAGCTGGGTCGGCACTTGGCTGCCCGAAATCGTCACGGTTGGATTGGTTGGGTCGATACCCGCGGTGAATACGATATGCGCCAGCTTGACGCCGTCGGTGAAGCCGGTGGCGGTCGACTGGCTCGTGCGGATACCGGCAGGGCCGGTCGTCGAGACTACGCCCATGTCGGTGTAACCGAGCACGCTGGAGTCACGCCAGTACAGGTCCATGAAGCCGAAGGCGCCAGGGAACGGATTGGCGGCGGTGGCTGGAGAGCCTTGCTGGACGCCGTAGAAAATGCCGGTCACTTGCGAACCAAAGGTGTCATTGAAGAATGCAGGGCCGGATGGCGAAATTTGCGCGTTCGGCGTGACCACGACGCCCTTGTTCATCGAGGTGACGGTAAATACACCCCAGTTGATTTCGTTGGCGTAGCCGGTGTTGGCGCCGTTGATGGCGATTTGCTCTGCGCCGGTGAACTTGACAAAGAGTGGGCCAGCAGGCAGTGCTTCTACTGGACCTGCGAGGGCGCTGAAGCAGGCGGATACGCCGAGCACGAGGGCGAGTAATTTGGATTTCATGAAATTCTCCTGTTTTTCGAAATGTAAGTTGAGGGCAAGTGCACTGACACAAACAGAGGAGAGCAAGGAGCGTGCCAGAATTTTCCAGAAATCGCCAAGTTATTGTTATTTAAAGAAAATATTTGATCCGAGGAGTTCAATTCGGAACCAGATCGGCCGCTCACTGACACTACTGTAAGAAATCTCGACAGGTATTATTGCAATAATTAAGTTACATTTTTCTTACTGGAAATTGATTTGGAAAGGTATCAATACGATCACGCTTTTGCGAGTTGCTTATCGGTAACGACCGGGCGCGATCAGGTCGTGCGGGTCGATGCTTTTACGCAGGCGCTCATGGAAATGCTGCGATTCGCCTAGCCGCGCGGCCAGCTCCGGCATCGCGCTCACGGCGAGCCGGTAAGGAAACCAGCCCTGCTGCTCGCCGCAGCGAATCAGCTCGTGGTAGCAGGCGTGCGCCGCGGCCACCGACGCGGGCTTGTCACGCTCGAACAGTAGCGGCACGGTGCTGTCGAACAGCTTGTCGCTGAGTGAAGTGAAGGTCAGCAGCGGCTCCATGCCGTGCCTGCGCGTCGCCTCGGTAACCATGTTGACGTAGTCCTGGGCGCCTTGCGGCCGCATCGGCACCAGCGGCGCGTACCAGATCAGCCCGCAGCCGTCGCGGGCCGGATCGCGCGGCGTCGACACCGCCGCGCCGGGATTGCGCCAGTACGCCAGCGGCAGCGCCGTTTCGTTGGGGCGACCGGCCACCAGTTCGAGCGAACTCGCCAGGGTCGAAGCTGTGCTGCTCAGGCGCCGGCCGGCGCCACCGGGAATCCAGCGCGAGGCCCGCAGCAGCATGTCGGCATTGGCAGGACTGAGGAACAGCACGCGGCAGGCCACCCCGGCCAGCGCGTCCTTGATTTCCTTTTGCGCCGCGGCCACCATGCGGCGCGTGCCGTACAGCGTGCCGAAGCCGGTCCACGGCATGATCTGGTATTGGCCGCCCAGTTCGGCGATCACGTCCGGCGGAATCAGGCCGTGCCGGTCGAGGCGCGCGGCCGGATACGGCGCCGACATGGCCAGCACCCGGTGCTGGTTCATCAGGTTGATGCCGCCCACGGTGCCCGGCAGTTTGCCGAGGATGGTGCGGATCCGCTCGACCGCGCTGCCCAAGAGGTGCGCTTCCTTCAGGCTGAACAGGCAGACCTTGATGCATTCGGGCCGGCGCGCCAGCACGATGCTCATGCGCGTAACGATGCCGAAGCCGCTTTGCGAGAACAGGCCGGTGGAGAAAGGTCCGATGCCCGACTTGAACAGCCGGGCCAGGTCCTCATTGCCCGCCTCACGCAGCGCCGTGATGTAGCGGCTGCCGTCGGCCAGCACCGCCTCCAGGTCGGTGACCGCGCCGAAGTGGTCGGTATGCGGGGTGACGCCGTAACCGCGCTCGAGCGCATTGCCGAGCAAGCTGGCGCTGGGGCCGGCCCCGGTGACCGGCACCATGAACGGCAGGTTTTCCCGGTCGAGGTAAGCGGCCAGCATGCCCTGGGTCACTCCCGGCTCGACAGTCACGACGCCCATTTCTCGGTCGAAATGCAAGATCTTGTCCAGCCCGGACAGGTCGACGATCACGCAATCGTGCTGCGCCGCGAGAGCCGTGCCGTAGCCCCAGTTGCGCCCGGTACTGATCGGATAGACGGGTATCCGGTGGCGCTCGGCGACGTGCATCACGCCGGGCAGCAGCGCGCTGTCGCGAATTTTCAGGCCGGCGGGAATGCGGCGTTCGGTCGCGGTCGTGTCGGCGCCGTAGGCAGCCTGGGCGGCCGGACCGAGCAACACATTGTCGCGGCCCAGGAGGTGTTGCCATTCGCCGATGGCGGCGTCGAAATTGTCGGTCATCTGTGCCTGCTCATAGGGTGTGCACGCCGCGCGCGCAGAAGTCTTGCTGGATCTTATTGCATTCATGCAGGCGAAGCCAGCCGGAATGCTTCCTCACGCCGTGGGCGCGGCCTTGGGCGAGATGAAAGCCTTGTGGAACAGATGCCTGGCCAGCAGCAGCGGCGGCATGCGCAGCCAGTTGCCGCGCAAGTACAGCAGGAACAAGGCGGCGCCCGTCAGGCTGTCGGAACAGCTGGCGTGGCGCGGCAGCAGCGCACGCGCGAACAGCTGATCCATCAGCGCCAGCAACGGCCGCACCGGCGCGGCCGCACCGATGGCGGCGGTCACGGCCGGCGGCACCGGCGTGCCGAGCAGGCGGGCGGCATGGCGCAGCGCATAAAACAGGGGCCGCTCGAGCTGCAGTTCGCGCGCGCGCGCCGGCAGGCCGGTCCAGAACGCCGGATCGGCGCCGAATTCGCGCAGCAGGCGGTGGATGTCGACCAGGTCGCGCGTCCCATGGTCGAATTCGCCGTCATAGAACAGGTGCACCGCGCTGTGCAGCACCATGTCGGCCGGGGCCAGCACCTGCAGCCCGCAATCGCCCGCCACCGGTACCGCGGCCGCGCGCAAAGCCGCGGGGTCCGGGCGCACCGCCGCGGTCTCCGGCAAGATCGCATGGTGCACATCGATCAGGCTCTCGCGCTTGACGTGCTGCATCGGCGGCAGCTCGTGCATCCATTCGCGGTAGTAGCGCTGGTCGTAGGCGTCGTGGTGGTTGGCGGCCCAGCCGTTCATCATCAGCGCCGCTTCGACTTCATCGAGGCGCTGTTTCGGCACCAGGATGTCGATGTCCGAAAACAGCCGGCCGCGCGCCGGCGCCAGGCCTGCGACCGCGTAGGCGGCGCCTTTCAGCAGGACCAGCGGCAGGCCCAGCCCTGCCAAGGCGCGGCGGATTTCCCGCACTTCGAAGCGCACGCCCTGGGCATGCCGCTCGCCCTGGGCGCGCGCCCACTCCAGGTGATCGCGCGGGCGCTGGGGGATCCGCTCGAGCAGGCCGTGCTCCGCGGCCAGGTAGTACAGCGCGGTGGTCAGGTTGGCGCCGGCGGCCTGGCGCAGCAGCAGCTCCCATTCGGCAAGGCTGAACGCGGCCATCCGCGCCGGCTGGCCGAAGGCCTGCAAGACCAGCGGGGCGCTCATGCGGCGGCGCCCTCGAGGCGGGAAAACCAGTCGATCGCGTCGTCCAGCACGCTATAGCTGAACTGGTAGCTGGCGCTGCGCTCGATCAGGCCGGCCATCGCTTCGAAGCCCTCCGCTCCCAGCAGGCTGTAGTTGAAGCTATTGCCGGCCAGGTCCATGAAGGCGCGCGCCGGCGCCACCGGCCTTACCGTGATGGCGGCCCCGGCCTGGTATTTGGGGAAGATGATCCATGCCGGACGCGCCCGTTCGGCCGCGCGGGCGACGCTGCCGGCAGGCGCCTTCATGTGCGCCACCGTGCCCTTGACCGTGTCGTTGACGGCGGGGCTGAATACCGAGCCCGGCACGTAGCGCCGGATGATGTCGATCGAAGCGTTCTTCAGGCTGACCGGGCGCGGCAGCGGCATCAGCTCGCCGTTATCCAAGCGAACCAGCGCCAGCTCGTCGGACAGCAGGCGCCAGCCGCCCTTGCTGACCAGCGCTGCGCACAGCGTGCTCTTGCCGGAACCGGGCGGCGCCGGCAGGATCGCGGCCAGCCCGTTCTTCTCGACCACGGCGGCGTGCACGATCAGCAGGCGGTTGGCGCGGCTCGACACCGCCCAGTTCATCACCCACTCGAACATCGGGAACGCCTGCGCCAGCGGCAAAGGCTTGAACGGCACCAGGCCGTCGCAGTCGAAGCGCACCTGAGGGCGGAACCAGCGCCGCGCGCCGCGCGCCGGGTTTAGGTTGATATGGAAGTCGACCAGGCCGGCGTCGTCGCGCAGCGGGTAGTCGGCGTACAGCAGGCCGATGCCGTCGGCGACGCTGGGGATCTTGCTTTTGACGCAGGCGAGGAAGTCGCCGGTCTGCAGCCGCAGGCCGGGACCGGCCAGCCGGGCGCCCAACTCGGCGCGCGATAATGAGGATACCGTCTTCATGCGGCCGCTTCGATCAGCGCCAGCGACTGCAGGTCGGCCAGCAGCTGCGCCACGCTGGCGTCGTCGACTTCACCGTCGTCGGCCTCGAATGCAGCGCGCATTGCGTCAGCCAGCGCGTGCGGTGATGCGGGACCATTCCGGAGGATACGGAGCAGGTGCAGCGCGCTTTCGTCGAGCAGGTGGGTGTCGCCCGACAGGTCGTTGTAGAGCACCACTTCACCCTGCCATTCCCGGTGGCGTAGCGCCTGACCTGGCGTGATGCGCCAGCTCAACCCGGGGTGCGAAGCATTGTTGTGAAGGTCCGTGCCGGCGATACTCGACAAAGCTTAGCTCATCGTGCTTTTAAGATAGGCGACAATCTGAAAGCCGTTCCACGTCACCGTCGAGGTAGGCTTGTAAGTGCCCGTTGCCGCGTAAGAATTCCAGATGGCCATGACCTGGCTCTCGGTCAGGAACCCGATGCGCTTGGAACGCACGTTGAGCAATGTCGCCATGATGTGCATGGCGACATTGTCCGGGTCGGCGCCATTGGTGACCGTGTTCGCATCGACGATGTCGAAACAGGTATAGGTGTCGAGCTGCGAACAGCGCGATGTGGTCGGAAAGGTCAGTTTGTACAGCGAACTGCCGTTGGTGAGCGCGCTATTCCATGCCCAGTGGTGGGCCTGCCAGAAGCCTGGCGATACACCGCTGCAGGCGACGGAGGTGTTGTGCTTGCTGAGGTTGCCGGAACATGCGCCCGAGGGCGAAGTGCAGACCAGGGTCGCCATCGCCGGCTGGCTCGCCAGCGTGAGCAACACGCCGCCGGACACACCCATGCCTGCCTTGGCAAAACGGCGGCGCGCGGCCCCCTTCGCACTGATCGTGGCGGGCCCGTGCTCTGGCACGGAAAGCTTGCCCGCGTCTTCGTCGGGTTGGTTCTGGTTAGCCACGGCTGTGATCCCTCAATTAGATATGCCGCTTTCAGGGCCGGATGCGGGGCCATGAGCCTCGTGACCCGGCGGCGGTCTTTCGATTATATTCACCTGTAATACAAGCAATATGCGTTCCACCAACGACCAGCGTCGATTTATTCCCGTCGATTCAATGACTTACGAAAATGGCACCGATTCCGGGCCGCTCGGCATTGGATGACGCTTCAAATCTGTAAGAAAAATCGACAGCGGCCCGGGCACGGAACCCGGATGGAAATCAGAAAAAGCTCTCGGGAATCACCAGCACGTCGCCCGGACGCATGTTGACGTTGGCCGAGATGTCGCCCTGCTTGATCAGGTCGTTCAGGCGGACCGGCATTTTCTGCAGCTTGCCGTCAACATTACGGATGATACTCGCCTTGTTACCCGACGCAAATTCCGTGACGCCGCCGACGGCGATCAGCACATCCATCAGCGACATGTCGCGGCGGTATGGCAGCGCCTGCGGACGCGCGGCCTGGCCGATCACGCGGATCTGCTCGCCGTAAGTGCCGACGAAACCGGTGACGATCACCGTCACGACCGGCTGCTGGATGTACTTTGCCAACGCTTTTTCAATATCGCGCGCCAGTTCGGTCGAGGTCTTGCCGCTGGCCGGCAGATCTTCCACCAGCGGTGTGGTAATTTTGCCATCCGGGCGCACCGGCACCGACATCGACACTTCCGGATTGCGCCAGACGATGATGTTGACGCTGTCGCCAGGCCCGATCAGGTAATCCGGCGTCGCCGCCGTCTCCAGGGTATTCAAGTCCCCTTTGGTGCTGGCGCAGCCGCCCAGCACCAGCGCGGACAGCGCAACCGCGGCCAGGGCCAGCCATTTCATGGATTTCATTTGCAGAGTGTTCACGTCGATATCCCCTTGAAGACATGCGGCTGCGCCTGAAATAGCGGCCACGGTCCGAATTGTTTGCCAGATTGCACCTGCCTGGGCGCGGAAGAATTGTAATTTAAATATTTTTTGCTGAGATGTATTTTATACCATCACACAACATATCTTGGCTGAAACGCGACAGAAATATTTGCTTACGGCGATTTTCGTTGCAATAAGTCACGTACATGGTTCACCGGAATGGCGTAGGCGATACCGCTCGGATTGGTGATGGCATTCTCCTTGAGCCCCTTGACGAAGGTCATATTGATCACCGCCAGCACCGTGCCGTTGTCCGGATCGTAGACCGGGCTGCCGCTGTTGCCGGGATATGCCGTCCCGTCCAGCTGGAAAATCGAGAACGGCGCCCGCTGCAGCTGCGCGATCATCTTGGCGTCCAGGGTGCGCGAACTGAGCGAGGGCAGCACGATCGGCGTGATGGCCGACAGCAGCGCGCGGTGGGTGGCTGGGTGCAGCCCGAGGACCATGCCGAGCGGAAAGCCGGTGAACGCCAGTTCCTGGCCTTCGGCGGCGGCGCCGGAATCACCCAGCTTCAGCGCCGGCAGCGCCGCGCCGCTGATGCGCAGGTGCGCCAGGTCATGCGCCCGGTCGAGCGACACCAGCACTGCCGGCCGGAACTCGATCTCGGCGCCGCGCGCGATCACGATGCCCAGCGTTTCGCGGTTTTCCGTGTTGAGGAACTCCGGCACCACGTGCGCGTTGGTGATCACGGAAAGGCCGTCGTCGACGATGAAGCCGGTACCGGTGAACGCGATCGCGGGGCTGCGCGTCTTCAGGAAGGAGCCCACTCCGACCACCGATCCCTTTACCGCGGCGATGGTGCGGGCCAATTCGCCCGCGTGGGCCGGGATTGCGAACCAGCAGGCCGCCAGCAGGGCCAGCGCGCGCATCGAACGAGAGAAGAGAATCTGCATGGTCGACAATATGGAAGAGTTAAAAAAGGGCGCGCGCGCAAATCGCGCTAGAATCCGGGCGTCCGGTCGCGCTGCTGCAAGATTTTGGTGCCCGTCAACCTTAACAGATTTTCTGGGCGAAACGATCTTGATCGCACGCTGGAGCCACTGGAAACGCCTGCCGGATCTGCTCGCCGCGCTGCTGTGCGCCGGCGTACTGGCCGCGGCCGTGTCCGATTACCCGCTCGGCGCCCACTGGCTGGGCGCCGGGCTGCTGGCCTATTGCGCCGTGTTGCGGCGCTGGCCGCAGGGCTGGCTGTTGCTGGTACCGGCCGCGCTGCCGGTGCTCGACCTGGCGCCCTGGACCGGGCGCTTTTTCATCGACGAATTCGACGCCATGCTGGCCGCCACGGTGCTGATGCATGCCTTGCGCGCCGCGCCGGGCGCGCCGGCCGCACGCGCGCTCCCGGCCACCGCGCGCGCCTGGCTGGCGCTGTTTTGCGGATCCACCTGCCTTGCCTTGATTGCCGGCGCCTGGCCCTTCCCCGCGCCCGGACTGAACGGGCTGAACCACTATTACAGCCCGTACAACGGGTTCCGGCTGGCCAAAGGACTGGGCTGGGCTTTGCTGCTGTGGCCGTTGATGCGCGAAGCGCTGGCCACCGACGTGGTAAAAACGCAACGCCGCTTCGCCCTCGGCATGGGGTTGGGCGTGTTCGCGGCCGCGCTTGGGGTGCTGTGGGAGCGCGCCGCCTTCACCGGCCTCCTCAATTTCGACAGCGGCTACCGGGTGGTCGGCCTGTTTTCCGGCATGCACACCGGCGGCGCCTATATAGAGTGTTACTTCGCGCTGGCGCTGCCCTTCCTGGCCTGGTGGACGCTCGGCAGCCAGCGCGGGGGCGAGCGCCTCGCCGGGGCCGCCATGCTGGCGCTGGGCAGCTACGCGCTGCTGGTAAGCTACGCGCGCGCCGGCTACCTCGCCGCCGCGCTCGGCATCGCCGTGCTGGCGCTTGCGCCGCGCCTGCGCCGGGGGCGCCGCATTCCGCGCCGCCATGTATTGCGCACCGGCCTGCTGTGCGGCGTCATGGCGCTGCTCGCCTGGTTCGTCGCGCAAGGCGATGCGATGCAGCGGCGCTACGCTAGCAGCGAGCGCGACCTGGCCGACCGCGCCAGCCACTGGATCGATGGGATGCGGATGATGGACCGCAGCGCCGCAACCCTGCTGGGGGGCATGGGCATGGGAAGCTTCCCGCGCCTCTACTTCATGCGCAGCGGCGAAGGCAGCGCGCCGTCCTACCTGGCGCTGCACGCCGAACAGGGCAACCCCTATATGGCGCTGGCGGTCGGCTCCCCGCTCTACCTGGAACAGATGGTCAGCCTGGAGCCGTGGCGGCGCTACCAGTTCCGCTTCCGCGCACGCAGCCGCGACCCGGACGCCCAACTGAGCGTGCCGGTGTGCGAGAAATGGATGCTGTACTCGCGCCGCTGCGTCTGGCAAACGGTGCACGTTGGCGACACCGGCGGAGCGTGGCGGCAGTTTTCGGGCAGCTTCAACAGCGGCGCGCTGGGCGCCATGGGCCAGCGCGCGCCGCGCCTGGTCAAGCTGTCGCTGTTCAGCGAGGCCGCCGGCAGCGCGGTCGATTTCGACGACGTTTCGCTGAGAGACGAGGCGCAGCGCGAGCTGCTGCGCAACGGCGATTTCGGCAAGGGCATGGACCACTGGTTCTTCACCGGCGACGACCACTTGCCGTGGCACCTCGAAAACACCTGGCTGCAGCTGGCCTTCGAGCAAGGCTTATTCGGCCTGGCCGCGTTCGGCGCGCTGCTGCTGTGCGCAACCGCGGCGCTGTGGCGCCGGCTGCGTGCCGGCGACCCGTTCGCGCTTCCCCTGGCGGCTTCGCTGGCGGCCTTCCTGCCGCTGTCCCTGCTGGACAGCGTCTTCGACTTCCCGCGCATCAGTTTGATTGTCTATTTGACACTGATGAATGCACTCGGAAATCGCCAAAATACCATTCCTGATGGAAACTTAGAGTGACATACGCACAAACATTTGTATTTTTTACATTAATTCTGGTGTTTTAATCGAAGCAACAATACAATGTGCAAAAACCGGCGTTTCAGGCAGGCTCTGCCTTCACTGGCGCCGCTTTCGATAGCGATTCGCAATCATGGGTTGATGACCAGGCGTAGTTATGTTGCAAGACGTGGCTTTTCTTGCACGTCGAGCTCGCTTTTTCCATTACGCAATTGCAATTGCTCTCAGTACAAGCGATGATATGTTTGAAATTCCCAGTGCGCACCAGCGCTCCCGACCCTAGTCGTACTTGATGGTGAGATTGACGAGATGGCAGAACTGACAGCCGTAATTTTGACTTTCCTTAAGGCGATCGGAAAATACCGCTGGTATGCCGTCGTCATTTCCTGGGTGGTGGCGATCATCGGCTGGGCCGTGGTCTACAAGTTGCCGAACGACTACCAGGCCTCGGCCCGGGTCTACGTCGATACCCAGAGCATCCTGAAGCCTTTGCTGTCGGGCATGACCAGTCTGCCGAACGTCGAGCAGCAAGTCATGTTCATGCGGCGCACGCTGATCAGCCGGCCCAACGTCGAGCGCGTCATGCGCATGGTCGACCTCGACGTCCGGACCAACACCCCCAAGGATCACGAGAGGATGGTCGATGAGCTGATGGCGCAGATTAAGATCCTCGGCACCGAGCGCGACGACATCTACACCATCACCTACAACAATCCCAACCCGAAACTGGGCAAGGACGTGGTGCAGTCGCTGCTGACGATCTTCGTCGAAGGCAGTTTCAGCGGCAAGAAACAGGACTCCGAAAAGGCGGTCCAGTTCATCGACGACCAGATCAAGAGCTACGAGGAAAAACTGTCCTCGGCCGAAACGGCGATGAAGGATTTCAAGATCCGCAATATGGGCTTGTTGCCGCGCCAGGGTACCGATTACAGCGGAAAGATGGTTGAAATGTCGGACCTGCTCAATCAGGCTCGCCTGGAACTGGTCGAGGCCGAAGGCGCGCGCAACGCGATCAAGCGCCAGATCGCCGGCGACGACCCGGCCCCGGTCACCGCGACCGACGTGGCCGACGCCGACGCCAATCCTGAACTCGACGCCCGCATCCAGACCGTCAACAAGCAGCTCGACCAGCTGCGCCTGCAGTACACGGAAGAGCACCCCGACATCATCGCCGCCAAGCGCCTGCACGGCCAGCTCGAGGCGAAGAAGAAGGAAGAAGCCAAGAAGCACAAGCGTAGTTCCGATCCTGGCGCCAATTACAGCCCGATGCTGCAGCAGATGAACGTGGCGCTGTCGGTGGCCGAAGCGCGCGTCGCATCCTTGCGCGCCCGGGTTGACGAGTACAGTTCCCGCATCGGTCGGATGCGCGGCCAGAGCACGGCGGCGCCCGAAGTCGAAGCCCAGCTGGCTCAGCTGAACCGCGACTACCAGGTCAACCAGGCCAATTACCAGAAACTGGTTGAGCGCCGTGAGCAGGCGAAGCTCTCGGGCGACCTGGGTTCGGCCACCGACATGCTGACCTTCCGCGTGATCGACCCGCCGACCGTGCCGCTGACTCCGGCGGGCCCGAACCGTCCGCGCCTGTTCTCGCTGGTGTTTGCCGCAGCGCTGGTGGCCGGCCTGGTCGTCGCGCTGCTGATGAGCCAGGTACGTCCGACCTTCTTGAGCCAGGCCGCGCTGCGTGAAGTAACCGGCGTGCCTATCCTCGGCAGCATCGGCATGAACTGGACCAGCGAGCAGAAGATCAAGCGCCGGCGACGGCTGTACGCGATGGGAGCCTCGGTACTCGCCCTGTTTGGCGCGTACGGCGGTGTAATGGCGGCGATATTGATTAGACCTTCGCTGTAACGCGACGATCACGGGAGCAAATGTGAGCATTATCGAAAAAGCGGCAAGTCGGATTGATCAAAAGAAAGAGACCCAAGCGGCCTCCCCTGCGGGTTCGCCTGCCGTTGTAGCGCCAGTCGTTGCGAGCGCCGCGGTCGCCGAGCCAAACATGTCAGCAGGCGCGGCGCCGGCCGCCACAGCGGCGGCGAAACCGGTCCAGGCGCGCAGGCAGAGCACCAGGAAAGTCGAGCTCGACCTGAACCGGATGCGCGACATGGGCATGGTCACCGCCGCCGGCGGGCGTACCCTGCTGGTCGAGGACTTCCGCATCATCAAGCGGCCGCTGATCAAGCGCGCCTTTGCCGAACGCGACGCACACGCGCCGCCGGGCAACCTGATCATGATCACCAGCTCGCTGCCGGGCGAAGGAAAGACCTATTGCGCGATCAACCTGGCGATGAGTATCGCGATGGAGCTGGACCACACGGTGCTGCTGATCGACGCCGACGTGGCGCGCCCTTCGGTGCTGCGCACGCTCGGCCTGCCGGCCCAGCGCGGCCTGATGGACATCCTGCTCGACGACAAGCTCGAGCTGGCCGACGTCATGCTTCGCACCAACGTCGACACGCTCAGCATCCTGGCCGCCGGCACCAGCACACCGCGCGCGACCGAGCTGCTGGCCAGCCAGACCATGACCAACTTCGTCAATGAGATCGCCCACCGCTATCCGGACCGGATCGTCATTTTCGATTCGCCGCCGCTGCTGCTGACAAGCGAAGCGCATGTACTGGCAACCCATATGGGCCAGATCGTGCTGGTGGTCGAATCGGAAACCACGACCCAGCACGCGGTCAAGGAATCCTTGCGCCAGCTCGAGGGCTGCAGCAATGTGAACCTCATCTACAACAAGACGCGAGAGTTCCCCGGCATCGAAGAGACCTACGACTATCACTATGGCTAAACGGTTTGGGGGAAAGCTGAAACAGCAGTCCGCGCTGCCGCTGGCCGCGCCGATCATGCTGGCCGTCTTGATGTCGCCGCAGGCACGGGCAGACTGGAAGGTCAATCCCGCCGTCGACCTGCGCGAAACCTATACCGACAACGCGTTCCAGGCCGCTGGCAACTCCGCAAACGGTCAGTTCATCACCGAACTGACGCCCAGCCTGAAGATCGCGAACAACGGTCCTCGGCTCAAGCTCAATGCCAGCATCATCGAGCACCTGTACGCTTATTCGGGCGACGCGCCGACCAACAATGGCCACTCGCAGCTACAACTGTCCGCGGATGCCAGGGCAAAGCTGGTGGAAGATTTGTTGTTCCTGGACGCGACAGCATCGATCGGGCAGCAGGCAGTGTCCGCTTTTGGTCCGCAGGTTAACAGCAGCAACGGATACTCGAATGCCAATCGCGCCGAGGTCAGGACCTACCGCGTCAGCCCCTACCTGATTCACCATTTCGGCAACGCCGCTACAGGTGAGGTGCGCTACACGCGCGACTCAGTCAGCACGGGTAATGGCGGTTACGCAGACAGCGACTCCAACGCCGTCGCGCTGTCGATCGCCAGCGGTCCATCGTTCCATACGCTGAGCTGGGGGCTGCAATACAACCGCCAGGACCTCACCGATTCGTTTGGCACCAAGTCGCGTGTCGAAAACTCGCTGGCCAACCTGCAGTACCGCCTTTTCCCCGCCCTGGCCTTGACCGCCAACGGCGGCTACGAAAAATACGACTATCAGGGCCTCGGCGGCGAAATCGCCGGTAAGACCTACGCGCTGGGATTCCTGTGGACGCCGTCTTCGCGCACCAGCATCCAGGCCAGCGCCGGACGCCACTATTTCGGCAAAACCTATTCTCTGGCGGCCAATCACCGCAGCCAGCGCACAGTATGGACTGCCAACTACGCTGACACAGTGACCAATAGCCGCGACCAGTTTCTGCTGGCGCAGGTTATCGACACAGCCTCGACGCTCGACAAGCTGTTTACGGCCAGCATTCCCGACCCGGTCGCGCGGCGCCAGGCGGTCGATGCCTACATCCGCGCCACCGGGCTACCGCCGACGACCGTCAACAACGTCAACTACTTCAGCAACCGCTATTTCCGCCAGAAGCAGTTCGTCGCGTCGGCTGCGTACAACATGCCGAAGACGACAGCGATCCTTTCGGTCAATGCCACCAAGCGCACAGCGCTGTCGACCCAGCAGCTCGACGCCGGCCTGCTCGGTTCGAGTCTGCTCAACCTGAACGACGACACCAAGCAGAAGAGTGCGTCGCTGACGGTCAATTACCGCCTCAACTCGCGCACCGGCGTCAATCTCGCGCTGACTACGACGCGCGCCGAATCGCTTACCACGGGCGTCACCAACAACCAGCAATTCGTCAGCGTCGCCATGACGCGCCAGCTGCAAAGCAAGCTCCGAGGCGCGGTTGAAGTACGCCACAACCAGGGCAACGCCGCAATCACGGGCGGCAGCAAGTACAGCGAAAACGCCATCAGCGCTTCCCTTTCATTACAGCTATAGCGGAGTCGAACACGCGATGTATGAAACTTACTACGGCCTGAGCGCCAAACCGTTCCGGCTCAGGCCCGATCCCCATTTCTTCTACGGAAGCAAGGGCCACAAGCGCGCCATGGCTTACCTCGACTACGGCCTGTCGCAGGGCGAAGGCTTCATCGTCATCACCGGCGAAGTCGGCGCGGGCAAGACCACCCTGGTGCGCAACCTGCTCAACAACCTGCCGTCCGAGCAGATCATCGCCGCCCATATCGTCAACACCAACCTTGACTCGGACGACACCTTGCGGATGGTGGTGTCGGCCTTTGGCCTGCCTTACGAGAATTCCAGCAAGCCGGACCTGCTGACCCGGCTCGAGCAGTTCCTGCGCGAAGCGGACCGCCAGGGTAAGCGCGCGCTGCTGGTGGTCGACGAAGCCCAGAACCTCACCGCACGCACGGTCGAGGAACTGCGCATGCTGTCGAACTTCCAAACCGACGACAAATCGCTGCTGCAGACTTTCCTGCTGGGCCAGCCCGAATTCCGCACCACCCTGCACAGCGCCAGCATGCTGCAGCTGCGCCAGCGCGTGATCGCCAGCTACCACCTGGGCCCGATGGATTCGGCCGAGTCGCAGGAATACATCGAACACCGCCTGCACACGGTCGGCTGGAACGGCGATCCGTCGTTTTCGCCAGGCGCGCACGCCGCCATTTTTGCCTACACCGGCGGCATACCGCGCAAGACCAACACCTTGTGCGACCGCCTGCTGCTGATGGGCTACCTGGAAGAGATGCACGCCTTCACCGAAGCCGACGTGCAGACCGTGGTCCAGGATATCGACGAGGAATTCGAGCTGCCGCCGGGCGCCGCGCAAGCTGCGGCCGAGGAAATGGCAGAACCGATGCCGCCGGAACCGGCCGGTAGCGGCGGCCAGATCGACGAGCGCATGATGCGGCTCGAAAAATCGATCGTCTCGGTGCTGTCGATCCTGAAGAAAATTGTCGCCACGCCCGCCGCGGCCACAACCACTGCGAACGACGCCCGCGAATGAAGCTGCACGAACCAAGCGCCCGCCCCGGCGCCGCGCCAGGCTCGGTCATCCGCAATGCCATGACGATCGATGTCGAGGATTATTTCCAGGTGTCGGCGTTCGCGCCCTTCATCGACCGCGCCAGCTGGCCTGGCCGCGAGTGCCGGGTCGAAGCAAACATCGAGCGCATCCTGGCAATGCTCGCCGCAGCCAACGTCAAGGCTACCTTCTTCACCCTGGGCTGGATCGCCGAACGCTATCCCGAGATGGTCAGGCGCATCGTGGCCGATGGCCATGAACTGGCCAGCCACGGCTATGGCCACCTGCGCGCCTCCGACCAGAGTCGCGCCGAATTTTCGGATGACGTAACGCGCAGCAAAGCGCTGCTCGAGGACATCGGCGGCCAGTCCGTCGCCGGCTACCGCGCGCCCAGCTTCTCGATCGGCAGCGCCAACCTGTGGGCGCTGGACGTACTGAAGGAAGCCGGCTACCGCTACAGTTCGAGCATCTACCCGATCAGGCATGACCACTACGGCATGCCCGACGCGCCCCGCTTCGCGTTTTACCCGAACGGCCCGGATGGCCTGCTCGAAGTGCCGATCACCACCGTCCGCCTGATGGAACGCAACCTGCCGGCCGGCGGCGGCGGCTACTTCCGGCTGCTGCCATATTCGCTGTCGCGCTGGATGATGCAGCGCGTGAACCAGTCCGACCGCCAATCCGCCATTTTCTATTTCCATCCGTGGGAGATCGATCCCGGCCAGCCGCGACCCGAGGGCGTTGGCGCCAAGAGCCGGTTTCGCCACTACGTCAACCTGGACCGCATGGAAGGCCGCATCAAGGCGCTGACCCGCGACTTCGCATGGGACCGGATGGACCGCATTTTCCTGGATACCTGAATGAGTTCGACTCTTGAAGCCGCAAAGGCGCGCGAAGCCGCGCCAACGGCCGCCACCGGGCCGCTGACGCTGCGCCTGATGCAGGCGCAGGACCTGGCACGCTGGGATGCATTCGTCAGCGCCTGTCCCGACGCCACCTTCTTCCACCGCGCCGGCTGGCAGCGCGTGATCGAACAGTCGTTCGGCCAGAAGACCTGGTTCTACTACGTTGAGCAGGACGGCAATGTCCAGGGCGTGCTGCCGCTGTGCGAAATCAATAGCCGGCTGTTCGGCCACGCGCTCGGCGCGATGCAGTTCTGCGTCTACGGCGGCGTGGCCGCCCTGACCGACGCCGCGCGCGCGATGCTCGACGACGCCGCCGACAAGCTGGCTTGCGAACTGAGGGTCGGCCACCTCGAATACCGCAACATGGTCGCGGCCCATCCCGGCAATCCAGACTGGCACACCAAAGATTTGTATGTCACCTTCCGCAAGGCGATTTCGGCGGACGACGAAGAGAACATGAACGCGATCCCGCGCAAGCAGCGCGCGATGGTCCGCAAGGGCATCAAGGCCGGCCTGGTGGGCGAAATCGACGACAACGTCGACCGCTTGTTTACTGCTTACGCCAGCAGCGTGCACCGGCTCGGCACCCCAGTGTTCCCGAAGAAGTACTTCGCCCTGCTCAAGGAAGAATTCGGCGACGACTGCGAAGTGCGCACCATCGTGCTGAACGGCGAGATCGTCGCCTCGGTACTGAGCTTCTACTGGCGTGACGAAGTCGTTCCCTACTACGGCGGCGGCATGCCGATCGCGCGCGACGTCGCCGGCAATGACTTCATGTACTGGAACCTGATGCAGTTCGCCGCCGCGCGCGGCTGCCGCATCTTCGACTTCGGCCGCAGCAAGCTCGGTACCGGCGCCTACGACTTCAAGAAGAACTGGGGCTTCACCGCGCAGCCGCTGCCCTACGAGTACCGCCTGTACGAGTCGCGCGAACTGCCCGACAACAATCCGCTGAATCCGAAGTACCAGCTGTTCATCAAGATGTGGAAGAAGCTGCCGCTGCCGCTGGCCAACTTCATCGGCCCGCACATCGTCAGGAACCTGGGGTAGGCACGTGGAAAACCTGCTCCTGCTGATACACCGCATCCCTTATCCGCCCAACAAGGGCGACAAGATCCGTTCCTACCACCTGCTCAAGCACCTGGCGCAGCACTACCGCGTCCACCTGGGCACTTTCGTCGACGACCCGGACGACTGGCAGCACGTGCCGCATGTGCAGACGATGTGCGCGAGCAGCCATTTCGCTCCGCTTAAGCCGCTGCTGGCGCGCGTGCGCAGCCTTGGCGCGCTGCTGGCCAACCGTTCGCTTTCGCTCGATTACTACAAGAGCGGCGAGCTGCAAGCCTGGGTCGACGCCACCATGAAGGCCCAGAAAATCGACCGCGTCCTGATTTTCTCGTCGGCCATGGCGCAGTACGCCGAGGCGTATCCGGATGCGCGCCGGGTGGTTGACTTCTGCGACGTCGATTCGGACAAGTGGCGCCAGTACGCCGAAAAGAAAATCTGGCCGATGAACTGGCTGTATCGCCACGAGGCGCGCCAGCTGCTCGCCTACGAACGCCGTGTCGCGCGCGAATGCGACGCCTCGCTGTTCGTATCCGCTCCTGAAGCGGACCTGTTCAAGGAACTGGCGCCGGAAAGCGTCGCCAAGATCGGCTTCTTCAACAATGGCGTCGATACCGATTACTTCTCGCCCGGGCGCAGCTACGCCAGCCCCTACCAGGCCGGCGAGCGCGCCGTGGTATTTACCGGCGCGATGGACTACTGGCCGAACATCGACGCGGTGCAATGGTTCGCCGCCGAGGTGTTTCCGCAGCTGCGCGCCAGGTTCGCCGACGCCTGCTTCTACATCGTCGGCGCGCGCCCGTCTTCCGCGGTGCAGGCGCTGGCCCAGTTGCCCGGCGTGGTGGTGACCGGCACCGTGCCTGACGTGCGCCCCTACATCGCCCACGCGCAGGTCGCGGTGGCGCCGCTGCGCATTGCGCGCGGCATCCAGAACAAGGTGCTCGAAGCGATGGCGATGGCGACTCCCGTGGTGGTCTCGCCGCAAGCGCTCGAAGGCATCGAAGCGATTCCCGGAACAGACTTGCTGCTGGCCGAAGACGCCGCCGCTTTCGTCACCTCCGTGTCGGCGCTGCTGACCCACGCCGATACGGCAATCGGCCATGTCGCGCGCGCCAAGGTCGAACAACTATACAGCTGGCCAAGCAACCTGGCCCGCATCGAAGCGAGGCTCGAATGTTCCTGAAACCGCCACCTGGCCTGGTCCAGGCCCCGCCGCTGCGCCTTGGCGCCGCCACCATCGTGCTGTTCGCGATCGCCTTCCTGGCGCCGTTCGCGCTGTATTTCGGCACCGCGAAATCGATCGTCGATATCTGGGACAGCTCCGAGACCTTCGCCCACGGCTATGTCATCCTGCCAATCAGCCTGTGGCTGATCTGGCGCCGCCGCGCCAACTTCGTCAACATGCCGGCGCAACCCTGGTGGCCCGCGCTGGCGCTGCTTGCGCTGACCGGATTCGGCTGGCTGCTGGCGCGCATGGGCGAAGTCCAGGTGGTGCAGCAGTACGCCTTCGCCGGCATGCTGCCGGTGATTGCGCTGGCGGTATTCGGCCGCCGCCTCGCCGGCTCGCTCGCCTTCCCCTTGCTGTTCGTGTTAGCGGCGGTGCCGTTCGGCGAGGTCTTTATCGACCCGCTTATTTCGTTTACCGCCGACTTCACGGTATGGGCGCTGCAGGCGACCGGCATCCCGTTGCTGCGCAACGGCACGCACTTCGAAATCCCCACCGGCAGCTGGTCGGTGGTGGAAGCCTGCAGCGGCGTGCGCTACCTGATTTCATCGATCACCATCGGCTTGCTGTATGCCTACCTGACCTATCGCAGCACCACGCGCCGCGTGCTGTTCGTAATCTTCTCGATCATCGTTCCAATCATCGCCAACGGCGCTCGTGCGTACATGATCGTCATGCTCGGCCACCTGAGCGGCATGAAGCTTGCTGTCGGCGTCGACCACCTGATCTACGGCTGGCTGTTCTTCGGCCTGGTGATGTTCGTCATGTTCTGGATCGGCAGCTACTGGCGCGAAGACACCGATCCCGAGCCGGTCGCAGCGCAGGCTGCCGCGGACCATGCCGTCCAGGCCCGCTCGGGCGCGGCCTCGCTGGTCCCGATGGTCGCTGCGATTGTCGCACTGGCCGCGCTGTGGCCCGCCTTTGCCGCGTACAACGCCCGCGCCACCTACAATCCCAAGCCTGTGCAACTGTCGAACGTCGGCGTGAACTGGGAAGCGGCACCCGCCTTCTCCGTCTGGATGCCCGATTACATGGCGGCCGATGCGAGTTTCAACGGCGTCTACCGCGCCGGCGCCGCCCCGCAGCCGGTCGGGCTGACCGTGCTTTATTACCGTAACCAGGAAAAGGGCAAGGCGCTGATCAGCTCCGTCAATCGGATCGCGGGCGAAAAGAACCCGGTCAAGCAGACCGGCTCCGCGCTTCGGACCGAACAACTTGGCGGCCGTCCGTTCGCATTGCGCGAGACCCGCCTGACCGGAGCTGCCGGCTCGATCATCGTGTGGAACTTCAACTGGGTCGACAATCGCATGACCGCCAACGACTACCTGGGCAAACTGTGGCAGGCGCAAGCCAGGCTGCAGTTCCACGCGGACGACGGCGCCGCCGTGTTGCTGTCGGCGCCTTACTCGGACAATCCGGAAGAGGCGCGCAAGTCGCTGCGCGCCTTCCTCGACGCGAACCTGGGCGCGATCGAGACGGCCCTGGCCGCCACACGGGTGCGTTAATGAGCGGGGCGAACGAGGCGGCAGGCAGCGAGGTGCCGCTGATCGTCCACCTGGTGTACCGGCTCGACTTCGGCGGCCTCGAGAACCTGATGGTAGAACGCATCAACCGCATGCCGGCCGAGGCCTACCGCCACGCGGTGGTGGCCCTGACCGAAATCACTGACTTCGCCGACAAGATCAAGAAGCCCGGCGTCGGCCTGTACGCCCTGCACAAGCAGCCGGGCCTGTCGCTGGGTACCCACGCCGACCTGTGGAAGCTGCTGCGCCGCTTGAAGCCGACGGTGCTGCATACCTACAACCTGTCCGCCGCCGAATACGCTCCGGTGGCGATGCTGGCCGGCGTACCGGTGCGCATCAACGGCGCGCACGGACGCGACGCCAGCGACCCGGACGGCACCAACCCGAAGCACAAGCTGCTGCGCCGCCTGATGCTGCCGTTCTACGACTGCTGCTACGGCAATTCGGCCGACCTGGTGGCGTGGAACCGCATCGTGATCGGCGTGCCCGAATACAAGAGCCGGCTGCTGGGCAACGGCATCGACGCCGACAAATTCCACCCGGCGACTGAGCGCACGGCGCCGCGCGCCAGCGGATTCGGTCCGGAATGCACCGTGATCGGCACCGTCGGCCGGATCCAGGACGTCAAGGATCACGCCGGCCTGCTGGACGCATTTGTCCATTTGTGCGAGCGTTTTCCTGAAAAAAGTGCAAACTTGCGTTTAGTCATTATTGGCGAGGGCAGCCTGCTGCCGGCGCTGCGCGCGAAAGCCGCCGCCGCCGGGATCGCCGACCGGGTCTGGCTGCCTGGTGCGCGCACCGACGTGGCCGAGATCCTGCGCGGGCTGGACATCTTCGCCATGTCGTCGCTGGCCGAAGGCACGCCCGGCTCGGCACTGGAAGCGATGGCCAGCGGCCTGCCGGTGGTCGGCACGCGGGTGGGCGGGATCCCCGAGGTCATCGACGAGGGCGTCACCGGCCTGCTGGTGCCGCATTCCGACCCGGCCGCGATGGCGGACGCGCTGGGGCGCTATGTATGCTCGCCGGAGCTGGCGCGGCAGCATGGCGCCGCGGGTCGCGAACGGGTCCTGCGCAAATACAACATGCCGGCGATGGTGGCAGCGTACAAGTCGCTGTACGACACACTGTGCGAACGTAAAACAAAATTCAGAAAGCCTGTGAAATCATGTGTGGAATTGTAGGAATTTTCGATACGCGCGGCGCGCGCGCCGTCGACCCCGGGCTGCTCAAGCGGATGAACGAAACCCAGCACCACCGCGGCCCGGACGAAGGTGACATCTACACCGAGCCGGGCGTCGGCTTCGGCCACCGGCGCCTGTCGGTGATCGACATCGCCAGCGGCCAGCAGCCGATGTTCAATTCGGCCGGCGACGTCGGGGTAGTGTTCAACGGCGAGATCTACAATTTCCCCGAACTGACCGAAGAACTCAAGCAGCTTGGCTACGAGTTCCGCACCAGGAGTGACACCGAAACCATCGTGCATGCGTGGGAAGCCTGGGGCGAGGAGTGCGTGCACCGGCTGCGCGGCATGTTCGCGATCTGCATCTGGGACCGCAACAAGCAGACCATGTTCATGGCGCGCGACCGGCTTGGGGTCAAACCGTTCTATTACGCGGTGCTGCCGGACGGGATGTTCATCTTCGGTTCGGAACTGAAATCGCTGCGCGCCCACCCCGGCCTGCCGCGCGAGATCGATCCGCGCGCGGTCGAGGACTATTTCGCTTACGGCTACGTGCCGGAACCGAAGACCATCTACTTAGGCGCAAAAAAACTCTCGCCCGGTTTTACCCTGACCGTCAAGATCGGCCAGCCGCTGCCGGAGCCGAAGCAGTTCTGGGATGCGCCGTTCAAGCCGCACGAGAAAATGACCGAGCAGGACGCCGCGGGCGAACTGATCGTGCGCCTGCGCGAAGCGGTCAAGATCCGCCTCAAGGCCGAAGTCCCGCTCGGCGCCTTCCTGTCCGGCGGCGTCGATTCGAGCGCGATCGTGGCCATGATGGCTGGCCTGATGAAGGACCCGGTCAACACCTGCTCGATCGCCTTCAACGAAAAGTCCTTCGACGAATCGCAGTACGCCGAACAGGTCGCGCGCCAGTACAAGACCGAACACCACACCGAGACCGTCGACACCGACGATTACGCGCTGCTCGACACGCTGGCCGACCTGTACGACGAACCGTACGCCGACAGTTCGGCGATCCCGACCTACCGCGTCTGCCAGCTCGCGCGCAAGCGTGTGACGGTGGCGCTGTCGGGCGACGGCGGCGACGAGAACCTGGCCGGCTACCGCCGTTACCGCTACGCGATGGCCGAAGACGCGGTGCGCTCGCGCGTGCCGCCGGCGATGCGCAAGCTGATCTTCGGACCACTCGGCAAATACTATCCGAAGGCCGACTGGGCGCCGCGCATCTTCCGCGCCAAGACCACTTTCGAAGCGCTGTCGCGCGACCTGGTCGAAGGCTACTTCCACGGCGTGTCGATCATGTCCGACGCGATGCGCGACAAGCTGTTCTCCGACAAATTCCGCGGCAACCTGCAGGGCTACCGCGCGATCGAAGTGATGCAGGGCCACGCGGCCAACTCGCCGACCGACGATCCGCTGTCGATGATCCAGTATCTCGACATGAAGACCTACCTGCCGGGCGACATCCTGACCAAGGTCGATCGCGCCAGCATGGCCCACGCGCTCGAAGTGCGCGTGCCGCTGCTCGACCACAAGCTGGTCGAATGGATCTCCGGCCTGCCGCCCGACATGAAACTGCGCGGCAGCGAAGGCAAGTACATCTTCAAGAAGAGCCTCGAGCCCTATCTCACCGAAGACATCCTGTACCGCAAGAAGATGGGTTTCTCGGTGCCGCTGGCGAGCTGGTTCCGCGGTCCGCTGCGCCAGCGCGTGCGCGATTCGCTGCTTGGACCGATGCTGGCCGAAACCGGCATCTTCAACCAGCAGTTCCTGTCCGAACTGGTCGAGCAGCACCAGTCGGGCCGGCGCGACTATAGCGCTTCGATATGGGCGCTGCTGATGTTCGAAGCGTTCCTGCGCAAAGAATTGCAGGGGTCCTGAGATGCGGATTTTGCACGTCCTCGACCATTCGATTCCACTGCATAGCGGCTACACATTCCGCACGCTGTCGATCCTCAAGCAGCAGCGCGCGCTGGGCTGGGAAACCGCCCACGTCACCAGCCAGAAACAAGGCAAGTACAGCGCGCCCCAGGACGACGTCGACGGCTGGGTGTTCCACCGCACTGCGCCGGCAGCCGGCGCCCTGTCAGGTCTGCCAGTGCTGAACCAGCTGGCCGTGATCAGCACCCTGACGCGGCGCCTCAAGCAAGTAGCGCTGGAAGTAAAGCCGGACGTTATTCATGCACATTCGCCGCCGCTCAACGCGATTGCGGCGCTACGTGTCGGCCGCGCCCTTGGTATCCCGGTGGTGTATGAGATCCGCGCCTTCTGGGAGGACGCGGCTGTCGATCATGGCACAAGCAGTGAATGGGGCGTGCGCTACCGCCTGACCCGCGCAATGGAGACCTACGCGCTGCAACGGGTGGATGCAGCGACCACGATCTGCGAAGGCCTGCGCGCCGAAATCGTCGGGCGCGGGATTCCCGCCTCGAAAATCACAGTGATCCCTAACGCGGTCAATATCGAAGACTTCAGCGTCGGCGAAGCGCGCGACGAGGCGCTGGCAAAGCAGCTTGGCATCGAAGGTTGCCAGGTGCTCGGTTTCATCGGTTCGTTCTACGCCTACGAAGGTCTGGATATCCTGCTGCGCGCCCTGCCCGAGATGCTGGCCAAGAATCCGGCAATCCGCGTTCTGCTAGTTGGCGGCGGACCACAGGACGCGCAGCTCAAGCAGCTGGCCACGGAACTCGGTGTGACCGGCAGCGTGATCTTCACCGGACGCGTGCCGCACGAGCAGGTACAACGCTACTACAACCTGATCGACGTGCTGGTGTATCCGCGCCTGAAGATGCGCCTGACCGACCTGGTCACGCCGCTCAAGCCGCTCGAAGCGATGGCGCAGGGCCGCATCCTGGTTGCCTCCGACGTCGGCGGCCACGGTGAATTGATCGAAGACGGCAAGACTGGCGTGCTGTTCGAAGCGGGCAATCCGCAGGCGCTGGCGGCCAAGACGCTTGCCCTGCTAAACGAGCCGCAGCGCTGGCCCGCGTTGCGTGCTGCCGGCCGTACCTTCGTCGAGGACGAACGCAACTGGAAAGCCAGCGTGGCGCGCTACAAGGCGGTCTACGCCTCGTTGCCGAAGGCCGCCGGCAAATGAAGATCCTCACGTTCAGCACGCTGTTCCCGAACCAGGTCAGGCCCAGCCACGGCATTTTCGTCGAGACGCGCCTGCGCCACCTGGTCGCCAGCGGCGAAGTCGAAAGCCGGGTGGTCGCGCCGGTGCCGTGGTTTCCGTTCTCGGATGCGCGCTTTGGCCAGTACGCCAAGTTCGCCCAGGTGCCGGCCAGTGAAACCCGCTTCGGCCTTCAGGTAAGTCATCCGCGCTTTCCGCTGATTCCGAAGATCGGCATGAACCTGGCGCCGGCGATGCTGGCCAACGGCGCCAAGGCCACGGTGGCGCGCATGATCGATGAAGGCTACGACTTCGACCTGATCGACGCACACTATTTTTACCCGGACGGCGTCGCGGCGGTCAAGCTGGGGCGCTACTTCAACAAGCCGGTGGTGATCACCGCGCGCGGTTCGGACATCAGCATGATTCCCCAGCATGCCGTTCCGCGCAAGATGATCCGCTGGGCCGCGGCGCAAGCCGACGGCATCATCACGGTCTGCAACGCCCTGAAGACCGAACTGGTCGAGCTGGGCGTCGACGCGGAAAAAATCACGCCGCTGCGCAATGGGGTCGATCTGGAACGCTTCCATCCCGGCGACCGCCACGCGCTGCGCCAATCGATTGGCCTCACCGGCTTCACGCTGCTGTCGGTCGGCCACCTGGTGCCTGTCAAGGGCCATGAACTGGCGATCGGCGCATTGCCCCTGCTGCCCGGCGTGACGCTGCTGCTGGCCGGCGACGGCGTCGAGCGCGGCCCGCTGGAAGCGCAGGCGCGCCAATTGGGCGTGGCGGACCGGGTACGCTTTCTCGGCGTGGTGCCGCAAATCGAGTTGCCGCGCTATTACTGCGCCGCCGATGCCCTGGTGCTGGCGTCGAGCCGCGAAGGGTGGGCCAATGTGCTGCTCGAATCGATGGCATGCGGGACACCGGTGGTCGCCAGCAAAGTGTGGGGCACGCCGGAAGTGGTGGCTGCCCCTGAGGCCGGACTTCTCATGCAGGAACGCAGCGCGCGAGGCGTAGCGGATGCGATCAATGCATTACGCGCAAACTATCCCGACCGGGCCGCGACGCGGCGCTACGCGGAAGGATTCGGCTGGGGCGATACAACGGCCGGACAAGTCTGGCTTTTCAAATCCATTATCAAGCGCAGTCAAGCGGCAGCGACCGGCGGCATATCCGCCGTGCAGACGCAGCCGTCATCGCAATAGAGTAAAGCAAAGGTTCGCCCGCAATGCACAACATTAATAAGCGTATGGCCAGCGGTATCGTATGGATGGTGGCCGCACGCCTGCTGGACCGCTCGATCGGCATCGTCAGTACGCTGATCCTGGCGCGCTTGCTGGTGCCGGCGGACTTCGGCTTGATCGCTATGGCTACGGCCATCGGCGGCGTGCTAGACCTGATGGGAGCATTCAGCTTCGATCTCGCGCTGATCCAGAAATCGAACGCGGAACCGCGCCACTACAACACCGTCTGGACCTTCAACGTCATCTTCGGCGTCACATGCGGCTTGATCATGATTGCGCTGGCGGGTCCGGCCGCTGTTTTTTATCGTGAGCCCCGCTTGACCGATGTAATTTACGTGCTGTCGATATCATATTTCATTAACGCGTTCTCGAACGTTGGAGTCGTGAATTTTCGTAAGGACCTTGATTTCAAGAATGAATTCATCTTTGTTTTTGCGAGGCGGTTTATCATGTTTACGCTTACCATCGGCGCCGCGTTTGTGTTGCGCTCCTATTGGGCACTGTTGCTGGGCATGACCGCCGGGCGCATTGTCGGAGTCGTTCTTAGCTACACGATGAACACATATCGGCCCCGTTTCACCCTTTCCGCAGCGAAGGAGCTGTTCCTTTTTTCGAAGTGGCTGCTACTTAACAACGTGCTGTTCTTCATCGTGCACGATGGCTGCACGTTTGTCATCGGCCGATTGTTCGGAGCTACCGAGCTTGGCATTTATTCGGTTGCCTATGAAATATCGAGCCTGCCCTCGACGGAACTGGTAGCGCCGATTAACCGAGTCACCTTCCCCGGCTTTTCCAAAATGTCCGTAACGGACATGTCGCTCGCGTACCTGAAATTGATCGGAATGGTATCGATAATTATCGTTCCTGTAGGCGTGGGGATTGCCGCAGTAGCCGGCGCGCTCGTGTTGACCGCGCTTGGAACGAAGTGGATAGACGCGGTGCCGCTGATTCAGATTTTGGCAATCCACGGTGCCCTGGCGGCGACGCAGGGAAACAATGGAACTGTATGGCTTGCCTTAGGAAACCCTCGCGTGTTGACGGGATCGGTCGTCCTGTTCCTCCTCGTTCTATTTCCGGCACTCTACCTGTTCATGTCCCGGCTTGGCGTCACTGGCGCGGGTTATGCCTACCTTGCGGCAAATTTCGCTACCATTCCGTACGGCCTATACGTGACACAGAAAATGCTTGGTTTCCGCCTGCGGGCCTTGCTCCAGGTCGTCTGGCGTCCATGGGCGGCAGCTGCGGTGATGTACGCTGGCGTCGCCGCGCTCCACTCGCGCGTGCAGGCCTTTTCCCCGATTGCGCAACTTGTTTGCGAATCACTCCTTGGTGCAACGATATTCATCGTATCGGTCCTCGCGCTATGGACACTAACTGGTCGCCCGCCTGGAGCAGAAAGATTTTGCCTTGATCGCGTGACCGACTTCATCGCAAAATTGGGATTGAAGGCTTCGACGAATTGATGATGGACTCATCGGGTTAACTAAAAGAGAGTAAATAACATGCCTGCACCAGCTCCGCGCTTGATAGCCTACTACCTGCCGCAATTTCATCCAATCAAGGAAAACGATGAATGGTGGGGCAAGGGTTTCACCGAATGGACTAATACTGCAAAAGCGAAGCCACGGTTTCCTGGACACTATCAGCCCCACGTGCCCGCAGACTTAGGTTTTTATGACTTGCGCGTTGCCGAGACACGCGCCGCCCAAGCCGAAATGGCTAAAGCGTACGGCATCGAAGCTTTTTGCTATTACCATTACTGGTTTGGCCACGGTAAGCGTTTGCTGGAGCAACCATTCGAAGAGGTGCTGGCGAGCGGCGAGCCCGACTTCCCGTTCTGCATCTGTTGGGCCAACGATACTTGGAGCGGCATCTGGCATGGTTCCCCAAACAAGGTGCTTATCAAACAGGAATATCCAAGTCTGGAGGACGAACGCGCGCATTTCCAAGTGCTATTGCGTGCATTCCGTGACCCACGCTACCTTGTAGTCGAGGGGAAACCAGTATTTCTCGTGTGGCGTCCGCATGGATTTCCCGACCCGGCGGCCACCGTTCAACGCTGGCGTGCAATGGCGGCCGAGGCAGGGCTGCCGGGGCTGCACATGGTAGGCATTCATCGAGTCGGGCAGCAAGCGCCGGAAGAATTAGGCTTCGACGCATCTGTTCACAACGATAATCCACCCACTCGCGACTGGGGAACCTGGCGGAATCCCTTGCGCCTAATTCATAACAAGATCTGTCGAAAGCTCGGAATTCCTTCGGTCTATTCTTTCAAAAAAGCGATTGATTATTTCGTTCCAGATAGCCTACCGCCGACACGCTACCCTTCCGTTGTGAATGGCTGGGACAACTCTCCGCGTAGCGGCGTCAACGCATTGGTGTTGAAAAATACGACGCCAGAACTGTATGAGCAAGCATTGAAAAAGGCGTTCGATATCACTCGAAATCACGGCACCACTGCGGACGGCAGATTGATTTTCTTGAAGTCATGGAACGAATGGGCAGAAGGGAACCATCTGGAGCCGGATCTTCGCGATGGGCATTCCTACTTGCAGGCTGTGGCGAACGCACTTGAATCGGAGGTCACCACGTATTGTGCCAGGCCACAGACTGTCCATCCAGTGGCGCCGTTGGCGAAATCCGCCTGATTCGGCGTCTGCATGATGAATTTTTCCACGCTTGCGAAACCGGCCTCCATTTCGGTAATTATTCCGACTACTTGCGAGGATTCACGCCATTCTTTGCTGGAGAGGGCAATCCGGAGTGTTGTCTCCCAGCAAGGCGTCACTTTGGAGGTCCTCGTCGTCGTCAATGGCAATCGTATTGAGCCGTCGCTTTTGAAGCAACTTGAGGATAATTCCGATCTTAGAGTTCTAAAACGTGAAGAGGGGAATGTTTCCGCCGCCAGATATCACGGGGTGTGTTCGGCCAAGAGCGAATTTTTCTGCTTTCTCGACGACGACGATGAGTTCCTGCCTGGCGCGATGTTGAAGCGCCTCGAGCTCTTCGAGGAGCACCCTAACGCAGATGTGATCGTCACTAACGGGTACACCTACACTGGGCGGGACGAGTTGCACGTTAGCGTGCTGTCTGCGGAAGAAATCAACCGGGAACCGGCCATGACACTCCTAAAGATGAACTGGTTTGCGTCGCTGGCCCCTACCTTCCGCAAAGCGACCTGCGCGGCGAGTTTCTTCAACATACGCTACCGCTACTTTGAGCTGACATATCTGTTTTTCGTCCTGATTTCGAGCGGAAAGAAAATAGTCTACGACGCGTCGCTCACGTATCGCAGGTTTGCAGACAATCCCCTTTCGTCGTCCAAGTCGGACGCCTATGCCGCGTTTTACCCAACGTTCCTCCAGGAACTCTATGCATTACCGTTGGAAAGGGAAATAAAACGCGCTATAAATGGCAAATATATCTCCGCCTTGAACAACCTTTCGGGCAGTCACCTTTCCGGCGGAAGGATGATGGCAGCATGGCGTGCTCATCTTGAATGTTTGCGCCGCGGGGGATGGCAGTTTCTTCCGTATACACGCCACTTGTTGAAGGCACTTATCCTCTAACAAGCAGACGCCGCCAAACAAACTGCGGCTCGACACCATAATGCATATGCTTGTCAGCGAATGCATTATGGTGAAAACGTCGCAAAACTTCGGAACCTAAATTAGCTCCGCTCCAGTTCGCGTTGTTTGAACCACTGTTCCATCATCATCAGCACCCACACCATGGTGCCATGGTAGCCGGCGTGCTCCCGGAGGTGCTGGTTGACCAAGGTATCGATGAAATCGGCGCGCACGATCTTGCGCTTTTTCAGGTCATGCAGGCTGTCGCTGGCAAGCTGCTTGAGCGCCGGGTGCCCGGTCAGCCACACGCCGAACGGCAGGCCGAAGCCATGCTTCTGCTTGGCGATGATTTCGTCCGGCAGGAAGCCGCGCAGCGCCTCCTTGAAGAAGTAACGCAGCTTGGTGCCGTTCAGCTTCTGCTTGGCCGTCAGGCGCGACGAGAAGTCGACCATCTGGTCGGACAGGAACGGGAATGCCACTTCCATCCCGGCCAGCTCACACGCCTTCACCACTTTCGGCAAGTCGTTGTCGGCCAGCGTGACCTTGAGGTCCAGCGCCAGCATCTGGTTGATCAGGCTGACCGCTTCCTGCTGGCCGTAGGTCTTGCGCAGCTGCGCCAACGGATCGTTGACGTCGGCGCCGGCCAGGAAGTCGTCGGTGAACACTTGCGACGGCCCGTAGCGGCCCAGCAGGTTGTAGGTTTCCAGCCGCGCCGGCATCGGCACCGAAGCCTGCTCGATGTAGCTGCGCGCCTTGCGCATCAGGCCGATGTGATCGCCGCCTGGGAAATTGAAGATGGCCGGCTCGAGCAAGCCCTTGCGCAGCAGGCCGGGCACCTTGCCGTATAACGCGAAGATGTGCTGCTTCGAATAGCGCTCGTTGCCGCCGAAAAGTTCATCGCCGCCGTCGCCCCCGAACATGCGGGTCACGCCGTCGGCCCGCGCCAGGCGCGAACAATAAAACGCCGGCACGGCGGATGCGTTTCCGAAGGGCTGGTCGAATACCGCCGCGATGCGCGGGATGGCGTCCACCACGTCGTCCGGCGTTACATAGTATTCGCGGTGGTTGGTGCCGAAATGGCGCGCCGCGATGCGCGCGTAGCCGGTCTCGTCGTAGCCTTCGGCGGCGAAGCCGATCGAATAGGTGTCGGCCGGGCGCCCGCCGACCTCGGTCAGGATCCCGGCGATGGTCGAACTGTCGGTGCCGCCGCTGAGGAAGGCGCCGACCTTCTCGCCGCCGGTTGCATCGCGCACGCTGCTCCTGAGCACGTCGAGGAATTCCTGCCTCAGTTCCTCGAACGGCCGGTCAGGCTGTTCGTCGAAGCGCATGCGCCAGTATTGGCGCTTCTCGACGCGCCCCTTCGAATAACGCAGGTATTCGCCCGGCAGCAGGCGCTCATGGCCGCGGTAGACCGAGCGCGGACTCGGCACCATGTGGAAGTACACGAAATTGTAAAGCGCCTGCGAGTCTAACTCGGAGCTGGCCAGCGGGTGGCGCACCAGCGCATCGGCCGAGCTGCCGAACAGCAGCGCCTCGCCATTCAGCTGGTAGCTCATCGGCTGGGTGCCCATGCGGTCGATCGCCAGCAGCGCGTCGCCGCTGGCTTCGTCCAGGATGCATAGCGAGAAGGCGCCGCTCAGATGCAAACACACGCTGTCCGGATCGCGCCGCCAGACGTCGGCCAGGGTCTTGGCGATGCCTTCGCCGACGGCCTGCTGCATCATGCCGGCATCGCTCAGGCGCACATCGCCCCACAACGCCACGATCAGGCCGTCGCGCTGGTAGACGTGGGTGCTGCCGGCGCCCGCCGCCACTGCGGCGGCGCTCTTGCGCCCGCTCAGCGCGTTCACCGACGCGCGATCGAAGCGTGCCAACGGCGCCGCCATCGCAGAAATCAGCGCGCCGTTATCCGAAGCACTGGCGCCGTAGCCGATCCAACCGCACAGACCGCTCACAGCGCAGTCTCCAAAAATTCAGCCATCGTATTCCTCGCTCTTGCTCGTTGTATTTGTTAGACCAACACTTCTTGCGCCACCGGATGACTGAGGAAGGCCACGGGGCTGGCCGATAGCCCATAAGCGCCCGACTGGAACACCACCACCAGGTCGCCAACGTCGGCATGAGCCAGATCCATCTTGTCGGCCAGCAGGTCCAACGGCGTGCACAGCGGGCCAACCACGGACACCGTCTCGCGCGCGCCGCCGCGCACCCTGTTGCCGATCGCCACAGGGTAATTCTTGCGGATCACCTGGCCGAAGTTGCCGGAAGCCGACAGGTGGTGGTGCAGGCCGCCATCGGTGACCAGGTAAACTTCGCCGCGCGACTCCTTGCGCTCGATGACCCGGCTGACATAAATGCCGGCTTCGGCCACCAGGTAGCGTCCCAGTTCGATCACGATCTGCGCCTGCGGCAGCTGCTTCTTCACGTCAGGCAGCAGCAGCTTGAGGTTTTCGCCGACCGCGGCCAGGTCGAGCCGCTCTTCGCCGGGGAAATACGGAATGCCGAAGCCACCGCCGATGTTCAGGGTCAGCACCGGGCTCGGCGCATGCTGGGCCAGGCGGATCGCCAGCGCGAAGGTTTTTTCGTGCGCGTCCTGGATCGAGGCGGCCTTCAGGTTCTGCGAGCCGCTGTAGATATGGAAGCCTTGGAACGCCAGCGCCAGCTGGCCGAGGCGCGCCAGCATCGCCGGCACTTTCTCGGCGTCGACGCCGAACTGCTTCGGTCCGCCGCCCATCTTCATGCCGGACGACTTCAGTTCGAAATCGGGATTGACCCGCACCGCGACCTTCGGCGTGATGCCGAGGCGCCGGCCGATCACGGCGATGCGTTCCATCTCCGCTTCCGACTCCATGTTCAGCACGACGCCGGCGGCGATCGCGCAGGACAGGTCTTTGTCGCTCTTGCCGGGGCCGGCGAAGCTGACCAGGCCGGGATCCATCGTGGTGTCGAGCGCGACGCGCTGCTCGCCCCCGGAAGCGATGTCGATGCCGTCGACCAGGGTCGCCATGTGCTGGACCACGGCCGGCATCGGGTTCGCCTTCATGGCGTAATGCAGGTGCACTTCGGGCGGCAGGTGGCGGCGCAGCAGTTCGACCCGCTCGGTCAGCTTGGCGCGGTCGTAGGCGTAGAACGGCGTGCTGCCGACCCGCTCGGCCAGCCGGGTCAGCGGCATGCCGCCGATGGTCAGGCAGTCGTTCTCTACTTCGAATTGCAGCAGCGGCGCATGCTGGGGGCGCGGTGCGCTCATTGGGTGTTTTCCATGAATGTATTCTCGAATTGCTGGCTGAGCAGCTTGCGGTCTATCTTGCCGTTCGGATTGCGCGGCAGGCTGGCCTCGGCCATCACGACCTTGGCCGGCAGCATGTAGGCTGGCAAATGGGGCTTGCAGGCGGCGAGCAGTTCGGCGGCCGTCAGCGCGGCGCCGTCCTTGGCGAACGCGATCACCACGATGGCCTGGCCGAGGGCGGGATGGCTGACGCCGATCGCGGCCGCTTCGGCCACATGCTCGCGCGCGTAGATGACTTCCTCGACTTCGCTCGGACTGACCCGGTAGCCGGAGGTCTTGATCATTTCGTCGTTGCGGCTGATGAAGTACAGGAAACCGTCCTCGTCCTTGCGCACGGTGTCGCCCGACCATACCGCCATTTCGGTCAGCACCAGGCCCTTGTGAACCGACACGAAGGGCTTGAAGCGCTCGGCCGTCTTGGCCGGATCGTTCCAGTAGCCCAGCGAGACCAGCGCGCCGCGGTGCACCAGTTCGCCCGGTTCGCCGGGGTCGCATTCGGTGCCGTCGGGACGCAGCACCATCACCTCGGCGTTCGGGATCGCCTTGCCCATCGAATCGGGCCGGTGGTCGACCTCTTCCGGCGGCAGGTAGGTCGAGCGGAAGGCTTCGGTCAGGCCGTACATCAGGAACGGCTTGGCGTTCGGCAGCGCGGCGCGCAGCGCGTCCAGGGTCGGACGCTGCATGGCGCCGCCCGAATTGGTCAGGTAGCGCAGAGTGCAGTCGGCCGGCCATGGCAGCTGCGCGACCTGGATCCACAGCGGGGGCACGGCGGCCAGGCCGGTGATGCGCTCGGCTTCGACCGCTTTCAGGATGTCGCGCGCCAGCAGGTGGTTGATCAGCACGGCGGTGGCGCCCACGCTGAAGGCGGTGGTCAGCTGGCTCAGGCCGTAGTCGAAGCTGAGCGGCAGGACGGCAAGGATGCGGTCGGATGCGGTGTTTTGCAGGTAACTGGCAACGCTGTTGGCGCCCGCCACCATATTGCGGTGCGACAGCACCACGCCCTTTGGCTTGCCGGTGCTGCCGGAGGTGTACAGGATGGCGGCCATGTCGGTGTCGATGGCGCGGTGCGCCTGATGTTCCGGCGCGCCGGTGTCGGACGCCTCTTCCCACCGGATCACGCGGATACGCTCAAGTGCAGGCAATTCGCCCACGCCGACCACGATCACGGCCTGCAGGTCGGGGCAGGCCGGCAAGGCCGCCACGAGCAGCTTCAGGCGGTCGACCGACGTGACCAGCACGCGCACGTTGCAGTCGGCCAGGATGTAGGCCACCTGCTCCGGCTTGAGCAGCGGATTGACGGGGACGAACACGCCGCCCGCGGCAGCGGCGCCGAACATCGCCACCACGTTTTCGATGCGTTTTTCCAGGTACACGGCGACGCGCTCGCCGCGCTCGAGGCCGTTCGCCAGCAGCGCCTGCGCGGCCTCGCCGACAGCGCTCGAAAGTGTTGCGTAATCCAGACGGAGATTGCCGTACACCAACGCCTCGGCCTGCGGTGTGCGGTTCGCCGAACGGAAAATGAATTCGTGAATCAGGTCGCTCATTTAAACCTTATTTATCGTGCCGCTGTATCTCACCCGCCGGCTTCCGGCTGCATACGCAGGGCATGCAGCGCCACGGACTGCCCCCGCGCCAAGCGGTGTGATCAGGAAATTAAGGGAAAGGCTATCATAACATTAACATTTTTACATGTCATATATTCCATGAAAAATGTTTCTTGGTCCTACAAAACATTTCGCGTATCGCTGAAAATGCGCTATCGTTTGCATCATTGCATCTCTTTCCACTGCATTCTAGCGGGAAATTTAACGCTGAAGCGTACAAGTGTGTGGTTTGAACAGCAATGCAACGCATGACGATTTCGACTCGTTGCCCAATAATGCAAATTAAACAATCGGAACATCGATGAGAGACATCGTCATCACGCTGATCGTGCTCGCCGCGCTGCCCTACGCCTTCAAGCGGCCGTACATCGGCGTGCTGATGTGGGTGTGGATCAGCGTGATGAACCCCCACAGGCTCAGCTGGGGCTTCGCCTATACCTTCCCGTTTGCCGCGATCATCGCCGGCGTCACTCTGGCTGGTCTGCTGTTCACCAAAGATCCCAAGAAGCTGCCGATGACGCCGGTGGTGCATACCTTCATGTTGTTCGGAGCGTGGATGGTAGTGAGTACCATTCTCGCGTTCAACTTCGACGGCTCCAGCGCCATGCTGTCGCGGGTAATGAAAATTTTCCTGATGACGCTTGTCACGATGATGGTCATCAAGGACAAGAAGCAGCTGCATTGGCTGATCTGGGTGTTGGTTGGCTCGCTCGGTTTTTACGGCATTAAGGGCGGCGTGTTCACGGCCGTGAGCGGGGGAGCTTTTCGGGTGTGGGGGCCTGAGGGCACCTTCATCGAAGGCAATAACGAAGTGGCGCTGGCCCTCGTGACCATCATTCCGATTTTCTACTACCTGTTCCTGACCACTGCCAACAAATGGCTGCGTTATGGCTTCGTCGCCGCGATCATCCTGTGCGGTCTGGCCGCGCTCGGGTCCTATTCGCGCGGCGCCCTGCTCGGCATTGCTGCGATGGTGTTGTTCCTGTGGCTTAAAAGCCCGAAGAAAATGCTGCTTGGGATAGTCATGGCAATCGTCATTCCCACCGCGATTGCGTTCATGCCGGCCCAATGGTCCGATCGTATGAATACAGTCAAGGAATACCAGGCGGACGAATCAGCCATGGGCCGCATCAATGCATGGACGATGGCGGTCAATCTTGCAACCGACCATCCCCTGACCGGCGGCGGCTTTGACATCTATGATGCCCCCACCTTCGCCCGCTACGCGCCCAATCCGCGCGACATCCACGCCGCGCACAGCCTGTACTTCCAGGCCTTGGGTGAGCACGGCTTCGTCGGGCTTGGGCTGTACCTGCTGCTGGGAATGCTCGCCTGGCGATCCGGCACAAGAATCATCAAACTCACCGCAACAAGACCCGATCTGAAGTGGGCGGGAACGCTCGCCACCATGCTGCAGGTCTCCATGGTCGGTTTCGGCGTCGGCGGCGCCTTCCTCAGCCTGCTGTATTTTGACGTGCCCTACTACCTGATGGCGATGATGGTCACGACCCGTTGCATCGTCGAAGATGCGGTCCGCGCGGAAGCGGCCAACGCCAAGAAACGCGGGGCGGAGCAGTCGGCCAGCCACATCTACACGGGCGCGCAGGCGCTATAAGCACAACGGATTTCCATGTCAAACGCCCGCTCTACCCACCCTTCCGCGGCGCCGCCCGCGCCCGGTGCGCCGCTGCTGCCCTCGCTGGCGTGCCGTGCGATGGCCGGCGCGTTATCAGTGAGCCCGCTACGCAAGCGCTTGTCGATCCTGATCTACCACCGGGTGCTGACTAAGCCCGATCCGCTGTTCCCGTCCGAGGTCGACGCGGAACGTTTCGACCAGCAGCTCGCCTTCCTGAAGCAGGCATTCAACATCATTCCCCTGCGCCAGGCGGTCGAAGGTTTGCGCACTGGCGCCCTGCCGCCGCGCGCGGCCTGCATCACTTTCGACGATGGCTACGCCGATAACGCCGAGGTCGCGCTGCCGATCCTCAAGCGGCACAGCGCCAGCGCGACCTTCTTTGTCGCCACCGGCTTCCTGAACGGCGGCCGGATGTGGAACGACACCGTGATCGAACTGATTCGCCGGGCGCCCGCCCGCATCGACCTGGGCGCCATCGGGCTCGGGCAGTTTACGCTTGATACCATCCCACAACGGCGCGCCGCGATCACTACCCTGCTCGATGCGCTCAAGTACCTGCCGGTCGCGGAGCGCCAGGCGCAGGTCGACCGCATGGGCGGCCTGATGGGCGTTAGCGCGCCCGACGACTTGATGATGAGCGACGAACAAGTGCGCCAACTGCACCGCGCCGGCATGGAAATCGGCGGCCACACGGTCAACCACCCGATCATCGCGCGCATGGACAGCGCTGCGGCACGCAGCGAAATCGCCGGCGGCAAGGCGCGGCTCGAGCAGATCATCGGCGAGCGTATCCGGACTTTCGCCTACCCCAACGGCAAACCGGGCCAGGATTACACGGCGGAGCACGTAGCGATGGTGAAAGAGCTCGGTTTCGAATCGGCGGTCTGCACCTCGTGGGGCGCATCCTCGCGCTCGACCGATCTGTTCCAGCTGCCGCGCTTTACGCCTTGGGACCGCGGCCAACTGCGCTTTACGCTCAGAATGATGCAAAACCTGACGAAAAATGGACAAACTGTCTAGTGTGCGCCTCGACCAATGCCGAGCCCGCAGGTATACTCATCATGACTAAATTGAAACAAACGCGCTAGGCGCGCCAATAGGAACACGATGGCAAGCCCGGATATTTTCTGCTCCACGCTCACTGACAGCGCCCCACCGAATCCGGCTACGCCAGCCATGGATTACCCGCGCGCGCATATTCCGACCCAGCCCGTGCTGTCGTTCGGCGCTTTCCTGCGCGGCGGCGGACCGTGGGTGCCGTCGGTGCTGGACGCCGGGCATCGACGCTTCGTCACCAGCGGCCGGGTTGCCATCGCGCAGGCGCTGCGCCAGATGAAGATCGGTCCGGGCGACTCGGTGCTGGTGCCGGCCTACCATTGCGCCTCGATGATCGAACCAGTGGTGTGGTCGGGCGCCACGCCGGTGTTCTATCGGGTCAAACCGGACACCTCGGTCGACCTCGACGACGTGGCCGCCAAGCTGGATGGCACCACGAAGCTCATCCTCGCGACCAATTACTTCGGATTCCCGCAGAACCTGTCGGCCATCCGCGCCTTTTGCGATGCGCACTCGCTGCTGATGCTGGAAGATTGCGCCCACTGTTTTCTGGGCAAGCACAAGGGCAAGCCGGTGGGCTCATTCGGCGACTATGCGATCGCCAGCAGCATGAAGTTTTTCCCAATCTATGAAGGCGGCTTGCTGGTGTCGGCGCGCAACCGCCTCGACGGCGTCGCGCTGCAATCGGCCGGGCTCGCTTTCGAGGCCAAGGCGGCCCTCAATTCTCTCGAGGCGAGCTTCAGCTACCGGCGGCTGGGCGTGGTCAAGGCCCTGCTGTGGCTGCCGATGGCGCTCAAGGATTTCGTCTGGGGCCAGATCAAGTCGCGCAAGGCCGACGAGCTGCCGTCCTTCGCGCCCGGCTCGTCGGATGGCGGCTTCAGTTTCGATCCGGCCTGGCTGGACAAGCGCTCGTCGCTGTTTTCGCGCGTGATGGTGCGGCTGGTATCGCGCCGCCGGATGGGCGCGCGCCGCCGTGAAAATTATTTCAAGTTGCAGGATGCGCTGGCCGGCCTGCCCGGCTGCCGTCCGCTGTTTCCGGACCTGCCCGATGGCGTATTTCCTTGGGTGTTCCCACTACAGACCGACAATCCCCAGGCAGTCTTCGCGCTGCTGAAAAAGCAGGGCGTGCCGATCATTCGGTTCGGCGAGTTCCTGTGGCCAGGCGTCGACGCCAGCGTCTGCGCCGCCAGCGTCGACCTGTCGCGCCGGGTCATGTCGTTCTCCTGCCACCAGGGATTGCGTACGGAAGAGATCGACTGGATGATCAGCAAAATCAAGGATGCGCTGCTGTTGCACGGCACGCCAACACCATGACCTGGACCCTTTTACCGGCGAGTGAATTCGCCACTTACGCCGATCGTTGGGCGCAACTGAACGCGGAAACCTGTGCCACGCCGCTGCTGCAGCCCGAATTCGTCCAGCCGCTGCTGACCGAACTGGGCAGCGGCAAGGAATTGCTGGCCATGTACGGGCAGGACGGCCGGGCATGCGCGATGGCGATTCTCGCCCCGAGCGGCGCGGGCAAATGGGAAACCTTCCAGCCGTCGCAGGCGCCGATCGGGATGTGGATGCACCGTCCGGGCGCCGACCTGGCCGCCATGCTCGCCGCGTTGATCCGCGCCCTGCCGGGCATGCCGATGGTGCTCGGCCTGACCCAGCGCGATCCGGCGCTCGAGCCGCGTCCCGCTGCCAGCGCGACGGTGGCCACCGTCGACTATATCGAGACGGCCCGGGTGCGCATTGCCGGCAGCTTCGACGACTACTGGAACGGGCGCGGCAAGAACCTGCGCGCCAACATGAAAAAACAGCGCGCCAAGCTAGCCAAGGAAGGCATCGCCAGCCGCCTTGAAATCATCCGCGACCCGGCAGCCGTGGCCGCCGCCGTCGCCGACTACGGCCGGCTCGAGACCACCGGCTGGAAGTCCGGCATCGGCACCGCGGTCGACGCTTCCAATGCACAGGGCCGCTTCTACCAGGGCATGCTGGAGGCGTTCTGCCGGCGCGGCGACGGCTGCATTCTGCGCTACTGGTTCGACGACAAGGTCGTCGCGATGAACCTGTGCATCGAAGGCTTCGGCGTCATGATCATTCTGAAAACCGCCTACGACGAGGCGCTGGGCAATCAGTATTCGCCGGCATTCATGATGCTGGAAGAGACCTGCCGCCAGCTGTTCGACGAGCACAAATTCAGTACGCTGGAATTCTATGGCCGCGTCATGGAATGGCACCGGCGCTGGACCGACGATGTGCGAACCATGTACCACCTGACCGGCTACCGCTGGCCGCTGCTGCTGCGGCTGCACGGCGTAATCAAAAATCGCAAGGCCCGGCAAGCCCAGCCGCGCGCCGCCATTTCCGCCCCGCTCGCCGCTGAGCCGGGCACTTCAACGGAGTAAGCATGCAGTATCTTGAACAAGTTAAAAATATCCTCGCGGACGTATTGAGCCTGGGCGACGACGCCAAAGCCGCGCTGAACGAACAATCGGCCCTGCTGGGCAGCATCCCCGAACTCGATTCGATGGGCGTGGTCGGCATCATTACCGCGCTGGAAGAGCAGTTCGGCATCGACGTCGACGACGACGAAATCAGTGCCAGCACTTTCGAGACCCTGGGCACGCTGAGCGCCTTCGTCGAGCAAAAAATGGCCGCATGACGCAACTGCCCGGCCAGCGCAGCGCCGAACCGTTCTTCCTCGAGGGCGAAGCGGGACAGCGTTTCTGCCTGTTTCATCCGCCCGCCGGCGCCAACTGCCGGGGCGCGGTGCTGTACGTCCATCCGTTTGCCGAAGAAATGAACAAGTCGCGCCGCATGGCCGCGCTGCAGGCGCGCGAACTGGCCACTCTCGGCTATGGCGTGCTGCAAGTCGACCTGTACGGCTGCGGCGACAGCAGCGGCGACTTCGGCGACGCGCGCTGGGACATCTGGAAGCGCGACCTGGCGCTGGCGCACTTCTGGCTCAGCGGGCGGCTCGGTATGCCGGTGCACCTGTGGGGCTTGCGACTTGGCGCCCTGCTCGCTCTCGACTATGCGGCCGGCGCCACCGAGCCTGTCGCCTCGATGGCGTTGTGGCAGCCTGTCCTGAGCGGCAAGGTGTTCATGACCCAGTTTCTGCGCCTGCGCGTGGCCAACGCCATGCTAGGCGACGACAAGGAAGCCGGCAGCGGCACCGCTGCGCTGCGCGCCAAACTGGCCGCCGGCGAAGCGCTGGAGATCGCCGGCTACACCCTGGCGCCCGAAATGGCGGCCGCGATCGATGCGCTGGATCTGGCGAAGATGGCGCCGGCCTTGCCGGTGCACTGGTTCGAAGTGGTGCCTGCACCCGACCGGCCGCTGCCGCCAGGCGCCGCGCGCGTCACCGCCGCATGGGCGGAGGGCGGCGTGGCGCTGCACACCCATGTGCTGGCATGCCCCCCGTTCTGGTCGACGCAGGAGGTGACCGAGTGTCCCGCGCTGCTGCAGGCAACCTCCACCCTTTTTTCGGCAGCACCGCAATGAATCTAGCTATGTCACCGTCAAATATGGGACGACTTGCGGCGTGGTCAAGCCACCACTTCCTGCACGTGCGCGGCCCATGGGCTGGGGTCAGGTCCACCGGACCTGACCCCGGGGTTGTCGGCGCACCGGGCGTTTGCCGCCCTCGCCGCGCGGTTCCACTTTTAACAGTGACATGGCCATGAATTTCGAAGACCGCGCCCTCCACTTCCACTGCGGCGACGCGGCGCTGTTCGGCATTGCCAGCGTGCCGCAGCAGCCGGGCGCCCGCGGCCTGCTGATCGTCGTCGGCGGACCGCAATACCGCGCCGGCAGCCACCGCCAGTTCACGCTGCTGGCGCGCAACCTGGCCGCACAAGGCATCGCCGCCATGCGCTTCGACTACCGCGGCATGGGCGACAGCGAAGGCGAAGCGCGAAGCTTCGAAGACGTCGACGAGGACCTGCGCGCCGCCATCGACAGTTTCCAACAGACGGTGCCGGCCGTGCGCGAAGTGGTCATCTGGGGCCTGTGCGACGCCGCCTCGGCCGCCATGTTTTACGCGTGCCAGGACGAGCGGGTGACCGGCCTGGTGCTGCTCAATCCATGGGCGCGCACCACAGCGAGCCATGCCCGGGCGACGCTCAAACATTATTATGGCCGCCGCTTGCTGGACGCCGAACTATGGAAAAAGATCGCCAGCGGACGCTTCGATTTCGCCGCTGCCGGTGCATCGCTGTTCCGCCTGACCGGCGCCGCAGTGCGCCCTAAACCTGCCGCCGCGGCCGGCAGTGGCGCCGACTGCGCGCGGTCGCTGCCGGAGCGCATGCTCGACGGCCTGGCCAAATTCCGCGGCAAGGTGCTGCTGATCATCAGCCCGGGCGACCTGACGGCGCAGGAATTCCTCGAGATGGAAAAGGGTTCTGCGTCCTGGCAGCGCCTGCTCGGCGACTCGCGCGTGACGCGTCACGCGCTCGATGAAGCCGACCACACGTTTTCGCGCCAGGTGTGGCGCGACCAGGTGTCCCGCTGGACTGGCGCTTGGGTGAGCTCATGGTAAAACGCGTCTTGATGATAGCGTTCCACTTTCCGCCGCTGCGCGGCAGCAGCGGCATCCAGCGCACGCTCAAGTTTGCCCAGTACCTGCCGCAATTCGGCTGGCTGCCGGTGGTGATCTCGGCCAGCCCGCGCGCCTACGCCAACCAGGGCGACGACCAGATGGGCGACATTCCCCCGGAAGTCGAGGTGCACCGGCCGTTCGCCCGCGACACGTCGATCCACCTTTCGATCAAGGGCCGCTATCCGGGCTTCCTGGCCTTGCCGGACCGCTGGGTGTCGTGGGCGTTCGGCGCCGTCCCGGCAGGCCTGCGGCTGGCCTGGAAGCACCGCCCCGCCGTGATCTGGTCGACCTACCCGATCGCCACCGCGCACCTGATCGGGCTATGCCTGCACCGCCTGACCGGCATCCCGTGGGTGGCCGATCTGCGCGACCCGATGACCGATGTCGGCTATCCGGCCCACGGCCCAATGCGACGCGCCTACCTGTGGATCGAAGAAAAAACCATCAGGCATTGCACCCGGGCGATCTGCACCACGCCCGGCGCGATCGACACCTACACCCGGCGCTTCCCGCATATCCCGGCGTCGCGCTTCGCACTGATCGAGAACGCCTTCGACGAAGAGAACTTTGCCGAAGCCGAACTGCACGCGCAGCCCGTGTCCGCCCCCGGCCAGCCTTTTGTGCTGGTGCACAGCGGCGTGATCTATCCGTCCGAGCGCGATCCGGTGCCGCTGTTCGAGGCGCTGGCTGCGCTGTTGGCGGACGGCACCATCGAGCCCGGCAAGTTCGAATTGCTGCTGCGCGCCACCGGCCACGATGCCTACCTGGCGGGACTGATCGCGCAGCACGGCATCGGCGCCATCGTCAAGCTCGCGCCGCACGTGGCTTACCGCGACGCACTGCGCGAAATGGTCAGCGCCGGCGGACTGCTCATTTTGCAGGCAAGCAACTGCAACCACCAGGTACCGGCCAAGCTGTATGAATACCTGCGCGCGCGCCGGCCGATCCTGGCGCTGACAGACCCGCTTGGTGACACCGCCGCAACACTGCGCAAGGCCGGTATCGACACAATTGCCCCGTTGGATGAAAAACAAGCCATTATTGAGGCCATGAAACGATTCCTGAAATTGGCGGAGAGCGGCAGCGCCCCGGTTGCCTCGCACTGCACCATCGCGGCCAATTCGCGGCACGCACGCTCCGGCGTGCTGGCAGCATTGCTGGATCAGGTATCGCAGGAGAAGCAAAGCGTAGGCATCGAGCAGAACGCCCAATGACAGAATCGCGCACATCAACCGGATGGAGTCTTCAATGAAAAGAAGCAGTTTATATTTTGGTACTGTCCTCGCACTTTGCGTCGCAGGCAACGTGAACGCCGCCAATTTTTGTGGCGACATCAAGAATGCATTCGGGCCATTCGACTTCCGGCAAGCCGCCGCCCTGCCGCAGGAATACAACCTCGTCATTAGTGCGCACTTCACTCCCGACGTCGAGCAGAACATCAAGGGCAATTCAAGCTATCTTGCCGCCGATCTCGACTACACACTGCGCGCCTGGCCGAACCATCCAGGTGCGCTCGCTTCGATGTCGCGCCAGGGAATCCTGGAAAAATCGTTGACACCGAGAGGCGCGAAATGGCCGGTCGATTGCTACTTCCTGCGCGCCTTCCAGTTTGCACCGGACGATGGCGCGCCCCACTCGGTGTACGGCAACCACCTGATGGCGCATGGTCAGGAAGCGAAGGCGATGGCAGAATTCAAGCGTGCTGTCGAACTCGATCCGGAAAACGCCACCATCAACTACAACGCCGGGTTGGCCTATTTCAAGGCCCAGAACTATGACAAGGCGATGGAGCACGCGAAGAAAGCCTACGCGAAAGACTTTCCGCTGCCAGGCCTGAAGAACAAGCTCGCTTCGGTAGGCAAGTGGAATGGCAAGGCAGTGGAGGAAGAAGCCGCACGTGCCGCGCCAGCCGAAGCGGTTGCGCCGGCCGACGCGGCCGCTCCTGCCCTACCGACCGCCCGCTAAGGCCGCGCCACGCAGGCCGCGAAATCCTCGAATGCGCCGTAGGCTGGCGCGCGTGGCCTCGGCATTCCGCATAAATCAGGCGGCGCCGCATCGCCTGCATCCATGCGCGGCACTGTACCGCTCCATGCGAACGGATCGCCGGACCGGGCGCTGAACAGCGCGCGAAGCGGGCGCCGTCCCACGAATTGCCAGGCGCCGGCCGACTCCAGATTGTCGCCCGCGCGCAGGACGCCATCGTTCCGGCTACGGATCGCGCCGTCGACCAGGTTGCCGTCGAGCTCGGCGCTGCTGGTCGGATAGCGTACCGTCACGCCGGCAGTTCCCAATACCGTGTTGTGCGCTACGACGCTGCGCGCCGCGCTGTTGAGATAGATGCCGTCGTCGCTGCAGGAAGCGACCAGGTTTGAACGGATCACGCCGCGGTCCTGCTCGGTGATGCATGCCCGGTCGCGGCAATAGCTTGCGCCGCTGCCGCCGCCGCCCAGCGACAAGCCGACCCGCTGTCCCGGTTCGCCCTGCAGCCGGCGTTCGCACCACACGATGTTCTGCTCGAACACATTGCCCGAACCGGCGCCTTTGGCGAACGCGCCATAGCTGACCTGGTCGCCGCCCTGCTTGACGAAGTCGGCGATCAGGTTGCGCCGGATGATCCAGTCGCTCGCTCCCACCAGGTCGATCGGCGTCACCGGATTGTCGGTGCGCCGCACGGTGTTGTTGCTGACGGTGTTGCCTTCGATCCTGCCTGCGTCGGGGAAGCGTCCGTCGGCGCCATTGATCTTGAACTGCGCGTTGAAGTCGATGACTGTGTTGTTGAGCGCGGCGAAATGGTGCGCGCCGCCCGTCACGTGAAAGGCGTGTTCGCAGCCGGAATGGTCGGCGCAGACGCCCCGGATCGCCAGATTTTCGAACAGCCAATAGGGCGCCGCCACGGCGAAGCCCTCGACCGTGTCGAATTCGATCGTGGCCGTGCCTGGCAGCTCCGCGCGCACCGAGACCGGGTTCGCCGCCGACCCGGGCGCACGCACCGCGATGGATTCGCGCAAGCGATATGTGCCGGCGGCGAGCGTGATCACGTCACCGGGCAGCGCGGCGCCGATCGCCGCGCGCAATTGGTCCGGATTCGCCACCGCCACCGGGCGTCCCGTGGCGGACCGCGGCGGCACCGGCTGCGCGGAGGCGCCGATTGTCAGCGCCACCTCATCCCGGCCATCCACCCCGTGCCCATCCAGCGCCATCAGCGTGCGATGGGCGAGTTGTCCGACGCCGGTCACAATTGCACCGTGCCCCGCCGCCCTGCCCTCCAGGTAGCGCGCCAGCGCTTGCGGCGTAATGCCCTTGCTGCCCAGGTAGCAGAGCGCTGCAAGCGCCAGGGCGGCCAGCGGCAGCATGGTCCATGCGAGCAGTCGGGTCAGCATTCGAGCGGGAGTGCGCATCCGGTCCTTGTCCTGTGTAATGTCCGAACTCAACGGCCCGCGATCATGAAGCGTGCCAGGCCGAGCCATTCGTAGACGCCATAGTACGAGGATTTCAGGTCTTCCGCGCTCGGCAATATCCGGCGCACATCGAACCTGCCGGGTTCCTGATAAAAGGTCGGCGCCGGCGTCACACTGATGCCCTGGCCTTCGAACGCCAGGCGGGCGCGCCGCATGTGCATCGCATCGGTGACCAGGATGACGTGGGAAACCCCGGCAGCCTTCAGGATCGGCGCTGAGAAGCGTGCATTTTCAGCCGTGTTGCGCGAACGGGTCTCGGCCCACTTCACTGGAATACGGAATTCACTTTCGAATACGCGCTTCATGGTCAGCGCCAGCGGCTCTTCGATACGCTGCGTCGTCAGCAGGCCGCCGGTAACCAGCAGCGGCAGCTGGCGGGCGCGGTACACATGCGCGGCGTAGGTCATGCGCGCCAGCGCCATCGCGTCCGGCAGCGCGTGCCCCTCGAACTCGGGACTGCTGCGGATCCGCCCCGCCGTCAGCACCACGATCGCCTGCGCCTGCGGCAAGGGAGCGGCCGGCAGCACCGGCTCGAGCGACTCGAGCGGATGAACCAGCAGCCAGCTGCCCACCCCGGTGCAAAGGAAATACAGCAAGCCGACGGAAGCGCCGCACAGGACCTTGCCGAGCCGCGGCCGGCGCCGCCATGCCAGCAGGCCGGCGCCGAACAGCAGGAACAGGCAGGCCGGCGGCAGCACCATTGCCTTCAGCACCGCCTCGACCGCGTCGATCACGGCGCCGCCGCTCAGCCGGCCGCCTTGATCGAATGGCGGTTCAGCAGATCGTACATGGTAGGCCGGCTGATCCCGAGCAGTTCGGACGCCTTGACAATGTTGCCGTCGACCCGCGCCAGCGCCTTGATGATGGCCTTGTATTCGGCCTCGTCGCGCACCTGGCGCAGGTTCAGCGGCTCTTCCGCGGCCGCGTCGCCGGACAGGCCGAGGTCGTCGGCGCCGATGGACTGGCCGTCGGTCATGATCACCGCGCGCTTGATGCAGTTTTCCATTTCGCGCACATTGCCTGGCCAGGCGTACGCTTCGATCACGCCGATCGCCTCGCTGCTGAAATGCAGCGCCGAGCGTGATTCCTGGGCGCTGAACTTGTTCTTGAAGTGATGCGCCAGCAGCGCCGCGTCGCCCGGCCGGTCGCGCAGCGGCGGGATCGTGACGACGATTTCGGACAGGCGGTAGTACAAGTCCTCGCGGAAGCGGCCGGTGGTGGTCAGGTCCTTGAGCTTCTGGTGGGTCGCGCAGACGATCCGCACGTCGACCGGGATTTCCTCGTGGCCGCCGACGCGCTCGATGACGCGCTCCTGCAGGAAGCGCAGCAGCTTCGACTGCAGTGCCATCGGCAGGTCGCCCACTTCGTCGAGGAAGAAGGTGCCGCCGTGCGCCAGTTCGACCTTGCCCTTGGTCTGCTTGGCGGCGCCGGTGAAGGCGCCCTTCTCGTAGCCGAACAGTTCGCTCTCGAGCAGGTTCTCCGGAATCGCGGCGCAGTTGATCGCCATGAAACGGTTGGCCGAGCGCGGGCTGAGCGCATGCAGCGCGCGCGCCAGCACTTCCTTGCCGGTGCCGCTCTCGCCCAGGATCATGACCGAGGCCGACGTCGGCGCCACCTTTTCGATGTTGCGGCACACTTTCAGCATACCGGCGTCGCGGCTGATCACGCCCGACATGGGCGAGTCGGCCTGCGACGCCTGCATGCGGCGATTTTCCTGCTGCAGCGCGTTGAGGAAGAACGCGCGTTCGATCACCAGACCCAGTACTTCCGGGTCGCACGGCTTCTGGTGGAAGTCGTAGGCGCCCATCGCGATCGCCTTGACCGCGTTCCCGCGTTCCTGGTTGCCGGTGAGGACGATGACGCGCGTGTCCGGCGCCAGCGCCAGGATCTGCTGCAGCGTGGCCAGGCCTTCGGTCGAACCGTCCGGGTCGGGCGGCAAGCCCAGGTCCATAGTGACCACGGCCGGCTCATGGCGGCGGATCTGCGCTAGCGCGCTTTCGCGGTCGCCCGCCACCACCACGTCGTAGGCGTCGAAACTCCAGCGCAACTGCTTCTGCAGGCCTGGATCGTCCTCGATGATCAGCAGTTTCTGTTTGGTTTGGGTCACAGCAGTCCTTGGTCCGTCACGCGGCTTGATTGATAGTTTGCACTTCTTGCTTCAGCAGCGGCAAAATAATTTTAAACGTGGAACCTTGCCCCGGCACGCTCGTTACCTCGAGCTCGCCGCGCAGTTCCTGGATGTATTCCTGGCTTTCGAACACGCCGATGCCCATGCCGGCCGACTTGGTCGACTCGAACGGCTTGAACAGCCGTTCGCGGATGAACTCTTCGCTCATCCCCTCGCCGGTATCGGTGATCCGGATCAGCACCGCGTCGTGCCGGCGCGACAGTTCGATTTCCACCCGGCCGTCACGCGCCGTGGCCTCGATCGCGTTCTGGATCAGGTGGCCGACGACGCGCTCGAGCCGCTCGCCGTCGGCCAGCACGGTCAAGCCCGGATCGGTGACGATCAGCACCGGCTGCGGCTCGAACGCGGCCTTGAGCGCGACGGCCTGCTTCAGCAGCCGCTCGATCGACAGCGCCGCCGGATGCTCGGGCGCCACGCTGCGGCTGAGCTTTTGCAGCAGCAGCTTCATCTTTTGCACCGAGAAATCGACCGTCTCGATCATGTCCTGCTGGAACTCAGGATTATTCTTGTGGCGCTCCGCGTTCGACATCAGCAGCGACAGCTGCGCCACCAGGTTTTTCAGGTCGTGCACCACGAAGGTCGACATCCGGTTGAACGACTCGAACTGGCGCGCCACCATCAGCGCATTGGCCACCTCGTACTGGGCCAGGTAGCTGGCGGCCTGGGTGCCGGCGATCTTGAGCAGGTCGATCACTTCCCAGTTGAGCTTGATGGCGCTGCGTGGCTGCTGCAGCAGCACGAAGCCGAACAGGCGCCCCTGCATCATCAGCGGCACCACCAGCCGCGCGCGCGGATACTCCAGCAGCCATGCCGGCATCGGCACGTCGTCGTATTTGGCCGGCGCCTCACGGTATTCCTGCAGGTCGACCACCCACTGCTTCGCATCGAGGAACTGGCTGAACGGCGAATCGGCCGGCTCGGTGATCGCACTTGGCGGCAGCTGCCAGCTGGCGGCCGGTTCGAACAGGCCCGAATCGCGCCGGATCCACATCAGTCCGCCCGAGCTTTCCACCAGCGCGCCCACGGCCTGGATCGCGCGGTCGCCCAGTCCGGGGCCCGGCTTGGACAAGGTGGCCGTGAAGCGCAGCCACTCTTCGCGGTAGTCGTAGTTGTAGCTGTAAAAATGCTTGCTGATGAACACCTTCAGCCAGGAGCGGAAGGTGCCGGAGAACAGGATGCCGATCAGCAGCACCAGCGCGCCGAACAGGAAAGTCACCTGCATCACCGAGCCCCAGCTGCCGCCGAAGTAGCGCAGGTAGTAGCCGGCCGAGCCCATCGTCAGCAGGTAGATGGCCGAGCCGAACAGGGCCGCCGAGTGGAACATCACGCGCCGCGACACCGCCAGCTCCGACGACCAGGACTTGCTGCGCGCCACCGAAATGCCGATCAGCGGCACGGTCAGCGCGTTCACGGCGCCGCGCGCGGCCCAGATTTCGGGATTGATTTTATGGAACAGCATGGCGTCGCTGTACATGTAGAAATCGTAGGCGAACATGCCGCCGATGCCGAGGCAGGCGAACTTGATGGCCCAACGCTCCTGCTCCGGCTTGTTGCGGTACAGCTGCTCGACCAGCAGCATGCCCAACACGGCCAGGCCGACGCGCGCGGCGACGATTGGCATCAGGCCGCCGTCAGTCAGTAACTCGAGGTCGAGCCCGCCGAACATGGTCGCGCCCAGGAACAGCACGTAAAAGGCGGCGATCAGGAATAGCGACGGGCGCAACTGGTAGGGAAGCTTGCTGTCGTCGTCTCGGAAATGACCCACCAGGATGATCAGGAAGGCAGACCAGGCGCCATTACGCAGGATCTCCACACTGTCGGTGAGCGCCGACCACGGTGTGCCGCTCATGCCCTGCCAGGCCAGCAGCGCGCTCGAGACGGCGGTGATGGACGCGGCAAGTGCGAGGATGCGGCCGTGGGCGCGGCCGCGCCAGCTGGTCAGCAGCAAGCCGCTGAGCAGCAGGAACGCCAGCGCGGCGACGAGGTAGCTGAAGCTAATGATGCTGATCAACGTGCACCGTCCATCTGGTCAGCGAGTCTGCGCATGCGGCATTTCCGGTAAGGGTCGATCTTGAAAAAGGCTAGCGCCGTTCGCCGCGTCCAGCCTAGCGGCCGCTGCGGAACAGCACCACCTTGAGCGTATCGATCAGCACCAGGACGTCGAGGAACAGGCTGTTGTTTTTCACATAGTACAGATCGTATTGCAGCTTCTGCAAAGCATCCTCGGCCGATGAGCCGTAGCCGTAGCGCACTTGCGCCCAGCCGGTGATGCCTGGCTTGATGCTGTGGCGGACGTTGTAATAAGGCACAACTTCGATCAGCTGCTCGACGAAGAATGGCCGTTCCGGGCGCGGCCCGACGAACGACATCTCGCCCTTGAACACGTTGAGGATCTGCGGCAGCTCGTCGATCCGGACCCGGCGGATGAAATTGCCGATGCGCGTGACGCGCGGATCGTTTTGGGCTGCCCACTGCGGCTTGCCGCCTTTTTCCGCATCGTTGCGCATGCTGCGGAATTTCAGCACATTGAAGGGCTTGCCGTCCTTGCCGACCCGCTCCTGCGAGTAGAACACGGGGAAACCGTCCTCCAGGTAGATCAGCAGCGCGGTCACCAGCATGACCGGGAGCGACACCAGCAGGATGATGATGCTGCAGATCAGGTCGAAGCCGCGCTTCATGAAGATACGGATGAAACTCTGGTCGAAACCGCCGCCGAATACCAGCCAGCTCGGCTGCAGTGAATCGACGCGGATCTGGCAGGTCTCTCGCTCGAAGAAGGTGGCGGCATCGGTCACCTTGACGCCCTGCAGCTTGCAGTCGAGCAGCTCCTTGATCGGGAAGCCGCCGCGCCGGTTTTGCACCGACACCACGATCTCTTCCACATTGTACTGGCGCGCCAGCGACACCAGCGAATCGCCGTCGCGCACTTTCAGCAGGTCGCCCGACGGCACGCACAATTCCTCCGATGGAATCGCGATGAAGCCGGCGACATCGTACTTGTGGTACTTGTTGCTCTGCTCGGCCAGGTCGCTGCACTCCTTGGCCAGCGGTCCGCCGCCGAGGAAGATGATGCGCGACTCGAGGAAGCGCAGTTCCGAGGTCTTGAAGAAAATGATGCGTGCGACGAAAATCCCGAAAGCGGCGATGATGAACACCAGCAACAGGATGCCGCGGCCGAAATACAACTCCGGCGCGACATAGAACACCAGGGTCAGGATCACGAAGCCCATCAGGAACGATGGCATCAGCTTGAGGAAGAAGGGATTGCGCAGGCCTTCGCTGAAATTGAGCTGGTACATGCCCATCGCACTCATGCTGAAGACGATGGCGATGGCGAAAGCGATGGCGGAAGTGAAGAAATGTTCGAGATGCGGCACGGTCGGCGCGCTGGGATCCAGCAGGCGCACGGCGGCGCCGGCATACGCCGCGCCGACCAGCACCAGCACTTCGACGAACAACAGCACGAAGACTATTTTCGACACGTAGTGGTTGGATATCTTTAACACGTCAATCTCCCGAATTCTTCTAGCCAGCCAGGATGGCGAGGGACGCCGGGCCGCTTGCGCATCGTGACTGGATCTTTTTCTGAGCGATCATTTACTGTTACCCGTCAGGCTGTGGACATACCAGTCCATTGCCTGTTGCAACCCTTCGGCGATGCGATGGGTCGGCTGGAAACCGAGCAGCGTCGCCGCTTTCGAAATATCGGCCTGCGAATGACGCACGTCGCCGGCGCGAAAGCCCACATACTCAGGCTTGTGTTCACGCACGTGCGAAAAGCGGTCCACCAACAGGTCGCACATCATCTGGTGCAACTGGTTCAGGCTGGTACGCTGGTTCAAGGCCACGTTGTAGACCTGGTTCACCGCTTCCGGCTGGTCCGCCAGCGCGGCCAGCAGGTTGGCCTGGACAACGTTGTCGATGAAACAGAAATCGCGGCTGGTCTCGCCGTCGCCATTGATGAACAGCGGCTTGTTGCCGATCAGCGCAGCGATCCACTGCGGAATCACCGCGGCGTATGCGCCGTGCGGATCCTGGCGCGGCCCGAACACGTTGAAGTAGCGTAACCCGATTGTTTCGCTGCCGTAAGTGCGCGCGAACACACTAGCGTAGAGTTCGTTGACGTATTTTGTAACCGCGTACGGCGACAGCGGATTGCCGATCACACCTTCCATCTTCGGCAGCGCCGGATGGTCGCCATAGGTCGAGCTCGAGGCGGCGTACACGAAGCGTTTGGCCTTGGCGTCGCGGCTGGCGGTCAGCATGTTCAGGAAACCGGTGACATTGGTTTCGTTGGTGGCGATCGGGTCGGCGATCGAGCGCGACACCGAGCCGAGCGCGGCCTGGTGCAGCACATAATCGACGCCCACACACGCCTTCGCGCAATCGTCGAGCTTGCGGATGTCGCCGTTGACGAAGTCGAAGCGCTGCCATGCGTCGGCGCCGACCAGCACCTGGACCTGGTCGAGGTTGTGCTGGTGGCCGGTGGCGAAATTATCCAGCCCGGTGACGCGCTGGCCGAGCTTGAGCAGCGCTTCCACCAGGTTCGAGCCGATGAAACCGGCCGCGCCGGTCACCAGCCAGTGGTAGCTGTGCCCACGCAAATGGCCCTGGATGTCGTTAAATTTCGTCACTGTGCTATTCCTGGTTTGCCCGATCCGGCGCCGCAATAAAGGCATGCGCTGAAACGGCGACGCCGCCGCATCAATTCGCGGCGGCGCTGATACAAAATTTGCTGCCTTACAGTCGCCAGACGCTGAAACCAGCCTCGGTGATTGCTTTCATGTCGAATTGCGATTTGACGTCGATAAAGCAGCCGCCTTCGTTCAGTTTCGACTGGATGTCCGACAACGGACGGGCCAGCAGTTCCTTGTGCGCCACGGCCGCAATAACAGCGTCCGCGCGCGGCAGGTTTTCCCAGCTGACCAGGTCGATGCCGTATTCATGCTGCGCTTCGGCGCTCGAAGCTACCGGATCGTAAACATGCACGTCGACGCCATATGCCTTCAGTTCGGAGACGATATCGGCGACTTTCGAATTGCGCAGGTCCGGGCAGTTTTCCTTGAAGGTCAGGCCGATCACGTTCACTTTCGAACCCTTGACGTGGAAGCCGGCGGCGATCATGGATTTAACGGTTTTTTCGGCGACAAACTTGGCCATGCCGTCGTTGATGCGGCGGCCGGCCAGGATCACCTGCGGGTGATATCCGATCATTTCCGCCTTGTGCGTCAGGTAATACGGATCGACGCCGATGCAATGGCCGCCGACCAGGCCCGGACGGAACGGCAGGAAATTCCATTTGGTGCCGGCAGCTTTCAACACTTCCAGCGTATCGATGCCGATCTTGTCAAAAATGATCGCCAGCTCGTTCATCAGCGCGATATTCAGGTCGCGCTGGGTGTTTTCGATCACCTTGGCCGCTTCCGCCACCTTGATGCTGGATGCGCGGTGCACGCCGGCGGTGATGATCGATTCGTACAGTTTCGCCACCAGTTCGAGCGTTTCAGCGTCGTCGCCGGAGACCACTTTCAAAATCGTCGTCAGGGTATGTTCCTTGTCGCCCGGATTGATCCGCTCGGGCGAGAAGCCGACGTGGAAATCCTCTTTCCATTTCAGGCCGGAGTGCTGTTCCAGGATCGGGATGCAGACTTCTTCGGTGGCGCCTGGATAGACCGTCGATTCGAAAATGACAATCGCGCCGCGCTTCATGTGCTGGCCGACGGTTTTGCTGGCGCCTGCCAGCGGCGTGAAGTCCGGGTTATGCGCGATATCGACCGGGGTCGGCACCGCCACCACTATATAGTCGGCATTTGCGAGCGTGCCCGGATCGGTACTGACCGACAGGTGGCCCGCAGCCTTCAATTCGTCCGTCGACAATTCGCCGGTCGGATCGACAAATTGCTTGTAGCTTTCAATCTTGCTGCTCGAAAGATCGAAGCCAAGGGTGGTCATCTTCTTCCCGAACTCCACGGCCAGGGGCATACCAACATAGCCCAGTCCTACTACAGCAACAACGGCATCTGATCTCATTATTAGGCTTCCGTTCAAGAATCAATTTTTGCTAATATAATAACATTCAATATAGCACACAAGTTCAGCAGGCTCAACTGTAAGCAACTAAGTTTGTTCAAAGGAAACAACAGCAGGAGGCAATCATTGTAGTTATTTTAACATGTCCGGAAAGCATTGCATTACCGTAACGTACGAACAAATTTTCGGTTCTCGAATCCTGCACTGAACCGAAGCAGACCAATTGCGGCGGGCATCCGCTCTCCGCCAACCTGGCGCGCCCGTATCATCGCCAGGCAGGACGCCTTTCGTGTCCTCAATTGACCGAACCGGTGTAATGCGCTCGACAAAGCAGGGCCCCACCGAGTCGCAAATCAAAGCAACTCCGATACTCGCCGCATACTCCGCATACCTGCCACCACCTCACAAAAATCTCATAGTCGCAAATGGTGCACCCAATACCCTCCGCAGACCGGAATTATCGGTTTATGAAGATGCAATCTTATCATTTTCTCTTGTTAGTATTCCATCGCGTCCATTTACTGTAGCGATTAAGGTACATGTCACCGTAAGCTGAATTCAAACCATTCCGAGGAATGGCCGAAACGTTTTCCAGGACCTGATGGCATTCTTCGCTTCGCTGGACCGCTGCCTGCCCGTGCAGCCGGCACGTTTGCACCCTCTGCCTGCAACGCAGCTTCGCTCATCCCCAAAGCCCCAGTCAGGCACAGATGGCGGCGCCCGAAGCCCTCGTGTTCCGGGAAAGCCAGCGGTATTCGCAGCGTAAATTGACTATTTTTAGTGCTACGCAGCCAACAATAATGCTACTAAGAAATATGAGTGACTCACTATGCATCAATCGACTACGTTTTTAATTATTTTATTAATTTTTACGGAGCGACATTAATTGGTTGTCTGTCATCCAAAATCTTTTCAGATTACCTATGTGGCAGAGCGTTCCATTTCCAGCTTGATAAAGTTCTTCAAATAAATTCTACTTTATGTAAAGTTTTCTCCGATTATCTGCGGCAACTTCCTTCAATCTGTGCGAGAATTTTAGTCAAATATTGGCGCAAGGCAATCCCGCTAGCGCGAAACGCTTCACCTTTTGATAAGACTGTTGCCCATGGATAATACCTGCGATTTTCTCAACACTCCGACCAAACCCGACTCGACTGTCGTTTCGGGTAATAAGGCCCCTTTGAGCCGGCGTGCGTTTATGCGCTACCTGACCGTCGGTACTGCAGCAGTTGCGGTGCAAGGTTGCGGCGGCGGCGGCGCCGCCGCTGCGCCTGGCCAGAACCCGCCAGTCGCCACGGCCCCGCCGACGACCCCAACCGTGCCGACGACACCGACAGTGCCGACGACGCCCGCGCCGATACCGTCGCCCGGCGCGCCGATTTGGCTCGACATCCCGCCGATAACGTTCACCCAAGGCGTTGCATCTAGCATTTCGGTCTCGAACTACATCAGCGTTGACAATGCAACCGCCGTCACCCTGTCCTTGAACGCGTCGCCGTTGCCCGCAGGCGTCACCTTCAACGCCGCTAATCGTTCGTTTGACTATGACGGTCGCGGCGCAGCGGATGCCACGGACGGTCACGTCCTCACTGCAACCGTAGGGTGACTGCTTTGGTCCTGATAACTTCAAACACGTTTACGATCAAAGTGCTGCCAGTTGGCGAGCTCGCGACTTCGTTCCAGCTGACATCCTCAGTCGGTGGCACCAACCTGCCATTTTCGATCGGTCATGCCTTCAAAAAGGGCGACGTCCCCAGCAATGCACAACTCATCGGCAATATCGGATCGCTACAGATTACCGGCAAGAACTGGTGGCCTGACGGCTCGCTGAAGTTTGCGTTGATTTCTGGCCGCGCCGACCTGACGGCCGGAGTGGCGCGCACTATCAAGCTGTCGTTGGGTACGCCTGCAGCCGGGGTGGCCTTGACCACCGCAGACCTGCGTGCGACCGGAATTACCGCAAGTACGATCGCCAGCACCTTCGGTTCGGCCGGTTGGGCTGGCGCCGACTGGGACGCGCCATTCATGAACTGGGTCACTGGGCCGCAGATGAGTTCGTGGATCTATCGGAAACCAATAGGCAACGACGCCCACCTGGTCGCATGGCTTGAAGTGCGCCTGTTTGCCGGCGGGGCCGTCGAAATCCTGCCTTGGGTCGAAAACGGATATTTGAGGGTAGCATCCCCCTCGAGCAAACTGGCCGACTACGCGTTCAGCCTCGGCGGCGTCGAACGGTTTCGCGCCAATTTCGATTTACCAAGCCACTGCCGCACAGTACTGCTGAGCGGCACGCGCTTTAGCTACTGGCATGGCGTCGATCCGCAGATCGTGCCGAGCCACGACAAAGCGTATTTGCAGGCCACTCGTCTGGTGCCGGCCTACAGTGCCACTGTCGGCTCTGGCGCTTCGGTGTGGACATATCTGGCAAAAAGCTATTCACCTCTCCAGCAGGGAAATTATTCCAACGATATGGGACAGACTGGCTACGCGCCAGCGATAGGCCTTCTACCGGAATGGGACGTGCTTTACCTGGTCAGCCAGGATGCGCGGGCTTACGCCGGCGTCGTCGCCAATGCTTACAGTGCCGGGCGCTACGGCATCCACTTCCGCGACGAGACAACTGACCGCCCGCTGCGGTTTTCGAGTTATCCGAATCTGGTGCATGACGGCTTCGCCATGTCCGGTTCCGGCGCATCTACGATAAACTCGTACACCCCGACACAAACAGGCACCGTACCGCCTACATGGGACACGCCACACCATCCTTCAGTCGGTTTCATGGCGTACTTGCTGACCGGCCGTTTCTACTTCATGGAAGAAGTGCAATTTTCGGCAACGGTAGGGTTCCTCAAGAATAACGACAATTACAGGCAGTTCGCTGGCGGTGTGTTTCTAACCAACTCTGGTGCGAATACCACCCGCGGCGCGGCTTGGTCAGTGCGTACCCTGGCACAGGCGGCATGCGCCACGCCAGATGGCGACACGGCGCTACGCAACGAGTTCGTGGCATCGATGGAAGCGAACATCGTTTATTATCATTCACACTACGTTGCCCAGCCGAACAATACGATGGGCATTGTAGCGCCGTATTCAAACTACACGGGTGGGCTTGGATACTACTCAACGGCGACGTGGCAGGAAGACTTCTTCACGGCAGCGTTCGGCTATGCGATCGACCTCGCATTGCCACTTTCTGCCACCAACGCGACCAAGCTGCGCAGTTTCTTCGAATGGAAGGCGCAAAGTATCGTCGGGCGATTGGGTGGGACTGGCGCGACGGAATACCTGTTTACCCATGCGGCTCCCTACACCATCGCGGTGGCGCCCGCCGATTCCGCCGATTTCGTGGGCGGCACTGGTCCGTTCTATTCGAACTGGGGGCAAATCTACACCCAGACCAACGGAGCGCCCAATCCCGGCGTTGCCGGGCCGCTGACCGGAGGTAACTTCCCGGACCCGGCCGGTTACTGGGCCAACCTGCAACCGGCAATCGCCTATGCGGTTCAGCACAATGTCGACGGCGCGGTGGCAGCTTATGCGCGCATGCGCGGAGCGCCGAACTGGAGTTTGCTTTCCAACGGCTGGAACGAGGCGCCGGTCTGGGCCGTTATCCCTCGCAATAATTGAACTAATTCCCTATCGGGCCAGCTACTAATTGTAGCTGGCCACCTTTCTGAAAGGCGGCCCACATGGCGCAGAGCACTTCCAATTTTTTCAAAATCGAAATCAGGCCGGTGCCGAAGCAGGCGCCCGGCGTGCCTGCCTGGGTTCCGCCGGCCGGCTTTTTTGCGGATGTTCCGATGACCAACACGGTCACGAGCCTGACGCCGAGCATCTATTCATCCGGCGACACGAATGCCCCATTCACATTCTGGACCGGCAGCGCGATCCTGTCCGATTACAGCGCGTTGGGCGCGCAAGTGTATTACGGCGCAGGGCATGAGACCTCTAGCGGCCAGCCGAATCTCCAGATGTCGATCGTGTGCGACTTTTCAACTCTGAGTTGGGCGATCCGCAACGTGCCGGCAGCGCCTAACGCGTTGAGTGTGTTTGTCAACGGCGCGGCCCCTGACGGCACACCTTACGCCGGACACACCTACTTGGGGATGAATGAGTTCCCCCACGCGTGGGGTGGGGCAGCGCAGGGGTCGGTCATTGCGTTGCAATGGGCAGGCAGCGCATGGCCCAACACCCTGACCATTCTAGATGTGTCGCAGGCGACACACGGGTACACGAAGCTGGCCACAGTGCAGCCAGCGAACGTGCAGCCGACAAAGATTTCGTTCGGGGTCGGCGGCGGCGGCGGCGGCACCTACCCAACGACTGCGATTGACCGAGTGCGCCAGGGCTGGTGGCTGAATGCGATTGGCGGCACCATAGACTACCTACTGTTTTGTGCGAAGGACGGCACCATCACCCAGTACCCTGCGCTCAATGGCAACATGCAGGACGGCGCAATGGTGTTGTGCGACAGCCTTGACCTGCTGGTGGCGATTGATGGCGGGTATGACGCTGGGCCGTATGCTAGTTCCGCATACCGCACTCTGAAGATCCGAAGTCTGGCGACTGGCGCTTACACGACTACCACGGCCACCGGCCCCGTCCCGTCGACTACATATGGCTACGAGTCTCCCCAGCCGCCCGCTCCAAACTATCACCGCCCGGTAATGATGGGCTTACAATGGGTGTCTGAGCTGGGATGCATCGTCGGCCTTGATGAATCTGTGTCGCCACCGCAAATTGTCAAGCTGACCCCACCACCGAGCAACCCGGCCACCACGCCATGGACATGGAGCGTGGTCACGGTGGCGCACTGGTCGGCAGGCGACCCTTCCGGCAACACCGTGTTGCGCAAATGTACCAACGGCGTGCATTCCAAGTTTCGCTATGTGCGTACCCTTGGCGCGTTCGTGTATTGCTCGGCGAACGATGTCAAACCGCAGGTTGTTACCCTCTAAAAGACCCCACCCGGTGCGGTAGTAAATAGAGCACATGAAAATAGAGCACATGACAGAGCCCCGTATCGCCGGGGCTTTTTCATGTCCATTTACAGCAGGTGGGCGCTCGGAAATGCCGCGACTTCCGCGGCATTCCGGCCTGCAAAATTGCAAAAATGAGAAGGACCTACCGCTATTTGTTTCCCAAAATTCTCGCCAGATTCTTGTCTAATGGCGGTCCCGGCGCCACATCGCCTTCGCCATCCGTCACTGGTTGCCGCATCTCTGCCATGGTGGCGACGCCGCCGGTTTGGTCGAGTGGCGTCTCCGCTCGTGACTTCAGCAGCGATAACGGGCGCTCAACAAACAGAAATAGGCCAATGGCTGGCAGCAGACTCAATAGGAACATCGGCGCCAGCATCCCCAGCGCGAATAGGGTTTGGTGTTCCACGTGGGCAAGTCTAGCGAAAATAAACATGAAGCCAACTTTCAGCGCCAACCCGTGCAGAAGGTAATAGGAGTAACTCATGTTTCCCAGCCAGCGCATCGGCGTCCAGCTGAACGCGCGCGCCAGCCAGGCGCGCGGATCACTAAAGCAGGCGAAGCACACGATGAAAAATGCGCCGAATAGGGCCGCCATCTTCACGACGAGGGCGCTCTGCCCCGACAACGGCAGTAAAGTCGCGGCCAAGCCGGCCGCTAGCGCCAACAAGGCAAGCCCGCTGGCGGGCGGTGATATCGACCTGGCTTGTATCGCTTCGTACACGAGCACGCCGGCGATGAACATAGCGAGTCGGATGGGCCCGCCGAAGACAATGCAATACAATGCCAGCGCCGCGGCTGCGCCCATGAAGAAACGTATGCGCCACTGGTTGCTGCGTCCGGCAAGCGCGAACATTCTGATCACCACAGGGATTACGAGGTAATAAAACATCTCATAACTCAAGGACCACGCCACCGTGATCAGCGGCTGAATAGGGAATAGGCCGGGGAGGAGGAGGAGATTCTGAACCAGATAAATAGCGGCTTTGGTTGCTTCGCCGGGAAGCTTGCTTTCGGCCGGATGTAACAGTGAAAGCAGGAGGTAGATAACGAACACCACGCAAAACGCGGGGTAGATACGTACGATACGGCGCCACATGAACTGCAGGAATCCTTGAGGACGGCCAATCAAAGAGCCATAGATGAGGTAACCGCTCAAGACGAAAAACAGGTCCACTCCGGCATTCCCAACGGAATGGACCTGCCCGAGGAAATGACCAAGACCGGATTCTGTCTTCACCCCCGGTGAGATGAGCGTTACGTAGTGGACAAGAAAGACGAGAAAGACGGCAAAACCCCGTAATCCCTCCATCGGCCGGACATTCTGCCCTTCGCTTGAGCGTGACAATTCGAAGTAGCGAGCAAAATTCATGAGGGCCTCAGTGCGGCTCGTTTCGTTGCACGAATTATATGCTGCTTTGCAAGGATTGTTCGCTTGATCACCACACGTCGCCATCGACGAGCGACCCGCCCAAGAAAATTTCCAGCGCAAGCGGGGGCACACCGCTTGCACTGTTTCAGGGGTATTGTGCGGCTGACGGGAATCGAACCTTGGCTTCGTAGGCGAATACTCTATTCACTCAGCTACAGCCGCGCTGGGGGGAATCTGAAATGATGCGACTATTGACCAATTCACCGCTTGCGAACACTGTTTCGGCTGAACCCGAAGAGCGGTTGATTTAGCGGGGACGGCGCGGCTGTTAGCGCGATTCGGGCAGAAGGTTGGCAAGACGTAACCCAGCACCGAAAGTACAGGAGTGCTAACTTTATTGATTTAAAAGGAAAAAACTGGTGCGGCTGGCGGGGATCGAACCCACGACCCTTGGCTTCGGAGGCCCAAAATAGCCTCTACAGTGCCTAGGCGTTCTAAAGATAATTTACCTTTATTGGCACAATTTTGGCACACTGCTGCTTTCTATCAATTTGCCGCACACTCGCATGCCAACGATCCGAAAAAAAGGCGACAAGCAATACCACGTACAAATCCGGAAACGCGGATATCCCACCCAGACGAAGACGTTCACTTCGCTTGTTGCTGCGGAAGATTGGGCGACGGTCGTTGAATCAGAAATGGTGCGAGGGGTGTTCGTGTCACGAAGCGAGGCCGAAGCCACCTTCATCAAGGATGTGCTGAGTCGTTTCGAAAGCGATGTGCTGCCGACGAAACGCAGCGAACAATCCGACAAATCTCGGATCAAGACGTTGACCGACGCCTTCGGTGATTACCGCATGGCGAGCCTTACTTCGTCGCAGGTGGCCCAGTTTCGCGATCGCCGCTTGAAGGTAGTCGGACCTCAATCTGTCATTCATGAACTCAACCTGCTGAACCGCGTGCTAAAGACAGCTTCGATGGACTGGGGCATTGCTCTGCCAGGCGGCTTACCAACTGCCCAGGTTCGGAAACCGATCAAACCTCGCGGACGGGACCGACGTGTCCCTGAAACAGAAATTGCGAACATTCTCAATGCCACGGAATCACCAGAGCTACGCACCATCATCAAGATTGCTGTCGAAACCGGCATGCGCAGAAACGAACTGGCATCCCTAACCTGGGATGAAATAGATTTGAAGAAGCAGACTGCGCACCTTCCCAAGACCAAGACGGACGTACCACGCACTGTGCCACTTTCGAAAGCCGCAATTAAGGCACTCAAGGAGTTTGGAATTAAGAAGGAAGGCGCCGTCTTCGAGCTGAGGCCAGAATCAATGAGCCAAGCATTTGAGCGCGCGTGCGAATCGCATCGTGCCAACATAGTGGGTGTAAGGTTTCATGACCTTCGCCATGAGGCCACAAGTCGACTATTTGAAAAAGGGCTGAACGTGATGGAGGTTGCGGCCATCACTGGCCACAAGACCCTCGATATGCTCAAGCGATATACACATCTTCGCGCCGAAGACTTGGCAAAGAAACTCAAATAAAACGGTTCAGAAACCAATACTACGGCGACTAATCAACGAAGAGACATCACAGCGGGATCGTTAACGACACAGAAGATTTTTCCATACTGCGACACGCTCAGAGTGGCCAGGACCAGCAAATATGCCCCGGAAAAATCTTCATCTTCTGTTAGCCGATACCGCTGTGCGATGACATCGACAAATTCTTCAGGGAGGCAGACACTCATACTTGTGCGCCCTCCGCTGTTCAGCCAAAGAGTGTTGTCTGCGCCGCGACGAGCATCGGACAATAACCCCCAATACCCGCGAAACTGACCTGAATACTGCGGAGTGACATCAGAAAAATTTACGAAGAAATCGCGAGCGGGCAATTCCGGGTGATCCCCCACGGCAATTATTTGATCAGAGTATCGAAAATTTGGTGCGTCCACGAGGGTTCGCAGCATCGTGCTTAAGCGACGGTGCATCTCTGCGTTTCCCCTATTGCCGTCCCCTACGAAGCGGCCACCCCGCGCCCTCCTCGGCTGCCTAGCATCCTGATCGAGATGGACCTGCGGTTCTTGCGCGCCATATCCAAGGTCTATAACGATACGATCACCAGGGTTATAAAGCTCATCTTGGTCATCGCCGGCTCCAGGAATTAGCAAGTCATTATCTGCTGTCGCTTGATTGCAACCCTCAGCATGTGGCCTGGCTCCAAAACATGCCCCCCGGCCGCTACGTGAACGTTTCCGGAAAAATGCTGGGCCATTACATTCAGCACAGCGCAGTACTCGACGGCGTCGTTCCAAGGTGTCTGGGGCCAGCGCAGCGAACTCCACCGCCGTGTAGGTATGCCCGTCTTCAGTACAAGTGGCGGTGTCCAAAACTTCTCCGATATGGTTGGCAAATCAAATAACACCAGCGTGCGACTACATGCACCTGGGTGCCGTCACGCTACGGCCCGGCAGCCTTTGCTTTGGCAGCGGCCTCGGCCGCATGCGCATCTTGATATTTCTGCGCTGTCAGTCCGCTCCTGTCCTTCGGCAAATGGTAGAGCGAGATCGCCGAATGGCGGACCTGGACAGGTAGCCCTGACGCTTCGTGCTTGTGCGTAGTATAGAAAGCGAGTGGGCCTCGTCTGGTGCAAGGTGTAACCGAAAAATCCTCAAGTCCCATTTTGCCAATTTCTTCTAGCCATTCCTTCAAACACCCGGCTGCGTCTTTCCTTTTTGTGTAGGCTAAGATCCCAGACTTAGCATGTACTGGGCTGGCGTTGCGGTACCTTGTCGATAGTTGCAGAAATCCTTCCCGCAAATTATCGATTGTCTTATAGATTTTGGCTTCGCCAACCCAAGACCAAGCAGACTTGTAGCCTTTCACAGTGAGGTCCACGTTCCCACCGCTGGTCTCCCCTTGGCGGGCGTCGTAGCCCGCCATTGAAAGCATGTTGGCGATTTCGTGCGTGATCTTGTCTTCCTCCGCATCTTCATAAAACTGCGGATTTTGCTCGAGTTTTCCAATGGCCTTATCGATATTGTCGTACAAGGTCTCCACGAATTCGTCGTAGTCATTCGCAAATTCGTGCCGCAACATGTCAAACGCGAACTCACTGTTAGCGACGAGAGCACCGAGCTCTTCCAGCGAGACATCTTTACCATTGAGGCGCGTCATCCTGCGATCCCCAACAAATTCTTTGCCGCCTCGGACGGCATGAAATAAACAAAAATCTTCTTTTTTACTGCCTCATCAAACTGCCCAGTTAACGGGTTGATACTCGCATCATAGGCAGCGCGAGCTTGTTGCGAATCGATCTCCGTTACGGAATCATCCTCAATGTATTCGAAGCCCTTTGCAAGCAGGTGTAGTTGAGCGCCGCTCAGATAATTCACAATATTCAGTACGACCTCTTGATCCGCTGGCTTGCCATCCAACGCAATGCGAAAAAATTCAGAAAATGGAATATGTCGTGCGTCGAGATGATCTGAGAGGTAGTCAATGATCGCGCAGCCGAACGCCTCCTCTGGCCGCCCCTTCCACAGGGAGGTCAGTACTTCAATCGCTTCATTTTTGTTCTGCGGTGTCACAATATTCAGATATAAGTAACCAAACGATTCAGTGCCTTCTCGAACGAACTGGACTGGTGAGCGGAAACGTAGCAGCCATGAAGTGTAGGAGTTGCCGATGCCAGTTGACTCAACATCCCTGCAAGTTTCAGGTCAGCGCTGCCATCGGGCAAAGTGAAGTTCCATTCGAGTTCGAGTTCGTACGGTTTGATGTCCTGTCCAACGGCGACCATACCTGCATGGTGGAATCGTTCGTCGCGCAGATCATCACTAGAAGTGGTCATTCGCTCTCGCTTCACCGAGCCGGTTGTTGTACGAAACGCCAAGGCGGTAACCTTTCCTTCGTTAGCTGCGCTGTACATCGACGAGATGGCGGCGAACAAGTTTTCCGGCGGACGCGCTCCAAATCCTTGAAGCTGCTGGACGGACAAAGCGCACGCGCTAAGAATTTCCATAGGCCTCGTTTCGAGACGTGCAGACCCGAGTCTGCCCGGCTGATCGACTGAAATTTCCAGACGCTCCAGTCCCACCCGGAGCGTTATCACGTCATACGCTTGATAGTACGACTTGCGGACAGTAATTAGCTTATCAATACCGCTGTAAGTCTGTTGCACAAGTGCTGAGAGCTGACCATAGTCGTATGAGTTTTTGTCGTCATAGTAGCCAGCAGAACAAAAGATAAACGATATGTCGCCGTTCGTATGAGTACGCACGCCACAGAGGGTCGGGTCGCTTGGTGCACCAGACAGAATATTCACATCCAGAGGAAGTGGGTACTTTGCTGAGAATGCGGACGATGGCACAGTTACAGTCTTTGCTGTCGAAACTATGCTGGAAACCAAACCCTTCTCAACGCTGTATAGTTGAACGAAGCGCTCGCCAGTTATGATTGACTCTTCAAAATACTCTTGTAAAAAAACACGGATTTTTGCGCCTACGGCGTTGTTCTCCGCCGCGTGCCCTTTCAGATCCTTCCAACCCAGACCGACTGGCAGCTTCTGCAACTTCAGCGCCTTCCTGATCAAAGTCCACGATGTCCGAAGTTCCAATGCAGACACGAGTTCGTCAACCGAAAGAGTTGGAACTACCGGAGGAAGCTGGCTCATATTACATCCATCAAAAGCTTTAATTTTGCGCGTGATCGCGGGCCGCGCACTTCCCCTAGGTAGCGGTGACACTCTGTAGTTCCCGCTTATGACCAAATATCATCTCACAAATGGGTTTTTTCGGAAAGATTTATCGAGAGGCAATCAATTGCCATGAAGAAATAATGATCCCCGCCCCCTGACGTATCAGTTGCGCCTGCCGTGTTGACCGACTAAGCTAATTTGTCAACGAAACCGTTGTCGCTCACCTCCCCAGTGAGATGAATTAGCCACACTCGTTTGCACGGTATCGGGCAAAATGTCGCATCATCCGTGCAATCTGACGAAAAGCTACGTGGACGACAAGGTGAACCGGCCTTTCGCTGCCGTGAAATTCCATTTACAAGGCCCCATATGACTAGCGCAATTTCTCCCGAAGAAAAGGCCAAACGGGCACGCGCTGTCGCTTTTGCAACGGCTAATGTGCGGCTGGAAGGATTTACGATAGGCCCGGAAGCCCAAGCAATCAATGATCGGTATATCAACGGCGAAATCTCGAGCGCAGAGCAACAGGAGCTAATCCTGGCACTCGCGGCCGCAATCAAAGCGACCAAGGGCTAATTATTTCGGCGACCAAAGTTTCGCCTCCGCGAAATTACTAGCGGGCAACGATGCTATTCACGCCAAGTGTGGACAGCGGCAGGAATTGCATCTGGCCGTCTCGACGTTACCTCGACGAGTTGCCCCGACGTTCAGAGTTTCGTTACTTGAAGGATCAACAGGATTTCCACGCTGGTCTTCTCGCCCAACTTTGTGCGCAAGAAGGACGGAAGGAACGAAAGCCCTTCGCTCGACCGAGCTTCCTTTAAATCCCGCAAGCCCCCCATCACCGCTATCTCTCCATCGGTCAGACTTAGATTGGATTTGAGTTCTCGCTTAATAAGGGTGGGAGACCCAGCAACTCCCGTGTTTGTTGGGACAAAGTTCGATGTCTGCTGCATCACCGAGACTTCGATTGAAGCATCATGTACGACTGGCCTAACGTCGTAGATAACGCCGCTGGATTGATACGTCACCGACTGCACTGGTGCTTGTCCTGAGCCGGGATAGCTAACCGAGCCCAAGACGGGCACATCCTGTCCGACAGTGAAGCGCCCTGCACCGCCGGAGGTGACGCGCAACATCGGTCTCGAAACAGCCTTGAAGCGAGAGTCTTGGGCGAGCACAGATACGACCGCCTCTATGGTGTTGTTCCTTAAAGCGACGAAGGCTTCACCAGGTGAAGTTGTCAGCGGTCCCAGCCCTAACTTGACCGACCCGCGCAACAGATTTAACGCCAACCCAAATGCAGACCCGCTTTTTTCGTCGGTCTGCACCTCGTACAACACCCCGCGAACGAGGACATCGCCGACTGGAAGATCCACCTGCGGCAAGACCTTCTTAAGCTTCACAACGTCCTCTAACGAACCTGTAAAAACCAAAGTGTCAGTTTGGCGGTCTACTGACGCGGCGGCGGAACCCATGGGTGCAACTTTGTCAGTCGCTGCGCTGTCTCCAACGATTGATCCATGCACGGCTCGCTTAGAAGTGAACGAGCCTGAAACAAGCGGCGACAAGAGTTCCACTAGATATGCGCCATCGCGGAAGCGAGGTCGGTAGATGAACACTTCCGCCTCTTTGCCAGGAGCAGCGATTGACGGAGATTTTTTTGCGATGAAATCGATGCCACCTCTTCGGATCACCGTCAACCCGAGCGAATCAAAAAAGGCCGTTACAAAAACTGGGACGTCACGTTTTTTCCCCTCAAATCGAAACGATACCGTACGCGCATCTATGAGCACTTCCGGATCTATCACATACGATTCATGTAGCGCTTCAGCATAGATCAGCTGGACAACAGACGCGACGTTAACACCGCGAAAATCGAATTTTGTTGGTAACAGAGCGCTCGAAGCCGCAGGTACGGACGGCGTGGCTGTGGCGAGCCCGGACAGCGAAAACAGCAGCACGCAGAGGGACAGAATTCTATTCATCGTTCACTTCTTAAAAAAAACGGGCGCGGCGGCTGCACCGGGGGCGCTAACCGTGCTCGATCCGGAAATTGTGCGCGACGGCCCGGACCACTGACTAACTCTGGCGCCGTCAACCTCACCAATTTGCGCGATTCCGAAATTTTGGAACTGCGACGGCGACGCTACTCTGATTGCTCCGGCCGCATTTGTAAGGACTACCCAATTTTCTCCGTTCGTGCTGTACGTTCCTGCGAGTCGCCAGTCGTCGCTTACCGGAACGATGACGGCGATGCCACTGGATGCCCGTGCTGTCCCCGCACCGGCTGGAAGTGCTGATTGCCGAGCAGACGAGCTATTCACACTCGCGACGGTCGAGGAAAGAGGCTTGCCGTCTTTGCCAACCGGAGCAGGATGAAAAAACTTCCATATGTTCGTGCCGGCAAGCCAGCCGCCAGCCACCAGGACAACAACTAGGAACCACAGCTTTCTATTTGTGAATATATTTTGGCGCCGATCAGCATTAACCATGACGCCTTGCGCGCCACCCTTGAAGCTCGAATACAGCGGGAATACCTCCTTTTTGTACCGTCGTACCCAATTTCCAATAAGTGTCGCGTTGGACTGCTTGTGCCCTTCCCACATATTCAGGCTGTAGGTGTTCCCCATCCCCAACGCAACCTTCTTGTGGGTTCTAAAGTTGAACGCGACGACGTTCTTGACGAACCGATTCAAGGTGGACATATCTTGGATCATCAGCACCAAGTCACAGGCGACCTTCGTCTTCTCGTGCGTGAAATGGCCGTGTTCCAGGAAGAACGATTTATGATTCTTATGAATTTTGCTGCCTGACGCTCCCCAAAATCGCCATGCTTCGTCGATGCAGACGAGATCACCTGGCTGCACGGTCGTGTCGGTGTGAACACCTTTGGCATCATCGTAGTAAGGGAAGAATTCCTCATCGAACACCTGCGCGTTCTCGACGTGTATTACTTTCCCGAACAACGAATCGTCGTCGGTAGAATGCAAGGACCGTAGGTAGTCGTGTATCTTCTCCTCGGAGATGCCGTCAACATTTGTCACGACTCTGCGCCCTGAACGAATTGCAGGCACGATGACTTCCGATACAACTTCGTAGCTTTTTCCTGATCGCATCAGCCCGGTGTATACGTTAATCGGCACGGCAGCTCCTTCGCCAAGTTCCCCAAGCCAGCACCCCAACTCCGATCACACAGCAACACACCAAATAATCGGAGAAGGAGAACGTGCACATCTGAGAAAGCTCTTGCAGCCAATCCCATGTGTAGGTCATAGAGGGGCTCATGAAATTATCCAATCACTGGGATGCGGCGGATGATGAATCGAGTGGCCCAAGCGGACAGCAACATCGGCAAACCCGCAGACACATTGAATAGATCGAGGAAGTACCAAACGCCAGCGGGAATGCCACCGAGCGAGCCTGTCAGCGCGCTACTGGTGGGCAGCAGCCCTGAAAGAACCGAGATGAATTCGGTGGTCACAAAGAAGAGGCCGAAAAACACAGCAAACTTGATTACAACCGAACGGAAGATGAAGCCGAGTAGGACGTTGAGTGCAGAGAGAACAATTCCAAACATTTGATGCCTCCGATTACGCGGCGAGGATGATTAAAAGTGCGACGAACAACCACACGAACGCCATGACCGGATAAAGCGTTGGGCGTGCTCCTTCGGTCAGCGCACAGTGACCGTCGAGCAATAACTGCTTACCGAACAGGTTCGCTGAACCAACTGGACAAGTGGACTGGTGAGCAGGAACCACAAAGGTCTTCAACGACGGTAACAACCCAAGCACAGGCGAAAGAATCGCTTGTGCAGTTGGCGTCGATTCCAGCACAGGGGCCCCAATACCCGGATCGACGCCCAGGTTAATTAAAGGCTGCGTCGAAGGATTGATTCCAGCGCTTGGGGAAGTTGAGGGATCGGTGCTGGAAACGGGCGACGTGTCCGTGGGCAGTGTGAACGGAGTCGATGCGGTGCCACCCGCGGGCGCGGCCTGTGGCATTACAAGATCCCCGACGCTGGGCCAATTGGTGGGATTCTGCGCCTGCCACACTGTCGCATCACCTGCCGTAATCGGATTTGCCGGGTCGTAGGGCAGCCCAGCGTAGCCAGGTGAAGCCGCTGCTTTTTGCCAAGCAGCGTTTGCCAGCGCGGCGATCAAAATCGGATTTGCAGCCCTGCCCTTGTCCGCTGCCGAAATACTTGCTACAGCATCCGAGACCGGCTTCGGTGTCGGGCCGGTCGGCGGAGTTTTCATCGTTACGCAATTGCCTTGGAAGTACACAAGACCCGGACCACAAGATACCGGCGAGCCCCTTGGGTATTCGGTCAAGCCGAAGTTGGTCACCATGAACCCGCGAGGATCCCAAACATCGTAGACAGATGTAAAGATTACATCCGACCCACTCGTGCCTTGTGTGACCTTATCTAATTTCAGTTCGAACCCGCATTCGGTCGAGTTCCCGCACAGTCTCGCCCAATCATCTGCAGCCTGATCCTTAGTGTGCGGCGCAGGGTAATAGCCACCAGCCGAACCTCGTACAAAAGCGCCACCCACGAGCAGCGAGCCACCACCAGCGCCCGTTACGCCCACAGTCACAGTGCCATCCGGATTTAGTAGCCAGCGGACGCCGTCGATTGCCAAATCAATTCCCGCCGCGAACAGCGCTGTCAATCCCACAACCGCGCCAGCGGTCACCCAGGCAGGAGCTGTAACACCAGCAAGAGTAACCACGGCAGCAGCGGCGGCAGCGCCTCCTATGCCCGATCCAACAGTCTGGAGCGTTGTAACCCAGCGAGGATCGTTTGCAGCAAATCCGCGATTTGCCATTTTGGTTTGAATTACGCCCGAAAGCGCATTCTGAGTACGCGATACTGGAACAGCCGCAGCACGCACCTGTCCCGCCGAGAAGATAGCGAGAAATACCCACAGAAAAAAAACTCTCATGTTCAATCCTTCAATCCCTCAATAACCGCCCACGCGGACACAAGACCCCAAACAAACACGCCGAAATACCAAAGCTGGTTGATAGTCATCACGCCCCCTTAGAAATTTCCCCTCCGCGAAATTCATTCGAAAAAAAGGGGTGCACGAAGCACCCCCGCCATCGAGCGCCGCCGCCTTAGCGCTTGAGCATTGACAGGCCGATACGGGCGCCCTTGATCGCCACATACACGACCGCGAGCAGACCGGCGATTGCCATGATGGCCGTGGTGACAGTGCCGAAATCAACGGCCGAGGTCAGGCCGGTCATGTCCGGACCAGCCGCTTGCGCCGAAGCCATCGCCGAAAAGCCCAAAGCGCCGACCAGTGCCAAACCGCGTTGAATGTTTTTGTTCATGTGATACCCCTACGATTGAAATACCGGGAAACTGCCCGGCCAGTACTACAAATTGCGTATAGCGTTCATCACCGTGCCGGCCGACTTAGCAACGAGATAGAGACCGACAACAAACGTAAATGCCATCGACCAAATTCCCGCTGCGTACGCGTAGTCAAACTCGGCGTTTTGCGCTTCGATGTTCCCAGCTTGGTTGGGGTCAAGTACATATCCTTGAACGGTTGTCAGGGCCATACCTGCTGGGCACGGCGCTTGCGCTACATCCGATGCCGCGCATATCAAGATGGTTTGCGTCTGCCCCACGGCCATATCCGATCTTCCTTAGTCACTCGCCTCAGCGAGATCGAGCGTGTGCTCGACCGGGACGACTTTGACAATCTCGCCGGACTGTTTGTCCTTCGTTTCGTAAGGCTTGCGCTGAAATCCTCCCAATACACACTGGCAAGAAATCTCTTCGCCTTTTTCGCCAAGCTTCGATTTGCTTCGAATTTCGACCAACTGCGGCCGGGAGTAGGCATCGGGGGCCGGCGTCATCACCTGCGTGTATCGCTTCCCGTCATATGATTTCGACCCTTCGATACGTCCAGTGACCATTACATGCATCGCCTTCACGGCACTGTGGTTCTTCTTTTCTTCCAACTTCACTACTGCATTCGATTCCGCCATCACAAATCTCCTTACGCTGCTTGCAACATTTTCCGGCTTACTTGATACTCCTCACGATTGCGCGCCGGTAAAAAGCACAATCGCCTATCTGATCGAATCGGAGCGAAATCGAACGGCAAAGCGCCATCGTTTGCAATCACCTTCAAATCTGTATTTCGCCAGGACACGCCCGCCTCTTCCAGTTGCTTTCGGTATCGATAGAAAGACGCCCTTGGCACCTCGCCTCGCGTAAATTCATCTCCCTCTGTTGAAAGCATCGACCAAAATCCGTGCAGCCTCTGGCCATTCAAATCCCCGTACACCTCTTTCAATCTGCGAAGCACCGCTCTGTTCGTCCTTACGCTGTCCATACCTTGTTTTCCTTCCCTGAGCAGCTTCTCGACTTCCGTGTCGAAGACTTGCTGCAAATACGCATCCGATACCTCATCAACCCGTGGACATTTCCCAAAATCGTATTCAAGCTTCGGCGCGTGGATCTCCACTTCCAAGCGCAAGCGACTATTCGCAAGTCGTTGGAGCGCCTCAATCTTTTTTTCAAGGCGCTCATGATTTCTTAGATCATTTTTTCCAAACTTGTACATGAAGTAGTTCCGGTAAAACCCCCGAAGCCGCGCCTTGTCGTGAAGGGCGAACTCTGTGCCTTTGTGGTATCCCTTGAGAGTCGTCGTCTTCCCAGGAAAATAGAACCCCATGTTGTAGAACGCTTTCCCGCGTCCCCGTCGTGGAAAATTTGAATTCTTCATTCCCGCAAAAAATTCCTTACATCCTTCTTCCGCTACTCGGAATACGAGGGCGACATCCGTCCGACGCACAGTCCATACATCGGCTCTCGGCAATTCGACTTCGAGCAGTCGTTCGATTAACGTGACCAGTTCGCGGCAGGCTTTCTGAAAGTTTGTTGGACCGCCGTAGATGTTGTGCCCGAGCTGCATCTTGTGAACAGATGCTTCGACAAGTAGGTATGGATCGCACTCGACCTCAGCCGGTCGTCCGTTCTGATCCAGCACATACTCTTTTCGCTTGACCACAAGTCCGATGCGAGCATCAGCGGACGACTCCAATTCACCAGTGAAAATCACGTATTTTTCGTGTCCCGTAGTCATTTCGACGCCTGTGCGACGAAAACACTGCAATTCAATATGGTTAATTTCCGATTCGCCCAGGTACGGCGATCTAATTGCGACGGTGTCGTATGCCATAAAGATCAATCCCCGCCGCGAAGCGAGGCATCCACATCGGAATTCCCACCGGTGAGACTGTCAGGCGGTGCTACCACGCCCGCCTGACGAAAATCAAAGTCAACTGCAACAGCAAAACCCCGGCCCGCAGCCGCACAAGTTCCGGCTGTCCTCGCTTCGCTGCGGGCAGACGGAACTTGCGTGGCTACGGCACGACGGCGAGCTACAGCAGCCGCAATTGATGGATTTTCAAGCGCGCGCATTGCCGCGGCGACATCCGAGGATGGGACTCGTTTGCGATTCGGATAGAAAAAATGAACTCGCAAAGTGCTTTCAGGAAGGCGAACCGCCCAAGCAAATTTAGCTTCTCTTGCCTGTTCAACACACAAAAGGAAATCAGGTGACTCCCCCTGGACAAGCACGCCGGCACCGCAGACAATTTTGTAGAAGGTCACGCGTTGCTCCGCAATTCAGTCTTGCGCGGGCGACCGCGTTTCTTTGGAACTGCAATTACGGCGATCGCCTCTGCTCGTGCATGGGGTACGAGCTCGACGAAGCGTGAAATCCACGAGAAAACGTCTTCGCGGCGCCAGAGCAAGCGCTTATTGCCCGGGAGGCGGCAAATTGGGGGAAGTGCTGAGGGATTACGTGACGCATCACTGCGAATGCTGGACGGCGATTTGTGAATCAGTTGGGCTAGATGCTCGACGGCCAGGATTTCGGGAGTGGAATCATCTTGTCGATGGTCAAGCTTCAAAATGTCGCCCATAATTGCCTTATTTTGAGCCGCGCAACACTGTTGATGTGTCGCAAAGCGTGTCAGTTGACACATAATAATACGCAATTGAACTGTTGTCACTAGGAATTTTTATGAATTTGTCTGAACGACTTCGTCATCTGATCGAAACCGTCACGCCACCTACACGGCGATTTGTCGCCCTTGAAGAGGCAACAAGGATTAAGGCTGAGACCTGGCGCACCTGGTGGAACCGAGGCGGAAAAGCCTCCGCAGATATGATCGAAGGGATCGGCGCCGCTTGGCCCGAGTATGCTTTTTGGCTTGTGACCGGCGTCCCCGATTTGCCGCACGGGCATCGGGTGCCAACAGCAGACAAGGTCGTGCTGGCACGAGATGCCGCTCGTGCATTATTCCTAAAGCAAATCGAAGTGCAAAAATGGCGAGAGGATAATTCTTGGGGCGTGGACGAGCAGCCAGAGGATTACTACGATGACGAAACGCGCCAGTACACTACGAACCGCGCCAAGGCTTTCGCGCATCATTCGGGAGTTTTATCGATGCTGGACACGATACGGAACGAGCAAGAAGAGACCTTTGCACGACTTGAGGCGGCTGCAAAGCAAGATGCGCGTCGAGAGAAGTTCGCCAAGTGATGAGGCTGTACGTTGACCTATACCGCTAGTTCTAGCGCCGCCCTGGAAGAATAAGAATGGATACTCCTGATGAGATCGCCCGCGATGAGTGGTACATCGATTTGGTTGAACGCGTGTCTCACGAAGCCATTGATCAGTTCACTTTCGAGCGAATGCGGTCTTACTACACGTCTCACCCCGACATCGCTGTACCAGTGCTTGCTGTGTACAAAGAGGCTAAAGCACTCTTAGCAGTTTCGCCCTCGGCCGCGACCGTGCTATTTATTACTGCAATCGAGCTGGGACTGAAGGCAGCCCTTCTGAAGCCCGTGATCTACGGACTTGTGCACAACGATTCAGTTGCCGACCTCGTGTCGGAGCTCGCGTTAAAGCAGAATGGGCTTGGAAGCTTTACGCCTCTGCTTGCGCGACTACTTGCAGAATACGCGAAGATCGATTTCAACGTATTTCGTATTGAGAGCCACACGAAGACACTTCGAGAAGAGCTTACTTACGTTCAGAAAGCCCGTAATAGCTTCGTCCATAGAGGGGAGCCTGTCTCTCCGGAAACTGCTCAATTGTCCTTCGAAGTAGCCAACATGATCATCGGCAATTTTCTGGCATCGATCCTTGCCGGTCTGGATCTGAAATTGGTAAAGGGCGGCTTGATTGCGGACACTTAGATTCTGCATCAATGGACTCGAGTGTCTCTCCTAGTTGCGCACTCGAGCGCACACTGGTGAGCACTGTGCCAACAGCATCGGCTAACTATTTGATTCTGTGGGATTTCGGCACAATTTTGGCACAGTCAGTGTGCCAATCAATGCTCAAAATTGCTTAACAACGCAATGCATCGCAAGGGCCAACTACCTGATTTGATTGAAGAAATGTGGTGCGGCTGGCGGGGATCGAACCCACGACCCTTGGCTTCGGAGGCCAATACTCTATCCACTGAGCTACAGCCGCGCTGGGGGGAATTTCTGAAGAGATGCGAAGGATACAGTTTTTCCATCGTCCCGTCCATGGAAAGTGTCGCGTCGCGGGCAATTGCCGTTCCAAAACAGGGCCTTTGGGTCTATAATCGCGGGTTTGGCGAGTGTTTGCATATCAACCAGCAAGCAGGTCCGCCGGCAGCTTTGAAAATTGTAATAAGGAAATCATGAGCGACGCACATAACGAACACGAATCCGCGATCCGTACCCCGAAGCAGCTCGTCGCTGCCGTGGCCGGTTTCTTCCTGGTCACCGTCATCGGCATCATCTTGCTGGTGTCATTCGTAACCACCACCAAACTGACCGGTGCCGGTACCGAAAGCCAGAGCGCGGAAGCGATTGCGGCGCGTGTGCGTCCCGTGGCTGATGAAGGTTTCACCCTGAAAGACGCGAACGCGCCGAAAGTGCTGCAAGCAGCCGAGGCCGTCTACACCGCCATCTGCTCCGCCTGCCATACCAGCGGCGCGGCCGGTGCGCCAAAGCTCGGCGATGCCGGCGCATGGGCTCCCCGCATTGCACAAGGCTACGACACCCTGCTCAAGCACGCGATCGAAGGCATCCGCGCGATGCCGGCAAAAGGCGGCAATCCTGACCTCGACGACGTCGAAGTGGCACGCGCAGTGGTCTACATGGCAAACAAAGGCGGCGCGAAATTCAAGGAGCCTGAAGTTCCTGCGGCCCCTGCTGCTGCCCCGGCAGCAGCGCCAGCAGTCGCCACCCCGGCTGCGGCCGCACCTGCCGCGGCGAGCGCTCCTGCAGAGGCAGTTCCTGCCGCCGCGGCAGCGCCTAAGCTGGCCGCCGATGCCGGCAAGAACCTCTACACCACCGCGTGCGTGGCTTGCCACGGTGCAGGCATCGCCGGCGCGCCTAAGTTCGGCGACAAGGCAGCCTGGGCGCCACGCGTCAAGCAAGGCACTGCGGTCCTTTACGAACACGCGATCAAGGGCTTCCAGGGCAAGGCAGGCATGATGCCTCCGAAGGGCGGTTCTTCCGCATCGGACGACGAAGTCAAGGCAGCCGTGGACTATATGGCGGCAGCAGCAAAATAAGCTGCACCAGTTTCAGGAAAACCGCTCCGATATGTGAGCGGTTTTTTTTCGCCAACGCCCTGCACTGCCCGCTATGCCAGTTGCGCCGAAGGACCCCACGGCGCCGGTGACCGACCTGAAATTCGAAAGCACGAGTTCGACGGCGACGCAGTCGAATGCCCCCTCGTATAGCACCAACATCGGCGGCAAGGGAGGTCGCGACGACTGGACGCTGTCCATGTCGTGCACGGGTCACACCGGACTACAGTTCGGAACCGCAGTTTGCGACCGTTCCGCGCTAACGCTCACGCCCGCCGCGAGGCGGGCGTTTATGCCTTACTGCGGCTTGCATTTAGGGCACAGCGACACCGTGAAGTGATCAGGTGGATTCAGGATCCGGATGAAAGGCGGGAAATCGGGCGCCAGCTGCACCGGTTCGATTGTTCTCGGTGGATTGGTCACCAAGCCCGGCAGCCAATGGTACTTGAGTACCACCTGCGATCCGCTGGCGCCCGCCACATCGACCCGGTTGAAGCTGCGCGCGGCGATCCGACCACTGCTCGCCTGCATGAAAGAAAGGAGGCGATCGATCTTGTAGATCTGAATCTTGTCGAACTTCGCCACAGCTTTCGCGGCCGGCAACGCATCCATCGCCTGCTTTAATTCCGACGAATGCGCAATCACCCATCCCACGTTGTACATGTCGAACGCGCGCGACCAATCAGCCTTGGTCAAATCTCCGACAGGCCTGCCGAAGGCCATGTGATCCCACACGGACACTGCAGGCAGCGAATACGGATAGGCTGCACCCACGAATTCGCGTCCTGTCTTCAAGGCAATCAAGCCGGCCACATGGCCGCCGCCGTGGATCCGCGCGAGCGAGGTTTCGAAAATGATGCGCCCGTCTGCCGAGGTGTTGGCCGAGATCCAGGATTCCAGTTGCGCCACCAGCGCAGGCGGCTGGGAAAGCTCTGGCGGCGCTTTGCCGTAATGCCCATGAATGCCCGCCGTGGCCTCGCGTACAATTTCTCGCCCACCATACACGCTGAGTAGGACCGCAAATGCGATGGAGGCCAGTTTCGGAACACGCTGGCCAGAAAAGCGCAGCCGTACGACGTACTCGCCAATGCAATAGGCCGCGCCGAGACCCACCAGCAGAAACGCGGGCGCAATGAATCGATTCGGCTGCAACTGCCCAAGAGTGATGCTGGCCGCGCCAAACGCGGCGAACAGTAGCAGCGTCAGCCCGGCGAACAGGAATGGCAGCATCCGGCGGCGTTGATCGCGCGGCATGAAATAGAGGCCGGCGCAGCATGTCAGCAACATCAGCGGATTAAGAAACGTTCCCATCGCCTGGGACGCCCATTGGCCCATCGCGGGCCGCAATGCGACCATGATTCCGACGGCTTTCTGGAAGGGATGGACCACTAGCGGGTTCGCCCCGATATCGTGTGATCCGAGCACGGCAATCAGCCACGGTGCGTTTACCAGGAGCGCAATCGCGGCAATTGCACTGCCGCGCAACAGGATGGCCGGAACGAGCGCCCTTCGCGTGTTCCACAGGAAAAATCCCAGGAATAGCGCAGCAGCCAGCACGGGAAACAAGGGGTGCAGCCACATACCCAAGCCGCCTAAAATGCCTGCGGCTACCAAACTTGCCGGTTTGCGTTCCGCTTGGCTGCAGAGGTTCCAGGTCCACACCGCGTAGGGCAGCCCCAGATATGAACCACAAATGAAGCTGGCCATCCCCGCTGTGTGGTACCAATGCAGCGCACCGATCCACCACAGGGCGAGACCAAGGGCCGACGCAATCGCGGTATGCAAGGTTGGCCAGTGCAACATGCGTGCCGTCCACACAACGGCAAGCGGCGCCACCAGGGCGCACGCCAGTATGTAAAGAGAATAAACAGCGCCGGAGGGCAACCCGGCGGGTAACAAGGCTGACAAGAACACCGGCACGCGCGCGCTGACGTTATCGTTCATGCCCCCAAGATGGCCGGCGCCAAGGAACGGGTCGTAACCAAGCAACTGCCCTTGATGAAGCAATGCCTTCCCCAACTCGAGTTGGTAAACGTGGTAAGGGTTGTCGATGTAGAAACTGTGTGCGCCGGAGAGGACCTGGCTGAGCGGCATGCTAAAAAGCAGTAACGCCAATTGCACAAGCAGGGTGGTTGAAAATATCAACGTCAGTGTCGGCCTTAGATTTTGTGGTTTTTTTATCATCAAATATCCGGCGTCGCGGGCTGGAACGGTCAGCGATGCTACAAAAGAAGCAAAGCCATCTCAATTATTTATCTATTTTACAACAATATTGTTCGCGTTGCAATTCTTTTCCGGGCTTTATTGTATAATTTCACAACAACAGTTATTCTATTTATTTCCCTTCCATGGCGGCTATTGTCAAAAATTCCGCCAAAAACCTGAGACCAGATATGCATATGTCGGAAACGGCGCCGTATCGCAACTCCTTCCAAAGCACAGCATACGGGAGCGAGCGGATGCCTGAATTGGACATTTCCGTTGTCGTACCGGTGTATAACTCGGCGCGCACCCTGGACCAGTTGCACGAGCGACTCACGAAGACGCTCGGCCCAATGTCAAAAAATTACGAAATAATCTTGGTAGACGATGGCAGTCGCGACGATTCATGGCCGGCGATGCAAGCCCTTGCGGTAAAAGATCCGGTGCACGTCCTCGCCGTCCAGTTAATGCGCAACTACGGCCAACACAACACTCTGATGTGTGGCTTGGGCATGGCGCGCGGGGCTTACGTTGTAACTATGGATGACGACCTTCAAAATCCTCCGGAGGAAATTCCGAAGCTGCTGCACCACATCCAAAACAATCACCTCGACCTGGTCTACGGTTGCCCGGGTAATCGCCAGCACGCAGCTTGGCGCAACTTGGGCTCGACCATCGTCTGGCATTTTTATCGCACGGTGTTTCGCAACCCCGTGACGCCTACGCCATTTCGCGTCATGACCCACCAATTGGCGCAAAGCGTGATGTTCTACGATCTAAACTTTACCTACCTCGATGGCCTGCTGGCATGGTGCACTAGTCGAATCGCCGGCGTTGAAGTAGAACATCATTCCCGCGCCGAAGGCAATTCTGGATATTCGCTTGGCAAGCTCCTCGCGCTGGCGCTCAATCTCTACACCAACTTCTCCCTGATTCCCCTCCAGCTTGTCAGTGCACTTGGACTCACGACCGCACTTTGTGGGTTCGGGGTCGGGTTTTACTATTTATTCCAGTACTTCATTTCGAATATCACGGTACCGGGATTCGCATCGACGATCATCACCGTGCTGATTTTGGGCGGGGCCCAATTGCTCGCGTTGGGCGTGATTGGCGAGTACCTTGGCCGTCTGCATCTGAACGTCAATCGTAAACCTCAATACGTCATTCGTCATAAGCAGTCAGGCGAGTTGCCGGCCGCCACTTCCGACCAAATCGCCGGCGAGATGAAGCATCGTGTCTGAACAACTGATTACGCCGTCGCTGCGGCTGACTTGGGTCCGCGCCCCGTGGGATGAGGTCGTGTGCAAATTCCCAGTGATGCAAATTGATGACATCAAGGTGACCGGCAACAATGCAACGGCCGACATGCAACTGTTCGCAGAACAACGCGATCAGATCGGAGCCCGCTTGGTGAGCTGTCGCCTGCCTCACGATTTCATGGCTGAATCGATGCTACTCGAGGACTGCGGCTTCCGCTTCATCGAAATGCTTTATGCACCAGAATTCGATCTCGGCGCATTCGGGCCCGCGGGGCACGCCGACACCTTGAACATTCTGCGCGCCGTTGAAGCGGATCTGCCTGCCTTACTGGACATTGCTGGTGCATCCTTCCAGCATGAGCGCTTCAAGGTGGATCCGCGGCTCGACCCCGCGATCAGCGACCTGCGTTACCAGAACTGGGTCGCCACCACCTTGCACCACCCAACGCAGGAATTGTATATGATCAAGGATGGAGACACGCTGGTTGCATTTTTTGTGACGGAATCTCTGCCCGATGGCACCTGCTACTGGCACCTGAACGCCGTCGCACCGGAGGCCCAAGGTCAGGGATATGGACGGCGCGTCTGGTCCTGCATGCTCGGGCAAGCCAAGCGCAGTGGCGCCACCCGAGTGCGCACGAGCATCGTCGCGCGCAACAGCCGAGTGCTCAACTTGTATGCGCGTCTCGGCTTTTCGTTCTCACAACCGAAGATGACCTTTCACTGGGTCAGGCCAGGTGTGCCATGCTGATCTTCACTGAAGTGCAACGCCAGTTGCTGCGTTATGCAATCGTGGGGGTCGCGTCCAACCTGCTCTGCTATGTCATCTACCTTGGCCTGACCCGGCTCGGCTTGGGGCCGAAGCTCGCAATGACACTCCTGTACAGTGTCGGTTTGCTGCAGACATTCGTATTCAACAAGAAGTGGACGTTCGAGCATGAGGGCACCCATAGCAAGGTCTTTTTTCGCTATTGCGCCGCCTACGGCATCGGCTATGCCATCAATATATGCGTCCTGTTCATCCTTGTTGATGTGCTCGGATATCCGCATCAGTTAGTCCAGGGCGCAATGATCCCGTCGCTCGCGGTGATGCTGTTTTTAATTCAGAAGTTTTGGGTATTCGCGCCGGATGCCTTCGGACAACGCAAATCATCATAAGGACATGCAAGTCATGCACATTCCATTCAACAGGCCGTACATGACCGGAAAAGAGCTCTGGTACATTTCGCAAGCGCACGCTAGCGGTCATTTGGCGGGCGATGGAAATTTCACGAAAAAGTGCAGCGCCTGGCTGGAACAGCGCATCGGCGTCCAGAAAGCACTGCTGACCCACTCCTGCACCGCCGCGCTGGAAATGGCCGCCATCCTGGCCGATATCCAGCCCGGCGACGAAGTGATCATGCCGTCGTATACATTCGTGTCGACTTCGAACGCATTCGTGCTGCGCGGCGCCACGCCGGTGTTCGTCGACATCCGGCCGGACACGCTCAACATCGACGAAACGAAGATCGAAGCGGCGATCACGCCGCGTACCAAGGCGATCGTGCCGGTACACTATGCCGGCGTGAGCTGTGAGATGGATACCATCATGGCTATCGCGCAACGCCACAACCTTCTGGTGATCGAGGATGCCGCCCAGGGCATCATGTCGACTTACAAAGGGCGCGCTCTAGGCAGCTTTGGCCACATGGCGGCCTTATCGTTCCATGAAACCAAGAACATCATTTCCGGCGAAGGTGGCGCGCTGCTGATCAACGATCCACGCTTTGTCGCGCGCGCCGAAATCATCCGCGAAAAAGGTACCAACCGCAGCCAGTTTTTCCGGGGACAGGTCGACAAGTACACCTGGGTAGATATCGGGTCGTCCTTCTTGCCGGGCGAAATCGTCGCCGCCTTCCTGTGGGCGCAGCTGGAGGAAGCCAATCAGATCAATCAGCGCCGGCTCGATATCTGGAATGTATACCATCAGCGGTTCGCCGCCCTGGAAGCGGCTGGTAAAATCGTACGCCCTACCGTGCCGCGGGACTGCGTGCACAACGCCCATATGTATTACATCTTGCTGCCCGATCTTGCAACGCGCACCCGCCTCATCCAGCGCCTCAAGGAAAAAGACATCCAGACCGTGTTTCACTATATTCCGCTGCACTCGTCGCCGAATGGCAAGGAGCTTGGCCGCACTGCCGGCACTATGGACAATACCGACGATACTGGCGCGCGCCTATTGCGCCTGCCGATGTGGCTGGGGCTGGAAGAACAGCTGCCGGGGATGATCGACGACATCGTCACCGCCATCGAGTGGCCAAGCCAATCGGGCCGGGAGGTGGCCGCATGATTCTTGTCACTGGCGGCGCCGGCTTCATCGGCGCAAATTTCGTGCTCGACTGGTTGGCCGGCAGCGACGAAGGCGTCGTTAACTACGACAAACTGACCTATGCGGGCAACCTCGAGACCTTGCGCAGCGCGGCCAGCGACCCGCGCCACGTGTTTGTCGAAGGCGACATCGCCGACCGCAAGCTGATGGCCGATCTGCTGACGCAACATCGTCCGCGCGCGATTATCAATTTTGCGGCCGAGTCGCATGTCGACCGCTCGATCGACAGCCCGGAAGAGTTCATCCAGACTAACATCGTCGGTACGTTCCGGCTGCTCGAAGCGGTGCGTGCCTATTGGGCCGGCCTGCAAGGCGATGAAAAGGCCGATTTCCGCCTGCTGCACGTGTCGACCGATGAAGTGTATGGCTCGCTAGGCAAGGACGATCCTGCGTTCAGCGAAACCGACAGCTACGAACCAAACAGCCCCTATTCGGCAAGCAAGGCGGCGTCCGACCACCTGGTCCGCTCGTACCATCACACTTACGGCTTGCCGGTATTGACCACCAACTGCTCGAATAACTACGGGCCCTATCACTTCCCCGAAAAGCTGATTCCGCTGGTGATCCACAATGCGCTGGCAGGCAAGCCCTTGCCGATCTACGGCGATGGGCAGCAGATCCGCGATTGGCTGTACGTAAAAGATCATTGTTCCGCCATCCGGCGGGTTCTGGAATCGGGCATCTCGGGCGAGACGTATAACGTCGGCGGCTGGAATGAAAAGTCAAACCTCGAAGTGGTGCATACGCTGTGCGATATCCTGGACGAGCTGAAACCGCGCGCCGATGGCAAATCCTACGCTGCCCAAATCACCTTCGTGAAGGATCGGCCGGGGCACGACCGCCGTTACGCCATCGATGCCACCAAACTGGCGAAAGAACTCGATTGGAAGCCCGCCGAAACGTTCGAGACGGGGATCCGCAAAACGGTGCAGTGGTATCTCGACAACCAGGAATGGGTCGGGAATGTCACCAGCGGCGCTTATCAGAATTGGGTGGGAAAGCAGTACGGCCGCTGAGCTGCCGCTTGGGTATGCATCGGCCTCCTTCTGGCAAAATTCTTCAGCATTTAATTTGATCAAGGCATAGCACATGGACATTAAGCGCAAAGGCATCATCCTCGCCGGCGGTTCCGGCACACGGCTCTACCCCGTCACGCAGGCGGTCTCCAAGCAGCTGATGCCAGTGTACGACAAGCCGATGATCTATTACCCGCTGACGACGCTCATGTTGGCGGGCATTCGCGATATCCTGATTATCTCCACGCCGGAAGACACACCGCGATTTTCCGCGCTGCTCGGCGACGGCTCGCAATGGGGCCTCAGCATCCAGTATGCGGTTCAGCCCTCGCCCGACGGCTTGGCCCAGGCCTTCATCATCGGGCGCGACTTTGTCGGCTCCGATCCAAGCGCGCTGGTCCTTGGAGACAATATTTTCTACGGTCACGATCTCGTCAAACAACTGCAACACGCCAGCGCCCAAACCAGCGGAGCGAGCGTTTTTGCCTACCACGTCAATGACCCGGGGCGCTATGGGGTGGTCGAGTTCGACGACAAGCAGCGCGCGATCAGCATTGAAGAAAAACCGAAGGTCCCCAAGAGCAACTACGCAGTCACTGGACTGTATTTCTATGACAAGCAAGTATGCGACCTCGCCGCCGACATTCGTCCGTCGGCTCGGGGCGAGCTGGAAATTACCGACGTCAACCGGCGTTATCTCGAACTCGGGCAACTGAACGTCGAAATGATGGGCCGCGGTTATGCCTGGCTGGATACCGGAACTCACGACAGCCTGTTAGATGCCGCCAGTTTCATTGCGACACTGCAGAAGCGCCAAGGGCTAATGGTAGCCTGCCCTGAAGAAATTGCATATGCGCAGCAGTGGATCACGAGGGAAAACGTCCTTGCGCTGGCGGAACCACTGGCCAAGAATGGCTATGGACAATATTTGCTAAGCCTGCTGAGCTGAAGCGCCACATGCTTTAGCAGTGCCGGCTCCTGTCGCGACTCGCCTGACAACTCTGGCGCACCGCCTGCTAAGCGGTCGAGCTTGCTGACCGCGACGGTATCACCGCGGCGAATCTCCCACCGCCATCACCTGGCGTCGGAAGTTGCCCGCCTGGGGCGCCCGCCTGTGCCACGGGTCCCAGAATTACCGGCCCAGCTGGCTCTACTCCGCTAGCTACTACGCAGCCCAATTTGTCATTGCGCTGATCTTCAGCGCACGCGGCGGCGTTGCGCTCATCCTCGAAAAGCGTCAACAGTTGAACGCGCGCGAGCTTCGCTCCGCGCCAAACCTTCCTCCGCGCAAATCCCTTTACTTGTTGCAATTTTATCTGCTCGGGTGTCACCACCTGCTCGCAGTTTCGCATCGCGTTTGGGCGCTCCATCATCCACATTTGGATCTCTTGCCGAGCAGCAAATGAGATTGTGGATTCGATACTGCGCAGAAATTTTTCCGCAAAACCATTGAACTAAGGAAGTTTCCTACGCTCAAAGTTACTCATTCACTGTTGAGTTACGGAAGTTCCAGATGAAAAAATTAGATACTATTGTGTTGGATATTCGAGCCAGCTTGGTGTTGTGCTGCAGCGCCGCAGTATTGTTGACAGCATGCGGCGGCGGCACTACCGACACCGGCAACAGCAGCGCCATCAAAACGGCCGCCCTTTCTGACCATGGCACGACAAGCGACTCCGGTGCGAATATTGCAGGGGCACAAGCATCCACCGCCACGACAAGCCCGATCACCACGGACACCGCATCGGAGATCGGCCCTGACGGCTCCACTCGCCTGTTGGCTGCCGCAACAGCGGTTGCGGCTAGCACGTACAATCTGTATGTGTCGCCCACCGGTTCAGATTCCAACGCCGGCACCGCGGCTGCGCCATTCCTTACGATCAACCGTGCGGCCAGCCTGGCCAAGCCGTCAACCACAGTCCACGTCGCAGCCGGTACCTACCGCGAAAACGTGTCGACCAGGGTCCATGGCACCTCGAGCGGACGCATCCGCTATGTGTCCGACACCAAATGGGGCGCCAAGATCATCGGCAGCGGCACCGAAGGCATGTGGACCAACCGCGCCAACTACACCGACATCGTCGGTTTCGATATTTCTGGCCCCGGCCGCCTGGGCATCCTGAACCTGGCGTCCTACACCCTGGCGCAAGGCAACCACGTGCACAACCTGACCGTGTCGGGCGGCTGCGGCGGCGGCGGCGGCGCCGGCATCATGAACGCTGAATACACCGCTTCGGACGGCGACATCATCGGCAACGTGGTGCACGATATCGGCGTACCGGGTGCCTGCAATTCGGTCCACGGCATCTACCACACGAACCTGCGTGGCCATATCTACAACAACATCGTGTACCGTGCTTCGTCGTGGGGCATCCACCTGTGGCATGCCGCGGACAACGTGATGGTGGCGAATAACACTTCGTTCCAGAACGGTGGCGGCAGCATGGGCGGCGGCATTGTGCTCGGCGTGGGCGACAGCCCAGGCGGCAAGATCCTGACCAACACCAAGGTCATCAACAATATCGTCTTCAACAACCCGGCGAAAGGCATTTACGAGTATTGCAACTCGGGCGAGGCTTGCATCGGCAGCGGCGTCGTCGTCGCCAACAACCTGGTGACCGGCAGCAGCTCGGGCATCACCATGAAGGTGGGCAGCGCGACCGGCACCATCACGGCCAATCCGCAGTTCGTCAACTACCAGGCCAACGGCACCGGCAATTATCGTCTGCAGAGCACGTCGCCGGCGATCGACAAGGGCACGGCGACCAACGCACCGACCTACGATATGGACGATGCAGCGCGCCCACAAGGTGCGGGACTCGACATCGGCGCATATGAATTCGGTACGGCGGAACAGCCGCCGACGACGACCACCTGGACTACCTGCGCAAATGAAGGCGGAGTGTGCAATTTCACGGATACTCGTCAGGTCAGATATGGGGCTGGCAGCAGTTTTGCGACACTCACCGCAACCACTTCGATCGCCTGCAACAATTCGGTATTTGGTGATCCGAGTCCTGGGGTGGTCAAGACTTGCCAGTACTCCGGCACGCCTACGACTTCGCCGCCGCCTCCAGCGCCGACGGAGACTTGGACTTCTTGCGGCAGTGAGGGCTCTATTTGCTCCTTCACAGGCACACGTGAAGTACGTTACGGCACATCCGGCACATTTGCATCAAAGATCATTGCTGGATCGACCCCATGTACGAATTCTGTGTTCGGTGATCCGATCATTGGTGTTATCAAGTCGTGCAGTTACTCCAGCATTACGCGCTAACGCCAGGCGATCCTCCTAGCGAACTCTAGAGGAACCGTGCAGCGTAATTAGGGCGCTGATTTCAATCGGCGTTCACGCCGGTGCAAATTGGTGCTCAGGCGACGAGGTAATGTAGTTAGGGAGTTCACCCCGCCCGAGAGGGATAGTGTTCGCGGCGTAAGTCGGTAGTGGCCGCTCACCAAAACACCGAACGCCGGCAGCAGGGTAGCCATTCGGCGCATACCCCCTGCGTGGCCGGCCCTACCTTTTTCGTTCGCTAGGGAGGTAGAATTGGAGCGCCAACGCTTCTTTGGTGCAGACTCAATTGTCCGCCAAATGGCCGCTCCCAGAGGGGCTGAGCAAAACCTATGCGGGGATGACTGATCGGCGCGCGACCATGGCATAGTTGATGTGGCGGGTGTCATCCAGATAGTTCTTGAACAATCAATAAGCGACTTTCCGCGGCGACGACGGAAAGCACTCCTCGTTGCCCCTTCCATCTGCATCATGGTCAGGCAGAAAATTGTGTTCAATGCCCGGAAATGTTGCAAAAACGCAGAAGCTTCGACGACCTGGGCCATTCCGATCGAACAAAAAAATACCGCACAGCGATTAGCTGAACGGCATTTTTGACGCGTGCTGCGAGATTGCGCCCAGCGGTAACTTCAGGGGACTATCACCAGATGATCACGCGATCCTTCGGCGCCAAATACATCTTGTCGCCCGGCTTGACGTTGAACGCCTCGTAGAACGCAGGCTGGTTCATCATCGTGCCGTTGGCCCGGAACTGGCCCGGCGAGTGCGGGTCGGTCTTGACCTGCACGATCTGCTGCGGCTCGCGCATCTTCTGGCGCCATACCTGGCCGAAGCCCATGAAGAAGCGCTGGTCGCCGGTCAGGCCGTCGATCACCGGCGCCTTCTTTCCCTTCAAGGACAGCTTGTAGGCCTTGTACGCAATCGCCACGCCGGAGTTGTCGCCGATGTTCTCGCCGAGGGTCAGCTCGCCGTTGACGTGATAGTTCGGCAGCGGGCTGTAACCGTTGTACTGCGCGACCAGCATCTTGGTCTTGTCCGCGAACGCCTTGTGGTCAGCCGCGGTCCACCAGTCGCGCAGGTTGCCGTCTCCGTCGTACTGCGAACCCTGGTCGTCGAAGCCGTGGCTGATTTCGTGGCCGATCGCGCCGCCGATGGCGCCGTAATTGACCGCGTCGTCCGCATTGGCGTCGAAGAAAGGTGGCTGCAGGATCGAAGCCGGGAACACGATCTCGTTCATCTCCGGGTTGTAGTACGCGTTGATGGTCTGCGGCGTCATGCCCCACTCTTCGCGGTCGATCGGCTTACCCAGCTTATTGAGCTCGCGGTCCGATTCCACAATCCGCGAACGCATCACGTTGCCGACCAGGTCGTCGCGCGAGACCACCAATGCCGAGTAGTCCTTCCAGCGGTTCGGATAGCCGATCTTGACGGTGAACTTGGCCAGCTTGGCCTGCGCTTCCTTCTTGGTCTCAGGGCTCATCCAGTCCAGCGTGTTGATGCTTTGCTTGTAGGCGGCCAGCAGGTTGTTGACCAGTTCCTCCATGCGCGCCTTGCGCTCGGCCGGGAAGTGCTTCGCGACATACAGCTTGCCCAGGCTCTCGCCCATCGCCGTTTCGACCGTACCCACCGCACGCTTCCAGCGCGGCTGCATTTCCTTCACGCCCGACAGGGTGGTGCCGTAGAACGCGAAGCGCTCGTCGACGAAGGGCTTCGACAGGAAGTTGGCATAGGCGCTGATCAGGTGCATCTGCAGGTAGACTTTCCAGGTATCGAGCGAAGTCTTGTTCGATACCTCGGCGAAGCCCTTCAGGTAGCTCGGCTGGCTGACCACGACATAGCCTGCCTTGCTGCTGATGCCGGCCGCATCGAGGTAGGTCTTCCAGTCGAAGCCAGGCGCGACTTCGGCCATCTTCGCCAGCTCGACCTTGTTGTAGGTCTTGACCGGATCGCGGTTCTCCACCTTGGTCCACTGCACCCGCGCCAGTTCGGTTTCGAACGCGACGATCGCCTTGGCGTCTGCCGCGGCGGTCTTGTCGCCGGCCAGCGCCAGCATCTTCTCGACGTGGACCTGGTACTTGGCGAGGGCATCGGCCAGCTTGGCGTCGTCCGCTTTCAGGTAGTAGTCGCGGTCAGGCAGGCCCAGGCCGCCTTGCGAGATGTCGGCCACGTACTTGGTCGAATCCTTGGCGTCCTGGTGGATGCCGAAATCGTAAGGCACGCGCACGCCCAGCTGGCCCAGGTGCGCTATCATGGCCGGCAGTTCGGCCTTGTCCTTGATGGCGGCGATGCGCGCCAGTTCGGCGTTCAACGGCGTCAGGCCGAGCGTTTCGAGCTTTTTCTCGTCCATGAAGCTGGCGTAGAAATCGCCGATGCGCTGGGCGTCGGTGCCAGCCTTCTGGTTCGGGCTCTTGGCGGCGTCTTCGATGATCGCGCGCAGTTGCGGGCGCAGGTCGTCGTCAAGCTTGGCGAAAGTGCCCCAGCTCGATTTGTCGGCCGGGATCTCGGTGTTCTTGAGCCACTTGCCGTTCAGGTGCGTGAAGAAGTCGTCCTGCACGCGCACCGACGGGTCGATGTATTCGACCGCGATGCCGGATGCGAGCGCATGCTTTCCCGGTTTGGCGGAAACTGCAGCCTTGGTCTTGGCGGCGACCGCAGTCGCCTCGCCGGCGTGGGAAAAGCCGGCGATCAGGCTCAGGGTCAAGGCGCTTAGCAAATATCGTTTCACTAGAATGTTCTCCGTTGTTGTTGTGGGTGTCGCTTCGATTACCAGATGGTGACGCGGTCTTTCGGCGCGACGTACATCTTGTCGCCTTCCTTGACCCCGAACGCTTCATAGAAGCCCGGCTGGTTGATCAACACGCCATTGGTGCGGAACTGGCCTGGCGAATGCGGGTCGGTCTTGACCTGGACGATCTGCTGCGCCTCGCGCATCTTGCTGCGCCAGATCTGGCCGAAGCCCATGAAGAAGCGCTGGTCGCCGGTGAAACCGTCGATCACAGGCGCTGGCTTGCCGCCCAGCGACAGCTTGTAGGCCTTGTACGAGATCGCCACGCCGGACAGGTCGCCGATGTTTTCGCCCAGGGTCAGCGCGCCATTGACGTTGTAGCCAGGCAGCGGGCTGTAGCCGTCGTACTGCTTGGTCAGCGCGTCGGCCTTGGCCTGGAACTTGACGCGGTCTTCCTTGGTCCACCAGTCGCGCAGGTTGCCGTCGCCATCGGATTGGCTGCCCTTGTCGTCGAAGCCGTGGCTGATTTCGTGGCCGATCACGGCGCCGATCGCGCCGTAGTTGACTGCGTCGTCTGCGCGCATGTCGAAGAACGGCGGTTGCAGGATCGAAGCCGGGAACACGATCTCGTTCATGGTCGAGCTGTAGTACGCATTCACGGTCTGCGGCGTCATGCCCCACTCTTCGCGGTCGATCGGCTTGCCAAGCTTGTTGATGCCGCGGTTGTACGCAAAGGTACGGGCGCGCATCATGTTGCCGGCCAGGTCGCCCGGCTTGATCGTCAGCGCCGAGTAGTCGCGCCACTTGTCCGGATAGCCGATCTTCGGCGTGAACTTGGCCAGCTTGGCTTGCGCTTCCTTCTTCGTTTCAGGGCTCATCCAGTCGAGCGTGTCGATGCTTTGCTTGTACGCTTCGAGCAGGTTCTTGACCAGCACTTCCATGCGCGCCTTGCGCTCGGCAGGGAAATACTCATGCACATACTGGCGGCCGACCGCTTCGCCCAGCACCGATTCAACGTTGGCCACGCCGTTCTTCCAGCGCGGCTGGTTCTCGGTCACGCCGGTGATCGTGGCGCCGTAGAACGCGAAGTTCGCGTCGTAGAAGTCTTTCGAGAGGTAAGGCGAATAGGCGCGCAGCAGCTGCCATTCGAAGTAGGACTTCCAGGCCGCCAGATCGGTCTTTTCGAGCACCTGGTTAAAGCCCGTGAAGTAGCTCGGCTGGTTGACGATCACGTAGTCGGTCTTGCTCGCAACGCCGGCCGCGGCCAGCGCGCCCTTCCAGTCGTAGCCGGGAGTGAGCGCGGACAGCTGCGCGAAGTCCATCTTGTTGTAGCGCTTGACCGGGTCGCGGTTCTCGACCTTGGTCCACTGCGCTTCGGCCAGCGCGGTCTCCAGCGCGACGATTGCCTTGGCGGCGGCCGCGGCATCCTTCTCGCCGGCCATGCCGAGAATTTTCGCGACGTGCAGCTCGTACTTGGCGCGCGCGTCGGCCAGCTTGGCGTCGTCTTTTTTCAAATAGTAGTCGCGGTCAGGCAGTCCCAGGCCGCTCTGGCCGAGATTCGCCGCGTAGCGGGTCGACTCGCGCGCATCCTGTCCCACGTAGATCCCGTACGGCACCGACACACCGATCTGCGACAGGTGCGCCATCAGCGCCGGAATCGCCTTCTTTTCGCGCAGCGAGCGGATGCGCTGCAGCTCGCCGGTCAATGGCTTGTAGCCGAGCGCGTCGAGCTTTTTCTGGTCCATGTAGCTGGCGTACAGGTCGCCGATTTTCTGCGTGTCGGTACCGGCCTTCTTGTGTGTGTCCTTCTGCGCCGCCTCGATGATCCCGCGCAGCTGCGGCGTCAGGTCGTCGCGCATCTTGGCGAAGGTGCCCCAGCTCGATTTGTCCGACGGGATCTCGGTCTTGCGCAGCCACTCGCCGTTCAGGTAGGTGAAGAAGTCGTCCTGCGCACGCACGCTCGGATTCATATACTCCTTGGCGATGCCGGAAATCGGCGCCGCCGGTGCGGTCTCCGCTGCGCCGGAAAACGCGGCGATCAGGCTCAAACTCAGGGTGCTCAGTAAGTATCGTTTCACAGCGTTGTCCTTATGGGGCAGGGAAAATGGGCGGCGGGTAGCCGAGGCCAAAATGTATCATAAGGCCAGCGACTATTGTTACAACTTCATCTCGAGCTTGAGGCTCCACGTTGCGTATGTACGCGCGGTGGTGAATGCCGATTGCGCCAGGCCGTTGGTGGTGACCGTGCGCCCGTTCAGGTAATCGTCGGCCAGCAGGTTGTTGGCGGCCAGCCGCAACTGCGTGTGGGCGGAAAACTTCCACAGGCCGTACAGGTCCAGCTGCCGCTTGACGCCCGTGCTGACCTTTTCGGTGAGGGTGGTTTGTACATATGTCGCCGGGGTCCAGTTGAAGCCGCCGCCCAACGTCAGCGGCAGGTCCTTCATGCGGTAGTCGAGGCCGAAGTTGGCTGTCTGCTTGGCCTGTTGGTCGAGCCGGTTGTCCGGGCCGGGGATGCCGTCCACACGCGACCAGAAATGGCTGTAGTTCGAACGCAGGTCGATGTTCGGCGAACCGGCGATCACATCGGTCAGCGGGAATTTTGCTTCCAGCTCGACGCCGCTGGTGATCGCGTGGCCGATGTTGACCGGGCTCGATACCCAGCGCGGGCCGATGCTGGTCTGGCGCAGCGTGGTCTGGCGGCGCATCAGGTTGTCGATGTCGCGCACGAAGCCGCTGGCCGACAGGATCCCGCTCTTGCCTATGTAGTGCTCATACGCGAGGTCGATACCCTTTGCCAGTTCCGGCTTGAGGTCGGGATTGCCGATCCGGTCGGGCCGGGTCGGGCGGTTATCGGTGGAGAACGAGGGCGTCGCGATCAGGTCGTTCAGGGCCGGCGCGCGATAGCTCTGGGTCAGCGCGGCGCGGATCTGGTCCTTCTCGTGGCCGGGAATGCGCCATACGGTGTGCAGCACCGGGCTCCATACCCGGCTGGTGTTGCTGACGTCGGCGCCGCTGCTGGTGGAGGTGGTGCGGATGCCTTCCCAGCGCAGGCCGAGGTACACCGACCATTGCGGATTGATGTCCCACTCGTCCTGCACGAAGGCCGCGACGCGGCGCGAATCGGCGGTCAGGTTGGCGCCCGAATCGTCGAACTGCACGTCGCCGGTGTCGAGCGCGACGTGGGTCTGGCTGCGGTGGTTCGCTTCGACGTCCCAGCCCGCCGCCAGGTTGTGGCCCTGGCCAAGCGGCGTGGTGTATTTGCCGCCGGTGTTCAGGCCACGGTCGCGCGTACTGTCGCTGTCGGTGTAGGTCTTCTTCGGCGCGCCGGCGTCGTCGAAGGTGCGGCGCAGCGTGTCGCTGTCGCTCTTGCCGCCGCCGAAGCCGAACTTCACATCGAGCTTGGCGCCCGCTCCCATCTTGTGCACCCAGTTGCCGAACCCGCGCAGGAAGGTGGACGTGGAGCTCGAGTCGCCCAGCTGGCGCGCGTACTCGGGCGGCACCAGGCCGGCCGTCTGGGTGACGTCGCTCTCGGACTTCGAGGTATTCCGGTTGCTGACCAGGAAAGGCTGGAAGGTCAGCGTGTCGCCGCTGTCGAAGCGATAGGACAGGCGTGGCGACAGGTGGATGCCGCGCGAACGTCCGTGGTTCTCATCTTGCGAAAACTGCTCGCGCATCAGCACGCCCGCATCGGTCTCGTCGACACTGTGAGTGGTGCTCTGGTTGTGCTGGCGGTTCTCGAACACCGAGCCGCTCATCAGCCAGGTCAGGTTGCCGACCTTGCCCGGTATCGTCACCGACACGTTGGGGCTGTGCAGGCCCTGCTCGATGCCGTCGGTGACCTTGAGTTGGATGTCCTTCTGCTGGTAGCCCTCGCGCAGCACGATGTTGATGGTGCCGGCGATCGCCTGGGTACTGTGTTCGGCCACGGGGCCGCGGATGATTTCGATCCGCTCGACCTGGTCGGGCGAGAGCGACTCGAGCGAGAAGCCGCCCGGCGGGCGTTCGCCGTTGACCAGCATCTGGGTGTAGCCGTTGCCCAGCCCGCGCATGCGCACTCCCCCGCCGCCGCGGCCAGGGCGCCCGCCCATCGTCACGCCGGGCAGGCGCTTGAGGATCTCGCCGATGCTGCTGTCGCCGTTGCGGTCGAGCTCTTCGCGCCCGAAGATCATCTTCGAGGCGGTCGACAGGCGGCGCGTTTCGGTGTCGTCGGCGCGGCTGCCTTGCACGGTGACCTGCTGCAGCTTGCCGCCGGCGGCCGGAGCCGGGGCAGCGGCCTTGACCTTGCCGTTCTGCGCGACCTCGGGCTGCACGGGGGCGGCCGGCTCGGCCTGTTGTGCATATGTCTGGGTGGCCACGCTGCCCAGCAGGGCGAGGCAGGCGATCGGAATCAGTTTGTTCATAGAATAGGGGCTGTGTCCGGCAGCGGCCCGAGGGCTGGCCAGGCGGGGTCAGGTTACTTAAGGTTGAGGGCATTCTAGCGGCTGGGCAACGGCCGAAACCGGACCCCAGCCGTTTTTTACTTTACGATACACAAGTGTTGTTTTATCAGGAACCCGGGCTTCCCATCCCTGCGCCCGGCTTGCCGCGTCCCGTGCCGCGGTGCTGGCCGGCGCCCTCCTCGCGCCCGCGCGCGGCCGGATGCTGGGCGCCGCTGTCGGGCACGCGCATCAGCTGTTCGGACAGCAGCGTGGCCACTTGCTGGCGCTGATTCTCGTCGAGCGCGTCGTTTACGCCCAGCCACCATTCGCGCAACTGCTTCTCTTCGGCCGCGCTGGTGGCCGATTCCGCCTCCAGAACGCCGGACATGTCGCGCAGCTCGACCCTGGCGCCGGCCAGCCCGGTCTTGAAGGCCTGCTGCAGCCGCTCGCGGCGCGACTGGCGCTCGCGCAGCAGCGCCTTGCTGCGGCTTTCGACCTGCAGCCACAGGGTTTGCTGGTTGGGCGTCAGGTTCAGCGACTTCTTGAATTCGAAGGCCATCGGCAGCAGGTCGTCGGCGCGCATCTCCATCACCGGGGTGGCGAGGGAAGCAACGCTGGCGCAGGCGAGCAGCGCGGCGGCCAGGGTGCGAGAGATCAGGGTGGGTTTCATGGTCAGGGGCTCCGGGCGTAAAAAAGCCCACGGGGGGCCGTGGGCAAACCACTTCATGGGTGGGAGGGACAAAACAGAATTGACTATAGGCTGGCATTTCGACAAGGCCGCCGACAATTACAAATGCTTACGGCTGAGCGTGGAATCGATACATGGCTTTACATTACGACACCAAAACCCGCAGAAATCGCCACCACCAGTCCGCCCCTCCCCATATTTACGTCGTTTCCGCGGAGGCGCACTGGTGTCCGGAATAATTAGATTGACATTTCAATCGCCTCCTGCGGGCATTGGAGTGCTGTCAGAAACCCCGCAAGCGAGACTTCAACTTTATATATTCACGTCGTCCTCGCGAAAGCGGGGATCCAATTCTTGCGATCGGCTAAGGCCACAGCCTCCTCCGCTAAAAGCCAGCAAAGTTTGCCGCAAATTGGATCCCCGCTTGCGCGAGGAGTCGTTTCCGCCAATGGCGGGAACGACGGTCTTAAAGTCAACGAAATTATTCCGGACATTAGTGCGAGGAGGCGGAAACCCATGCCATTTGTACGTTCTCCATTCAATTCAATATGAGGCGCGCGCCGTTTCAGCATGGGCTCCCGCCTTCGCGGGAGCGACGGTTTTGCGGTGATCGGGGCGAAAAAAAACCGGGCTGCGCGGCAGCCCGGTTTTTCTGAACGCGGTCACGGCATCAGTTATTCAACTGCTTCGCATCGACCAGCTTGTCCTTGTACGAATCGAAAATGCCGACCAGCGCATCGCGCATCGTGAACTTCGGCGCCCAGCCCAGTTCCGACTGGGTATTCTCGATTTTCGGCACGCGGTTCTGCACGTCCTGGTAGCCCTTGCCGTAGTAGGCGCCGGAGCTGGTTTCGACCAGCTTGACCTGCTTGGCCGACTCGCTGTACTCCGGATATTCCGCCGCCAGTTCCAGCATCATGTGCGCCAGTTCTCGGATCGAGTAGTTGTTGGTCGGATTGCCGATGTTGTAGATCTTGCCGGTGGCGACGCCGTCTTTGTTGGCGATGATGCGCACCAGCGCGTCGATGCCGTCATCGACATAGGTGAACGAACGCTTCTGCGCGCCGCCATCGACCAGCTGGATGTTCTCGCCGCGCACGATGTGGCCGAGGAACTGGGTCAGCACGCGTGACGAGCCTTCTTTCGGCGTGTGGATCGAATCGAGACCGGCGCCGATCCAGTTGAACGGACGGAACAAGGTGAAGTTCAGGCCTTCCATGCCGTAGCCCCAGATCACCCGGTCCATCAGCTGCTTCGAGCAGGCGTAGATCCAGCGCGGCTTGTTGATCGGGCCGTACACCAGCGCGGAATTCTCAGGATCGAACTCGGCGTCCGGGCTCATGCCGTACACCTCGGAAGTGGACGGGAACACCAGGTGCTTGCCGTACTTGTGCGCCGAACGCACGATCGGCAGGTTCGCCTCGAAGTCGAGTTCGAACACACGCAGCGGATCGGTCACGTAAATGGACGGCGTGGCGATCGCCACCAGCGGCAGGATCACGTCGCATTTCTTGACATGGTACTCGACCCATTCCTTGTTGATCGTGATATCGCCTTCGAAGAAGTGCAGGCGCGACTTGTAGGATTCGTTCTCGAGCAGGTCGGTGATGCGCTCGGATTGCATGTCCATGCCATACACGTGCCAGTCGGTCGTTTCCAGGATGCGCTTGGAGAGGTGGTGACCGATGAAGCCGTTGACACCGAGGATGAGGACTTTTTTCATTTTGTAAGGGCGCTACGCAGGCCGGATTGACGAGCGCGGATTATACCATTCCCGAAAACGGGCCAATCCCGCTTCCAGCGGCGTGGCCGGGACGAAACCCACCCAGGCCTTCAGTTTGCTCGTGTCGGCGTGGGTCGCGATGACGTCCCCCGGCTGCATCGGCTGGAAATCGAGCGCCGCGCGCACTCCGAGCACCCGTTCCAGGGTGCGGATGAAGTCGAGTACCTTCACCGGCCGGTCGTTGCCTACGTTAAATACCCAGTGGCGCGCGCCATCCCGGTCGGGACAAGGCTTGAACAACAGGCGCACCACACTTTCCACAGTGTCATCTATATAGGTGAAGTCGCGTTCCAGCTGTCCGCCGGCAAACACGGGGATCGGCTCTCCTTTCAGCAGTTTTTCGGTGAAACTGAAGTAGGCCATGTCCGGCCTGCCCCAGGGCCCGTAGACCGTGAAGAAGCGCACGCCGGTGGCCGGCAGGCCGTACAGGTGGCTATACGAATGCGCCATCAGCTCGTTGGCCTTTTTGGTCGCCGCGTACAGCGACACCGGCTCGTCGGTCGGATCGTCTTCGCGGAACGGCGTGTCGATGTTGCCGCCGTACACGCTGCTGCTGCTCGCGTACAGCAGGTGCCGGACCTTATGCTGTTTGCATAATTCGAGGATATGGCCGAATGCCACCAGGTTCGACTGTACATACGCGGCGGGCGCCTGCAGCGAATGACGCACGCCGGCCTGGGCCGCAAAGTGCACCACCAGGGTCGGCCGCACGCGCTCGAACAGCGCGCCCGCATCCTCGGCGTCGGCCAGTTCGACGGCCACGCAATCGACATCGGACGGCTCCAGCAGGGCGGCGACCCGGTCAGCCTTGAGGCGGGGATCGTAGTAATCGTTGAAGTTGTCGCAACCGGTGACCCGGTGACCGAGCGCGGCAAGCCTGGCCGCGACGAAGCTGCCGATGAAGCCGGCGGCCCCCGTGACCAATATTGTTTGCTTTCCAGGCGTCATTGTGGCGCGCTTCCTGAGACGGGTGGACGGTGCTGCGGCGCCGAAAAAATGGACAATTTGGCACAGGCCCAAGCCTGACAGATCGAACTACGCGGAAGCTGATCTCCGTCAGCGTGCGCTGCCGAACGATTCGCAGCACTGTACATAGGCGTCCGCTCAATTTTTGCGCCGGGGATGCGCGCGCCGCAAAATCGCGTTTATACTGGATTCGCGTCAACGGATGCGTCATCAAACAGAACACCTTGCATCGGCAGGTACACCATGGGCTCAACTCTGAAGAACTCCGGCCTCGTCAGCGTCGGACTGATCGCCGGCGTGGCCGTTTCCATGCAGTTTTCCGCGCTGGCCCAAAAGCCGGTCGAACCGGGCATGCCGCTGGAAGAACTGCGCCAGCTGGCCGACGTGTATGGCCTGATCAAATCCGATTACGTCGAACCGGTCGAAGACAAGAAGCTGCTGACCGAAGCCATTTCCGGCATGGTCGCCTCGCTCGATCCGCATTCCGCCTACCTGGACAAGAAAGCCTACCGCGAACTGCGCGAAGGCACCCAGGGCAAATTCGTCGGCCTCGGCATCGAGATCGCCCAGAGCGACGAAGGCTACATCAAGATTGTCGCGCCAATCGAGGATTCGCCGGCCTACCGGGCCGGCATCAAGCCGGGCGACATGATCAGCCGCATCGACTCGCTGGCGGTGCAAGGCATCGGCATCGACGAGGCGATCAAGAAAATGCGCGGCGAACCGCACACCAGGGTGAACCTGACCGTGCTGCGCAAGGACGTACACGAGCCGCTCACTTTCACGATCGTGCGCGAGGAGATCGTCCAGAAAAGCGTCAAGGCGAAAATCGTCGAACCGGGCTACGGCTGGCTGCGCGTGTCGCAGTTCCAGGAGCCGACGGTGGACGACCTGGCCGCGCGCCTGGTGGCCCTGTACAAGCAGGAGCCCAACCTGAAAGGCCTGGTGCTCGACTTGCGCAACGACCCGGGCGGCCTGCTGCAAGGCGCCGTCGGCGTGTCGGCCGCATTCCTGCCGAAGGACGCCGAGATCGTCTCGACCAACGGCCAGCTGCCCGATTCGAAGCAGAGTTTCTACGGCCGGCCCGAATACTATTCGCTGCGCGGCGACAGCGACGCGCTGGCGCGGCTGCCGCTCGCGGTCAAGAACGTGCCGCTGGTGGTGCTGGTCAATACCGGTTCGGCGTCCGCCTCCGAAATCGTCGCCGGCGCGCTGCAGGACTACCAACGCGCCGTCATCATCGGCAGCCAGACTTTCGGCAAGGGCTCGGTGCAGACCATCCGGCCGCTGTCGAACGACGCCGCGGTGAAACTGACCACGGCGCGCTACTACACCCCGAACGGCCGCTCGATCCAGGCCAAGGGCATCGTGCCCGATTTTCTGGTCGATGAGAACGCCGACGGCGACGGCCTGAACGGCCTGCGCACGCGCGAGGCGGACCTCGACAAACACCTGACCAACGACCGCGACAAGGAAGACGCCAAGGCCAGGCGCGACGAGGTCGAAGACGAGATGCAGCTCGTCGCGCTCGAGCGCAAGCGCAAGCCGCTCGAATACGGCAGCGCCGACGATTTCCAGCTGAGGCAGGCACTGAACCACCTCAAGGGACTGCCGGTGCAGCTTTCCAGGCACGCCGTGCCGCCCGCGCTGGCGCACCACGACGCGAAGAAGCCCGCGCGTTGACCCTGTTCACATTTCCCGCGTCCTGAATTGCGCCTTTTGCAAGGCGCATGTGTAGAATATGCTGCACTCGCCGGGCCGCGCCCGGCCTACCTCATTTGAAAGTATCACCATGAAACAAGTCGTCATCAGCGGCACCGGCCTGTTCACGCCACCCTATTCCATTTCCAACGAAGAACTGGTGATCGCCTTTAACGCTTACGCCGAGCAATTCAACGCCGACAACGCAGCGGCGATCGAATCGGGCGAGCTGGCGGCAATCGAAGCGTCCAGCGTGGGTTTCATCGAAAAAGCGTCCGGCATCAAGTCGCGCTTCGTGATGGAAAAGGAAGGTATCCTCGACCCGGCGCGGATGACGGCGCGGATCGCCGAGCGCCCGGACGAAGCGCTGTCGCTGCAGGCCGAGATGTGCGTGGCCGCGGCGCGCGATGCGCTCGAACGCGCGGGGCGCACGGCGGCTGATATCGACATGGTGCTGGTCGCCTGCAGCAATATGCAGCGCGCGTATCCGGCGATGGCGGTCGAGGTGCAGGATGCGCTCGGGATCGAGGGCTATGGCTTCGACATGAACGTGGCCTGTTCATCGGCCACCTTCGGCGTCCAGACCGCGATGGCGGCGGTGCAAAGCGGGCAGGCGCGCGCGGTGCTGGTGCTCAATCCCGAAATCACCAGCGGCCACCTCAATTTCCGCGACCGCGACAGCCATTTCATTTTTGGCGATGCGTGCACGGCGATCGTGATCGAAGGCGCCGACACGGCGGTGAGCGAACACCAGTTCGAGATCCTCGAATCGAAGCTAAAGACCAAGTTCTCCAACAACATCCGGAATAATTTCGGCTTCATGAACCGCTTCGACGAATCGGGCGTGGGCAAAGCGGACAAGCTGTTCCGCCAGCAGGGCCGCAAGGTGTTCAAGGAAGTGTGCCCGATGGCGGCCGAGATGATCAAGGACACCGTCGCCGCGGCGGGTGTCGAGATTGCGCAGGTATCGCGCTACTGGCTGCACCAGGCCAACCTGAACATGAACCTGCTGATCACGCGCCTGCTGCTGGGGCGCGATGCGGAGCCGAACGAGGCGCCGGTGATTCTCGACACCTACGCCAACACGTCGTCGGCCGGGTCGATCATCGCCTTCCACAAATACCAGGACGACATGCCGGCCGGTGCGCTCGGCGTGATCTGTTCGTTCGGCGCCGGCTACTCGATTGGCTGCGTGGTCGTCCGCAAGAAATAAATCTATGCCACTGTAAAGTATAGGACGAGTTGTGGCGTCGACGTGCGCCTCTTCATGCACGCGCGCCGGTCCAAGGTCTGGGGTCAGGTCCGACGGACCCGACCCCGCGGTTGTCGGCGCACCGAGCGCTTGCCACCATCGCGGACGGGAACCAACCCACGCTTTTATAGGTCTGACCTAGGTCAGACCCCGATGTTCAAATCACAGGCGCACCGCCAGTTCCGCGCCTTCCTTGATCGCGCGCTTGGCATCGAGTTCGGCCGCCAGCGCGGCGCCGCCGATCTTGTGGAAACGGGCAGCACCGCTCTCCCCTTCCGCCGGCATCAGCTCCGTCAGGCTGTCCTGACCCGCGCAGATCACCACGTTGTCCACCTCGATCAGGCGCTGCTCGCCGCCCACGGTGACATGCAATCCCTGGTCGTCGATGCGGTCGTACTGCACGCCCGCCATCATCACCACGCCATTGCGAGCCAGCGTCGCGCGATGCACCCAGCCGGAAGTCTTGCCCAGCCCCGCGCCCAGTTTCGAGCTCTTGCGCTGCATGAGATACACCTTCCGCACAGGCTCCGCCGCTTCCGGCTTCACCAGCCCACCGCCGCTGTTCGCCGCCAGGTCGACACCCCACTCCCTGGCCCACTCGGCCACCGGCAAGGGCAGCGGATGCGCCGGATCGTGCAGCAGGTATTCGCCGACGTCGAAGCCGATCCCGCCGGCGCCGATGATCGCGACCCGCTTGCCCACCGGCGCCTTGCGCTGCAGGACATCGACATACGACAGCACCTTCGGATGCCCGATCCCGTCGATCGGCGGCATGCGCACCCTGATTCCGGTCGCGACGATAACGTCGTCGAAGCCTCCGGCCAGCAGCTGCTCGCGCGTGACGCGCTGGCCCAGCACCACCTTGACCCCGGTCAGTTCGAGCTTGCGGCGGAAGTAGCGAATGGTTTCGCTGAACTCTTCCTTGCCCGGGATTTGCATCGCGATCTTGAATTGGCCGCCGATGCTGTCGGCGCTGTCGAACAGGGTGACGTCGTGCCCGCACTCGGCCGCCACGGTCGCCGCGGACAGCCCCGCCGGCCCCGCGCCGACGACCGCCACTTTCTTGGGTGATCGGGTCTTCGAGTACACCAGTTCCGTCTCGTGGCAGGCGCGCGGATTGACCAGGCAGCTGGCGCGCTTGTTGGCAAACGTGTGGTCGAGGCAGGCCTGGTTGCAGCCGATGCAGGTGTTGATCTCGTCCGCGCGCCCGCTCGCCGCCTTGGCGACGAACTGCGGATCGGCCAGGAACGGCCGCGCCATCGACACCATGTCGGCGTCGCCGCGCGCGATGATGTCCTCCGCTTCGGCCGGCATATTGATGCGGTTCGAGGCCACCACCGGGATCTTCACTTCGCGCCGCAGGCGCCCGGCCACGCTGGCGAACGCCGCGCGCGGCACCGAGGTGACGATGGTCGGCACCCGCGCCTCATGCCAGCCGAAGCCGGTATTGAGGATCGTGACGCCGGCTTGCTCGAGCGCGCGCGCCACCGCGGCCACCTCGTCCCAGGTGTTGCCGCCGTCGACCAGGTCGAGCAGCGAGTGGCGGTACATGATGATGAAATCGGGACCGACCTTGGCGCGGATGCGCTTGACGATTTCGACCGGCAGGCGCATGCGGTTCTCGATGCTGCCGCCCCAGCGGTCCTGGCGCTGGTTGGTGCGCGCGCACAGGAACTGGTTGAGCAGGTAGCCTTCGCTGCCCATCACTTCCACGCCGTCGTAGCCGGCCAGCCTGGCCAGCTTCGCGCAGCGCGCATACGCGGCGATGGTCTTTTCGATTCCGCGCTCGGTCAGCGCGCGCGGCTTGAACGGCGAGATCGGCGACTTCACGCCGGACGCCGACACCACGAAGGGCTGGTAGCCGTAGCGGCCCGCGTGCAGGATCTGCATCAGGATCTTGCCGCCTTCCTCGTGCACCGCGCTCGTCACACGGCGGTGGTTGAGCACGTCGCCGGCGAAATTGAGCGTGCCGCCGAACGGCAGCAGCCAGCCCTCTCGGTTGGGCGAGATGCCGCCGGTGACGATCAGGCCCACGCCGCCGCGCGCCCGCTCGCGATAGAACTCGGCCAGTTTGCCGTAATGGTAGAAGCGGTCTTCCAGGCCGGTGTGCATCGAGCCCATGATCACGCGGTTGCGCAAGGTGGTAAAGCCGAGGTCGAGCGGGGCGAGCAGGTGCGGATAGGTGGCGGTCATTGGCGGTCGTCGGGACAAAGGGGCGCGGCTGCGCATCAGTTCGCATTAGACCCCGGTTTGTGTAGATTCAGGCTTCTAATTTTTGCCAGGCCGGCAAGGCCGTCCATCGCCGCGCACGGTTGGGTGCGTGCTTGTCACGCGGGAGGCTTTCCCGTAGGCTGCGTTCATGATTGTTGCCCGACTCTTGCTGTGCCTGTTGTTGGCATGCGCGCTGCCCGCGATGGCGGCGCGGCCCGCACTCGACGTCAGCGTTGAACGCGTCAACACCGGTTCCGGCCAGGTCTACTCGGTCAGCGCGCGCGGCGAAGTGGCGGCGCCGCCGGCCGACGTGTGGCGCGTGCTGACCGACTACGACCGGATGGACGAATTCGTGCCCGACCTGGAGCGGGCGCGGGTACTGTCGCGCAGCGGCAACCGCGCCGTCATCGAACAGTTCGGGTCCGCGCACTTCCTGTTCTTCCGGCACGACATTCATCTGGTGGTGCAGGCGCATGAGCAGCCGATGTCGCAGATCGACATCAGCCTGGTGGCCGGCGACATGAAGGTGTACATCTGCAGCTGGCAGCTGGTTCCCGTGCCCGAAACGGGCGGCACTCAGCTTCTCTACAACGGCACGATGGCGCCGAAATTCTACGTGCCGGGCTTTCTCGGTTCGAACCTGATCCGTTCCCACGTCGCGAAGATGATGGCCGCCGTGCTGGCGCGGATCGACCGTTCCTATCAGGCCGGGTAGCTCTCGCGGTCGCGCAGTTCGGCGAAGCCTTCGATGCTGCCGATCTTGACCGTCAGCGGATTCATCCGCGACTGCGGCGTCATCGGACGCCAGGCGAACTGCCACTCATGTTCGTGCGCTTCGGCGCTGGTCTTGGTGAACGCGGCGCCGAGCGCGGCGCGCACGCCGTATTCGACCGCGCCGTCGATGCCGGCCCAGGTCGGCAGCGTGCGCTGCACCGCGCGGTGCAGGCGCTCGCCGAATTCTTCGGTGTTATGGATGATCAGGCAGCTGTCGGCCGGCGCCAGCAGGTCGAACAGGGCTTTGTCCCAGACGGTGGAAAACGACAAGGTGAGGCACTGGTTGGCCGGCAGCAGGCGGAACTGGCCTTCGCGCAGCGCCAGTTCGAGTTCGGCGCGCGGCGCATACCGGTGCAGGGTGGGTGGGCGTTGATAGTCGTGCATGATAATTAATCCGGTGATGAAGGCCAGCGCATTCGGCGTCTTGCCGGCTGCTAGCTGACCAGTGCACGGCGCGCGTTGTGCGCAAGCCGCATGTGTTTGGAAGCGATGAAAATTTCGCGCAACAGGTAGACGAAGCTGCCGATCAGCGCGAACATCGCCAGTACGAAGCAGGCGGCGATGTATTTGTCGAGCGGCAGGCTGGTGGTGTCGCCCAGGAACAGCATCGCAATGACCAGGCAGATCAGCAGCCCGCAGCCGGTCGACAGCGTGATCGCGGCATTGATCAGGTGGGCGCGGCCGTACAGGATGTCGAGTTCGGACGTGTAGTGCTCGTCCGGGCCGATTTCGAGCCGGTCCTCGAGCACGCGCGAACGGTCGATGATGCGCGCCAGCCGGTTGGTCAGCACCGTCAGCTTGGTAGCTACGCCGGTCAGCAGGAACACTGGGGCGATGGCCAGCTGGATCACATGCCCGATATCGCTGATCTGGATATTCATGAAAAAATAGGGTGGGTTGTTATTGTTTGGCCAAGACGCTAGTGTAGCAGCAGGCCGCCGCTACGGGCGTCATTCGAAGCGGCCCAGCTTCTTGAACTGCTCGGTGGCGTCCACCAGCGCCTTCGAGATGCCGATCTCGAGCGCGCCGTGGCCGGCGTCCGGAATCAGGCGCAGCTTCGATCCCGGCCAGGCCTGGTGCAGGCGGTAGGCCGACACCGGCGGGCAGATTACGTCGTAGCGGCCCTGCACGATCACCGCCGGCAGGTGGGCGATGCGGCCGACGTCTCGCATCAGCTGGCCTTCCTCGAAGAATCCGAGGTTGGCCATGTAGTGCGATTCGAGCCGGCCGACGCCCAGGTCGAGCGTGTCCGACAGCGGCTCCTCTTGCTGCGGCAGCAGGAACACGCGGCGCCCTTCAAAGCGGCTCCAGGCGCGGGCCGCCGGCCAGTAGCGCTCCGGGTCGTCGCACAGCATGCGCGCGGTGTAGGCCTTGAGCAGGTCGCCGCGCTCCTCCTCGGGGATCGGCGCGATGAATTCGTCGTACAGCTCGGGATAGAACCACTGCACGCCGTGCAGGAACCAGTCGATCTCGTCGGCGGTACACAGGAAGATCCCGCGCAATACGAAACCGAGGCAGCGTTCCGGATGGGCCTGGCCGTACGCCAGCGCCAGGGTCGAGCCCCACGAGCCGCCGAACACCAGCCATTTCCCGATGCCGAACTTGACGCGCAGCTTTTCGATGTCCTCGATCAGCAGCTGGGTATTGTTGTTGCGCCATTCGCCGAGCGGGGTCGACTTGCCGGCGCCGCGCTGGTCGAACAGGATGATTCGGTAGTGCTGCGGATCGAAGAAGCGGCGGTGCTGCGGCGACAGGCCGGCGCCCGGGCCGCCATGCAGGAACAGTACCGGCGCGCCGTCCGGATTGCCGACCTCTTCCCAGTAAATGGCGTGAAGCGGATCGACCTCAAGCATTCCGTGCCGGTTGGGCATGATCGGCGGAAACAGCGACGGCGGGCTCTCGTGCATGGCAATTCTCTTCGTGGAGTTGCTGCGATTGTACCCCGCCAGCCCAGCACTCAGAAGAAGGTATTGATCGCGTAGCGCACGCCGTAGTCGTCGTCGACCGCCAGCAGCAGCGGCCATTTGTCGAAGGTGGTGCACGGATGCGAGATGCCGCAGCCGACCAGGTCGCCCACTTCCAGCTCGAATCCGGCCGGCAGCTGCAGGTAGGCGTGCTGGTCGTTCATCTTGACGATGCTGCAGCCCGGCGGCAGCGCGCGCGCAACGCCGGGCCCGGGCCGGTGCGACGCCAAAGGGATCGGCAGGTCGATGTCGTAGGAGGCGTCGCGCTTGCCCATGGTGAGGATGGCGAGCCGCGGTTCGGGCCGCGACTGCACCATGCTCCACACTTCCAGCGCCGGGCGCAGGCCTTCGCCGCCCAGCGCGGCGTGGCCGGCTTCGCGCGCGTCCAGGTCGCCGATCTGGCGCAGGTAGGAGCCGTGGTCGCTGGTCAGGTAGCAGCCGCTGCGCAGCACCGGCAGCACCGGCAGCGACAACTCGCCCACGCCGGCGAAGCCGCGCGCCACCAGGTCGAAATAGCCGGAGCCGCCGGCCGTGAGCAGGATCTGGACGCCGCTGAACAGTTGTTCCTTGTCGGCCGCGCGCAGCAGCGCCGTCATCCGGGCCAGGAATGCGTCGACCGCGCGGACGTCGGCCTCGCGGTCGTCCGTGACCAGCAGCCCTTCGTAGCCTTCGATGCCGGCCAGCCGCAGGCCGGGCGCGGCTGCCACCGCGCGCGCCACCGCCATCGCTTCGGCATCGGTGCGGCAGCCGGCGCGCTTGCCGGGCAGGCCCAGCTCCACCAGCAGCGGCAAGGGCCGCGCCAGCGGATGCGCTTGCACCGCGGCGGCCAGGCGCGCCACGCCCTGCTCCGAATCGACCAGCGCGAAAAATTCGAACTCGGGATCGTCATGCATCAGCTGCAGCACGCTGTTGATGTCCGCTTTCGACACCAGCTGGTTGGCCAGCAGCACGCGCCGCACGCCGAAGCGGTGTGCGACCTGGACCTGGGTGGCGCTGGCGAGCGTGATGCCCCAGGCGCCATTGGCCAACTGGGCGCCGAACAGCTGCGGGCTCATGGTGGTCTTGCCGTGCGGCGCGAGGGTGGCGGCGTACTGCCCGCAGAAGCGGCGCATCCAGTCGAGGTTGTGGCGCAGCGCCGACGACTTGAGGATCGCAACCGGGAAGCTGGTGTCGCCGCGCAGCACGTTCCATCCCTGCACGCCGATCGCGCCCTGGCGCAGCGGCGCAGTGATCGGCAGGCCCTTCACGCCGGGGAGCAGCAGTTGTTCTTCAAGGCTGGCCAGCGCGAGGCCGTCGTGGGGCAAGGTGTTCATTTGGTGTCCTGGCCGTCGCCCAGCAATTGCTGCAGGCGCCGTTCGTAATGGTTGAGAAAATCGCGCGTGACCGCGTAGTGTTCGGTGTCTTCGTAGGCGACCTGGCTGATGCCGCTCCGGTCGAACAGCAGTATTTTAGCGCTCGGATAGGCCAGCAGGATAGACGAATGGGTGGCGATGATGAATTGCGAGCCGGCCTTGACCAGCTGGTCGATCGCCGACAGGGCCGCGTTGCTGCCGCAAGACCTTGCGCGAGCCGCCTTCAGCCGGCAATCCCATCGCCACTGCGATCGCCTCCAGGATGGTCGATTTGCGGCGCCGTTTTCGCCAATGAAGAAGGTGACGTCGGGATGGAGCGACAGGGTGTTCAGGTCGCGCACCGCGGGAATATTGAATGGGTAGCAGCTGGTATCGATGTCCTCATCGTTGCGAACAGAAAGTTCGCGCAAATAAGGTTTTGCAGTGAGCGCCATGAATTCCTCCAGCAGTGAGCAGAAAACCTTACCGTAAAAACGTCGTTCCCGCCTGCGCGGGAACGACGGTCTTGCGTTGTGCGGCTGCTGCTTTTTCTTAGTACATGTGCTGGCCGCCGTTGATGGCGATGTTGGCGCCGGTGACGAACGCCGCTTCATCCGACGACAGGTAAGCGACCAGGCCAGCCACTTCTTCCGGCTTGCCCAGGCGCGCCATCGGAATTTGCGGAATGATCTTGGTGTCGAGGACTTCCTGCGGAATCGCCATCACCATCTTGGTGCCGATGTAGCCCGGCGAGATGGTGTTGACGGTGACGCCCTTGCGCGCCACTTCCAGCGCCAGCGCCTTGGTGAAGCCGTGCATGCCGGCCTTGGCCGCCGAATAGTTGGTCTGGCCGAACGCGCCCTTCTGCCCGTTCACCGAGGAGATGTTGATGATCCGGCCCCAGCCGCGCTCGACCATGGTGTCGCACACCGGCTTGGTCATGTTGAACACGGAGTCGAGGTTGGTGCGCATCACCGCGTCCCAGTTCGGCTTGTCCATTTTCTTGAACGTCATGTCGCGCGTGATGCCGGCGTTGTTGACCAATACTTCGATCTCGCCCACTTCCTTGACGATCATCGCCACGCAGGTCTGCGCGGAATCGTAATCGGCCACGTCGCACTCGTAGGCCTTGAAGTCGTAGCCCATCTCCTTGGTCGACCGGAGCCAGCCTTCCACCTTGGTGCTGCCTGGCGAATAGGTCGTCACGACCCGGTAGCCCATCGTTGCCAGCTTGATGCACACTGCTTCGCCCAAACCACCCATACCGCCGGTCACTAATGCAACTCTAGACATGTTTTATCTCCTCGTTTTGGAATCCTGCCAACTGTAGAACAAACGCGGACCTTAGTCGCGTTCGATTGCCAATGCCACGCCCATGCCGCCGCCGATGCACAGGCTCGCCAGGCCGCGCTTGGCGTCGCGCCGGATCATCTCGTGCAGCAAGGTGACCAGGATGCGCGCGCCCGATGCGCCGATCGGGTGGCCCAGCGCGATCGCGCCGCCATTGACGTTGATCTTGCTGGTGTCCCAGCCCATCTCCTTGTTGACCGCGATGGCCTGGGCGGCGAACGCCTCGTTAATTTCCATCAGGTCGACGTCCTGGTGGGTCCAGCCGGCCTTCTTCAGGCACAGCTTGGTGGCCGACACCGGGCCCATGCCCATGATCGACGGATCGAGTCCGGCCGACGAATACGCCTTGATGCGCGCCAGCGGCTTCAGGCCCAGTTCTTTCGCCTTGGACGCGGACATCATGATGACCGCGGCGGCGCCGTCGTTCAGGCCGGACGCATTGCCGGCGGTGACGCTGCCTTCCTTGTTGAAGGCCGGGCGCAGCGCAGCCAGTGCTTCGAGCGTGCTGCCGTGCTTCGGATACTCGTCGGTATCGAACACGGTGGGACCCTTCTTCGACGGGATTTCGAACGGGATGATTTCGTCCTTGAACTTGCCGGCCTTCTGCGCCGCTTCGGCTTTCTGCTGCGAAGCGAGGGCGAACGCATCCTGCTCGGCGCGCGAGACGTCATACTTCTTGGCCACGTTCTCGGCGGTGACGCCCATGTGGTACTGGTTGTAGACGTCCCACAGGCCGTCGACGATCATGGTGTCGACCAGCTTGCCATCGCCCATACGGATGCCTTCGCGCGAATTCGGCAGGACGTGCGGCGAGGCGCTCATGTTTTCCTGGCCGCCGGCGATGATGATGTCGGCGTCGCCGCACTTGATGGCTTGCGCCGCCAGGTGGGTCGCCTTCAGTCCGCTGCCGCAGACCTTGCCGACGGTAAAGGCCGGCACCATGTCCGGCAATCCTGCCTTGATGCTTGCCTGGCGGGCCGGATTCTGGCCGGCGCCGGCGGTAAGCACCTGGCCCATGATGACTTCATTGACGCCGGCCGGATCGATCCCGATCCTGGCAAGCAGGGTTTTGATCACATGCGCGCCGAGGTCGACGGCAGGGGTTTTTGCGAGTGCGCCGCCGAATTTTCCGACGGCGGTACGGCCAGCGGCCACGATTACGACATCTTCCATTTGAGTCTCCGAGATTGCTGGCGTAGTGGCCAGCGGTTTTCAAGACGGCGTCCCGGGCTTGGCTGGAGCAAGGGGGGCGCCACCGTGTCGATTCCGGCAAGGCTGGCCGGCGCGCCGCTTCGCCGGGATCAACCAGCGGGGGCCGCACCTGCGTCGGACCTGCGCCAGGTTGGCGCCACGTCCGGGGGTCAGTCGTCGAAAATCAGTATTGCCCTAATGGCAAAAGATCCATAGTAATTTTCGGTTTCTGTCGGGTGTTTGAGCAAAATCAATCTTATCAGCTTATTCATTGAAAACAATCGGTGTTTACCCTTATCCCAAAAATTTCTGGACGACGATGCAGCATGCATGTCGGAATGGGCGGCGAGGCATGCGCCGCTAGGGTCTATTGCTTGCGAGAACGAGGTTTCCAAGACTCCCCTTCCGGCAATTTTCAAAGTAGAATGCACGAGCCTGATGCATTTGGGCGCTGTCCGCCCAACTCTCACGATCCGTTTATGCAAAAAAGCCCGTCCCAACTGCCCATCGAAATCAAGATTTCCACCGTCGTCGCGATCTCGACGATCCTCCATTCGGCCGATCCGCTGGCAATCGACGCGGCCCTGAAGCAGATGACGGGCGGCGTGTCGGATTTTTTTGAGGACGAATTTGCCGTGATCGACGTCGGCGCCATCGCCGCCGGCGCGCCGCCGATCGACTGGCGCGCGCTGGTCGAGCTGCTGCGCAAGTACCGCCTGAACGCGGTCGCGGTGCGCGGCGCCACGCCCGACATGGCCGACGCCATCCGCGCGCGCGGCCTCTCGCTCGACGACGGCAGCAGCGGCGTCAAGCCGCGCGAGGAAATCGAAGTGCCGGCCGTGATCAACGCCCGCAACACGCCGATCCCGATCGCAGTACCTGCGCCGGCCGCCACCGCCGTCGTGTCGCCAGGCGCGATGATCATCGACACTCCGGTACGCGCCGGCCAGCGCATCTATGCGCGCGGCTGCGACCTGATCATTACCGCGGCCGTCAACAACGGCGCGGAAGTGATCGCCGACGGCAGCATCCATGTCTACGCACCGCTCAACGGGCGCGCGCTCGCTGGCGCTTCCGGCAATGCCGAAGCGCGCATCTTCGCGCTTTCCATGCAGCCTGAGCTGGTTTCGATCGCCGGCGTGTACCGCACCTTCGACGACGGTTTCCCGTCCGAAATGGCGCGCCAGCCGGCACAAATCCGATTGGTGGGGGACCGAATCGATATACTATCGCTCAGTCCGGCGTCCCGAGCCTGACACCCCTTCTATTTTAAAAGGACCTATTTGTGGCAAGAATTATTGTTGTGACGTCCGGCAAGGGCGGTGTCGGCAAGACTACCTCCAGCGCCAGTTTCTCCTCCGGCCTCGCACTGCGCGGCCACAAGACTGCAGTGCTCGATTTCGACGTCGGCCTGCGCAACCTCGACCTGATCATGGGTTGCGAGCGGCGCGTGGTGTATGACCTGATCAACGTCGTCAACGGCGAAGCGACCCTGAACCAGGCGCTGATCAAGGACAAGCACTGCGACAACCTGTTCATCCTGCCGGCGTCGCAGACGCGCGACAAGGACGCGCTGTCGGAAGAAGGCGTCGAGCGCGTGCTGCACGACCTGATCAACATGGGCTTCGAATACATCATCTGCGATTCGCCGGCCGGCATCGAGCACGGCGCGCTGATGGCGCTGACGTTTGCCGACGAAGCGATCATCGTGACCAACCCGGAAGTGTCGTCGGTGCGCGATTCCGACCGCATTCTGGGCATCATCCAGGCCAAGTCGCGCCGCGCCCAGACCGGCGCCGAGCCGGTCAAGGAACACCTCCTGATCACGCGCTACTCGCCGAAACGGGTCGAAGCGGACGAAATGCTGTCCTACCAGGACGTGCAGGAAATCCTGCGCATCCCGCTGATCGGCATCATTCCGGAATCGGAATCGGTGCTGCATGCTTCCAACCAGGGCAACCCGGCGATCCATTTCAAGGGCACCGACGTGGCCGAGGCGTACGAAGACGTTGTATCGCGCTTCCTTGGCGCCGACCTGCCGCTGCGGTTTACCAGCTATGACAAGCCAGGGCTGCTGCAGCGCATCTTTGGGGGAAAGTGATATGGCCCTGCTTTCATTCCTGTTTCCGCCCAAGGCGAAGAGCGCAAGCGAAGCCAAGGAGCGCCTGCAGATCATCATCGCGCGCGAACGCTCCAGCCGCGGGGGACCCGATTTCCTGCCGGCGCTGCACCGTGAACTGATCGAGGTGATTTCTAAGTACACCAAGGTCAACGCGGATAACATCAAGCTCTCGCTCGACCGCCAGGGCAACCTGGAAGTGCTCGAAGTGAACGTGGTGCTGCCGGACGCCTGATCCGAACTACGCGGGGCGTGCCGCCATCAGCTTGTTGGCGACTTTGGCGCATGCCTCGACGTGCTGGTAGCCTAGCTGCCGGAACACGGTGAACCCGATCGCCGCCGACACTACCGAGCCGGCGATCGGCACCAGCTTGGCGACCGTCTTGCCGGCGATTTTCACCCCAACCTTCTTGAATACGCGCAGCAGCAGCTCGCGCGTGACCAGCCGTCCCACCAGCATGCCGCCCATTCCCACCGCCGCCTCGTAGGCGATCAGGCGGTGTTTCGGCTGCAGCCGCTCGACTTGTTCTGCGGACAAGCCGAATTCCTTGTTGACCTCGTCGACCAGGCGGGTAAACAGCGACAGGTCGGACACCACGTCCAGCCCCGGCAGCGGCACCGCCGAAAAGCCGGCCGCTATGGTCGCGCGCCTTCGCACCAGCCGGCGGCAGCGGTCGCGGGTCTGTTCGATATCTGCGTCATTGCCCGGAATGAGCGTCCAGTCGGTTGTCGGCGTGGTTCCCATCGTCGCGGCCTCCTTTTGATTGGCCCCCGGCCTGCGAAAGCGCATTGAAAACGGGGTTTTTCCAGTGTACCTTGTTATTGTCTAGTCAAATGCACGCCAGAGCGCGTTGCCTTTTTGGTCAAAATAATCAGTTCTTGTAGCGTTTATTTTGTAAAAGTCTGTTATATTTACGGTAACTATTCATTAGTGAACGTAGGATAGCTCCTACAAATCACTCAACGCTCGCCGATAGCCATCAATGAGAATAGCCGTCCTAGATAACGACCGTAGCCAGGCAGACCTCATTTGCCAGGTGCTGACCGGGGCCGGACACGCCTGCCAGGGGTTCGACAGCGGCAAAGACTTGCTCAGCCTGCTGCGCAAGGACAACTTTGACATGCTGATCCTCGACTGGCACGTCGCCGACCTGTCCGGTGCCGAGGTCTTGCGCCGCGCCAAAGAGAAAATGCCGTCCCACACCCCCATGATGTTCGTCACCGGAAATTCGGGCGAAGACGACATCGTGGCCGGCATTGGCGCCGGCGCCGACGACTACATGATCAAGCCACTGCGCCGCGGCGAACTGCTGGCGCGGGTGCAAGCGCTGCTGCGCCGGGCCTACCCATCGCAGAATGGCGCCGAACAGCTGCAGTTCGGCCAGTACGTGTTCGAAACGCGGCCCGGGCGCCTGCTGATGGACGGTTCGGTGATCGACGTCACCCACAAGGAGTTCTACCTGGCGCTGCTGTTCTTCCGCAACATCGGCCGCCCGCTGTCGCGCGCCTACATCCACGAAGCGGTCTGGATCCGCGAATCCGCGGTGCCGTCGCGCACCATGGACACCCACGTCTCGCGGGTGCGCAACAAGCTCCAGCTGCGGCCCGAAAACGGCTTCCGCCTGGTGCCGGTGTACAGCTACGGCTACCGGCTCGAAAAGATGGGCGCCTGAGTCAAGTTGACCTGACCCCCGTTTTTTCACCGGTCGCAGCCGAACTCTGGGGTCAGGTCAAACAGCTAAACATTTGAAGAGCCAAATGTCCGGCTGTCCGACCTGACCCCGGCCGGCGTCGTGAATGTCGCCCCGCATCACGTTATAATGACGGCTTATGCTGCCACCCGCATCAAAAATGCAACTTCTTGCCGTCGGCCTCAACCACACCACTGCACCGGTCTCGCTTCGCGAGCAGCTGGCGCTTGCGCCTGACCAGCTCGGTCAGGCGGTGCGGGCCGCGCGCGGCTGGTTTGCCCGCATCGACCAGCAGGGCGGCGACGAAGCGGCGATCCTCTCGACCTGCAATCGCACCGAGATGTACGCCGCCAGCCATGCGCCCAATCCGCTCGATGCGAGCGCCCACTTCCTGGCCGACTACCACAAGCTCAACGTGGCGGACCTGCGCCCGCACCTGTACATGCTGCCGCAGGACCACGCGGTGCGCCATGCGTTCCGGGTCGCCTCAGGGCTCGACTCGATGGTGCTGGGCGAGCCGCAGATCCTCGGCCAGATGAAGGACGCGGTGCGCATGGCCGATGAAGCGGGCGGCCTGGGCACCTACCTGCACCAGATGTTCCAGCGCAGTTTTTCGGTCGCCAAGGAAGTGCGCAGCACCACCGCGATCGGCGCCCACAGCGTGTCGATGGCCGCCGCCGCGGTGCGCCTGTCGCAGCGCATCTTCGACAAGGTGGCCGACCAGAACGTGCTGTTCATCGGCGCCGGCGAGATGATCGAGCTGTGCGCCACCCACTTCGCGGCGCAGAATCCGAAATCGATCACCATCGCCAACCGCACCATGGAGCGCGGCGAGGCGCTGGCCCAGCGCTTCAACGGCAAGGCAATCAAGCTGGCGGCGCTGCCGGACCAGCTGGCGCAGTTCGACATCGTGATTTCGTGCACCGCCTCGACCTTGCCGCTGATCGGCCTGGGCCTTGTGGAGCGCGCGATCAAGACGCGCCGCCACAAGCCGATGTTCATGGTCGACCTGGCGGTGCCGCGCGATATCGAATCCGAAGTGGCGCGCCTCGACGACGTGTTCCTGTACACCGTGGACGATCTCGGCCAGGTGGTGCAGACCGGGATGGAAAGCCGCCAGGCCGCGGTGGCCCAGGCCGAAGCGATCATTGAAACCCGGGTGCAGTCGTTCATGCACTGGGTCGGCGACCGCGCCGTGGTACCCGTCATCCAGGACCTGCACGAGTCGAGCGAAGCGATGCGCCTGTTCGAACTCGAGCGCGCCCGCAAGATGCTGGCGCGCGGCGACGACGTCGAGGCAGTGCTCGACGCGCTGTCAAAAGGCCTCACCGCCAAGTTCCTGCACGGCCCGCAGCAGGCGCTGCACCGCGCCCAGGGCGATGAGCGCGCCCGCCTGGCTGCCCTGCTGCCACAGCTGTTCCGCGGCCGCCGTTAGCGGCGCACCCTCCGCAGTACCGGGCCGTGCGCGGCCCTCCCGCCGTTTCCATTACCTGATCAGAGCCCCCCTATGAAACCATCGATGCTGGCCAAGCTGGACCAACTGGCCAACCGTCTTGTCGAACTCGACGAACTGCTGATGCACGAAGGCGCGACGTCCAACATGGACAGCTATCGTAAGATGACGCGCGAGCACGCAGAGATCGGGCCGCTGGTGGCGCTCTATCAGCAATTCCAGGGCGCCAGCGCGGACATGGCCGAGGCGCAGGAGATGCTGTCGGATCCGGACATGAAGGACTTCGCACAGGAAGAAATCGAGACCGCCAAGGCACGCCTGGCCGAACTCGAAATCGAGCTGCAGAAAATGCTGCTGCCGAAGGACGCCAACGACGAGCGCAACATCTTCCTCGAGATCCGCGCCGGCACCGGCGGCGACGAGTCGGCGCTGTTCGCCGGCGACCTGCTGCGGATGTACAGCCGCTTTGCCGAGCGCAACCGCTGGCAGGTCGAGATGGTGTCGGAGTCGCCGTCGGACCTGGGCGGCTATCGTGAAGTGATCGTGCGCCTGGTCGGCAACGGCGTCTACTCCAAGCTCAAGTTCGAGTCGGGCGGCCACCGCGTGCAGCGCGTGCCGGCCACCGAAACCCAGGGCCGCATCCACACTTCGGCATGCACGGTCGCGGTGATGCCGGAGGCCGATGAAGTCGAAGACGTCAACATCAACCCGGCCGACCTGCGCATCGACACCTACCGCGCGTCCGGCGCCGGCGGGCAGCACATCAACAAGACCGATTCGGCGGTACGCATCACCCACCTGCCGACCGGGATCGTGGTCGAGTGCCAGGACGACCGCAGCCAGCACAAGAACAAGGCATCGGCGCTGAAGGTGCTGGCGGCGCGCATCAAGGACGTGCAGTTGCGCGAGCAGCAGTCGAAGGAAGCGGCGACCCGCAAGAGCCTGATTGGTTCGGGTGACCGCAGCGAGCGGATCCGCACCTACAATTTCCCGCAGGGGCGCATGACCGACCACCGCATCAACCTGACGCTGTACAAGCTCGATTTCATCATGGACGGCGACCTCACCGAACTGACCAACGCCCTCGCCGCCGAGCACCAGGCCGAGCTCCTCGCCGCCCTCGGCGACTGAGCCATGGGGTCGGGTCCGGCGGACCTGACCCCGCCCTTGTCCGCGCCTCGTGCGAAAATAGGCCTATCTCTTCAACCTGCGAATATCATGATTAAATCCCGTAGCCTGCTGCTGTTAATCGCCTCCATCTGCTTCGCGCTGATCGGCGCCGCGCTGTACCTGCAGCACGTGCAGAACCTGCTGCCCTGCCCCCTGTGCGTGATCCAGCGCTACCTGTTCCTGGCGATCGCGCTGTGCTGCCTGGTCGGCGCGTACGGCGACCGGCCGCGCATCGGCGCCGGACTCGGCCTGCTGGGCGCCCTCGGCGGCCTGGGCGTGGTCGGCAAACACCTGTGGGTGCTGGCCCATCCCGGCCTGTCGTGCGGGATCGACCCGATGGAAACGGTGCTCAACAAGATCCCGACCGCCACCATGCTGCCCTGGCTGTTCCAGGCCGACGGCCTGTGCGAAGACGCGCGCGACACCCTGCTCGGGCTGTCGATCCCGCAATGGTCGGCGCTGTGGTTCGTCGTGCTGACCGGCGCGCTGGCCTACCTGCTGTTCCGCCGCCGATGATCATCGGGGCCGGCGCCACGGTAAGCGCGGTGCAAGCCGCGCTGCCGCTCGATCCGCTCGAAAACCGGATCCTGCTGTGCCACGCCCTCGGCCTGAACCGCGTCGGGCTGATCACCCAATCGCACCGCCTGCTCACTTCGGATGAAGCGGCCTCGTTGAACGCGCTGGTGGCACGCCGCCTGGCCGGCGAACCGATCGCTTACATCGTCGGAAAACGCGAATTCTTCGGCCTCGATTTCCGCGTCACCGACGCGGTGCTGATCCCGCGCCCGGACACCGAACTGCTGGTCGATCTGGCGCTCGAGCGCCTGCCGCATGGCGGCTCGGTGCTCGACATGGGCACCGGCAGCGGCGCCATCGCTGTCGCCATCGCCCACACCCGGCCCGATGCCAGGGTCAGCGCGCTCGACGCCAGTGCGGCGGCGCTCGACATTGCGCGCGCCAACGCGGCGGCCAACGGCGCCGCCGTGCGCTTCCTGCACAGCGACTGGTACGCCGCGCTCGCCGGCGAACGCTTCGACCTGATCGTCTCGAATCCCCCGTATATCGCCAGCGGCGACGTTCACCTGTCGCAAGGCGACCTGCGCTTCGAACCGGTGTCCGCGCTGACCGACCATGCGGACGGCCTGTCCGACCTGCGCGAGATCGTCGCCGGCGCCGCCCCGCACCTGGCGCCTGGCGGCTGGCTGCTGATGGAACACGGCTACGACCAGGCCGCGCAGGTTCGCGCGCTGCTGTCCGCAAACAGCTACGCTGACGTACAAAGCTGGCGCGACCTCTCCGGCATTGAGCGCGTCTCCGGGGGCAGGGTCTGCCCCCGCTAATCTCCCGTTGGCGCAGGACCCCGCTTTTCACAGCTGACTGCGGCGGCCTTCCTCAGTCGACAGTCAAGCTCTGGGGGGCAGGGCTGGCACTCGAACATTTGAGAGCCAAATGTCCGAATATCAGACCTCGCCGATTCAGCAACGCGCAGTTAAACTGGCAATTTTGTTAGAATGGCTACCCTCACTGGAGCCGTGCATGCGTAGACTGTTCGCTATCTGTGTTTTCATGTTCGCGCCCGCGGCTGCATGGGCAGTGGACAGTGCAGACCAGCAGGCGCGCGCCCTGTTCTCCGCCGACTGGCAATGGCGGATGCAAAACCAGCCGGAGCTGGCCACCGCGGTCGGCGACTTCCGCTACGACGGCACGCTGTCGGACACCTCGCTGGCCGCCAGCCGCGCCGCCACCGCGCACGAACGCAAGATGCTCGAGCAGGCGCGCCTGATCGAACGCGACCAGCTCGCCGGCCAGAACCAGCTGTCGTACGACATGTTCCTCGAGCAGAAGGAGCGCAAGTTGAAGGCGGCCGCCTTCTACCCCTACAACCCGCAACCGCTGACCGCGCAGGACGGTATCCACGTCAGCTTCCCCAGGCTGGTGGCCCAGATGCCGTTCGCCACCGAAGGCGATTATCGCAACTACCTCGCGCGCCTCGATGCCCTGCCGGCCCACATCGATGGCCTGATCGAGCAGCTGCGCGAATCGATGCGCAGCGGTTGGGTAGCGCCCAAGGCGACGGTGCGCGCGGTGCCCGCGATGCTCAGGCAACTGCGCGAGGACCTGTCCGGCGGCATGCTCGGCCTGCCCTTCCGCGCAATCCCCGCGACCATCGCCAAGCCGGTACGCGATGAACTGGCCATCGCCGGACCGGCCGCGCTGCGCGCCAAGGTGGCGCCGGCGCTGCTCAAGCTCGAGGAATTCATGCGCGGCGAGTACTTGCCGGCGGCGCGCGATTCGATCGCCGCATCGAGCCTGCCCGGCGGCGCCGAGTATTACCAGTTCGCCCTCAGCGAAAGCACCGGCGCCGGCATGAACGCGGCAAGCGTCCATGCGCTCGGCCTGAAGGAAGTGGCGCGCATCCGCGGCGAAATGCGCGCGGCGATCGCGCGGACCGGCTTTCGCGGCTCGTTCAGCCAGTTCACCGCCTTCGCCAACAGCGACCCGCGGCTGTTCTACACCAGCCCCGAGCAGCTGCTTACGCGCTACCGCAAGCTGATCGCGCGCGCCGGCGCCGGCTTGCCGCGCCTGTTCGCCAGCGTCCCCGCCGAACAGCTCGGGGTCAAGCTGGCGCAGGAGAACGGTGCGGAGCTGATGGGCGCGGCGTATTACGAGGCGGCCGCCGATGGCCATCCGGCCGCACTGGTCATCAACACCGCGCGCCTGAACACCCGCCCGTTGTGGGAAACCGAAACCCTGGCCTTGCACGAAGGCGTGCCTGGCCATCACCTGCAGGTCGCGCGCGCCCATGAACTGGCCGACCTGCCCGAATTCAGGCGCTTCGGCTGGTATGCCGCATTCGGCGAAGGCTGGGCCTTGTACGCCGAAAGCCTGGGGCCGGAACTGGGCTTTTTCGCCGATCCGTTTTCCGCCTTCGGCCACCTCAATTCGGAGCTGCTTCGCGCGGCCCGGCTGGTCGCCGACACCGGCATCCACGCGCTTGGCTGGAATCGCCAGCAGGCGCTCGACTACCTGGCCGCCAACACGGCCAACCCGCCGGCCGACAACGAGATCGAAGTCGATCATTACATTGCCGCGCCCGGCCAGGCGCTGGGCTACAAGATCGGCCAGCTGAGGATCAGCGCGCTGCGCGAAAAGGCCCGGGCCGCGCTGGGCGACAGGTTCGATTTGCGGCGTTTCCACGCTGCGGTGCTGGACAATGGACCGCTGCCGCTGGCGATGCTCGAGCAGCAGGTCGAACGCTGGATCAAGACCGCAGCGCGCGAGGGTTCGGGTCCTATGAAACCCCCGTCCGAGGGCTAGCCGGCGGTTTTCGGCGCTGTCCGGCGAAGAAGGCGTTTTTCAGTTACTCTCTGCACAAATTACCAATCGAGCAGTACAAGAAAGGATCTACCGTGTCGAACCAACTGACCCGCCGCCTGGCCCTGCTGGACGACGATGCGCACCGCGCCCTGCTCGGCCAGGGCCTGCGCGGCATCGAAAGAGAGACGCTGCGCGTCGACCGGAACGGCCTGCTGGCGCGCACCGCGCACCCGGCGAAACTCGGTTCGGCCCTGACCCATCCGCAGATCACCACCGACTATGCCGAGGCCCTGCTCGAGTTCATCACGCCGGCCGAACATGACATCGGCCTGACCCTGCACAAGCTCGATGCGATCCACCGTTTCGCCTACACCAAGCTGGGCGACGAGATGCTGTGGAGCGAGTCGATGCCGTGCGAGCTGCCGGGCGAAGCGGAGATCGAGATCGCCAACTATGGCACCTCGAACATCGGCATGCTCAAGCACGTGTACCGGCGCGGCCTGGCGCTGCGCTATGGGAAGGCGATGCAGTGCATCGCCGGGATCCACTACAACTACTCGCTGCCGGAAAAACTGTGGCAGCTGCTGTTGGCCAGCGAAGGCATCGCCGAAGAACGCCGCATGGCGCTGCGCGACTTCCAGTCCGAAAGCTACATCGCCCTGATCCGCAACTTCCGCCGCTACAGCTGGTTGCTGATGTACCTGTTCGGCGCCTCGCCGGCGCTGTCGACCGGCTTCCTGCGCGGGCGCCAGCACAAGCTCGAGACGCTGTCCGACGACACGCTGTTCCTGCCTTACGCGACCAGCCTGCGCATGAGCGACCTCGGTTACCAGAACGACGCGCAATCGGGCCTGACCCCGCACGAGAACAGCCTGGAAAGCTACGTCACCACGCTGATGGACGCGGTCAACCGCCCTTACCCGCCATACCAGGCGCTCGGCACCAAGAAGGACGGCGAATGGATCCAGCTGTCGACCAACGTGCTGCAGATCGAGAACGAATACTATTCGACGATCCGGCCGAAACGGGTGATCCGTACCGGCGAGCGGCCGATCCAGGCGCTGTGCAAGCGCGGCGTGCAGTACATCGAAGTACGCTGCCTCGACGTCGACCCGTTCGAGCCGATCGGCATCAGCCTCGAGACCGGACGCTTCCTCGACGCCTTCCTGCTGTTCTGCGCGCTCGACGAGAGCCCGATGATCAACATGATCGAAAGCGCTGTCCACGCCGGCAATTTCGCGCGCACCGTGAAAGAGGGCCGGCGTCCCGGACTGACCCTCACGCGCGGCGGCGAACAAGTCGAACTGAAGGAATGGGCTCATGAACTGATCGAGCGGATCCGCCCGGTCGCGGCCCTGCTCGACGAGCACAACGAAGGCGGCGTGCATGCCGCTTCGCTGGCGGTGCAGAAGGCGAAGATCGACAACCCGGCGCTCACGCCGTCGGCGCGCGTGCTGGAAGAAGTCCGCGCGATCGGTTCGTCGGCCGCATTCGGCCTGCGCCAGAGCCGCCTGCATGCCGGGTACTTCCGCGAGAGCGCGCTGATGCCGGCCGAGGAAAGCATGTTCGACGAGCTGGTGGCCGCCTCGCTGGCGGAGCAGGCCGCGATCGAACAGGCGCCGGGCCCGGGCTTCGACGATTTTGTCGCTGCCTACAACAGCAGTACACTGTGCGGTGACTGACCACCGGCGAGGAATCCGTGCTCACCTTCTATAACGAACACCACGCCCAGCACCGCGGACGTTTCGAAATGTTCCGCGGCGAGATGACGCCCTGTTTCGAAAAGCCCGAAAGGGCCGAACTGGTGGTGGCGGAACTGGCGCGCCGCGGGCTGGGAAAGATCGTCACGCCGCACGGCGTGCCGCTGGTGTCGCTCGAACGCATCCACACGCCGCGCTACCTGCACTTCCTGCGTAGCGCATGGAACGACTGGCTCGCGCTGGATCCGGCCAACGCCGGCAAGGACGCATTCCCGTCGGTATGGCCGATCCGCGGCATGCGCGACGATATCGAACCGGACAACTTCACCGCGCGCATGGGCCTGTACTCGATGGATAGCGGCACGCCGCTGACCGCGGGTACCTGGATCGCCGCCAAGACCGGCGCCGATTGCGCCGTCAATGCGGCGCACGCGCTGCGGCTGGGCGAGCGCGGAACCTTCGCCCTCACGCGCCCGCCCGGCCATCACGCCGGCGCCGATTTCTTCGGCGGCTACTGCTTCCTCAACAACGCGGCGCTGGCGGCCCAGCACCTGCTCGACGATGGCGCCAGCAAGGTCGGCATCCTCGACATCGACTACCACCACGGTAACGGCACCCAGAGCATCTTCTACCGCCGCGCCGACGTGCTGTTCACCTCGATCCACGCCGATCCGCGCACCGAATATCCGTTTTACCTTGGCCACGCCGACGAAACCGGCGAAGGCGCGGGCGCAGGCTGCAATATGAACCTGCCGCTGGCGGCCGGCTCGAGCCCGTCCGAATGGTTCGCCGCGTTAGAATCGGCGTGCATCAAGCTGGCCTCGTACGCGCCGCAGGCGCTGGTGGTATCGCTCGGGGTGGACACTTTCGCCGGCGACCCGCTGTCGCATTTCGCGCTGCAAAGCGCGGACTTCCTGCGCATCGGCGAGCGCATCGCCCACCTCGGCCTGCCCACCGTGTTCGTGCTCGAAGGCGGCTACGCGGTCGGCGAAATTGGCATCAACGTCGTCAACGTGCTCGAAGGCTTCGAGACGGCGGCATAAGCACTACGGGATTCGCAATGACAGAATGGCAGTGGAAAACCTTCGCCGAACTTGGCAACCAAGAATTGTACGAAGTGCTGGCCCAGCGCCAGCACGTGTTCATACTCGAGCAGCAGTGCCTGTGGAACGACTTCGACGGCCTCGACCAGGATGCGCACCACCTGCTCGGCTGGCGCACGATCGACGGCAAGCGCCAGCTCGCTGCCTACCTGCGCTGCCTGGCGCCGGGCGCGAAATACACCGAAATGTCGCTCGGCCGCGTGCTCACCTCCCAGGCCGCGCGCGGTTCGGGAATCGGGCGCGAACTGCTCGAGCAGGGCTTGCTGCACGCCGAGCGCCAGCACCCGGGCCATCGCATCAGGATCGGCGCGCAGCAATACCTGGAATCGTTCTACGCCAGTTTCGGCTTCGTGACCATCAGCGCGCCGTACGAGGAAGACGGCATCATGCATGTCGACATGCTGCGCTGATCAAAAGCTGACGATGAAACGCGCCCCTGCGCTGACCGATTTGGCATAGCGCACCGTCCCGCCATTCCCGTGGATAAGCTGGCGCACCATCGCCAGGCCGATCCCGCCGCCCTGCTTCTTGGTCGTGAAGAACGGCGTGAAGATATGCGCCACCAGCGCGTCCGGAACGCCGGCGCCGTTGTCGCCCACTTCGATCCGCAGCCGGCCGCCGCGCCCGAGCCGCGCCGACACCAGTGCTTCAGGATTGGCCGCCTGCGCGGTCGCTTCCGCCGCGTTCTTGAGCAGGTTGATCAGCGCCTGCTCCAGCTGGCCCGGATCTGCCATCAGTTCGAGGGAGCCTGGTTCGACCGTGAACAAAGTGCGCCCGCCGCGTGCGCGCCAGGCCGGGTCGACCAGGGCCGACACGCGCTCGAACAACTCGCCGACATTGATGCGCTCGGGCCTTGCCTCGGGCAGGTTGGACAGGCTGCGGTAGCTGCCGACGAAATCGACCAGGCTGTCGGCGCGCCGGCTGATCGCGTCGAGCGCGGTGGCCAGGTCGGCGCTGACATCGGCTGGCAGGTCAGTGCGGAATTCCTCCAGCAGTTCGTGCGCGGTGCGCGACAGCGACGCCACCGGCGTCAGCGAATTCATGATTTCGTGGGTCAGCACATGCACCAGCTGGCGCCAGGCGTTCAGCGCTTCGGCTTCCAGCTCGCTCTCGACGGGCATCAGCGCGGCCAGCCGATGCGCGCTGCCGTGCAGGGTGAGCGCCGACACCGACACCAGCGCGCGTTCGACCCCGCGTTCGGTGTCGAACACGATCATGCCGCGGCGGTCGACCGGGTGCGCGACCAGCTTGCGATACAGGTCAGGCACGTCGCTGGCGCGGCCGGGCGCGACCAGCCGCCGCGCGTTGGCGTTGAGCGGCGCCACTGCGCCCGCCGGCTCGACGCGGAACAGCGCGATCGGCGCATGTTCGAGGCGCGCCTCCACGGCCAGCGCATTGTCGACCGCGCCGCGCCCGTCGTTCGGTAGCGGATCGCGCAGTTCGGTGGCTTGCACCGCGCGGCGCGCGGCCAGGCCACGCAAGCCGTGCCAGAACAGCCCGGCCAGCGGCAGCGCGCCCAGTGCGCACAGCACCACCAGCCGCGGCGATTCATGCAGCGCGCCGGCGACGGCCGCCAGCGCCAGCGCGCCGATCGTCGCGAGCAGCACGCTGCCCTTCAGGCGGCGCTCAGATTCCATGCTTGCCCAGCTTGCGGTAGAGTGCCGCCCGGCTCACGCCAAGCATTTTGGCGGCGTGGCTGATATTGCCTTTGGCCTGGGACAGCGCGGCGGCGATGGTGTCGCGTTCGAGCGAACCGAGATGAAGTCCGTCGGCAGGGGCGGCCAGCGCCTCGGCCCTGGCGGGCGCCGCGGCTGGGCCCAGCCCGAAATCCGCCACCCGGTATCGCGGCTCCGTGCCGAGGATCACGGCGCGCTCGCAGGCATGGCGCAGTGCGCGCACGTTGCCGAGCCAATCGTGAAGGCACAGCTGATCGAGCGCGCCGTCGGCCAGCGCGCGGGCCGGCCGCTGGTACTGGCTTTCGTACAGCGCCAGGTAGTGCGCCAGCAACGCGGGTACATCGTCGCGGCGCTCGCGCAAGGGCGGCACGCGGATGACGATGGTATTGAGCCGGAACAGCAGGTCGGGCCGGAACACGGCCGGGTCGAACAGGCGTGCTTCGTCCAGGTTGGTGGCGCTGACGATGCGCACATCGATCGCTTCGGCGCGGTCGGCGCCCAGCGGCGTCACTTCGCGTCGTTCCAGCGCGGTGAGCAGCTTTGCCTGTCCGGCCAGCGGCATGTTGCCGATCTCGTCGAGGAACAGCGAGCCGCCACGCGCGGCCTGGAACCGCCCCGCACGGTCGGCCCTGGCGTCGGTGAAGGCGCCCTTGCGATGGCCGAACAATTCGCTCTCGAAGGTCGATTCCGGCAGCGCGCCCATGTCGATTGCCAGGAAGGTCCCCGCCGCCCGGCGCGAGGCCAGGTGGATGGCGCGCGCCACCAGCTCCTTGCCGACGCCGTTCTCGCCCAGCACCATCACGTTCGCCTCGGTCGGCCCCACGCTTGCCACCATCGCCTTCACGTCGCGCATGGCCGCAGACTCGCCCATCAAGCCGGCAGCGCCGGCTGGCGCAGCCGGGGACCGGCGCGCCAGCGCGTTGTCGACCGCCGCGACCAGGCGCGCATTGTCCCAGGGTTTGGTGATGAAATCGCTGGCGCCGCGCTTGAGCGCTTCGACCGCCAGCGGCACATCGGCGTAGGCAGTCAACGCGATCACCGCGGGCGGGCGCGCCAGCGCGCGCAGCTGGTCGAGCACCGCCAGTCCCTGCGCGCCGTCGATCCGGCCGGGAGTGAAATTGAGGTCGAGCAGGACCAGGTCCGGCACGCCGTCGGCCAGCACCGCAGCCAGTCCGGCCGGGTCGTTCAGGGCTTCGACCTTGCCATGGCGCCGGCGCAGCAGCAATTGTGCTGCGCACGCTACGTCGGCGTCGTCGTCGAGGATCAGGATACTGGCGGGGGAATCAGGCATTCGGCGGGGCCGGTGAAAGGTGGAATCGCTTGCCATTCTAGCAGCAGCGTTCGCCGCGGCGAGCAAGATAATTTGCTCGCCGCGCCAGGCCGCGGACAGTGTTCGTTTTCGAACACCGGCGAGTGTCCGGATCCGGACAGGAGACCGTGAAAACCTACGCAAAGCCTTGAAAAATGGGCTGGCACGGGGCTTGCAATGGAAGCGGTGTACACACTCTTCACGGAATTTTTGGATGGATCGTATTGCTCCCCACATCGCGGCCAGCGGCGCGGCGATGGACATCAAAGTGCCGAAGCGGCGTGGCCCGCTCGCGCTGCGCATCGGCGCCGCCCTCGCAGCGGTGGCCGCCTGCGCGTTCGCGCTCTGGCACTTCATGCCGCGCGGGCTGCAGGTGGCCGCGCAGGACGTGCGCGTCGCAGGCGTCGAACAGGCCGTCTTCCTCGACGATATCGTGGTGCGCGCCACCGCCGAGCCGCTCAATTCGGTGATCCTCGATTCGGTCGAATCCGGGCGCGTCGAAGAAGTCTTCGCCAGGGATGGCGCCATGGTCAGGAAGGGCCAGCTGCTGTTCCGCCTGTCGAACCCACAGCGCAACCTCGAACTGCTCGCGCGCCAGGCCGAACACGCGCAGCAGATCTCCAACTTGTCGAACCTGCGGGTGGCGCAGGAAGCGGGCCGCACCGATCACCAGCGCCGCCTGTCCGACCTCGAGTTCGCGCTGGCCCAGGCGGAAAAGCAGCATGCGCGCAACGCGAAGCTGGCGGCACAGGGTTTCATCTCCAGCGTGGGCCTCGACGAATCGGCCGACAAGCTGGCGCAGCAGCGCCGCGCCTTCCGCCAGGAGAGCGAGGCGACCGATACCGAATCGCGCGTGCGGCGCGACGCGCTGGCGCAAATGGAGACCGCGATCAGGGGCCTGCAATCGGGACTTTTGCTGGTCAACGCCACGGTCGACGCGCTGGCCGTGCGCGCGCCGGTGGACGGCATGCTGACCGACTTCCGGCTGCAGGTCGGCGAGACCGTCAAGACCGACCAGCACATCGGCCGCATCGACGATCCGAACCGCTTCAAGCTGGCCGCGCCGGTCGACGAGTTCTACCTGAGCCGGGTGACCGCCGGCCGCCACGCCAGCGTCAGGCAAGGCGACAAGACCTATGCGGCCGATGTCAGCACGGTCTACCCGCAGATCAAGGAGGGCCGCTTCACCGTCGAGATGGTGTTCACCGATGGCCAGCCGGCGGTGCTCAGCCCTGGACAAAGCCTCGACGCGCAGGTCACACTGGGCGAACCGGGCAAGGCCATCCTATTGCCGAACGGCGCCTACCTCAACGAGACCGGCGGCGCGTGGGTGTTCGTGGTCGCGCGCGACGGCGAAACGGTGAGCCGGCGCGCGATTCGCGCGGGGCGGCGCAGCAATTCCCAATTTGAAGTCCTGTCCGGATTGGCTCCGGGCGAACGTGTGATCGTGTCCAGCTACGCCGCATTCGGAAAATCCGAACGGCTGCAATTGATTAAATAAAAAGGAAAACCAGCATGCTCAAACTTGTAGGCGTCAGCAAGATCCACCTGGCCGGCGAAGTGCAGACCACGGCGCTCGACCGCATCGACCTCGATATCGGCGCCGGCGAATATGTCGCCATCACCGGTCCTTCCGGCTGCGGCAAGTCGACCTTGCTCGGCCTTCTCGGACTGCTCGATGTGCCCAACAGCGGCGAATACTGGTTCGAAGGCCAGAACGTGGCCGGCTGGAGCGAAACGAAATTGAATCAGCTGCGGCGCGGGCGGGTCGGCTTCATCTTCCAGAGCTTCAACCTGATCGAAGAGCTGTCGGTATTCGAGAACGTCGAACTGGCGCTTGAATACACCGGCACGCCGGCGGCGGAACGGCGCCAGCGCGTCGGCGCGATGCTCGAACGGCTCGGCATCGCGCACCGCGCCACGCACCGTCCGTCGCAGCTGTCCGGCGGCCAGCAGCAACGGGTTGCGATCGCGCGCGCGCTGGTGGCCGGCCCCGCCATGCTGCTGGCCGACGAACCGACCGGCAATCTCGACACCGCACATGGCGATGAGGTCATGCGCCTGCTGCGCGAAATCAACGCCGAAGGCACCACCGTGGTCATGGTGACGCACTCGCCGTCGCATGCGGCCCAGGCCTCGCGCACCTTGCACCTGCTCGACGGTCGCATCGTGGTCGACGCGCTGCAGGCAGCGTAAGGAGAACACGATGAAATTTCGCGATTTTCGTATCGGCTGGCGCCTGCTGATCCAGGAGCCGGCGTATTCCGCCGTGGTGGTGTTCGGCCTGTCGATCGGCTTTGCCGCCTGCTTCCTGCTGCTCGGCTTCGTGCGCCATTCGTTCAGCTACGATGCAAACGTACCCGACGCGCAGCAAGTGTACCTGGTCAAGACCCGCTTCAATATCACCGGCGACACCAAATGGTTCGAACTGGCGCCGATGCCCTATCTTGAAGTGGCCCGGCGCAGCCCGATGGTCGCCGACGCCACCATGCTGTTCCCGCTCGGCGGGGCGATGAAGGCTGGCGCACAAGTGATGTCGATCCGGCTGGTCGCGGTGAACGAGGGGTTCGGCCCGATGTTCGGCGTGCGCGCGCTGGAGGGCGATCTGAAGACAGTGTTGACGGAGCCTGGCAGCGTGGCGCTGACCACCAGCACGGCGCAACGCCTGTTCGGACGCGTCAGCGTGCTGGGACAAACTGTCGCCATTGACGGCGCCGCGTTCCGGATCGGCGCGATCCTGCCCGACCCGGCGCCCAACAGCACCATCGTCTACGAGGCACTGGCTGGCCAGGGCACCATGGCATGGCCGGACGGCTATCGCAAGAACATGCTCCGCGCCTGGGGCGGAATCGGCGGCAAGATCTACGTGAAGCTCCGGCCTGGCGCTTCCGCCGCCGCGCTCGAACAGACCTTGCAGGATGCGGGCAACCGGTCCCCGCTCGTGGCGCAACTTGGTCCCGAGGCGTTCGCCAAACTGGCCGGAAGAAAGGCCGTGGACATCCGCCTCGGCTCCCTCCCATCGATGTATTTCGACGACGATACCGCCAATATACCGGGCAGCAGCGACCATGGCGACCTGCGCGTGATCGGCGGCCTGGGCGCCGTCGCGCTGGTGATCCTGCTGCTCGCCTCCACCAATTACGTCAACCTGGCGACTGTGCGCACCGTGCGGCGCCAGCGCGAAATCGCCGTGCGCAAGGTGCTCGGCGCGCCGGCCGGACGGCTGGCCGCCCAGTTCATCGCAGAGTCGATGCTGGTCGCGCTGATCGCCACCGCGTTCGGCCTGCTGCTTGCCTGGCTGCTGTTGCCGGTGTTCGCCGGACTGGTCGACCGCCAGCTCAAGGACATGTTCGGTCCGGTCAACCTGCTCGCGGCGCTCGCGCTCGGCGTGGTCACGGGACTGCTGGCCGGGATCTATCCTGCCTGGGTGGCGCTGGGCGTGCGTCCGCAGCGTACGCTGTCCGGGCGCGGCAGCGCCGAGACCAGCGGCGGACTGTGGCTGCGGCGCGCGCTGACGGTAGCGCAGTTCTCGACCGCGATCTGCCTGACCGCGGTCACCCTGGCGATCGCCTGGCAAGCGCACTTTGCCAGCAATGCCAGCCCCGGTTTCGATGCATCCCGCATGCTGGTGCTGGAGCTGCCGCAGTCGATGCGCGGCGAACCGGCGCAAGCAATGCGCGCGCAGCTTGCGCACCTGCCGGGCGTGAAAGGCGTGGCCATCGCGCAGAACGCCATCGGCGAATCGATCATCGGCAACCACATTCCCTACACGACGCAGGCGGGCGCAAGCGCGAACCTGCTGACGCGCGATATCAGCGCCAACTTCTTCGAGGTGCTCGACGTGAAGGCGGTGGCGGGCCGTCTGTTCGACAGCACGCGGGAAACCGACACCACCGTCGACAAAGTCGTGGTCGACGCGGCGGCGGCGCGCTCGCTCGGCTTTTCCGATCCGGCGATGGCAGTCGGACAGATCGTCACGCCGAGCGTCGCGAACGGTACGCAGCCGGCAGAGGTGATCGGCATCGCGCCGCCGCTGCGCATTCAGTCGCTGCATGAAGCGGTCAGGCCGGTGGTGTGGCGCATTCGCCCGCGTTCGGCCGTGCTGCTGATTCGCAGCGACGGCGACCTGGGCACGCTGCGAGGGGCGATCGAGGCGATGTTGCAGGTCCAGGCGCCGGACCAGGTGTTCGGGATCGAGCGCGCGCAAGCCTACCTTTCCCTCAACTACGCCGGCGACCTGCGCCTGGCCAAGCTGCTCGGGCTGGCCAGCCTGGTGGCGATCGCGATCGCCGCCTTCGGCATCTACGTGCTGGCGACCTACAGCGTGCAGCGCATGGCGCGCCAGATCGTGCTGCGCAAGCTGTACGGCGCGGGCCATGCGGCGATCGTGCGGCTGGTCGGCCGCGAGTTCGCGCGCCTGCTCGCAATCGGTGCGGCGATTGCGCTGCCGCTGGCGGCGCTGGTCAACGCGCGCTACCTGGCCGGCTTCGTCGAGCGCGCGCCGATGGGCTTCTGGCCGCTGCTCGCCGCGCTGGTGCTGGCGGCGCTGGTGGCGGCGCTGTCAACCCTGCGCCACACGCTGGGCGCGCTGCGCATGGCGCCGGCGCAAGTGCTGCGTGACTGACCCGCTTCGATTGTGGAATTATGCGAAATTACGCATAATCTGAGTATAAAATGGGGTCAGGTCCGCAGGGCCAGATCCCATTTTCTCTCACCCCACCGTCACCGGAGCAAGCCATGACGACTCGCGATACGCCGACTGCCTACGGCGCCGTTTCCCGCCTCAATCACTGGATCGGCGCGCTGTTCGTGATCCTGCTGCTGGGGATCGGCCTGTATTTTTCGGACATGCCGCGCGGCGCTGAAAAAACCTTCTGGCGCTCGCTGCACATCGCCATCGGCACCATCGCCATCGTGTTCCTGCTGTTCCGCGTGTTCTGGCGCTTGCGTTCGACCTCGCCGCTGGCTGTGCCGCAAGCGCCGGCGCTGCAGCGCCTTTCGCACGTCGTGCACACGCTGCTGCTCCTTGCGATCGTGGTGATGGTGGTCAGCGGGCCGCTGATCCAGTGGTTCGGCGGACGCCCGTTCGGCATTTTCGACCTGGTGCAATTCCCGAGTCCCCTGCCGAAGTCGGAAATCTGGCATGACCGGATGGAGGAGCTGCACGGCTGGACCGCGTGGACGATCATCTGCCTGGCCGGGCTGCACGTGCTGGCCGTGATCAAGCACCAGTTCATCGACCGCGACAACATCCTGGGCCGCATGACGGGCCGCGGACAAGGCCGATAAAAAAAAGCGGCCCGCAGGCCGCTTTCGCGAACAAAAACGATTACTTGACGGTGACCAGTTCGATGTCGAACACCAGGCCGGAATTGGCCGGGATGCCAGGGGCGCCGGACGCTCCGTAACCGAGGCTGCTTGGAATGAGGACGGTGCGCTTGCCGCCGACCTTCATGCCGGTCACGCCCTGCTCAAAGCCAGGGATGACTGCGTTCGTGCCGAGCTTGAACTCGAAAGCGCCCCTGCCGACCGAGCTGTCGAACTGCGCACCCTTGAAGCCGGCGACGCTCGAATTGTACAAATAGCCAGTGTAATTGACACTGACGGTTGTTCCGGCCGCGGCAGTTGCGCCGGTGCCGATCGCGCTGTCGGTAACGGTCAAGGTCGCCGGGCTGCTCACGCCAGTGCTGCCGGAACCGTTCGAGCCGCTGCCGCCACAAGCGGTCAGGCCAAGTATTGCGACAAAAGCGGCGATCAGGGGAAGCTTCAATTTCATTCGAGGTCCTAGGCAGTTGGATAAGGTGTGGGGATTTTAGCAGAGGACGCGGACCTTCATCCTCTGCCGGATTGTCGGAGATTTGTATTCGTTTGTATCAGATCTCGACCTGGGTACCCAGCTCGATCACCCGGTTGGTCGGAATCTGGTAGTAGTCGGCAGCGCCGCGGGCGTTGCGCGACATCGCCACGTACAGGTGCTCGCGCCAAGGCGCCATGCCGCCTCCAGGCGCCGAGATGACGGTCTGACGCGCGATGAAGAACGAGGTCTCCATCATTTCGAACGGCAGCCCGGTCTGCGCGCACTGCGCCAGTACTTTCGGGATGTCCGGTTCATCCTTGAAGCCATAGTCGATGTTGAGCTGGAAGCAGTTGTGGCCCAGTTCGACCACCTTGTACTGCTCCGACAGCGGCACATACGGCACCTCGCGAATGTGCACCGTCAGGAACACCACGCGCTCGTGCAGCACCTTGTTGTGCGACAGGTTGTGCAGCAGCGCGTGCGGTACGCCGTCGCTTTCGCCGCGCAGGAAAATACCCGTCCCGTACACGCGCGCCGGCGGCGCGACGAACAGCGAAGCGAGGAAGTCGTCGAGCGGGATCGCGTGCTTCTGCAGGTTCTCGAACACCAGTTCGCGCCCGCGCTTCCAGGTCATCATCACGGTGAACAGGACGGCGCCCAGCAGCAGAGGGAACCAGCCGCCGTGGAACAGCTTGAGCGTGCTGGCCGAGAACAGCATGATGTCCATGATGATGAAAAAGCCGGTGGCGCCGAAGCACAGCGCCAGCGGCAGGTGCCAGCGGTAGCGCGTCAGGAAGAAGGTCAGGATGGTGGTGCACAGCATGGTCGCGGTCACCGCGATGCCATATGCGCCGGCCAGCTTGTCGGACGAACCGAAGCCGATCACCGCGGACAGCACCACGATCAGCTGTATCCAGTTAACCGCCGGGATGTAGATCTGCCCGATCTCGCTCTCGGAAGTGTGCGTCACGCGCATGCGTGGCAGCAGCCCAAGCGCGATGGCCTGCTTGGTCATCGAGAAGGTGCCCGAGATGGTCGCCTGCGAGGCGATCACCGTGGCCATGGTCGACAACACCACCAGCGGGTAGACGCTCCATGCGCCCAGCTGCTGGAAGAACGGGTTGTCGATCGCCTCGGGATGGGTGATCAGCAGGCCGCCCTGGCCCAGGTAGTTGAGCGCCAGGGCGGGAAACACGATCAGGAACCATGCCGCGCGGATCGGCTTCTTGCCGAAGTGGCCCATGTCGGCGTACAGCGCCTCGGCGCCGGTGAACGCCAGCACCACCGCGCCGAGAGCGACGAAGGCGATGAAGCGGTTTTGCAGCATGAACGCGAACGCGTGCCATGGATTGAGCGCGGCCAGGATCTCGGGCGCCTTGACGATGTTGATGACGCCCATCACCGCCAGCGCCGCGAACCAGATCACCATGATGGGGCCGAACCAGCGGCCGATGCCGGCGGTGCCGCGCTTCTGCACCGAATACAAGCCCACCAGCACGATGATCGTCAGCGGCACCACGTACTGGGTCAGGCCGGGCGCAGCCACTTCCAGGCCTTCGATCGCGCTGAGCACAGAAATGGCCGGCGTGATCACGCTGTCGCCGTAGAACATGGTGGCGCCGAGAACGCCGATCACCATCAGGGGCACATACCAGCGCGACCCCTTGGTGACCGAACTGAGGGTCAGCGCCATTAGCGCCATGATCCCGCCTTCGCCGCGGTTATCGGCGCGCAGCATCAGGGTGACGTATTTGAGCGAGACGATCATGGTCAGCCCCCAGAAGATCAGGGAGACGACGCCGAGCAGATTGAAGGTGTTCAGTGCGAGCCCGTGTTCCGGGTCGAAAATGGTCTTGAGGGTGTAGAGGGGACTGGTACCGATATCGCCGTAAACGATGCCGACAGCCGCGAGCGTCAACGCCGCGAGGCTGGCTTTTTTGTGTTCCGAGGTCAAGATTGCACCATATTTTTGTTTTGTTGCATTGCACAATAGTTTACGGCGATGAAAATAGCAAGGACATTTCGTTTCAAATTAACCCCTATTATTGTGGCAAGGTTTTCCAATATTTCAGCAATTCCCGCAGGGCCTGCGGCTTATTCGACGGCGCCGCCAGCCCGGCCTGATTGGCCGTGTTGGTTCCGTGACAAGAAGCGCAGGTGCGCATCTCGCCAGCCTGGAAAGTGATCCAGTTGCGCTCGCGGACGACGGGCGTGCCGGACCGGTCGGTAGTCTGCCAGGTCAGCGCCCGCCGCGCCGGCACGAACGCCGCGGTCGAACCGTCCGCCGCGATCCTGACGCTGCCTGCCGGTCCCTGCGGATTGGCGGGGTTGGCCGGGCCGGCGTCGTGCAGCGGCTGGGCGATCACGCGGCGTCCGGCACGGCCCGGGTAGGCGCGCAACTGGTCGCCCTGGAAAATCTGGAAATGCGCGATGTCGTAGACCTTGCCGCCGGGCATGGTCTTCGACACCGTCTTCACCCCGCCCGGCACCTGCAAATTGAACGGCTGTTGCAAGTCTGCCCTATCGCGGCTGGTCTGGTCGCGCGTGACGATCAGCGCCAGGTCGCGCCTGACCAGCCAGGCGCGCAGCGCCGCCTCGCTGACCTGCTCCTCGCGCAGCACCGCGCGTTCCGGCGCCTCGAGCGGATCGGCCACGCGCATGGCGCGTTTGGCGCGCGCGCGCAATTCCACCGCATCGAGTTCCCACAGTTCGCCGCTGAAGGACTGCGGCCCGGCCGGCGTCCACCAGCTGACCTGTGCGCGAATCCCCGGTGTGAGCGGATCCCCGGCGCGATACAGGCCGACCTTGTCGCGCACCAGCATGCGCAGCCGCAGGTCGGGCAGCGCGGCGCCCTCTTCCGGCGCGCGCGCGGCGCGGGTGTGGCTGGCAAGCAGCGCGCCGTTCGACAGCGGCAGCGGATTGCGGAAGCGCCCGCCGTGCAGCGCGTCGCCCGGGTCCTGCGCGGTCAGTGCGACGACCTTCATCTGGTCGCCATTCAAGGCCGGCGATCCATCCAGCCTGACCAGCGGCCCGGTGGTGAAGGAGCCGGATTCGCGCGCGACGGTTGCGAGGTAGCTGCCGGCGCGGCGCGGATCCTCGCGCAGGTGGAACAGGCCGCCCTCGCGCCGGATCGCCAGCCGGTTGGCGTGGTTGGCCGGCAGCGTATGGTTCGACAGATTCGGGTCGTCGCGAAAACTCGGGGTCAGGAAGCCGAAGGCCAGTTCGTGCTGGCCGACGTGGTTCAGGGTCTCCTCGCCGGAGCCGTCCTCGTTCATCTGCCAGATGGTGAAGAAATTCGTGGTGAACGCGCTGACCTCGCCGTACGGTCCGCGGCTGCCGCTGCGCGATTCCGGGAACGGTTCGGCGCGCGAATCGAGCGCCGGCGCGCGCGCGTCCTCGGCGGCGTAGTTGAAAGAACGGAAGGGCAAGGCGACGCCGTTGTGCGCGGCGTTGCGGTCGCGTTCGGCCAGCTGGTCCTGCTGCTGGTGGTCCCAGCGCGTGAACAGCACCCGTCCATAGCTGTCGAGGATAGGCGTGAAGGCGCCGCTGACCGCGTGGTTGAGGATGCGCAGCGCGCCGGTGGCGGGATCGAGGCGCCAGATGCCGCTCACGGTCGGTGTCGCCTCGTATTCGTCGAGCTGGGGATACAGGTGCGCGCCGCCGCTGCGCGGCCGGTCGGAGGTGAACAGCACCTGGCCGTCGCTGCCGTACAGCGGCGAGATGTTGTTGTAGCCGGCCGGCTGGCCGGCCAGTTTCACGATCGTGGCGCGCTCGCCTTTGGCCAGGCCGCGCACTTCGTACAGCTGCCAGACCGGCGCGGGCTCGCCGGCCAGGGTTGGCGCGCCCACCAGCATGCTGAAGATCGCCCTGGCGCCGCCGGCATGCACCGCCGGTTCGCGCACCGCGATCGCATGGGCGCCCTGCGCGCCGGCGTTGCCGAAGCCGGCTTCGCGGGTCAGGTTGCGCAGCGCGCCATCCGGATAGCGCAGCATCAGGTCGCCGCCGCGCGGGGCCTGGGCGATGCCGCCCATGTGGTTGGCGAAGGCCGACAAGCGCGCCGCGGCATCGGTGTGCAGCGGGACCTGGGTGGCGAACAGGATCGGGTACGGGGTGGTCGGGCCGGCGCCGGCGGACAGCGGCGCGGCGGCGGCGATCGCACCCGCCAGCAGGCTGGCACAGAGCAGGACTACTTTTTTCATGGGACGCTTGGATCGGGCAAGGCGCTAGTGTAGCCCAGCGATGTGTCTAGTGTAGTGTTGCGCGCTTGTTGCCGCGTAAAAATGCGCCTTTGCGCACCATGCGTCGTTGCAAATCCTCGCGATAGTTCACTATCGTTGCGGTTTGCGCCTAGCCTGGCGTGCAAACGCATCATTTTTATTCGCGGCCCCAAGCGCGCAACACTACACCAGCTTGAAATTTTTCCAATATAGGCGCAACCTTGCCGTCGCAAGCTCAGCACTACCCCGGCTGGGCGGCATACAACAATCTGATACGGAGCATTCGATGCGTCGGTACGAGACAAACAACAAGAAGGCGCGCCTGGCATCGGCCACCGCGATGGCGTTCATCCTGGGCGCGTCGATCGTCGCCTGCAGCGGCGGTGGTGGCGGCGGCGATCCCGCGCCGGCGCCTGTGCCGGCGCCCGAACCCACCCCGGCGCCGGCGGTCAATGGGCCGGCCTGGTTCAGTTACGGCGGCGACCCCCAGCATTCGGCCATCGCCGGCATCCAGACGCAGGACCTGGCGCGCATCGCGTGGCAGTCGCCGGTCGACACGGCGCCCCAATACAGTTCGCAGGGCTACCTGCTGGTGCACTACGGCTCGCCCGTCATCACGGGCAAAAATACGGTGGTCATTCCGGTCAAGCGCGCGGCGGCCAACCTGTTCCGGGTCGAAGCGCGCAGCGGCGGCAACGGCGTGCAGATGTGGAGCTTCGACAGCGACTACGTGGTGCCCGCGCATAACTGGACGCCGCCGTACAACGTGACGCTGACCAAGGCCAATCGCGTAGTCATGCCCGGGGCGGGCGGCAAGGTGTTCTACCGCGACGACGCCGACTCGGCGAGCGCGGCGACCAACAGCTTCGTTTTCTACGGCAAGGCCACTTACACCGCCGGCCAGACGGCATTCGACGCCGGCGTCTTCATCAACACGCCGATCACCGCCGACAACCAGGGCAACCTGTTCTTCGGCTATGTGACCACCGGGACCAATCCGGCGGGCGTGGTCAGCGGCATCGCGCGCATCGCCGCCGACGGCACCGGCAGCTGGGTCAGCGCGGCCGCGGTGTCGGGTGACGCGGCGATGATCAAGCCGGCGATGGGCGCCGCGCCAGCGATCTCGATCGACCAGAAAACGGTGTACGTGGCGGTCAAGGGCACCGGCATCGAAGGCAAATTGCTGGCCCTCGACAGCACCACCCTGGCGTTGAAAGGCAAGACCAGCCTGATCGATCCGGCCACCAAACTGCCGGCGCGCGTCAGCGAAGACAGCACCGCTTCGCCGACGGTGGGGCCGGACGGCGACGTCTACTTCGGGGTGCTCGAGACCACCCAGGGCCAGCACAATTCGCGCGGCTGGCTGCTGCATTTCGACGCCACGCTTGCGCAATCGAAGACACCGGGTTCGTTCGGCTGGGACGACACGGCGTCGGTGGTGCCGGCCGCGCTGGTGCCCGGCTACACCGGCGGCTCGACCTACCTGCTGATGACGAAATACAACAACTACGGCCGTTCCGGCAGCGGCGACTCGAAGAACCGGATCGCCGTGCTCGACCCGAACGCGACCCAGGGCGACAGCGTGACCGTCGGCCAGCTGGTGATGAAGGAAGTGCTGACCATCCTCGGCCCGACGCCGGACCCGAGCTTCCCGGGGGGCGTCACCGAGTGGTGCATCAATACGGCGGCGGTCGACCCGTTCAGCAAATCGATCCTGGTCAACAGCGAAGACGGCTTCCTGTACCGCTGGGACCTGACGACCAATACGCTGAGCCAGAAGATCCGGCTGACCAGCGGGCTGGGCGAATCGTACACGCCGACCGCAGTGGGTGCGGACGGGCGAGTGTACGCGATCAACAACGCGGTGCTGTTCGCGGTGGGCAAGTAGCCGAAGCCGTGCTCAGCGGCACCCAGGCAATTGGAGGATAATGTCGGCTTAGCAAAAAACTGATCATCCTCCATGCGCACCGGCATCATCAATGCAACCCTGGCGTTTCTCTGCTGGGGTCTGTTCCCCCTCTATTTCCATGCTTTGCACGACGTGCCGCCAGGCCAGATCCTGGCGCACCGCGTGCTGTGGTCGCTGCTGTTCCTGGCGATCGTGCTGACCGTGCGGCGCCAGTGGAAGTGGCTGCCGGACGTGCTGCGCAAGCCGCGCGTGATCGGCAGCTTCGTCGCCAGCGCCTTCCTGCTGAGCGCCAACTGGCTGGTGTATATCTGGGCGGTCAACAATGGGCACGTGATCGAATCGAGCCTGGGCTACTTCATCAATCCGCTGGTCAACATCATGTTCGGCTTCCTGCTGCTCAAGGAAAGGCTGCGGGCCGGCCAGTGGGCGGCGATCGCGCTGGCGGCGCTGGGCGTGGCCTGGCTGACGTGGCAGGCCGGCACGGTGCCGTGGATTGCGCTGATCCTGGCCAGCACCTTCGGCGCGTACGGGCTGATGCGCAAGACCGCAGCGCTGGGCGCGCTGGAAGGATTGTCGTTCGAAACGATGGTGCTGTTTCCGCTGGCGCTGGGCTATGTCATCTGGCTCAGCCTGCATGGCGACAACAGCTTCATCAACAGCGCCGCGGACGGCACGCGCTGGCTGCTGGTGGCGGCCGGTCCGATCACCGCGATCCCGCTGCTGCTGTTTGCATCGGGCGCGCGCAAGATTCCGCTTTCCGTGCTGGGCCTGCTGCAGTACATTTCGCCGACGATCCAGTTCCTGCTTGGCGTCTGGCTGTTCCATGAGGCGTTCACCGGAGCGCGGCTGGTCGGTTTCCTGCTGATCTGGAGCGCACTCGCCTTGTACGCCGCCGAAGGCCTGTGGCGCAAGCGATAAAAACAAAGTTCCAAAACCTGGGTCTGACCCAGGTTTTAGAATTTTGTGAATTAAGGGTGGGACAAAAGCTGCCCTGGCCCACCCAGGTCTATTTACGTTCAAATTTGATTTGACTGAAGCTGATCTGGCTGCTGTCGATCTGGTGCAGGCGATAGTATTCGTCCCATTGGGCCGGACTCGTGGTGTGGGACAGGGTGGCGGAATCGAGCGCTTGCAAGTAATCACCGAATTTGAAATAGATATTCCGGTTGTCGCCCTTGATCCGCGTGCGCTCCGTCTGGATGGTTCCATTTTTTTCGGTGTTGACCGTCACGGTGGCATCGCCATACACAAAGTTGATATCCAGGGCGAAGCGTTCGCCGGATCGCACCGTGCCTAGCGCGGTCATCATTTCTTTGCCGCTGGCGCCGCGTATTTTTACCATCACATCGAATATGCCATTGTTGGCCTTGCCATCTGTCAGCCTGCTATCGGCGGTGTCCTGCACGTAGACCTTCAGTATCGTATCGAGGCCGTCAACGTGATATTGGGCGACGATGGTCTTGGCGCCATTGGGCAGTGTCGGGGTGACCTGGGCGGAGAAATGCTCATGCGTCCGTTCGAGGCTGCGCCGCTGCCTGGCGCCGATTTTCAGTTCGTTCCGGTAACCGTGACCGTGGCCGGAATCGAATTTGGACGCCAGGGCGCTGAAGTGGAGCGTGCCGGCATAGGGTGATGGAAACGGCGTATTACCCTCCAAATCGAACATGCTGTTCAATTCTTCCTTGGATGTAAAGGCCGATTCCGGGCGTGCGCCCGATACGTCTTGGGCATGGCTGACAGCTCCCAGCATGCACGCACAGAGTAAGGACCAGCCACATGTTTGGCGCAACAGCATCATGGAATTCCTTCGAATTGTTGTTGGGGGTTTGCGTGCAACTTCCAAAACCCGGGACTCGGCGGGTTGTAGAACTGTGTGAAACTCAAATGACTCGCTGGATTTGCGTGCCGAGCCGGGTCATGCTGAGCCGGACCACATCGCCATTGTTCAGAAACTGTGGTGGCTTCAAACCCATGCCGACGCCGCCAGGCGTGCCGCTAACGATTACATCGCCAGGCAACAGCGTCATGAACTGGCTCAGATAGGAAACGATCTGCGCGACAGGGAAAATCATGTCCGAGGTATTGCTGGCCTGTTTGATCTCGCCGTTCACGCTCAGCTCCATATCCAGCGCTTGCGGATCGGAAATCTCGTCGCTGGTCACCAGCCAGGGGCCGATAGGGCCGAAGGTATGAAAACTTTTTCCCTTGAACAATTGGCCGTTGCGATTGTTCTGCGGATGGCGCTCGGAGAGGTCGTTGGCCAGGCAGTAGCCGGCCACGTATTGCAACGCATCCTCCGGCGCCACACTGCGTGCGGTGCTGCCGATCACGATGCCCAGTTCAATCTCCCAATCGGTTTGCTCGGAGCCGCGCGGCAGGATGATGTCGTCGTTGGGACCACTCAGGGACGTGATCGCCTTGAGGAAGACGACCGGTTCGTCCGGCAGCGGCTGGCCGGAGTCCTCGATGGGCTTGCGATAGTTCAACGCGATGCCGATGAACTGGCGTACGCCGGCCACCGGCACGCCGATGCGGATATGCGCATCGACCAGCGGCAGTTGTTCCAGGTCGATGGCGGCTAACGCACGCAGTCGCTGCGGCGACAGCCAGTGCGGCGTCAGGTCCGGCACCACCGCGGACAAATCGCGGATGGCGCCTTGTGCATCAATGGCTGCGGGCTTTTCCGCGCCAGCCGCGCCTACGCGTAAGAGTTTCATGGTTTGGATTTCACTTCATCATATTGTCGAGCAGCGGCTGCATCGCGTCAGCCCATAACTGATAGCCGGCCGGGCCCGGATGCAACTGGTCTGGCATGATGGCGCTGGGGATGAGTCCGTCTTGCCCGAGAAATACGGCGTTGATATCCAGGAAGCGTATCGTCTTGCCGTCATCGAGCTTGGCCAGGTCGCGATTGACCGCGGCGATCGTCTGCATGCGTTTGGCCGCTTCGTCGATCGCCGCTTGCGTGACCGGACCACCCTTGGCGTCGCGCGGCCCACGCGGGAAAATGCCCAGCACGAGGATACGGGTGTCCGGAAGGCGGACGCGTATCATCGCGACGATCTTGCGGTCGGCGGCGGCAATTTCCTCGGCGTTGTAGTCGAGACTGTTGTTGGTGCCTATCATTAACACCACGACCTTGGGCGCAATACCGTCGAGTTCTCCGTGCTCTATGCGCCAGATGACGTGTTGCGTGCGGTCGCCGCCTATGCCGAAATTGGCCGCCTGGTATTTGCCGTAATGGGCTTGCCAGATATGGGGCGCGACACGCCAGCGCTCGCTGATCGAGTCGCCCAGAAACAGCAAGCCTATCTGGCCGCTCCTGGCGCGGGCAAGAAAGCTTTCGTGGTGCGTCAGGAAGGCGCCGGTGTCTTGCTTCTGGATCGGTGCGGACGCGTCGGGCTTGCTGCCCTTGCTCACGGCTGACGCGCTTGCCTGTGGGCTGGTCTGCGCAATGCCCTGGCAACTGACCAGGGCAAGCGCAATCAGCAGGTGTTTGTGAAAATGCAGTTTCATCGATTTTTCTCCCTCAGAGCGGCGCTGGGTTAGTTCCAAGATCGGCGGTGGCAGCGCCATTTTTCGCGCTTACCTGCTTGACGGGCCCACCCAGCCAGACCGACACAAACACCAGCGGCACCATCAGCGCGCCCAGCACGAAGAAGGGCGTGTAATTGCCGCCGGCGGTCAGGGCGGGCACCAGTTGCATGCAGATGATGACACCCAGTACAGCCGAGGTACCGCTGATGCCGGCCAGCGAACCGACCGTTTTCCCCGAGAAAAAATCACTCGGCAGGGTCTGAATATTCGTGATCGCCGCCTGGAAGCCGAACAGAATCACCGCGATCAAGAGCACGGCCAGCAGCGGGGTATCGGCCATCGCGCTGAGGATCAATGCGGGGAACATCACCGCCAGCCCCACGCCGATGGTCAGCTTGCGCGCGCCGTTGACCGACCAGCCGCGCGCAAGCAGCAGGCCGCTGATCCAGCCGCCGGACAGCGCGCCTATGGCAGCGCCGACATAGGGCACCCAGGCAAACAGTCCGATCTGCTTCACATCGAAGTGAAATTTTTCATTCAGGTACAGCGGCAGCCAGGCCACGAACAGCCACCAGATCGGATCGATGAAAAAGCGCGCGGCGATTACGCCCCAGCTCTGGCGATGGCCCAGCAACTGCGACCACGTCGGCACATATTCCGCCTGGTGCGTTGCCGCGGGCCGTTGTCCGGTCAGGATATAGTCGCGCTCGTCCTTGCTTATCCACGGGTGGCTGTCCGGTCCCGATTTATAAATGATCAGCCATGGCAAGATCCAGATGAAGCCCAGTGCCCCGCTCAGGATGAAGGTCGTCTTCCAGCCGACGTAGGCATACATGAGGGCAACCACGGGCGGTGCGATGATGGAGCCCATGGATGCGCCGGCGCCAAAGATGCCCTGTGCGAGTGCGCGCTCGCGCACCGGGAACCATTCCGCGACCGCTTTCGTCGCGCCGGGCCAGTTGCCGGCTTCGCCCACGCCCAGCAACACGCGGAAGACCCCGAACGACAGCGCCGAGCGGGCGACAAAATGCAAGGAGATGGAAATCGACCACACCACGATGGAGAGGATGAATCCAATGCGGGTCCCCAGCGCGTCGAAGAGCTTGCCGAACAGCGACTGGCCGATGGCGTAACCGACCAGGAATACCGTGACGATATTGGCGTAGTCGCGCTTGCCCATTCCCAGGTCGGCCGCTATCCCCGGCCACATGATGGCCAGGGCGGAGCGGTCGATGTAATTGATAATGGTCGCGATGGCCACCAGCGTGATGACCAGCCAGCGCAAACCTTGCATTGTTCTCATGTCCGATTCTCCAAGTAGTCTCTATGTCGTTTTTGTTGGTGCAGCGGCGGCGGCCACCGCGTTCTAGTGCGCGGACATGCCCCCTTGTAGTGCCTCGGCAAGCTGCGCCCGATTGGGCAAACCCTCGCAATCGCCCCGGAATTGCACGACGCGCGCGCCAATCGCATTGCCGCGCACCGCGGCGGCCTGCAAGGGCAGGTTTTCCAGCAGCGCGCTGATGACACCGACGGCAAAGCCGTCACCGGCGCCGACGGAGTCGACGACGTTCCGCACCGGCAGTCCGGACGCCGTGCCGCTGCCTGCGGCGCTGGCAAAATACGCCCCTTGCGGCCCCAGCTTGATGACAACCTGGCGCGCACCCAGGTTCAGGTAGAAGTTGGCGATCTCTTCCGGATGCTGCAGACCGGTCAACAGCCTGCCCTCGGCCAAGCCGGGCATGACGACGTCGGCCAGACTGGCCAGTACATGGACGGTTGCGGTCATCTCGGCCTGGGAGGCCCACAGGCGCGGGCGCAGGTTGGGGTCGAGGGTAATGACGCGGCCGGCGGCCCGGGCCTGCTGCGCCAGCGCAAACACCAGCTCGCGGCAACCATGCGACAAGGCTGGCGAAATCCCTGTCAGGTGCAACAGGCGCGCTTGCTGGACCAGGCCATCCGGAATATCCGCCGCCGACAAATGGCTGGCGGCCGATCCGCGCCGGAAGTATTCCACTTCCGGGTCCGAGCCATCGCCCACCATGGACTTGAGCATGAAGCCGGTGGGGTAGCGCCCATCCACCCGGACATGGCGCACATCGATTCCCTCCGCCATCATGAAATCGAGCAGATTACGCCCCAGGCTATCCTGGCCCAGGCTGCTGATATAGCCGACCTGGTATCCCAGCCGGGATAGCCCAACGGAGACATTCAGTTCCGCGCCGGCGGGGGCGCGCTCGAACTCGCTCACCCCGGCCAGCGGGCCGGGGTGGCGCGCCATCAGCAAGGCCATGGCCTCACCGACGGTGACGACATCTGGAATCCGGTCGCCGCCCGCTGCGGTGCTAGTCGCGTGGTCCATGGTACCCGCTTAGAACTTCATGCTGGTGACCAGCGTTGCTTGCTTGCTGGCGGGCAGGGACATGCGCAGCACAGTGCCGCGCTGCTGCTTCGGCCCTTTGTCGACATTACCCGGCGGGCCAGCCGCAATCACCAGGCCGGGCTCGACGACGGCCTTGACCGCTTTGCTGCGGGCTTCGACCAGGAGCGCGGATGGCTGGCCGGCGATGCGGAAGCTGAGCGGCGTCACTTGTTCGATGTCGCGGTCGCCATGCACTTGCGCCGTCAGCACCACGGGCTTGTTGGCGCGCATGGTGTCGCTGGTGGTCCAGGCGCCGCGCGCCAGGCTGAAGCGCCGTTCCAGCCGTTCGATGCCCAGCTCGGGACGATAGGCGCCGGTCAGGTCGGCGACGATGTCGGCATGGTCGCGCCCCAGCGTCACTTTGGTGATGCGGATGCTGTCCAGCCACGCATACGGGTAGCCGTCGAAAGCGTCATGGCCGCCGCCTTCATTGGCCTGGCCCTGGCCGTCCACCAGCAGCGTATTGCTCAACTTGCTGCTCGGGATGCCGGCATAACCCTTCGGCCCGGTCAGGTAGCTGCCGCCCCCGTACAGGATGAAGCTGCCCGCGTCCGGATGCGAATGGCCCATCGACAAATGCCAATCCGGCATCCTGGCGATCATGGCGGCGGCGTGGTGGCCTTCGGGCGGCCCGGCGCGGAAAGCGAAGGCGGTGGCCTTGCTGCTCCAGTCGCTGCGCCAGTAGATGGTGCCCAGGTCGTCGAAGTGATGGTGGGGCGAGATGGCAGCCATCGGGGTGGCGCGCAGCGATGGATCGAACCACAGCAGCGACCAGAACTCTTCCTCGCACACATGGCCCAGCGAATCCATCCAGTTAGCCACCCCTTGCGCGTCGCCGTTACCGAAGCGGGCGGCCAGGCGGTACAGCAGGTTGTAGTTGGAGTGCAGCTTGCCGTTGGGGTGGGTGCGGTCCGGTTCATGGCCGACCCGCGAACGTGTGACCGGACCTTCGAAGGCGTCGCCGAAATCGAATATGTCCTGGCCGTTCGGCGTGATTGAATGCGCCATGTAGAGGTGAGCCTTGCGCAGCGCAGGCAGGTCGTACATATCGTCGCCGGCCGCGTGGGCGAAGGCGTCGAGCGCGTGGATAATCCACGGCATCGAGAAAATCCAGTACTCGACGCCCTCGTAGAAATAGCCGTCCGGCGAGGCCACTGCCAGCACCTGGGTGAAGATGGCGCGCGACAATGCGGCCCAGCTGGCCGCTTCCGGCACTTCGTCCCACACCGCGTAGGCCGCCACCGCGAGACCTGCGATCGGGATGAAGCAATGGTTCTGGCTATACGAATACGACTTGCCCGGCTTGGGGCTGAAGTGCGCCGCCATGATGCGCGCCTGGCGCACCAGCTTCTCGCGGTAGCGCGTGCGTTCTTCCACGCTCAGCACGTCGAACAGCAAGTCGTAGGCGGTGCCCATGCCGTACAGCAGGTGGCCGGCGGCCAGGTCGATGTCCGGCTTGCTGAAGGTGTAACCCCAGACCGGATAGCTGACGGCCGCATCCATGTAACGCTTGGCGGCGTCTAGGTAGCGCGCGTCGCCTTCGATTTTGTAGGCCAGCGCGGCACCGACCATGCCGATGCCGACGGTGTTCTGCGCGCGCCGCGTTTGCGCCGGCGACGCTTCCGGCTCGGCGCGCAGGGCGACCAGGCCGGCCAGCGCCTTTTCCCAGATCGCGCGGTGGCTGCCCCGGGCGCGCTGGCGCAGCTGTTCCAGCCCCGCGCTGGTGGTGAACACGCGTGGATGGACGCCGGAGAGTTCAGGGCGCAAGGCAGCTGGATGCGCTTGCATCAGCGTCTGCAAGGGGTGAATGCCGGCACTGGCCGCACCCTGTTTGGTGCCCAGCGCCTCGCGCGAATCCTGGCCGAAGGCTGGGGTAACGCCGAGCGCGGGCAAGGCGAGGGCTGCGGTGCCGAGAAAACGGCGCCGTGTGAAGTGATATTCCATAGAGATCTCTCCGGTTCGGATCAGTAGAGGCCGAGGCCGCCGTTAACCTGGATGATTTCGCCGGCCAGGAAAGCAGCGCGTTCGGAAGCGAGGAAGACCACGACATTGGCCACGTCGTCGGGCTGTCCTTCGCGGCGCGCCGGGGTGCGCTCGGCGATGGCCAGGCGGTTCGCCGGTGTGTTGAAGGTGTCGTGGAAGCGCGTCGCAATCAGGCCCGGCGAGACGCCGTTGACGCGGATGCCCAGCGGCCCCACTTCCTTGGCCAGCGCGCGGGTGAAGGTGGCGACGGCCGCCTTCGACGCGGCATAGTGCGCCGACCCGGGGCCGCCGCCGTCGAAGGCGGCCAGCGACGACATGGTGACGATGACACCGCTGTTGCGCGGCTCCATGCGCTTGAGCGCGGCCTGGCAGATCAGGAAGGTGCTGGTGAGGTTGAGGTTCATGGACTCGTTCCACAGCGACAGCGGCATATCCACCACGCGGCAACGCTGGATCAGGCCCCCGATATTGGCAAACAGCGTATCGATCTCGCCGATCGCGTGCTCCGCTTCGGCGAACACCTGTTCGGCGATGGCGGCGTCGGTCAGGTCGGCCTTGATCGCCGCGGCGCGCCGTCCCATGGCGCGGATCTGCGCCACGACGTCCTGCGCTTCCTCATCGCTGCTCCAGTAGGTCAGGACGACGTCCGCACCCGCCTGCGCGAGCGCGAGCGAGGTGGCCTTGCCGATGCCCGATGCACCGCCCATGACCAGGGCGCGTTTTCCGATAAGTTCCATATGCTGTTCTCTCTAAGTTTAGAAGTGTTATTGCTTGGGCGCCGCGGTGGACGCCCGAATGATCAATTCCGGTGCAAACAATTCGCCGCCGTGTGCGGCAGCCGGGGCCAGGATGCACTGGACGGCGGCGTCGGCCATGGCCTGGATCGGCTGGCGCAGTGTGGTCAGCGGAGGATCGTGGGCCGCCGAGAAGAAGATGTCGTCGATGCCGATCAGCGAAAAATCCTGCGGTATTTGCTTGCCAAGTTGCTTCAGCCCGATGCCGATGCCGATCGCCATCATGTCGTTGATGGCGATGGCCGCCGTCGGCTTGCCGGGCGCCGCCAGCAGGCGGGCGGCGGCGCTGCGGCCCAGTTCGAACAGCTGGGTATCGCCGTGCGGATCGCTGGGCGCCTCGGTGGCTTCGGCGATCACCAGTTCGCCCGCAATGCCAGCCTGCGCGATGGCCAGCTGGAAGCCGCGCACCCGCTCCTGGCGGTTCAGCGTGTAGGGCGGGGGCGTGACCAGTGCGATCGAGCGGTGGCCCAGCCCGGCCAAATGCTCGACCGCCATCGCCGTCGCTGCAGCGTTATCGACCGAGATCGTGATGATGCGTTTGTGGCACTCATCGGTGCGCTTGATGTCGAACGCGACCACCGGGCAGCGTGCAGTCACTGCCGCCAGGTGGTCGGTGTCGCTCAAGGCCGAGCCGGTGATGATGCCTTGCACGCCATAGGCGAGCAGGTCGGCCATCACCGCGCGTTCGCGGTCCGGATCGCGGAAGGTACTGAATGTCATCACGTGGCACTGGTGCCTGGCGGCGGCGGCCTCCACCGCGCAGGCCAGCGAACCGAAGAACTGGTTGGCCAGCGACGGCACCAGCAAGCCGACCATGGACGCCACCCCGGTCTTGAGCTGGCGCGCCGCATTGTTGGGCCGGTAGCCCAGCTGTTCGATCGCGTGCTGGATCTTCACCTGGGTGTCCGGCCGCATCTGGCCCATCCGGTTATTCAGGAAATTCGAGATGCTGGAGGTGGACACGCCGGCCAGGCGTGCCACATCCTGAATTTTTGGTTCGCTCATGGTTTCCTTGTTAGTTCAGGCTTAGTAGGCCACATCCAGGCGAATGGTGGCATAGCGGAAGGCGTCGCGCGCAGGCTGCCAGCCCTGGGACTTGATGTCCGGGCCGGTAGTTTGCTTAAAGTTCAGGAAAGAACCGACGTTGCCGGAGGCATAGTGCTTGTCGCCCACATTCTTGACGCCCACTGAGAGCTTGTACTTGCCTTGGTTGTCTGAAAGCGATGTTCCCAAGTCAACGATACCATAGCCCGCGCGATCCAAGGTCGGGTCCTGGCTGATCGCGCCGCGCACCGCGGACTGGGTGCGCACCTGCATATTGAGCGAGAAGACGTAAGGGGCAAAGCTCAAAGGCACGCGGTACTCGCTGCCCATGCTCAGCTTCCACTTGGGTGCGTTCGGCATGGTGCCGCCGCTGGCGTTGCGCAGGAAGGCGCCCGGCACCAGCACGTTCGGCACCGTGCAATCGGTGGCGCCGCTGTAGCAAGGCCCCTGGGTCCAGTTCAGGATGGTGGCGCGGGTGAAGGCCAGGCTGGCGTTGACCTGCAGTTCGCGTGTCAGCAATACCGTGCCGTCAGCTTCGAAACCTTTGGTCTCCAGCGCCGGAATGCTGTACAGCACGCTGGCCGAGCTACCGTCGGAGAAGCGTTCGGTAGCCGAGGTCTGGTAGTCGTGGAAACGGGTGCGGAAGGCGGCCATGTTCAGGGTGGCACGGCTGTTCCACAGGTTGGCCTTGAAGCCCAGGTCGATGCTGCCGGCCGTTTCCGCCGCCAGTGGCAGGCGCTGGAAGACGTTGACGTTATTGGCGCCGCTGGTCATATCGTACGCCACGCCCTTGCGCCCGGTGGACCTGGTGCCGTACACCATCACGTCCGGCGTGATGTGATAGGTATAGCCCAGTTTGCCGGTGATGCCGTTTTCATCGTGCTGCGGCGCGCGATAAAAGTTCGGACCGGTGTGGATATTGTTCGGCGCGCTGGACGACAAGCTGTCGATGGTTTCGAAAGTGTAGTTGTTCGATTCCCGGTTCAGGCGCACGCCGGCCGTCAGGCTGCTCGCCGCAATGTCCCACGTGCTGTTGGCGTAAACAGCGCGGTTCAGGTTGGACGAGGTAGTGTTGTAGTTCGTGAAGTTCGTCTCTTTGACGAAAGGATTGCCACGGTAGTAGCCGCGATCGAGGCTATTGCGTGCGACCCACAGGCCGGCCACGTAGCGGAAGGCGCCGGCGTCCGGCGACGTCAGGCGCAATTCCTGCGTCGACGTCTTGCTGTCGCTGGTGCCGTGGATCATCGGCGGATCGGAAATGCCCGATGGCTTGCCGGCCGCATTGAACTGATAGAAGGTGGAGACCAGGTCGATATTGTCGTTGTCGCGGAAGTCGTTGGACAAGTTATTGACGACCGAGGAAATCGAGGTCAGCGCGTGGTCTTTCAACGGCGAGCCATCCGGGAACTGGTAATTGACCCGCACGCCGACACCGCGGTTGGTCGACTCCAGGCCGGATGGCGAATCGTTGCGGATGTCGCGGTTGTAGCGGCTGACGTTAATGCCGCGCAGCACTTGCGTATTCGACAGGGCGGTGTAGTTCTTGTTGAACAGGTAGCCGACACCCTGGTCGATCGAGATGATCGCGGCGGTATTGCCGGTCGACAGGGAATGGTCGAACTGCGGCGTGACCTGCACGTCCAGGTCGCGGCTGAGCTTCCATTGAACCTTGGCGAGGAAGCTCTTGCTGCCCGAACCGTTCTGCATCGTGTCGTTGGTCAGGTTGTGCAGCAGGCCAGGGAAGTTGGTCTTGGAGGCAAACAGGCGCATGCTCACATCGTCGCTCAGGCGGCCGCTCAGCGAGGCGGCAACACGGTACTCGTCGTCGCTGGACTTGAACAGGCTGACGTTGGTCTTCATCGGGCCGGCGCCGATCGGCTTGGTGGTGATCACCACGGCGCCCGCAATGGAGCTCTTGCCGAACATGGTGCTTTGCGGGCCCTTCAGCACTTCGACGCGGGCGACGTCGGCCATGTCCTTGAACGCTTGCTGCGGCTGTGCATACGGCAGGTCGTCGACGATGACGGCGATGTCGCCCTCGATGCCGAGGTTGTTGGACGTGGTGCCGATGCCCCGCATGTTGATGCTGTTGGTGCCGACCTGGGTGCCGACCGAAAGCGACAGGGCGGGCGAGAGATTGATGATGTCGACGAATTCGCGCACGTTATTGCGCTTCATGTACTCCTCGCCGAGCACCGTGATCGACATGGGCACGTCCTCGAGTTTTTCGATGCGCCGGTTGGCGGAGACGACCACCTTCTCCAGTTTCATCGTGTCGGCGGCCTCGGCGCCGGCTTGCTGCGCCTGCGCCGGCAGGGCGTTACCCAGGATCGCCAAAGCAACAGCAGATGCAATCGGGGTGAGCCGGTGCTGCATGGCCCCCAGTTTTTCTTTTCCTGTCATCGTCATCTCCATTATTTTATATTTGTGTGATGTTGCTATATTCCAACTGTACGCCATTACCAATCGCGACTGCAACGATTTACTGTATCGTTGCAGTAAACTGACAAAAAAATATGAGTACGAGATTTTTCCAGCGCTTTGGCCTGCGCAGGCGCAGGGTACTGGACTAAAACGACTCACTGCAACGATTTACTGTATCGATTTAGTATAGCTTAAAGAAAATCTTACCAAAGTCAACATAAATTTCTTGGTGTCCCAAGTCCGCAAGCATTATTCCGGTACGCGTTCGCTCGGCACGGGGGGGAATCCTGGAAATGGCCAAGGGCCGGGCGGAATCCTGTATCCTGTTGACCTTCCGATCCAATCCCGAGAAACCGCAATGGCAAATTACGTCTATACCATGAACCGCGTGGGCAAAATCGTCCCGCCCAAACGCCAGATTCTGAAAGACATTTCGCTGTCGTTCTTCCCCGGCGCCAAGATCGGCGTGCTGGGCCTGAACGGCTCCGGCAAATCGACCCTGCTGAAAATCATGGCCGGTATCGATACCGACATCCAGGGCGAAGCCGTGCCGATGCCAGGCCTGAACATCGGCTACCTGCCGCAGGAGCCGCAGCTCGATCCCGAACAAACCGTGCGCCAGGTGGTCGAGTCCGGCCTGGGCGAGGTGTTCGAAGCGCAAGCGAAGCTGGAAGCGGTGTACGCCGCCTACGCCGACGAGGATGCCGACTTCGACGCGCTCGCAACCGAGCAGGCGCGCCTCGAAGCGATCATCTCGACCTCCGACGGCGGCAACCTGAACCTGCAGCTGGAAATGGCCGCCGACGCGCTGCGCCTGCCGCCATGGGACGCCAAGATCGGCATCCTGTCTGGCGGTGAGAAGCGCCGCGTGGCGCTGTGCCGCCTGCTGCTGTCCAAGCCCGACATGCTGCTGCTCGACGAGCCGACCAACCACCTGGACGCTGAATCGGTCGAGTGGCTCGAGCAGTTCCTGCTGCGCTTCCCCGGCACCGTGGTCGGCATCACCCACGATCGCTACTTTCTCGACAATGCCGCCGAGTGGATCCTGGAACTGGACCGCGGCCACGGCATCCCGTGGAAAGGCAACTACAGCTCATGGCTCGAGCAAAAGGGCAACCGCCTGAAGCAGGAAGAAGCCACCGAATCGTCGCGCCAGAAAACCATCGCGAAAGAGCTCGAATGGGTGCGCCAGAATCCGAAAGGCCGCCAGGCCAAGAGCAAGGCCCGCCTGGCCCGCTTCAACGAGTTGTCCGAGCACGAATACCAGAAGCGCAACGAGACTTCGGAGATTTTCATCCCGGTCGCCGAGCGCCTCGGCAACGATGTGATCGAATTCAAGAACGTCTCGAAAGCCTTCGGCGACCGCCTGCTGATCGATAACCTGTCGTTCATCGTGCCGCCCGGCGCAATCGTCGGCATCATCGGCCCGAACGGCGCCGGCAAGTCGACCCTGTTCAAGATGATCACCGGTAAAGAACAGCCGGACAGCGGCGAAGTGGCGATCGGCCAGACCGCGCGCGTATCGATCGTCGACCAGAACCGCGACGACCTGGCCAATACCAAGTCCGTGTTCGACGACGTCTCCGGCGGCGCCGACATGCTCACCGTCGGCCGCTTCGACATGCCGTCGCGCGCCTACCTGGGCCGCTTCAACTTCAAGGGCAGCGACCAGCAGAAGATCGTCGGCAACCTGTCCGGCGGCGAACGCGGGCGCCTGCACCTGGCGAAGACGCTGCTGCAAGGCGGTAACGTATTGCTGCTCGATGAGCCGTCCAACGACCTCGACGTGGAAACCCTGCGCGCCCTCGAAGATGCGCTGCTCGAATTCGCCGGCAGCGTGATGGTGATCTCGCACGATCGCTGGTTCCTCGACCGCATCGCGACGCACATTCTTGCTTTCGAAGGCAACTCGCAAGTGTCCTTCTTCGACGGCAATTACCAGGAGTACGAAGCCGACAAGAAAAAACGCCTGGGTGAAGAAGGCGCGAAGCCGAAGCGCATCCGCTACAAGCCGCTGACGGTGTAAACACACGCGGCTCGGCGCCATCGAAAGCTCCCCTCGGGGAGCTTTTTTCATGCGCTCGAGAAGTCAATCGTGCTTCGCGGAATCGGGTTGCTATGTACTATCGGCCCATGATGAGGTCGTTTAGAAGCGCCTCTTGTTTGCGCGATTCGACATGAATCGGCGATCAACTTGGCACACTAGGTCCATGAGCGATTACCGCCACAACCGCGTTCCGGGGGGGACGTTTTTCTTTACAGTCCGCCTTCTCGACCGCAGCAGCACCCTGCTCACCGACCACTTCTCCGCGTTCGGCGAAGCGATGCGCCAGGCCCGCAGCAAGCGGCCTTTCCATGTCGACGCGTGGGTCGTGCTGCCGGACCACGCGCACGCGATCTGGACCTTGCCGCCCGGCGACCACGATTGCGCCAGCCGCTGGCGTGCGGTGAAAATCGCGTTCTCCAAGGCGCTGCGCAAATCCACTACCGTCAATGATAGAGCCATCTGGCAACGCCACTACCAGCATCACCGGGTCACCAGCGACAGCGAGTACGACGGACTGATCGATTACGTGCACGGCAATCCCTTGCGCCATGGACTTTGCGCCGCCGCGGCGGACTGGCAGTGGTCGTCGCTGCACCGTTTCATGGCGGCCGGCCTGGCCTGAATGGGCGAAAAAAAAGAGCCCGGGTGGACTCTTTCTTTTGCCGGCGCTAGAAGGGCAACTTGCCTTGCCCCTCATGCCGCTATCAGAACGCGTACTTCGCGCCCACGGAGATCGCATTGGCACTGGCGCCGAAGTCTTTCGACTTGCCATAACGCTCATATTCAGCGATCAGGGCAACTTTCTGGTTCAGGTTGTACTGCACGCCAGCGCCTGCATACACCTGGGTCTTGCGCTCGCTGGAGTTGTACGCCGCGGTGGTGTTGCTGCTCAGCGCGGTCTTGTTACTGGAGGCGCCCAGCTTGCCATATACCGAGACCTGTTCGTTGATCGGGCGAGTTACCTTGCCGGCGACGTAGAACGACTTGTTGCTCGTCACAGCGCGGCCTTGCGCACCATTCAGCGTGTAATCGACATGGGATTTGCCGAAGTCGGTGTAGCCCGCTTCAACGCCAAAGGTCTGGTCGATTTCAACACCACCAAAGATCTTGCCGGAACTCTTGCGGCCCTCGGTGCTGACGCCGGTGGCGCCCGCCATGTCGAAATCGCGGTCGGCGGTCAGTACGCCTACGCCAACGTAAGGACGGGGAGCCTCGGCTTGGGCCGAACCCATGGCTGCAGTGGCGGCGAGCATTGCGAAAATAAGCTTTTTCATGCGGAATCCTTTGATAAGTTAATCGTCTGGCCCGCAATTCCAATGAATCGCGAGGTGTAAACATAATAACACCGTCAAATGGCTGAGTCCGTGGAAATCCCGTAAGAAATGTAAGCAGATGTAAGTAAATGACTTGAAAGTCATTTAAATAGCTGTGAGAATTGGCAGATTTAGCCGGAATTTACGCGATGAACCTGAAGGTTAGATTCACTCTGGCACCAACACTGGGAGAGGTTTTGTTTATTCCATGTAACCAGTTTTCTTGAAGCGTTCCCGCCATGAATAGCAGGCTGCCGTCGGTCAGGACGAGCTTGAGTCGCTGTTTGCTGCGTTTATGCTGCAACACGAAGGTACGCGCGGTGCCAAAACTGACCGAAGCGATCGCCGGCTCGGGCCCCAGTTCAGGTTCGTTATCGCTGTGCATGCCCATGCTATCGCGACCGTCGCGGTAATAATTGAGCAGCACGCTGTTAAAGCGCCGCCCGCTGGCCGCTTCCACCGCCTCCTTGATGAGCATCTGCAAAGGGCTGAACGGCACCGGTTCGAGCGTCAGGCCGGAGTACGAATACGCCTTTTCGCCGTGCCACGCGGTCAGGCGCGGCTGCGGATATTGCTTGCCCCACATGGTGATGACTTCGCTGCGCCAGGCCGTTTCAGCTATCAAGCGGGCAAGCACTTCCTCATTGCTGACAGGCAGATCGAGCTGCGTAAGAAAGGACAACTCCCCGTCCGGTACGGGAATGGCCGTCAGTATTTTGCTTGATGTGAATAAGTCCATGGCTCAGAATGGCGCTCGATGATGGCAATCATGCCATAGACAGGAGCACGCAATGAACAAACGCCACTTCCTCGGCGCCGTGGCATTGATGGGCGCCGGCCCCGCGCTGGCGCAGCCGGCCCTGGTGCGCGCCAGCGGGCCTGCCCTGCTGACCTTGACGGGCGCGATCGGCAAGACCAACCGCGGTCCCTTCGATCCGGCGCTGGACCAGATGATGAGCAAGCAAAAGATCCGGTTCGAGCGCGCCTTCGCCTTCGATTTCGCGATGCTGGCCAGCCTGCCGGCCGTGCGCATCAGGTCCACGCTCGAATACGACGCCAAGCCGCACCTGCTGCGCGGGCCGCTGCTGCTGGACGTGCTGGCATCCGCCGGCGCCCGGCCCGTCGACTCGACCAGGCTGGTGTTGCGGGCGGTGGATGGCTACGCGGTGACGATCAGCGCAGAACAGGCGCGCCGCCAGCGCTTCATGGTGGCGACTATGCTCGACGGAAAGCCGATGCCGCTGGGCGGACTGGGCCCGCTATGGGCGATCGCCGATACCGAAGGTGTCCCCGAACTGGCGGCGAAACCGCTGGCGCAGCGCTTCGCCGACTGCCCGTGGGCCCTGTATCACGTCGAGGTGCAGGCCTGAGGCTGCGGGAAGGGAATCAGGCGTAGGCTTCAGCCAGCGACATCACGCGCGGAGCGATCTTCAGGCCGATGCCGGCGAACAACGCTTCGATGGCAACCATGTTGGCGGCGCATTCTTCGGTCTTCCAGCCGTTGAACAGGTCGGTGCCGTTCTTCTGGAAGTGCATGTCGACGACCTTGCCCTTGTCCTTGTGGGTGTAGGCCTGGCGGTAGGTGTTCTGGAATCCGAGTTCAGCCAGCTTGGTCAGTATTTCCGTCGGAGGATTATCCGGGTCGGTCGCCATGAAAATGCCGAAAGTCTTGCCTGGCGGCTTTGCAGCGATGTCCAGTTCATAAATCCCCGGGGCTTTGGTGACAGCCGTACTCTTCAAAAACAGCATGGTGCTCTCCTTCGTGTGACCGGCTAGCTTATTGCGAATTGCCCAATTTGTCGATGCTTCTATGCATCTATTTTGCATTAATGCAATAAAAGTCCAACACATGTGCCGACGATCAGCAGGCCGCTCGCGCTCATGCTCAGCATGTAGCCCAGCGTGCGCTTGCTCGGATCCTTGTAGTAGGCCAGCGCGTACAGCACGCGGCCCACGCACCACAGCGCACCAGCGGCGGCGGCCCACTGGTCGCCCAGGAACAGCGCGCACATCCACAGCGGGGCGAGCAGCAGCGGCAGGGATTCCAGGGTATTGGCCTGCACCCGCATGATCGACTGGAACTCCAGCGGTCCGTCCATCGAGGGCGCCTTGACCTTGAATTTGCCGCGCGCCATGGCGGCATTCGACATGGTCCAGGCATAGACGAACAGCGCGGCGAGGGTCATCAGGGCGGTTAATTTCATTGTTTTTCTTTCAGGTTGGGATGAAGTGCGGGACGGCGGGCCGGAGCCAGCCCATCAGGGTGTCGTCCTCGGCCACGCCGAGGGAGTTGTTGACGCGCGCGCGCAGCCGGCCTTCCTCGACAAAGCCGAGCGACAGGTACAGCGCGCGGGCGCGCTGGTTCGACACGCGGGCGAACAGTTCGACCCGGTGGATGTGCGGCATGTGAAGACTCACTTCGTCGAGCAGCGCCTGGAACAGCGCGCGGCCGACGCCGCGGCCCTGCGCTTCCGGCGCCACCGCGATGGTCAGGTCGGTCAGCAGGTGCGCCAGCGCCCGGATCCCCGGGCACGAAGCGTGGATCTCGCCGAGGATGCGGCCGCCCTCCTCCCACACCAGCTCGACTCCGCTGGCCGCGGCCTTGTGCATGAAACCGTCGACATAGTCGTCGCTCACCTCATCGGGCGTGCGTGCAATCCCGTCCGGCACCGTCGCCACCAGCTTGTACAGCGCCAGCAGCTGCGCGCGGTCTCCCGATACTGCTTTCCTGATCATCAAATCCCCTGCAATCTATTTGGCGCGGCGCGCCAGGTCGGTGGTGGCCTCGGCCAGCGCGCGGTACAGCTGGCCGGCAGGTGCATCCCAGCCGTCCAGCGCCGCCTGCTGGCGCGCCACCGTGTCGAAGTCGCCGCGCGCGATGGGCCCGGAGAGGGCCGCGCGCGGCCCGAGGCGAAAGACGTTTTCCAGCGTCTCGGTGGCCAGCGGACGCGCCAGTTCGCGCGCGACCTGCTCCGGGATGCCGGCCGCCTGGTAAGCGCGCAGCGCCGCATCAAGCACGGTCACCAGGTAGTTCGAGGCGAACACGGAAGCGGCGTGGTACACGGTCTTGGCGGCGGCGTCGATCGGTACCGGGCGCGCACCGATCGCGGCCAGTGCAGGTTCGAGCAGCGCCAGCGCGCGCGGGTCGCCTTCAATTCCGCACAGGGTGCCGGCAAAGTCGCGCGCCACGCTTTCCGGATCGGCGAAGCTGCGCACCGGATGCACGCTGGCGGTGAATGCGCCCTTGTCGGCCGCGGCGGCCAACGCGGCCGAGGATTTGGCGCCGCTGCAGTGAAATACCAGCACGCCGGCGAGTGCGCCCGCCTGCGCCAGAGCGGCGCAAACCGGCTCGATCTGGTCGTCGGTCACCGCCAGCATGATCGCGTCGGCGCCGCGCATGCCGGCCAGCGCATCGATGGGGCGGCCGGCGCCGATAAAGCCGGCGGCGCCGGCCGCGCTGCCGATCGAGCGGGTCAGCACATCCTGCACCTCGAAAGCGCCGCTGGCGGCGAACAGCTTGCCGAGGACACGGCCAAGATGGCCGGCGCCGATGATGTTGAGCGTGCCCGCCACTTTCAGAAACCCGAACCGGGCTGGCTCAGGAACGCCAGTTCTTCCGGAGTCGAGGCGCGCCCGAGAATCGCATTGCGATGCGGGAAGCGGCCAAATCGGGCGATCACGCCACGGTGCCGGTGCGCGTAATCGAGCGCGCCGGCGAAGTCCGGTCCGTATCCAAGCAGCTCGGCGAACAGGGTCACAGACTTTTCCTGCATGCGCGCGTCTTCCGCATGCTCGAACGGAATGTAGGCGAACCAGCGCTGCATCGGCGTGAGCGTGCGGTCGGCGCCCGAGGCTTCGAGCTCGATCGCGGCCGCCAGCGCCAGTCCATCGCCGGAAAACGAATCCGGCGTGCCGCGAAACGCATTGCGGGTGAACTGGTCCAGCACCAGGATGCGCGCCAGCGTGCCCTGCGCACCTTGCTGGTCCCAGTCGCGCAGGCCGCCCGCAACCGCCTGCGCGATCGCCCCGCCGAAACGCTCCGCGATCGCCGCATCGAAGTGGGAATCCTTGCGAAACCATTCGCGGCGCGCTTTCCCATGTCCTTCGGCCGACGGCGGCAGAAACCAGAAATCGAGTACTTCCTGTGGATTCATCGGCATTGCCTCAGTTGCGCGCATGGGAAATCTGGAAGCTGTCGATGCCTTCGAAGGCAGCCAGTTCCGCGGAAAGCTCCGACAATGGCACACCGCTCTTGCGCGACAAAGCCAACGCCACGAAACGCCATTCCTGGCAGCCGTCGCCGCCGCCGATGGCCAGCGTACCGCCGGCGATTTCGTAGCCGCGCTCGAGCGCCACGCGGCGCAAGGTCGATTCGAGCGGCACGAACTCCGGCCTGAAGCGCATCGTGATGGCCAGCGCATGGCGCGACGGCAGGAACGACTCAAGCTTGTGCAGGTAGATCATGATCATCGAGGCCATGAAAGCCAGTCCCATCGCCGCCAGGTAGAAGCCGACTCCCACCATGATGCCGATCACCGACGAGGCCCAGATCGAGGCCGCGGTGGTCAGCCCGCTGATGTTGAAGCCCTCGCGCATGATCACGCCGGCGCCGAGAAAGCCGATGCCGGTCACCACGCCCTGGATGATGCGGGTCGGATCGGCCGCGCTGACCAGCGCGCCGCCATGCCCGCCGAACCAGAAGCCGGGATAGCCGCCGATGATGGTCAGCGCGGCCGAGGCCATGCACACGATGCCGTAGGTACGCATGCCGGCGGCGCGGCCATGGTACGAGCGCTCGTAGCCGACCAGCAGTCCAAGCAGCAGCGCGCCCAGCAGGTTCAGAAGGATCAGTCCATTGGTTGCCAGCTCAGGCTTGGACCAGTAGTGCGACAGCATTTCATACGTCGGCATACGTGTTGTTCTTTCAGGGACGCGTCCCGGATGCTGCGGTTACGATGGTTTTTTCTTGACCAGCTGTTTTTCGAACGCGACATCGAGCTTGCTGACCCGTCTCGGCGTCTGCGGACCAAGTGCATTGACGAAGGCGACGAATTCGTCCAGTTCGAGCGGCGCGCACAAGGGCGGCGCGCCCGGCTTCTCGCTCAGGAAGAACAGGCCTTCGCCGGTGCGCGCCATCGAATAGCCCGCGTTACCGCTGCGCAGCTTGAGGCGGTCGACCGCGGCGCTGCCGCGGGTTGAACGTGGACTGGCCATTCAGATCTCCTGCGTGCGCGCGTCTAGCCAGGCTTTGGCGGCGCCGTCGACATGCGGCGCCAGGCGCGCGCGCACCGTCGCGTGGTAATCGTTGAGCCACTTGACCTCGTCCGCCCGCAGCAGCGATAGGTCGAGGCAGCGCGTGTCGATCGGGCACAGGGTCAGCGTTTCGAAGCGCAGGTATTCACCGAACTCGGTGGTCTCGGCGCTGCGGTTCAGCACGAGGTTCTCGATCCGGATGCCCCAGCGGCCCGGCCGGTAGATACCCGGCTCGATCGAGGTGATCATGCCCGGCTCCATCGCTGTGTGCGGCTCCGGCATGGTGGTGGCGGAGATCGACTGGGGGCCTTCGTGCACATTCAGGAAGTAACCGACGCCGTGGCCCGTTCCGTGGCCGTAGTCGATGCCGGCGGCCCAGATCGGCGCGCGCGCCAGCGCATCGAGCATCGGCGACCTGGTCCCGCGCGGGAACTGCGCCGATGACAGCGCGATGACGCCCTTGAGCACCAGCGTAAAGTCGCGTTTCTGCGCAGCCGACGGAGTACCGACCGGCACCACCCGCGTGATGTCGGTAGTGCCGCCCAGGTACTGGCCGCCGGAGTCGATCAGCAGCAGGCCGTCGCCCTCGATATCCGCGTGCGAATCCTCGGTGGCGCGGTAATGCATGATCGCGCCGTTGGCATTGAAGCCGGCGATGGTGCCGAAGCTCGGGCTGACGAAGCCAGGGCGGCGCGCACGCGCGGCGCAGATATGGGTGTCGATATCGATTTCGGTCGGCGGCCCGCGGCGCGTGTCGGCCAGGCGCACCTCGAGCCAGGCGAAGAATTCGCACAATGCCGCACCGTCCTGCTCCATGGTGGCGCGCACATGCTCCGCATCGGTATCGGATTTCTTCGACTTGGCAAACGTGCTCGGATTGATCGCTTCGATCACCTTGACATGGGCCGGCACCGCGGCGCGCATGCCCGAGGTAACGCGGCGCGGATCGACCAGCAGCACTGCATCTGCGCCGAGCGCAGCCAGCGCGGCTTCGGCCTGTTCGTACGGCGCCAGCTCGACACCATCCGCGCGCAGCCGCTCGGCCACGTCGGCCGGCACCTTGGCGTCGCCCACGAACAGGGTCGCGCCCTGCGGCCCGACCAGCGCGTGCGCCAGGAACACAGGGTTGTAATTGACGTCGGCGCCGCGCAGGTTGAACAGCCAGGCGATGTCGTCGAGGGTGGAAATGAAATGGCGGTTGGCGCCGAGCTGCGCCATCGCGGCGCGCACTTCGGCCAGCTTGTCGGCGCGGCTGGCGCTCGCGTGCGGAGCGCCGTGTTCGAACACCGCTTCGAGCGGCAGCGCCGGACGCGCAGTCCAGACTTCGTCGAGCAGGTCGAGGTCGGTGCGCAGCCGGATGCCGCGCGCGTCAAGCGCTTCGGCCAGCAGGCGCGCGGTGGACAGCCCGAGCACGCGGGCGTCGACGGCCACGGCCTGGCCCGGCTTCAGGGTCGCGGCCAGCCAGTCGATGTACAGCAGGCTGGCGCCGGACGGTATCCTCATCAGCGCCACTTCACTGCCGGCCAGCTCGGCCTCGGCCTGGTCCCAGTAGCGCGCATCGGTCCAGACGCCGGCGAAATCCGCGGTGGCGATGAAGGCGCCGACCGAGCCGGTAAAGCCGGACAGCCATTCGCGGCCCTTCCAGCGCCCGGGCAGGTATTCGGACAGGTGCGGATCGGCCGATGGGATCAGGACCGCATCGATCTGTTCGCGGCGCATGACGGCGCGCAGCTGGTCAAGGACTGCGGCGCGCTCGGTGTGTGTGTGTGTTTGTGACATGATTACTATGATACCTCCAACAGGTGTTCGTTAGTGGCCGCACTTCGGCGTTCACAGTGAGCAGCGGCGGCATAGGTTCCCGCCTCCGCGGGAAGTCGTTTCTGCCAGTGGCAGAAACGACGGTTTTTCGGATACCGGCTCAGGAATCGTCGTTCCTGCGGAGGCGGGAACCCATGCTGATTCAGCAAAAGCCGGCTACGCTTGAAAATGCCGCAGCCCCTCCAGGTCGAGCACCCGGATCCCCCCGTAGTCGAGCCGCAGCAGCCCCTCCCGCTCGAGCAGCTGCAAGGCCTGGTTGGCGCGCTGGCGCGAGGCGCCCGACAGGTAGCCGATCTCCTCCTGCGAAATCTGCACCATCGTTTCCAGCCCCGGGTAGAGGTGCGCGTTGAACATCGCGGCGAGGCAGCGCGCCACCCGCGTATCGACGTCCAGCATGCGGTCGTTTTCCACCAGCCCGATGAACTGGCCGAGTCGTTCGTTCAGCTGCATCAGCAGGAAGCGGTTGAACGGCAGGCTGGTCTCGAGCAGCCATTCGAAGGTTGCGCGCGGCATGCGCGCAACGCGCGTGTCGCGCAGGGCGATCACGTCGTACTTGCGGCTCTGGTCCTTGAGCAGCGAACCTTCGCCGAACCAGCCGCCGGCCGGCACGCCGGTAAAAGTCACGCTCTTTCCTGCCGGCGAGAAATTGTTCATTTTTACCAGGCCATCGATGATGCCGACCCAGTTCTCCAGCGCTTCGCCCTTGCGGCAAACGAAGCCGCCTTTCGGCACGAACTGTTCGAAACAGGCGGCCTCGACCCGCGCCATTTCCGCTTCGTTCAGGGTGCGCCCCCAGATGGTCGAGCGCAAATGTTCTGTCAGTGTTTGTGGTTGAGTGGTCATTGTGCGGCGCAACATCGAAAGTGGACCAATTGTCACCCAAAAGACAACACGGGAATCCAACGCAAGCTAATATCATCACACAAAAAACGCGCCTCCCGGGCATTTTCAATGGCGGGGACGGCGTACCAACTCAAGGGGACTAGGTGCACACTTCGGACGCCTCGCAACTGCAGACTTTCCCGCGCCGGCTGCGCGCACACGGGGAAGTGCGTCCATCGCGCCCGGCATTCCGCGAGAAGCACCTGGGCATCTGGCAGACCTGGAGCTGGCTCGAGGTCAACCGCGAAGTGCGCGCGCTGGCCTGCGGACTCGCTTCGCTCGGTTTCAGGCGCGGCATGAACCTCGCGATCATCGGCGACAACCGTCCGCGCCTGTACTGGGCCATGCTGGCCGCGCAAAGCATCGGCGGCGTGCCGGTCCCGCTCTACCAGGACGCGCCGGCCGCCGACATGGCGTATGTGCTCAACGATGCCGACATCGCCTTCGCGGTGGTGGAGGACCAGGAACAGGTCGACAAGCTGCTCGAACTGGGGGCGCTGTGCCCGCAGGTGCGCCATGTCGCATTCGAGGACGAGCGCGGCATGCGCCACTACAACCAGTCGGGCGTGATCTCGCTCGCGCGGCTGCAAGAGATCGGGCGCGCCTGGGACCAGGCCAATCCCGGCAAATTCGACGCCGCGGTGGAAGCGGGCCAGGGTTCGGATCCCGCCATCATCCTGTACACCTCCGGCACCACCGGCAAGCCGAAAGGCGTAGTGCAGTCGCACGCCGCTCTGCTGGCGGCCGGCGCCGGCGGAGTCGGCTTCGACAAGCTGACCGACCATGAAGACATCCTGTCCTACCTGCCGATGGCATGGGTGGGCGACTGCCTGTTCTCGCTGGCGCAGGCGCTGGTGGCCGGCTTCACCGTCAACTGCCCCGAGTCGGGCGACACCGTGCTGACCGACCTGCGCGAAATCGGCCCCACCTACTACTTCGCCCCGCCACGGGTGTTCGAGAACATGCTCACCAGCGTGATGATCCGGATGGAGGACGCGGGTGCGATCAAGCGCCGCATGTTCCACCACTTCATGGACGTCGCGCGCCGCTGCGGATCGGATATCCTGGACGGCAAGCCGGTGCCGGCGAGCGACCGCTTCCAATATGCGCTGGGCCGCGTGCTGGTCTACGGGCCGCTGAAAAACGTACTCGGCCTGACGCGCGTGCGGGTCGCCTACACCGCCGGCGCCGCGATCGGCCCGGACCTGTTCCGCTTCTACCGCTCGATCGGCGTCAACCTCAAGCAGCTGTATGGCTCGACCGAGACCTGCGCCTACGTCTGCCTGCAGCCGGATGGAAACATCAAGTTCGACAGCGTCGGCCTGCCGGCGCCGGGCGTGGAAGTCAAGCTGGCCGATAACGGCGAGGTGCTGGTCAAGTCGCCGGCGACCATGGACGGCTACTTCAAGCGGCCCGACGCGACCGCCGAAGTGATCGACGCCGACGGCTACTTCCACACGGGCGATGCCGGCGTGTTCGACCGCGACGGCCACCTGAAGATCATCGACCGCGCGGCCGATGTCGGCAAAATGAACTGCGGCGCCATTTTTGCGCCCAACTACATCGAGAACAAACTGAAGTTTTTCCCCTTCATCAAGGAGGCGGTCGCCTTCGGCAACGGCCGCGACCAGGTCTGCGCCTTCATCAACATCGACATGGAAGCAGTGGGCAACTGGGCCGAGCGGCGCAATATCGCCTACGCCGGCTATACCGACCTGGCCGGCCACGCCCAGACCTATGAGCTGGTGCGCGACTGCGTCGAGAAGGTCAACGCCGACCTGGCGGCCGAGCCGGCCATGGGCGACACCCAGATCCAGCGCTTCCTGGTGCTGCACAAGGAACTCGACCCCGACGACGACGAGCTGACCCGCACGCGAAAGGTGCGCCGCAAGTTCATCGCCGAAAAATACGCGGTGCTGATCGCTGCGCTGTACGAAGGCAAGGCTTCGCAATTCATCAGCACCCAGGTCAAGTTCGAGGATGGCCGGGTCGGCATCGCGAGCGCCGAACTGCGCATCTGCGACGCGAAGACCTTCCCACCGGTGGAGGTGGCAGCGTGATGGACATGAACCAGCAGGAATTCGACAGCGGGGTTCCGCACGACCGGGTCCGCAACATCGGGCCGGTGGTCCTCGACCTGAACAACATCTCGCTGTCGTTCGGCGGCGTCAAGGCGCTGACCGACATTTCGTTCGACGTCAGGCAGCACGAGATCCGCGCGATCATCGGGCCGAACGGCGCCGGCAAGAGCTCGATGCTGAACGTGATCAACGGCGTGTATCGCCCGCAGCAGGGCGAAATCGTCCTGCGCGGCCAGCACCGCAAGAACATGGACTGCTACAGCGCGGCCAAGGCAGGCATCGCGCGCACCTTCCAGAACATCGCGCTGTTCAAGGGCATGACAGTATTGGACAACATCATGACGGGCCGGAACCTGAAGATGAAGTCAAACTTCCTGCTGCAGGCGCTCTACTGGGGGCCGGCGCGGCGCGAAGAAATCGCGCACCGCGAAAAGGCCGAGGAAATCATCGACTTCCTCGAGATCCAGGCGATCCGCAAGACGCCGGTGGGACGCCTGCCGTACGGGCTGCAGAAGCGGGTCGAACTGGGGCGGGCATTGGCGGCCGAACCGGACATCCTGCTGCTCGACGAGCCGATGGCCGGCATGAACGTCGAGGAGAAACAGGACATGTGCCGCTTCATCCTCGACGTGAACGACCAGTTCGGAACCACCATCGTCCTGATCGAACACGACATGGGGGTGGTGATGGATATCTCCGACCGCGTGGTGGTGCTCGACTACGGCAAGAAGATCGCCGACGGAACGCCCGATGAAGTCCGCGCCAACCAGGAGGTGATCCGTGCCTACCTGGGCGCCGCACACTAGGAATCCGACATGAGTTTTTTCTTTGAAGTGCTAATTGGCGGCCTGCTCTCCGGCATCATGTACGCCCTGGTGGCGATCGGTTTCGTCCTGATCTACAAGGCGTCGGGCGTATTCAACTTCGCCCAGGGCGCGATGGTGTTCTTCGCCGCGTTGACCTGCGTCGGCATCGTCGACAAGTTCCACGTCTCGATGTGGCTGGCGATCCCCGCCACCATCGTGGTGATGATCGCGCTCGGCCTGGCGATCGAGAAAGTGGTGCTGCGCCCGCTCGTCAACCAGCCCGAGATCACCCTGTTCATGGCCACCATCGGCTTGGCCTTCTTCATCGAGGGCCTGGCGCAGCTGGTGTGGGGCTCGCAGGTGCACAAGCTCGACCTGCCGATCGAGGACGTGCCGATCCAGTACCTGATGGAGCGCTACAACATCATCGTCTCGCAGTTCGACATGACGGCCGCCGCCATCTGCGCGGTGCTGGTCACCGCCCTGGCGCTGCTGTTCTCGAAGACCAAGATCGGCCGCGCCCTGCGCGCCGTCGCCGACGACCACCAAGCCGCACAGGCAGTGGGCATCCCGCTGCAGCAGATCTGGGCGGTGGTGTGGTCGGTGGCCGGACTGGTCGCGCTGGTCGCCGGCCTGCTGTGGGGCGCCCGCAACGGCGTGCAATTCGCCCTGACTTTCATCGCGCTCAAGGCGCTGCCGGTGCTGATCCTGGGCGGCTTCACCTCGGTGCCGGGCGCCATCGTCGGCGGCCTGATCATCGGCGCCTCCGAAAAGCTGGCCGAAGTCTACCTCGGCCCGATGGTCGGCGGCGGCATCGAAGGCTGGTTCCCGTACGTGCTCGCGCTGCTGTTCCTGCTGGTTCGGCCGGAAGGCCTGTTCGGCGAAAAAATCATTCGGAGGATCTAGAATGCTCTACCGTGAAGCCGGCCAGTTCAAGACCAGCTACCAGTCCGACAACCAGATCTTCCCGATCCGGCAGGACCGTATCGCGCTGGCCAGCGTACTGCTGCTGGCTGCGGTGATCGTGCCGCTGTTCGCCTCACCCTACATGCTGTCGGCGATCCTGATCCCCTTCCTGATCTTCGCGCTGGCCGCGCTCGGCCTGAACATCCTGACCGGGTACGCCGGCCAGCTCTCGCTCGGCACCGCCGCCTTCATGGCGGTGGGCGCTTATGCCTCGTTCAATTTCGTCGCGCGGGTGCCCGGCATCCCGATGCTGCTCGCGTTCGTGCTGGGCGGCCTGTGCGCGGCGCTGGTCGGCATCGTGTTCGGCCTGCCGTCGCTGCGGGTGCGCGGCTTCTACCTTGCCGCGTCGACCCTGGCGACCCAGTTCTTTGTGGTCTGGTGCCTGACCAAGATCCCCTACCTGACCAACTACAGCGCCTCTGGCGTGGTCACCGTGCAGAAGATGCAGATCTTCGGCTACGAGTTCAATTCGCCGGCCAGCAAATACCTGCTGGTGCTGGCAATCGTCGCCCTGCTCGCGCTGCTGGCCAAGAACATGATCCGCTCGAACGTCGGCCGCTCCTGGATGGCGGTGCGCGACATGGACCTGGCGGCCGAAGTAATCGGCTTCCGGCCGCTGCGCACCAAGCTGATGGCGTTCGCGGTCAGCTCCTTCTACTGCGGCGTAGCCGGCGCGCTGTACGCCTTCGCCTACCTCGGCACGGTCGAGCCGGAAGCGTACAACCTGGACCTGTCGTTCCGCATCCTGTTCATGATCATCATCGGCGGGGTCGGCTCGGTGCTCGGCTCCTTCCTCGGCGCCGCGTTCATCGTGCTGCTGCCGGTGATGCTCAACATTTTCGGCCATTTCCTCGGCCTGCCGACCAGTTTTGCATCGAATCTCGAGTTGATGGTGTTTGGCGCGTTGATCATTTTTTTCCTGATCGTGGAGCCGCACGGCCTCGCGCGCTTGTGGCAAGTGGGTAAAGAGAAGTTGCGCCTGTGGCCATTCCCGCATTAGGCCCTGAGTGCAATCGCAGTCAATGTAGTGACCAAGAGGAGACAACAATGAAGGGCTTCAAATCGATCATGCTGTGCGCGGCTTTGTTCGGCGCATACACCCAGGCGCAGGCGGCCGACCAGTTCGTGGCGCTGCCGTCATACCGCGTCGGCAGCTACGCGGCGGGCGGTTCCGGCTTCTACGGCGGCGCCATCGACTATTTCAACCTGGTCAACGCGAACGGCGGCATCAACGGCGTCAAGATCCTGTGGGAAGAGTGCGAGACCGAATACAACCCGTCGCGCGGAGTCGAATGCTACGAGCGCCTGAAGACCAAGAACGGCGGCGCCACGCTGGTCGATCCGCTCTCCACCGGCATCGCATATGGCATCCTCGACCGCGTCGCCACCGACAAGATCCCGATGACGATGCTCGGCTACGGCCGTTCGGACGCCGCCAATGGCAAGGTGTTCCCGTACATTTTCCCGCTCATCACAAGCTACTGGAACCAGGCTGCGGCGATGATCAAGTACCTCGGCGACAAGGACGGCGGTTACGCGAAGCTGAAGGGGAAGAAGATCGCTTACCTGTACCACGACTCGCCGTTCGGCAAGGAGCCGCTGCCGGTGCTGGAAGCGCTGGCCAAGCAGCACGGCTTCGAACTGCTGAAGATCGCCGTCGCCCCGCCGGGTAACGAGCAGCAGTCGCAGTGGCTGCAGATCCGCCAGGCCAATCCCGACCACGTGATCCTGTGGGGCTGGGGCGTGATGAATTCGGTCGCGATCAAGACCGCGCAGCGCAACGGCTTCCCGCGCGAGAAAATGCTCGGCGTGTGGTGGGCCGGTTCCGAGGAAGACACCATCCCTTCGGGCGAAGCCGCAAAAGGCTATACCTCGATGACGTTCAACACGCCGGGTAACTACCCTGTCATCGACGAGATCCGCAAGAAGGTCTACGCCGCCGGCAAGGGCAATCTCACGGAACAATCGCGTATCGGCTCGGTCTACCATATGCGCGGCATGACGCTGGGGATCCTGTGGACCGAAGCGATCCGCACCGCGCAGGAGAAATTCGGCAAGGGCAAAGTGATGACCGGCGAGCAGGTGCGCTGGGGTCTGGAGCATCTCGACATCAACGAAGCACGCCAGAAGGCGCTGGGCGCATTCGGCATGTTCCCGACCGTGAAGACCAGCTGCGACGACCATGAAGGTTCGGGCGCGGTCAAGGTGCAGCAGTGGGACGGCGCGCACTGGAAGGCGATCACACCGAACTGGGTGGTCGGCGACAAGGCGCTGACCCGCAAGCTCCTCGAGGAATCGTCGATGGCGTATGCGGCCGAGAAGAAGATCACCCCGGCCTGCATGAACTGATGATGTGAGTACCCCCTCCTGCGCCGGCCGGCGCGGGAGGTTTCCGACCCCTGAAGAATCCATGACAAACGCCAGCCAGCCCTACCTGTCGGTCAACAACATCGAAGTCATTTACGACCACGTGATCCTGGTCCTGAAGGGCGTATCGCTGCAGGTACCGAAGGGGAAGATCGTCGCGCTGCTGGGCGCGAACGGCGCCGGCAAATCGACCACGCTGAAAACGATTTCGACTTTGCTGCGCGGCGAGCGCGGCGACGTCACCAAAGGAGAAGTGCGCTTCAACGGCGAACGCATCGACCAGCTGACGCCGAACGCGCTGGTCAAGCGCGGCCTGTCGCAAGTCATGGAGGGCCGCCACTGCTTCGGCCACCTGACGATCGAAGAGAACCTGCTGACCGGCGCCTACACGCGCTCGATCTCGCGCGCGGAACTGAAGCAGTCGCTGGAAGCAGTGTACCAGTACTTCCCGCGCCTGAAGGAACGCCGTACCAGCCAGGCCGGCTACACCTCGGGTGGTGAGCAGCAGATGTGCGCGATCGGCCGCGCGCTGATGGCCAAACCGTCGATGATCCTGCTCGACGAGCCATCGATGGGCATCGCGCCGCAAATCGTCGAAGAGATCTTCGACATCGTGAAAGACCTGAACCAGAAGGAAGGCGTGTCCTTCCTTCTGGCGGAACAAAACACCACCGTGGCGCTGCGCTACGCCGACTTCGGCTACATCCTGGAGAACGGCCGCGTGGTGATGGAAGGCGCGGCCGACGAGCTGGCCGCCAATGAAGACGTGAAGGAGTTCTACCTCGGCGTATCCGGGGCGGGACGCAAGAGTTTCAGGGACATGAAATTTTATCGCCGGCGCAAGCGCTGGCTGGCTTGAGGGACAAGATGGATTTTGAAAAAGCGAAAACGCTGTGCCGCAGCTTTGCGGGCAGCACCGAAGATATCAAATGGGGCGCCGACGCGGTGTTCTCCGTGGGCGGCAAGATGTTTGCCGTCACCGGCAGCGAAGTGCCGGCCACCGGCATGAGCTTCAAGGTGGAGGACGACCGCTTCCTCGAACTGACCGACCGGCCCGGAATCATCCCGGCGCCCTACCTGGCGCGCGCCAAGTGGGTGTTCGTCGAAAACGCCAAGGCGCTGGACGACCGCGAGGCATCCGAACTGCTGCGCCGGTCGTATGAACTGGTGTTCGCAAAACTGACAAAGAAACTGCAGCGCGAACTTGGGGGCGGCGAATGAGCACCGAGACCCTGGACGCGCTCGAGACGCGCGATCCGGAACAGCGCGAGCGCGACCTGATGGCGCACCTGCCGCAGCTGATCGCGCGGGCGCAACAGGCGTCCGGCTGGGCGCGCATCCTCGACGGCGTCGATGCTGCGGCCGTCAACAGCCGCGCGGCGCTGGCCGCGCTGCCGATCACCCGCAAGTCCGACCTCAAGGCGCTGCAGCAGCGCGAGCTTCCCTTCGGCGGGCTGAACGCGACAGCGCCAGGCGAACTGCGCCACGTGTACGTCTCGCCCGGCCCGATCTACGACCCGGAAGGGCGCGGCAGGGACTGGTGGCGTTTCTCGCGGCCGATGTACGCGGCCGGCGTGCGCGCCGGCGGCCTGCTGCAGAACTGCTTTTCGTATCACTTCACTCCTGCCGCCTTCATGGTCGAAGGCGGCGCGGCGCGCATCGGCTGCGCGGTGATCCCGGCCGGCGCGGGTCAGACCGAAATGCAGGTGCAGGCGATGGCCGACCTGCGTCCCGACACCTACATCGGCACGCCCTCCTTCCTGCGCATCATCATCGAAAAAGCGCGCGAGATGGGCGCCGACATCAGCAGTGTGAAGCACGCGCTGATGGGCGCCGAGGCCTTGCCCGAATCGCTGCGCACCTGGTTCCGCGATAACGGCGTGCCGCATGTGCACCAGACCTATGCGTCGGCCGATGTCGGCAGCATCGCCTACGAAACCGGGACCGCGGGCGTGCTCAATCCCGGCATGGTGGTGGACGAGGACGTGATCCTCGAAATCGTCCGTCCCGGCACCGGCGAGCCGGTGGCGCCGGGCGATATCGGCGAGATCGTGGTCACGCTGTTCAACCAGGACTACCCGCTGATCCGCTTCGCGACCGGCGACATGTCGGCGCTGCTGGTCGATGCGCCGTCGTCGGCGTGCGGCCGCACCAATGTCCGCATCAAAGGCTGGATGGGTCGTGCGGACCAGACCACCAAGGTGCGGGCGATGTTCGTGCACCCGGCCCAGGTGGTGAACATCACGCGGCGTCATCCGGAAATCCTCAAAGCGCGGCTGGTGGTGACCGGCCGCATGGCGAACGACGTGATGACGCTGCACTGCGAAGTGGCGCAGCCGCTGGCCCAGGAGCAGGTCGATGCGATCGTCGCGTCGATCCGCGACGTGACCAAGCTGCGCGGCGAAGTGAAGATCGAAGCGCAGGGCGCCTTGCCCGACGACGGCAAGGCAATCGAGGACAGTCGCGACTACAGCTGAGCACACGGCTGTGGCGCGAATCCAACTATCTGCCATTGCAATGCGCGAGATGCAGGATAATTGGACAAGTTCCTTTTTGAGCAGATCATCATGCAAGAATTCCACCTCGAGCGCGCCAAGGCGCTGCTCTCCCACGCGGAAGAAATCATCGACGAAGATGCGGCGCGGACGGCGGTAAGCCGTGTGGCCGATGCGCTCAACCAGCGTTTCGGCAAGGATGAGCAGTATCCGCTGGTGCTCGGCGTGATGGGCGGCGCGGTGGTGTTCACCGGCCAGCTGCTGCCGCAACTGCACTTCCCGCTCGAATTCGACTACATCCATGTGAGCCGTTACGAAGAAGTGGATGGCGCCAAAGGCAAGTGGAAAGTGGTGCCGCGCCCGAACGTGGCGGGGCGCACGATCGTGCTGCTCGACGATATCCTGGACCAGGGCGAGACGCTGGCGCAGGTCAAGCGGCGCCTGATGGAAATGGGTGCGGCGGAGGTGGTGATCGCTGTATTCGCCGACAAAACGCACAAGCGCCCCAAGCCGGTGAAGGCGGACATCGTGGGGGTGAATATCCCGAACCGCTTCGTGGTGGGATTCGGGATGGATGTCGACGGCTACTGGCGCAACTTGCCAGGGCTGTGGGCGCTCCGGGCCGAAGACCTGAAGCCGCGCGAAGGTTGAGCGGAGCCACTACATCTGGCACGTCGTCCTCGCGAAGGCGGGGATCTAATTCGCGGGCGGTCCCAAGGCGTTTGCTTTCAACCGAGCCAGGTCAATATGTTTCGCAGTAATTGGGTTCCCGCCTGCGCGGGAACGACGAGCTGGAGGAAGGAACGTACTCGGTTCGTTTGCCTCACAACGCCAAGCGCGCACGCGCGGCGTCGTACTCGGCCTTCAGGCGCGCCACCATTTCCGCCACGGTCGGCACGTCATGCATCATCCCCACGCCCTGCCCCGCGCCCCAGATGTCGCGCCAGGCTTTCGCGCTGCCGGATCCGAAACTCATCTTGCTCTTGTCCGATTCCGGCAACGCATCCGGATCCAGCCCGGCATTGACGATCGACTTCTTCAGGTAATTCCCGTGCACGCCGGTGAACAGGTTGGTGTACACCACATCGGCCGCCGCCGATTCGACAATCGCATCGCGATACGCGTCGGTCACGTTCGACTCCTTGGTCGCCAGCCAGCGCGAGCCGATGTACGCGAAGTCCGCACCCATCGCCTGCGCCGCCAGGATCGCGCCGCCGCTGGCGATCGCGCCCGACAGCGCCAGCGGGCCGCTGAAGAATTTGCGCACCTCGCCCACCAGCGCGAACGGCGACAGCGCGCCGGCATGGCCGCCCGCCCCTGCCGCCACCAGGATCAGGCCATCGACGCCCGCTTCCAGCGCTTTCTGCGCATGGCGGATCGAGATCACGTCGTGCAGCACGATGCCGCCGTAGCTGTGGATCGCGTCCAGCATTTCCTTCGGCGGCGCGCGCAGCGACGAAATGATGATTGGTATCTTATGCTTCACGCAGACTTCAACGTCGTGCTCGAGCCGGTCGTTCGACTGGTGCACGATCTGGTTCACCGCGATCGGTCCCACTTTCGCGCCCGGATTGGCGGCCTGGTAGTCGGCCAGCTCGGCCTGCAGGTCAGTCAGCCAGGTGTCGAGCAGCTCGGCCGGGCGCGCGTTCAGCGCCGGGAAGGCGCCGACGATGCCGGCCTTGCACTGGGCCGCCACAAGCGCCGGTCCGCTGGCGATGAACATCGGCGAACCGATGACGGGAAGGGACAGGTTTTGCAATGCGACGGGCAGCGCCATGGCGGACTCTCGAACTAGGAATTGATCGGAACAGCTGCGGCCATTATAGAACCAAAAAAGAACGGTCGTGCTAGAACGACGCCACTAAAGATCGCTGTTGACCAGCATGGCGCCGTCGACCCGCGCCGCACCGGCGCGTACCAGCGCATTGACCGCCCAGCCGGCCAGCTCCGCGCTCTCCTGGTGCAGGAAGCGCTCACGGGCGGTGGCCAGCACCGGGATAGCCGCAAACATCCCCGCCACGTCGTCCAGCGCGATGTGCTGGCGTTCGAGCAGCAGGAACTTGAGCATGACCTTGACCGCGTTTTCGGCGTTGCGCCGCGGGTCGGCCTGCAGGTAGTCGAGCCGGGACACGGCGCGCGCCAGCGCCGCCCTGGCGTCGGTGAACGGCGCGCCGTGTCCGGGAATCACAAGGCGCACGTCGAAACCCGCGATCATCGCCAGCGTATCGCGCGCTTCGGCGAAGCCGCTTTCGCCTTCGAGTTCGGGGAAGATCACGCCGAAACCGTTTTCCCACAGCGCGTCGGCCGAAATCAGGATGCGTTCTTCGGCGCAGTAGAACACCAGCGAACGCGGATCGTGCCCCGGCGCGGCCAGCGCCTTCCAGCGCAAGTCGCCCAACACCAGCTCATCGCCAGGCGCCACGGTGCCGTCGAAACCGAAGCGCGCGCACTGCTGGCCGGTGGCCTTGTAGCTGAGCGCCTCCTCGTCCCAGGCGCGCACCGCGTCCGCTTCGGCCACGGGAATCGCGGTGAAGCAGCCGTAATGCGCCTGCAGCGCCGCATTGCCGCCGCAGTGATCGGAGTGGAGGTGGGTGTTGACCAGGCGGTCGAGCCGCCGGTCGCCGAGCGCATGGCGCACCAGCGCCAGCGTTTGCGGCGCGTGCGTCAGGTAGCCGCTGTCGACCAGCGCGGTCTCGTCCTTCCCGATGAAGAGGATGTTATTGGCCGACAGCCAGCCGCGCTCGAAAATGCGCATCGAAGCGGGGAGTGTCGGCGCGCCGCTCATCGTTTCATCTGGAACGCCAGCGAGATTTTCGCGAATTCGATCAGCAGCTCGCGCGAGCCGCCGTTAAAGGTCGTGAACGAATTCCCGGTCCGCACCACCATCCGCGGCGGGAACAGCCAGCTGAAATACGGAATGCCGATCATCTTGGCGCCGCGGATATCGGTCCAGTCGACCCGCTTGTCGATCACCCAGCTCTGGCGGATGCCGGTCGCGTCGATGGTCGTGCGCGAGCGCAGGAACCAGTAATAACTGAGCAGCAGCATGGCGGTCGCGCCCACCAGCAGCACTTTCAGGCCGAAGCCGTACAGCAGCAGCGGGAAGCGCAGCGCGATGCTGGCGCCATAGCCGAGCAGCAGCAAGGTGACCACGGTGGCGACCATCTTGAAACCGGGACCGTAGGCCGGCCCGGTGACATCGCCTTCAGGTTGATAAAACTGCATCTAGCGGAACTCCATCTGCGTTTCGCGGCGGCGGATCTCGGCCCATACCGCGCGCTTGTAATCGTCGCCGGCGCTGCCCCACTGGACGATCTCGTCGATCGTGCGCAGGCAGCCGCGGCACAAGCCGGTGTCGGGCGCCATCTCGCACAGGCTGATGCAGGGCGAAGGCACCGGGGTTTGCTGTTCGGGGTTGTTCATGCGGCCGCCTGGGCTTTTTTCTGCGCCAGCTTCGCTTCGAAGCGCGCCGGGTCGATCACCACGCGTTCGTGGGTACCTTCGCAGATGCGCTCGACGTCGTCCCAGGCCTCGACCCGGAACCTGACGCGGCGCCCCTCGACTTCGATCACCTCGCCCGACACGCGCAGCGTCATGCCCGGCGGGGTCGGCGCGAAATGGGAGAAATTGACCATCGTGCCCAGGCTCTGCTCGCGTGGCCAGTCGACGTAGGGCATCATTCCTTGCACACAAGCAAGTTCCATCATGCCGACCATGTAGCCGGTGGCGAGCACCTCGGGCATGTCGAGGCAGAACGGGGTGTCGTGGTACAGCTGCGGCACGGTAGCGCGCTGTGGCACGGTGTAGCGCCACTCGAAGCGGACGCCGGGTTGCAATTCTGGACTCATGGCGAGCAGATTAGCGCATTCAATCGAATCGCGCTTGACCTCAGACGGTGCGCCTGTACAATACCATCCATGCAGATGGTGTATGGATGCCACGAGGATGATTATGGGGACTATGGACACACGCGAATTCAAACCGAAGAACTACGATTCGGAAAAAATTACGATTAACCTCGGCCTGATCGATTTGGGACAAATCGACCTGCTGGTCAATGAGGGCTTCTATTCGAACCGGACGGACCTGATCCGTACTGCGATCCGAAACCAGCTCAACACCCATGCCGAAGTAGTGAAGCAAACCGTAGCGCGCCGGAGCCTGGTGCTCGGCATGCACCACTACTCGAAAGCGGACCTGGAAGCGGCACGAGAGGCCGGTGAACGCCTCGTCATCCAGGTCCTCGGCATGGCCAGCATTGCCAGCGACGTATCGGCCGAACTGGCCGTGGCGACGATCGAATCGATCTTTGTGCTGGGCTCACTGCACGCAAGCGCGGCGGTGAAGACAGCACTGGCCGGCCGCATCCTGTGATGCGCAAGAGATAAGGAACGCCAATGAAACTGAACGACAAACTGTTTGCGCAAATGCGTGCAGCAACCCGCATCCTGCTAGGACAGGGTCCGGCCGTAGCAACTTCGGCGATCCAGAAAGTATTAAAGGGCGGCGCCGCCAAGCCTTCCGCCAAGGTCCAGCCGATGCGCGACATCAATCCGCCGCCGCATCAGCAGCCAGCCGCCAAATCGGCTGCACCACCGCCACCTCCACCGCAGCCGACTTCGACGCCCGTCATGCCGGACGTGGCGGAAATGATGAGCCGGATCGTGCCTGACATGCTGGCCAGCCTCGATCGCGCCGGCGACGTTGGGCGCACCGCGTTCAAGATGCCGCACTTCGACATGCCCTCGTTCGACCTGTCGGGCGCGATGCCTGGTGCGCACGCCCCGGCGGAAACGCTGCCCGGCAAGTTCATCGATGGCAGTTATACCAATGCCGCGGGCACCCGCAGCTACAAGCTGTACGTGCCGAGCACCTATACGGGCGAGCAGCCGGTGCCGCTGGTCGTCATGCTGCACGGCTGTACCCAGGATCCGGTGGACTTCGCCAGCGGCACCCAGATGAACCATCTGGCCGAGGAAATGCATTGCCTGGTGGTGTATCCGGCCCAGTCGCAGCAGGCCAATGCGCAGCGCTGCTGGAACTGGTTCAGCGCGGTCGACCAGACGCGCGACCAGGGCGAGCCGTCGATCATCGCCGGCATCACCCGCCAGATCATGGACAGCCATGAAGTCGACGACAGCCAGGTATACGTGGCGGGTCTGTCGGCCGGCGGCGCGATGGCCACCATCATGGGCACGCTGTATCCGGAGCTATACGCGGCGGTCGGCGTGCACTCTGGGCTGCCGTTCGCTTCGGCGCAGGACCTGCCGTCGGCGCTGGCGGCGATGAAAGGCAATTTCCGCCGCGGGCCCGAGCCGGGGCGCGCGATTCCGATCATCGTGTTCCATGGCGACAAGGACACCACGGTGCATCCGGCCAATGGCGATGAGCTGATCGCGCGCGGCGCGCACCATTCGGTCAAGGAAATCGTGGTCGAGCCGGGGCGCGTACCGGACGGGCATGCGTACACGCGGACGGTGCACCAGCGCGCGGATGGGACGCCGCATGCGGAGCAGTGGCTGATCCACGGCGCCGGGCATGCGTGGTCGGGCGGCAGTTCGCGCGGCAGCTACACCGATGGCAAGGGGCCGGACGCCAGCCGCGAGATGATGCGGTTTTTCCGGACCAAGCGATAAGCGCTAGCTCCAACCGGGGGTTTTGGGTGCGGCGCACCCCAGACTCCGGAACGATACTGTTGACCTAAAGACGTCGTCCTCGCGAACGCGGGGATCCAATTTGCGCGCTCCGCGAAGGCATTCGCAGAAGCCAACGCGATTCGCAGTAATTGGATCCCCGCTTTCGCGAGGACGACGGTTTTTGGGTTGGTGGTTCTAACTGCCTTACTGTGCGCGCTGCGTGCGCTCGAAGTAGAACTTCATCGTCAGCACGCTGGCGGCCAGCGTCAAGGTCACGCCATTGGCTACCGCGATCGGCCACGACCCCAGCGCCACCCCATAGCCGAGCCACAGCGCCACGCCGACGATGAACATCAGGTACATCCCGGTCGAAATCCCCGGCGCGCCGCGCTCGCGCCACACCATCAAGACCTGCGGCACGAAAGAGCTGGTGGTACACACCGCGGCGGCAAAGCCGAGGTGTTCTGCAGTTAACATCATTCCATTGGATCCGTTGAAGTGTGCCGCTCTCGCTCGAGCTCGGCAATATGGTGTTTGAGGCAGGCTGGGCACCAGCACGCGGCCGGCTGGCCCGGCACCGCCACCGCGGCGGGCAATCCGGTGCACCAGCAGGGATGGCCGCCCCCGTCGGCCATCGCGCAGCCAAACGCGGCGCCGCAGCGGCTGCAGGTGCTCATGCCGGCGGCCCCTGCCGCATCGCGCGGCGCAGCAGGTCCATCTGGCGGTTGAAGCGGGTGCAGGCGGCGCACACCATCAGGTGAATGCGCATGCGTCCCCGTTCGACCAGCGACAGGTCGCGGTCCATGCCTTCCGACACCAGCCGGTGTACTTCCCGGCAGGTCGGCTTCCAGCCTGTGCGATATTTTTCCATAGTCATTCCGACATGTGCCGGTCAAGCGGCCGGGCGTGTGCCGAACCAGTTCAGGTCCAGGCATTCGCGCAGGCGCAACCGCGCACGATACAAGATCACCCAGACATTAGACGAGGTAATCGACAATTCCTTACAGATTTCATCGGTGTCGAGCTCGAGCCACTCGCGCATCATGAAGATCCGCGCCGTCTGCGCCGGCAGCTTCTCGAGGCACACTTCCAGCACCCGGAAAAAATCCTTCTGCTCGAGCGTACCATCCGGATCGCCCCACTGGCGCGGCATTTCGCGGGCATGGCCGTCGGCAGCGAACAGCGCATCGATCGCCTCGTCGTCCGACTGGTCGCCGATGGGTTCGACCTGGCATTCGCGCGTGGCCAGGCGCAGCGTGTCGATGATCTTGAACTTCAGGATGCCGGTCACGTAGGTGCGCAGCGATGATTGGCCACGGAAACTTTCCGGCTTCTCCAGCACCGCCATCAACGCGTCCTGCACCGCATCCTCGGCCAGCGATTCATTACGAAGCTGCAACTGTGCAAAACGCACAAGCTGCGGGCGCATCGCCTCCAGCTGGCCGTGGAGTGTAGGGGTCGCGGTCATATCCGGCCTACATTAGCGGATCAGGAATTAAATTACAACAAGATCGCCATATAATGGACACAGCGCTTGCCCGCTTCCCTGTAAAATCTCGTCAAAATTCATTTGGACCCCGCCATGACCGCTGCCATCACCAACATCAAGACCGATACGCAAGACGACCTGACCGCGGTTTCACCGCAAATCAAGGCGCAGATCCTGGCGGAAGCCCTGCCTTACATCCGCAATTTCCACGGCAAGACCATCGTCATCAAATACGGCGGCAATGCGATGACCGACGAGCGACTCAAGCACGGCTTCGCGCGCGACGTCATCCTGCTCAAGCTGGTCGGCATGAATCCGGTCGTGGTGCACGGCGGCGGACCGCAGATCGACAACGCACTGAAAAAAATCGGCAAGCAAGGCACCTTCGTGCAGGGCATGCGCATCACCGACGAAGAGACCATGGAAGTGGTCGAGTGGGTGCTGGGCGGCGAAGTGCAGCAGGACATCGTCATGCTGATCAATCACTACGGCGGCCAGGCTGTCGGCCTGACCGGCAAGGACGGCGGCTTGATTCGCGCGCGCCGCATGTCGATGCCGGACCGTGAAAAGCCGGGCGAATTCCTCGACATCGGTTTCGTCGGCGAGATCGACGCGATCAATCCGGCGGTGGTCAAGGCGCTGCAGGACGACGCCTTCATCCCGATCATTTCGCCGATCGGCTTCGGCCAGGATGGCCAGGCTTACAATATCAACGCCGACGTCGTCGCCGGCAAGATCGCGGAAATCCTGAAAGCCGAAAAGCTGATCATGATGACCAATATCGCCGGCGTGCAGGACAAGAAGGGCAACCTCGTGACCGACCTGTCGGCGCGCGAAATCGAGGAGATGTTCGCCGACGGTACGATCTCGGGCGGGATGCTGCCGAAAATTTCATCGGCGCTGGACGCTGCCAAGTCGGGCGTGAACACGGTGCACATCATCGACGGCCGCATCGAGCACTCATTACTGCTCGAAGTCTTGACCGAACAGGCGTTTGGCACTATGATCCGGTCGCACTAAAGTTTTTGGCGGGGTTCCCTCGCCATGCAGTCGCCCTTTTAGCTCAGTGGTAGAGCACTCCCTTGGTAAGGGAGAGGCCACGTGTTCAATCCACGTAAAGGGCACCATCTCCCCCCAGCGCAGCAGTATCGGCGCAGCGCTTCCCCTCAATACACCCGCTCTACCGTAACGCCGCGCGCGCGCATCAGCACAGGCACGCTGTTTTTTCCGAGCAGGTGCAGCACGCCAACGGCCGCCACGGTGTTGTTTTCCTGCGCCAGCAACTGCAGCAGTTTGTCCGTCATTTCGCGGTTGCGTCCGTCGAGCAGGACTTCGCGCGTGAAGCGCCCAAACAGCGTGGTGTCGCTTTCCACCTTCTCGGCCAGCGCGTCGAGCGCCTTGCGGTCGGCCGTGCTCCAGGCATCGACGATGGCGCGAATCTCCGCGCGCGCCTTGCCCGTTTCGAGGTTGCTGATGCACTCGTCGAGGAAGCGCAGCTGCTCGGCGTCGGACAAGCGGTCGAACAGCGCCATGTGCAGGTCCGCCGATTCGAGCGATATCACTTTGACCTTGCCGGCCCGCGCCAGGCCGCTCAGGTGGGCGTCAACCGCGAGGCCGGGCGCATAGCCTTGCGCCGCGTAGTCCTGGAGCACGAGGATCACCGCCACCATCCATGGCTTGAACGGCGCGACCGTCGCCGGATCGATACCGTCCTTTTTCAGCACCCGCGCAAGACGTGCCGCCAGCGGCGCCGGCATGGTGAACCCGGGGACGGCCATTGCGTGATCGCGTATCGCCTGGCCAATCACCTCCGGAGGCAGCGCCGGATCGATTTCCAGCGCCAGCGCGGGTGCCGCCGCGACTGCCTGCGCAATGCGCGGCTCGAGCGGATAGAAATCGGGCCGGCCGACATGCATGGTGCCGAACAGGTACATCGAATGGCCGTTTGCGCTGACCTTGAACAGCGCGCCACGGTCGGTCGCCGAGGCCGGCGGCAGCACGAGCCAGAGCAAGCTGAGGAAGACCACTATAATCTGTCGTTGCATTCGTTTTCTCCGATGGTTTTGCCTGAAGCTGCCCGTGCCGAATATTACCCGCTCTCCGCCCCTGTGGCTGTTCGATCTTGACAATACGCTGCACGACGCATCGCATGCGATCTTCCCGATGATCAGCGCGAACATGAACACCTACATCGCGCGGGTGCTGGGCGACGGCATTACTCCGGCCACGCCCGGCCAGGTCGACGAGGCGCGGCTGCGCTACTGGAAGCGCTACGGCGCCACCCTGCTCGGCATGATCAGGCACCACCAGGTCAGCGCGGCCGACTTCCTGCGCGAGACCCACGACCTGACCGGCCTGCAGCAGATGATCCGCGCCGAACGGGGGCTGGCGCGCATGCTGCACAGCCTCCCGGGCCGCAAGATCCTGCTCACCAACGCGCCGACCCGCTATTCGCGCGACGTGATGCGCCACCTGGGCCTGCAGCGCCACTTCAGCCACCATATCGCGATCGAGGACATGCACGTGCACGGGCAGCTGCGCCCGAAACCGTCGAAGCTGATGCTGCGCCGCCTGCTGCGCCGGCACGGCGTGGCGGCCCACCGCTGCATCCTGGTCGAGGACACGCTGGCCAACCTGCGCACCGCGCGCCAGCTGGGCGTGCGCACCGTCTGGATCACCCAATACCTGCGCATGAGCGACCCGATCGGCAAGGCGCCGCTGCCAAGGATGCTAAAACGCCCCGCTTACGTCGATGTCAAAGTAAAATCTCTCCGACAGCTGCCCGCCCGCTTGCACCGGCTGCGCTGAACTTAACCCTTACTTCATCGAGATCACATGGCAAGCACCAAGCCGGGTCAGCGCAAACTGCAAATCCTCCAGGCCCTGGCCGGGATGCTCGAACAGCCCAAAGGCGAAAAGATCACCACCGCGGCGCTGGCGTCGCGGCTGGACGTATCGGAAGCGGCGCTGTACCGCCACTTCGCCAGCAAGGCACAGATGTTCGAGGGACTGATCGAATTCATCGAGTCGAGCGTGTTCGGCCTGATCAACCAGATCTCGGATCGCGAGAACGGCGGCATCGACCAGGCCCACGCGATCCTGCAGATGCTGCTCGGTTTCGCCGCGAACAACCCCGGCATGACCCGGGTGCTGATCGGCGATGCGCTGGTCAATGAGGACGACCGCCTGCAGCTGCGCATGAACCTGTTCTACGACAAGGTCGAACTGGCCTGCAAGCAGTCGCTGCGCCTGGCGGTCACCCAGGGGCATGGCGTCGAAGCGGACGTCGGCGCGCGCGCCAGCCTGCTGGTAAGCTATGTCGTGGGCCGCTGGCATCGCTATGCCAAGAGCGGCTTCAAGCAGAATCCGACCGAGGGCACCACCCTGCAGATCGCGCTGCTGCTCGCAGCCTAGGAAAGCGCGCTGCCCGTATCGCCATGAATGCCACAGAATGTTTTGCCCTGCTCGACGATGCCAGCGCCGCTGACCCGGCCGTGGCGCGCTCGCGCCTGTACACCGGGCTCGCCGGCACCCTCGAATGCAGCGACGCGGCCGGCTGGCCTCAGCTGCTGGACCAGATGCAGCAGGCGCTCGCGCGCGGCCTGCACGCCGTTGCGGCGCTGAGCTACGAACTGGGCGGCCCCCTGCTCGGCGTCGACGCGCACCAGGCGCCCGGTCCGTTGGGGCAGGTGCTGCTGTTCGAACGCTGCGAGCACCTGTCGGCGCCGCAGGTGGCGGCGTGGCTGGCGCAGCGCACGGTCGAAGGCGAGCCGCCGGCCGGCATCGCCGGCGTGCGCGCGAATATCGACGAGGCCGAGTTTACCGATGCATTGGCCCGCATCCATGAACTGATCTCCGCCGGCGACACCTACCAGGTCAACTACACCTACCGGCTGCGCTTCGACGCCTTCGGTTCCATCCACGCGCTGTACGCCCGCCTGCGCGCGCGCCAGCCGGTGCCGTATGGCGCGCTGATCGCGCTGCCGGACGGCCGCGCCTTGCTGTCGCTGTCACCCGAGCTGTTCATCCGCCATGCGGGCGGCGAACTGCTCGCGCGGCCGATGAAAGGCACCGCGCCGGCAGCCGCCGACGAAGCGGAGAATGCGCGCCGCTCGGCCGCGCTGGCGGCGGACACCAAGAACCGCGCGGAAAACCTGATGATCGTCGACCTGCTGCGCAACGACCTTGGCCGGGTCGCGCTGACCGGCAGCGTCGAAGTGTCGGCGCTGTTCGACGTGCAGCGTTACAGCAGCGTGCTGCAAATGACATCGACCGTGCGCGCGCAGCTGCGGCCGGACGCCACCCTGGCCGAGATCTTCACGGCGCTGTACCCGTGCGGTTCGATCACCGGTGCGCCCAAGCGGCGCACCATGGAGATCATCCGCGAGCTGGAGCCGGCGCCGCGCGGCGTCTACACCGGGGCGATCGGCTGGTTCGATCCGGCGCCCGCAGGCGCCGCGTTCGGCGACTTCTGCCTGTCGGTGCCGATCCGCACGCTGACCTTGCAGCCGGAGAGCGGCGGCGTGCGCGCCGGCGAAATGGGCGTTGGCGCCGGCATCGTGTACGACAGCGTGGCGGCCGAAGAATATGCCGAATGCCAGCTCAAGGCGCGCTTCCTGACCGGGCTCGATAACCAGTTCGAGGTGTTCGAGACGATCCGCGCCTGCCACGACGAAGGATGCCGCCACCGCGAGCTGCACCTGGCGCGAATGGAGGCGTCGGCGCGCTACTTCGGTTTTCCGTTCGATGCGGCGGCGGCATGCGCCGCGCTGGACCAGGCCTGCGCCGGCTTCGAGCCCGGCGTGCGGCACCGGCTGCGCCTCGCGCTCGGCCGGTCCGGCCAGTTCACCATCCAGAGCGCGCCGCTGGCGCCGCTCACCGAGCCGGTCGGCCTGCTGCTGGCGGACGACGCGATCCGCGCCGACGAGCTGTTCGCGCGCCACAAGACCAGCGTCCGGTCGCGCTACGACGCGGCCTGGCGCGAGGCCGAAACCCTCGGCTGCTTCGACACCCTGTTCTTCAATGAGCGCGGCGAGCTGGCCGAAGGCGGCCGTTCGAACGTATTCGTCCGGGTCGATGGACACTGGATGACGCCGGCGCTGTCGTGCGGCGTGCTGCCGGGGATCATGCGCGCGGTGCTGCTCGAGGCGCCGGCGTGGAAGGCAAAGGAAGGCATCATCACCCGCGCGATGCTGGAGAATGCCGACGACATCGTCGTCTGCAACGCGCTGCGCGGACCCTTGCGCGCCTATCTGGTTTAAGACGTAAGCAAGCGTTCACTGTCGCGGAAAGCGCTACTGATGGCGGCAAGCGCCCAGTGCGCCGACAACCCCGGGGTCAGGTCCGCCGGACCTGACCCCAGCCCTTGGGCAGCGGCGCGTGCACGAAGCGGCGGCCGCAAGCCGTCCGCGCGCTTCAGGAAGCGCCCAGCGCCTGCTCGATGCGCGTCACGAACTGCTTGTCATCCGGCGTGACCTTGCTCGGGAAGTACTCGAGCACCTTGCCGTTCCGGTCGATCAAGTACTTGGTGAAATTCCACTTCGGCTCCTTGCCGGTCAGCTTGAGCAGGTTCGCGTGCAGCGGGTTGGCATGGGCGCCGGCGACCGAGGACTTGGAAAACATCGGGAACTTCACGCCGTAGGTGTTGTAGCAGAAGTCGGCGATCTCTTTCGAGGTGCCCGGTTCCTGTTTGCCGAAGTCGTTCGACGGGAAGCCCAGCACCACCAGTCCCTGCTTGCTGTACTTGGCATACAGCTTCTCCAGCCCCTCGTACTGGTTGGTATAGCCGCAGTAGCTGGCCGTGTTCACCACCAGCACCACCTTGCCGGCGTACTGGCACAGGTCTTGCGGCGCTTCGTCCTGCAAGCGGTTGAAGGTCTGCTTCAGGATGGCCGGGCAGCTGGTTGCGGCGGGCGCGGCGGGGGCGGCGGCCGGAGCCTGGGCGTAGACGGTGGGCGCACCCGTCAGCACGGCCGCAGCCAGGGACAACATGGCGATTGACGAATTCTTGAACATTATCTTTTCCATCGGTCGGAGGAGAGGGGAATTCATTTTATGCCAATTTGGCATCGGCGGCCCGGCGTGTGATTTGTTTGCATCAAATGCAAGAAGATGGTGATGCCATTTGGCAATATTTTGGTATGATCAGGTATCTACCAAGGAAGCCCCAGACATGCCGGATTTCGCGCTGAACACCACCGTCAACAAGCATTACCTCGACAAGCTGATGCGCCTGGCGGAGGCGAAGGCGATCACGGCGACGCACGACATTGTCGACTTTCACGGGGCCCGGGTCATCGCGCGCGGCGCCCGCATCGGCGCCGAGCAGGTCGAAGCGCTGGCCGGCGGGCGCAAGCTGAAAAAAACCATCGAATCGTCACTGCGCGTGGAAGATCCGGTAGACAGCGGCCTGATCGTGCAGACCGCCCAGCGCATCATCGACACCAGCGTGCCGATCGGCCGCATCCTCTCCGCCACCGGCGGCAGCGCCGCGCCGCTGGCGCAGATCGCCAGGATGACCTTCGGCGACCCGCTGCGCCTGCTGCTGACGATGGCCGACCATGACGGCGCGCGCGCGCTCGAACACGCCGTCAGCGTCAGCCTGCTGTCGATCTGCATGGCCAGGAAACTGCAGCTGTCGGACGAAGACCAGCACGCGGCCGGCCTGGCCGGGCTGCTGCACGACATCGGTGAACTGTATATCCCGCCCCCCTACCTCGATCCCGCCAAACGCCTGCTGCCGCATGAATGGGCCCACCTGGTGATGCATCCGCGCCTGGGCCAGATGCTGGTCGGCGAGCTCGCCGAGTATCCGGCCTCGGTCGGACGCGCGGTGGCCGAACACCACGAACGCTTCGACGGCACCGGCTACCCGCGCCAGGCGCCCGGCAAGCGCATCAGCGGCGCGGGCCAGGCGGTTTCGGTCGCCGAGGTCATCGCCGGCGTGCTGGACGCCGACAATCCGCTCGAGCGCGCCGAACTGGCGCTCAAGATCATCCCGGGCGAACATGCGCGCGAACTGGTGTCGGCCATTTCCGGCGCCATGCGCCTGGAGACGAGCGCGCACCGCGCCTCGCCCGAAGACAGCACAGGAGTGGAAGATTCGCGCCGCCTGTTCAGCCGCATCCGCGCGGTGCTGGAACAGGGCCAGGATCTGCTGGATGGACCGGGCGCCAAGTCGCCGCACGCCTGCGACCTGCTGGGCCGCACGCTGGAACGCCTGCTGACGATCCAGCGTTCCTTCATCAGCACCGGGCTGGACGCCTACCTGAACCAGAACCACGGCCTGAACGATGCGCACGACGGCGTGCTGATGTTCGAGAAGGCGGTGGCGACGCGCGAGATCCAGTGGCGCCTGCGCGAAACCGCGCGCGACCTGGCGCTGCACACGGCCGGCTCGCCGGACGAGAAGGCGTTGTTCGCCAGCCTGATCGCGATGCTCGACGACGACTCCGATGCGATCCTGCTGCACACGCCGAAAAACGAGCCGGCGCCAAAGCTGGCCGGGCTGTCGCCCACCTCGTTCGCCGGCAGCCAGGCCTACGCCAGCTGACCGGGCTTATTCGATCCTGAGCTTGGACAGCGCCGGATCGGGCTTGGGGAAACTGAGCTTCATGTCCTGCAGGATCTCGAGCAGCAGGGTCGACACCAGCAGGTTGCGGTGGGTTTTCGAATTGGACGGGATCACGTACCACGGCGCGTAATCGGTGTCGGTGGCGACAATGGCGCGCTGGTAGGCCTGCTGGTACTCGTCCCACTTCTTGCGCTGGACCACGTCGTTCGGATCGAACTTCCACTGCTTGTCCGGATCGTCGAGGCGGTCCTGCAGGCGCTGGCGCTGCTCGTCCTTGGAAATGTGCAGGAACAGCTTGACGATGACGGTGCCGGTTTCGCTCAGCATGCGCTCGAACTCGAGGATGTGCTGGTAGCGGCGCTTGCATTCCTTCTCGTCGATCAGGCCCTGCACGACGGTGATGAGCACGTCCTCGTAATGGCTGCGGTTGAAGATCGCGATCTCGCCCCACACCGGCACGTGCGGATGGATACGCCACAAATAATCGTGCGCCAGGTCGGTCGAAGTGGGCGCCTTGAAGCCCACCGCGCGCAGGCCCATCGGATTGATGCGGTTGAACAGGGCCGTCACGGTGCCGTCCTTGCCCGAGGTGTCCATCCCTTGCAGCACCAGCAGCACCTTGTGCTTGCGCTGCGCATACAGCATCTCCTGCAGCACGGCGATCTGGTCGGTCAGCTGCAGCGTCAGTTCGCGCTCGTCTTCCTTGACCTCGCCTTTGGTCTGCTTGCCGTTGTCGCCATTGCGCAGCGGCTTGTCGTCCGCATCCTCCTCGCGCAGCTTGAAGTTCTTGCCGGCCCGGAATCGGTCGCGCGCGTTCATGGGCGCTCCGTCAGGCTCAGCATCTTGCCGTGCTCAATTTTCATGCAGTGGTTCATGACGACATCGAGGCCGGCGGCGCTGGCCATGTCGGCCGCGGCCTGGTTTTCGATACCGAGCTGCATCCACAGGCAGCCTGCGCGCGCCGCGATGGCGTCGCGCGCGATTGGCGGAATATCTTCGGATTTGCGGAAGCAGTCGACCACGTCGATCCGGATGCCGTCTGCCGCGAGGGCGTTGGCGGCATCGCGCAGGTTCGGATACACCGGCTCGCCGAGGATCTGCTGGCCCGCATACGACGGATTGACCGGCACAATGCGGTAGCCCTGTGCCTGGAGGTAAGTGGCGACCACGAGGCTGGCGCGTTCGGGCTTGGGCGAGAGGCCGACCACCGCGACGGTGAGCGAGTCTTCCAGGATCTGGCGTATGGGCTTCATGGCGGACGATGGACGGTTTGGATGTTCAAAGCGTAACAGTTTGCATCGGGCGATGTCGCCGCCGTGGGCGCGGCGCCCCATTCCCGGTTGGCATCTCAGCGGAAACGTGGAAAGATAGCGCTCCGCCTTTCCAGGAGTTGAACGATGATGTTGAAAAACCACGTTGCGCACGCGCTGTTCTGCCTTGGCGTGCTGGCCGCCCCTCCCGCCGCGCTGGCCGCGCAGCCGCTGGCCGACCTTGAGCAGCAGATCGTTTCGGTCGCGGCATGGGGCGGCACGCCGGCCGACCCGGCGCAGGCGCGGCGTCAGGAAATCACGCACATCACCTTGCACCACCAGGGCGAACCCTATCCGCAAGGCAAGGACCCGGTTCAATACCTGCGCAAGCTGCAGACCTGGTCGCGCACCACCAAGCACTGGCTCGATATCCCGTATCACTACGTCATCGACCTGGACGGGCGCATCTACGAGGGCCGCAAGATCGAGTATGCCGGCGACACCAACACCGAGTACGACCCGAAAGGCCATGCGCTGATCGAAGTGGTCGGCAATTTCGAAGAGGTAGAGCCGAACCAGAAGCAGCTCGACGCGGTGGTCGACCTGATGGCGCTGCTCGCGTCGAAATACAAGGTGCCGCTCGACGCGATTCACGGCCACAAGGACTATTCGGCGCAGACAGTGTGCCCGGGCGAGCATCTATACCGCTACCTGCAGGACGGCTACTTCCGGCACAAGGTGGCGCTGCGGCTGGCGGGCCAGTCATCCCGGCCCTAGGCACCGGGAAGTATCCGACTATTTTTTCCCCGGCGCGAGCTGGTATTTCTTGAGCTTGTCGTAGAGCGTCTTGCGCGGTACGCCCAGCTGGTCGGCAGCACTGGCAACGTTGCCGTCGACCCGATCGAGGGCGCGAATAATCAGGTCGCGCTCGAGGGCATCGACCTGCAGCGGCAGCGATAGCGCCGGCAGCGCCGGCGGCGGTTCCGGGGGCACGATTCCCAGCACCAGGCGTTCGGCGAAATTGCGCAGTTCGCGCAGGTTTCCGGGCCAGTCGGCAGCCTGCCATTGCGCCATTTGCGTCTCGGTCCAGCGCGGTTCGGCGCGGCCATAGCGGCGCGCCGCGTCCTGGGTGAAGTGGGCCAGCAGCAGCGGGATATCGTCGCGCCGTTCGCACAGGCGCGGCAGGTCGATGGCCGCCACGCCGATACGGTAGTACAGATCCTCGCGAAACTGCCCCTGCGCGCTCAGTTGCAGCAGGTCGACCTTGCTGGCGGCGATCACGCGAAAGCTGACCGGGATGCTTTCATTGCCGCCCAGCCGTTCAAGCCTGCGTTCCTGCAGCACACGCAGCAGCTTCACTTGCAGCGCCATCGGCATGCTCTCGATCTCATCGAGGAACAGGGTGCCGTCGTTGGCGTATTCGAGCTTGCCGATGCGGCGTTTCTGCGCGCCGGTGAAGGCGCCCGCCTCGTGGCCGAACATCTCGCTTTCGAATACCGATTCGGGCAGGGCGCCGCAATTGATGGCGACGAAATTGCCCTTGCGCGCGCTGGCGGCATGGATCAGGCGCGCGACCACTTCCTTGCCCGTGCCGGTCTGGCCATTGACGAGGATGTCAACGCCGGCCGGCGCGATATTGCGCACGACGACCTTCAGGCGCTCGATCGCTTGCGAACGGCCCACCAGTTGCGGCGTATCGGGATGCAGCGCCCAGGCGGTCTTGAGGAGCCGGTTTTCCAGCACGAGGGTGCGCCGCTCCTGCGCGCGCCGCACCGCCGCCAGCAGGCGCTCGGCGCTGAATGGCTTCTCGATGAAGTCATAGGCTCCGCTGCGCATGGCACCAACTGCCATGTCGACATCGCCGTGGCCGGTCACGATGATGACCGGCAGTTCGGCGTCGAGCGCGGCCACGTCGGCCAGCAGGTCGAGGCCGGAGCGCCCCGGCAGCCGCACGTCGCTGACGATGACGCCATCGAAATCTGGCCGCAGCTGCGCCTGCGCCGCTTCGGCGCTGGCGAAGGCGCTGACCGAAAAGCCGCCCAGTTCGAGCGTCTGGGTGGTGGCGAGGCGCAGCGCGGCTTCGTCTTCGACCAGGATGGCGTGCATGTCAATCTCCTTTGTCGGGCAGGGGCAGGCGGACTTCGAACTGGGCGCCGCCGGCCGCGCGATTGCTGCCGGTGAGCTGGCCGTTCATCGCCTGCACGATGGATGACGAAATCGCCAGGCCCAGGCCGAGGCCTTTGCCGGACGGTTTGGTGGTGAAGAACGGTTCGAACAAATGCGCCGCGACAGCGCCTGGGATCCCCGGGCCGGTATCGGCGATGCGCACTAGCGCGTAGCCGTCGTCCTTTTCCAGCGTCACAGTGACAATGCGCAGCGGCGCCGTTTCGACCGCGTCGAGCGCATTGCGCAGCAGGTTGATGAACACCTGCTCGATGCGGACCGCATCGCCGGTCACCATCACGGGCGCCGCCGGCTGGGCGAGTTTGATGTACAACACCGCGCCCAGACGGTGAAATTCGCTGTCGAGCAAAAAGGCGGAGGCGCGAATCGATTGCGCGATGTCGATGGTCGCCACCGAATCGCTGCGCCGCGCAAACCCCTTGAGCTGAGCGATGATGGCGCCCATGCGCGCGCTGGCGTCGCCGATGTGCAAAAGGTTCGCGCTGGCCTTGTCCGCCTGCCCCCGTTCCAGGAAAGTGATGGCATTGTCGGCAAAGGCGCGGATCGCGGCGAGCGGCTGGTTCAGCTCATGGGTGACACCGGCCGCCATCTGTCCCAGCATCGCCAGTTTACCGGCCTGGACCAGTTCGTCCTGGGTCGAGCGCAGTGCGAGCTCGGTCTGTTTCAGAGTGGCGTAGCGGGCCTCGAGGTCCCGGTTGGCCTGGCGCAGCAAGGCGGTCCGTTCGACCAGCCTGTCGTCCAGTTCGCGCGCGGCGCGCTGCAAGGCGGCGCTGGCGGCGCGCTGTTCCTCCAGCCGGCGCCGGCGCTGATGCACGGCCCAGGCAGCGATGACGCCACTTCCCAGCACCAGCGCGGCGGCCAGCGCCCACAAGGCAGCGTTGCGCCTGGCGTGCCCGGGCGCGGGGTACAGCTTCAGCTCCCAGCCCAGTCGGCCGACCTGGCGCACGACGTGCGGTGCGCCTGCGTCCGCGATCGATGCGATCGGCTGCAACGCGTACTGCATGGTGCTGGCCAGTTCGCGCTGGGTAGCGGCGCTGAGGCGAAGCAGGCTGCGGTACTTCCAGTCCGGCCGATTCGACAAAAACACCACTCCGGCGCGGTCGGCCAGCACGATGGTGTCATCGCTGCCTTTCCAGGTGCGCTCGAATTCGTCGAGGCCGATCTTGACGGCGACCACGCCTGCCACTGCGTCGCCCGCATGCACCGGCTGCGCGATGAAATAACCCGCTTCTCCGGTGGTGCTGCCGATGCCGTAGAAGCGGCCGGCGCGCCCGGCCAGCGCCTCACGGAAGTAGGGCCGGTATCCGAAGTTCTTGCCGACGAAAGTGAGCGGCAGGTCCCAATTGCTGGCGGCGATCGTATTGCCGTCGCGGTCCATCAGGTAGATCGCGCCAATTTTCGATTGCTGCTGGGTGGCCTTGAACATGCGGTTCAGGCGATCAATGCGCTGGCGGTCAGCCGGATGGGCGAGCGCCTCGGTGACGGTTTCCTGGAAGCCGATCACATACGGCAGTGTCTCGAATTTTTCGAGCGCCGATTCGAGCTCGGGCGCCATCAGCTGCAGCTGGCGCTTGCCGAGCGCCAGGTTGTCGGCTTCCCCCTGGCGCGCCGCGAACTGGTAGACGGCCAGCAGCAAGCCCGCGCTGGCGATCAGCGCGAGCAGCCAGCTGAGGCGGCGTTGCAGGTGCAGTGTGGCGGGCATCGGGCGTTCCAACGAATGTGGCCTCGATTCTACTGCACCGGCCACCTAGTCGACCGCCGCCATCCGCATTTCGTCGTGATGATGGCGCTGTTGCTCTTCCATTACCAGCATGCCCAGTTCGCGCTTGAGCGCATTGAACTCGGCCGAAGCCGGGTCGCGCATGCGCGGCATGTCAACGATGATGTCGCGCTTGACGGTGCCGGGCCGGTAGGTCATCACCACAATGCGGTCGGCCAGGTAGATCGCCTCCTCGATGCTGTGGGTGACGAAGATGATGGTCTTCCTCAGCTCCGCCCAGATGCGCAACAGCTCGTCCTGCAGGTTGCGGCGGGTGAGCGCGTCCAGGGCGCCGAACGGCTCGTCCATCAGCATGATGGGCGAATCGAGCGCCAGCACGCGCGCGATCGCCACCCGCTGGCGCATGCCGCCCGACAGGTCCTTCGGAAAACGGTGGCGGAAGTCGGCCAGCGACAGCATCGCCAGCAGGTCCGACACGCGCTGGTCGATTTCCGCCGCCGGGACGCCCTTGACTTCAAGGCCGAAGGCGATGTTCTTCTCCACCGTCATCCAGGGAAACAGCGCGTACTCCTGGAACACCATGCCGCGTTCGGGGCCGGGACCGGTCACGAGTTCGCCATTGGCGGTGATGGTACCGGACGACGGCAGCGAGAAGCCGGCAATGGCGTTCAGCAGGGTCGACTTGCCGCAACCCGAAGGCCCCAGTAGGCAGACGAACTGGCCGTCCGGAATGTGCAGGTTGATGTCCTTGAGCGCAGTGACTTCGCGCTGGCCGGCATTGAACACCTTGCTGACGCCGGAGACGTCGATATGGGAGGTAGTCATGTCAGTTCTCCAGGCCGCGGTGCCACCGCAGCAGATGGTTGTTCAGTTTATTCATGCCGATGTCGATCGCGAGGCCCAGCAGGCCGATGCTGATCATGCCCGCAATGATCTTGTCGGACCAAAAATACTCGCGCGCTTCGAGGATGCGGAAACCCAGGCCGTTGTTCACGGCGATCATCTCCGACACGATCACCACGATGAAGGCGGTGCCGATGCCGATGCGCACGCCGGACAGGATGTAGGGCACCGCGGCCGGCAGCATCACGCGCACGAACATCGTGCGGCGGTTGACGCCGAGATTGCGGGCGGCCCGGATATAGATGCCGTCGACCTGGCGCACACCGGCGATGGTATTGACCAGCACCGGGAAAAAGGCGCCCAGCGCGATCAGGAAAACTGCCGGCGCATTGCCAAGGCCGAACCACAGGATCGCCAGCGGAATGTAGGCGATCGGCGGAATCGGGCGCAGCACTTGCATCAGCGGATTAAGCCAGGCGTACATGGTGCGGCTCGAGCCCATCGACAGGCCAAGCGGCAGCGCGAGGCCGGCGCCGACCAGGAAGCCGACCACCACGCGGTACATGCTGCCCATGGTGTCGTGCAGCAGCTCACCCGAGAAAATCCACGCCAGGCGCGACCCGGCTGTGGCGTCGAAGGGCGCGAGCGGCAAGGCGTACTCGATGAATTTGCTGAGCACCGCCAACGGCGATGGCAGCACCTGGGGATTGACCCAGCCGAGCATCGCGCAGGCTTGCCAGAGCGCGATGATGATCACCGGGACGACCATCCCGACGGCCGATTGGCGCCATGTCTGTTGCGTCATGATGGCTCCTTTACTGGATCGAAAGCGACTTCTTGGCCTGCTCCAGCAGGTCGGTCTTCACCCAGTCCTTGGCGACGGGCGGATTGCGCATCTTGCCGGTGCCGGTCTTGAACATCACGTCGGTCGTGGTCTGGATATGGGCCACGCTGATGTCGTAGGTATAGGGGGAGTTCTGGATCGCGTCGTTGAAATCGTCCTTGCTGATCTGGTTCTTGAACATCGACTCGCGCACATATTTTTCCGCGGCGTCCTTGTTGTCGATGAATAGCTTGGTGGCCTGCACGAAGCAGTTCATGAACTTGGCGGCGGTCGCGCGGTGCTCCTTGTAGAATTTCTCGCTCATGACCATGGTACGCACTGGCGCGCCGATCGGCGTATCGTAGGGCTTCATGACTTCGACGCCGTAGCCCTTGTTGATCGCCTGCGACGACTGCGGCTCGCTTTGCATGATGGCGTCCAGGTTCTTGCCGAGCAGCGCCTGGTTCAAGTCCGCGAACGCCAGGAAGATGACCTGCACGTCCTTGCCGGGACCATCCGAAACAGTCAGGCCGGCCTGCGCCAGTTCGACGTTGAGCAGCACCTCGTGAATGCCGCCGCGGGTGACGCCGACCTTTTTACCCTTCAGGTCCTTGATCGACTTGATCCCGCTGTCGGGGCGCGCGACCAGGCGCGCGCCGCCCTTGGCGAAACCGGCGACGATATAGATCGGGGCGCCATTGGCGCGGCCCGAAATGGCTGCTTCCGACGCGGTGGCGCCGACATCGAGTTCGCCCGCAAGGATCGCCTGCATCACGTCGGGGCCCTTGGCAAACATGTTCTCTTCGACGCGGATGCCGCACTTGGGCGCAATCTCCTTGATGTACGACACGGCGCCGTAGTGCGCGAATTTGAGGTTACCGAGACGGACCACGTCGTCGGCGGCGAAAGCGGGGGTGGACAGCGCGGACAGGGCAACAGCCCCCAGCGCGAGGGTACGCAAGTTCATTTCAGTCTCCGTTATAGTTAGGTGCACGGGACTATATGCAGATTCCATGCCTGCCGCGCGCTGGCGTGCGAATGGCGACCGCAAGGGGCGAGCGTGACCGCCGCGAGTGATTTCTCGTGAAAATTTGCGCGGAAATCCGGAATGGCGGGCGCTGCCTGTGCGGGCATCCGCACGGCCGGCGGTCGACGACGCATCGGCGCCATAAAAAAGGCTTTGTCTTCGTTAAGTGTGGGACCGCGCGGCGATGGCGGCAAGCGCCCAGTGCGGCGACAAACCCGGGGGTCAGGTCCGCCGGACCTGACCCCAGCCCTTGGGCCGCGGCGCGTGCATGAAGAGGTGGCACGTCGACGCCGCAGGTCATCCCACACTTTACGGTGACATAGCCATAAAAAAAAGGCAGCCGAAGCTGCCTTTTTTGTGATGCGTGCGTTGCTTAGCGCGTCTTGCGCAGGCGGGCGATTGCCGCCAGCTGGGCGATTGCGGTCGCCAGTTCGGCTTGCGCTTTCGCGTAGTCGATCTTCGATTCCTTGTTGACCAACAGCTCTTCCGCCATCTTCTTGGCTTCCAGCGCTTTTGCTTCATCAAGGTCGTGACCGCGGATCGCGGTATCGGCCAGAACCGTCACCGCGTTCGGCTGCACTTCCAGGAGGCCGCCCGCGACGAAGACGAATTCTTCTTCTTCGCGGCCAACCACCTTGATTCGTACAGCACCCGGCTTGATGCGCGTGATCAGCGGGGTGTGCTTGGGATAGATCCCCAGCTCACCCGCTTCACCCGGCAACGCGACGAACTCGGCTTCGCCCGAAAAAATCAGGGACTCGGCCGATACGACGTCAACGTGAATAGTGTGTGCCATGTGTGTCCTATCGATGTGAAGGAGCGCGATTAACCGAGCTTCTTGGCTTTTTCGATTGCTTCTTCGATCGTGCCAACCATGTAGAACGCTTGCTCAGGCAGGTGGTCCAGTTCGCCCGACGCGATCATCTTGAAGCCTTTGATCGTGTCTTTCAGCGAAACGTACTTACCTGGCGAACCGGTAAACACTTCAGCAACGTGGAACGGCTGCGACAGGAAACGCTGCATCTTACGTGCACGTGCGACCAGCAGCTTGTCTTCAGGAGCCAGCTCGTCCATGCCCAGAATCGCGATGATGTCGCGCAGTTCCTTGTAGCGCTGCAGGGTACCCTGGACAGCGCGCGCGGTGTCGTAGTGTTCCTGGCCGACGACGAGCGGGTCCAGCTGGCGCGAGGTCGAGTCGAGCGGGTCGACCGCAGGGTAGATACCCAGCGAAGCGATGTCACGCGACAGAGCAACGGTCGAATCCAGGTGAGCAAAGGTGGTTGCCGGCGATGGATCGGTGTAATCGTCCGCTGGGACATACACGGCCTGGATCGAGGTGATCGAACCGGTCTTGGTCGAGGTGATGCGCTCTTGCAGGCGGCCCATCTCTTCGGCCAGGGTAGGCTGGTAACCCACTGCGGAAGGCATACGGCCCAGCAGTGCGGATACTTCGGTACCGGCCAGGGTGAAGCGGTAGATGTTGTCCACGAAGAACAGAACGTCTTTGCCTTCGTCACGGAACGATTCAGCGATCGTCAGGCCGGTCAGCGCAACGCGCAGACGGTTACCTGGCGGCTCGTTCATCTGGCCGTAGACCATCGACACTTTCGAGTTTTCCGGGTTTTCCAGATCCACAACCTTGGCATCGGCCATCTCGTGGTAGAAGTCGTTACCTTCGCGGGTACGCTCACCGACGCCGGCAAACACGGATACGCCCGAGTGTGCTTTTGCGATGTTGTTGATCAGTTCCATCATGTTGACGGTCTTGCCCACGCCGGCGCCGCCGAACAGGCCGACTTTACCGCCTTTGGCGAACGGGCACACCAGGTCGATCACCTTGATGCCGGTTTCCAGCAAGTCCTGCGACGGCGACAGTTCGTCGTACGCAGGAGCGACGCGGTGGATCGATGCGGTCTGCTCGTGCGATACCGGACCGCACTCGTCGATCGGGTTGCCCAGCACGTCCAGAATACGGCCCAGCGTTGCCTTGCCGACCGGTACCATGATTGGCTTGCCGGTGTTCTGGATTGCCATGCCGCGACGCAGGCCGTCGGAGGTACCCAGAGCAATGGTACGGACAATGCCGTCGCCCAGCTGCTGTTGTACTTCCAGGGTCAGTTCGGAGCCCGCCATTTTCAGTGCGTCGTAGACTTTCGGCATTGCATTGCGTGGGAACTCAACGTCCACCACAGCGCCGATACACTGAACGATTTTGCCATCAGCCATGTTCGTTCCTTCAATATTTAATTTAAATCGGGTTTAGACCGCTGCCGCACCGGCGACGATCTCGGAGAGTTCTTTGGTAATCGCTGCCTGGCGGGTCTTGTTGTAGACCAGTTTCAGCTCGCCAATGACGCTACCGGCGTTGTCGCTCGCCGCTTTCATCGCGACCATGCGCGCCGACTGCTCGGATGCGAGGTTTTCAGCGACCGCCTGGTAAACCAGCGCCTCTACATAGCGCACCAGCAGTTCATCGATCACGGTTTGCGCTTCCGGCTCGTAGATGTAGTCCCAAGAGTGGTTACCCTTGTCGCCTTCGAGCTTGTCAGCGGCCAGCGGCAGCAACTGCTCCACCATCGGCTCCTGCTTCATCGTGTTGATGAACTTGGTGTAGCACAGGTAGACGGCGTCGAGTTTGCCTTCCTGGTACTCGTCGAGCATGACCTTGACAGGCCCGATCAACTTTTCCAGGTGCGGCGTATCGCCAATCTGGATCGCATGCGACACGACCTTGATGCCTACCCGATTCAAAAAACCCAAACCCTTGTTGCCAATGGCAACAGCTTCAATCTTGTTGCCAGCTGTTTCCAGCTCGCGCGTTTTTTGCGTCATCAACCGCAGCACGTTGGTGTTCATGCCGCCGCACAGACCCTTGTCGGTCGTGACGACGATGAAGCCAACTGCCTTCGCTTCCACGCTCCTGGCTTGCGCCATGAACGGGTGCGTGTATTCGGGATTTGCCGAGGCCAGGTTAGCGGCGATGTTCCGAATCTTGTCACTGTAGGGACGGGCGGCCCGCATCCGGTCTTGCGCCTTGCGCATTTTGGACGCGGCGACCATTTCCATCGCCTTGGTGATCTTCTTCGTATTCTCTACGCTCTTGATCTTGCCTCGTATCTCTTTGCCTGATGCCATGAGTCCTTACTCCTTTTGCGCTATCCGGCGCCGCTAACTGCGCGGCGCCATCAGACAATTAATATGCGCCGGATTTCTTGAAATCAGCAACAGCGGCCGCCATGGCAGCTTCGCCATCTTTGTCCAGTTGCTTGGTTTCTTCGATCTTGGCCAGGAGGGCAGCTTGCTTGGTCTTCATGTAGCCGTGCAGGCCGGCTTCGAACGCCAGTACCTTCTTGACTTCCACGTCGTCGAAGAAGCCCTTGTTCACTGCGAACAGCGACACGGCCATCATCGAGATCGACAGCGGCGAATACTGAGCCTGCTTGAGCAGTTCGGTGACGCGCGCGCCACGGTCGAGCTGCTTGCGGGTCGATTCGTCGAGGTCGGAAGCGAACTGCGCGAACGCAGCCAGTTCACGGTACTGCGCCAAGTCGGTACGGATACCGCCGGACAGGTTTTTGATGACCTTGGTCTGGGCGGCGCCACCGACGCGCGATACCGAGATACCCGCGTTAATCGCTGGACGGACGCCGGCGTTGAACAGCGAGGTGTCCAGGAAGATCTGGCCGTCGGTAATCGAAATCACGTTGGTCGGAACGAAAGCGGACACGTCGCCGGCCTGGGTTTCGATGATCGGCAGTGCGGTCAGCGAGCCGGTCTTGCCTTTGACTTCGCCGTTGGTGAACTTCTCGACATAGGCAGGGTTCACGCGTGCTGCGCGCTCGAGCAGGCGGCTGTGCAGGTAGAACACGTCGCCTGGATAGGCTTCGCGGCCTGGTGGACGGCGCAGCAGCAGCGAGATCTGGCGGTAAGCAACTGCTTGCTTCGACAGGTCATCGTAGACGATCAGTGCGTCTTCGCCGCGGTCGCGGAAGTATTCGCCCATCGCGCAACCCGAGTACGGGCTGATGTACTGCATGGCAGCCGACTCGGAAGCCGATGCGGCGACGACGATGGTGTATTCCATCGCGCCGTGCGTCTCGAGCGAGCGCACGATGTTCTTGATGGTCGATGCCTTCTGGCCGATCGCGACGTAGATACACGTCATGTTCTGGCCCTTCTGGTTGATGATCGCATCGATCGCGACAGCCGATTTACCGGTCTGGCGGTCGCCGATGATCAGCTCGCGCTGGCCGCGGCCGATAGGTACCATCGAGTCGATCGACTTCAGGCCGGTCTGCATAGGCTGCGACACGGACTGGCGGGCGATCACGCCCGGGGCGATCTTTTCGATCGGGGCGGTCAGCTTGGCGTTGACCGGACCCTTGCCGTCGATCGGCTGGCCCAGCGCGTTGACCACGCGGCCTTTGAGTTCAGGACCGATCGGCACTTCCAGGATGCGGCCGGTGGTCTTGACGGTGTCGCCTTCCGAGATGTGCTCGTAAGCACCCAGAATCACGGCGCCGACCGAGTCGCGCTCGAGGTTCATCGCCAGGCCAAAGGTGTTGCCTGGGAATTCCAGCATCTCGCCCTGCATCACGTCCGACAGACCATGGATACGGCAGATACCGTCGGCTACGGAGATAACCGTGCCTTGATTACGAACTTCAGCGGAACCTTCGAGGCCCTGGATCCGGCTCTTGATCAGTTCGCTGATTTCAGATGGGTTAAGTTGCATGCTAACTCCTAATAGTTTCTTGATGCGTAGGGCAAGGGGCGAAGCGCCGGCGAGTGCGAGTTGTCGTTACGAGGCAAGCGCAACATGCATCTGTTGCAGCTTGGCGCGCACCGAGGTGTCGAGCACTTCATCACCGACCACCACGCGCACACCACCGATCAGCGATGGATCCACTGTCACCGTTGGGTTGAGCTTGCGGCCAAATTTCTTTTCCAGCGTCGATACCAGTTCGGCTACCTGTGCGCCCGAGATGTCGAATGCACTGGTGATGCTGGCATCGGCGGCGCCTTCCTGTGCGTTCTTGAGCACATGGAACTGCGCGCCGATTTCAGGCAGCAGCGATACGCGGCCGTTCTCGACCAGCATGGCGATGAAGTTTTTGGCTTCAGCGGTCAGCGGCGACTTGATCAGCGCGGCAAACGCGTCGTTGACTTGCGCCGGCGACACGTTCGGGTTGCGGGCGAATGCCTGCACATCGGGATTGACGCCGATGTTCGACAATTCGGTAACGATACCGGCCCAGGCGGCCATGTCGCCACCCTGGGCGACACGGAACAACGCTTCGGCGTAAGGACGGGCGACGGTTGCGAGTTCTGCCATGATTACAGCTCGGTAGCCAGTTGCGACAGCAGGTCGGCGTGCGCCGTTGCGTTCACTTCGCGCTTGAGGATCTGCTCGGCGCCCTTGACGGCGAGGCCAGCGACCTGGGAACGCAGTTCTTCGCGTGCCTTCGTCACTTGCTGCTCGGCGTCCGCTTTGGCTTGCGCAATGATGCGGCCAGCTTCAGCGTTGGCGTTTGCCTTGATTTCGTCGGCGACCATCTGGGCGCGCTTTTCGGCGTCGGCGATGCGTTTCTGGCCTTCGTCACGGGCGCCGGCGAGTTCGACCTGCACCCGTTTTTCGGCAGCGGCCATGGCCAGTTTGCCCTGGTCGGCGGCTGCCAGACCTTCGGCGATTTTTTTAGCGCGTGCGTCGAGTGCACCCACCACCGGCGGCCACACGAATTTCGCGATGACGTAAGCCAGGATGAAGAACACAATGTACTGCACGAACATCGTTGCGTTTAAGTTCACAGCAATTTCCTTCTCAGAATGACATATGCCGGGCCGGCAGAATCGCGAGCCCGGCTATTGAGAATCAGCAATTAGCCAGGGAATGGGTTAGCGAACGCGAACATCATCGCGATACCAACACCGATCAGGAACGCCGCGTCGATCAGACCAGCCAGCAGGAACATCTTGGTTTGCAGGGTGTTCATCAGTTCAGGCTGACGTGCCGAAGCTTCGATGAACTTGCCGCCCATGATACCGATACCGATACATGCGCCGATCGCGCCCAAACCAATGATCAAACCGCAAGCCAAAGCTACAAAAGCGACGTTAGTCATGAAAACTCCTAAATATAAAAATTAAAAAATTGAAAAATCAAGATACTGCAAACCTGCCAACTACCATGCTGCGTTTTTAGTGCCCTTCATGCGCCTGGCCGATATACACCAGCGTCAGCATCATGAAAATAAACGCCTGCAACAACACGATCAGGATGTGGAAGATGGCCCACACCGAACCGGCTGCGATATGCAGGCCGGACAACAAAACGCTCTGAGCCGTGAAACCAACCCACTGTGCGCCAAGCAGCGCGATCAGCAGGAAGATCAATTCGCCAGCAAACATGTTTCCGAACAGTCGCATTGCCAGCGACACGGTTTTTGCAGCGAATTCGATGAGGTTCAGGCCGAAGTTGAAGATCCAGAGTGCGGGATGGGCGCCGAACGGCGCGCAGAACAGCTCGTGGATGAAGCCGCCGATGCCCTTGATCTTGACGTTGTAGTACAGCATCAGGGTCAGCACGGCGAGCGACATGCCGAAGGTGCCGTTCAGGTCGGCGGTCGGCACGGCGCGGAAGAAGGGCTCGTGGCCTTCGGCGTTATGGATGCCGAGGGCGCGAAAGATGCCGGCGAAGGTATCGACCGGCAGGAAGTCCATCGAGTTCATCAGCAGAACCCACAGGAATACGGCCAGCGCCACCGGGGCGATAAAGCTGCGGTCGCCATGGACAATGGCTTTCGACTGGTCTTCGACCAGCTCGACGACGAATTCGACGGCGGCCTGGAAACGGCTCGGCACGCCGGCCGTCGCGCGGCGCGCGGCGATGATCAGGAACACGCAGGCGATCGTGGCCAGCAGCACCGACCAGAAGATCGTGTCATAGTGAATGACGCTGAAGTCGATGACGCTGACCTGATGCTTGTTGGCGTTGTAGCCCAGGTGGTGGGTGATGTATTGGCCTGCAGTGAGCGTATGCTCGGCTGCCGGGTGTGCTGATGCCGCCACGGTTTCAGTAGTCATGTCTAGCGCCTAAACAATAAGATGATGTAACTTTTGAGTGCCACGATGAAGCCGCAAATCAGTGCGAGCCAGTTCAAATCGCGGTACAGCCAGGCGGTCGCGAACAGCAGCGCCACCGTTAATGCAATCTTTATAAATTCCCCGACCATGAACGTCATCGGGTTTGCCCCGCCTGGCTTCTGGGCATTGGCGAACAAGCGCAACGCGAACAGGCCATTGGGTACAACCGCGCAAAATCCACCAAGCATCGCGGAAAACATCGCAGGCCAACCCGCCAGTAGCGCGGCGATGATGCCGGCGACCACTGTTGCCATCAATTGCAGGGAGACTATGCGCAACATTTTTTCTTCTTCGCGCAGCGTATAAAAGCTGTGTTGCGGGTGGTGGAATTACGTGAATCAGCGGGATTATAAGGTTTATGCAGATACGCGTCAAACGTTGACGCACTTTGGCGCACCGCAATGCACCGCAAAAACCACGTATGTTCCGTTGCGGTGCGAACAAGATTGTGGACTGATTCGAATTGCCACAATCTTGCCGGCGGTCAATGACTAGGGGGCAGACCCCGGTGTTGCTTTCTGAGGGTCTGACCCCGGTTGTGTTGGCCGATTCGACCCCGAGGCAGCCCTTGAAAAAGAAAAACCGGGTCTGACCCCGGTTTGAGTTGGCGCCCGAACCGGGGTCGGCCTTCCGATCAGGCGCGCAGGCGGGCCAACACGCCGTCGAGGATGTCGAGGTCGGCAAAGTCGATGATCATCTGGCCGCGGCCCTTGGCGCCCATCTTGAACAGCACCGGCGTGGCCAGCTTGTCGGACAGCTCTTCTTCGAGGCGCACGATGTCGCCCGATTTTTCCTTCTGGCGCGCGGTGACCGGGTTGGCCGCCTCGTCCATCGTGCGGGTCACCAGCTTTTCGGTCTCGCGCACCGACAGCCGCTTGGCGACCACCTGGCTTGCCAGGCTGATCTGGGTGGCGGCGTCCACCGCCAGCAGCGCGCGCGCGTGGCCCATGTCGATATCGCCCGCCATGAGCATGGTCTGCACCGGCTCGGCCAGGTTCATCAGACGCAGCAGGTTCGATACCGCGCTGCGCGAACGGCCCACCGCGTGGGCGGCCTGCTCGTGGGTGAAGCTGAAATCGGCGATCAGGCGGTGGATGCCCTGCGCTTCCTCCAGCGGATTGAGGTCTTCGCGCTGGATGTTCTCGATCAGCGCCATGGCTGCGGCGGCCTGGTCGTCGACGTCGCGCACCAGCACCGGGATCTGCTCGAGCCCCGCCAGCTGGGCCGCGCGGAAGCGCCGCTCGCCGGCGATGATCTCGTAGCGCATCGCGCCGCCCTGCTGCCCCACCGGCCGCACCAGCACCGGCTGCATGATGCCCTGGCTCTTGATCGACGCGGCCAGTTCGTTGAGGGCGCCTTCGTCCATGCGCGTGCGCGGCTGGTATTTACCGGCCTGCAGCTGCGTCACGGGCAGCGAGGACGGCGCGCCGGCGTCAGCCGGCTGCTGGGTGAAATCGCCGTCGCCGCCGAGCAGTGCTTCGAGGCCGCGGCCGAGGCCTTTGAGTTTTTTGGTTGCCATGATTACGTATTGCTTTCTTCAGTTCCGGTTACATTGTCTTGATGCGGTCGACCATTTCGGCGCCGAACGCGATATAGGCTTGCGCGCCCTTGGAGGCGGTGTCGAACACCACGCCGGGCACGCCGTACGAGGGCGCCTCCGCCAGCCGCACGTTGCGCGGGATGATGGTCTTGAATACCTTGTCGCCGAAGTGCTGCTCGAGCTGCGCCGAGACCTGCTGCGACAGCGTCATGCGCGGATCGAACATCACGCGCAGCAGGCCGATGATCTTCAGGTCGGGGTTCAGGTTCGCGTGCACCTTCTTGATCGTGTTGACCAGGTCGGACAGGCCTTCGAGCGCGTAGTACTCGCACTGCATCGGGATGATCACGCCGTGCGCGGCGCACAGGCCGTTCAGCGTCAGCATCGACAGGGCAGGCGGGCAGTCGATCAGGATGAAATCGTATTCGGCGCCGACTTCGGCCAGCGCGTCCTTCAGGCGGCGCTCGCGCTTGTCCAGCTCCACCATTTCGACTTCGGCGCCGGCCAGTTCGCGGTTCGACGGCAGCACGTCGAAGCGGCCGGACTCGGAACGCTGGCGCGCCGTGTTGACGTCGGCCTCGCCCAGCAGCACTTCATAGGTCGACGCTTTCAGGCCGGCCTTGTTGATGCCCGCCCCCATCGTCGCATTGCCCTGCGGGTCGAGGTCGACAAGCAGTACGCGTTGATCCAGCTTCGCCAGTCCCGCCGCCAGGTTGACGCTGGTGGTGGTCTTGCCTACCCCGCCCTTTTGGTTTGCTACGCAAAAAATTTTGGCCATGTACGCTCTTATAGTCGGACGCAACAATATCGATTCATACCGTTTATACTATCGATATCGTATTAACGATTCATTTAGTATATCTGGTATAAACCATTTATACGGTTTATATGATTTACTCTGTTTGCTGGAACTTCGCGATGAAAACGAGGTGCCGCTCCGCATTCAGTCCCGGCACCTGCAAAGGCTTCAAATCGCTCACTTTCCACGGCGCCGGAAGCCTTTCCTGTTCCTCCGGCGGCGCCACCCCTTTGAGCGCGATGAATTTCCCGCCCTCGGCCAGCAGCTGCCCTGACCAATTGACGAAATCCGACAGGTCCGCAAACGCGCGCGAGGTAATGACGTCGAATTTCTGCTCCACCTGCAGTTCCTGGACCTTGGCCGTGTACACCGTGACGTTGACCAGTTCCAGTTCGGCCTTCACCTGTTTCAGGAAAGCCGTTTTCTTGTGCACCGTGTCGATCAGCGAGACCTTCATGCCAGGCCGCGCGATCGCCAGCACGATGCCGGGCAATCCGCCCCCTGCTCCCACATCGAGCACCTTGTCGGCGCCGGCGAAGCTAGGTACCGCCGCCAGCGAGTCGAGCAGGTGGTGCGTGACCATTTGCAGCGGGTCGCGCACCGAGGTCAGGTTGTACACCGAATTCCACTTGAACAGCAGCGCCAGATAGTCCAGCAGCTGTTCGTGCTGCTTTTCATTCAGGTCCAGCGATAATTCTGTGATGCCGTCTGCTAATACTTTTGAGAGGACTGCGCGGTCGAAAAACTTCATTGGGCCAGCTCCTCGTTGAGCGTCGTAAACCCTTTCGCCCCGCGTTTCTTTAAATGTACCAGCAAAAGCGAGATAGCGGCAGGTGTCACACCGGAAATTCTTGATGCCTGCCCTAATGTTTCGGGACGCTGCTTATCGAGCTTTTGGCGCACTTCGATCGACAAGGCGGTGATGTCGAGGTAGTTGAAACCTTGCGGCAGCTTGAGGTTTTCGTAGTGGTCGTGGCGCTCCACTTCCTTGGCCTGGCGCTCGATATAGCCCGAATACTTCAGCTGGATCTCCACCTGCTCGCGCACTGCCCCGTCTTCCACGCCCGGCCCTGCCAGTGCCTGGCCGTCGATCCCCGACATGCTCATCAGGGTGTCGTAGGCGACGCCCGGTCGGCGCAGCAGGTCGGCCAGCGAGTATTCGCGTTCGATCGCCTGGCCGATCACCCGCTCCGATTCGGCGGCGGCCAGAATGCGCGGATTGACCCACGTCGAGCGCAGGCGTTCGAGTTCGCGCGCGACGGATTCGCGCTTGGTCTCGAAGGCGGCCCATTGGACATCGCCCACGCAGCCGAGCTGGCGGCCGATTTCGGTCAGGCGCATGTCGGCATTGTCTTCGCGCAGGGACAGGCGGAACTCGGCGCGGCTGGTGAACATGCGGTAAGGCTCGGCCACGCCCTGGGTAGTCAGGTCGTCGACCAGCACGCCGAGATAGCCTTCCGAACGGCCCGGCACCCAGGCGTCGCGCCCCTGGGTCAGCAGCGCGGCGTTCAGGCCTGCCAGCATGCCTTGCGCCGCAGCTTCCTCGTAACCGGTGGTGCCGTTGATCTGGCCGGCGAAGAACAGCCCGCCAATCGCCTTGGTTTCCAGCGAAGTCTTGAGTCCGCGCGGATCGAAATAGTCGTATTCGATGGCATAGCCTGGACGCAGGATGAAGGCCTTCTCCATGCCCTTCATCGAGCGCACCAGGTCAATCTGGACGTCGAACGGCAGGCTGGTCGAGATCCCGTTCGGGTAGAACTCGTTGGTGGTCAGACCTTCCGGCTCAAGGAAAATCTGGTGCGAATCCTTGCCGGCAAAGCGGTGGATCTTATCTTCTATCGATGGGCAATAGCGCGGCCCCACGCCTTCGATCACGCCGGTGAACATCGGGCTGCGGTCTAGGCCGGCGCGGATGATGTCGTGCGTGCGCGCATTGGTGTGGGTCATCCAGCATGGCACTTGCTTCGGATGCATGGCGGCATTGCCCATGACCGAGAACACCGGCACCGGATCGAGGTCGCCCGGCTGCGCCGTCATGACGGAAAAATCGATGCTGCGGCCGTCGATGCGCGGCGGTGTGCCGGTCTTCAGGCGGCCCTGCCCCAGTTTCAATTCCTTCAGGCGCGCCGACAGCGAGATCGCGGGCGGATCGCCGGCACGGCCGGCCGAGTGCGATTGCAGGCCGACGTGGATTTTTCCGTCGAGGAAAGTTCCGGCGGTGAGCACCACTGCGCGAGCGCGAAACTTCAGGCCGATCTGGGTCACGGCGCCGACCACGCGGTCGCCTTCGATCATCAGGTCGTCCACGGCCTGCTGGAACAGCCACAGGTTCGGCTGGTTTTCCAGGCGCGAACGGATCGCCGCCTTGTACAGAATGCGGTCGGCCTGGGCCCGGGTGGCGCGCACTGCCGGGCCTTTGGACGAGTTCAAAATCCGGAACTGGATGCCCGCCTCATCGGTAGCGATTGCCATCGCGCCGCCCATCGCGTCCACTTCCTTGACCAGGTGGCCCTTGCCGATACCCCCAATGGACGGGTTGCAGGACATCTGTCCCAAGGTCTCGATGTTATGCGTAAGCAACAAAGTCTTCTGGCCCATACGGGCTGAAGCAAGGGCGGCTTCGGTGCCGGCATGGCCGCCGCCGACAACGATAACGTCGAATTCAGTAGGAAATAGCATGATGGAAGCGTAAAGCGAGGGAGTGTGAGGCCAGATTATAGAGTCTTTTTGCCTCGACGACTCTTTTGCCGCCAGATTAGCGACAGCGTGAACAACGACGTTCCACGTGAAACAATCCAAAAACAGGCGCATGTGGATGTTTCACGTGGAACAAATTGCCTAAATGCTCCACCTTGCGATGGCGTCATAGCTTGTCTTCAGGATTAATAAGGACACAACCACGAGGAACAATTTACGCACGAACACACTTCCGTGTTTGATCGCGAGCCTGGTTCCGACCAGCGATCCTGCCACCTGGCACACCGCCATCAGCAAGCCGAGTTGCCACAACAAGTGGCCGCTGTAGCCAAACCACATCAGCGCGGCGAAGTTACAGGCGACATTGACGACCTTGGCGGCAGCCGACGCGCTGAGGAAATCGAAGCCGAAGAATCGGACGAACAGGAACATCAGGAAGCTGCCGGTCCCCGGGCCGAAAAAGCCATCGTAGAATCCGATGCAGGCGCCCATCCCTATCGCGACCAGTTTCTCGGTAATTCCGCTGTGCACCGGCGAATGGATGGCGCCGAAGTCCTTCTTTTTGAACGTGTAGATCGCGACGGCGACCAGCACACATGGCAGCAATCCGCGGATGAAATCGGCGGGCACGCGGGTCACGGTCCAGGCGCCGGCAAACGACCAGGCGAAGGCGGCCGCTGCCGCCGGGGCCGCGGCACTCCAGGCCACCCGCACGCGGCGCGCGTAATTCACGGCGGCGGCGCTGGTGCCGAAGATGCCGGCCAACTTGCTGGTACCGAGCAGGGTCGCCGGGATTTCCTTCGGGAATACGGAGAACAGCACTGGTATCTGGATCAGGCCGCCTCCACCGACAACCGCATCGACCAGTCCGGCAAGAAACGCCGCGCATCCCAGCATCACGAAATCCACCATGCACCACCCTGCCCAAGAAAAACCCGAAGCGCATATTGTACGAAAGAAACGCCAGCCCGGCAGCGCCGCCTTCCTCGCTTTGCGGCCTTGGTGTAAGCTTGACTCATCGACCACCGCCGGATCCCACGACCATGTCCACCCTCACCCCGTTCACCTTCAGCACCGTTCCGCACCTCGTCTCGCAGGCCGGCGCGGCCGCCCATCTTGGCGAGCATGTCAGCCTGCATTTCCCCCACGCGCGGCGCGCGATGATCGTGACCGATCCGGGCTTCCTGCGCACCGGCCTGGTCGACGCACCGGCGCGCGACCTGGAAAAACACAACATGACGGTCGAGGTCTACTCCGAGGTGCTGGCCGACCCGCCGGAACAGATCGTGCTGAAGGCTGTCGAGTTCGCGCGAAAGCACGCGATCGATATCGTCATCGGCATCGGCGGCGGCAGTTCGATGGACGTCGCCAAGCTGATCGCGGTGCTGGCCGACAGCGACCAGTCAATCAGCCAGATCTACGGCATCGGCAACGTCAGCGGAAAAAGGCTGCCGCTGGTGCAGGTACCGACGACCGCCGGCACGGGTTCCGAAGTGACCAACATCGCCATCGTCACGACGGGTGAAACCACCAAGATGGGCGTAGTGGCGCCGCAACTGTATGCCGACCTGGCGGTGCTCGACGCGGAACTGACCTTGGGTTTACCGCCGCTGGTCACGGCAGCCACTGGCATCGATGCGATGGTGCACGCGATCGAGGCCTTCACCAGCAAGCACAAGAAGAACCCGATGTCCGACATGCTGGCGCGCCAGGCGCTGCACCTGTTGTCGCGCAACTTGGTCAGCGCGTGCGAGAACGGCAGCGACCTGAAGGCGCGCCAGGCCATGCTGCTGGGAGCGTATTTCGCGGGGCAGGCATTCTCGAATTCACCTGTCGCCGCGGTACATGCGCTGGCGTACCCGATCGGCGGCATTTTCCATGTGCCGCACGGCCTGTCGAATTCGCTGGTGCTGCCGCACGTGCTGCGCTTTAACATGCCGGATGCGGTCGACCATTACGCCGAGATCGCCGGCATCATCGCACCGCATGTGGAGGGCAGCCAGGAAGCGCGCGCCGAGGCGTTAATTGTTGCGATGCAGCAAATCGCGAAGATGACCGGGATCGAGACAACCCTGCAGCAGGTGGGGATCAAGGAGGAAGACCTGGACCGTCTGGCGGACGACGCGATGAAGCAGACTCGCCTGCTCGGCAACAACCCGCGCGAAATGACGCGGGAGCATGCGCGCGCAATCTACGCTGCGGCCCTGTGAAGTGAAAGAGTCTGACCCCACGGGTCAGACCCCGGACAATCTGCCTAGCTCGTCCTCATTCCGAATCCGCGTTTTCGACACCCTGGCCTGCATGAAGTGCGTTCTGTCGCACCACTCTTGTGCCCGTTTCATGTCTTCCCCTACATTGTTGAGCTACTCAACAATAAACGCTCTGGGGGAATGATCTGATGGAGACATGGACAAGATGGACTTGGGGAATAATCGCGGCATTTCCGTTTGCAGCGCTGGCGCAGGTCGATCTGACGGCCCTCGATCGCGACATGGTTGGGCCTAGGGCGCGGGTGCTTGTGCTGGGAACCGTGCATCTAAACGGTATGCCGGCAGGCTTCAATCCCGCATCGCTGGACGGCGTTCTCGATCGGCTGGCGGAGTTCAGGCCCGACATCGTCACCATCGAGACCGAGTCCGGCGAGGAATGTGATCTCGCCGCGCGCCATCCTGCAAAGTACGGTCCCGATTACTGCGCCCCGACCGCCGCGGCGATGGCAGCCACCGCGCTGGACGTTCCCGCCGCCATTGCCGAAGTGGACAAGACGCTCAAGGCCTGGCCGGCGCAACCGGCAGCGGCGCAGCGGCGGCGCCTCGCCGCCTTGTTCCTGGCGGAGAACGACCTCGCTTCGGCGTATGTGCAGTGGCTGCAACTGCCCGAGGCCGAACGCCATTCCGGAGATACCTTGAATGCTGCCTTGGTGGAGATGCTCGAAAAGGTCGGCAAACGCAACAACGAGAACTACCAGTTGGCCGCACGCCTGGCCGCGCGACTGGGCCTGCAGCGGGTCCACGCCATCGACAACCATACCGGCGACCGCATCGATGTGCCGGACATCAAGGCGTTCGTCCGGTCGATCGAGGCGGCCTGGACCGCGGGCGGTGCGGCGCTCAAGGAGCGCGAGAAACGAGGAGCGGTCCTGTCGCAGGGGTCCGACCTGCTGCCGCTGTACCGCTACATCAATGACCCGGAAGGCCTGCGGGTGTATGCCGAGGCCAACGTCAGCGCGGCCATGCGCGCAAGGTCACCGGAAGGCTACCCGCAGATTTGGGTTGCTGGCTGGGAAGTCCGCAATCTGCGCATGGTCGCCAACATCCGCGAAACCTTCCGCGAACGCCCCGGCGCCCGCGTCCTTTCCATTGTCGGCGTCTCACACAAGCCGTGGTTCGACGGCTGGCTCGGCCAACTACAGGGTGTGGATATCGTAGACGTGGCGAAGGTGCTGAAGTGACACGGTAACCGGACTGCCCACAGGCTTCCAGCGAGATTTTTCGTTTCCTTGCGACACGGATTCAATCCCGCAATAAAAAACGCCCCAGGAGCGTTCTGACGCATCCTGGGGCGTGTTCGGATCCGTCCTGGTCAGCCGAACTTCTTCTTCCGTGCAGCGGCGGCAATTGCAGCGCCAATCTCGCCCACGATCCCGCGGCGGAACAGCAGCACGCAGGCGATAAAGATCAGCCCCGTTACCATGCCGACCGACTCGCCCAGCGTCGAAAACCACTCCACGCCGGTGGTCCGGGCCAGGAAGGTACCCAGGTCGCCGAGTTTGTTCTCCAGCGTGATGATGATGAAGGCGCCGAGGATCGGACCGACCAGCGTGCCCATGCCCCCTACCAGCGTCATCAGGATCACCAGGCCCGACATGCTCCAGTGTACGTCGGTGAGCGTCTCGAAGCCCAGCACCAGCGTCTTGGTGGCGCCTGCCAGACCAGCCAGCGCGGCCGACAGCACGAACGCCATCAGCTTGTACTTGTCGACGTCGTAACCGAGCGAAATGGCACGTGGCTCGTTTTCCTTGATCGCCGTGAGCACCTGACCGAACGGCGAGTGGATGGTGCGCACGATCAGTGCGAAGCCGGCGATGCAGATCGCCAGCACGACGAAATACAAGGTGGTGTCGTTGGCCAGGTCGATCACGCCGAACAGCTTACCGCGCGGCACGCCCTGCAGGCCGTCCTCGCCGTGGGTGAACGGCAGCTTGAGCATGGCGAAATACACCATCTGCGCCAGCGCCAGCGTGATCATCGAAAAGTAGATGCCCTGGCGGCGGATCGCCAGCATGCCCATGACCAGGCCGATCGCCGCCGCGGCGCCCACGCCCATCAGCAGGCCGAGTTCGACCGGCAAGCCGAGGTTGGCCAGCGCGTGTCCGGTCACATAGCCCGCGGTGCCGAAGAAAGCCGCATGGCCGAACGACAGCAGGCCGGTGTAGCCGATCAGCAGGTTGAAAGCGCAGGCGAACAGGCCGAAGCACAGTAGCTTCATCAGGAAGACGGGATAGCCGATAAACGGCGCGGCGAGCGCGACAGCAAACGCGATGAGATAGCCGATATTTTTGGTGTTCATTCAATGCTCCGTTTCGATATCGTTACTTCTCTTTGCCGAACAGGCCGGCAGGACGGATCATCAGGACGATCACCATCACGACGAACACCACCACTTCGGAACCTTCCGGGTAGAACACCCGTGTGAAGCCTTCGATGATGCCCAGGCCAAGGCCAGTGAGGATGGAGCCCATGATCGAACCCATGCCGCCGATCACCACAACGGCGAACACGACGATGATCAGGTGCGAACCCATCAGCGGGGTCACGTTGATGATCGGGGCCGCCAGCACCCCTGCAAAGCCCGCCAAAGCGACACCGAAGCCGTAGGTGAGCGTCACCATCAGCGGCACGTTGACGCCGAACGCTTCCACCAGTTTCGGGTTTTCGGTGCCGGCGCGCAGGTAGGAGCCCAGCTTGGTCTTTTCGATCACGAACCAGGTCGCCAGGCACACGCCGAGCGAGGCGAGCACGACCCAGGCGCGGTAGTTCGGCAAGATCATGAAGCCGAGGTTGGTGGCGCCGGACAGCAGTTCAGGCACTTCCAGCGCCTGGCCGGAAACGCCGAAAAAGGAGCGGAACACGCCTTCGAGCAGCAGGGTGATGCCGAAGGTGAGCAGCAAGCCGTACAAATGGTCGAGCTTGTAGAGCCAGCGCAGCATGGTCTTTTCGACGATGACGCCGAATATGCCGACCAGCAAGGGGGCGATGATCAGCATCGCCCAGTAATTCAGTCCGAACGTGGTGACGCCGATGAACGCGAAGAAGGCGCCCATCATGTACAGCGCACCGTGCGAGAAATTGATAACGTTGAGCAAGCCGAAGATGACGGCAAGGCCAAGCGAGAGCATGGCGTAGAACGAGCCGTTGACCAGTCCCAGAAGGAGCTGGCTCATCATGGCCTGGAGAGGAACGCCGAAGATTTCCATGGCATCACAGTACAAAAGCACCGGCAAACCGGTGAGGACTATAAGAAAGGCTACGTCCCAGCTGGGACATGCGCCGCGGACCAAAAGCTGGGGTCAGGTCCGCCGGACCTGACCCCCGGGTTTGTCGGCGCCGCGGCAGCTTGCCGTCGGCGGCGATTAACCATTACAAAAGAAGCGGGTACGCGACCCGCTTCTTCATCCAGCAAGCACTAGCTGACGATTACTTCCAGAGCGAGCACTTGGTCTCGGCTTTGGTGGCGTAAGCCTGGGCGCCAGGGATGGTCGCGATGACCTTGTAGTAATCCCATGGATACTTCGACTCGGACGGCTCTTTCACCTGCATCAGGTACATGTCGTGGACCATGCGGCCGTCCGGACGGATTTCGCCGTTCTTGGCGAACATGTCGTTGATCTTGGTCTTCTTCAGGTACGCCATGACCTTGTCCGAATCGTCGGTACCGGTGGCCTTGACGGCAGCCAGGTAGTTCATGGTCGCCGAGTAGTCAGCCGCCTGCAGCATCGAAGGCTCTTTCTTCATCTTGGCGAAGTAGCGCTTCGACCATGCGCGGGTTTCCGCATTCTGGTCCCAGTACCAGCCGTCGGTCAGGTACATGCCGTGGGTCAGCTTCAGGCCCAGCGAGTGGACGTCGTTGATGAACATCAGCAGGCCGGCCAGCTTCATGGTCTTGGTGATGCCGAACTCGTTGGCTGCCTTGATGGTGTTGATGGTGTCGCCGCCGGCGTTGGCCAGGCCCAGGATCTGCGCCTTCGACGCTTGCGCCTGCAGCAGGAAGGACGAGAAGTCCGATGCCGCCAGCGGGTGCTTCGACGTGCCCAGCACGGTTCCGCCGTTAGCCTTGATCACTTCCGAGGTGTCCTTCTCGAGCGACTGGCCGAACGCGTAGTCGGCGGTCATGAAGTACCACGACTTGCCGCCCTGCTTGACGATGGTCGAGCCGGTGCCGCGCGCCAGTGCGATCGTGTCGTAGGCGTAGTGCACGGTGTAAGGGGTGCATTCTTCGTTGGTCAGGCGGGCCGAACCGGCGCCGATCGAGATGAAGACTTTTTTCTTTTCTGCTGCCAGCTTGGCCATGGCCAGGTTGGTGCCGGAGTTGGTTCCGCCGATCAGCATGTCGACGCCCTGCTGGTCGAACCATTCGCGCGCCTTGCTGGCAGCGATGTCGGCCTTGTTCTGGTGGTCGGCTACGACCAGTTCGACTTTCTTGCCGTTGACCATGCCGCCCATGTCGGCGATCGCCATTTTGATGGCTTCCGCGCCGCCATTGCCGTCGATGTCAGAGTAGGTGCCGGACAGGTCGGTGATGAAGCCGATTTTGATGGTGTCGCCCGACACTTGCGCTTGCGCCGAGAAGGAAAGTCCGAGGGCGCATGCTGCGGTCGCTGCGATGGCAATAGCTTTACGTTTCATTTTGTCTCCGTTGAAGGATAGTTGTTTGTATTGAACGGCTGCTGCTTAGACGCCCAGAAGCTCGGTCAGGACCGGCATCTTGGCGCTTAATTCCGAGGAAGCGAAAGTCTCGACGATCTGACCATGCTCCACCACGTAAAACCGGTCCGCCAGCGGTGCGGCGAAGCGGAAATTCTGTTCCACCATGACGATGGTGTATCCCTTGCTTTTGAGCGTGGTGATCATGCGGGCCAGGCCCTGCACGATGACCGGCGCCAGGCCTTCCGAAATTTCGTCGAGCAGCAGCAGGCGCGCGCCCGTGCGCAGGATCCGCGCCACGGCCAGCATCTGCTGTTCGCCGCCGGACAGGCGCGTGCCCTGGCTGTTGCGGCGCTCGTACAGGTTGGGGAACATCTGATAGATTTCCTGGACCGACATGCCCTTCCCGGCGCCGTTCAGCGCCGGCGGCAGCATCAGGTTTTCCTCGGTCGACAGCGACGAGAAAATGCCGCGCTCTTCCGGGCAATAACCGATACCAAGGTGGGCGATCTTGTGGGTCGGCATGTCGATTGCCTCGACGCCGTTGACCTTGATCGAGCCGGTGCGTTTGCCGGTCAGTCCCATGATCGCGCGCAGCGTCGTGGTGCGGCCGGCGCCGTTGCGCCCCAACAGGGTGACGACTTCGCCCTGGTTGACCGACAGGTTGACGTTGTGCAGGATGTGCGATTCGCCGTACCAGGCTTGCAGGTTGCTGATTTCGAGTGCGGCGGCCATCAGTGCGCTCCTTCCAGTTCGGCGCTGGTGGTGCCCATATAGGCTTCCATCACCTGCGGGTTGCGCGATACCTCGGCGTAGGTGCCTTCGGCCAGCATGGCGCCGCGCTGCAGCACCGAAATCTTGTCGCAGATGCCGGAAACGACATTCATATTGTGTTCCACCATCAGGATGGTGCGACCGGCCGAGACCTTCTTGATCAGCTCGGTGACGCGGTGTACGTCTTCATGGCCCATGCCCTGGGTCGGCTCGTCGAGCAGCATCAGCTCGGGCTCCATCGCCAGGGTGGTCGCGATTTCCAGTGCGCGCTTGCGGCCGTACGGCATGTCGACGGTGACGGTGTCGGCGAACTCGGTCAGGTCGACTTCGGCCAGCAATTGCATGGCACGGTCGTTCAGGCGCGACAGTGAGCGCTCGCTTTTCCAGAAGTGGAAGGACGTGCCGAGCTCGCGCTGCAAGCCGATCCGCACGTTCTGCAGCACCGTCAGGTGCGGGAACACGGCTGAAATCTGGAACGATCGGATGATGCCCGTCCGCGCGATCTGGGCCGGCTTGGCCGAGGTGATGTCCTTGCCATTGAACAGGATCTGGCCCGAAGTCGGCACCAGGAATTTGGTCAGCAGGTTGAAGCAGGTGGTCTTGCCGGCGCCGTTAGGGCCGATCAGCGCGTGAATGTGCCCGCGCTCGACGCTCAGGTTTACGTCACTGACTGCGGTGAAACCTTTGAACTCTTTGGTCAAGTTCCTGGTTTCCAAGATGACGTCCGTCATTGTGTCTCCGAATTTTTTATGATATTGCTATGCAATTTTCTTACGATAATACACAGAATAATTTTTCGTAACAATACGGTATAACTACCATTCCGACTGCACCGCGTCAGTGCGCCGCCGCGGTGATCAGCTGGGCGGCCTTCTCCGCGATCATCAAAGTCGGTGAGTTGGTGTTCCCCGAGGTGATATTCGGCATCACAGATGCGTCGATAACGCGCAGGCCGCCTACGCCGATGACCCGCAGTTCGCTGTCGACCACCGCCATCGGGTCGCTCGCCCGTCCCATCTTGCAGGTTCCGACCGGGTGGAAGATGGTTGTGCCGATCAGGCCGGCGGCTTCCGCCAGCTCTTCCTCGGTCGAGTATTTGATGCCGGGCTTGTATTCCTCCGGCGCATATTTGGCCATTGCGGGCGCCGCGACGATCTTGCGCGTCAGGGTCAGCGCCGCCGCCGCCGTCCTGCGGTCTTCCGGCGTGCTCAGGTAATTTGGGGAAATTTTCGGCGCGGCATAGCTGTCATTGCTGGCAATCCGGACGTGGCCGCGCGAGGTCGGGCGCAGGTTGCACACGCTGGCCGTGAATGCCGGAAAGGCATGCAGCGGATCGCCGAACTTCTCCAGCGACAAGGGCTGCACGTGGTACTGCAAGTTGGCGCTCGGCTGGCTGGAATCGGATTTGGCGAACGCGCCGAGCTGCGACGGCGCCATCGACATCGGTCCGCTCTGCCTCACAGCGTACTCGAGCCCGATCTTCATCTTGCCGAACCAGTTGGCGGCGCTGGTGTTGAGCGTCTTGGCGCCGTTCACCTTGTAGATCATCCTCAGCTGCAGGTGATCCTGCAGGTTCTCGCCGACGCCGGGCGCATCGGCCAGCGGCGCAATGCCGTGCTGGTGGAGCGCCGCGGCCGGCCCTACCCCGGACAGCTGCAGGATCTGCGGCGAACCGATGGCGCCGGCGGCCAGCAAGGTCTCGCGCCTGGCTTCGGCGCGGTAAGCCCGTCCGCCGCCGGTGAATTCGACGCCCTTGCAGACCGGCCCCTGTTCGGTGTTTTCGATGACCAGGCGCTCGACGTGGCAGCCTGTCATGATGGTCAGGTTGTCGCGCGCGGCGATCGGCCGCAGGAAAGCCTTGGCCGTGTTCCAGCGGATCCCGCGTTTCTGGTTGACCTCGAAATACGAGCAACCTTCGTTGTCGCCGCGGTTGAAATCGTCAGTCTTGCGGATGCCGACCTGGTCGGCCGCCTCGCGGAACGCATCGAGGATCTGCCATGACAGGCGCTGCTTCTCCACCCGCCATTCGCCGCCGCTGCCATGGGAATCGCTAGCGCCGCCGTGGTGGTCTTCGCTTTTCATGAACAGCGGCAGGACTTTGTCCCAGGCCCAGGACGGGTCGCCGGTCAGCTCGGCCCAGCGATCATAGTCGCCCGACTGGCCGCGCATGTAGATCATGCCGTTGATCGAGGAACTGCCTCCCAGCACCTTGCCGCGCGGGTAAATCAGCGAGCGCCCGCCCAATCCGGCGTCGGGTTCGGTCTTGTACAGCCAGTCGGTGCGCGGATTGCCGATGCAGTGCAGGTAGCCGACCGGGATATGAATCCACAGGTAATCGTCCTTGCCGCCGGCCTCGATCAGCAGGACGGTGGTGTCTTTTTTGCGCGTGAGTCGGTTCGCCAGCAAACAGCCTGCCGTGCCCGCCCCCACGATGATGTAGTCGTATTGTCCTGCCGATTCCAATCCATGCTCCTTCAAGTAGGGCGCATTTCCGCCACCAGGGTTTGCATCAGCTGCGCAACCGACAGGGCGCGCGAACGGCCGACTTCGGCGCCGGCCCACATCGACATCAGTTCCGGGTCGCCGCGTTCGGCGGCGGCGGTCCGTATACTTCCTGTCAATGCATTTTGCACAGGATACGCTGGAACTTGCGTCTCCACACTCTCCATTTGCTTCATGAAACCATTTTCGATGCCCCGGGCGTAGCGTCCGGAGAAGCTGCGGGTCAGCCGCGTCTTCACATCACCGCCTTGCAGCAGCTTTTGCCGGTAGGCCGGGTGGATATTCGACTCGTCGGTGACCAGGAAGGCGGTCCCCATCTGGACTGCCCTGGCGCCGAGCGCGAGCGCTTCGCGGATATCGACGCCGGTCATGATCCCGCCGGCCGCGATCACCGGAATCCTGACGGCCTGGACAACCTTGGGCCACAGAGCTCGCGCCGGCAGGGTTGCATCCTCCTGCCGGCCGAGGAAAGTGCCGCGGTGGCCGCCCGCCTCTATTCCCGACGCCACCACCGCATCGGCCCCGGCTTGCTCCCAGGCCTCGGCTTCTTCAACGGTAGTGACGGTGCCGATTACGGAGATTCCCGCCGAATGCAGCCGTTCTACCTGGGACTCAGTGAGGATATTGAAGGTAAAACTGGCGGCCGCCGGCTTGAGGGCGATGAGTTCTTCGAACTGGGCAGGGAAGTCCTGGCACCACTGCTGGGGAATTGGCAGCTCGTTCCAGCCCAGGCCCTGCCAGATCGGACGCAGCAGCTCGACGGCGGCCCGGATTTCATCTGCGCTCGGCGAGGGCGTATCCTGGACGAAGAAGTTGAGCAGGAAAGGACGATCGGTCAGCGCGCGGATCTGGCCCACCTGCTCACGGATCGCGGCCGGCGAGAGCAAGGAGCCGGGCAGGCTGCCCAGCCCGCCTGCATTGGAAACGCCCGCGACCAAGGCAGGGGTACAGGAGCCGCCCGCCATCGGACCCTGGATGATCGGAAACTCCATCAGCGACAGCACACGCATACAACCTCCTGTGGATAAGTCTATGAATATCCACAGGTACCGTTTGTGGATAAACGCCATTTTATTCACAACCCAAATTTTGTCCAGAATTGCTACCAGTCCCATACAAAGTCGTTAACCGGTTTATACCGGCTGCAAGTTGTTGATTCAGTGCATCTTTTAGGGCTTATCCACAGAAAAGTGCCTGCGTTAACAACTACTACTAAACTTGTATACATACTTTTTAAGTAAACAAGCAAACGAAAGGCGAACGTCGAAACCCTGAAAAACGCGTGTTCGAAAGACCGACTCAAAAAAAAAGATCACGGAAGTTGATGACTATTTTTTGTGCAGACAATTTTGATCTTCAAAAAAGTGATCGCACTATTCCAGACAAGTTTACGTAAATGACAACACAAACTGGATTCCCGCCTTCGTGGAAAAATCGGAGCCTTGCAGACCGTTTTTGAAGGACTTGTGGATAAGCCACTGGATATCCACAGGATCCAATGTGCAGAACCCCCCTCTTTTTCCACAGCCTAATTTTTATCCAACAATGATCCCAACTGGATACAATGCTTTTCAGCGTACTTGTAAACGCTGTAAACCGTTGAGCCTGTTGATAAAATCCGACTTATCCACAGAAAATCTCTCGTTTACTATCACTACTAAATTTATATATATATCTTTATATAAAACAGTAAACAAACGCGAACAACGTGGATAACCCCCAAAAACCGTCTTCCAGAATCATGAACAACCATAAAATCAAGCGCTTAGGCATCATCAGCGCCCTTCATGAAGAACAGGAAGGGCTCGTGCAGGCCATGGAAGGGCCCGCCACGGTCATTCACGGCATGCGTCACTACTCGGTCGGCCAGTTGTGGGGAATCGACGCTGTGTGCGTCCTGTCGCGTATTGGCAAGGTCGCGGCATCGATGACGGCGACCATGCTTGTGGAGAAGTTCGGAGTTACCCACATCCTGTTCACGGGTGTGGCTGGTTCTGGCGATGCCGGCGTGCGGGTTGGAGACATTGTGATCGGCGAATCGCTGGTCCAGCACGATATGGATGCCAGTCCCCTGTTTCCCCGCTGGGAGGTGCCCCTGACCGGACAGGCGCGCTTTCAGAGCGATGCACGGCTGTCTGCCCACCTGGCAGGCGCCGCGCACGATTTCATCGCCAGCGACTTCCTGGATGTGATTGGACACGAGGACCGAAGGGATTTCAGGCTGGAGCAGCCACGGGTGCACCGGGGGCTGATTGCCAGTGGCGATCAGTTTGTCAGCAGCCGTGACCATATCGGACAATTGAGCACCTCCCATCCGGGTTTGCTGGCGGTCGAAATGGAGGGGGCGGCGGTGGCCCAGGTGTGTTTCGAGCTGGGCGTGCCATTTGCCGTCATCCGGACAATTTCAGACAACGCAAACGAAGACGCGGCGACCGATTTCATGCGTTTCGTGAAATCGGTCGCCGCGCGGTATGCCTTTCATATCGTCAGGCGGTTTTGCCAGGATGCTCCGGGCCGGACGGATTAAGGCAGCATGGCGTCCGCCGCAACGTACTCGTAACCCAGCGCCTGGGCTACGGCCTTGTAAGTGACCTTGCCCTGGCAAACGTTCAAGCCGTTCTTGAGGTGCGGGTCGTCGCGCATGGCCTGCTGCCAGCCCTTGCCTGCCAATGCGATTGCGTGGCCGATGGTCGCGTTGTTCAGGGCGAAGGTCGAAGTGCGGGCAACCGCCCCCGGCATGTTCGCTACGCAGTAGTGCACCACGCCATCGAGGATGAAGGTCGGATCCGCATGCGTGGTGGCGTGGGAGGTTTCGAAACAGCCGCCCTGGTCGATTGCGACGTCGACCACCACCGCGCCCGGCTTCATCCGCGAGATCATGTCGCGCGTCACCAGTTTCGGCGCCGCGGCGCCCGGCACCAGCACGCCGCCGATCACCAGGTCGGCCGACAGCACCGCTTCCTCGATCGCATGGGCGTTGGAATACTGGGTCGAGATGCGGTTGCCGAAAATCAGGTCGAGGTGGCGCAGGCGCTCCATGTTCTTGTCGAGCACAGTGACCCGTGCGCCGGTCCCGATCGCCATCTGCAGCGCATTGGTGCCGACCACGCCGGCGCCAATGATCACGATGTGGCCGGCCGCAACGCCGGGCACGCCACCGAGCAGCAATCCCATTCCGCCTTTCGATTTCTCGAGGTGCGCCGCGCCGGCCTGGATAGACATTCGGCCGGCAACTTCACTCATCGGCGCGAGCAAGGGCAAACCGCCGCCCTGGCCGGTGATGGTTTCATAGGCGATGCAGACGGCGCCTGAACGCACAAGCGCCGCGGTCTGCTCCGGATCTGGCGCCAGGTGCAGGTAGGTGTACAGGATCTGGCCTTCGGACAGCATCGCGCATTCGCCCGCTTGCGGTTCCTTGACCTTCACGATCATTTCGGCACGGGCAAAAATCTCCTTGGCCGTGTCGACAATGCTGGCGCCGGCCGCGACGTACTGCTCGTCCGGCAAGCCAATTTCCATCCCTGCATTCTTCTGCACCAGCACCTGATGGCCGCGCGAGGTTAATTCGCGCACGCTTGGCGGCGTCAGGCCGACCCGGTACTCGTTGTTTTTAATCTCTTTTGGAACTCCTACAATCATGTCTTCCTCCAAGTTGTACAACGGACTTCTCCATCATTACAGACCCAGCGTCATCAAACTTGCGTTGCCGCCAGCCGCGGTCGTGTTGACACACAGCGCGCGCTCCGCAACCAGACGCCACAACGGGATCGCACCCTCTTCGGTGGTGTCGATCATGCTGATAATTGCACCTTCCCTGCTTGCTAAAATCGGCCGCAGGGCGTGCGAGTTGGACGCTTCCACAAGCGCCACCTGGAATGGATGTTGGCATTCATCGATGCTGCCGATGACCTGGACCCGGTCGCGCACTTCAGGCGGCAGGCCTTCTGGAAGCAGGTGCCCGGAACGCGCCAGTACGACCGCGCGGTTGCCGGTTGCGAGCACCGCGGACAGCTGATTAAGCAGCACGCCAATGTGCGATGCGGCGCACAGCACCACGCCGCGCGAAGCGAATGCCAGCGTGTTGCGCTCGCCGGTAGGACCTGGCAGCGCCAGGGTGGTGCCGATCAGCGTGGTGCGCATGTACTGTTCGGCCAGCGTGACCACACGCTGGTGGCCATGCGTGCGCGCCCAGACCAGCAGCGAGTCAAGGCCCGGCGTGGCCTGGCGTTCGTGCGTGAGCAAAGGCGGAGCGGAACGCTGCAGGCGCTTCAGGTAGAGTGGGCCGCCGGCTTTCGGGCCGGTGCCGGACTTGCCCTCGCCGCCGAAAGGCTGCACGCCGACGACCGCGCCGACGATATTGCGGTTCACATATATATTGCCGACGTGCGCGCGCGACGAAATGAAATCGATGGTCTCGTCGATGCGCGAATGGACGCCGAGCGTCAGGCCGAAACCGCTCGCATTGATCGAGTCGACCAGCGCAGGCAGGTCGGCACGCTGATAGCGGATGATGTGCAGCACAGGGCCGAATACTTCATGCGTCAGCTCCGATAGCGAGCCGATTTCCAGCACGGTCGGCGGAACGAAAGTGCCATGCGCCGCCAGGCCGGCCGGCAGTTCGAGCGAGAAGCTCGACTTGGCGTTCTTCTTGATCCGTTCGATATGCGCCAGAAGGTTGTCGCGCGCTTCCGCGTCGATCACCGGCCCGATGTCGGTCGACAGGCGATCTGGCACGCCGACGCGCAATTCCTGCATCGCGCCTTTCAGCATGCGAATCGTCTTGTCGGCGATTTCATCCTGCAGGAACAGCACGCGCAGCGCCGAGCAGCGCTGGCCGGCGCTGTCGAAAGCGGAGCTGAGCGCATCCTGCACCACCTGTTCAGGCAGCGCCGACGAATCGACGATCAGCGCATTTTGCCCGCCGGTTTCGGCGATCAGCGGAATGTCGCACGATTCGGCCACCGAGCGGTGCGCCAGCGTCTTGTTGATCAGCTGCGCCACTTCGGTGGAACCGGTGAAGATCACACCGCGCACACGCGTGTCGCCGGTCAGCGCGGCGCCGACCACTTCGCCGCGGCCCGGCAGGAACTGCAAGGCGCCTTTCGGAATGCCGGCCTGGTGGAACAGCTCGACCGCGCGGTGCGCGATCAGCGGAGTCTGTTCGGCCGGCTTGGCCAGCACCACGTTGCCGGCGGCGAGTGCAGCAGCGACCTGGCCCGTGAAAATCGCGAGCGGGAAGTTCCATGGGCTGATGCAGGTGACCGGACCGAGCGCCAGCACGTTCTGGGTGCCATGAACCTGCGCCGCGTAATAGCGCAGGAAGTCGACCGCTTCACGGACTTCGGCGATCGCGTTCGGCAGCGACTTGCCGGCTTCGCGCACGGCCAGCGCCATCAGTTCGTGGCAGTTTTCTTCGAACAGGTCGGCGACGCGAGCGATCGTATCGGCGCGGATGGATGGCGCAGTGGTCTGCCAATCCATTGCGTACGCTTCGGCCGCGGCCAGCGCCGTTTCGACATCAGCGGCCGAGGCGTCCTGCGCGTAGCCGACCACGTCCTGGTGGAAGGCCGGATTGAGGACAGTCTTCGGCTCCGAGCGCGTGCATGCGCCATCGATCAGCGGCGACACGTCGTATTGACGCGGCTGCGCCAATGCGGCCGACAAGCCGGCCAGCACGTCTTCATTGGTCAGGTCGATGCCCGACGAATTCTTGCGCTCGGCGCCGAACAGCTGGACCGGCAGCGCGATGCCCGGATGCGGTACGCCGCCCTGCGCGCGCGCCGCTTCGAACGGATCGGCGATCAGCGAATCGATCGACACATTCTGGTCGACGATCTGGTTGACGAACGACGAATTGGCGCCGTTCTCCAGCAGGCGGCGCACCAGGTAGGCCAGCAGCGTTTCGTGCGAACCGACCGGTGCGTAGATGCGGCAGGCCTTGTCGAGGTTTTCCTTGCCGACGACCTGGTCGTACAGCGTCTCGCCCATGCCGTGCAGGCACTGGAATTCGTAGTTGCTGATGCCGTCCTGCCTGGCCCAGGTGTAGATCACCGACAGCGAATGCGCGTTGTGCGTGGCGAACTGCGGGTACAGCGACTCGCTCGCGGCCAGCAGCTTCTTCGCGCACGTCAGGTACGACACGTCGGTGTAGACCTTGCGCGTGTAGACCGGATAGCCAGGCATGCCGTCGACTTGGGCGCGCTTGATTTCGGCGTCCCAATATGCGCCCTTCACCAGGCGCACCATGAACTTGCGGCCGCTGCGTTTCGCCAGGTCGGCCAGGAAGTCGATCACGAACGGGCAGCGCTTCTGGTAGGCCTGCACCACGAAACCGATGCCGTCGAAGCCGGCCAGTTCAGGATCGAAGGCCATCGCTTCCATCATGTCGAGCGAAATCTCGAGGCGGTCGGCTTCTTCGGCGTCGATGTTGATGCCGATGTTGTACTGCTTCGCCAGCAACACCAGGCTGCGCACGCGCGGCAGCAGTTCGCCCATCACGCGGGCGTGCTGCGCCCGCGAATAGCGCGGGTGCAGCGCCGACAGCTTCACCGAGATGCCCGGGCCGTCCTTCAGGCCACGGCCGTTCGAAGCCTTGCCGATCGCGTGGATCGCCGTTTCGTAGGAGGCGTAATAGTTCTGCGCATCCGCTTCGGTCAGCGCCGCTTCGCCCAGCATGTCATATGAATAGCGGTAGCCGCGAGTCTCGTTGTCGCGGCTGTTCTTGAGGGCTTCGTCGATGGTCTGGCCCGTGACGAACTGGTTGCCCAGCATGCGCATTGCCAGGTCGACGCCCTTGCGGATCAGCGGCTCGCCGCCCTTGCCGATCAACTTGGTCAGCGCGGTACCGAGCCCGGTTTCGCTGCTGGTGGAGACCAGCTTCCCGGTGATCAGCAGGCCCCAGGTGGCGGCGTTCACGAACAGCGAAGGCGATTCGCCGAGGTGCTTGCGCCAGTCGCCCTTGCTGATCTTGTCGGCGATCAGGCGGTCGGCGGTCTGGCTGTCCGGGATGCGCAGCAGCGCTTCGGCGAGGCACATCAGCGCCACGCCCTCTTCCGACGACAGGGAGAATTCATGCATCAGCGCGTCCACGCCGGACGCGCGCGTGCGCTTTTCGCGCACCTGCGACACCAGCTTGTGCGCCAGCGCGGCGGCCTCGCCATTGGCGCGCGCGCCCTGGGACAGCAGCCATTCCACAGCCTCGGCTTCGTCGCGGCGGTAGGCGGCGGTGATCGCGGCGCGGAGGGCGGTTTGCTCGGGTTTGATTTCTGCCTGCAGCGCGGCGAATGGGACGGGGGAGATGGCCGGAGAAGCGGCAGTTTGCATAAATGACTCTTTAGTGGAAAATAGGAAACAAACAACTTGCGCAGCACGAGGCGCCGCCCTGCTTTCCAGCGGGCGGCGTATTCGGGCTGTGCGAAAAATTGATTCGATTGTAGTGCGATTTCTTCTGGATTAATTCTGGTAATACAGAAGACTAGCAATAGATTGTTTTTGGTGAGACAATTTGACCAAATATTATTTATCTTGGGAGATGCCTGACATGCTGGACAAGATTAGTAAGAAAATCCTCTCCGAGTTGCAGAACGACGGACGAATCAGCAATGTCGAACTGGCGGCCCGGGTCAATCTGTCCCCGGCGGCGTGCCTGGAGCGGGTCCGCAAGCTGCATGAATCCGGCTACATCATGGGCTACACGGCCCAGCTCAATCCCCAACTGCTCGACGTTTCGCTGCTGGTGTTCATCGAAGTGGTGCTCGACCGCACCACCCCGGAAGTGTTCGACGCGTTCAAGAACAGCGTCCAGCTGATCCCCGAAGTCCTCGAGTGCCACATGGTGGCGGGTGGATTCGACTACCTGGTCAAGGCGCGCGTGAAGGACATGGCGGCCTACCGCGAATTCCTCGGCAAGACGCTGCTGCAGAAAGGCGTGCGGGAAACCCACACTTACGCGGTGATGGAAGAAGTCAAGAACACCACCAAGTTACCAATCAAGTAGCTTGCTGCAGCCTTACTGGTGGAAATATATTTCACATAAGAAATTTGTGTTGAGCTTGTCCATGCAATGCTGTACGTTGGGAGTCATCTGAAGCCAGGGTGGCTCGGCTGCCGCGCGTAGCCGCAAGAGACATGCATACATGTCCACATCGCCCTGGGATGCACTATCCCGGGGGAGACATGGACTACTCGACATTGACAAAGGCGCGGCCCGCGCTGGTGCTGGCCGGCGCCGCCGGCGCCGGCACGCTCATCATTTTTCTGATCGGCCAGGCCATGCCGGGCGCGCTCGGGCCGGTGGCGGCGGCGCTGCTCGCCAGCCTGGCCAGCCTGCTGCTCGCCAGGCTGGCCGGCGACGGCGATGAAGCGGCGCGCAGCCGCGCGTTCATCGACGTGGTGGGCAACGCGATCGACGACATCATGATCGGCGCGGCGGAGACTTCGTATTTCGTCGATTCCGTCAAGAAGAAGGTCGAACTGGACGTGCGCACCGCCGGCGAGGTGGCTGCCAGCGCGCAACAAGTCGCGCTCAGCACCCGGCAAATTGCCGTCAATGCGGAGCGGGCGGTGACGGTGGCGGCACAGGTGCGCAGCCAAAGCGTGGCCGGGCGCGCCGAAATCGAGCAGGGCCTGCAGCGCATCAGCAGCGCGCGCACCGATGCCCGCCAGGGCGCCGCCACCATGGCCGAGCTGCAGGAAAAAGCGCGCCGCATCGCCGGCTTCACCCAAGTGATCAGCGAGATTTCGGCGCGCACCAACTTGCTGGCGCTGAACGCGGCAATCGAGGCGGCGCGCGCCGGCGAGCATGGCCGCGGCTTCGCGGTGGTGGCCGGCGAAGTGCGCCAGCTGGCGCTGCGCACCAAGGAAGCGACCGACGAGATCAGCATGATGGTGCGCGTCATTAACGAACAGACCGCGGCAGCATCGGCGGGCATGGTGTCGCTGACCGAGGTGGTGGGCCTGGCGGCCGGCAATGTCGAGCAGGTCCATGCGCTGTTGGGCAACATCGAGCAGTCCGCCGCGGTGTCGGAAGACGAAATTGGCCAGATTGCAATGGCGGCGCGGGTGCACGTCGTCACCACCGGACAGATCACAGAGTCGCTGGCGCAGATCCGCGACAGCATGCTGTCGACCGATGCCGAGTTGCCGCGTGCGGCCGGCTCGGCGATGGCGCTGGCGGAGCAGGCCGAATCGATCGCCGGCGCGCTGGGCGCTTCGTCGGTGCAGACGCCGCACGACGCCATCCGCGTCGCCGCGCAGGAGGCCGCCGGCCAGGTCGGCCGCCTGTTCAGTGCGGCCGTCCGTTCCGGCGCCATCAGCCGCGAGGCGCTGTTCGACCGCCGCTACAAGCCGATCCCGAACACCGATCCGCCCAAGTACCACAGCCGCTTCGATGCGTTTACCGACCGCGCGCTGCCGGAATTGCAAGAGGCCTTGTTGGGCAGGATGCCGCAGCTGGCGTACGCCGGCGCGGTCGACAGCAAGGGCTATTTCCCGACTCATAACAAGAAATTCTCGCAGCCGCTGACGGGCGACTATGACGTCGACATCATCCACAACCGCACCAAGCGCATCTTCAACGACCGCACCGGTGCGCGCTGCGGCTCGCATACCCAGACGTTCCTGCTGCAAACCTACAAACGCGACACGGGCGAAGTAATGCACGATCTTTCTGCGCCGATCTATGTCGACGGCCAGCACTGGGGCGGCTTCCGGGTCGGTTACCGCTCCAGCGCCGCCTGAGTGCTCAGGCGGCAGCCGGCGCCGGCGCCGAAGTGGTGTCCATCGATTCGAGGTGCTTGCGCAGCCAGGTGTGCGCCGGGCTGCGCGCGTCGCGTTCGTGCCACAGCATGTCGAGGTGGACCGCCGGCAGCGTGAACGGCAGTTCGCGCCACACCAGCGCATCGGCCATGCCGGTCGAAGCGATCAAATGCTTCGGCAGCACCGTGATCAGGTCGGAATTGGCGACCACGCGGCCAGCCGTAAAGAACTGGTTTACCGTCAGCAGGATGCGCCGCTCGCGGCCCAGCTGCGCCAGCGCTTCATCGGTCAGGCCATGCGCGCGTCCCGAAAAACTCACCAGCAGATGGTTCGCGGCGCAGTATTTGTCGAGCGTGAGCTCTTCCTTGGCCAGCGGATGGTTCTTGCGCATCACGCAGACGTAGCGGCCGGAATACAGGCGCTCGTGGCGGATCGGCGAACTGGTGTCGGACGACAGCTGAGCCGCCACGCCCGGAAAGAAGCCGACCGCCAGGTCGATATCGCCGCGCAACAGCATCGGGCGCGGCTCGCGCGTGGTCAGCGGCACCATCCTCACATTGACGCCCGGCGCCTCGCTCTCGATCGAACGCATCAGCGACGGCAGCCAGAACGCGGCGGTCGCGTCGGCCATCGCCATGCGGAAGGTCGCGTTGGCCTTGGAGACGTCGAAGGTGCCCGGCGTGACCGCCGCTTCCAGTCCGGCCAGCGCCTGGCGCACGGCCGGCCACAGCGATTCGGCGCGCGGCGTGGGCTTGACCCCGTAGGCGGTCCGGATCAGCAGGTCGTCGCCGAGGCTTTCGCGCAGCCGCTTGATTGCGTTCGACACGGCCGGCTGGGTCATCGCCAGGTGGCCGGCGGCGCGGGTCAGGTTTTGCTCGGTCATCACCGCGTCGAACACCCGCAGCAGGTTCAGGTCAAGCGTCAGAAAGCTCATGGTTTCGAGAAAATGTTGATTGTTAGAACAATAATGCGCAATGGGTACGGCTTCAAATATACATCATTCCATTCACCATTAATATAATCGGTATCAGATATTGGAATTAGATTTATATGTTGCGTTGCACTATAGTTCTAGTCAACAACTATTAACGCATCGGAATATCGTGTCTATTACAGCAAATTTGATTCAAACCGCCTCTGTGGCCAACCTGCAGATCATGCCGATCGCGCGTGGCTTGCTGGGCGTGTCGGCGTTCGCCGGCCTGGTCATGTTCTTCAAGCCACTGTTGACGGGTATCGCCCGCGCCTTGGTGCTGACCGTGCGGCCGCGCCGGACGAAGGAAGAGCTGGCTGCGCGCCGCCAGATGCGCGACGCCCTGATGTTCAAGCGCATGATCAATTCGTCGCAGGGCGCGAGCCACGCGGCTGAACTGCGGGCACTGGCAGCACGCGCGTAAGTATTACCGCTTCATAAAAAACGCGGCGCAAGGGAAACCTTGCGCCGCGTTTTTTTGTCGTCCTGTTCTGACCTGCGAAGCAGCCACTATTAGTTACCGTCGCGGAGGGTAACTTAGCGCGTGGCGCCCAGCAGCGCCGGCTTCAGCGAGCGGTCGGCCGGCTTGTCGCCCAGCCAGATGCGAAGCACTGCGTTGTAGAAGCCCAGGTCAGGCACTAATTCGCCGACTTTCTTACCGTTCAGCTCGCACTGGGTGCCGGCGCCGGTCCAGTCCAGGTGCAGAACGTCGCCCTTCTTCAGGCTGTCGATCGCGCCGAACATCTGGCCGAACTTGCTGATCTGGCTGACATATTTCGCGCTTTCCGCCGGCTCGAGATTGCTGTTCAGGCCCGTCATGAAATTCTGGCCGAAATCATCCGAGGTGACGTCGCGCATCATTACCAGGGTCAAGCGGCGCGGCCCTTCCAGCTTCAGGATTTCGGGTACGGTGTTTTTTTTCTCCGGGAGGTACAGCGCCGCCGCATACACCTTGACGATGAACCTGGTGCGCATTCCTGCACCGTTCAGCTTCAGCTCCTTGCCCGCAACCTTCGCCGTGTCTTCGAACTTGGCACTGCCCACTTCCACGGTTGCCGAAGCGCCCTGGACGAAGGCGAAGCTGAGGAAAGCGCCGGCCAGCAGAGCTTTGAAGCCGAATTTTGTCGTTGTCATGAGGTGTCTCCAGATTGTTATAAAAAGCTCTTTGCTATCGATTGGACAAGTTCCCATCCGTAATACTACGCCATGCTGCCTCGATGGCGCGTAGTTATTTCTATAACGCGGGGGAAGCCAGGCGCCCATGATGGTGCGCAGACAGCGGGCGGTACAGTAAAGCGGGGAAGCGGCGCGAAGCCGGGTGATCAGGCCTTGGCGGCCATCAGGCGCTCGTACTTGGCGCGCAGTTCTTCCGGCGTTTCGCGCCAGGCCGGATTGAACGGGATGCAGCTGACCGGGCACACTTGCTGGCATTGCGGCTCATCGAAATGGCCCACGCATTCGGTGCACTTGTTGGGATCGATTTCGTAAATTTCCGCACCCATGTAGATTGCGTCGTTCGGGCACTCGGGCTCGCAAATGTCGCAATTGATGCATTCGTCGGTAATCAGTAAAGCCATGTTGCTGCTCGATTTATTCGGTGGGTGGCGCCATCGACGCGATCTTTTTTTGCAACCAGCGGTCGACCGACGGGAACACGAACTTCGACACGTCGCCGCCCAGGATGGCGATTTCGCGCACGATGGTGCCCGAGATGAACTGGTATTGGTCGGAAGGCGTCAGGAACAGGGTTTCGACATCCGGCAGCAGGTAGCGGTTCATGCCCGCCATCTGGAATTCGTATTCGAAGTCGGACACCGCGCGCAGGCCGCGCACGATCACGCGGGCGTCGTGCTTGCGGACGAAATCCTTGAGCAGGCCGGAGAAACTCTCGACCTTCACGTTGGGATAATGGCCCAGCACCTCGTTGGCAATTTCCAGCCGTTCCTCGAGCGAGAAGAACGGGCGCTTGTTCTTGCTGTCGGCAACGCCGACGATCAAGCCATCGAACAACCCGGATGCGCGGCGCACCAGATCCTCATGCCCACGCGTGAGCGGATCAAATGTCCCTGGATAAACGGCTACAACCATCGCGGCTCCCTCGAAATGCACCAATATAGACGCGCATTATGCCTGAAAACCGGGCATCCGCCCCAGCAAGAGGCAAGGATGAGCAGGTTCCGCCAGTGCAATTACAACAAGTTAGAGAGGACTGGTTCGCAACCTGAGTAAATGATAGAACACGATGCCGGCTTTGTCCGCGCGAATCGCTTCCCAGGGCGCCAGCCAGTCCGGGGTTTCGCCTTCTGCACCGTCCGCAAAAGGCAGCGGCGCACCCGATTCGACGTACACCAGGCCATCCTCATTGAGCAGCTGGAGGCACAGCGGCAGCGCCCTGGCGAGGAAATCCTGTTGGTAAGGTGGGTCGAGGAACACCAGGTCGAAGCGTTGGCCGCGCAGCATCATCGACTGGGCGCTGGCGAGCGCATCGGCGCGCACCAGGGTCACGGCGTCGGCCTGCAGCCTGTCCTTGATGGTTTCCAGCTGGCGGATCACCGGGCTGTGTGTGTCGACCATGACGACCGACTGCGCGCCGCGGCTGGCCGCTTCGAAGCCGAGCGCGCCGCTGCCGGCGAACAGGTCGAGCACGGTGGCGCGGGTCCAGTCGTTACCCCACTGATGGCTGATCCAGTTGAACACGGTCTCGCGCACGCGGTCGGGGGTCGGGCGCAGGCCGAGTGCATTCAGCACCGGCAGCTGGGTGCGTTTCCAGGCGCCGCCGATGATGCGTACATGCTGCGGCGGAGGCGGCCGGTGGACCGGGATTTTGGCGGGCTTTTTTTGCATGGGCGGCACTATAGCATGGGGGCTTGGGGTCAGTCCCCAGGGTCAGACCCCGGTTTTGACGCCGCGGCGGACCTACGGTCGAACCCCAAAGCGGCTTACTCTGTCCGACGTTAGTGGTGCGGATCGGCCGCCAGGATATTGAAGTCCTCGATCCACCCCTGCATGCGTTTCTGCGCATGGGCTTTCTGGGCCGGCGTGGCGATCTTCACCGCGGTCAGGATCATCTGCACGGTCTGGTCGGTGTAGGTATCGAAGAAGGCCTTGCGCTCCGGCGCCTCGAAGCGGTCGAACAACTCCTTGACCAGGTTGTGCAACGCCGCAATCGTCGCGTCCTTGCTCAACTTCTCCTGCTGCACCTTGCGCAGCACCGCCACGATGCGCTTCTGGCGCCGCACCCGCTCGTCGAGCCAGATCTCGTTGTCGAGCACGCGCGCATCGGAGGCCTTGCGCAGCACGGCTTCCTGCTCCGAACTGAAGCGGCCGAACCATAGGTCGAACTGCTCCATCGATTTCTTGAAGCGCGCCTTCTGCCGGTCCTCGAGGTCGCCGCGCATGAACTTCTTGCGGAAGTCGTCGTTATTCTTGGCGAACTTCTTCTCCATCTGGGCGATCTGCTCGGGACGGATCGATCGCGCCAGGTCGGCCAGCTCCGGCAGCGCCTTGTACGCCAGCAGCTCGGTGCGCGCCTTGATCTCGCGGTAATCGCCGATCAGGTCGTCATGGGTCATGTTGCCTGCCAGTTGGCGCTGGCCGTTCGCCAGCAGCTGCGTGTAATCCTTCAGCTGGGTCTTGCGGTGCCACTGGAACAGGTTGTCGATGTCCTTCTTGACCCAGCCGGACTGGTCCGAATCGAGGTCAAGGTAGTTGTTCAGCCACCAGTACAGCAAGGTATCGCCATGATTGTAGGTAAACCGGATGCTGCTGCAGCCGGCTACGATCACCATCAGGGCAACCAGGAATAGCATGCGAACCTGGTTTGTGCGCGTGCCTGTCGTGTTAAACTTTTTCATCTATTCAACTCTTTTCAAACTACCGCTTATGAATGTTGTGATACTTGCCGCCGGCATGGGAAAGCGTATGCAATCCGCACTGCCTAAAGTCCTGCATCCTTTAGCGGGCAAGCCGCTGTTGCAGCACGTCATTGATACCGCCCGTGAACTTTCGCCAAGCAAATTATGCGTGATTTACGGGCATGGGGGCGCAGCGGTGCCTGAGATGGTGAAATTGCAGAACACTGGCGAGTACGTAATGATCGACACCGCGCTGCAGGAACCGCAGCTTGGCACAGGCCATGCGGTGATGCAGGCGGCGCCCCAGCTCGACGACAATGCACCGACCTTGATCCTGTACGGCGACGTGCCGCTGACCACGTCGGCATCGTTGCGCCGCCTGGTCGACGCAGCCGGCAGCGACAAGCTGGCGATCCTCACGGTCGAGCAGGCCAACCCGTTCGGGCTGGGCCGCATCGTGCGCGAGAACGGCGCGATTGCGCGCATCGTCGAAGAGAAGGATGCGACCGACGCGGAGCGCGCGATCCGCGAAATCAACAGCGGCATCATTGTGGCGCCGACCAGGCAGCTCAAGGAGTGGCTGGGTTCGCTGTCGAACAACAACGCGCAGGGCGAGTACTACCTCACCGACATTGTCGCCAAGGCGGTTGCCGACGGCGTGGCAGTGGTGTCGGCAAATCCATCGGCCGAGTGGGAAGTGGCCGGCGTCAACAGCAAGGTGCAGCTGGCCGAGCTGGAGCGCCGCCATCAACTGAACAAGGCCAACGCCCTGCTCGAGCAAGGCGTGACCTTGATGGATCCGGCGCGCATCGATATCCGCGGCGAACTGATTTGTGGACGCGATGTGACGATCGACGTCGGCTGCGTGTTCGAAGGCCGCGTGGAACTGGCCGATGGCGTGTCGGTCGGCGCGCACAACGTGATCGTCAACGCGCGCATCGCGGCCGGCGCGCAGATCAAACCGTTCTGCCATATCGAAGGCGCCTCGGTCGGCGCCAAGTCGATGATTGGACCCTACGCGCGCTTGCGGCCGGGTGCGGAGCTGGCCGAGGACGTCCATATCGGCAACTTCGTCGAGGTCAAGAACAGCACGATCGCGGCGCACAGCAAGGCCAATCACCTGAGCTATGTGGGCGATTCGACGGTGGGTTCGCGGGTCAACATCGGGGCCGGCACGATTACCTGCAATTACGACGGGGTCAACAAGCACCGGACCGTGATCGAAGATGACGCGTTCATCGGCAGCGACAGCCAGCTGGTGGCGCCGGTCACGGTGGGCAAAGGCGCCACACTGGGTGCGGGCACCACGCTGACCAAGAATGCGCCGGCCGGCAAGCTGACGATCTCGCGCGCGAAGCAGATGACGATCGACAGCTGGCAGCGGCCGGTGAAGGTCAAGAAGTAACGAGTCCTCGCGAGTCGCCCGTCAACCTGCAAACGTCGCATCGCGAAGCGCCCACCAACCTTCAAACGTCGGATCGCGAAGCGCCCGCCAACCTAAAAACGTCGTCCTCGCGATAGCGCACTAGTGTCCGGAATAATCTCGTTGACTTTAAGACCGTCGTTCCCGCCATTGGCGGAAACGACTCCTCGCGCAAGCGGGGGATCCAATTTGCGGCAAACTTTGCCGGCTTTTAGCGGAGCAAGCTGTCGCCTTGGGTGATCGCAAAAATTGGATCCCCGCTTTCGCGAGGACGACGTGAATATTTAAAGATGAAGTCTCGCTTGAGGGGTTTCTGACAGCACTCCAATGCCCGCAGGAGGCGGTTGAGATGTCAATCTAATTATTCCGGACACCAGTGCGCGATAGCGGGGACGACGTTCTAAATTTTGGCGGCTCAGACCGCGATGCGGGTTTCGAATTTGCTGCGGAAGGTGGAAAAGTACGTCTTTACATTGCGCACATTGGCGTGGGTGGCGAACAGGCGGTGCGCCAGCGCATGGTAGGCCGGCATGTCCGCCAACTGGACGATGAGGACGAAATCGGGACCGGGCGCGACCCGGTAGCATTGCAGCACCGCGGCCTCGGCCGCCACATGCGCCTCGAACTCGTCCATGCGTTCGGCGGCCTGCACGTCCAGCGAGATCTCGACGATTGCCGTCAGCCGCGCTCCCACTTTGTCGGGCGACACGATCGCCACCTGGCGCGCGATCACGCCCGCCTCGGTCAGGTGCTTAACCCGGCGCAGGCAGGTCGGCGGCGACACATGCACAAGTTCCGCCAGCTCGGCATTGGTGTGCGATGAATCAAGCTGGAGGGCATTCAGGATGCGACGATCTACATCGTCCATCGGCGTTGTCAGGTCGGCCATGGTCAGATTGGATGAATCGCTAAACTATTTCGACAAAATGGAATTATATTTCATCGTTATAGATCGATGAAATAATATACCAAAAACGGACGGATTTAGAAAGCAAATTTCATCGGCATTCATCTAGGATACATCTATTGTAATTCTTGTAAATGAGGCTTGTATGTGCGGAATCGTCGGAGCAGTAGCGCAGCGTAACATCACTCCCATCCTGATCGAAGGCCTCAAGCGGCTCGAATACCGCGGTTACGATTCCTGCGGCGTCGCCCTGCACGTGGACGGCAAATTGCAGCGTTCGCGCAGCACCTCGCGCGTGGCCGACCTCGAAATCCAGATGGGCAACGCCGGCCTGCAAGGCTTCACCGGTATCGCCCACACCCGCTGGGCCACCCACGGCGCCCCGCTATCGCACAATGCCCACCCGCACTTTTCGCCGACCGAAGACTCGGCCCGCATCGCGCTGGTCCACAACGGCATCATCGAAAACCATGACGAGCTGCGCGCCGAACTCTCCACCCTCGGCTACGAATTCACCAGCCAGACCGACACCGAGGTGATCGCCCACCTGGTCGACCATATGTACAACGGCGACCTGTTCGATACCGTCCAGCAAGCGGTCAAACGCCTGCACGGCGCTTACGCGATCGCCGTGTTTTCGCGCGAGGAGCCGCACCGCGTGGTGGCCGCGCGCCAGGGCTCGCCGCTGATCGTCGGCGTCGGCGAAGGCGAAAACTTCGTCGCCTCGGACGCAATGGCGCTGGCCGGCACCACCGACCAGATCATCTACCTGGAAGAAGGCGACGTGGTCGACCTGCAGCTGGGCCGCTACTGGATCGTCGATGTGGACGGCCGCCCGGTCGCGCGCGAAGTCAAGACCGTGCACGCCCACACCGGCGCAGCCGAGCTGGGCCCGTACCGCCACTACATGCAGAAAGAAATCTTCGAGCAGCCGCGCGTGATCGGCGACACCCTCGAAGGCGTCACCGGCATCATGCCCGAGCTGTTTGGCGACGGCGCCTACAAGGTCTTCAAGCAGATTGACCGCGTGCTGATCCTCGCTTGCGGCACCAGCTACTACGCCGGCCTGACGGCCAAATACTGGATCGAGTCGGTCGCCAAAGTGCCGGTCAACGTCGAGATCGCCAGCGAATACCGCTACCGCGACAGCGTGCCGCACCCGAACACGCTGGTCGTCACGATCTCCCAGAGCGGCGAAACGGCCGACACCCTGGCCGCGTTGAAGCATGCGCGTAGCCTCGGCATGGTCCACACCCTCACCATTTGCAACGTTGCAACCAGCGCCATGGTGCGAGAGTGTGTGCTCGCTTACATCACCCGCGCCGGCGTCGAAGTAGGCGTTGCGTCGACCAAGGCCTTCACCACGCAGCTGTGCGCGCTGTTCCTGCTGACGCTGACCCTGGCGCAAGTGAACGGTCGCCTCAGCGATGAAGAGGAAGCGACTTACCTCAAGCAGATGCGCCACTTGCCGGTCGCGCTTGCCGCCGTCCTGGCGCTGGAACCGCAGATCATCGCCTGGGCCGACGACTTCGCGCGCAAGGAAAACGCGCTGTTCCTGGGCCGCGGCATGCACTACCCGATCGCGCTCGAGGGCGCCCTGAAGCTCAAGGAAATCTCGTATATCCACGCCGAAGCCTACCCGGCCGGCGAGCTGAAACATGGTCCGCTCGCGCTGGTTACCGAGGAAATGCCGGTAGTGACGATCGCCCCGAACGATGCGCTGCTCGAGAAGCTGAAGTCGAACATGCAGGAAGTGCGGGCGCGCGGCGGCCAGCTGTACGTGTTCGCCGACGTCGATTCGCGCATCACCTCGGGCGATGGCGTGCATGTGATCCGTTTGCCGGAACATTACGGCCTGCTGTCGCCGATCCTGCACGTGGCGGCGCTGCAGCTGCTGGCGTATCACACCGCGCTGGCGCGGGGCACCGATGTCGACAAGCCGCGCAACTTAGCCAAGTCCGTAACGGTGGAGTAAGGATCAACCCGGCGGGAGGGCATTTCAGTATGGGCCGGGCCCTCGAACCGAACTGAATTGACAGGAACAAGATGATAAAAAATGCGTGTGGCGCACTGGGCGCTGCTATCGGGACCGCAATCTACGCCGGCTACGCCCAGGGCTGGAGCACTATCGACTGGAATAGGGTCGCGACTGTGGCCGGTTTCGTCTTTCTCGGGGCTTGCATATTATCGCGATGGACGCGCCCCAAGGGGAGCAAGGACTGATCGCCCTGGACTGCCCTGCTGAAATTCCAAAAGCGGCCACGCCTCGTCGTTCGACCGTAGTCAAGCCGGGCGGTTACGTAACGAGATAAAAAATCTGCGATCGCAATGCGCGGCTTGTCGCGCGGGGCAAAAGCGATGAACAATGCGTGGTCGCGCAAGCGTTCCGGCGTACTGGGGTTGTACTTGGCGCCTTTCAGACCGACCACCTGCGCGGTCCCGGTCTTGCCGCCCACCTCGTAAGGGGCGTTGAGGAAGGCCTGGTAGCCAGTGGCGCCAATTACTGTGGTCACGCCCACCATGGCGCGCTTGACGATGTCGACGTTTTCCTGCTTAAGTGGAATGCGTCCGGATTCCTTGGATACGGCTAGCGTGCGCGCGTGGGTTGCCGGCTCTTCGATCACCCTGACCAGGTGCGGCTTTACGATCACACCGTTGTTGGCCAGGGTCGACACTGCGTTTGCCAGCTGCAGCATTGTATAGCTGTTGAAGCCCTGGCCGATGCTTACCGAGACGGTGTCGCCACCGAACCACTTCTGCGCGGCGCTGTTGCCCTTGAAGCGATCGTGCTTCCATTCCTGAGAGGGCAGTACGCCGGTCTTCTCGTGCTCGAGGTCAATCCCGGTTGGCGAGCCAAAGCCAAACTGCTTCATGAAGCCGCTGATCGCATCAATGCCCATTTCTGTGCCGAGTTGCTAGTAATAGGTATCACAGGACATCACGATCGAACGGTACATGTCGACGTAGCCATGGCCGCTCGGCCTGTCGTCGTTGGAGCGATGCCCGCCCAATGTGAAGAAGCCCGGATCTTTAAAGCCCTGTTCCGGTCGACGCTTGCCCAGTTCCAGGGCAGCCAGAGCCATGAAGGGTTTGAAGGTCGAGCCGGGCGGATATGTGCCGGACAGTGGGCGATTCATCAGCGGCCGGTCCGGCGAGGTATTCAGCTCGGACCAGCTTTGCGGATCGATGCCGTCAACGAACAGGTTGGGATCGAAACCCGGGCGCGACACGTAGGCGAGCACTTCGCCGGTATGCGGTTCGATTGCGACTAGTGCCCCGCGGTAGTCGCCGAAGGCCTGCTCGGCCACCTTCTGCAGTTCGATGTCGATCGACAGGATCAGGTTCTTGCCCGGAGTCGACGGCGTGAGCGAAAGCGTTCGAATGGCGCGCCCGCCGGCCGAACGCTCGACTGCCTCGTAGCCGGTCTGGCCATGCAGCAAGCGCTCGTAGCTTTTTTCCAAGCCCTCTTTGCCGATGTGGTCGGTGCCACTGTAGTTGGCGGCATCGTCGCCGGCCTCGATGATTTTCGCGTCGGCCTGGTTAATACGGCCAATGTAGCCCAGTACGTGCGACGCCACCTCACCCAGCGGGTACTGGCGGAACAGGCGCGCCTGCACCTCCACGCCGGGGAAGCGGAAGCGCTGTGCGGTAAAGCGCGCCACTTCGTCGTCGGTCAAGTGGGTGCGGATCGGGACGCCAGCAAAGCTCTTGGACTCCTCCAGCAAGTGCCTGAAGCGCTTGCGATCCCGGGGCTCGACCTTCACCAGCTTGGCCAACTCGTCGACCACCGAGTCCATATTCGCTTCGAGCTTGGACGGTGTTATCTCCAACGTGAATGCAGAGTAGTTGTGTGCGAGAACCACACCATTGCGGTCAAGGATCAGTCCGCGGTTTGGTACGATCGGCGCCAGTGCGATGCGATTATCCTCGGCCTGCGCCATGTATTGGTTGTGCTTGACCACCTGCAGCCATACGAAACGCGCCACGAGCAGGGCGAAACAGATAAAGACGAGCCCCATCAGGACCGTCAAGCGCATGCGAAACAGGTGAATCTCGCAATCGCTGTCTTTGATTTCAGTCATTCGATTTATCGTTGAACTTCTTCAACCGTTAAGCTCTATGGTCGACTCTGGTTTTGCATTGGCGGTTACTTTGAAATTGCGATAGCCGACCACTGAACGTCGACGCCGGGTGACCGCCTTTCTCGATCACGCCGGTAGCTGTGAAATGCAAATTCTCCGTGCGTATTGTTGCCATCCTTACGACAGCAAATTGTGCATTCGGAAGAGGTAGATATGGATTGGACTCCGGCTAATCTCAATTGCCATTGAACTATACCGACAAGATTTAATCGACGAGAGCGAGGCTCAAGGATGGTCTTTCCTATGCGATAGCGCTCGCGAAACTTCTTTATGAGCTCGTCTGAAACTTCGTAGCAGCAGGGCCCGGCTGTCGGTCCGATTGCTGCAACCCAATCGTCCGCTTTTTCGTCGCGCGCCTCAAGAACCTTAGCAAATTCATGGATGATGCCGCCAAAGGCACCGCGCCAGCCGACATGCAACGCAGCCACTGCCATGCCATCTTTACGAGCCAGTAAGACCGGGGCGCAATCCGCAGTTGCAATCCCGAGCAAAAGACCCGGCTTATCTGTGAGCATTCCATCGGCTTCGCCACAGTCTTCTTGAGCACGCTCAATGACCGCGATTCTTGTGCCATGCCGCTCATGCTGAACGGGTCTATGGTGCCAATAATCAGCAAAGATTTTTTCCATTTGGTCGTGCCTTGTTCCAAAAGTATGCACGACGCCGGCAATATCGGTGAGCACCGAACTCATTATCATCTCCACCATATCAAATTCGGCCTCGACATCGTGTGAAGTGAGGTAATCAGCACGGCGCAGATGCTGCCCGGACCGGGGTTATAGCTGTTACCGTGGATGACAAATGGATCCTGCGGAGAATAAAAGTCGGCAGCGCCGAGATCCGAAGGGCGCGCCGGAAATGACGGCCTGATATATTCGGCGATGAGCTGCAATGCGTTGCGAGACACAAATTGCTCCATGAAGAGATGTAGGTCACTGGTCCTTGGTCTTCACGGGATCAAGGAATAAGCGCAGCCGAAGTGTACGCTGACTAAGCAAATTAAAAGCGACAAACACCGCTTAAATCGTGCCATGGATAAGATGAAAAATATTGGGTTGCTGGTTTTTGAAGGTTCTCGGAGCCTCAACGTTTGTGGATCGGCTGCGGTATTCGCAGCCGCCAATGACGAACCAGGTTAGTTCATGAAAAGACGACGGTCTCGGGCCGACCTTGAAAGCAGGGAGCGTTCTCTGTGTACGATTGATCAGGCCGCCGCAGCATAACGAAGATACTCGGCGCTGATCTGCTTTGAATGGACGACCAGCGCGCGAACGAAGGGTAATCGTGCGGCCTCGTAAGGGCCAGCGTGACCGAAACAGGGTCGTCGGCGCGCCGGTCAGCCATCAGTGCTGCCAGCACCGCCGCATCCTCCACCCCAGTCGCGAAACCGCGTCCAGTCATCGGTGAAACGACATGGGCAGCATCACCCACGATCGCCAACGCGCCAGTTGCCAACCGGTCCGGCCTGTGAATATCTCGGCTTCCCCAAGGCTGGGCGATGGACGCTTCACCGGAATGCGGAAACAGTAGAGGTTGATGTTGGGGGTAAATTTCTTGTGAATAGCGTCGGGATGTTCCGACGTCTGGCGACGCTCGATTTGGGCATCATCATGTTGCCGGAGAAGGTCGCAGCAGAGGACCTGTCGGCGGGATGGCTACGCCGGATATTACCCGAATGGCATGGACACTCCACTGCCCGTCTACGCAATCACCGAAACCCGCCTCTTACCGGCGAAAACTCAACGTTCTATCGAGTTCCTCCAGGAGCATTTACGCCAGGAATCCTGAGTGTTGTCTTTCAATGCTCGTGACGGTGGTGGATGTCCGGGTAATGGGGATGGCTGTGGCGCAGCGGTGCGTGATGGTGCGGATGAGCGTGCGGCTCGATGCCGTCCCAATCAGCATCGTGTATGTGCTGGTGGTGCTCGTCGTGGCTGTGCTTGTGCAGGTGCGACATGGGCGGGTGTTCGTGCTCATGCGCATGCGACTCGCTCAGGTGCAGCCAAATGCCGCCGGCCATCAGCGCGGCTGCAATCCAGAACAGCCCGCCCGGGACTTCGCCCAGCATCAGCAGCGACAGCACCGCTCCCGCGAACGGTGCGGCAGAGAAATAAGCCCCGGTGCGGGCCGTGCCGAGATGGCGCAACGCCATCACAAACAGCACCAGGCTCAGGCCATATCCAAAAAAGCCCACCATTCCGGCGCTCAGGAGCGTGCTGGCCGCCGGCAGATGCGAACCGTAGGCCAGGGCTAACGCCAGGTTGACCGATCCGGCGGCCAGTCCCTTGATGCCGGCGATCTGCAAGGGATCGCTGGCCGACACCTTGCGGGTCAGATTGTTGTCGATGGCCCAGCAAAGGCAAGCGCCGACGATGGCGAATGCGCCCCACGGCAGCCCGGCGGCGGGCACTTGCTCCCACGACAGCAACACGCCGGCCGCGACGATCAGCAGCATGCCGATGAAGATGCGCCGGTCGAAATTTTCCTTGAAGACGAACCACGCCAGCATGGCGGTCAGCACACCTTCCATATTGAGCAGCAGCGAGGCCGACGAGGCGGGCACGCTGGTCAGTCCGGCCATCAGCAGCAGTGGACCGGCGATGCCGCCGGCGGCAACCGCGCCTCCGAACCATGGCAAGTCGCGCCGGGTCAGCGCCACCGGTTTATCCTGTGCATTGCGCTTGTACAGCGCACGCACCGCATAGCAGGCCAGCAAGCCGATACCGCTGCCCAGGTACAGCACGCCGGCCAGCATGACCGGAGGCATCTGGCCAACCAGCGTCTTGGCGAAAGGGGTGCTGGCGCCGAACAGCACGGCCGCCAGCAGTGCATAGATCACGCCTATGTGCATGGGGATTCCAGATACGGGGAGACTGTGGTGGGATTCCTGCGGGCCCGCGCTCGTGTGAAGGTCCGGTGCATATTTTACGACCACTTCACTATTGCCGACGCTCTTTTCGGGAAAGGTGGCTGGACTTTGCTAGCGGGGGCAGTCACGCTGAAGTGTTCGCTGAACACCCACTAGCCAGCATCATCCTGATGGCACTCTTCGCGCAGGTGTTCATAAACGACTGCTGCACCGGTGTCGCCAGCCAGTCGGTGCTGCTGGTGATCGGCATCATCGTCGGAAAGCGTGTTCCCGCAGCTGCTGCGCAAACTCGAGCAGGTCGGCTGCGGTGCTGCCGACCGGTTATTCGTTTAACCACGACGGCACCTGCCTGTACTTCGCCGCGGTGTCGGTGTTCCTGGCCCAGGCCACCAACACCGCGCTCGGCTGGCAAGACCAGCTCGCGCTGCTGGCCGTGCTCTTGCTCACTTCCAAAGGCGGCGCGGGCGTCGCAGGTTCGGCCATCGCCGTGCTGGCGGCAACCCTTGCGGCGACCAACACGATTCCAGTGTCGTCCATTGCCGTGATCCTGGGCGTGCATCGCCTGCTGTCATCGGCCTTCGTATTCACCAACATCACCGGCAACGCGGTGGCCACCATCGTGGTCGCCAATTGGGAGCGGGCGCTTGACCACAAGACGCTCGATGCAGAACTCAATGCCGGCTACATCCCGCCGGCAGTAGCGATCGAGCGCCAGGCCGAGCCGGCAACCCTTGTCCGCGCCGGCCGAATAATCATCCGTATTCCCTGAACTATTCAAATTAAAAACTAAAGAATTCCACATGAAGCGAAGCATTTTGGGGCTGGCCCTGCTGGCCCCGTTGACCACTCTCGTCCATGCTCAGTCGAGCGTCCAGGTTTCTGGCACTGCCGATGGCGGCGTACGCTACCAGACCAGCGCCGACACCGCGGGCAACCACCGCCCGGCGGGCTTACAGAGGTACCCTCTCTTCATGCATGCGCCGCAGACCAAGGGCCGGGGTCAGGTCCGGCGGACCTGACCGCCGGGGTTGTCGCCGCATCGGGCGCTTGCCGCCATCGCTGCGCGTTCCCACATTTCACGGTGACATTGCCAAATAAATTCAGAGTCCTGTCACAAAGCCGTTCGGACCGCCGTCTTATGGGATATGGAAGGCAAATTCGATGCCTTCCCATTTATCCGAAAGGCAATCATGTCCCATTCCGCTCGCATCCCCTTCTTCACTCTCGCCCCCGCCAACCTGAAGGCGATGATCAACCTGTCGGGCTCTGTAAAGCACAGCTCGCTCGGCGAACGCCTGGTCGAACTGGTGCATCTGCGCGTTTCCCAGATCAACGGCTGCGGCGTCTGCATCGACATGCATTGGCGCGACCTGGTCAAGCAAGGCGCCGATCCGCGTCACCTGAACGCGATTGCGGGCTGGCGCGAAGCGCCGTTTTTCGACGCACGCGAGCGCGCCGCCCTGGGCTGGGCCGAAGCGGTCAACGCGCTGCCGCAACGCGATGACACTGATGTCGCCTACGCCGAGCTTCGTCAGCATTTCAACGAGACCGAAACCGCCGAACTGGGCTACGCCATCTCCGCCATCGTCGGATGGAACCTGCTCAACCTGAGCCTGCGCAACCAGATCCCGGAAGTGCCGGCGCCAGGCTTCTAATATTGAAAGGAATTCTTCATGCGGCTTTCCTTACTAACAGCATCCATTGTCGCCTACGCAATCGCCGCGGCAGCATGGATTTGTCACGCGATCGTCCTGACGCCTGCTTCGGTCTCGATTCTGCGGGGGTAGTCCCACGGCAAGTCGCCGTTCTTGTGAGGATTCGAGGCGCGAACTATATTGAAATGCTGGGCGCGACAGCCCATGAAGATTGCTTTCGCTCTAACAGCAATGTCGAAACACCCGCGGCTCATCTGCGCATGCAGACCTTAAAGGAATTCTATGAAAATCGTAGTCATCGGCGGAAGCGGCCTTATTGGGTCCAAAGTGGTCGCCAATCTTCGCCAGATTGGCCATGAGGTGGTAGCGGGTTCTCCCAGCACTGGCATTAATACCGTCACGGGTGAAGGACTGGCAGAAGCGCTAAAGGGCGCACAAGTCGTTGTCGACCTGTCCAACGCGCCTTCTTGGGAAGACAAGGCTGTTTTGGAATTTTTCGAAACATCCGGACGCAAGCTGCTGGCGGCAGAAGCCGCTGCAGGTGTGCAGCACCATATCGCCCTGTCCGTGGTCGGTACCGAGCGTCTGCTCGACAGCGGCTACTTCCGTGGAAAAATGGCCCAGGAGGAACTGATCAAGGCATCCAAGGTGCCATACACCATCGTGCGCTCGACGCAGTTCTTTGAATTCCTGGGCGGTATCGCCCAATCGGGAACTGTCGGAGATACCGTGCATCTGTCGCCGGCCGACATTCAGCCGATCGCTTCGGACGACATCGCCGCGGTGGTGACCGACACGGCGCTGGCTGAACCCGTCAATGGCATGTTCGAGGCCGCAGGGCCGGAGCGCGTAGGCCTAGCCGGACTTGTGCAGCGCTATTTGACCGCCATGAAAGATCCACGCAAGGTAGTGCCGGATGCGGAGGCCCGCTACTTTGGCATCAAATTGAACAACCAGTCGCTCACGCCTGGCGATAACCCGCGTCTCGGCACCACAGGATTCGAGGCCTGGTTCAGCAAGACCCACGCGCCGCTGTAGAAGAAATTACCGGCGTTATTGACCAGGACGTCGATACGTCCGAATGTCCTTTTGCGACTGCCGCCTATGCGTCCTCCGGATGCGTGACGTCCAGCGCGACTACGAGGAGATCATCATGGCTGCCCAGGGCGGCCGAGACCGAATGCGCACAATTGATGTTGAGCCAGAATCTCGATGCGGGCAGTGCGGGCTTGCGGGTTGGCTATGAAAGCGCCTCGCAATTCAGTCGCGAGCATGCCCGGCTGTTTGGCGCACCGCCGCAGCGAGATGCGCAACGCATGCGGCTTGTACACTGACCGAGGTTTCAAAGGAGTGGACGCTTAAGTTAATCTTATTGCACCGTGCGGACATGAAGGATTAATATGGTTCTGTTTCCACACTATGCGGACCCTACAATGAACCCAAGCGATCAAAAGCGCGTCACCGGCATCGGCGGCATCTTCTTCAAAGCCAAGAATCCCGAGCAGCTGCGCGAGTGGTATCGGCGCCATCTCGGCATTCCCATCTCGGAATGGGGCGGCACATCGTTCCCCTGGAAATCGGAAGATAATCCCACCGGTACAGGCACGACGGCGTGGAGCATCTTCGAACCGGACACCAAGTATTTTGGTGAGGGGCCGTCGCCGTTCATGATTAATTTCCGCGTTGCCGATTTGCACGCCCTGCTCGCTTTGCTGCGCGCCGAAGGCTGCCAGGTCGACGAGAAGACCGACGACTCCGAGTACGGCAAATTTGGCTGGGTAACGGATCCTGAAGGCAACCGCGTCGAGCTTTGGGAGCCACCTGCGGGGCAGTAGACTCCGCGAATCGGACGGCGATGGCGGCAAGCGCCCGGTGCGGCGACAACCCCGGGGTCAGGTCCGCCGGACCTGACCCCAGCCCTTGGACCGCGGCGCGTGCATGAAGAGGCGAAAGTCATCCCATACTGTACGATGACATCGGCAACGAAAAAGGCCACCCGAAGGTGGCCTTTGCTTTTGGCGGACCGCAACCGCGGCCGCCGCGTCGTGCCTTAGAAGCTGTAGCTGGCGCGCGCGTACACGAAGCGGCCCGAACGCCCGAACGGCGAGTAGTTCGAGAACATCGCCGCACCGGTCGTGTTCAGCGCCGGCGGGAACGCATCCGGATACACGTCGAACACGTTGTCGGCGCCCACTGCCAGGTTCATCTGCTTCGACAGGGCAAAGCGCGCTTCCAGGTCGACCAGCGTCTTGGCCGACAGCACGAAGTCGAGCGCCGGCGAGGTGCCCGGGCTGATGGCTTCGCCGTAACGGGTAGCGCGTGCCGTAGCACCCCACTGGCCCATCTTCCAGTTCATGTTCGCACTCAGCTTGTTCTTCGGCGTACCTTTTTCGAACGTCAGCGTATTCACCCGGCCGAACAAGGTCGGCGCGGGAGTGAAGGCGCCAAGCGTGGTCGATGTCGGCAGCTTGGTCACTTCAGTCTTGTTGACGTTGGCCGCCAGCGTGAGGTCGAACTTGCCGGCGCCGTCGGTGTTCATTGGCACGTTCAGTACGACATCGACGCCGTCGGTGGTGGTGTCGACGCCGTTGATGAAGAAGCGGCCGCCGCCCGATCCTGCGAAGCCTTGCGCTTTCAGGAAGTTGTTAATGCCGGGCACGGTCGATTCGATCAGGTTTTCCGACAGCACGATGCGATCCTTGATCTTGATGCGGTAAGCATCGACCGTCAGGCTGGCCCTGCCCAGGCGAGCCACCGCGCCGAGCGAGAAGTTGAGCGACTTCTCTGCGTCAAGCGGCTTGGCGCCGAGCGCCGCGGCGACCGGATCGGTCGGGCGGAAGGTGGTGATGTCGAACGGTACGCCATTAATGAAGTTGGTCGACGTGGCCGAGAAGTTCTGCTGCTGTGGCGACGGCGCGCGGAAGCCGTTCTGCACCGATCCGCGCAGCGCGAGCGCCGGCGTGAAGTCGAAGCGCGCGGCCAGCTTGCCGGCCAGGCTGTTGCCGAAGTCCGAATAGTGCTCGGCGCGCACCGCGGCGGAAGCGAGGAACTGCTTGGTCACATTCGCTTCGAGGTCGATGTAGGCGCCGACCGCGGTGCGATGCGTGTTGCTGGCGTCAGCAGGCCGGTAGCCAGGGAAGCCCTGCGCGCCTGGTGCGGTTGGCAGGCCGCTTGGCAGCAGCACGCCGCCGTAGCGGTACGAATCCGGCTCGCCGGCGTCGAGGGTGTAGCCTTCGCGCCGCGCTTCGGCGCCGATCGCCACGTTCAATGGCGAAGCGAGGCTGTCCATCGGCATCGAGCGTACGCCCGACAGGTTCAGCACCCATTGGTCGTAGCCGAAGCCGCCCGCATAGAACGCGGTCTTGCTGCCAGGTCCGATCGAACGGTTGAGGGTGTTCGACAAGTCGAACTGCATCTCGTTGCTGCCGTAGCCGAGCGAGGCGTCCATGTCCCAATTGCCTGCCACCCAGTTGACGCCGCCCGTCATCGCGAAGTCTTTTACGTTCGGCTCGATGAACGGAATGAATCCGTCCGGGTAGATCGAGGCGATGTTCTGATCCTGCACCGCGCGGCGGATGTTGGCGGCCGATTTGGCGTCGCGATTCTGGAAGCTGGCCCAGCCGTACAGCTTGACGCCGTCGCCCAGCGGATTGGCGGCGTTGGCGAACAGGGTGGTCTGTTTCATCTGCGGCTCGCCGTACCACGTGTCGAAACGGTTGAAGTTCGCTTCACGCGGATCGAAGGCGCCGTTCACTTTGGCGTAGGCCGCACGCATGTCGTAGCCGCTGCGCTCGGTGTGTTTCTGATCCTTGTATTCGGCCGCGATGGTGAGGAAACCGCTCTCGCCCCAAGGCAGGCCTTTCCACATGCTGACGGTGGCGGTCTTGCCATCGGTCAGGCTGCGCGATTTCGGGCCGGCGCCGTAGTTCGCGCCGGCTGGCGGCACGTCGCTCAGGACATCGTATTCGGTCTTGCGGGCGCCGTAGGTGACGCTCGCTTCGCCGCCGTCGCGGTCGGTGCGCAGGCGGATGTTGACCACGCCGGAAATCGCATCGGAACCGTATTGGGCCGAGGCGCCGTCGCGCAGCACCTCGATGTTGCGCACGATCGAGGTCGGGATCGTGTTCATGTCCACCGATGCCGAGCCGCGGCCGACGGTGCCGTTGACGTTGACCAGCGCGGCCGAATGGCGGCGCTTGGAGTTCACCAACACCAGGGTCTGGTCGGGAGCGAGGCCGCGCAGGGTGGCCGGACGCACGGTGTCGGTGCCGTCGGTCAGGCCGGGGCGCGGAAAGTTCAGGGAAGGCAGGGCAACCGACAGCGCCTGGTTGATTTCGGTGGTGCCGGCGTTTTTCAGGGATTCAGCGGAAATGATGTCGACCGGGGCTGTGGTGTCGAGCGCGGTACGGTTGGCGACGCGGGTGCCGGTGACGACCACGACAGCGGCGCTGTCGTCGGCCGCCGGCGTGGTCTGGGCAAAGGCGGCGCCGCTGGCGAACAGCGACGCGATGGACAAGGCGAGCACTTGCTTCTTGGGTGCGAACTTTTTCTGCATATTATCTTTCCCTCGGGTGATGATGAATTGTTAGCCCCTCTGACTTCGGGGGATTATTTCCATAGTGATAAATACGTCCGAAACCATACTGGGACGCGCACTATCGAATGTCAATTCATCAAAACGTTTCGTGGGGTTAATAACAACAGTCGTGAACTTTTCGTCAGTTCCGCGTAAGTTTGCTGATGAGTGGGATATGACGCGGCATTCCGTGCGCATCGGTGTGGCGCGAACGCCCACCCATGTACGTCGTCCTCGCGTTTATCGCAAGGACGACGGGCTAAAGAAGGCTAACGAAATCAGGCGGCTGCCGCGCCCTTGCGCTTGAACAGCTTCATGCCGATGGTCACAATCACCAGCGCCACCGCGCCGGCAATCACGCCCGCCACCGCATCGATCGCGGTCGGCGTCACCACCTTGAGCAAGCCACCGACGCCCGGCACGGTCGCCGCCGCCGCTGCCGCGCTGTCAACCACGTGATGCAGCGCCGGCACGCCGTGCACCAGGATCCCGCCGCCCACCATGAACATGGCGATCGTGCCCAGCACCGACAGCGCCTTCATCAGCATCGGCGCGCCCGCCAGCAGCGCTTTGCCGAACAACTGCAGCGCGCCACTGCCGCGCCGGCTCAGGTACAGCCCGGCGTCGTCGAGCTTGACAATGCCCGCCACCAGCCCGTACACGCCGACTGTCATCACCACCGCAATCGCCGCCAGCACCGCCACCTGCTGGCCGAACGGCGCGCCGGCCACCGTGCCCAGCGAAATGACAATAATCTCGGCCGACAGGATGAAGTCGGTGCGCACCGCGCCCTTGATCTTGTCCTTTTCCATCGCCACCATGTCAACCGATTCGTCGGTCACGGCGTGCAGCAGCTCGTCGTGGTGCTGCTGGTCTTCGACCGGCGAGTGCAGGAACTTGTGCGCCAGCTTTTCGAAACCCTCGTAACACAGGAAGGTTCCGCCCAGCATCAGCAATGGCGTGATCGCCCAGGGGATGAAGGCGCTGATGGCCAATGCGGCCGGCACCAGGATGGCCTTGTTCTTGAGCGAGCCTACCGCCACCGCCCACACCACCGGCAGCTCGCGGTCGGCGTCCACGCCCGATACCTGCTGCGCGTTCAGCGCCAGGTCGTCGCCCAGCACGCCGGCGGTCTTCTTGGCCGCGACCTTGCTCATCAGCGCGACGTCGTCAAGGATCGCCGCGATGTCGTCGATTAATGCCAGCAAACTACCTGAAGCCATCGGCCCTGCTCCTCATCCATGGGAAAAATAGGCTATATCACCAGCGATGGAGGCAAGCGCCCGGTGCGGCGACAACCCCGGGGTCAGGTCCGCCGGACCTGACCCCAGCCCTTGGACCGCGGCGCGTGCATGAAGAGGTGGCTCGTCGACGCCGCAGGTCGTCCAACACTTAACGGTGACATTGCTAAAAAATACCATCTTACCCGACCCGGCCGCGCGCCCGTATAGCCGCCATTTTTGCGTTCCAATCCCCCATTTCGGCAACTCGTCGCTTTTCGCAAGCTTTGCCGATCCGCATACGTATAGTGAAAACCTGCCGGACTGCGTTACTGCCGCCGGCCACCTAAAGGGGAACCAACCATGAATACCGATTTCGATATTTCCAACGCAACTCCACGCTCGACCCGGCCCGTCAAGCGCAAGACCCGCATCACGATTTACCTCGATGACGAGGTGCTGTCGCAGTTCCGTTCGCTGTCCGAACAGAGCGGCAAAGGCTACCAGACGCTGATCAACGCGGCGCTGCGCACCCGCCTCGCGAACACGCGCGGCGAGCCTGCGCCAGCCGTTTAAGCGCACCCGCGCGGGCATGTTGCGCTGCAAGGCGCAGCGCGGCGAGCCCGGCCTGAGGCTGGAAAAACGACGCCAAACCGTCGCGATCCAGTCACAGCCGGGCTTACTTTTGCGTGGCCTTTCGAGAAATTGTTACACTGAGCAATATTTATGCTAATCTTCCCGCTCTTTTAACCCCGGAGGATAGTTATGAAAAAAGGCGAACTGATTGCTGAATTTGCGAAGCGTACCGAGATGTCCGGCGCCGCAGCCAACAGCGCGATCAACACGGTCATCGATATCATCACCGAGCGCCTGAAAAAAGGTGACACGGTCGGTATCACCGGCTTCGGCACTTTCTCGGTCGCCAAGCGCGCTGCACGCAAGGGCCGCAATCCATCGACCGGCGAAGCGATCAAGATCGCAGCTTCGAAGTCGCCAAAGTTCTCGGCTGGCGCGACGCTGAAAGCAGCTGTCAATCCAAAGAAGAAGTAAGCAGCACCCCCTGATCGGGCGCGGCGCCGGTTCATGCCGGTTCCGCGCCCGTCTCGTTTCTTCCCGCCGTTCCCTTCCCCTTTCTGAATTCCCCATTTCGCGCATGACTTTTGCCACCTGGATTACGTTCGTCATCGCCGGTTCCCTGATTGCGATTTCACCCGGCTCGGGCGCCGTGATGGCGATGTCGCACGGGCTGGCCTACGGCGTCCGCAAAGCCAGCGCCACCGTGCTCGGCCTCCAAATCGGACTGCTGCTGGTGTTCGTGATCGCCGGCGCGGGCGTCGGCTCGCTGCTGCTCGCGTCCGAACTCGCGTTCAGCGTGGTCAAGACGGTCGGCGCGCTGTACCTGATCTGGTGCGGCGTCAGCCAGTGGCGCGCCAAGGCGCAGCCGGCGACGCTGGAAGCGGCCGCGCTGGTTGCCCATCCGTCGTTCTACCGTCGCGTGCTGACTGGCTTCCTGACCAATGCGACCAACCCGAAGGGCATCATCTTCATGGTCGCCGTCCTGCCCCAATTCATTTCGCAGCAGGCCGCCCTGCTGCCGCAGCTGCTGATCCTCGGCGCCACCATGGTGACCATCGATTGCCTCGTCATGCACGGCTACGCCTGGCTCGCCGCATCGATGCAGCGCTATTTCCGCGACGAGCGCGCGGTGAAAAAGCAGAACCGCTTCTTCGGCGGCGTGCTCGTGCTGGTGGGCGCCGCGCTGTTCTTCGTCAATCGCGGCGCGGCCTGAGTTTCACTAACTAGTTGCAACTTTTTGTAACCGGTGTGATCCTTTTTCACGCTGGAACGTTGTGTTGAATACGGCGAGCCTCGTCCGTACATCCCGGAGTTCCAAATGACTACTCGTTTCATCAAGGCCGTGGCGCTGATCGCATGCTCGGTGTTTTCGACCCTGGCACTGGCCGATCCGCCGGCGCGGGTGGGGCGCGTCTCGCTGGCCCAAGGCGAAGTCACAATCAGCAGCGATGTCGGCAGCGAAGCCAGCGCGGCGCAGGTGAACTGGCCGGTGACATCGCAGAACCGCATCACGACCGGACAGAACGCCCGCACCGAGATCCGCATCGGCTCTACCTCGGTCCGCCTCGATGCCGATTCGTCGATGGAAGTGTCCGAACTCGACGATGACAGCCTGCGTCTGCACCTGAACTACGGCTCGGCCAGCGTGCGCGTGGTCAACGCCGAGGTGCTGCCCGGCTTCGAGCTGACCACCTCCAACGCCGGCGTCCGCCTGCAAGAGCCAGGCCGGCTGCGGGTCGACGCGATGCGGGTGCGCGGCACCACCGCCGTCAACGTGTTCGATGGCGTGGCGCTGGTCGAGGATGGTGGCTCGCAGCTGATCGTCCGCGCCGGCAAGCGCGCCGACATCAGCGACGATGACGTGCGCACCGGCTTCGCGGTACGCGACAGCTTCGACGACTGGGCCCAGCTGCGCGACATGCGCGACGACCGCTCCACCTCGGCGCGTTACGTCACTACCGAAATGACCGGCTACGAAGACCTCGACCAGAACGGCGTTTGGCGCGATGACGCCGAATACGGCCCGTTGTGGATCCCGCGCACGGTCGCCGCCGACTGGGCGCCGTACCGCGACGGCAGCTGGACCTGGGTTTCGCCTTGGGGCTGGACCTGGGTCGATAACGCGCCGTGGGGCTACGCACCATTCCACTACGGCCGCTGGGTGCAGGTGAACCAGCGCTGGGCATGGGCGCCGGGCCGCCAGATCGGCCGTCCGGTATGGGCGCCGGCGCTGGTGGGCTGGGTCGGCGGCAGCAACTGGAGCCTCAATTTCAATTCGGGCGGCGCGCGTCCGGCGCAGGGCTGGTACCCGCTGAATCCGCGCGATTCCTTCGTGCCTGGCTATCGCCTGTCGCACGACCACCTGCAGCGCATCAACCGTGACGCCCGCCCGGATGGCCAAGGCGACTGGCGCGGCCGCGATTTCCACCGTGAAGGCCTGACCGTGGTCCCGCATGAGCAGTTTGGCCGCCTCGGCACCATCGCCTTGCGCAACTTGCCAAGGGCGGCTGTCTCGCCGATGGCGCTGCAAAATGCGCCGGCCGCCGCGCCGGCTGCGCCGCAGGGCTTCGGCCGTGGCGACCGCTTCGACCGGCGCGAACGCGCTGACCGCGACGACATGCAGCGCAACCGGCCGCACCGCCCCGAGCTGACCGGCGTGCCGCAGCGCGTGCAGGGCGTGGTCCAGCAGGCCGCGCCCGGCCAGCCGGCGCCATCGCCATTTACCCGCCGCGACGGCCGTCCTGGCTTCGACGACCGCAGCCCTCGCCAGCAGCAGGCGCCGGCTGCCGTTGGGCCAGTTCCAATGGCCGCGCCGGCGGCTGCACAGCCGCAGTTCGGCCGCCGCGACGGCCGTTCGGACTTCGAAGACCGTCGCCAGCGCCAGCAGCCCGCGCAGGCAGCCACTCCGCAAGCGGTGGCCATGCCTCCGGCCGCGGCGCCAATGCCGCAGGCGATGACCTCGCCGCCGGCGGCCGAGCAGCGTGGACGTCAATTCCGCGGTGACGGCGAGCGCCGCATGCGCGAACCGGACGCTGCGAACGTGCCGGTGCAGCAGCAGCCGCGCCAGTTTGCCGCGCCGCAGGCCCTCCAGCAGCCGGCCCCGGCGGCAGCGCCTGCTGCTGGTCCGATGGGAGCGATGGTGCGCCAGGCACAGGCACAGGCACAGGCACAGGCACAAGCACAAGCACAAGCACAAGCACAAGCGGCGCCGCAAGCCGCTGCACAGGCGCCCGCCCCCGAACGCCGCGGAAATCGCGGCGACGAGCGCAAGCGCGGCGAAGGCGAAAAGGAACGGTGACCGGATAATCGGCGCGGGCTGGCGCAACCTCCCAGCCCGCCGATTCTGTCGCTCAGCTACCGAAAAGCGCGCTTCGTCGCATTTCGGTCGGTGGCGGCGGGGCGCTTCGATATAGTGGTATCACTCCAGCGCACCAACGTGCGCAGGAGCCGGCGACGGCAGCATGCCAGCTCAACATGGCAGCGCCCGGACGGCTTCTCGATACCACCGATTTGTCCCGCTACTTTCCTTACGATGGGAATTAGTTTAGGCCAGCCAAGAGCTGGCCTTCTTTTTGCGCGCACTGTTTAAAACTCCAACATTGACTACAATGTGAACAGGCGAGTCCATTCCCTGGCTCAACTGTTTCGTTTTCACTTCAAGACTGGAATGCCATGCAACCGACCCCGACCATCGATTCCCTTATCGAATACCCCAGCGATTTCCCGATCAAGGTGATGGGCGCCACGCACGAAGACTTCGCCGCGACGATCGTCGACGTGGTGCTTGAGCATGATCCGACCTTCCACATCGGCCGGCTGGAAGTGCGGCCCTCGGCCAACGGCAACTACACCGGCCTGACCGTGACGGTGCGCGCCATCAGCCGCGCCCAGCTCGACGACCTGTACCGCGCACTGTCCGGCCACCCGATGGTCAAGATCGTGATGTAATTTGCAAGGCTGCCGAAGCCGCGGAAACGCTGCGCCACGAACGAGGGGTCAGACCCCGGTGGTTCTGTTGGGGGTCTGACCCCGTTTCGGAGGCGCCAACTCAACCGGGGTCAGACCCCTAAATGAACAACCCGGGTCCGACCCCTCGGTCGACGCCGGAACGACGTCTCGGGCCAACGACGACGGGAGCCCCTTCAGCACCCAAACCCCTGCTGACTTATAATGACAGCGCTCCGCAACCCTGTCCCCGACTGCCCACATGTCCTCCATCCGCCCCGAGCCGGCCATCATCCGTGACCTCGGCCGCGCCGAGTACGAGCCTGTTTTCGCCGCGATGCGTGCCTTTACCGACGCGCGCGACACCGCCACGCCCGACGAACTGTGGATCGTCGAGCACCCGCCGGTGTACACGCTGGGCCTGGGCGCCGACCGCGCGCACGTGCTGGAAGCCCACGACATCCCGGTGATCCAGACCGACCGCGGCGGCGAAGTGACCTTCCACGGGCCCGGCCAAGTGGTGATCTACCTGCTGATGGACCTGCGCCGCAACAAACCGGGCGGCAAACTGTATGCGAGACAATTTGTCAATAAAATCGAGCAAGCCATCATCGAAGTGCTGGCGGCGTATAATCTCGACGGTGAGCGCGTCGCAGGCGCGCCCGGCATCTACATCGCGGAAGGCGCCCGGAAAGGCGCCAAAATCGCGGCACTCGGCCTGAAAGTGCGCGGCAACGGCTGCACCTATCACGGCGTGTCGCTCAATGTCGCGATGGACCTGTCGCCGTTTTCCTGGATTAACCCCTGCGGCTACTCCGGCCTGGCCACGGTGGATATGCGCACGATGGGCGTGACCGCGGCGCTGGCCGATGTGCAGCAGGCGCTGGCGCGCGAACTGGTCCGCCAGCTCGCCACGCTCGACGCCGCAGCACCAACCGAACAACACAACCTTAGCCCGATTGGGCATGCAGCCAAATGACTCCTGACACCGATACCAGCATCGCCCCCGCCTACAACGCCAGCGACAAGCAAAAAGGCGCCAGCAAGACATCGCGCATCCCGATCAAGATCGTGCCGATCGCCGAAGTCGAGCGCCTGAAAAAGCCGGACTGGATCCGCGTGAAAGCGGCGTCGGCCTCGACGCGCTTCTACGAAATCAAGGACATCCTGCGGGCCAACAACCTGGTGACGGTGTGCGAAGAAGCGAGCTGCCCGAACATCGGCGAATGCTTCGGCAAGGGCACCGCGACCTTCATGATCATGGGCGACAAGTGCACCCGCCGCTGCCCGTTCTGCGACGTCGGCCACGGCCGCCCTGACCCGCTCGACGTCAACGAGCCGCGCAACCTGTCCAAGACCATCGCCGACCTGCGCCTGTCCTACGTGGTGATCACCTCGGTCGACCGCGACGACTTGCGCGACGGCGGCGCCGGCCACTTCGTCGAGTGCATCCAGCAAACGCGCGCGCTGTCGCCGAAGACCCGCATCGAAGTGCTGGTGCCGGACTTCCGCGGCCGCCTGGCCAAAGCGCTGGCGATCTTCAAGGACGGCCTGCCTGACGTGATGAACCATAACCTTGAAACCGTGCCGCGCCTGTACAAGGAAGCCCGTCCCGGCGCCGACTACAAGCACTCGCTCGAACTGCTGCGCGACTTCAAGGCGCTGTACCCGAACGCGGTCACCAAGTCCGGCATCATGGTCGGCCTGGGCGAGACCGACGAAGAGATCCTGCAAGTGATGCGCGACCTGCGCGAGCACAACGTCGAGATGCTGACCATTGGCCAGTACCTGGCGCCTTCGAACTCGCACCTGCCGGTGCGCCGCTACGTGCACCCGGACGTCTTCAAGATGTTCGAAGAAGAGGCGTACAAGATGGGCTTCGTGCATGCCGCCGTTGGTGCGATGGTGCGCAGTTCGTACCATGCGGACGAGCAGGCGCACAGCGCCGGCGTCGCCATAGACAATCAGTAGTCGGTTCCCAAAGCCCTGGACTGTCCGCGGTCCAGGCCACATCAGTTGGCGCTCATTCGACACTTCATCCACTTGGTTCGGTGTGACCCAAAGGTGATTCTTATGAATATCCTGACGTTTAGCGAAGCGCGAGCGGCTCTCAAAAGTGTGATGGATAAGGTTTGTGGGGATCACACGCCCACCGTCATCACCCGCGTCAATGGTGAGCCCGTCGTTATATTGTCCCTGGCAGACTTCAGTAGTATGGAAGAAACGCTGCATCTTCTCGGCTCTGCGAAAAATGCCATGCGGTTGATGGAATCGGTTGCGCAAATTAAGGCCGGTATGGCCCAAACCAGAGAACCAAGTTAGCAAGGCGGCCCGCCTGCGTGCCAGACCCGGCGACACGCGTCAGCCGGCATCCGCGATATAGTTCGTCAATCCAATATCGCGTGCTTCAAACTATGCCAACCAATTCAGACCCGAAATCCACCATGCTCATCGGCGAAGATGCCGGCACCGAAACCCTGGTGCTCGATCGCGATCTGCAGGCCAAGGGCGTCCAGCTGGTCAAGATGGAAGGCCGGGTCTTCGTCCGCTTCTCCGGCCTGGTCAAGCATAAAGACCTGCGCGTACCGTACCAGCTGGTGCCAGCCCAGGGCGTGCTGGCCAAGCCGAGCAAGTGGCGCAAGATGGATCCGGAAGCGCAGCGCGCCCTGGTGCTGGAGCGTTCCAGCCCGGCCGCCATCGAAGCGCTGCACCAGAGTGTGGAGGCGTTCGTGCGCGAGATCTCCGACCTCGCGGACGATTGCGATTTCGATGCAATGACCTTCCTGAACACGCTGGCGGACCTGGAAACCTCCGACCCTGCCGAACATGTGTTCGAACGCATCCGCCAGCGCATCATCCACGCGGTCGAGCGCGAGCAGGAAGAACGCCACGCCGCGCGCACCAAGGAAAGCATCAACCTGGCCGAGTATCCCGAGTCGTTCGAGGTGGCCAGCCGCATGCCGCGCCGCTTCATCGCGCTGCTCGGCCCCACCAATTCGGGCAAGACGCACCGCGCGATGGAGGCCCTGATGAAGGCGCCGAGCGGAATCTACCTCGCGCCGCTGCGGTTGCTGGCACTTGAGAACTTCGAGCGCATGCAGGCGGCGCGCCAACACGGCAAGCCGCTCAAGGTCAGCCTGGTCACTGGCGAGGAACGGCGGCTGGCCGAAGGCGCGACCCACGTCGCCAGCACCGTCGAGATGCTCGATACGCGCACGCGCGTCGAGGTCGCGGTGATCGACGAAATCCAGATGCTGTCCGACCGCGACCGCGGCGCCGCCTGGACCGCCGCTGTGTGCGGCGCCCCCGCGTCGGTGGTCTACCTGGTCGGCGCTCCGGAAGCGCGGCGCGCGATCGAAGCGCTGGCCGACCGGCTCGAGGTGGAGCTCGAGGTCCATGTCCTCAAACGTATGGCGCCGCTGGCGATGGAGCCCTCCGCCGTGCGCAAGCTGCGTGGCCTGCGCCGCGGCGACGCGGTGATCTGCTTCTCGCGCCGCGAAGTACTCAACTGGCGCGACATGATCACCGAGATGGGGCTGTCGGTGTCCACCGTGTACGGCAACCTGTCGCCGGAAGTACGGCGCGCGCAGGCCGAGCGCTTCCGCGATGGATCGGCCGATATCGTGGTCGGCACCGACGCACTGGCGATGGGCCTGAACATGCCGATCCAGCGCATCGTGATGACCACGGCGATCAAGTACAACGGCTACGAGGAAGAAGAGATTTCGGCCGCGCTGGCGCGCCAGATTGCCGGCCGCGCCGGCCGTTACGGCGTGCACGAGGAAGGTTTCGTCGCCGGCTACGATGACGATACGCACCAGGTCATGCGCGCGCTGCTGAACGAAAAGCTCGCGCCCCTGCCCGCCAGCGGTTTCGCGGTGGCGCCGTCGATCGAGCAGCTGCACCGGATCGCCGCCGTCACCAACGAGACGTCGCTGGTCAAGCTGCTCAAGCGCTTCACCCACAACATCGATGTGCCGGACGGGTTCTTCTATCCGCGCATCACCGAGGACCAGTCCGAGCGCGCGATATGGCTCGACACGCTGTCGCTGACGGTCGCCGAAAAATTCATGTTGTCGCTGGTGCCGATATCGAGCAAGGTGCCGTCGCTGCAAGGCGCGTGGGAGCATTGGGCGATGTCGCTGGCGAAGAAACGCGTCTGCAAGCTCGATGCGGAAGGCGGCTCGCTGCGCTGGCTAAATCTGCAGGAAGTCGAAGACGCTTGCAGGCGCTATTCGGCATATGCCTGGATCGCTTACCGTCAACCTGAATTGTTCCCGAGCGTGGAACTGGCGCAGGAGCTGTCACGCGCCGCATCGGAGCGTGTCGATTCGATCTTGCAGGCGCAGAATGCGGCCGCACGCAAACGTCCCGGCGGCAGCGGCAAAAAAAGGTAACGCACGTGATAGGGTCTGACCCGCAGGTATGGCCCCTGGTCGCGACGTCGACGCGTCCCCAATTCATACATGCGCCGCAGTCCAAGGGCTGGGGTCAGGTCCGGCGGACCTGACCCCGGGGTTGTCGCCGCACCGGGCGCTTACCGCCATAGCGGCACGTTCCCACACTTTGCGGCGACATAGCCAATTTCAACGATCGAGGTTTTTGCCGAAACAGGCAGCTTCGCGATTCCCAACGTATTTGCCGTAGTTGGGAATCTGCGCGTAGCCGCGCGCGCGATAGAACTCCACCGCGCGCTGGTTGACCGCGCGCGTTTCGAGCCAGATCGCGCGATAGTGGAGCGCGGAAGCTTCCGCTTCGAGAAACGCCAGCAGTGCGCTGCCGACGCCCAGATTGCCGGGCCGCGCATACATGCGCTTTAATTCGGCGACGCCGTCCACCAGCGGGCGAAAAGCGCCGCAGCCGACCGCTGTCCCATCGGCGTTGCGCGCCACGGCGAAGCACGCTCCGGCGCCCCGGACGTCGCCAGTATCGAACGACGACCTTCCGCTATCGCCGGTGATGGCCGCCAGCGCCGACGACAATTCGTCGACCAGCGCGATAGCATCGGGCGTGCTCGCATCTTCCGCGCGAACGCTCAGCATTGCATCAGCCGGCCACGCTCATGTACAGGATCAGCACCAGGTACAGCACGAACACGGTCGCCGATACGCACAGCAGCGCCAGCGTACGCCACAGCGTCGATGCGATGCCGAGCGAGTAGGTGCCGCGCAGTTGCAGGAACATGTGCAATGGCGGCGCAAAGCACGCCAGGCATGCTACCAGGGTATTGAGCCCGGTCTTCTCCAGCAGCGTCAGCACCACCACCAGCAGCGCCATGAACGAGAGCGAATACAGCGCGAACACGGCGTGGTCGTACATCGTCACGCCGCGCTTCCAGAAGAACATCAGCCACAGGAACGGCAGCGAGAACGGCACCAGCAGGAACGAAAACTTCGACGCTGCATTCTTTATTTTGTAGATGGTGAATTCGGGATTCTTGATCGCGTGTTTGATCGTCTCGTCCAGGCGCGGATTGCCGGTGGTGACGCTGATGTCGTTCTTGTGCACCGGCGCTGCGCCCGCCGCCACAGTCTCCTCGCCGGCGATAGCGGACTTGATGGTGCGCAGTGCGACCTCTTCCTCCTTCACGTCGGACCGTGCGGCCTCGGCGTCTGCTTGCGCGGCGCTCGCGCTTTCTCCGCTGGCGCGCGCGGCGGCCAGCTTCACCTCGGCCTTTGCGAGCTTTACTTTGGCCTTGGCGATGTCCTTCTCCAGGCCGGCCGTTGCGGTGGCAACTTCGCCCGGCACTCCATCGAACTTGGCCCGGGTGACACTCGACACGACGAAGAACATGAAAAATACCATGAACAGAAACAGCGCCAGCGGCGAAACGTAGCGCGTACGTTTGCCGTCGATGTATTCGCGCGTCAGCTTGCCGGGCTTGGCCACCAGCATAGGCAGCGTGCGCCAGGCCTTGGCGTCGAAGTGCAGCAGGCCATGCAGGAATTCTTCGCCGAAGTGCAGCAGCGAGCGGTGCACATGGGCGCGCTGGCCGCAGGCGTGGCAGAAGCTGCCGGTTAGCGGAGTATGGCAATTGGCGCAGTGACCGTGCGCGTGAGGCTCGGCGCGCGCAGTTTCGCCCTCCATTTCGTTCGCGGCGAGGGTGGCGGTGACCAGTGCGCCGGCTGGTTCGAATTCCAGGTTCATGGGTATCCCGACATTGTTATATGTTGCTCTTGGAAAATAATAACATTCTTTTATTGATAACAAACATCGGTTTTGTTGTAGCGGCGAGTCGTGGAATCCGGTTGTTGGAACGGCACAACTTTTTACGCGGCGGCCTGAATTGACCTAAGATGACGGCAATAGCCAACACACGCAGCGAGAGAACATCATGAGCGCCAGAGAAGTTACGCCGGAACAGTTGAACGTCATCGGGGTTGGCCATTTTCCCGGCTTCCTCGGCATGGAAATCACCCGCGTGGGAAACGGCGAAGTGGCCGCGCGCATGGACGTGAAGCCGCACCACCTGGCGCCGAACGGCTTTCTGCACGCCGGCAGCATCGTCACGCTCGCCGATACCTGCTGCGGTTACGCCTGCCGCGTCAACCTGCCCGACGGTGCGGAAAACTTCACCACCATCGAGCTGAAATCGAACCACCTCGGCACGGTACGCGATGGCGCGATCGAATGCGTCGCCAAGCCGGCCCACATGGGCCGCACCACGCAGGTGTGGGACGCGATTGTCACTAACGCCGTGAACGGCAAGACCATTGCGATCTTCCGCTGCACGCAGATGATCCTGTATCCAAAAAACGCCTGATCCACACGACGAACATGAAATTGAAATCGCTCTCCGCCATCGCCGCCCTATTGGCTTTCGCTTCCCTTTCCCACGCGGCCGATGACTCCATCTATGTCGGCCTCGGCGGACAGCAAGGGATCAAGAGCATCGTGGCGACGCTCATCCCGCTGATCCAGGCCGATGCGCGCATCAAGGAGTCGTTCGCCGATTCGGACATGAAGCACGTGGGGATGCGGCTGGAAGAGCAGTTCTGCACTCTTAGCGGCGGTCCTTGCGAATACAAGGGCGAGCCGATGGCCGAGACGCACGGGGGCCTGAAAGTCACCAACGCGCAGTTCAATGCGCTGACCGAAGATCTGCAAGCGGCGATGGAGCGCAATAAGGTGCCGTCACGTATCCAAAACAAGCTGATTGCGAAACTGGCGCCGATGCAGCGCACGATCGTCACCAGGTAAGCGGTGCGGCGGGGGGCAGGTCCGACCGCCGCATACCGAAATACAACGGAAGAATTGGCAAAATAATTGAATCTGCAGCGCGCCGGTTCGCTTGCTCAGGTAAGCCTATGTTGGTCGTCGGCAATTCGATAGAATTTGAGCTTGTCTTCAGGAGAGCTCATGCATTACGGAATTGGTCACGCAACGCGGCGCATCGCATTGTTCTTGGCAGTAACACTCGGCGCAGGCGCGGCGCTGGCGCAAACATCGCCCGACATGGGCAAGCTGACCGCCACCGGCGGCGTCATCCAGGTCGAAGGCGCGGGCGGTGGGGGACTGGTCCCGTGGGCGCTAATCAGTGGCTACGGCAGCCGCGACAGCTGGGGCGCCAACGCGCACTACACCCGCGTCACCACCCAGGACTACTCGCTCGATACGTATGGCGTCGCCGTCGGTTTCGCCGACCGCGTGGAAGTGTCGCTGGCGACCCAGGATTTCCGCGGCAGCCTGGCGCCGCTGAACGACCTGCGCATCAAGCAGGACATCGTGGGTGTGAAGGTCAAGCTGGTGGGTGACGCGGTCTACGACCAGGACATGCTGCTGCCGCAGATCGCGGTCGGCGCGATGGCCAAGCGGAACAAGGGCATCGGCGGCCTGGGTGTGCTGGGCGTGAGCAAGGTCACCCAACTGGGCGCCAGGGACGAGAACGGCGTCGATTACTATGTCGCCGCGACCAAGATACTGCTCGACCAGAGCCTGCTGCTGAACGGCACCGTGCGCCTGACCAAGGCCAACCAGATGGGCCTGCTTGGTTTCGGCGGCGACAAGGGCGACAGCTACCAGGCCAAGCTCGAAGTGTCGGCCGCCTACTTGATCAACCGGAAGCTGGTGGCGGGCGTGGAATACCGCATGAAGCCGCGCAACCTGGGCGCGGATAACGAGAAGGCGTATTACGACGCATTCATTGCATGGTTCCCGACCAAGCATGTGTCGGTGACGGCGGCGTACGCGGTGCTGGGGGATATCACGATATTCAACCCGGTGCGCCAGCGTGGCGCGTATCTGTCGGTGCAGACGGGGTTTTGAGATCGCCAAAATACGAACGTCGTCTTCGCGAAGCGGGGATCCATACTGAGTGGGCCATTAGTATGGTTCAAATTCATGCAATGCTGGACTTGCACTGTCGCGAGGACGACGCGCTTAGATTGGTCGGGCGCGAAACGTCTTGCTGCGCGCCCCGGTTTAGCCGGCGGCGAGGGCTTTCTGCAGCAGCGCGTGCAGCTCGCCAAACTCCGGCTCGCCCACATAGCGTTTGAGAATCTTGCCGTCCTTGCCGATCACGAAGGTGGTCGGGGTCAGCGCCACATTGCCGAACGACTTGGCGATATCGCCGGCGCTATCCAGCGCCACCGTGAACGGCAGCTTGCGCGTCTCGGTGTAGTTCAACACGTAATTCGGCGGGTCGTCCTTCATCGCCACGGCCACGAACTCCAGCCCCTGTCCCTTGAACTTGTTGTACGTCTCGACCATCTGCGGCATCTCCTTCACGCAGGTGGCGCACGACGTCGCCCAGAAATTGACCATCACAACCTTGCCGCGCAGGCTCTGCGTGCTGACCTTGTCGCCGGCCAGGCTGATGAAGGTAACATCAGGCGCCGCGACGCTGCTGCCCAAGGTCGCGTAGCCGACACCGGCAAACGCGAGCACCAGCGCGCCGATGGCAGCCGGCTTGATCCAGGAACGAGGGGTGGGGCTAGTCATGATGGCAACAGAAAGGTAGACGGGACAAGGCCATTATAGCCCCGTCCCGCAGGCGTCACAGGCCGGGCTTCGGCGGCTGCAGGAGACGCAGTTCGTCTTCGGTGATGTATTCGAAGATCTTGATGACGCGCTGCACGCCGGACACGCCACGCGCCACGTCGGCGGCGACCTGGCCTTCGCGCTGGGTCACGCGGCCCATCAGGTACACGGTGCCGCGCTCGGTGACGACCTTGAACGAGGTGGCGGAAATGGTCTTCATGTCGACCAGGCTGGCCTTGACCTTGGTGGTGATCAGCGCATCCGACGAGCGCGAGGTGTAGCTCGACGGGCCGGAGACCTCGAGTTCGTTGGCGATGGTCTGCACGCCTTCGATGGTGCGCACTTCGCTCTCGACTTTCGACTTGGCCGCTTCGTCGCGCACTTCGCCGGTCAGCAGCACCTTGCGGTTGAAGCTGGCGATGTTCACGTGCGCGTCGCCGCCGGCGATTTTCGGCACCCGCAGTTCGGATTTGACGGTAATGGTTTTGTCCTCGGTCTGCGCGCCGAGGGTGCGGCGGTCGGCGGTGGCGACGGCGCCCATCACGGCGCCCCCGACCATCATTTCAACGCAACCGGAAAGACTGGTCAGCAGGGCAGCGCAAAGGATCGCTTTCGCGAGCGGGCGCATAAGGGGCTGGCCGGGTTTACTCATTCACATCTCCTCCAAACAAGGCGACATCGATGCCGTCGCAAATACAATGAATCGTGACCAGATGGACTTCCTGGATGCGGGCGGTGCGGGTATGCGGGACGCAGATGTTGACGTCGGCGTCGGTGAGCATCTTGGCCAGTTCTCCGCCGTCCTTGCCGGTCAGCGCCACGACGCGCATCTCGCGCTCGAGCGCCGCTTCAACCGCGGCCAGGACGTTGGCCGAGTTGCCGGAGGTGGACAGCGCGAGCAGCACGTCGCCGGCCTGGCCGAAGGCCTGGACCTGCTTCGAGAAGATCTCGCGGTAGCTGTAGTCGTTGCCGACGGCCGTCATGATCGAGGTGTCGGTGGTCAGCGCCAGCGCCGGCAGCGGGAAGCGCTCGCGCTCGAAACGGCCAACCAGCTCCGCCGCGAAGTGCTGGCAGTCGGCAGCCGATCCGCCGTTGCCGCAGGCGAGAATCTTGTTGCCGTTCGACAGCGCAGCGAACATCAGGTCGATGGCTTCGGAAATAGGTTGGGATAAGACGGTGGCCGACTTGAGCTTCAGTTCGGCGCTTTCCTGGAAGTGAGCGAGGATTCGTTGAGTATTCATAGTGTGCCGATTATAGTGCAGCGGCAAGCAAAGCCGGGCAAGTGCTGTAAAAATTGCTTACATTTCAATGACATTGCTCAGCCATTCGAGCTGCCCGGCGTCGATCGCCACCACGTCGAAGCGGCAGGGCGGAACATCCTCCAGCCGCAGCAGGTAAAACTGGGCCGCGCGCACCAGGCGCCGGATCTTGGCGGGCGTGATGCTGGCGGCCGCCCCGCCATGCGCCATCGAGACGCGCTGGCGCACTTCGACGAACACCAGGGTGTCGCCGTCGCGCATGACCAGGTCGATTTCGCCGCCCTTGCACTGGAAGTTCGCCTCGACCAGGACCAGGCCGTGGCGCCGCAGGTGCGCCAGCGCGGCCTCTTCCCACTGCCGGCCCGCGCGCTGCTTGTCGCTGAGGCGTGTGCCCCACATGGTCAGCGCGCGCCGGACACCAGTTCGAACGCGCCGGCCTGGAATACGGCGGCCGGCTGGACCCGCCGGAAGCGCGCCGGCCCGTGGCCGAAGCTGACGTCGAGCCGGCCGGTCACGCCGTCGAGCTGGAAGTCTGCGCCCGGGTGCAGCGTGATTTCGCGCGCCACCCGGAACGCATCGATGCCGAGCGCGTACAGCCGGTCCATGTCGAGCGTGCGGCCGCTGGTGTTCCAGCGCGGATACACCATCACCGCCTGGTGCGACGGCTGCACTTCCCACGGCAGGTCGAGCAGGCGCACGCCATCGAGCGCGGCAATCGACTCCGCCGCCTCGGGGCCGGGATTGACCGACGAGGCGCCGTAGCACGGCAAATCGGTACCCAGCGCGCCGCGCACCTGGCCCACCTGGCTGGCGTCGAGCGCCGCGAACAACAGCGTCGGCCGGTCGCCATCGACCTGCACCCGCAGCTGGCCCAGCGCCGCTTCGCTCAGGTAGCCGTTCGAGTCGGTCAGCACCACCGTTTGTGACGTGTTGCCAAGCTGCTTCCAGTGCGCCGCGAAACTGGCGGCGACGCGGCGCTGCCAGGCGCTCGCGCCGGAGACGATCACCGCCGTGCCGCCCGGGTGTTCCGCGCTGGCCCAGTCGGCGACCTGGCGCGCCTCGTCCTCGATCGACAGTCCCATCACCAGCATCTGCGGCGGCAGCTCGAGCGGGCGGCTGCGCGCTTCCGGATGGTTCAGCGCGATGGTGGGCTTCTGCACCAGCGAGCCGGTGGCCAGCGCGCTGACCGCGGAGCGCGCGAGCGGACCGACCACGATATCGTTGCGCTCCAGCGCAGCGGCGTAGGCGTCGAGCGTTTCCTGCGCGCTGTCGCCGGTTTCGATCAGGTTGACGGTGAAACCGGTCGGGTCGCGCTCGTAGGCGGCCATGAAACCGGCGCGCAGCGCGTCGGCCGGGGCGCCCAGCGCTTCCGAGCGCATCGGCAGCATCAGGCCGATGCGGGTGTTGCGATTGACGCCGGCGCCTGCAGCGCCGGGCTGCTCGACCGGCATGGTCTGGGCTTGCGGCGCTTCGGCCGGCATCGGCGTGATCCCGGGCTGCTCGGCGCGCACGTCCGCCGGGGGCGGCGCACTTGTAATTGAATCGATAGGCGCGCACAATCGGCCCGGCGCGTCGCAGGGCGTGCTGCAGCCGGCGAGTGCGAACATGGCCACCCCGGCGAGCGCGGCAACCAGGCCCTTCAGACTTTTATTCAGCATCACATTCCCTATGACAGAAACCCAGTCCAGCCAGATCGCGCAACTCCCCGTCATCGGCGAAGCGGCCCACCAATCCTATCCTACCGCAACACTGTACATTGTCGCCACTCCCATCGGAAACGTGACGGACATCACGTTACGGGCCCTGCAGGTGCTCGCGCTGGCCGATGCGGTGGCCTGCGAGGACACCCGCAACACCGGCAACCTGCTGACCCGCTTCGGCCTGTCCAAGCCGATGATCGCGGCGCACCAGCACAACGAGCGCGAAGTGGCGGACAAGCTGATCACGCGCCTGCTGGCAGGCGAGCGGATCGCGCTGGTGTCGGACGCGGGCACGCCGGGCGTGTCCGACCCGGGGGCGCGGATCGTCGACGCGGTGCGCGCCGCCGGACTGCGCGTGCTGCCGCTGCCGGGCGCCTCGGCGGCGATCACCGCGCTGTCGGCCAGTGGGCTGGTCAACGACCGCTTCTACTTCGTCGGCTTCCTGCCTGCCAAGGCGAAGCAGCGCGAGAGCGCCCTGCAGGAACTGATCGCCGTGCCGGCCACGCTGGTGCTGTATGAAGCGCCGCACCGCATCCTCGATTGCGTCGAAGCGCTGGCCGGCGTGTTCGAGCCGACCCGCCAGGTGGTGTTCGCGCGCGAGCTGACCAAGCTGTTCGAAGAAATCCACCGCTGCCCGCTGTCCGAGGCGCTGGCCTGGGTCAAGGCCGACGCCCACCGCGAAAAAGGCGAATACGTGGTGCTGGTCGAAGGCGCGGTGGCCGGCAGCGATGCGGAAGAAGTGGAGGCCGAGCGCATCCTCAATATCCTGCTGGCGGAATGCTCGGTCAAGCAGGCCGCCAGCCTGGCCGCGCAAATCACCGGGCGCAAGAAAAACGCCCTGTACGACCGCGCGCTGGAGATCAAGGGCCGGCAAGACTGACACCGGTTCACCATTTGCAACCGCTGTCCTTTTTATCCATCATCAGGTAGAGCGGAGCCAGCAGGCCGCCCGGGATGCCGTCCTTGCAGTCGCGCCGCTTGGCGCCGGCGATGGCCCGCTCGGCCTTCGTTTCGGTTGCCAGCGGCTTGCGCGGCAGCTGTGCCACTGCTGTACCCGCCTTTTCCGGATCCGGCTCGTTGGCCAGCTGGCGCGCCATCCTGCGCGCGGCCTCGGGATCGAAGCGCGGCGTGGCAGGCGCCGGCTGCTCGACCGTGAACTCCGGCGGCGCGGGGGCGTCCGGCTCCCGCGGCGGCAACGCAATCACGTCCGGCGCGGTGCTGTGCTTCGGCGCGGCCGCGCGCGGCGGCCTGGCGGCGTTTGTCGCCGGCGACGCGCGTCCGGCTTTCGGCAGCGTCGGCAACGGCGGCGGAGGCGGGCGACGCAACCACACGGCAATTGAAGTGTGCGTCGGCAATTCATCGGGCCGCTGGACGCGCATTCCCTGGCGCCAGGTGAACAGCACCATCATATGCACGAGCAGCGACAGCGCGATTCCCGTCGTCAGGCGCGAGGGGCGCATGCCGTCAAATTGCAGAGTTGATATAGCTGGATTCACGATCGTTTCCGATTTTCAGGTCATCAAATAGTCGCATATCTTGAGATGATGACAAGAGGCGCCGCCGAAAGTTCACGAAAAAGTGGGCCAGCCCTTGACCCGGGCGATGCCAGCCGTTATGATTCGGGTCCTCGGAGTGTGGCGCAGTCCGGTAGCGCACCTGGTTTGGGACCAGGGGGTCCAAGGTTCGAATCCTTGTACTCCGACCAGCATTAAGTGAAAAGGCCGACGATTTATCGTCGGCCTTTTCATTTCCGCCGTCCTTTTTTCGCACGCGCCGCGGCCCAAGGGTGGGGGTCAGGTCCGGCGGACCTGACCCCGGGCTTGTCGCCGCACCGGGCGCTTGCCGCCATAGCCGCCGTTTCTCGCTGCGTCTCAGCCGGCGCGTTTGGCGGCAAGCGCATTGCCCGCACGGCTGGCGCCCTTGCGGCCGAGCTGCTGCGAGATGAACTGGCCGGCGTCGACCACCATGTCGAGGTCAATCCCGGTCTCGATCCCCAGCCCGTTCATCAGGTACACCACGTCCTCGGTCGCCACGTTGCCCGTTGCACCCTTGGCGTACGGGCAGCCGCCCAGGCCCGACACCGACGAGTGGAAGATCGCCACGCCCACTTCCAGGCTGGCGTAGATGTTGGCGAGCGCCTGGCCGTAGGTATCGTGGAAGTGGCCTGCGATGCCGTCGATGCGGAACTCGCTCGCCGCGCGCAGCATCACCGCCTGCGTCTTGCGCGCGGTCGACACGCCGATCGTATCGGCGATGTCGATTTCGTCGCAGCCGAGGTCGCGCATGCGGCCCACCACGTCGGCCACCGCGTCCAGCGGCACCTCGCCCTGGTACGGGCAGCCGAACGCGCAGCTGATGGAAGCGCGCAGGCGCAGGCCGTGCTCCTTGGCCGCCTTTGCGACCGGCTCGAAACGTGCGATCGATTCGGCGATCGAGCAGTTGATGTTCTTCTGCGAGAAAGCCTCGGACGCGGATCCGAAGATCACTACTTCGTCGGCGCGCGCAGCCAGCGCGGCTTCGAAGCCCTGCATGTTCGGCGTCAGCGCCGAGTAGATGGTGCCGGCGCGGCGCCCGATCTGCGCCATCACTTCGGCGCTGGTCGCCATCTGCGGCACCCACTTGGGCGACACGAACGACGCCGCCTCGATATTGAGGAAGCCGGCCTGCGACAGGCGGTCGACCAGTTCTATCTTCACCGCCGCGGAGACCGATTCCTTCTCGTTCTGCAGGCCGTCGCGCGGGCCCACTTCGACGATCTTGACCTTCTTCGGCAAATTCGGCTGTATGTTCATGTCAGTACCCCCGTGTGCGATCGACGACGTCCGCCACCGGCTCGCCGTGTTCAAGTTTGTCTATTTTTCCGGCGATCTGGCGCACGCTGTCGCGGCGGACCGTCAGCGCCGAGATATGCGGCGTCATGATGATGCGCGGCTCTTCCCAGAACGGATGGGGCGCCGGCAGCGGTTCGTTGCGGAACACGTCCAGCGTGGCGCCGGACAGGTGGCCCGAACGGATCAGCGTCAGCAGGTCCGGCTCGGCCACGTGGGCGCCGCGCGCGACGTTGATCAGGTAGGCGCCCTGCGGCAGCAGCGACAGGCGCGCGCGGTCCAGCAGGTTCGACGTTTCAGGCGTCAGCGGCAGCATGCACACCAGCACCCGGGTGCCGGCCAGGAATTCGCCCAGGCTGTCGATGCCGGCAAAGCATTCGACGCCGTCGACCTGCTTTGGCGTGCGGCTCCAGGCGCGCAGCGGAAAGCCGAAATGCGCCATCGTTTCGAGCACACGGCTGCCCAGCATGCCCATGCCCAGCACGCCGATGGTGAACTCGTGTTTTTCATGCAGCGGCAGCGGCGCCCAGATGCCGCGGCGGGCCTGCTTCTCGTAGTCGTCGAAACGGCGGAAGTAGCGCAGCACCGCGTGCGCCACGTATTCGGCCATCTGCACCGCCATGCCGGCGTCGCCGAGGCGGATGATCGGCGCGTCGGGCAGCGCATCGCCGAACTTGAGGACCGCGTCGACCCCGGCGCCGGCCAGGAAGATCGCCTTGACGTGGGTGAGCTGGCCGAGCAGCGCGGCGGTCGGCCCCCACAGCACCGCGTAGTCGCAAACGGCTTCCTGCATGCCTTCGCGCCACACCACCACTTCTGCGCCCGGCATCACTTGGGCGAAGTCGGCCACCCAAGGATCGGTATTGCCGTCGGCGCGGTAGAGAAGAATTCGCATCCACGTTCCCTTCGTTCGTTTTAGCTAGGTATCGACGCGCGACCTCTTCATGCACGCGCCGCGGCCCAAGGGCTGGGGTCAGGTCCGGCGGACCTGACCCCGCGGTTGTCGCCGCACCTGGCGCTTGCCGCCATTGCCGCGCGGGCCCACATTTTACTCCGCGGCGAAAGCGAGCAGCGGCGCGCCGTCGGCGACCTGATCGCCCAGCTGGTACAGGATTTCCTCGACCAGGCCGTCGGACGGCGCGGCAATGGTGTGCTCCATCTTCATCGCCTCCATGATCACCAGCGGATCGCCCTTCTTGACCTTCTGGCCCGCGGTCGCCAGCACGGCGACCACCTTGCCCGGCATCGGTGCTGTCAGGCGCCCGCCCGCCGCTTCAGCTTCGCCCGCATGCGCCATCGGGTCATTGTAGGCCAGGACGAAATGGCGCCCGCCTGTGAACACGTGGAAGCTGTCGCCGTCGCGCCGCACCGCGCCGTGCATCGACGTGGCGCCCAGCTTGATCGACAGTTCGGCGCCATCGCGCGCCAGCAGCGACAGGTCGGCCTCGATGCCGCGCACGTCGATATCCCAGCCATCGGCGTGGTAGGTAACACCGACCTGGTAGTCCTTCTGCTCGCCGGCCGCGGTGTAGTCGTCGGCAAACGACAGCACGCGGCGGTAAGCGCCGTTCAGGCGCCAGCCGAGCGCATTGCCGAACGGGTCCGCCGGATTGGCCGATACGGCGGCCGAGGCGTCTTTTTCCGCTTCGATCAGCGCCACCGCCGCGAAGGCGAGCGCACCCACCGGCGCCGCTTTCGGCTGCGGGAACAGGGTCTCCGAATTGCGTTCGATCAGGCCGGTGTCGAGGTCGGCCTGCGAGAAGGCGCCGCCCTCCACCAGGCGCTTGAGGAAGGCGATGTTGGTGGCCAGCCCGACGATGCGGAACTCGGCCAGCGCGTGTGACATGCGCGCCAGCGCCTGCGTGCGGTCCGCGCCCCACACGATCAGCTTGGCGATCATCGGGTCGTAGAACGGCGAAATGGCATCGCCTTCGCGCACGCCGGAATCGATCCGCACCGCGGCCGGGTCGCCGTTCGCGCCGGCGCCCAGCTCGAAGCTGACGGCGTCCGGCGTATCCATGTGGCGCAGCGCGCCGATCGACGGCAGGAAGCCCTTCTCGGGATTTTCGGCGTAGATGCGCGCTTCGATCGAATGGCCGTGGATCGCCAGTTCGTGCTGCGCCTTCGGCAGCGGCTCGCCGAACGCGACGCGCAGCTGCCATTCGACCAGGTCGGTCCCGGTAATCATTTCCGTGACCGGGTGCTCGACCTGCAGGCGGGTGTTCATCTCCATGAAGTAGAACGAGCCGTCCTGGTTGGCGATGAATTCCACCGTGCCTGCGCCAACATAGCCCACTGCCTTGGCGGCGGCGACCGCGGCTTCGCCCATGGCGGCGCGGCGCTCTGGCGGCATGCCCGGCGCCGGCGCTTCTTCCAGCACCTTCTGGTGGCGCCGCTGCACCGAGCAGTCGCGCTCGTGCAGGTAGACGCAATTGCCGTGCGTGTCGGCGAACACCTGGATTTCGATGTGGCGCGGACGGGTCAGGTATTTTTCCGCCAGCACCTTGTCGTCGCCGAAGGAGCTGATCGCCTCGCGCTTGCACGAAGCCAGCGCGGCCACGAAGTCCTCCGAACGTTCGATCACGCGCATGCCTTTGCCGCCGCCGCCGGCGGACGCTTTCAGCAGCACCGGATAACCGATGCGATCGGCCTGGGTATGCAGGAACTCCGGATCCTGCTGGTCACCATGGTAGCCGGGAACCAGCGGTACGTCGGCGTGCTCCATCAGCGACTTCGCAGCCGACTTGGAACCCATCGCGCGCATGCTCGACGCCGGCGGTCCGATGAACACCAGGCCGGCCTCCTTGCAAGCGTCGGCAAAGTCGGCGTTCTCGGACAGGAAGCCATAGCCGGGGTGCACCGCTTCGGCGCCGGTGGCCAGCGCCACCGCGATGATCTTGTCGCCGCACAGGTAGCTTTCCTTGGCGGCGGCGGGGCCGATCAGCACTGCCTCATCGCACACGGCCACGTGCTTGGCGCCGGCGTCCGCTTCCGAATACACCGCGACGGTCTTGATGCCCATGCGGCGCGCAGTCGCGGCTACCCGGCAAGCGATTTCGCCACGGTTGGCGATGAGGATTTTTGTGAACATTCGTTTGTTCCGAAGCGGTGGATGATCGGGTTATTGAAATGAGCGCGATGCGAATGGCTCAGCCGCCGCAGCTCGCCTTTGGCGCCGAGTCGAGCGTCGAGGCGCGTGTGTGCAGGCCGAGTTTCTCCAGCAGCGCGCGGTCGTCGCTCGCTTCCGGATTGTCGGTCGTGAGCAGCTTGTCGCCGTAGAAAATCGAGTTGGCGCCGGCCAGGAAGCACATCGCCTGCACCGCTTCGCCCATCTGGCGGCGCCCCGCCGACAAGCGCACGCGCGCCTTCGGCATGGTGATGCGCGCGACCGCAATGGTGCGCACGAATTCGAACGGGTCGAGCGGATCGAGGCCGTGCAGCGGCGTGCCTTCGACCTGCACCAGGTGGTTGACCGGTACCGATTCCGGATACGGATTCAGGTTCGCCAGCTGGGCGATCAGGCCGGCGCGCTGCTGGCGCGATTCGCCCATGCCGACGATGCCGCCGCAGCAGACCTTCAGGCCCGCGTTGCGCACCTTGCCCAGCGTGTCCAGGCGGTCCTGGTATTCGCGGGTCGAGATCACGTTGTTATAGAACTCCGGCGCGGTGTCGAGGTTGTGGTTGTAGTAATCGAGGCCGGCGTTCTTCAGGCGGTCGGCCTGGCCTTCTTCCAGCATGCCGAGGGTGGCGCAGGTCTCGAGCCCGAGCGCCTTTACTTCGCGCACCATCTCTTCGACCTTGTCCATGTCGCGGTCTTTGGGGCCACGCCAGGCGGCGCCCATGCAGAAGCGGGTGGCACCGTTGGCCTTGGCCTGGCGCGCGGCGTCGAGCACGGTGTCGATGCCGAGCAGCTTCTTGGCTTCGACGCCGGTGTCGTAGCGCGCGGCTTGAGGGCAGTAGCCGCAATCCTCTTCGCAGCCGCCGGTCTTGATCGACAGCAGGGTCGCCAGTTCGACGTCGCCGGCCGGAAAATTGGCGCGATGTGCGGTCTGCGCCTGGAACATCAGGTCATTGAACGGCAGGTCGAACAGCGCCAGCACGTCGGCCAGCGGCCAGGTGGCCGCTTCAGGCAGGCCGACCGGGGCGGCTGGTTTGTGGAACGACAGGGATTGGGATTCGAGCATGGTGATTCCTTCTACAAAGTTCAGTCGTGCGCGGGCGGCCATCCAGGCAGCCCGGCGAGTTCGATAAATTCGGCCGCCTTGGCAGCCGAGGGGTTTTCCATGAACGGCACGCGGCCCAGCATCGGCGCTGGGATGCGCTGGGCGAGTGCTTCGATATTCTCATCGGTGAATTGCATGTCGGGGTCGACCTCGTTGGCGACCCAGCCGGCCACCACCAGGTTGCGCGCGACGATCGCCTCGATCGTCAGCAGGGTGTGGCTGATGCAGCCGAGCCGCACCCCGACCACCATCACGACCGGCAGGTTCAGTTGCGCGGCCAGGTCGGCGCTGTCGAAGTCATTCGACAAGGGCACGCGGAAGCCGCCCACGCCTTCGACCACGACCGCATCCGATGCGGCGGCGATTTCGGCGTAGGCCGCGATGATCGGCACCGGCCGGATCGTCACGCCTTCGAGCGCGGCGGCGATGTGCGGCGCCGCGGCGGCGCGCAGCATATACGGCGTGGTCAGGTTGCCGGGCAGGTTCACGTTGCCCGCTGCGATCAGCTGGTCGGCGTCTTCGTTGTGCAGTTCGCCGTCGCGCATCTCGGCGCCGGCCGCGACCGGCTTCATGCCGCAGGCACGCACGCCGCCTTGCACCAGCTTGTGCAGGATCGCCGCCGAAATCAGCGTCTTGCCGATCTCGGTGTCGGTGCCGGTGACGAAACAACTGAAGCGCGACGGAAGGCCGCCCACTGCCTGCGCTTTCGGCTCGGCTTCGAGCACCGGCGCCGCCGCGGTTGCGGTTGCGGTTGCCATCATGGGGTCGATCGGATCGTTGAGGCTCATCTCAAGTCCTTTCCAGCTGGTTGAGCGCAGCGACCAGCTGCGCGACGTCTTCATGGGTATGTGCGGCCGACAGCGTGGCGCGCAGGCGCGCCGTGCCCGCGGGGACGGTCGGCGGACGGATCGCCGGCACCCACAGGCCCTGGCCGTACAGTCCGGCCCCGACCCGCAGCGCTTCGTCGTTGGCGCCGATGATGATCGGCTGGATCGCGGTATCGGACGCGGGATGCTGCCAGCGCTGCAGCCGCAAGCCGTCGCGGAACTGCGCAATCAGCGACTGCAGGTGCGCGCGGCGCGCGGCGCCCTCGGCCCCGCCGATGATGTCCAGGCTGGCCAGCAGCGCATGCGCCAGTGCGGGTGGCGCGGCGGTAGTGTAGATGTAGGGGCGCGAGCGCTGGATCATCAGCTCGATCACGCTGGCGTGCGCCGCGACGAAGGCGCCGCCGACGCCGGCCGCCTTGCCGAGGGTGCCCATGTAGACCAGGTTGGGCGAGCGTAGGCCGAAGTGCTCGAGCGCGCCACGGCCGTGCGCGCCCAGCGTGCCGAAGCCGTGGGCGTCGTCCACCACCAGCCACGCGCCATGCTTTTCGCACAGCGCCAGGATGCCCGGCAGCGGCGCCAGGTCGCCGTCCATGCTGAATACGCTGTCGGTGACGACCATCTTGGTTGTCGCCGTGCTGGCGGCCAGCAGCTCGCCCAGCGCGTCGAGGTCGGCGTGCGGGTACAGCTTGACTTGCGCGCGCGCCAGCCGGGCGCCGTCGATCAGCGAGGCATGGTTCAGCTGCTCGGAAAAGATCTCGGCGCCGGCGTCCGCGCCCAGCGCGGTCAGGATCGCCAGGTTGGCCATGTAGCCGGTGCAGAAGCTCAGCGCGCGGGCGTTCTCGAGGTGCGGGCTTTCGAATTCGGCCAGCCGGTCTTCCAGCAGTGCATGGGCGCGGCTGTGGCCACTGATCAGGTGCGAGGCGCCGCTGCCGGCGCCGTACAGCGCGGCGCCTTCGCGCAGCGCCGCCACCAGCGCAGGATGCGCGGCCAGGCCGAGGTAGTCGTTGCTGCAGAACGCCAGCAGCGGCCGGCCTTCGACCACCAGGCGCGGCGCGCACGGGGTGTCGACCGTGCGGCGGCGGCGGGTCAGGCTGCGCTCGTCGAGTTCGCGCAGCTGGCGGTCGAGGTTGGCGATCATGTCCATCAGGCGCCCATCACCTGGTCGAATACCTTGCGGGTGCGCGCGGCCAGCAGCTCGGTCTCGTCGTCGCTGAGCACATACGGCGGCATCAGGTAGACCGTCTTGCCGATCGGGCGCAGCAGCAGTTCCTTGTCCAGCGCGGCGGTAAAGAAGCGGCGCGAGAACGTGGCCGCGCGCGCCTGGTCCGGTTCGATCGCGTCGAAGGCCCAGATCATGCCGCGCTGGCGGAAATGGCGCACCCGCTCATCATTCGCCAGCGGCGACAAGGCGGCGGTCAGGCGCTCGGCGCGCAGCTTGTTCTGGTTCAGCACATCGTCATCGCGGAAGATCGCCAGCGTCGCCAGCGCCGCGCGGCAGGCCAGCGGATTGCCGGTGTAGGAGTGCGAATGCAGGAAGCCGCGCGTGACGTCGGCGCTGTAGAACGCCTGGTAGATATCATCGCGCGTGAGCACCAGCGACAGCGGCAGGTAGCCGCCGCTGATCCCCTTCGACAGGCACAGGAAGTCGGGCCAGATGCCGGCCTGCTCGCAGGCGAAGAAGGTGCCCGTGCGGCCGCAGCCGACCGCGATCTCGTCGACGATCATGTGGACCTGGTGGCGATCGCACAGTTCGCGCACCAGTTGCAGGTACAGCGGGTCGTGCATCGCCATGCCGGTGGCGCACTGCACCAGCGGCTCGATGATGATGGCGGCGATGTGGTCCGCGCGTTCGATGAACAGGTTCTCGACATCCCTGGCGGCGCGGTGCGCGACATCCTGCGCCGACTCGCCTTCCAGCGCGTTGCGCGCGTCGGGCGAGGCCACCACGCGGGCGGAGCGCAGCAGCGGGCCGTAGGCATCCTTGAACAGCGCCACGTCGGTGACGGCAAGCGCGCCAATGGTCTCGCCGTGGTAGCTGCCCTGCAGGCAGACGAATTCCTGCTTGCCCGAACGGCCGGCGTTGCGCCACGCGTGGAAGCTCATCTTCAGCGCGATCTCGACCGCCGACGCGCCGTCCGACGCGTAGAAGGCATGGCCGAGCACATTGCCGGTCATGTCGGACAGCTGTTCGGACAGGCGGACGACCGGCTCGTGCGTGAAGCCGGCCAGCATCGCGTGTTCCAGCTTGTCCAGCTGGTCCTTCAGTTCGGCGTTGATGCGCGCATTGGCGTGGCCGAACAGGTTGACCCACCAGGAGCTGATCGCGTCGAGGTAGCGCTTGCCGTCATGGTCATACAGCCAGACGCCGCGGCCATGGCTGACCGGGATCAGCGGCACGGTTTCGTGATGCTGCATCTGGGTGCACGGATGCCAGACGCTGCGCAGGCTGCGGGCAACCCAGTCGCTGGACAATTTATCGGATTCCACGGCGCTCAATTCAGCCACGAGGGTTTGCGTTTTTCGAGGAAGGAAGCGACGCCTTCGCGCCCTTCCTGCGATGCGCGGATGGTGGCGATGCGCTGCGCGCTGTCGGCCAGCAGCGCCGCGTCGACCGGCTTGCCGGCCACGTCGCGCACCAGCACCTTGGCCTGCTGCACCGCGTTCGGGCTGTTGGTGACGAGCGCCTTGACGATCGCCGCGACGCTGGCGTCGAGCGCCTCAGCCTTGACCAGTTCGTGCACGAAGCCGATGCGATGCGCTTCCGCCGCCGAAAAACGCTCGGCAGTGAGGAAGTAACGGCGCGCGGCGTTCTCGCCCATCGCCTTGATCACGTACGGCGAAATGGTGGCCGGGATCAGGCCGAGCTTTACTTCGCTCAGGCAGAAATTCGCGTCTTCCGCCGCCACCGCCACGTCGCACGCGGCGACCAGGCCCATGCCGCCGGCGTAGCAGTCGCCCTGGATTTTTGCCACCACCGGCTTCGGGCACAGGTAGATCGTGCGCAGCATGTCGGCCAGTTTGGTGGCGTCGTCCAGGTTCTCGGCGTCCGAGTAGGCCGCCATCTTCTTCATCCAATTGAGGTCGCCGCCCGCGCAGAAGGCCGGGCCGTTTGCCGCCAGCACGATCGCGCGCACGTCCTCGTCGCGCCCGAGTTCATCGAACGCCAGCGCCAGTTCGGCGATGGTCGCTTCGTTGAACGCGTTGCGCACATCGGGACGATCGAGCGTCACGGTGGCCACGCGCTCGTGCATGGTGATATCAATCGACTGCCAATTCATGAGTCTTCCCCTTACATCCGGAACACGCCGAACTTCGTCTCGCCGATTTCGGCATTGAGCGCTGCGGACAGGCCCAGGCCCAGCACCATGCGGGTGTCGGCCGGATCGATCACCCCGTCGTCCCATAGCCGCGCGGTGGCGTAGTAAGGATGGCCCTGGTGCTCGTACTGCTCCTTGATCGGCTGCTTGAAGGCGGCTTCCTCGTCGGCGCTCCACTGGCCGCCCTTGCCTTCGATGCCGTCGCGCTTGACCGTGGCCAGCACGCTCGCAGCCTGGTCGCCGCCCATCACCGAGATGCGCGCGTTCGGCCACATCCACAGGAAGCGCGGCGAGAAAGCGCGGCCGCACATGCCGTAGTTGCCGGCGCCGAAGCTGCCGCCGATGATGACGGTGAACTTCGGCACGGCGGCAGTGGCCACTGCGGTCACCATCTTGGCGCCATTGCGGGCGATGCCTTCATTTTCGTATTTGCGCCCGACCATGAAGCCGGTGATATTTTGCAGGAACACCAGCGGGATCTTGCGCTGGCAGCACAGTTCGATGAAGTGCGTGCCCTTCAGCGCCGACTCGGAGAACAGGATGCCGTTGTTGGCAATGATGCCGACCTTGACGCCGTAGATATGGGCGAAGCCGCAGATCAGGGTGGTGCCGTAGCGCGCCTTGAACTCGTCGAACTCGCTGCCGTCGACGATGCGGGCGATCACTTCGCGCACGTCGAAGGGCTTGCGGGTGTCCACGGGGATCACGCCGTACAGTTCCTTGGCCGGGTATTTCGGCTCGACCGATTCGCGCAGCGCCATCTGTTCAGGCTTGGTGCGGTTCAGGTTCGACACGATGGTGCGCGCCAGCGACAGCGCATGCAGATCGTTCTGCGCCAGGTGGTCTACCACGCCGGACAGACGGGTGTGGACGTCGCCGCCGCCCAGGTCTTCGGCGCTGACTACTTCGCCGGTGGCCGCCTTCACCAGCGGCGGGCCGCCCAGGAAAATCGTGCCCTGCTCTTTCACGATGATCGACTCGTCGCTCATCGCCGGCACGTAGGCGCCGCCGGCGGTGCAGGAACCCATCACCACTGCGATCTGGGGGATGCCCTTGGCGGACAGGTTGGCCTGGTTGAAGAAGATGCGGCCGAAGTGGTCGCGGTCGGGGAACACGTCGTCCTGGTTCGGCAGGTTGGCGCCGCCCGAGTCGACCAGGTAGATGCACGGCAGGTTGTTCTGGTCGGCGATCTCCTGCGCGCGCAGGTGCTTCTTGACCGTGACCGGGTAGTAGGTGCCGCCCTTGACGGTGGCGTCGTTACAGACGATCACGCACTCCTGGCCGGACACCCGGCCGATGCCGGTGATGATGCCGGCGGCGGGCGCCGCATCGATGCCGTTCGCGTCCTGGTACATGCCGTTCGCGGCCAGTTGGGAAAATTCGAGGAAGGGCGTGCCCGGATCGAGCAGCATCTGGACCCGGTCGCGCGGCAGCAGCTTGCCGCGTGCGACGTGCTTGGCGCTGGCGGCAGCGCCGCCGCCGGCCGCTACCGCGGTCACTTTCGCGTGCAGGTCGTCGACGATGGTCTGCATCGCGGCCACGTTGGCCTTGAAATCATCGCTGCGGGGATTGAGCTTGCTGTCGATGTGAGGCATTCCTATCCTTCTTTTCTTGTGCGGTACTTAGTCGGGGAAGCTGCCGTCCAGGTAAAACCAGCGCGCCGCGTCGCCGCTTTGCTCGCGCACGAAACGGCTGACCTCATGGAGGCGCTGAGCGCGTCCGGCGACCTTGTAGCGGGCGACAAATTCTACGGTATCGTTGTCTGGTGATACTGGCAAGTTTGCTTTACGTTGACGTAAACGTAAAGCGGATTTTACCTCAAGTCCGAGCCACTGTAATCTTTCATCGGGGTCCACAATCGGGCCTGCCGGCAGGGTGCTCGGATGCCAGGTGGCGCGCAGATAGGCTTCGTCGCGCAGCGTGTAGGCGCTGTAGCGTGAGCGCATCAGCAGCTCGGCCGTGGGCGGGATCGCGTCGCCGGCCAGGTAGGGGCCGCAGCAAGCGGCAAGGGATGCGCCGCCGCAGGGACAGGCGGCTGGCTTGGACGGTGAAGGCATGGTCGATTCAACTACAGGCGAAAGCGTGCATTATCCGCCATTTTGACGATGGGCGATGGTGATATGCCATCGTGTCCTGGGTCGGTAGACGAAAAGCTGGAGTCAACGGGCGGCGAGCCTTCAGTGCGCCAGGTATTCCACCAGGCCGTCGAGGCAACCGTCCCAGCCCTGCGCATGCTGGTCGCGGCTGGCCGCGTCGGCGATGCGCTCATGGACCAGCACCACTTCGGTGACGCCGTCGCGCTCGTCGAAGCTGACCGTCACCCGCTCGGCGTTGTCGGGCGCCGGCTCGATTGCCCAGCTGTAGACCAGCTGGCGCGGGCGGTCGATCGCTTCGAACTGGCCGGAGATCCAGATCACCGCGCCGTCGCCAAACTGGTTGCCGATGCGGTAGCGCCCACCGACGCGCAGGTCGATTTCCGCGTGCGGGCAGTGCGCGCCTTTCGGTCCCCACCATTGCACCAGTTGCTCCGGGCGGGTCCAGGCATCGAACAGGCGCTCGGCCGAGGCAGGGATCGCGCGGCGCACGACCAGGGTCAATTTTTCCATGCGGGCCTTTCAGGACGGGTTGTCTTCGACGTAGCGGGCCAGGGCGTCGAGCGACGTGTCCCAGAATTCGCGGTAGTGCGCGAGCCAGTGTTCGGCGTCGCGCAGGCCTTCGGGCGACAGGCTGCAGCGGTGCAGCCGGCCATCGACGGCGCGCGTCACCAGGCCGCCCTGTTCGAGCACGCGGATGTGTTTCGACACGGCCGGCAGCGACATGTCGAACGGTTCGGCCAGTTCGGTGATCGTGCCGGGACCCTGTGCAAGGCGCGACAGCAGCGCGCGGCGGGTGCGGTCGGACAGCGCGTGGAACAGGCGGTCGAGGTGGTCGTGGTCGTGGGTTGCGGTGCGCATGTTGCAATACTAAACCATTCGGTTTAGTATGTCCATCCAACTCACCAACACAGGAAGCCATCATGTCGACCATTCACCAGGAAGTCACTTTCGCGGCCCCGCCGCAGCATATCTACCAGGCGCTGACCAGCGGCGAGCAGTTTGCGCGATGGTCGGGCGCGCCGGCCGAAATCGGGGCTGGCGACGGCGGCGCGTTTTCGTGCTTCGGCGGGATGATCACCGGCCGCAATGTCGAGGCGGTGCCGGGCGAGCGGCTGGTGCAGGCGTGGCAAGCCGGGAACTGGGCGCCGGGGGTGTATTCGATCGTGACGTTTTCGCTGGCCGCCAATGGCGCCGGCACGAAGCTGACGTTCGACCAGGCGGGCTATCCGGAAGGGATGGGCGAGCACCTCAAGGAGGGCTGGCAGAATATGTACTGGAACAAGATCGCCGCCTCGATCGGGGGTTAATTTTCAAGCGTTCGCTTCACCCCGTCGTTCCCGCGCACGCGGGAACCCCATTACGGCGCAATCCGTTGGCCCAGTTGAAGCCTCGGGCAGCGCGCGCGAATTAGGTTCCCGCCAAGGGGGGCGCCGAGCCCGGGAACGACGGTATACAAGTAAGCGGGTCTTTTCAGCGCAGCGTCAGGCCATCCATCGCGAACGGCGGCGCCTTGCCGCTGATGCAATCGGCCAGCAGGCTGGCCGAACCGCAGGCGAAGGTGAAGCCGAGCGGGCCCTGGCCCACGTTCAGCCACAGGTTCGGATATGGCGTGGCGCCGATGATCGGCGCGCTGTCCGGCGTGGCCGGACGCAGGCCTGCCCACGGCGAAATGCGGTCGTAGTCGGCCGCATTCGGCATCGTCTCGCGCACCTGGCGCGTCAGGCCGGCGATGCGTTTCGCGTCCAGCGACACATCCTCGCCCACCATGTCGACCATCGCGGCAACCCGCAGCGAATCGCCAATGCGCGCGTACAGCACCTTGCGTTCGAAGTCGGTCACCGAGATTTCCGGCGCCAGGTCGGTGGCGCGGATCGGCGCGGTCAGGCTGTAGCCTTTCAGCGGATACAGCGGCAGGTAGATGTCGGCGCTGGCGGCCAGGTCGCGGCTCTGGATGCCGGCGGCCAGCACGTACGAGTCGGCCGTCAGCATGCCGGTCTTGGTTTCGATCCCGGCCACCTTGCCGCCGTCGATGACGAAACGGCGCGCTTCGCCGTTCACGATGCCGCGAAAACGCGGATGCGACTCGAGGCGCGCAGCGAGCGCCGTGCAGAAGGCGTGGCAGTCGGCCACTGCTTCGCCCTGGTTGAAGATGCCGCCCGCGAGCACCGGCAGCGCGGCCGCCAGCGCAGGTTCGCGCGCCACGCATTCGGCCGGCGACAGCACCTGGCGCGCCTCTTCCGAGTCGGGCTTGGCCACCGCGGCGTCGAAGGCTTTCTTCGAGCGGTACACGACCATCTTGCCGGCATCGCGCCATGAGAATTCGTCGAGCGGGATTGTCATTTCGAGCTGCCCCATGGCGCGGCGCGACAGGTCGCCCAGTTCGAGCAGCTTGGTAGTGGTCTTGCGGTTGGCGCGGGCGTTGCAGTTGGCGAGGAAGCTGGCCAGCCAGCGCCATTGGCGCAGGTCGGCTTCTGGGCGGAAGCGCAGCGGGCCGTTTTCCTGGAACAGCCATTCGAGCGCCTTCAGCGGCACGCCCGCGTCCGCCAGAGGCGACACATAGCGGTAGCTGAGCTGCCCCCCATTGCGGAAACTTGCGGCGCTGCCGACTTCGGCTTCGCGCTCGAGCAGGGTGACGCCATAGCCGGCTTCGAGCAACCACCAAGCTGATGTCAGTCCGACCACGCCACCGCCGATTACGATTACTTCCTGCATGCCGCTCCACGATCATTCTTATATAGACTTGTCCAGCTTAGGGGCTGTCCAGGATTCGGGCTAATGAATGAAAATCGGCCAGTCATAACCACCAGTCATGTATCCAATCTCACCATGCGTTACACGGCTTTGTTCAAGATCGCGCGCTGGTAGAGCGCCGACAGGATGCGCTCTTCGAAACGCACCAGCGACGAATACTTGCCCTTTTGACCTTCCGGATCGGACGAGGTGCCGCCGATCAGCGCCACCATGCCGTTCTTCGTGGCCGGATCAAACACGAATACCGACATCAGGCCGTAGGCGTCACCCAGGTGGCCGGCGCCCGCAAAGCCGCCGCCCTCGACCAGCTGCAAGCCGCTGCCGGGACGATCCGGGAACTGCTGGTTGCCAAGGCCCCAGCAGTTGAACAGACCGTGCAGGCTGTCGCCGTTGCCGCCCTTGCCATCGTAGGTCCACTGGCGCGCGAACATCTGCGCGATGGTGGCCGGCTTCAGGATCTGGCGGCCCTGGTGCGCGCCGTCGTTCATCAGCATCAGCATTACCTGGCCCATGTCGTGCGCCGAGATGCGCAGTCCGCCGGTCGGGCTGAACGGAGTCGCGTTGGCGCCGGGGACGTAGGCGACGATGCCGGAAGGGGCCAGCGGCGAGCGCGCGCCATAGTCGTCGACCTGGGCGATCCACGGGCCGGCCGCGTCCCACACCTCGGTGTCGACGGTGCGCTTGCGGTACAGCGTGGCCACGTTGGCCAGGTCCTCGGACGAGAATTCGGACGGGTTGTAGCCGCCGTGCAGGCCCATCGGGGCGAGCAGCAGGCGCTTCATCAGGCGGTCGAAGCGCTCGCCGGTGACCCGTTCCATGATGGTGCCGATGACGCCCCAGTTCAGGTTGCAATAAGTGAAATAGTCGCCCGGCCCGGCGTTGCTCGCCCACATTTCGCCCTTGCCGAATTTGGGCGCGCCGGGAACCAGGATGGCCGACAGCGCGGTGTCGAGCGGCCAGGAATAGCCGGCGCCGTCGCGCAGCGAGGACCTGTGGCTCAGCAGCGTGCGCAAGGTGACCGGGCGGTCGGGGAAGTTGGGATTGCGCAGCGGGAAGCCGAGGTAGCTGCCGGCGTCGGCGTCGAGCGACAGCTTGCCCTGCTCGACCAGCATCATCAGGCCCAGCGTGGTCATCATCTTGGAAATCGAGGCGATGCGATACAGAGTGCGGTCGTTGGCCGGCTTCGACGCAGCCGTGCCGGCGCCGATGTAACGCTGGCCAAATTGCTGCTCGTACTGCAGCTTGCCATTACGGATCGCCAGCACCGACAGGCTGGCCAGCTGGCAGGCCGGGTCGGCCGCGATGGCGGCCAGTTCGCGGTCCAGGGTGGAGTCGCCCTGCGCGGCGGCCAGCGGCGCTGCATGCAGCAAGCGGCTCATCGCGCCAAAAAGTGCCAGTCCCAACATCGTTCGCCTGCCCTGTTTCATGGTTTTTTCCGCCCAGGTTCTTGCCCGTCCGTACGGGTCTGCACTGGCAGCATAAGGGCTGATCCGGGCGCCTGCCAATGAATTGAAGTGAAGGGCGGATAACTATTTGATATGCTTGCCACGCTTGCCTACCTGGGCCGCGCCAGTCGGGCTAAAATACCCGGCAACCCGCGTGTCCGGCATCTGGGCCGACCGACCGAAAGCCATCGATGAGCAATACGAGTACCGATTTCAAAGCCGATCTGAACGACAATTCCCCTCTCTACATGCAGGTCGCGCGCAAGCTGATCCAGGATGTGCGCGAAGGGCGCTACCAGGTCGACCAGGCGCTGCCCTCGGAACGGCTGCTGTCCGAGCAGCTCGACGTGTCGCGCGTCACCGCGCGCAAGGCAATCGACCAGCTGGTCGGCCAGGGCCTGGTGGTGCGCCGCCGCGGCTCCGGCAACTATGTCGCGCCGCGCATCGAACAGCCGCTGTCGAACCTGTCGAGCTTCTCCGAGCAGCTGCTGCAGCGCGGCTACCGTCCCAGTTCGCAGTGGCTCAAGCGCGCGATCGTGGTGGCCGCGGCCGACGAGCAGCTCAGCCTCGGCCTGTCGCCGCACACCCGGGTGGCGCGCCTCGAGCGCCTGCGCCTGGCCGACGACGTGGTGATGGCCTACGAGGTCAGCGTGATCCCGGCGGCCGTGCTGCCGCGCCCGGAAGCGGTGGGCGGCTCGCTCTACGAGCACCTGGCGAAGACCGGCCATTTGCCGGTGCGCGCGCTGCAGCACATCCGCGCGATGAACGCGCCGGCAATCCTGGCCAGCCAGCTCGGCATCCCGGAAGGCCAGGCGGTGCTGTTCATCACCCGCATCGGCTACCTCGAATCGGGCCAGGCGGTGGAGCTGACGCACTCGTACTGCCGCAGCGACCATTACGACTTTGTGGCGGAAATGCGACGCGTTTCATAACCTTTTGGAATGCGTCCGACCGATCCTTTCATGGGAATAGCCGAATGGTTGGTATTACACTGGTAGCATCCAATCCAAGTCAGACGGCGATGTTAAAAACTGAAACCCCCTCCCAGGAACACGCGCAGCTCGATCAATATCCGACCGCCGAACTGATCAGCGCTCTAGTCGACGACCAGATCAACGCCGTCAACGCCGTGCGCGCCGCCGCGCCGCAATTGGCCGCCGCCGTCACCGCCGCCTTGCCGCGCATCGAAGCGGGCGGGCGCCTGATCTACGTCGGCGCCGGCACCTCGGGCCGTCTGGGCCTGCTCGACAGCGTGGAGCTGTATCCGACCTTCTCCTGGCCGCAAGACCGCGCGCTGGCGCTGCTGGCCGGCGGCAGCAAGGCGATGTTCGTCGCCGTCGAAGGGGCCGAGGACGATCTGGAGCAGGGCGCCACCGACCTGCGCGACACCAATCCCACCGCCAACGACGTGGTCTTGCTGCTGGCCGCATCGGGCGGCACGCCGTACGTGCTGGGCGCGCTGCGTGCTGCGCGTGCAATCGGCGCGCTGACGATCGGCTTCGCCAACAATACGGACGCCCCGGTCGTCAATGAAGCGGAGATCGGCGTCACGCTCGACACCGGCTCCGAGGTCATTTCGGGCAGTACCCGCCTGAAGGCCGGCACCTCGCAAAAGATCGCGCTGAACACTTTCTCGAGTGCGCTGATGGTGCGTTTGAACAAGGTTTATGGCAACCTGATGGTAGACTTGAAGCCGACCAACGCCAAGCTGGTGCTGCGCTCGGTACGCCTGACCATGATTGCAACCGGCGCCGATGAAGCCGCGGCGCGCGCCGTGTTGGAGCAATGCGATTTCCACGTCAAGGTCGCCATCGTGGCCCTGTCTAAAAAAACCAGTATCGTCCAGGCCAGGGCATTGCTCGAGGCGGCGCACGGCAGCGTGCGCCAGGCGCTCGCCGCATAATCGCGATCGACGCCCTGTGCTGCGCGATCACGAAAGACCTATGCAAAAAGCTATGTCGCCGTTATGTGTGGAGCGCTGTCCGCTTCGCTATTGCGCACGCAAGAATGGGATCCCCGCCTGCGCGGGGACGACGTATCTTGAGATGTTGGCCTTAAGACCGTCTTTCCCGCGCAGGCGGGGATCCCATTTTCGTTGCGCAGCGATCGCGCCCAGCCTTCAACACGTGACGGTGACCTAGCCATGCAAAAAGAGCAAGTGAGCAGCCGCCCATGGCTGTGGGTGCCGTCCCTGTACTTCGGCCAGGCCGTTCCGTATTTCGTGGTGCTGACGCTGTCGGTCGTCATGTACAAGGTCAACGGGATTTCGAACACCGATATCGCGCTGTACACCAGCTGGCTGTACCTTCCGTGGGTGATCAAGCCGCTCTGGTCGCCGTTCGTCGACATGTTCCGCACCAAGCGCTTCTGGATCGTCGGCCTGCAGTTCGTGATCGGCGCCGCGCTGGCGCTGGTGGCCCTGACCACCCACCTCCCCGCGTTTTTCCAGATGAGCCTGGCAGTGCTGTGGCTGATGGCGTTCAGCTCGGCAACCCATGACATCGCGGCCGACGGCTTCTACATGCTCGGCCTGCCGCAGCATCAGCAGTCCGCCTTCGTCGGCGTGCGCTCCACCTTCTTCCGCCTCGGTTCGATCTTCGCCCAGGGCGCGCTGGTGTACCTGGCCGGCCAGCTGACCGAGCGCACCGGCGATCCGCGCTTCGGCTGGTCGGTGGTGTTCGTGACGGTGGGCGCGATGTTCGCCGCGCTGGCCGTGTACCACTATTTCATCCTGCCGCGCCCGGCCGAGGACGTCGCCGTGGCGCGCGGCGGCAATCCCCTGCGCGAATTCTTCGGCACCTTCGGCGCGTTCTTTGCCAAGAAGGACATCCTGCTGATCCTCGGCTTCATCCTCACCTACCGGCTCGGCGAGTCGCAGCTGATCAAAATGGTGACGCCGTTCCTGATCGACCCGGCCGCCAAGGGCGGACTCGGCCTGACCACCTCGCAAGTCGCGTTTGCCTACGGCACCGTCGGCGTGATCGCGCTGACCCTGGGCGGACTGCTGGGCGGCTTCCTGATTTCGCGGCTGGGCCTGAAGCGCTGCCTGTGGCTGATGGTGTTCGCCACGCACCTGCCCGACGCCGTGTTCGTCTACCTTGCCAGCGCCATGCCGGAGAACCTGGCGGTGGTGTCGGCTTGCCTGGCGATCGAGCAGTTCGGTTACGGTTTCGGCTTCACCGCCATGCTGATGTACATGATCATGGTGGCCGACGGCACCCACAAGACCGCGCACTACGCGATCTGCACCGGCCTGATGGCGCTCGGCATGATGCTGCCCGGTATGGTCAGCGGCAAGATCCAGGAAGTCCTCGGCTACCAGCACTTCTTCATCTATGTCTGCCTGATGACGATCCCCGCTTTCATCATGGCGGCGCTGGTCAAGATAGATCCGGAATTCGGCAAAAAATAACATGATCGAAAAATCAGGAAGACTCGCATCGCTGGACGCATTTCGCGGCTTCACCATCGCCGCCATGGTGCTGGTGAATAATCCTGGCGACTGGAGCAGCCTGTATCCGCAACTGGCGCATGCGCATTGGAACGGCTGGACCTTCACCGACACGATCTTCCCGTTCTTCCTGTTCATCGGCGGCGTATCGATGGCGCTGTCGCTTGGGCGCCTCGCCGCCGCCGGCTTTGATAAGCCCACATTGCTGCGAAAGCTGGCCATGCGCGCGCTGCTGATCTTCCTGATCGGCTTCGCGCTCAACGTGGTCCCCTACTTCAATTTCCCGCATGTGCGGATTCCCGGCGTATTGCAGCGCATCGCCATCTGCACGCTGCTCGCCGCGCCCATCGTGGTGTACTGCGGCTGGCGCCAGCAGCTGGCCTGGATTGCCGGATTGCTGACGGCGTATTCGGTGCTGATGCTGTGGATACCGGTGCCCGGCATCGGCGCCGGCGTGCTGGAACCGGGCCAGGATTTCGGCGCTTATATCGACCGCTTCCTGCTCGGCAATCACATGTGGGTGCAGTCGAAGACCTGGGATCCGGAAGGGCTGGTCAGCACCTTGCCCGCACTGTGCAGCCAGCTGGTCGGCGTATTGGTGGGACGCTGGCTGCTGTCGCCGGCCGACCGCGGCGCGCAGACCGTGTGGATGCTGCTGGTGGGCCTGCTGCTGCTGGGGCTGGGCTCGACCTTGGACGCGATCCTCATGCCGATCAACAAGAGCCTGTGGACGCCGTCGTTCTGCCTGTTCATGAGCGGCTGGGCGCTGGTTGCCTTCTCGGCGTTCTACTGGCTGCTCGACGTCAATCCGAGCGCCGCGGTGCGCGAGGCTGCCGGCCGCTGGAGCCGCCCTTTCGTCATCTACGGCATGAACGCGCTGTTCATCTTTGCGTTGTCCGGCCTGATCGCCAAGATGTTTGGTTTTATCAAATTCGCCCAGCCGGATGGCAGCAAGGTCTCGCTCGGCAAGATGCTGTATGCGCCGATCCGCGATCTGCCGATCGCACCGGTGAATACGTCGCTGCTGTATGCCCTTCTGTTCAACGCCTTCATGTTCAGCATCGCCTGGCTCATGTGGCGCAAGAAGTGGTACGTGAAGGTGTAATTGGCCAGTTGGCTTAAGCACGTCGTCCCCGCGAAAGCGGGGACCCCATTTCGGCGCGATGCTGCGAAATTGGGCCCCCGCGTTCGCGAGGGCGACGTTAATTTTATTATCGCGAAGGTCATACTTCGAGATTACTGCGATGAACATGGAGTTGTTGTGCTGCCAAACATGAAGAAACGCGCGTTCGCGCTTGCAGGGCTTGCCGGTGCGCTGACAATGGCCGGTTTGCTGACCAGCTGCACCACCGTCAAGCCGATCGCGCCGGTCGCGGTGCCGGGCGGAACCGCATTCGCACCGCCGCCGTCGCCGCACGAATTCCGCGCCGCGTGGGTATCGACCGTGGCCAACATCGACTGGCCGAGCAAGCCGACCCTGAGCGCGGCGCAGCAGCAGGCCGAGGCGATCGCCATCCTCGACCGCGCCAAGGCGATGAACCTGAACGCGGTGGTGCTGCAGGTGCGCCCGAGCGCCGATGCGATCTACCCGAGCAAGCTGGAGCCCTGGACCGAATACCTGACCGGCGCCCAAGGCGTGGCGCCGCAGCCGATGTACGACCCGCTCAAGTTCTGGGTCACCGAAGCGCACGCGCGCGGCCTGCAGCTGCACGCCTGGTTTAATCCATACCGTGCGCGGCATTCGGGGGCCAAGTCGCCGCTGGCGGCGACCCACATCGCCAAGACCAATCCGGCCGCGGTGAAAACCTACGGCAGCTTCCTGTGGATGGATCCGGCCGAGGAATCGGCATCGAAGCAGACGCTCGACGTGGTGCTGGACGTGGTCAAGCGCTACGACATCGACGGCGTGCACATCGACGACTATTTCTATCCCTACCCGATCGAGGCGCCTGGCGTGGCCGGCGAAGCTGCCGCGCTGGACGGCAACAAAAGCGCACCGAAGGCCGAGCTTGACTTCCCCGACCAGCCGGCATGGCAGCGCTACCTGCTGTCCGGCGGCAAACTGGACCGCGCGTCCTGGCGCCGCCAGAACGTCAATCACCTGATCGAGGCGCTGTACACCGGCATCCACCACGAGAAGAACTGGGTGCTGTTCGGCATCAGCCCGTTCGGCCTGGGCAAGCCAGACCGCCGTCCGGCCGGCATCAGCGGCTTTAGCCAGTACGACAAGCTGTACGCCGACGCCGAGCTGTGGCTCGAGTCGGGCTGGCTCGACTACCTGTCGCCGCAGCTGTACTGGGCGATCGCGCAGACGCCGCAGTCGTATCCGGTACTGCTCGACTACTGGGTGGCGCAGAACCGCAAGGGGCGCCACATCTGGCCGGGCCTGTACACCAGCCGTGTCGGCGCGCCGACCAAGGATTTCCCGCCGGAAGAGATCATCCAGCAGATCAGCGCCACCCACGTGCGCCCTGGCGCCACCGGCCACGTGCACTTCAGCATGGCCACGCTGATGGCGAACCGCAAGGGCATCAGCGACCAGCTCAAGGCCGTCCATTACGCCGGACCGGCGCTGGTGCCGGCCACCCCGTGGCTGAGCAGCGAGGCGCCGGGTGCGCCTGTCGTCAGCGCCAGGCGCGAAGCGGGCGCCGTCACGCTGAAACTCGCGCCAGGCAAAGCGAACGCGCAGTACGCTATATGGACGCGTTACGGCAGCGAGTGGCGTTTCGCGGTGGCGCCGGCGTCGGACGCGCGCTGGAGCCTGCAGGACGATCCGAAACTGGGCGCCGCCACTGCGGTGTTCGTCAATGCGGTCGACCGGCTCGGCAACGAAAGCGCGCCGGTTCAGGTGCTTGGGAAATAATGGCGATTGTCATAACCCTGCCTCATGTTGACAGCGCAAGCATTCATTCGCGCGCCGGCAGGCTTCACCGTACACTCGGCAATTGCCCGCCGTGGGCGCGGGTGATCCGGGACAGCACATGTGGAATTTAGAAGTCGAACCGGCCAGCGCACTCGGCCTCGGCATTGACGCAGGCGGCACCCAGACCCGCTGGGCGCTGGCCGAGCCGGACGGCGCCATCGTGGCCGAGGGCCATGTCGCCGGCCTGTCCGCGCTGCAAATGGGCAGCGCCGGGGGCCGCCAGGCCGTGCACGCCAACTTCGCGATGCTGGCGGTGGCGGTGCTCAAGCACGGGCGCCCGAGCCGGGTGCGCGCCGGCCTCACCGGTTTCGGCGGCGACGGCGAGCAGCTGCAACGCTGGCTGTCCGAGTTGCTGGGACTGGGCTCGCGCGCCATCACATTCTGCAACGATATCGAAATCGCCTACCTCGACAGCTTCGCTCCCGGCGAAGGCTACCTGGTCTACGCCGGCACCGGCTCGATCGGTGCCTGGATCGACGAGAACAATGAATTCCACCGCGCGGGCGGCCGCGGCGTCGTGCTCGACGACGGCGGCGGCGGCTTCTGGATCGCGCGCGAAGCGCTGCGCCAGATCTGGCGCAACGAAGACGAATGTCCGGGCAGCTGGCAGCAGTCGCCGATGGCGCGCGCGGTGTTCGAGCATGTCGGCGGCGACGACTGGTCGTTTTCGCGCCAGTTCATCTACGGCCAGGAACGCGGTGAAGTGGGCAAGCTGGCGCTGGCGGTTGCCGCGAGCGCCGAAGCCGACCCCGCCGCCGCGGCCATCCTGAAAAGCGCGGGCGAAGAACTGGCCCGCCTTGCGCGCGCGCTGGCCGCCCGCTTCGGTCCGCGCCCGGTGGTGCTGGCCGGCCGTGCTTCCGAGCTGCACCCGCTGATCGCCGCCTCGATGCGCGCCGCGCTGCCGCCGGCAACCCACATGACCCAGACGGTCGGCCGCGCGCATTACGCGGCCGCCCGGATTGCCGCCAAAGACGTGCCGCCGGCCGTCTCCTGATTCACTACTTGAAGACCTTTCCGATGAAAACACTGCTTGCAACGCTCATGATCGCCCTTCTCGCCGGCTGCGCCGCGCCGGGCCCGCGCATCGACACCAGCCTGTCCGCCAAGTCGCAGAGCAGCCGGGTCAAGTTCATCGTGATCCATTACACGGTGAGCAACCTGCCGCAGTCGATCAAGATCCTCACCGAGCAGGTCGTCAGCAGCCACTACCTGCTGACCGACCAGGCCGAGCCGATCATCTACAACCTGGTCGACGAAACGCGCCAGGCCAACCATGCCGGCGTGTCTAACTGGAAGAACTACACGCTGCTCAACAGCAGCTCGATCGGCATCGAGATCGTCAATCCGGGCTTTACGACCGATGCCAACGGCGTGCGCACCTGGTATCCGTTCCCGCAGGCGCAGATGGACCAGCTGATCCTGCTGCTCAAGCAGATCGTCGCCAAGCACCATGTCCCGCCTGAGAACATCCTCGGCCACAGCGACATCGCGCCGGGCCGCAAGCAGGATCCGGGTCCGATGTTCCCGTGGTTCCAGCTGGCGCAGGCGGGCCTGATCCAGTGGCCGGAGGCATCGCGCGTGATCGCGGTGCGCCCGCAGTACGACCAGCAGCTGCCGGACGTGACCTGGTTCCAGAAGCGGCTGGCGCATTTCGGCTACGCGACGCCGCAGACCGGCGAACTGGACACCGCGACGAAGAACGTGATCACCTCGTTCCAGATGAAATACCGTCCGGCCACCATCGATGGCGTGCCGGACGCCGAGACCGCGGCGCTGCTTGATGTGCTGACAACGCCGGCGCCTGCACCGGCAACAACTCCAGCACCGGTTCCAGTACCGGTACCAGCACCAGCACCGGTACCAGCACCGGCGCCAATGCCTGAGCCGGCGAAAGCCCTCTGACAGAGACCTTGGCGCGCTTTTTCATATATGCTGCGGAAATCGGCGCGCCTTGCCGCTGCCACTAATCGAAGGATCGAGCGATGCGTCTGCGTCACATAGAAGTTTTCCACGCCATCATGCAGGTTGGCACCATCAGCGGCGCTGCCCAGGTGTTGCACATTTCGCAGCCCGCGGTGACCAAGGTGCTGCAGCACGCCGAACTGCAACTGGGCATGCCGCTGTTCGAGCGCGTGCGCGGAAAACTGTATCCGAAGCCGGAAGCGCACCGCCTGTTCGTCGAGACCGAAAAGCTGAACCGCGACCTGCAGGGTATCCGCCGCCTCGCCGCCAGCCTCAAGGGCCGCGCGGTGGAAACCATCCGGCTGGTATCGACGCCTACGATTGCGATCAGCGTGCTGCCGGCGGCAATGTCGGCATGGCGCCGCGATTTTCCGCAGACGCGCTGCGAACTGGCGACCTTCCACACGAACGAGATCGTCAATGCGCTGCGGCTGGGCGAGGCCGACCTGGCCTTGTCGCTGCAGGACCCGCGCCATCCGGGCATCGTGGCCGAGCCGATCGCGCAAGGCGTGATGACGGTGATCGCGCCGGCCGGCAGCTGGAGCGAGGCAGAGCTGAAGCTGCCGGTGTCGGCGGATGGCCTGAGCGGCGAATTGATCGGCCATGCCGACAACGACCCGCTGGGCGAACTGGTGGTGGCGGCGTGCGAGGAGCAAGGTGTGACGCCGATCTTCCACACCGTCGTGCAGACTTACCAGATCGCCCGTTCGCTGGTTGAGGCGGGTGCCGGCATGGCGGTGGTCGATCCGTTCACGGCCGCGTCGGCGGTCGACAGCAAGGTTCAGCGGCGCGCGTGGGCGCCGGCGATTCCCGTTCAGTTATTTCTACTCACCGCGAGCCATTCGCCGTTGTCGCACGGCGCGCGCGAACTGGCCAACAGCATCGGCGCGACCGCGCGCGCCTGTATCGAATAGGATCCGTTTCATGAAGCATACAGTGGCCAGCGAAGATATCGCAGGCAGCCCGGAGTTCCGCCATCTGTCGACCATCGAGGGAATCGCGGTGGACTTGCGTTACGCGACCGCGGACAATTTTGTCGGGCGCGATTTGTATTCCCCGTTCGATTGCGCGTGGCTGCATCGCGATGCGGCGGCGGCGCTGGAAAGCGTAGTGGCTTATCTGGCCGATGTGCGCCCTGGCGCCAAGGCGCTGGTGCTCGACGCGCTGCGTCCGCAGCGGGTGCAGCAGGAGTTGTGGGATGCGCTCGATGGCACCGACCTGCAGATGTACCTGGCCAATCCGGAGCGCGGCTCGATTCACTCGTTCGGCATGGCGCTCGATATCACGATCTTGGATGAAGCGGGAAATGAGCTCGACATGGGCACCGGTTTCGATGATTTGACGGAGCGTTCGCATCCGAAGCTGGAGCCGGAGATGCTGGCGCGCGGCGAGATCACCGGGCAGCATATCGCCAACCGCCAGCTGCTGCGTGACGCGATGTTCCAAGCGGGCTTCCAGGGGATCAATACGGAGTGGTGGCATTTCGACTGCGGCGACCGCGCCGTGGTGCGCGAGACCTTCCGGCGCGTGCTGTAGCTATGTCACCGTAAAAGAGTGGGACGACTTGCGGCGTCGGCGTGCCACCTCTTATGCACGCGCCGCGGCCCACGGGCCGGGGTCAGGTCCGACGGACCTGAAAAAGGAGTCGAGACTTGCAAGACTCGACCGTTTCGCAGGAGCGAAGCTTCGCTTCACTAAACCCCTGCTTCACCCCCGGGTTTGTCGCCGCACTGGGTGCTTGCCGCCACCAGTTCAATTCAAGGTTGAGGTTCCATTCTGACGCGATCAGCGCTTATTCGACTTTCAGTCCCAGCTTGTCGAGCGCTTCGGCGATCGGGATGAACATGGCAATGCCGGCCGAATTGGCCCGCTTCAGGTCCGCCACGGCGATCAGGCCGCCCTCGGCGTCGACCAGCGGACCGCCGCTGTTGCCGGGGTTGATGGCGGTCAACCTTGGTGGGATTGACAGCAAACTTGAGTAAGGATGAGGTCTCGCGCTAAGCGAGACCCACGACAACCGCGCGTGCAGCGGCGGCGACGACATCATCGCGCTGCTTTTCAGACTGCGTGAAGTAGACGGCGATGACGATCGGCGCCTTCCCTGGCGGGTACATCACCGCGATCGTGTTGGTCGTTCCGTGACTACCGGATCCCGTCTTGTCGGCCACTTTCCAGTCGCTCGGCACGCCAGCGCGAATCCGCGCCGCGCCGGTCGTGCTGGTCAGCATCCAGTCCACCAGCAACTTGCGCGCCGCCGGCGTCAGCGCATCGCCCAGCGCCAGCTTCTGCAAGGTGCGAATCATGGCCACCGGCGTCGTTGTATCGCGTGGGTCGCCCGGGATTGCGCTGTTGAGCTCAGTCTCCCAGCGGTCCAGCCGGAACGCCTCGTCGCCCAGCGAGCGCGCAAACGCCGTGACGCCGGCCGGGCCGCCGACCTGCTTCATCAGCAAATTGGCCGCGGGATTGTCGCTCACCTGCAGCACTGCCGCGCACAGTTCCGCGTTGGTCAGGCCGTCAGCCAGATGTTTTTCGGTGACCGGCGCGTGCGGCACCAGGTCCGCTTTCGTGTAGCTGATCCGCTTCGACAGCAAGCCCGGCTCGCGCGCCAGGATACTTGACGCCGCAAGTACTTTGAAGGTGCTGCACATCGGGAAGCGTTCGTTGCCGCGCCAGCTCAGCTGGATCTGGCGGCCGGTGTCGAATGCGGCCACGCCGAGCCGTCCTCCCGATTCTTTTTCGAGCCGCGTCATCTCGCGCGCAAACTCGTCGTCGCGCGGCGCCGCGAGCGCGCAGCCGGCCAGCGGCGCGGCCATGGCGGCCAGGATCAGGCTGCGCCGTTGCGGCGAGAACTTCATTGCGCCACCACTGCCGGCTCGTTGCCGATGCGCGCGACCCAGTCGACCAGCGCATCGAGCACCGCGCGGCCCTTGCCGTCGCCGACTTTGGGATCGTTGATCATCGCCACCACCACGTACAGCTGTCCTTTCGCGTCGTGCACGTAGCCGGCCAGCGCCACCACGTTCGACAAGGTGCCCGTCTTCATGCGGGCGTGGCCGGCAGCCGGGCTGTCTTTCAGGCGCTTGCGCATGGTGCCATCCACTGCGACGATCGGCATGCTGGCTTGGAACTCAGGCGCCCAGTCGCTGCGCAGGCCGGCCTTCAGCAAGCCGCCCATCTGCACCGGGCTGATGCGTTCGAGGCGCGACAGGCCGGAACCGTTCTCCATCACCAGGCCGGTGTCGTCGATGCCTTGCTTGCGCATCCAGTTGCGCACGGCCAGGTCGGCGCGCGTGAAGGTGGTCACGGCGCTCTCGCCCGCAATCGGACGGCTGCCAAGCACGGGATCGGCTTCGAGGCTGCCCAGGCTCAGGAACACCGTGCGCGCCAGCGTGTTATCGGACGGTTTGTTGATGTCGCGTACCACTTCAGGCAGCGCGCGCGAGGCGTGGTCGGCCAGGATGCGCGAATCGGCCGGCGCCACGCCTTCGGTGACGTCGCCGCCCAAGCTGCCGCCGAGGTTTTTCCAGGTGCCGCGGAACAGCCGCGCGAGATAATCCTGGCGATCGACCACGTTGATGCTGTAGCCCTTGGCGCAGTTTTTCGGGAAGGTGCCATGAAGCATGACTTTGAGCTTGCCGTTCTTTTCCTGCACCGTCTGCGGCAGCTTCCAGCCGTCTTCCCACTTGGCGCAGTCGGCGTCGATCAGCTTCATGTCCGACGCGATGGTCACTTTGTCGAGCGGCGGCTGCATCACCAGCTGCAGCTTGCTGGAGCTCGAGCGCATGTCGATCTGCAGCATGTTCTTGTTGACCATGAGCGCATCGGGAATCACGTTGTAGTACGCCTCGGGCGACTCGTCGAAGGGCGCGATGCCGACGTCGGTGCGGGCCGGGTTGAACAGCGAGCGGTCCAGCACCAGGTTGCCGGCGATGCGCTTGATGCCCTGGTTGCGCAGCGCCTGCAGCATTTGCTGCAGTACTTCGCCGCTGAAGTCGGCATCGGCGCCGCCGCGCAGCACCAGGTCGCCTTTCAGCACACCCTTGACGACTTCGCCATTGGTGCGCAGTTCGGTGCGGCCGCGGAACACGGGGCCGAGCTGCTCGAGCCCGATCAGCGTGGTGACCAGCTTCATCGTCGACGCCGGCTGCATCGGGCGGTCGGCCAGGTAGGACAGCACGGTCGTGTCGCCGCGCAGCACCAACGCGCTGAGCGCCTCTTGCGGGATGCCGCCGGCGGCCAGTTTACTGGCGACCGGCTCGGGCAATTGCGCCTGGGCGAGTGGCAACCAGGCGATCAGGGCGGCGGCGATGGCGATGCGTCGAAACATGCTGAGGTCCTTATTAATGGAAGAACAGGTAGGCTACCAGGATCGCGGCGACGATCCCGGCGAAATCGGCGATCAGGCCGGCGGAAATCGCGTAGCGCGTCTTGCGGATCCCGACGGAGCCGAAATACAGCGCGACGATGTAGAAGGTGGTGTCGGCCGAACCCTGGAAGATGCACGCGAGGCGGCCGACGAAGGAATCGACGCCGTAGGTTTTCATGGCGTCGATCATCATCGCCTTCGAGCCGCTGCCCGAGAGCGGTTTCATCAAGGCGGTCGGCAATGCCGGGGTGAAATCGGTATTAAAGCCGAGCTGCACGAATACCCATTCCATGCCGCTGACGACGAAGCCGAGCACGCCCGAATTGCGGATCACGCTGATCGCCACCAGCATGCCGACCAGGTAGGGAATGATGGTCAGCGAAGTCTGGATGCCGCCCTTGGCGCCTTCGATGAAGGCGTCGTAGACGTTGACGCCCTTGCGCATCGCGCCGGCGATGAACACGATGATGATCGAGAACAGGATCAGGTTGGAGGATACTTTCGACACCAGCTCGATTTCCGGCTTGGTCAGGAAGTTGGTGAAGTACCAGATCAGCAGCGCAATGGCGCCGGTCATGCCGCCCAGCCAGGACAGCACCACGCCGTTGAGCAGGTTGATGCGCTGCTTGAGCGACACCACGATGATGCCGGTGACGGTGGCGACATAGGTCGCGATCATGCACGGAATGAAGATATCGGAAGGATCCTTGGCGCCGAGGATCGCGCGCTGCGCCATGATCGCCAGCGGAATCAGGGTCAGGCCCGAAGTGTGCAGCACCAGGAACATGATCTGCGCGTTGCTGGCGGTGTCCTTGCTCGGGTTGAGCGTCTGCAGGCTCTCCATCGCCTTCAGGCCGAACGGGGTGGCCGCGTTATCGAGCCCGAGCAGGTTGGCGGAAAAATTCATCACCATGTGGCCGGTGGCCGGATGGTCTTTCGGCACCTCGGGGAAGATGCGCGAGAAGAACGGCGAGATGACCTTGGCCAGCCAGCCGACTGCGCCGGCTTTCTCGCCGATGTTCATGATGCCGAGCCACAAGGTCATTACGCCGGCCAGCGGCAGCGCGATCTCCATCACGCCCAGCTTGGCCGAATCGAAGGTGCCGTCGATGATGCGCTTGAAGATCTCCGTATCGCCGAGGAACAGCCACTGCAGCACCGCGGCCACGAAACCTACCAGGAAGAAACCAGACCAGATGTAATTCAGTGCCATTGTCGTCGACTGTATGCGTATTGGATGAGCACGATTGTGCAGCGAGAGTATAGGCGCAGGGCGGCGCCCAATGATGAAAGAATGCACTGCCGCCATGCAAAAAGGTTATGCGGCAACTCTGGCTTCAGTTTTTTCTCGCGGGCATCAGCGCCCTCGCATATCATACGCATCGCACAAACAGGACTTCCCAATATGAAACTTCGTCTCTCCGCCGCCGCGCTGCTGGCAGCTATGTTCTGCGCCGGGGCGGCACCCGCGGCGCCCGCCGCCGCCGATGGCAAGGTGCTGCACATGTTCCTGTCGACCAGCGAAACCGGACTCGATCCTGCGGTGGCCTCCGATATCGCGTCGCTCAGCCTGCTCGAGAACCTGTTCGACCCGCTACTGCGCTACGATTACCTGGCACGCCCGCTGAAATTGCGCGAGAACACGACAGTGGCCATGCCGGCGGTCGAGGATGGCGGCCTGACTTATACGTTCAAGATTCGTCCCGGGATCTACTTCACGCCCGACCCCGCCTTCAAGGGCGCCAGGCGCGAAGTCACTGCGGCCGATTACGTCTACAGCCTGAAGCGCCTGTACGACCCGATGCTGAAATCGCCCTGGCTGAGCCTGTTCGAGGGCAAGATTGCCGGCGACAAGGCGCTGCACGACAAGTTCAGCTATGACGCGCCGATCGAGGGCCTGAAGGCGCTCGACCGCTACACGCTGCGCATCAAGCTGGCGGCGCCGGATAACAACTTCCTGTTCTACCTTGCCACTCCGGCATCGGCGGTCGTCGCGCGCGAGGTGGTCGAAGCCTATCCGGGCCAGGTGGGCAACCACCCGGTCGGCACCGGCCCGTTCATGATCGGCGAATGGAAGCACAGCGACAAGATCGTGCTGCTCGCTAACCCGGACTCGAGCGCGGTATTCCACGCCACGCCGGGCCGGGACCCGGCCGACCAGGCGATCGCCAAGGCGCTCGACGGCAAGCGCCTGCCGCTGGTCGACAAGGTCGAGGTCAAGATCGCGGAGGAATTCCAGGGCCGCATGCTCGGTTTCCTCGGCGGCGAGTACGACTACCTGGAGCAGGTGCCCGAGTCGATGACCGACATGGTGATCGCCGACGGCAGGCTGAAGCCGGCGCTGGCGGCGCAGGGGCTGGAGCTGTACCGCTTCCCGGTGATGCAGACCTATTACATGTGGATGAACATGGATGACCCGTTGCTGGGCGGCTACAGCAAGGAAAAGGTCGCCCTGCGGCGCGCCATCTCGCTCGGCTACAACAGCGCCGAGGACATCAGCCTGCTGAAAAAAGGGTTCGCGATCAAGGCCCAGTCGCCGCTGCCGCCGAACGTGCTCGGCTACGATCCCAGCTATCGCAGCCCGGTGGCCTACGACCCGGCGCTGGCCAACGCCCTGCTCGACCGTTTCGGCTACAACCAGCGCGATCCGGATGGGTTTCGCCGTACCCACAACAACCAGCCGCTGACCTTGACCATGCACAGCGAGGCGACCGCGGGCGGGCGCCTGCGCGACGAGCTGTGGCGCAAGAACCTGAATGCGATCGGCCTGCGCGTCGTATTTGTCACCGACAAGAAGACCGAGATCATCAAGGCGTCGCGCCTCGGCAAGGTAATGATGTTCGAAAGTAACTGGATCGCCGATTTCCCGGACGGCGACAACTTCTACCAGCTGCTGTACGGACCGAACGCCGGGCGCGCCAACTATGCGCGGTTTAACTTGCCGGAATACAACCAGCGCTACGAAAAGGCCCGCGCGCTGTCCGATTCGCCCGAGCGCCAAAAGCTGTATTTCGAGATGAACCAGCTGATCCACGCGTACAACCCGTGGGTGCCGCTGAGCCACGTCATCTCGGCCGATATCCGTCAACCGTGGCTTAAAAACTACAAGCGTCACCCGGTTGAATTTACACAGTGGCGATATCTGGACCTAGACCTTGCGCAACGCCAACGTGCCAGTAGAATGGCTCGCTAGATGTTGCAGGGCAAAACATTCCTAAAAGTTATACTTGCACCCGGTTATTTCATTGGATGATGCAAAGCGCATGCGCTTACTCTGGAATCGCCCAATAAGGTAATGCAAAGACATTACTCAAAAATAACGCCGGCAAACAAGATTTTCGGCACCCGCTCAAGAACCCTAGGAGAGATACCCGTGAAGTTAAAGAAGCTAGCCCACCTGATCGCCCTGATTGGCGTCGTCGGTCCCGCCGTCGCGCAGGAAGCGGCGCCCCAGCAAATTGTCCAGCGTGTGGAAATCACGGGTAGTAGCATCAAGCGCATCGCCAAGGAAGGCGCGCTGCCGGTTGAGATCATTACCAAGAAGCAGCTCGAAGAGCAGGGCATCGTCACTGCCGAGCAGCTGATCATGAACCTGAACATCAACGGCACCGGTTCGGACAACCTGGCCAGTAACGCCGACGTCACCTCCGGCGCCCAGCGCGGCAACAACGGCGCTTCGTCGGCCAACCTGCGCGGCCAGGGCGCCGACAGCACCCTGATCCTGCTGAACGGGCGCCGCGTGGCGACCTACGGCATGAAGGGTTCGGCAGTCGACCTGAACTCGATCCCGTTCGCGGCGGTCGAGCGCGTCGAAGTGCTCAAGGACGGCGCATCGGCCACCTACGGTACCGACGCCATCGGCGGCGTGATCAACTTCATCCTGAAGAAGAACTACAAGGGCCTGGAAGCGCAGGCCTTCACCGACCGCACCGAAGCGGGCGGCGGCGACATCAACCGCGTGTCGGTCGTGGGCGGCTGGGGCGACCTGCAGGAAAATGGCTTCAACCTGCTGGCCACCGGTTCGCACAGCGAGAACAAGGCATTGCGCGGCAACCAGCGCGGCTTCGTCAACACCTTCCAGCCGGATCGCGGCCTGTCGGTCGACACCCGCGGCGCACCGTTCGCCAACCTGTTCGCCACCACCGTGGGCCCGTCGTTCATGGCGCGCACCGGCGGCAACGGTCCGACCCTGCCGGGCGGAACCCAGACCTATAACGGCATCAGCCTGCTCGACCTGCCAGGCGGCGCCGGCTGCGCGTCGAAAGACGGCATGGGCGTGTACGACGAAAAACTGTGGGATACCGCGTCCGCCAAATACGGCTGCGCATGGGATACCGGCCGCGCCGCCGTCCTGCAGCAGCCGGTCACCAACGACAATGGCGTACTGCGCGGCACCCTGAAGCTGGGCGAGCACCAGGTATTCGCTGAAGCAGTCGGTTCCAAGGTCAACGTCAAGAAGAGCTTCTCGCCGAACCAGATTTCCCCGGGCACGACGACGTTCCCGGCCAGCTCGTTCTACCCGAGCACCGGCGCCGCCTACAACGGCGTGGTCAACGCCATGGTCGCCGTGTTCCCATCGCTGGAAGCGAACCGCGGCCTGCCGCTGGCCTACCGCTGGCGCTGCATGGAGTGCGGCAACCGCGAAATCGAGACCGAAACCAAGGCCGCCCGCGTGCTGATCGGCGCCGACGGCCCGATCGGCAAGTTCGATTACCGCATCGGCGTCTCGCGCGCTTACAGCGAGTCGCAGTCGACCGTCGGCAGCGGCTACAACTACACCGTGGCGCTGGCCAACGCGCTGGGCACCGGCATCATCAATCCTTTCCTGCAGCCTGGCCAGACCCAGTCGCAGGCAGCGATCGACCTGATCAACAGCACCTCGGCCAAGGGCGTCATCCTGTACGGCGGCAAGACCACGCTGACCCAGGCCGATGCCGCGATCTCCGGTGAAATCTTCAACCTGCCGGCCGGCGCCGTGATGGCCGCGCTCGGCACCGACCTGCGCCGCGAGGAATACACTTTCAACGGCGACGCGCGCGCCGCGAATGCCCGTCCGGTCATCCTGAACGCACCGTTCGACGATGCCAATGCATTGCCGCACGCCCAACGCGACATCCGCGCGTTCTATGCCGAGGTGCTCATTCCTGTCACCAAGAAGCTGGAAGTCACCCTGGCCGGCCGCCAGGATCACTACGACGGTTTCGGCAACACCTTCAACCCGAAAGTGTCGTTCAAATTCCAGCCGGTCGACCAGCTGATGTTCCGCGGTTCGTACAACACCGGCTTCCGCGCACCGTCGTTCAACCAGTTGTTCAACGGCTTCACCGATTCGATCTACGCCGGCAAGGACCTGGCCGATCCGGGCAAGTGCGCGACCCTGAAAGTGGACAGCACCAAGCCAGGCTGCGAATCGATCACCCCGATCATCCGTACCGGCGGCAAGGATACGCTCGGTCCTGAGACCGCCAAGCAGGCGACCATCGGCATGGTGTTCGAGCCGTCGGCGCGCTTCTCGGCCAACCTCGACCTGTGGGAAGTTCGCAAGGAAAACACCATCGACTCGTTCTCGACGACGGTGATGGTGGCGAACTACGCACTGTTCAAGGATCAATTCGCACGCGACGCGGCGGGCAACCTGATCGGCATCGACCAGCGCTGGGTCAACGCCGGCGAGCGCATCACGCGCGGTATCGAAGCTGGTGCGCGCACCAACGGCAAGGTCTGGGACGGCATCTGGAACGCCGGCCTGGACGGCTCCTACCTGCTCGAGAAGAAATCGCGCACCACGCAGAACAGCCCGTTCGGCGCCAGCGAAGTGGGCCGCTTCACCTTCACGGGCGACCTTGGCCTGAAGTGGAAGCACACCGCTTACATCGCGTTCAAGAAGGGCGACTGGAGCACCATGTTCACCAACGTCTACCGTGCCGGTTACCTCGACCAGGTTCTGCCAGGCGTAGCGAATGGTCTGGTCACGCCAAGCAACTACAAGGCGAAGGTCGATGCGTATTCGATCTTCCACGTCAGCGCGACCTACTCCGGCTTCAAGAACCTGACCCTGACCGCCGGCATCAAGAACCTGCTGAACCAGGATCCGCCGTTCGCGATCACCTACGACAGCAACACCGGTGCAGGCAGCTCGTGGGAGCCACGCGTAGCCGATCCGCGCGGCCGTTCGTTCAACCTGCTGGCCAACTACAAGTTCTTCTGATCGACGTAGTCAGCTAGTAGGCAGATGGCCTGTTGCATCGCGCGTTACCGCGTGGGTGCAACAGGCCATTTTTAATTTGTCATCCGACTTTTTTAGCGAGCAGCGATGTCCAGCAGTAGCAAACAAATCACCAGGCGCGGCTTCGGGACCTTGATGGCCGCGGCCCTCGTGTTGCCCGGCGCCGCCGGCGCCAGCGCGAAGACCCATCGTCCCACCCATTCCATGAAACGACCATTGATCAAACCACCGCGCCTGCGCGAAGGCGACCTCGTCGGCCTGATCGCGCCGGGCGGGCATACCAGCGACACCTCGATCGCCAAGGCGGTCAAGAATATCGAAGCGCTCGGCTTCCGCGTGAAGCAGGGCGCCCACCTGCGCGAAGTGCACGGCAACTACGCCGGCTCGGTACAGAACCGCCGGGACGACCTGCACGCGATGTTCGCCGATCCGGAAGTTAAGGCGATCTGGGCCATCCGCGGCGGCTCCGGCTGCATTTCGATCCTGGCCTCGATCGACTACGCGCTGATCCGCGCCAATCCGAAGGTGCTGCTGGGCTATTCCGACATCACCGCGCTGCACCTGGCGATCCACCGCCATGCCGGGCTGGTCACTTTCCACGGGCCGGTCGCCTCATCGACGCCGTCCAGCTATTCGACCGAGCACATGCTGGCGGTGCTGATGGATCCGCAGCGAAGCTACACGATTCCGATGGCGATGGAAAACGCCAGGCGCGCGCAGGACGAACCGCATTACGCGATCCGCACTGTGCACGAAGGCAAGGCCACCGGTCCGCTAATGGGCGGCAACCTCTCGATGGTCAGCGCGCTGGCGGGCACGCCGTATGCGGCCGATTTCCGCAACAGCATTCTGTTCATCGAAGAAGTCAACGAGGCGCCGTACCGCATCGACCGCTGGATGACGCAGCTCGATTTGTCGGTCGGAATCGCCAAGGCGGCCGGGGTGATGATCGGGATTTGCGACAACTGCGGAGGCCACGATGAAGACATCACCCTGACCTTGGACCAGACGCTCGACATCCACCTGCAGCCTTTGAAGACGCCGGCGGTGAGCGGTTATTCGTTCGGGCACATCCGCAATCAGTTCACGATTCCGATGGGGATCCGGGCCACGCTCGATACCGAGCGGCAGACCGTGACGCTGCTGGAGCCGGCCGTTTCCTAAAGCGATGTCACCGTAAAGTCGACCTGCAGCGTCGACCTGCCACCTCGTCACGCACGCGCCGCGGCCCAAAAGCTGGGGTCAGATACCGTATTGGATTGCAAGCCCTTTCGGCTGGTAATTGGGATCGAATTTCTGATTGTTGGTGACGACCCCATAAATAAGATGGACGAGTTTGTGCGTCACTGCCGAGATGACCGCACGTTTCGCCATTC
>JBKPEJ010000003.1:0-94052 GCA_046728335.1 Pseudomonadota bacterium | reverse complement strand
GAATGGCGAAACGTGCGGTCATCTCGGCAGTGACGCACAAACTCGTCCATCTTATTTATGGGGTCGTCACCAACAATCAGAAATTCGATCCCAATTACCAGCCGAAAGGGCTTGCAATCCAATACGGTATCTGACCCCGGGGTTGTCGCCGCACCGGGCTCGCCGCCATCGCCGCGCGATCCCACACTTACGTTTCCAGCTTCTCGCGCAACTCCAGCGTGAACGTACTCCCTGTTCCAAATTCGCTCGTAAACACCAGTTTCCCGCCCAGCAGGTTCGCCAGGTTCTGGCACAGGTAGAGCCCCAGCCCCGCGCCTTCTGCGTGCCGCGTCGACGTCGAATCGAGCTGTGAAAACGCGTTGAACAGCTTGGGCTGGTCTTCCGGCCGGATTCCCGCGCCGCTGTCGGCGACGCTCAATTCGGTCACCACTTCGCCGGCCGTGCGCAGCTGCGCCAGCGACACCTTCACCGTACCCTGCTCGGTAAACTTGATCGCGTTGCTGATCAGGTTGATCACGATCTGCGTCAGCGCGCGCCGGTCCGACACGACGACGATCGGCTCCGCCGGCATCTCCACCGTCAGCGCCAGTCCCTTTTGCGCGGCCAGTGGGCGCAGCGATTCCGAGGTCTCGGAAACCAGCGCCTGACACTGCACGGGCGACAGCGCAAGCGTGACCTTGCCGGCCTCGATCTTTGCCACGTCGAGGATATCGTTGATCAGCGAGAGCAGGTGGCGCGCGCTGGTGCGGATGGTATTGAGCTGGCGGTCCTGGTCCACCGTCAGCGGCCCCGGAAGCTTCATCAGCAGCGTTCCGGTAAAGCCGATGATGGCGTTGAGCGGCGTGCGCAGCTCGTGTGACATGTTGGCGATGAAGGCCGACTTCATGCGGCTGGCTTCGGCCAGTTCGAGGTTCTTGTGCGCGATCTCGCGGTTGTGCATTTCCAGTTCGGCCGCATGCTGCGACAGGCGCATATTCAGTTCGACGACCTGGCGCTCGCGTGCCTGCAGCTCGGAGTTGACCTGCACCGCCTGCTCATAGGTCGAAATGAGCAGGTCGAGCATCTGCTGGCGGCCGGCGTTGATGAAGTGCTTTTGCTCGCCGAAGTAAATGCCGATCCCCGCCTCGGGTCCCGCGTCCTTGCGCAGCCGCTGGTTCAGCAGCACCTGGCTGATGCGGTTCAGCAGGTAGTCTTCGGAATAGGGTTTGCGCACGAAGTTGTCGGCGCCGGATTCGATGCCGCGGATGATGTCCCTCGGGTCGTTGAGCGAAGTGACCAGGATGACGGGGATGTCGCGCAGCGTTGGATCCGCCTTGAGCGAGCGGCACAACTCATAGCCGTTCATCTCGGGCATGATGATGTCGGACAGGACCAGCTGCGGCTTGCGCCCGCGGATCTTCTCGAGCGCCACCTGGCCGTTCGGCGCGACACGCGCGCGGTATCCTTTCGATTCGATCAGGCGGCGCAGGCGCTCGGCCTGCGTGGGGCTGTCCTCGACGATCAGGATTTCGTGATCCTGCGCTTGTATGTCGTGCTCTTGTTCCACCTGTCGCTCTCCCGTTCCGGACCGTCCGGCGTTACGACTATATCGGATTTGGCCGGTTCAGGTGGTTTTCAGGCGGGTGCGTCCTCTCCCTGGAACGCGCCGGCGCGCCAGGTCAGCACCAGGGTATCGCGGTGGCCGTTCTCGCCGGTCGGCTGGATTGGCGTCGATTCGTGGATCACCGCGGCGTCGTCGAGCAGCAGCAAAGTCCACGGCTCGAGCATCGTGAAGCGCTTGCCCCCGGTGCCGGCCGCCTCGAAGATCCGCGTCTCGCCGCCCTTGACATTGCTGCGGCCGATCAGCAGCACCGCCACGAAGTCGACGCCGTCACGGTGCGCGCCTTCCGGTGTGGGGCGGCCGATGCCTTCGAGGGTATCGATGCGGAACTGGTGCGCCTCGACATACCAGCGCTGCGCGCCCTTCACCGCCGAACAGACCTGCCCGAGCCCACGCAGCAGCGCATTCCAGCCCGGCTGCGCGACGGTGGCAGGGTCGATCGGCTCGAACAGGCGGTGCATCCCGCCGTGGAGCGCGTTGTATTCGATCGGCTGCCAGTGCGCCCGGTGCGGCGTCTGCGCCAGCCGGCCGCCGTCGTCGATGAAGCAGGAGTGGCGCCGGCGCCGGTAGTGGCCGCCGTCCTTCAGGTACTCATCCATGGCCAGCTGATCCCAGCTGGGGACGAGCGCATTGAGCTCTTCGAGGCTGCAGCCGGCCAGCGCGGCAACGTCGGCGGGGCGCAGCAGCGCATAGCCGGACCTGCGCAGGTCGTGCGCGAGCCGGGCCGGATCGGTAAATGGAGGTACGGGAGTAGTCATCCCCGATAGCGTAGCATTTTTGATCCGCCCGCGTGCAATCCCGCCCGGTTTTTCGGTCCTACCAGTTGGTGATCAGTGTGAGCCGCGCGGAACGCGATTCGATCGGGTGGAAATGGATGCCGTCGACCGCCGCCACCTCGTTCCTCAGGCGCGACGCGTACAGGTAGTCGATCGCCGAGTCGCGCCGGTTCGCAAGGTTGAATCCCTCCAGCTCGACCTTCATGGTCTTGCTGATCCGGTAGGCGATGCGCCCGTTGATCGTCGTGCTGGGCTTCGAGCGCACGCTGTTGTCTTCAATCAGGGGCCGCGGGCCGAAGTAGCGCAGCCGCAATGCGCCCGACCATGGGCCCAGCTGGTCGACGGTCACGGCCAGCTGCCCGACGCCTTCTACCGCGCCGGGAATCCAGTCGCCTTCCGGTGCGAAATCGCGCGAGCGCGCCCGCGCGAAGGCCGCGTCGACGTCGATCGACAGCCATTTCAGGGGCTTGTAGTAGTTCGAGAACTCGATGCCGTTGCGCCGGCTCGGCCGGCCCGCTTCGGTAGTGCCGGCGTCGCCTGCGAACGTCAGCTCCGAATCGAAATCGAGCCGGTACAGCGACAGCGAGGTTTGCAGGTTCGGGATGATCTCGGTGCGCAAGCCGAACTCCATCCCGTGCGAGCGAACCAGGCCCGGTACCCTGTCGGCCGGGTCGCCGGAACGCGGATCGATGGCGGTCAAGGCGCCGCGGGCGTCGTTGCTGTGGAAGCCGGTGCCGGCGTTGACGTAGAAATCGGCCTGCTTCCACGGCCCGAACGCCAGTCCGAGAGATGGGCTGACCAGGAAGTCGCTCGACGAACCGGAATTGGCGGCCAGGCTGCTGCGCACCTTGAAACGGTATTCGTCGGCGCGTACGCCCGCCACAGTGCGGAACTTGTCGCTCCAGCGGGTATGGTTTTCGGCGAACAGGCCAAGGCTGGTTTCGGTCACATGGTCTTCGCGGGTGGCCGACAGCCGCTCGCGCGCCCGTGTGTTGTACAAGGCGTTGAAGGCGTTATCGTTCTGCAGCTGGGCGCCGATGGTCCAGTCGGACGGCCGGCCGCCCGGATGCGCATGCCAGGTGTGGGTCGCATTGACGCCGCTGGTGACGCGCCGGTCAGGCTGGCTGAACTGATCGCCGTTGACCGGATCATCGAGAAAATAGGTGAAGTTCGAATACAGGTCGAGCTGGTTGCGGATCAGGTAGGCGCTGACCTTGGACGAATCATCGGTGCCGGTGCGGCGCCATACGCCGGACAGGCTGTACCTGTGCGCGTTGCCGCCGTCCGTGGGATCGATCGCGTCGAAGCGGCCCAGCGCGCCGCTGTCGGCCGCGCGCTGCGGGATCTGGTCGGTGGCGTTCCACTTTCCCCGATACGCCATCGCGGTCAGGGAAAACCCGTTATTGGCGTAGCCTTCGCTGTAGCGCAGCACGCCGTTGACCTTCTGATAGTCGTCGGGATGGACAAAGGGGCCGTCGTTGTGCAGCAGTTCGAGCGCATACAGCAGGCTGCCCTTGCCGACTTCGGGAGAGGCGGCGATCGCGGTGCGGGCGTAGCCGTTCTGGCCGATGCTGGCGCTCGCGACACCCTGCGGGAGGCGGTTCGAATAGGTCACCGCGGCGCTGCCGGCGGAAGCGAAATCGCCATCCTGTGCGGAGTAGGGACCTTTGCGGTAGTCGAGCCGGCCGACCAGTTCCGGGATCAGGAAATTCAGGTCGGTCCAGCCCTGGCCGTGCGCGTGGCTGCGCTGGTTCACCGGCATGTCGTCGACCGTGGTGCGCAGGTCGGTGCCGTGGTCGAGGTTGAAGCCGCGCAGGTAGAACTGATTGGCCTTGCCTTCGCCGCTGTGCTGGCTGACGATCAGGCCCGGCGCCGCCTCCAGCACTTCGCCCGGCCGGTACACGGTGCGCATCTCGAGCTGCTTCTGGGTGACAGTGCCTTCGTTGGCTGAGTCGGCAACGCCGAGCTGGCTGGTGCGCGAACCGGCGACCAGTACGCGTTGCAGGATGTCGTCATCGGCCTGGCAGGAGGCATGCAACAGCAGCGCGGCGAGCGCGCAAGGGATCGGTCGTAGGGTGAGCATAAGGCGGGAGCAGGGAAGGGCCGTCTTAACGTACACCCTGGTCGATCTTCTTTCGGTCGAATGTCAGTGTCTTGATGATACCGCTTTCGCTGACATTGAGCGTATTGGTTTGCTCGGCGAGGAAGTCGATCAGCACTTCATCGTGGATCAGCGCCACTTTCGCCAGCGGCGTGTTTTCGAGTTCCTGGTAAATGACGACGTTCTCCGCGCCGGCGGTCAATCCCACCCAGCGGATCGGGAGGCGGCGCTGGTCGGCCCCCAGCACCCAGAACTGCTTCTCCACATATTTTCGAAGGATCGCTTCGTCCTCCGGCTGCGTGAGGTCGAACTGGCGCTGATAGAGATTCGACAGCAGCGCCTCTACGTCGTGCGCCATGTAGGTGTGGACGATTTCGGTGCTGCCTGTCTTCGGGTTAAAGGTGACATCCGTGATCCCCAGGTGGAACAGGTGCGCGTGCGCGGCCATGCAGCAGCAGGCCAGCGCCGCCGCCAGCAAGGCCTTGAGCCGGCGCTGCATCATTGCGCGTCCTTAGGCGCCGGCTTGGCGTCCTTGGCCTTCAATGGCGTATTGAAGTCCTTCATCAGGTCGTTCGTACCGCGCTCGGACTTGAACAACTCGACCCGCGACGGCGTGATCTTGCGCGGCCACGAGTTGTTGCTGGTGTCGATGTCCGCAGTTTCCCAATACGGATCCTGGGTCAGGCCGACCATCGGCTCGTCGGTGACGATCAGTTTGGTGATCCTTTTCGACGAATAGCGCCACACTTCGGCCGGGACGCGCTCGATGGTCTTCTTGCCGCTCTTGAGTTCAATCTCGAGCACCAGCGGCGTCACCAGCCCGCCCAGGTTGGAGAAGTCGACCAGGTACAGGTGCTTGCCCTGCGCCAGCAGCTCCTTCTCCCATGGCTCCAGGCCCTCCATGGTCTCGTTGTACTTGTTGCGGTCCTTGTTGGTGACCGTGAAGTCGCCGTGCTCGTTGTAGAAGTCCTTCAGTTCCGGATGCGCTTCGATGCGGCGCGCCAGCGTGCCCTGGTTGCGCTGGTCGGTCAGCGAGACCGGCTCGGCGTCCTTGCGGGCCTTCTTCCAGGCCTGCTCGATTTCCGGGTTCTTGCTGCTCACGCCATACTCGGTGATGCCGTCCACGCTGACATCGACCGCGTCAGTGGTGTAGAACCAGCCGCGCCAGAACCAGTCAAGATCGGTGCCCGACGCATCTTCCATGGTGCGGAAGAAGTCCGACGGGGTGGGGCGCTTGAACTTCCAGCGCTGCGCATATTCGCGGAAGGCGAAGTCGAACAGCTCGCGGCCCAGCACCGTTTCGCGAAGGATGTTCAGCGCGGTGGCAGGCTTGGCGTAGGCGTTGTTGCCGCGCTGGAGCACCGACTCCGAGTTGGTCATGATCGGCACCTGGTTCTTGCTGCGCATGTAGTCGACGATCGCGCGCGGTTCGCCGCGCGTCTGCGGGAAGTTTTCTTCCCACGCCTGTTCGGCCAGGAATTGCACGAAGGTGTTGATGCCCTCGTCCATCCAGGTCCACTGGCGCTCGTCGGAGTTGACGATCATCGGGAAGTAGTTGTGGCCCACTTCATGGATGATCACGCCGATCAGGCCGTACTTGGTGCGCTTCGAATAGGTGATCTCGCCGGTCTTCTTGTCCTTGGTCGGACGCGGGCCGTTGAACGAGATCATCGGGTATTCCATCCCCCCGACCGGGCCGTTGACGGAAATCGCGGTCGGGTAGGGATAGTCGAAAGAGTACTTGTTGTACTGCTCGATGGTGTGGATCACGGCCTGGGTCGAATACTTCTCCCACAGCGGGTTGCCTTCCTTCGGGTAGTACGACATCGCCATCACATCGGTCGCGCCGTTCTTGTAGCCCTGCGCATCCCAGATGAACTTGCGGCTCGACGCGAACGCGAAGTCGCGCACGTTGCTGGCCTTGAAGCGCCAGGTCTTGGTGGCGGTGCTGCGTGATTTTTCGGCCGCTTCGGCTTCGGCCTGGGTGACGATGATGACCGGCTTGGTGGCAGTTCGGGCCTGGTGCAGGCGGTCGCGCTGTGCGGCGCTCAGCACAGCGTCCGGATTTTGCAGCACGCCGGTGCTGGCCACGATGTGGTCGGCCGGGACCGTCAGTTCGATGTCGTAGTCGCCGAATTCAAGCGTGAATTCGCCGTCGCCCAGGTACTGCTTGTTCTGCCAGCCGGCGGCATCGTAGTAGGCCGCCATGCGCGGATACCACTGTGCTATCTCATACAGGTCGTTCTTGTCCTCGTCGAATTTCTCGTAGCCGCTGCGGCGTCCCAGCACGTTCAGCTCGGGCACCTTGAAACTCCACTCCATGCTGAACGAAAAGCGCGAACCCGGTTTCATCGGCTGCGGCAGGTCGATTCGCATCATGGTCTTGTTGATCACATAGCGGAGGGGCTGCCCATCCGCGCCCCTGACCGACCTGATATTGAACCCGCCGTCGAAATTGAGGCTCTCGAGGTTGAAGCGCATCGCCTCGAACTTCATACCGTCCGCCTCGGTGCGCGCGTTGGCCCACGCCTCGCGCGACGGAACGGTGGCGATCTTCCGGTTGTCGGAATCGGCGCGGAACATGTTCTGGTCCAGCTGCACCCACAGGTAGGACAGGGTGTCCGGGGAATTGTTGTGATAAGTGACCGAGCCAGCGCCGCTGATGCTGCGCTTGGTCTCGTCCAGCGTCGCGCGCAACTTGTAGTCGGCGCGCTGCTGCCAGTAAGCCTGTCCCGGGGCGCCGGAGGCATTGCGCATGCTGTTCGGCGTCGGCAGCAGTTCGTCGAGCTGGCGGAACTTATCGTCGAACGGTTCGGCGGCAAGCGCGGAAAGCGACAGGCAAAGGGCGGCAAGGCTGATCGGGAGGCGATTGATATTCATTGAATAGGGCTTGATGCGTGGGCTGAAATGATAACCGGCAGCGGCGCGATTGTCATCGCGGAGCTGCCGGCGCGCTTACCAGTTGTTCAAAAGCTTATTCCGCTTTTGGCGTCTCTTGTTTGTCCTGCTTCTCTTTCGAGTCCTTGGTCTTCAATGGCGTATTGAAGTCCTTCATCAGGTCGTTCGTACCGCGCTCGGACTTGAACAACTCGACCCGCGACGGCGTGATCTTGCGCGGCCACGAGTTGTTGCTGGTGTCGGTATCGGCGGTCTCCCAGTACGGGTCCTGGGTCAGGCCGACCATCGGCTCGTCGGTGACGATCAGCTTGGTGATCTTCTTCGACGAATAGCGCCATACTTCAGCCGGGATGCGGTCGATGGTCTTCTTGCCGCTCTTGAGTTCAATCTCGAGCACCAGCGGCGTCACCAGCCCGCCCAGGTTAGAGAAGTCGACCAGGTACAGGTGCTTGCCCTGCGCCAGCAGCTCCTTCTCCCACGGTTCCAGGCCATCGATGGTTTCGTTGTACTTGTTGCGGTCCTTGTTGGTGACCGTGAAGTCGTCGTGCTCGTTGTAGAAGTCCTTCAGCTCAGGATGGGCATCGACGCGGCGCGCCAGCGTGCCCTTGTTGCGCTGGTCGGTCAGCGAGACCGGCTCCAGATCCTTCTGCGCCTTCTTCCATGCCTTTTCGGTTTCCGGGTTCTTGCTGCTTACGCCGTACTCGGTGATGCCGTCGATACTGACGTCGACCGAATCGGTGGTGTAGAACCAGCCGCGCCAGAACCAGTCAAGGTCGGTGCCCGATGCGTCCTCCATGGTGCGGAAGAAGTCCGAAGGGGTAGGGCGCTTGAATTTCCAGCGCTGCGCATATTCGCGGAAGGCGAAGTCGAACAGTTCGCGGCCCAGCACCGTTTCACGCAGGATGATCAGCGCGGTGGTTGGCTTGGCGTAGGCGTTGAAGCCGAACTGCAGCACCGACTCCGAGTTGGTCATGATCGGCACCTGGTTCTTGCTGCGCATGTAGTCGACGATCGCCCGCGGCTCGCCGCGCGACTGCGGATAGTGTTCTTCCCACGCCTGCTCCGCCAGGTACTGCACGAAGCTGTTCAGGCCCTCGTCCATCCAGGTCCACTGGCGCTCGTCCGAATTGACGATCATCGGGAAGTAGTTGTGGCCCACTTCATGGATGATCACGCCGATCAGGCCGTACTTGGCCTGCTTCGAATAAGTCAGTTCGCCGGTCTTCTTGTCCTTGGTCGGACGCGGGCCGTTGAACGAGATCATCGGGTATTCCATGCCGCCGACCGGGCCGTTGACCGAGATCGCCGATGGATACGGATAGTCCAGCGAATACTTGTTGTACTGCTCGATGGTATGGATGATCGCCTGGGTCGAATACTTCTCCCACAGCGGATTGCCTTCCTTCGGGTAGTACGACATCGCCATCGTATCGGTGCCGTCCTTCTTGTAGCCTTGTGCGTCCCAGATGAACTTGCGGCTGGTGGCAAACGCGAAATCGCGCACGTTCTTCGCCTTGAATCGCCAGGTCTTGGTGGCGGTGCTGCGCGATTTTTCGGCAGCTTCGGCTTCGGCCTGGGTGACGATGATGACCGGCTTGGCGGAAGTGCGGGCCTGGCGCAGGCGGTCGCGCTGGGCGGCGCTCAGCACCGCATCGGGATTCTGCAGCTCGCCGGTACTGGCCACGATGTGGTCGGCCGGGACGGTGAGGGACACATCGTAGTCGCCGAATTCGAGGGTGAACTCGCCCGAGCCGAGGAACTGCTTGTGCTGCCAGCCGTAGACGTCGTAGTAGGCGGCCATGCGCGGGAACCACTGGGCGATCTCGAACAGGTCGTTCTTGTCGGCGTCGTCGAAACGCTCGTAGCCCGAACGTCCGCCCAGCACCTTGGCGTCGTTGATCTTGTAGTTCCAGTCCACGCTGAAGGTGAACTTCGCGCCCGGCTTCAGTGATTGCGGCATATCGATCCGCATCATCGTCTTGTTGATGACGAACTTGAGAGGCTGGCCATCCGGTCCCTTGACCGAGGTGATGTTGAAGCCGCCCTGGAAGGTGCGGCTCTCGAGCAGCGAGCGCATGGACTCGAAGCGCAGTCCATCACGTTCGGTTTGCGCCTTGGCCCACGCCTCGCGCGAAGGCTGGGTAGCGCTCATGCGGTTGTCGGAGCCCGGGGTGAACAGGTTCTGGTCCAGCTGCAGCCACAGATAGGACAGGGTGTCCGGGGAGTTATTGTGATACGTGACCGTTTCGGCGGCGTTGATGACGCGGTTCGGCTCGTCCAGCGAGGCGCGGATCGAATAGTCCGCGCGCTGCTGCCAATAGGCATGTCCCGGCGCCCCGGAAGCGGTGCGGATCGCGCCTGGCGTCGGCAGCAACTCGTCCAGCTGACGGAATTTGTCGTCGAACGGTTCAGCCGCGAATGCGGACATCGAGAGGCACAAAGCCGCCAAGCAGATCGGCAAACGTATCATGATTACCCTGACTTTTAGATGGAATTGGGATAACCATTCTAATAGTACCCATACGGCAATTGTTTGTCGGAATTGTAAAAAAGCTGAAACAATCCACGCAGCAAGCGTTATTATGGATGAGGCCGATTAAGAGCAGGGAGACGTGCACGGATGGAAATTAACTTCAAGGCAACCATTTTGGTCGTGGACAGCGTATCCGACAATCTGGGGCTGATGAAAGAGCTGCTGCAGGCGCATTACCATGTCAAGCTCGCCGGCGGCGGCGGCGACGCGCTGCGGCTGGCGGTGCAGGCGCCGCGTCCCGACCTGATCCTGCTCGATGCCGGCCTGACCGACATGGACAGCGACACCGTATTGCGCGAACTGCGCAGCGACTTCCTGAACGAAGACATCCCGGTCATCTATCTGACAGAAGCCCGCGAGCCGGCCGAGGAGCGCCGCGCATTCCGCGAAGGCGCGGCCGACGTGATCAGTCGCCCGGTCAATCCCGAAGCGCTGAGGGCGCGCGTTGCCCTGCACCTCGAGCTCAAGGCCTTGCGCGCGATGCGCAAGAACCGCGACAGCCAGCTCGATTATATGGTCGCCGAACGCACCCGCGATACGGTGCGGATGCAGGACGCCACCATCCTGGCGATGGCCACGCTGGCCGAATCGCGCGACCCCAATACCGGCAACCACCTGCTGCGCACCCAGCGCTTTTTCACCGCGCTCGCGCGCGAACTGCGCTTCCACCCGCGCTTTTCCGCGGAGCTGACCGACACCACCATCGCTCTGATGGCGAGGGCGGCGCCGCTGCACGACATCGGAAAGGTCAGCGTCCCGGATGCGATCCTGATGAAGCCGGGCCGCCTCACACCCGATGAATTCAACCTCATGAAGCAGCACACCGTGCACGGCCGCGACGCCATCGCCGGCGTGGAGCGAACCCTGGGCGGCACCAATCCCTTCCTGCGCTATGCGCGCGAGATCACCTATTCGCACCAGGAAAAGTGGGACGGCTCGGGCTATCCGCAGGGGCTCAAGGGCGAGCAGATCCCGCTGGCGGCGCGCCTGATGGCAGTGGCCGACGTGTACGACGCGCTGATTTCGAAGCGCGTCTACAAGCCGGCCTTCACCCACGAGACCGCGGTTGAACTGATTCGGCAGTGCCGCGGCGAACACTTCGATCCCGACATCGTCGATGCGATGCTGGTCATCGAGGAGCGGTTCCGCGCCATCGCCGCCGAATCTCCGGACTCCGAGTAGGCGCCGGTCCCGCGCATGCTGAACGATCCGATACGCACCAAAGGCTTTCTTGCGTTCGCACTTGGTGTCTGCATCACCGTCTGGGCCTGCCTGATCGTGATCGACGCCCAGGACACCCAGATCCGCAGTAATTTCGCACGCGATACCGAGAAGGTGGACACCGACACCACCGCGCGGTTGCGCACCTATTTCGACATGCTGCTCAGCCTCAAGGGTCTGTTCGCCGTCACCGGCGAGGTCGATCGCGACCAGTTTGCGCGGTTCGTGCAGCAGTTGCGCCTGACCGAAAGATACCCCGGCTTCCGTGCGATCCAGTTCGTGCGCCTGGTGCCGGACCACGATGTCGCCAGCTTCACCGCCGATGTGCGCAAGCAGGTCGGCGCCGGCGCCAATGGCGCTTCGCAGTTCTCGGTCCATCCCACGGTGAAGCGCGACGAGCATTTCGTCATCGAATTTAACGAGCCGATGAAAGGCAACGAGAACGCCTTCGGCCTCGACTTGGCCAGCCTGCCGTCCCAGCTTGCGGCGGTGGAGGCGGCACGCGACAGCGGCGAGATCGTCGCGACCGGCCGCACGCTGCTGGTGCAGGACGCCACCCGCCATCCCGGCTTTGTCGCGCGTGCACCGATCTATCGCCAGAACATGCCGCTCGATACGGTGGCGCAGCGCCGCGCCGCGTTCATCGGCGTGATCGCCATCGTGTTCCGCGTCGACGACCTGATGCGCGAAGTGATCGAGCCGACATTGTTGAACCACATGGCGCTGCAAATCATCGACAGCGGCGACGGTAAGCTGATGGCCTCGGAACCGCCCGGGCCGGACAATATCCTGTTCGACAGCCGCGCGCCGGGCGAGCGCACCTTGACGAAGCGGACCGCGCAAGGGCATATCAATGTCGCGCAGCGCCACTGGCTGGTGCGATACAACGCGCTGGCGGGCAGCCGCTACGGCCGCGACGTGAGGCCGCTGATCATGATTGCCGCCGCCGGCGTGTTGATCAGCTCACTGATCGCGGCGCTGCTGGTTGCCTCGCGCCGCAGCCGCACGCTGACGGGGCAATTGCGCGCAACGCTCGACGAACAACACGCCAGCCTGGCCGAACTGGAGCATCAGAAGGCGCACGTCGAGCTGGCGCATGGCGACCTGTCGTCGGTGCTGGTGACGCTGAAGCAGGCGCAGGCCAACCTGATCACCTCCGAGAAGCTGGCCTCACTCGGCTCGCTGGTGGCCGGCATCGCGCATGAACTCAACACCCCGATCGGCAACAGCCTGCTGACGGCGACGGCGCTGTCGGACATGGTCAACGAATTCGAAAAGAAGTACGCCGACGGCGGCATCAAGCGTTCGGCGCTGGAGGCGCACATGGCCGACACCAGGCTTGCCTGCGGCATCATGGCCAGTTCGCTGAGCCGAGCGGCGGACCTGATTACTTCGTTCAAGCAGGTGTCGGTCGACCAGACCAGCGACAAGCGGCGCCGTTTCGAATTGGGCGAGGTGGTGCGCGACACGGTCGCCACCTACGCGGCGCAGCTGCGCCGCGCCAATTGCCGCATCGAGGTGGACGTGTCGCCGATGCTGGTGCTCGATTCGTATCCGGGCGGGCTGGGACAGGTGCTGTCGAACCTGATCAACAACGCACTGCTGCACGCGTTCGATGAAACCAAAGCGGCCAAGATCGTGATCAGCGCGCGCGAGATCGAGCATGGCCAGGTCATGCTCAACTTCAGCGACGACGGCGTCGGCATGACGCCGAAGACGCTGCACCAGGTGTTCGATCCTTTCTTCACCACCAAGATGGGGCAGGGCGGATCGGGGCTGGGCATGAACATCGTCTACAACGTCGTCACCGGCATGCTGGGCGGGAGCATCGGCATCGCGTCCACGCCGGGCACGGGAACCAGCGTGACGATCATGATGCCGAAAAAGGCGCCAGATCAGGTCGGCGCCGAGCCAATGGCGGGTCGGCTGGTCAGTTGATCCAGCCGCCGTCCGGACGCGTTTCCCTCGGTTGAGACCCGGGGCTCACAGGGGATGAAAAATATGGCGGAGCGAAATCACACAGAGGCGCTGGGCGGATCGGTACAGGTACGTGCCCGGACCGCGGGACTGCTTTATCTGATCATCATCGTGCTCGGCCTACTCGGCGAAGCGGTAGTCAGGGGCAGTCTGGTCGTCTCGGGCGATGCCGCTGCCACTGCCCAGCGCATCATGGAGTCGCAACTCCTGTGGCGCCTGGGAGTCGCCGGGGAGCTTGTGCTGCTTGTATGCGCGGTCGGCTTGACGATGCTCTGGTATCTGCTACTGCGCCCCGTGAATAAGAATCTCACGCTGCTGGCGATCTTTTTCGCGGTGATGTCGCTCGCGGTTGAGAGTGTCAGCGCGCTGTACCTGCAGGCCGCACTCGCGCCTCTATCGAATTCCGCATACCTTCAGGTCCTGGATCCGGCGCAGCGTAATGCAATGGCGTACCTGGCTATCGTTTCGCATTCAAATGCATTCGGCGTAGCCTTGATCTTCTTCGGGGTCGAGTGCCTGATTGTCGGATACCTGATCCGGAAATCCGGCTACTTCCCGAAGGCTATCGGCGTCTTGATGCAGATCGCCGGCGTGTGCTACCTGGTCAACAGCTTCAGCCTGGTGCTGTCTCCGTCACTGGCGTCAGTCCTTTTCCCCGCGATCCTGGCGCCGGCGTTTATTGGCGAGAGCTCGTTCTGCCTTTGGCTGCTGATCAAGGGGGTGGATGTCGCAGCGTGGGAGCGCAAGGCGGGAACGTGAATGAACTAATGCAGCATGGTGCAGCTTTCTCGGCCAAATCCACGGACTATCTTTGAAGGCGAAAATCGATGAACGATACTGACTTCGTTGCGGCAATTCCCGTATTGGCATCGCTCGACATTCGGCGCAGTGTCGATTTTTTCGCTTCCAGACTTGGTTTCGCCATCGTCTACGCGTCCCAGGGGGAATACGGCATCGTCTCCCGAGGGGCGATTTCCCTGCATTTTTGGGCATGCAAAGACCCGGCGATTCCATCGGCGACAAGCTGCCGTATCAATGTTCGGAATATCGAATCCTTGTATGCCCATTGCAGCGGTCAGGGAATCACGCACCCGAACTCTCCGCTGCATGCCACGCCGTGGAACACGGAGTTCGCGATCGTTGATCCGGATGGGAACCTGGTCACTTTCTCTACGCCGCTGAGCGCCGCCTGATCCGGCAGCCGTCTAGTCAAACCCGCGCGCGGGAAATGCCGCGTCGCGCTGGATCCAATTCTGCTTTGAGTATGCGGTGCGGCCATCCGTCGCATGCAGCGTGTACGCATGGCGCGACACCGGCGAGCGGTTCGGCGCGCTGTAATGCGGCAGCAGTCCATGGAAGCACACCAGGCTGCCGGCCTTGGCCTCCAGCGGCACCGCGACGCTGTCATCCGGCCACGGTGTGTCGTCGAGCTTTTCCATCCTGATGTCATCGCCATTGCGCACGAAGCGTTCGCGCATCGGCCCGCGATGTCCGCCCGGCTGCACCCACAAGCAGCCGTTCTCGATGGTGGCGTCTTCCAGCGCGAACCAGAAGGTGGTGACACTGATCGGTGTGGTCTCGAAGAATGTCGCGTCCTGGTGCCAGCGCACTTCGCCGCCGATGCCCGGTTGCTTGAAGATGTACATTGACTGCCAGATCAGCGCTTCGGCCAGCCCCAGGTCGCGCGCCACGGCGGCCAGTATCGGGTCGCGCGAAAAGCGCTCGAACACCGGGTCCAGGTCGTGCAGCGCATGGCCGATCTTATTGATGGACAGGGATTTTTCCTGGCGCAGCCGGCCCTGTTCGTCGAACGCCTCTTCCTCGAAGAAGCAGCGGATCGTATTGTCCGAGCGGAGGAAGTAGCCGTCGGTGGCGGTGGCCTGGTTCTGCGTGGTGAAGATCGAGCTGCCCTGGCCGGGGTCAAATTCGTCGACGATCTGCGCCGCGCGGGCGCGCAGCGCCGCGATTTCCTCCGCGCCCTTGAAGCCGGGGATGACCAAATAGCCGTCGCGCTGGTAGCGTGCGCGCTGTTCGTCGTTCAGCATGAGTGCCGCTCCTGTCAGACCTGCCACGCCCCGTCCCGGTACACCAGGTCGGAGTCGAGATAAACGGCTTCGGTCACGGCGAAGATGTCGACGTGGTAGCGCGCATCCTTGCGCTTGAAGCCGGGCTTGGGATAGACGCCGTGCTTGGCGCCAAGCGACAAGTGGATGCCGCACATGCGCTCATAGGTGCCGATGTCGTTGACCCGGCGTTCGCGCGTGAACGCGCGGTTCATGCCGAAGCCGAGTTCGCGCACCCAGACTTCGCCTTCGCCGGCGCGGATGATCTCGAGCAGGCGTTCGAATTCCGGCGTCGCGTTCTCGGCGCCGACCACGCGTCCGTTTTCGATCACCAGCGTGATCGGGGAGGCGGGGCGGTTCACCAGGTAGGAGGTGTCGCCAAACACGTGCACTCGCACACGGCCGTTCACCGCTTCCAGGTCCTGCGCTTCGGTGAACACTTCGCCGATCGGGAACTGGCCGCCGATATTGTTCATGCCGCTGTAGTCGCCGATATTCAGTTTGGCCGGCTCCAGCTTCGATGCGAATACCAGCGTCTCGCCGCCGCTGTCCACCGTCGCCGACAATGCGCCGTCGATGCGCGCCTTGAGCGCCTGACCGACGCCGCGATAGTAGGCAGGGTCGTAGGCGAGCGATTCGATGTAGTGCGCGCCCTGTGCGCCGGGCATGCGCGACAGGTGCACGTGTTCGATCACCTTCAGGCCAAGCTTGAACAGTTCGACCCGGATGCGGAACGCCTCGAGCCGGAAGTTGGAAGACTGGACCAGCACCACCAGGTCGGAACTGGCCATGCGGCGGAACTGGGCCAGCACGTCTTCCGGCGCCACGCTGTCGAAGTCGATGAAGGTGGCGCCGGGCAGGTTGCGCCGGTAGCCTTCGGTCAGCGCGCGCGCGAGGTCGGTGCGGCTGTCGTACACCACCAGCGCCGCATGGGCCGGGCCATGTTCGACCACCATCGCCAACACGTCGCGCAAATGCGCGGCGGCCGAGTCGACCTCGTGGGCGGGTATGTCGCCCCAGGGGGATTCGGCAGTGTGGGTAATGGAAGTCATGACTGGGCGTGCTGTGTGAAGTGGAGCTTGCAATTATACGTAGATGCCCGGCGGCTTGCGCTGGATCAACGCAACGCGTAGGTGTTGATGCAAAGTTGGTTGTTGGAAACGAACAATTTTTCGGAGGCGTCATGACCAGAAGCCATCTGCTGTTTTCTTGCAAACCGTTGCGCGCGCTGGGGTTGGGCGTGCTGATCGCATTCGGCCAGTTGTGGGCGGGATCCGCGGCGCTCGCGCAACCGCGCACCCCCGAGCAGGCGGCCGGGCAATTTTATCGATGGTACATGCGGTCGCTCGTGCTGAGCCAGGATCCGCTGCGGCACTCGCCGGTCCAGTTGTCGGAATACGTGTCGAAAGGGCTGATCAGCGAACTCAAGCGTCGCATGGGCCGCAAGGGGCTGCATGCCGACTATTTCATCCAGGCGCAGGATTTCATGGACGACTGGACCACGGATATCACGGTGGTGCGGCCCAGGATCCAGGGCAACACGGCCAGCGTGGTCGTCGGGCTCGGCGCGATCTGACACCCGGCGCTTACGCTGACCAAGGATGGTGACGACTGGAAGATATGCGTGGTGCGGCTCGCGTAGGCGGTTATTGCGCGGCCGCTTACCGCGGCATAAGATGTATACGGTGACTCGCCCACAGGGTGGGTCCGCGAATCGGGGAGGCAACATGGACGCGATCGAAGTCGGCATTCGGGAATTTCAAACGGACCTGGCAGAGTATATTGAGTCGCGTACACCTGTGGCCATCACGCTGCTTGGGAAAACGGTGGGATTTTTTATTCCCGTGAAAGAACACAGTGAGACCGATGTCGCGGCGTTGAAGAGTGCAGGCGAGGCCTTCGATAAGATGATGGGACCAAAAGGAATTGACATCGAAGAAGCCGTGGCTGAATTCGAAGTTCTCCGTAAGAAAGCCAATCCGCGCAAGAAACCCGGCGCCAAGGTCGCATGAGCGACAAGGCGATTGTCCTTGACGCCAATATTCTGATCCGGGCTGTCTTGGGAAATCGGGTGAGAGAAATCATCCTGAGGAATGAAGCGCGAGCGGTGCTTTTTACACCCGACGTGGCGCTCGCCGACGCTCGCAGCCATTTGCCTACCTTGCTCAAGAATCGGGGCCGTGACCGCCTTGCCGGGATGAGGCTGCTGGATAGCCTGCAGCCGCTAATTCAGGTTCTTGGTCTTGGTTTCTACGGCAGTCTGAGACATCAGGCATTGCTTCGAATTGGGACGCGCGACCCCGACGATTGGCCTGTTCTGGCGTGTGCGATGGCAATTGGCTGTCCGATCTGGACTGAGGATGCAGATTTCTTTGGCGCCGGCATCCCGATTTGGACAACCGACCGCGTCGAGTTGTACTTTTCGGCCTGGCGAAATCGTCCCCCTGACACCCCGCAACGCGGGGCGCTTCGTTTCATGCATAGGTCGCCAACCGCGCCCTGAAAGTGCGCCACGCGGTACCCGGCAATCAAACTTCCTCCGCAAGCCAGTTGCGCTATGATTTGAACGGCAATAGCGGCCCCCGCTGTAGTAATGGCGGGCGGCGTTCAACATGCATACAGCGGCGGGCGAGATGGCATATCGATGGGAAACGCCAGCAAGCGTCTGGCTGGAGGACGACAGCAGCGGCCAGTTCGAACTGGCGGCGAGCGAAGGCTTGTCGCACATCGACTGGCAGGGGCAGGCGCGCGCCCGGCTGCCCGACGTCGCCCATCTGCTCGGCGCCTCGCTTCCCGCAACTTGCCGGTGCGCCGACATTTACCCGGAAGGTTTCGCCTTTTGCCCCGCTTGCGGACGCGCGCTGACCAAACTCTCCGGCCAGGCAAGGTCGCAGCCCGACTGGTGGGGACCGTGGTCCGATCAGTCGCTGCCGCGCCACGTGCCGCACGGCCTGCCGGTCACTTCGCTTGCGCTGGGCGAGTCGCTGGAGGAGCGTCCTGCGGCGCCGCTGATCGGCCATTTCGACGCGCGCATGCCGGTTCCGCCCAATGCGCTATGTGTTTTCGCGGCCGGCAGTTACGGCTTCCCTGAACAGCGGCTGCTCGCGTTGGCCTACACCCGCAATGTGCTGCAGTACTGGGATCCGCTCGCTGAACTCTGGCACGTGATGGCGCCGGAAGAACACAGCGCGGACCTTACTTTCACCGGTTCGGCATACGGCTGGCTCCCGGCCGGCAATCCGCGCCGCGGCGAAGTCGCGCTGGTCCCGACCGACAAGGGACTGTGCCGGCTGTGGATCAATCCCGTCAGCGAGACGTATCGCGCCGAGCCGGTGTTCGACGCGTCGCTCGCCAGCGCGCCTGGGGCGGTGCGGCGCCACGTCGCGTGCCTGTTCACCAGCGCCTCCGGCACGCGTCTGTGGAGCGCGCTCGGCGACATGTCGCAGGTCGAACTGCACGATTGCGGCGCGGCCCCGGCGGCCGGATGGATGCGCCCGATCAGCTACGACGGCCGCCTGGTCTGGCTGCACCAGCTGGGCCAGCTGATATGGCAGCCGGGCGCGCCGCCGCAATGGATCGCCTGGCCGCAGGGATACTCGCCGCGCCTCGAATTCGGCGGACCGACCCAGAGCCGCGACGGCCGCCTGTGGCACATCGGCCATGCGGGGCAGTCGTACGTGTTCCTCGAACTGGGCAAGGAAAATCCGCAGTCCGAGCCGATCAGCGGCGCGCGCCTGGGCTTTGCCAATTTCCTGTTCCGGCGCGGGCACGAGGTCGTCAACGAACCGTGGGAAGTGGAGAATGTCGAGGACCTGCACGAGGACGATTCGCTGGTACTGCCGCTGCTTCGCGGTTTCAACAACAATCGCAGCCAGCCGAGCGGCCTGGTGCTGCGCTTTCATAAATACACCGGCAAGGCCGAAGATGCGCTGGCCGGCCGCACCATCCCGCGCACCACGGTGGAGTGGATCGGCCGCCGCAATGTCATCCTCGACGAGATCCCGCGCCTTACGCGCCCGCTCGAATGCATGCCGTTCGTCTACGCCGGCTGCCTGTGGCTGCACCATCCCGACTGGAATCAGATTCGCGGCTGGCGCCTGGAAGAACTGTCGTGAACACCTACTTCGCCAGGATCGCCGCGTCGACCGCGCTGATGTGCGCTTGCGCGCCGGCGTTCGCCGTCTCGCACGTGTTCCTGGTCCAGAATTCGGGCTGGATGGATCCCTTCTATACCGATCCCGCCTCGCAGTTCAAGCCGCTGGTGAACGAGCTCGTGATGGCGGCGACCCAGCCGGGCGACCTGATGGTGCTGGCCTCGTTCAACCAGAGCCTGCCCGGGGCGCCGTCGCCGAAGGCCTTGCTGTCGCTGAAGGTCGATGGCGCCACAACCCGTGGTGCGGTCGGCGCCGCACTGGCCGATTTGCGCACAGCGAAGAAGCCTGGCGCCAGCGCGCTGGCCGACACTGACCTGGGCGAAGCGGTGGATTCGGCCATCAACACCGCGCTGGCCGGCAAGCCGGGCCTGGTTTGGCTGTTCACGAACAACCGCAACAGCCCGAACAACGACCAGGCCACCGCGCGCCGCAACCGCGAGTTCTATGAGCTGATCCACCGGGGAGGCGCCATCCGCAAGGCGATCGCATTCCCCCTGAAGATGCCGGTGCGCGGAGAGCATTACAGCGCGAACGGCCTGATGGTGTATGTGTTCGCGGTCGGCGAGCAAGGTGCGCGCGAACTCGACGCGCTGCTGGCATCGGGACGTATCCGCAGCATCATCACCGAACCGCCGGCGCGCCTCAAACCGCTCGACCGCGATACCGTGCGGCTGGTGCCGCGCCGCGTCGACGATGCGCCCGGAGTCGCATTTTCGATGGACCCTGGCGGCAGGCTGCGCGCCGACGTCGATTCCGGCGCCCGCACGCCTTCCGCGAAGATCGGCTGGAACCTCGAGAACACGATCTACCCGTACACCATCGCCAGCGCGCGCATCGGCGCACGCTCGATGCTGGCGCAGCAGGAACGGCCGATTATCCTGGAGACCGACAAGCTCACCGCCCTCGCGCCGGGCAAGAGCCAGCCGCTGGCGTCCGTGATGCAATTGCCGGCGGCGCAGATGCCGGGCAAATGGTCGGCCAAGGCGATCGGCTCGGCCGGATCGGCATACGCGATGCCGGGTCAGATCGAGCTGCAGCTGACCGAGCAGCGGCTCGAATTGTCGCCGGCCTTCCGCCAGCGCATGGCCGCGCTGTTCCCGGGCGACCCGCTGCCGGATATTTTCACGCCGCCATCCCAGATCCACGGTTCGACCGCGGTGCTGCCGCTCGAGGTGCGGGTGCACTACGGCCTGGCGCCGCTGGCCGCACTGATAGGCGCCGGCCTGGCTCTGGTTGCGGCACTCGGCGGGGCGGCGCTGGCGTACGGGCGTCCGCGCCGCGCCTACCTGACGGTCGAGGACGAGCTGCGCACCATCCATACCCGCGCCGGCGTCACGCAACCGATTTTCGACAAGGCCGGCAACAAGGTCGCCCAGCTCAAGACCACCCTTTTCGGCAACCGGCTGATCGACCTGCGCGAAGGTGCGCAGGTCCGGCTGGGCCGCTGACGTACCGCAGGACCCGAAGGAACCACGAGACATGCAAAACGACCAGGCCCCCGCATCCGCACCCGCCGCTGACCCCGGCTTCAAGCTGCCTGGCCAGACCAGTGCGCCGCCCGAAGCTGTCAAGCCGGCCGCCGGCGCCAACGGCGCTTCGATCGAGGTGGCGCCGGCGGCCGCGCCGGTGGCGACCGACACTTCCACGCGCGACCTGGCGATCGGCAGCGCGGTGTTCGTGATCCTGCTGGTGATCTACTTCTTTGTTCGCAACGCCTACGTCCACCACCTCGTGGTGCGCAGGGTGGCGCCGTCGGCCGCGGGAAGCGCCGGCTGGCTGATGTTCGTCGGCCTGTGCTTCATCAGCGCGGCCGCGGTACTGGCGATCATCAACGCCAGCAAGTTCCTCACCTTCGCAGTCACCGGCCCGCTGGTGGCGGTCGGCCTGGTCGCGCTGGTCGCGACGCTGTTCATCGGCCGCCGCTGATCCAATCCATCTGAAAGAAACGTCATGGCAGAATTTCCCAACACCGCAGCAGCCGACAAGAAGGTCGAACTGAAAGTCGACCTGCGCCCGACCCTGTTCATCGGCGCCGGCGGCACCGGCATGGAAGTGATGATGCGGATTCGCCGCCGCATCATGTCGGAGGTATGGAACCGGCATAACCCGACGCGCGTGGAATTGATCGCCGAGTTCCCGGTCGCGCGCTTCCTGCACTTCGACCTGGACAACCACGCCATCATCGACGAGGGAAAGTCGCTGCGCACCGACCCGTGGTACGAACTGGTGAAGCTGTCCGACGAGGAGCGCCTGGTCGAGCCGCTCGACCTACCGCAGTACCACGAGTCCGACGACAGCCTGGCGCGCTTCCCGCTGATCGAAAGCTGGATGCCGCTGCGGCCGAAGAAACTGCGCTCGCTCGGCATCGACCCATCCAAGGGCGCGGGCCAGATCCGGGCGCTGGCGCGGCTCTACCTGTTCGACAAATATCCCAAGCTGCGCGGCCGCATCAAGGGCGCGCTCAATTTCTTGAGCAGCAATGCCGGGAACGAGCGCAAGGAAACCTACCAGCGCCTCGGCCTGCAGGTCGATACCTCGAAGTTTCGCATTGTCGTCATCGCCTCGTGCGCGGGCGGCACGGGCGCCGGCAGCGCGATAGACCTAGGCTGGATATCGAAAGCGATCGCGCGCCAGGAGGTGTCCGACAACCAGGTCGACCTGGTGATGTTCATGCCCTCTGGCTTTGCCAAGGCCAACAAGGAGCGCACCGAAGCGAACGCCTACGCTACCCTGATGGAGCTGGAAACCACGATGCGCGACATGAACGCGCGGGTGCACTGGATGGATCCGGACAGCGTGGTCGGCAAGGGCGCACCGTTCGACGACGTGTACTTTGTCGATACCGCGAACCTGGCCAACAAGGCGACCCAGGACATCAAGGACGTCTACCAGATGGTGGCGGACACGCTGTTCGAGGATTTCGCGTCGGCCGATTTCGCCAATCGCAAGCGCTCGATCGCGGTTAACCAGCAGCAGCACAAGCTCGGGCCGTTCAACCCGCGCGTGCCGGAGCAGCGCTTCGGCGACATGCGCCTGTCGTACTCGAAAGTGTATTCGGCGTTCGGCCAGGCGGTGCTCGACACCCAGCAAAGCCTGCGCGACGACATCCGCGCGTACGAGCTGGCGGCGCTGATGGTGAAGGCCTTCTTCGGGCTGGTGGGCACCGATGGCTTTGCTGCGCGCCGGGCCGGCGACCAGGAGCGCGACATCTTCATGCGCGAACAGATGGCGATGAGCGAGCGGCCGTTCGATGAATTTCCGGACTTCAGGAAGGGTACGGTCGACGTCATGCCGTTCCAGGAATACGCGCTGACCGACCAGCTGCTGATGGACAAGGACCAGCGCTCGCTGTTGGAGCGGGTCGAAAGCAAAGTGCAGCTCGAGATCGACCGCATCATGGGCGCCTACGACCTGAAGGTGTGGCGCGAAAAGGTGGCCGAACTGCTGCCGCAGCTTGAACGCGACGCGATCCGCGAGGCCGGCGCAACAGCGGAGACCAGCGAAGACCGCATCAAGCGCCACACGGCGGAACTGATGTCGCGGCTGAAAGGCCGCGCGCGCGACCAGTTGTATGCGCTGCTCGACGACCGCAAGCAGGGCGGGCTCGAATTCGTGCTGTCGCTGCTGGAGCAGATCAAGGCGCGGCTGTCGCAGCGCGACCTCGGCAACGCGGAGCGCAACGGCAAGCGCTATCGCGACATCCGCGATGCGCTGCGCACCCGCCAGGTTGAAGAGTCGCTCAACAACCTGTCGCAGGCGGCGACCAAATTGTTCGGTAAGGATGCGCAGGCGCGCGAAGTGATGACGCACCTGAAGCGCGACATCGCCGACTACCTGCGCTTCCACCTGCTGGCGGTGGCGGCCGGACAGGCGGTCGAGGTGATGCGCGGGATGTCGGCTTGGCTGGGCGATCCGCAGTCGACCGACGAGGGCGGCCAGCCGGTGTGGAGCGGGATTGCCGGCGAATTCCAGGAAGGCCGGCGCTGCGTGCAGGCCATGCTGGGCGCCGTCGACCAGCGCATCGGCCAGCTGCGCGCCGATGCACAGCAGGAGCACGCCACCTATATCAAGCTGGCCAGCGACATGCTGCCCGATCCGGTCAAGCTGACTGGCGACATCAGCGCGTGGAGCGAGGAAGTGCTGCTCGAATTCGGGGGCTCTTCCCGCTTGTTCCCGCAGCTGGGCGACGACCGGCTGCGCGCCAGTCTTCTGCTCAAGCTGTTCCGCCGCGCCCAGACCCAGCTCACGGTCGAACAGATCGGCAACGCCGAGCCGCTCGACCCGCTGCTCGAGCGTCTGTCGGCGATGTCGGCGCAGGAACGCCAGCGCATCTTCAACGAATGGATCAGGAGCGCCATGCCTTGGATTAATGCGCGCTTCTCGGCCGAGTTCACGCCGCGCGCCGATCAGTTCAAATGCTTTATCGGCGTCGGCGACGCCAACGCGTGGCGCCGCATGGAGGCGGAGATCAGGGCCGCAGTCCCGACCGGATCGTTCCATGGCGACCTGGTCTCGGTGGTCAACACCGGCATCGCCGGCAAGGCGGTGTGCTACATCGAGCTGTCCGGCTTCCCGATGACAGTGCTGCGCGGCCTGCCGACCTGGCGCACCTCGTACCAGATCGAAAATCCGAAGATCCCGACCCATCTGCACTTCGATTCGACCCGCTTCCGGCACCCGATATCGCCCTCGATGGACGAACTCAATCGGCTGGCCGACGACTACGAATGGTTCCTGCAGGCGAATGCGCTGGGCGTCATCAAGCGCAAACCCGACCTGGCGGACCGCGAGGCGTCGTTCCAGCCGCGCGGCCAGTACCTGTTCGAAGTCGAGCCGGGTTCCGGCGAGTGGCTGCAGATCGGCAATGAATTCGCGATCCGCTCGAACGGCCTGCCGGCGTATTACCGCGACCAGGTGATCGCGGCGGTCCAGCAGAAGCTGGCGGCGATGGGACCGAACCAGCTCGCGCTGCTCGCCGCGCTGATGCGCCATTATCAGCACCGCGTGTATGAGCCGAAGCTGGAGGTGGACGAAACCGGAGCGCAGCTGCCGTCGCCGTCGCTGCCCAACATTACCGCGCGCCGCCTGTACGACCAGTGGCTCAAGCGCGCGCGCGCCATGAACCCCGCCTTGTCGCCGGCCCGGATCGATGCCGCAGGCAGCAACTTGATGCAATGGACCGAGCTGGTGCCCGATTCCGCCAGCGATGCCTATCACTGGGAAGTGGAGCGGGTGGTCGACAAGCGCGTGATCCGCCAGGACGTGCTGGCCAGCGACGCGAGCGCGGCGCAGGCGCTGGATGCCCGCGTTTCGGTTGCGGCGCCATCACTGGCCCATTACAAGCTGTTCTTCGGCGGCGCGCAGCACGGACCATATCCGGCCGGCGAGATCGCGCAGCGTATCGGGCGCGGCGAGATCACGCGTGAAACGCGGGTCTGGAACATGCAGTGGAATCCGAAGGTGGACAAGTGGCAGTACGCCGGCCATATGGCGGAACTGGCGCCGCTGTTCCATGACATGGTCCCGGACCCCGACGATGATATACCCGATCCGGAATGAGGCGCCCGCCGTGGCAGACGAGGTGATTTACCGCTGTGTGAATGGCGCTTGCGTACGGCCGTTTCCGCGCAGGGTCAACTATTGCCCGTTTTGCGGCACCAGCCAGAGCACCGGCCTGCCCAGGCCGGGCGACGCGGCGCGGCCGCCGCCGGTCTCGATCGTCAAGCCCGCGGCGCCGTCTCCCGCGCCTGCGCCGGCGCCACCGGTTGCGAACAAAGCGCAGCAGTCTTCCGCGCCTTCAGCCCGTGCGGCCGCGCCGCGCCCGCCGCCCCCTCAGCGCGAACCGGTCCGGCTACGCTATTGGCTGCTGGCGCTCGGTGCGCTGGCGCTGATCTGGATCACGCAGCGTCCCACGCCGGCCAGGATCGATGCCCGCATCGATCATGCGATCGCGCTGGCTGGCGCCTGCAAATCGGGCGAGGCGCAATCGGAGCTGATCGCGCTGAAGGACAGCACGGCCACGCCGGAACAGCTGCAGCGTTTGCAGTCGGCGCTCAATGAAGCGGATGTGGCGTGCGACCCGAAGCGGGCGCATCCCCGTACGCGCGCGAAAGCGGCAAGCCAGCAGGCCCAGTCGGCGCGCAACCTGATTGCCGATGCGCGCCAGGCGCTGGCGCTCGGGGACTACAAGGCGGCGTCGGACAAGATGGAGGTGTGCGCCGCGATGGTCGATGCCGCGAACCGCGAATGCCTCGCGCTCAAGGCCAGGGCGGACCGGCTGCAGCAGGCGATGCAAAGCTGCATAGCAGCCGGCCGCGAGTGGATCGACGACCGCTGCCTGTAGCTGCTGCCGCTGACCGTCGTTCCCGCCATCGGCAGGAACGACGGTCTCAAAGTCAACAGGGTCATTCCGGTTCAGAGGGGCGACATCTGCACCGGCACTCCGGACAGGACCGCATTGCCCGACAGCGGATCGCGCAGGTTCTCGTCGAGCAGCGCGTTCAGGTTGGCGCCAGGCCGCTCGGCCGCGACGCTCATGCGCACGCCGGGCAGGTCGTGGCCCCAACCATGCGGCAGGCTGACCACGCCGGGCATCATCTCGGTACTCACCTCCACTTGCGCCTCGATGCGGCGGGCGCCGTTGGTGATGGCGGCAATCGCGCCATCCGCCAGGCCGAGCCGGCGCGCATCGTCCGGGTGGACCAGCGCGGTGCAGCGGAAGGCGCCCTTGGCCAGCACGGGCAGGTTGTGCATCCAGCTGTTGTTCGAGCGTAGCTGGCGCCGGCCGATGATCACCATATCAGGCGCCGGTGCAGCCAGGTCGGCTGCCGCCCGCGCGAGGTCGTCGAGCAGCGCCTGCGGCGCCAGTTCGATCTTCCCTGACGGCGTGCGCAGCACTTCCGGAATGCGCGGCGCCATCGGGCCAAGGTCGATGCCCGACGGCGCGGCCTCGATCGCCGCCAGGGTAAGGCCGCCCGGCTTGCGGCCGAACTGGTCGCCATACGGGCCGCCGCGCAGCGCCAGGTCGAGCATCCGCTCGGCGCCCCGCCGTGGCGCCAGCGCCGCCATTACCGCACCGGCGGCATCGCCGACGGTGCGCTTCAAATCGTCTTCGAGCGCGGCGTCGTCAAGCGCTTCGATGTCGGCATGGGCGCCTAGTCCCTGGGCGATGGCGCCGATGCGCAGCATGCTCTCCCATTCGTCCGGCTGGCCATTCGCGCGCGCCAGCACCGGTGCGCTGTAGCGCGCGTGATTGCGATGCGAGAACTGGGTGAAGCTGACGTCGTAATGCGCGTCCTCCAGCGGCGAGGGGCCGGGCAGGATCACGTCGGCATGGCGCGAGGTTTCATTGAGGTAGATGTCGAGGCTGACCATGAAGTCCAACTGGTCGAGCGCGGCAGCGAGGCGCGGTCCGTTCGGCGCCGACAGCACTGGATTGGCGGCGATCGTGATCAGCGCCTTGACCTGGCCGGCGCCGGGTATATCGATTTCCTCCGCAAGGCAGGTCAGCGGCAGCTCGCCGCCCACTTCAGGCGCGCCCGATACGCGCGAGGCGTAGCGGCCGGTAAGCACGCCGCGTCCGGCCCCCGGCTTGCCGCGCGTGTTCGCCGCGAACGCCGCCGCCTTCGGGAACATGGCGCCGCCTTCCTGGTCGAGATGCCCGGTGAGCACGTTGATCACGTCGATCAGCCACGAGGCCAGGGTGCCGAACTGCTGGGTGCAGGTGCCGATGCGGCCGTAGACGGCGGCGCGCGGGGTACTGGCGAGCGTGCGCGCGAGTTCGCGGATCACGGTCGCGGGAATTGCGCAGCGCCCGGCGACGCGCTCGGGCGAATACGGTGCGAACGCCGGCTCGAGCTGGTCGAATCCGGCGACGTGTTCGGCCAGTCGGCCGAGGCGCACCAGCTTCTCGTCGAACAGCGCATGGGCGATCCCGAGCAGGAAAAACACATCCGATCCGGGGCGGATGAAATGATGGGCGTCTGCGATGTCGGCGGTCTCGGTGCGGCGCGGATCGACCACCACGATTTTGCCGCCGCGCGCGCGCAGCGCCTTGGCCTTGCCGCGGAAATCGGGCACTGTCCACAGGCTGCCGTTCGATACCATCGGATTGGCGCCGAGGATCAGCAGGAAGTCGCTGCGCTCGATGTCGGGCACAGGCACCGACAGCCAGGTCCCGAACATCAGCCCGACCGACAGCATCTTGGGTACCTGGTCGACGCTCGACGCGGAGAACATGTTGCGCGTGCCGAGCGCGCGGGCCAGGCGCGGGAAGTACAGCATCAGGCTCATTTTGTGCGCGGTCGGATTACCCAGCACGGTGGCGACGGCGTTGGCGCCGCCCGCGGCGATCACCGGGGGAAGGCGCCGCTCGATCTCGGCGTAGGCCTCGTCCCAGCTGGCTTCGACGAAGCGGCCGTCGCGCTTGATGAGTGGCGTGCGCAGGCGGTCGGGGTCGTCGTGCAGGTCTTTCAGGCCGATCGCTTTCGGACACAGGAAGCCGGCCGAGAATACGTCGCGCTGGTCGCCGCGGATGCGCACCACGCGCTGTTGTTCAACATCGATTTCGAGCCCGCAGCAGGCTTCGCAGAATGGACAGATTCGGTACGCGGTGGCGGCTTGTTCGGTCATGGCAGTGCTTTCGAAAGGCGGGACGAGAAGATGCTTGAAAAATCGAACGATCGTGCTATTGTCAGGATTAGAGCACTAACTGTCAACCGCAATTTGCGCACGGGGTGTATGCTTGTGGGCAACAATATCCGACCGGAGGAAACATGAAAGCAAGTTCAGTTTTGAGTGGGTTGATGGCGCTGGCGCTGGCCGGCGGCGCGGCGGGCTGCAGCAAGCACGAGGAGGGAATGGGCCCGGCCCAGAAAGCGGGCCAGAAACTCGACAACGCAGGCGACCAGGTCGCCCGCGGCGTGCAAGACAAGCTCGACCGCGCCAACGCGGCGGCGCAGCAGGTTGCAAGTTCGGCCGAACAGACCAAGGAAAACATCGCCGCAGCGACGGCCGAAGCAGCATCGGACGCCAGCAAAGGCCTCAACAAGGCGACCGAAGAGGTTGGGAAAAAGGTCGAGCGCGCCGGCGAAAAGATCCAGGAATCGGCCAAATCGAAATAGCAAAGCTGTGCCACGTGGTTCCCGCTTGCTCGTACAGGAGCTTGGGGACGACGTCAAAATTTCAGAACTTGGCGGAGTTAAGGTCAGGCGGCGTTGGCCGCTGCGGCCGGGCCTGAAGGGTCGGGCACGCTGCCCAGCACCACCGACAGGTCGACGAAGCCCTCGCGCCATGCGCTTTCGAGGTCTTGCTCGATGTGCTCCATCGAGGTCTGGCCGAAATTGGCGAAACCGCGCACGCCGTACGCGCGGTTGCGCCCGTGCCCCTTGGCCATGTACAGCGCCATGTCGACCAGGTTGACCGCGCGCTCCCACGGCAGCGGGTGCTCGCCCGGCGACAGCGGGAACGGCGCGAAGCCGATCGACACATTCACCGATATCTTGCTGCCCTGGTAGTCGATGATGGTCGACGAGATCCCCGCCAGCAGGCGCCGCGCAATCTCGTCCACCCCGCTGCGCGGGATCGCCGGCAGGAATGCCAGGAACTCTTCGCCGCCCCAGCGCACGATCATGTCGGTCTCGCGCAGGATTTCGCGCAGGTTATCGGAGATCATCGTCAGCACCGCATCGCCCGCGGCATGGCCGTGCGTGTCGTTGACATGCTTGAAGTGGTCGACGTCGAGCAGGAACAGGGCGCCGACGATGTCTTCGTTCGGCGCGACGATGCCGCGCTTCTCCGGCACCTGGGTGCGCATGAATTCCTGGAAGTGGCGCCGGTTGTACAGGGAGGTCAGCGGATCGCGCGCACTTTGCTGCTTGAGCTCGAGGTTTTTGACCTTCAGCTGCGCATTCGCATGGCGCACCTTGCGGTACAGGATGCCGACGATGACCGACGCCAGCGCGAACACCACCACGAGCAGCCACCACACGCGCTGCTGCAGGCGGCGGTTGTCGATCTCGGCGGACTTGACCTGGTTCTCGCGGCGGAGCAGTTCGATCTGGCGGCCTTTCTTGTCGGCCTCGTACTTCTCCTGAAGCTCCAGCACCGCCTTCTGGCGCCGCGCCTCGAACAGTTCGTTCGACAGCTTGCGTTCGCGATGGTAGGCCTCTACCGCACTGGCCATGTCGCCGGCCCGTTCCAGCGCCAGGCCGTATTCCATCATCAGGTCTTGCAGCTCCGGCTTGTCGCCCGATTTCTCAAACACAGCCAGCCCCGCTTCGAAGCTGCGCTTGCCCTCGGCGAGACGGCCCATGCCGAGGTAGGCCTGGCCGATATTGACCCGCGCGGTCGCTTCGGTGTGCTGGGCATGCAGCGGCCGCGCAGCAGCTATCGCCTGCTGCGCATAGCTCAGCGCCTTGCGGTAATCGCGCTCCTTGAGATAGCTGTCCGACAGGTTCACCAGCGATGTCGCGATCATCCGGTCGGCGCCGATCTGGCGTTCCAGCGCAAGGCCTGCCAGCAGCGCCTTCAGCGCGCGCCTGGGCTGGTCGGTGCTGATCGCCAGGCCGTATTCGGTGTTTTTCAGGCTCGCCATGCGCCCCGGGGAATTGGTTTGCTCGGCGACCGGCAACGCCTCTTCCAGCGCCTCGAATCCCTTGTCGTACTGTTTCATCGAGGTGTGCAGCACGGCCAGCGCGTTGAACGCCATTACGGTCTGGATCGGGTGGGCATATTGGCGCGCCATCGCCGCGGCGGTCTGCAGCTTGTTCAGCGCCTCAGGGAAGTTTCCGTCTTCGGCGTAGGACTGGCCAGAAGAAATCGTCGCCTGGATGAGCAGCGCCATGTCGCCGGTCGCGCCGGCGATCCTCTCGCTTTCCCAGATCGATTGGTGCGACGCTTTGAGCTCATTCATCGCGAACAGCACGTAGCCCTTGGCCAGCAGGCCCTTCGCATGCGCGACCTGGTCACGCTGCTGGCGCGCGTATGCAATCAGCTCTTCCGCCAGCGCGAGGGCTTCGGCTTTTTCCCCCACGCCGCGCTGGGCAGCACAAAGCAAGTACAGGAATTCGGCTTTGGTCGCTGGGCCGGCTGCGCGCGCCTGCGGTTCTATGCTTTGCAACATGGGCAGCGCTTTGCGGGGAACGAAACGTCCGATTTCGCGGATGCTGGCCAAGCGCTGGTCGAGATCCGGCAATGGCTCGGCCGCAGCGAAGCCCGCGCAGAGCGCGACAGACGCCAGCAGCGCGGCGAGATGACGGCGCTGCGAAATGCGGTGGAAACCAGCCAACATTGTGTCCCTTGGGGGTAGGCAGTTCAGAGGGTCGTTCTTAAGGAGCCAGCGCCAATTATATTCGTGTTGCAAACCAGAAATTTCATATTTATTGGCGGTTCGCTAAAAAAACGACGTTTTGGCGCCACATGCCCTGGCGCCCTGGCTTACGCCGCCAATTGCTGCAACAGGTACAGCCGCTGGTACAGGCCGCCGTCCACCTGCATCAGCGCCTCGTGCGTCCCCGATTCCGCAATCCGCCCGTGATTGAGGACGATGATGCGGTCGGCGTCGCGGATGGTCGACAGGCGATGGGCGATCGCCACAATCGTCACGCGTCCGCGCAGTTCGTCCAGCGCCACCTGCACGATTTGCTCGGTCTGGCTGTCGATGTTCGACGTCGCCTCATCGAGCAGCAGGATGCGCGGCTGTCCCGCCAGCGCCCGCGCGATCGCTATCAGCTGCTTCTGCCCGGTCGACAGGCGCGAGCCGCCTTCACCGAGCGATGTCTCGTAACCCTGCTCGAGCGCCGCGATGAAGTCGTGCGCATGCGCGGCGCGCGCCGCCGCTTCGACCTGCTGGCGCGACAGGCCGCGTCCCATGTCGATATTTTCGAACGCCGACGCCGCCAGCAGGAAGGGATCCTGCGGCACCAGTCCCACTTCGGCCCGGAAGCGTTCGTTGTCGATGCCGGCGAGCGGCTGGCCGCCGATCTCGATGCTGCCTTCCTGCGTGCTGTAATAGCGCAGCATCAGCGACAGCAGGGTCGATTTGCCGCTGCCGGTATGCCCGACGATGCCGACGAACGATCCCTGCACGATATCGAGGCTGAGCTGGTGCAGCACCGTCTGGCCCGGCACATACGCGAAACTCAGGTCGCGGATGCGGATTGCCGGGACATCGCGCGCGACTGCCCGCGGCGGCGCCTGCGCCTTGCCGGGAGCATGCTCCGGCGCGCCTGCTTCATCGAGCAGCGCGGCAACCCGGGCGGTCGCCACGACGGCCTGCTGCAGCCCGCTGAACTGCATGGTGATCTGGATCAGCGGCTCGACCACGCGTGCGATGTAGCTGATGAACGCGTACAGCACACCCACCTCCACCGCATTCATTTCGCGCTGGCCGAAACTGAAGATCACGACCGCCAGCAGGATCACATTGAGCAGGTCGAGCGCGGGGCGCAGCAGGAAGGCATTGGCGCGCAACTCTGCCAGGCGCGCCTTGTAGTGGGCGCGGTTGGTGTCGCCGAAACGCTGCGCGAAGCGCGCCTGCGCATTGTTCGCCTGCAGTACGCTCATGCCGCCGATCGATTCGGCCATCTGGCCGTTGATGTCGCTGCGCAGCGCGCGTGCGCGGGTCACCGCCGGCGCCGAAGTGCGCTGGTACAGCCAGACGATCAGCACCACTGCCGGCACCAGCGCAAGCACGATCAGCATCAGGCGCCAGTCCAGCCAGGCCATCGCCGCCATCGTGCCGACCAGCACGATGCTGCTGTCGAGGATCACGAACAGCACCTGGATGTACAGCGTCTTGACCGCCTCGGTGTCGTTGGTCACGCGGCTGACCAGCTGGCCGGTGATGGCCTTGTCGAAGAACGCCATCGGCAGCCGCAGCACGTGGCCGTATACCAGTTCGCGCAAGCGCTGCACCGAGCGCATCGCCAGTCCGGACAGGCGCACCAGCTGCAGGTAGCGCAGGCCGGAGGCGATCCAGCCGCTGATGAGTATCCCGCCCAGCAGCGCGGCCATGCGCGGCCAGTCGAGGTGGTGCGGCAGCAGGTGCTGGTCGATCAGGGCCTTGCCGAGGATCGGGCCGAGCACCTCCAGCCCGGCGGCGATCACCAGCCACAGCACCGCCCAGCCGAGATGGCGGCGGTCCGGATGGGCCGCGCGGCGCAGCAGCCCGACCGCGCGCCTGGCCTGGGTGCGCATGGTCTTCGCGTCGGAATCAGAGTGCATCGAGGCTGGCCTCCAGTTGTTGGTAGCGCCATTGGCTGGCGTACCAGCCGTCCGCGGCGATCAAGGTATCGTGGCCGCCGGACTCGGTGATGCGCCCATTGCGCAGCACCACGATCAGGTCGGCGCCGGCTACCGCCGACAGCCGGTGACTGGCGATGATGGCGCTGCGGGAGGGCCGTTCGCGGCGCAGCTCTTCGAGGTGTTCGAGAATCCGCGTTTCGGTCCCGGTATCGACTGCCGACAGCGCATCGTCGAGCAGCAGCAGGGAGCTTTCCGCCAGCAGCGAACGGGCGATCGCCACGCGCTGGCGCTGGCCACCGGACAGGGTGATGCCTTTTTCGCCGACGTGGGTCTCGTAACCCTGGGGGAAACGCAGGATGTCTTCGTGGATAGCCGCCATGTGGGCGGCGTGTTCGACTTCGGCGCGCGTGGCGCCAGGCCGTCCGAGCGCGATATTGTCGGCAATAGTGGCGGAAAACAGGAACGACTCCTGCGGAACCCAACTGATCGCCGATCGCAAGGTCGACAAGGTGTAGTCGGCCAGCGCGTTGCCGCCCCAGGCGACCCGCCCGCGCTGCGGCGTGGCCTGGCGCAGCAGCACCCGCAGCAAGGTCGACTTGCCGGCGCCGGTCGGCCCCACCAGCCCGAGCGTCTGCCCCGGCTGCAGCGACAGCGAGACGCCCGACAGCGCCAGGGTGTCCTGGCCCGCATAGCTGAAACTGACGTCGTCGAGCATCAGCCGTCCTGGCGCCAGCGTCTCTAGCGTGCCGTGGTCCTCGACCGTCAGCGGCGCGTCGAACAGCGGCTGCAGGCGCGCCAGCGCGGCGCGCCCGCGTTCGATCAGCGCCAGAACCCAGCCAGCCGCGAACATCGGCCAGATCAGCTGGCCCAGGTACATCGTGAAGCTGGTCAGCGCGCCGATCGTCAGCTGGTTGTTCCAGACCAGGTAGCCGCCCAGGCCAAGCGTGAGTGCGCTGGCGGCGGTCAGGGTCAGGCCGACTGCCGGCTCGTAGGCGGCTTCCCACTGCTGCGCGACCAGGCTCGCATCGGAAGCGCGCGCCGCCAGTTCGCCGAACTGCTTCGCGCTGCGCTGCTCGAGGCCGAGCGCGCGCAGGGTGCGCACGCCCGACAGCGATTCCTGCACATGGTCGTTCAGCGCGGAGAAGCGATTGAGCGAATCGGTCGACGCGGTGTGGATATGGGAGGAAATGCGCCAGAACGCCAGCGCCATCAGCGGGAAAGGCAGCAGGGCGACGAGCGCCAGGCGCCAGTCCACGCCCAGCGTCATGATCGCGAGCACCATCACCAGCGTGAGCGATCCGTCGAAGCCGGCCAGCATCGCTTCGCCGGCCGCCATTTCGATCGCATCGATGTCGTTGGTCGCCAGCGCCATCAGGTCGCCGGTGCGCTGCTTCTGATAAAACGCAGGACCCTGCGCGGACAGGCGCGCGTAGAAACGGGTGCGCAGTTCGACCCCGAGCTGGTAGGCGGCGGCAAACAGGCGCAGGCGCCAGCCCACCCGCAGCACATAGATGGCGAGGCCGAGGCCGATCAGCTGGGCCAGCTGCACCCACAGATCATGTTCGTCGAGCCGGTGCGCGGCGAGGCCGTCGATCATCGCGCCGATCTTGCGCGGCACCCAGACGGTGCAGATCGCCACTCCGCTCAGCATCAGCGCCGAGGAGACGTACGAACGCCAATGGCGGCGCACGAAGCCGCCTATCAGCCTTGATAAACTCATTGACTATCCTTGCCGGAATGCGCCCGCAAACAATTAGCGGGCCGAAGCCCGCTAATTTACTACCTTTGGAGACGCGGCGCTGCGCCGGCGTTTACTTTTTCCGGGGCGCCTTTGCCGGCGCGGCAACGGGAGCGGCGTGCTTGGTCACGACTTCCGGCGTACCCGACACGGGTGCCGGCGGAGGCGCCGCTTCGACCGGCTTTACTGGCGCGACTGCGATCGGCTTCGACGACGTGGGAACCGGGAACGATGCGGCGCTCGGCTTGGGGAGCGCATCCGGATTGCCGACGGCCCTGGCGACCGGGTTGGGCTGCGCGATGGGTGCGGGATCTGCGGCCTGCACGGTGACGGCTACCAGTTCCGGCGCCGGCATGACGACAGGCGCCGGCGTTTCGCTCGCGCCCGCCAACGCCGGGGCGGCGAGCGCCATCGCGGCCGATTCGACCGCGGGTACCGGCGGGGCCACCGCGGCGCCGGCGGCGATGCCGAACAGGCGGCGGCTGTACGCGAGCATGCTGTCGAACTGGGATTGGGTCTGGCTGGTGAGCGCCAACAGGTCGCGCGGATCCTTGGCAGAGATTATCTGGCGCATCAGCGCCGACGACTTCTCGAGCGAGGCGCGGGAGGCATCGAAATTGAGCGCGATGATTTTTTCCGCGCTGTCGAAAGCCTTGCCGGTGAATGTGCGGAAGAAGTTGAGTTGCGCATCGATCTGCGACTTGCGGACTTCGGAAAACTGTTCGGGCAGAGTGCTCATCGTTGGTTCCTTATCGTTAGTTTATGGTGCGATGCAATATGACGCTTAGTTTATCGATGAATCCTAGCCTTGAAAAGCATTATTTTTATGCAATAAGGATGTAATAATTCCGCATTGCAGCATCGGTTTCCGCGGCGCAATTCGACTGCGCGCGGGCGCCGCGAAGCCGCTACAATCGAAGCATCGAAGCACACACAGGAGCGGTAATGGACCTCGTCATTCGCAACGCCAGCCTGCCCGATGGGCGGCGCCAGGTCGACATCGCGATCGAGCATGGCCGCGTCGCGGCGCTTGGCCCCGCGCTCCAGGTGCGGGGCGCGCGCGAAATCGACGCGGAAGGCGACCTGGTCTCGCCGCCGTTTGTGGATGCCCACTTCCACATGGACGCCACGCTCAGCTACGGCCTGCCGCGCGTGAACCAGTCGGGCACCCTGCTGGAAGGGATCGCGTTGTGGGGCGAGCTGAAACCGACGCTGCAGCAGGACGCGCTGATCGAGCGCGCGATGCAGTACTGCGACTGGGCGGTGGCGCGCGGCCTGCTGGCGATCCGCTCGCACGTCGACATCTGCGACGACCGCCTGCTGGCGGTGGAAGCGCTGCTCGAAGTGCGGCGCCGCGTCGCGCCTTACCTCGACCTGCAGCTGGTCGCCTTCCCTCAGGACGGCGTGCTGCGCAGCCCGACCGCGTTCGAGAACCTGCGGCGTGCGATCGCGATGGGCGTGGACGTGGTCGGCGGCATCCCGCACTTCGAGCGCACCATGGCGCAAGGCGCCGAGTCGGTGCGGCTGCTGTGCGAATTCGCGGCCGAGCGCGGACTGCGCGTGGACATGCATTGCGACGAATCGGACGACCCGATGTCGCGCCACATCGAAACGCTGGCGTTCGAAACCCAGCGCCTCGGACTGAAGGGCAGGGTAGCCGGATCGCACCTGACCTCGATGCACTCGATGGACAACTACTACGTCAGCAAGCTGCTGCCGCTGATCCGCGAAGCCGGCGTGGCGGCGATCGCCAACCCGCTCATCAACATCACGCTGCAGGGCCGCCACGACAGCTATCCGAAGCGGCGCGGCATGACGCGGGTGCCGGAGCTGCTGGCGGCCGGTGTCGACGTGGCGTTCGGCCACGACTGCGTGATGGATCCGTGGTACGGGCTCGGTTCGGGCGACATGCTGGAAGTGGCGCACATGGGACTGCACGTCGCGCAGATGACGGGGCAGGAGGCGATGCACCAGTGCTTCCTGGCGGTGACCGAGACGCCGGCGCGCATCCTCGGCCTCGAAGGCTACGGGCTCGAGCCGGGCTGCCACGCCGACCTGGTGCTGCTCGACGCGGGCAGCACGGTCGAAGCGATCCGGCTGCGCGCGGCGCGCCGCGTGGTTGTGCGGCGGGGCGTGGTGGTCAGCGAAGCGCCGCGCGCCGCGGCAGCGCTAAACCTGGCCGGCCGCCCGGCAGCCACCAATTTCCGCCTTGGCCGATAGCATTCGCACGTCGTCCCCGGACTCGGCGCCCCCTTGGCGGGGACCCATGCTGAGCTGCGAGGGGCCCGGGCAGTGCGTCCGCCACGCGCCCGATGCTAGAATTCCCCCATTCGACTACAACTTGGGAAGCACCTTGGAAGACATCAGCATCCGGCCGGCGCAGGAATCAGATCTCGATGCGATCTGGGACATCTTCCACTTCCACCTCGCGGCAGGCGAAACCTATTCGTTCGACGCCCACACGCCGAGAAGCGCGTGCGAGGAGTATTGGATGGGACCGAACGTGACCAGCTTCGTCGCCGTCGACAAGGCCGGCCAGGTGCTCGGCATGTACAAGATCGTGCCGAACCAGCCCGGCCGCGGCGCGCACGTGGCCAACGCCTCGTATATGGTCAGCGACACCGCGCAGGGCAAGGGGATCGGCTACCTGATGGGCGAGCACAGCCTGGACGAAGCGCGCCGCCTCGGCTTCCTCGCGATGCAGTTCAATTATGTGATCAGCACCAACCAGCCGGCAGTGGCGCTGTGGCAGAAGCTCGGCTTCGACATCGTCGGCACGCTGCCCAAGGCGTACCGCCATGAGCGCCTCGGCTATGTCGATGCGCTGGTGATGTACCAGCTGCTGAGCGATCCGCAGACCTGGCCGGACGAGGGCGCATGATGGACATCCTCGACACCGAACGGCTGCGCCTTCGCACGCTGACGCTGGACGACGCACCGTTTTACCTGGAAGTCGTCAACTCGCCCGGATTCATCGAATTCATCGGCGACCGCGGCATTCGCACGGAAGACGAGGCGCGCAAGGCGATCGCCGAAGGGCCGATCGCGATGCAGGCGGCGCTCGGCCACTCGCTCTGCATGGTCGAACGCAAGCAGGACGGCGCGCCGGTGGGCATGTGCGGCCTGATCAAGCGTGACACGCTGCCCGATGTCGACATCGGCTATGCCTTCCTGCCGCAATTCTTCGGCCAGGGATATGCCACCGAGGCCGCCGCGGGGGTGCTCGCTTATGCGCGCACGCTGGGCATCCGGCGTCTGCTGGCAATTACCTCGCCGGGCAATATCGGTTCGAACGCCGTGCTGAAAAAAATCGGAATGCATTTCGAGGAAATGGTGTACCTGACGCCGGAAGATACCGGCACCCTGTTGTACGCGTACGACTTCCCCGCATCCTGAGCGGGCTGCGTCAGTACCTGGTGCTACCCCACGGGAAGAACCAGGTCAGCGGCTTCTCCACGCGTGCGGCCCACGATTTTTCGTTGTGGCTGCCGCCCTCCGCCTCGTAATAGAGCATGTCCACGCCCGCCAGGTAGCCGCGCGCAAGCATCGCATCGCGCATCAGCTTCGTGTCCTCCAGGCCGTCGTCGTTGGTGCCGGCGTCGATGTAGAACTTGACCGGTACACGGTTCGGGATTTTTCGCACCAGCGACTTGTTATTCCACCAGAACGAGCTTGAAACACCGCCAGCCTTCGAGAACACTTCCGGATGGTGCTGGGCGATCGCCACCGATGCGATGCCGCCCAGCGAAGAGCCCATGATCGCCGTATTGTCCTTGCCGGGCAGGGTGCGCAGCATCTTGTCGATGCTCGGCTTTACAGTGTCGACAATGAACGCCTCGTAGGCATCGAGCTTGCCGCCGCCGTATTTAGGATCGCAGCAAGGCGTGTATTCGGGAATGCGGTCCGGCGTGTTGTCGATTCCGACCACGATCACTTCGTCCATCACCCCGGTGGCGATGAGGCGGTTGACGGTTTCGTCGATGCCCCACTCGACGCCATAGGCTGCGGTCTTCGCGTCGAACAGGTTCTGCCCGTCGTGCATGTACAGCACCGGATAGCGCTTGGCGGCGTTTTCCTGGTAGCTCGGCGGCAGGTAGACGCGCAGCGAACGGCTGTTCTTGAGCTGCGGCGATTCGATGCCCGGGACAATCTGCACTTTGCCGAACGGCGCGCCGAAGAAGGGATAGATATCGACGCTGCTGCCCGAGGTCAGTTTGTAAGTGCCGCCGGTCGAGACTTTGTCGCCGAGCGCAGGCTTCATGACCACGTCACCGAGCTCGTCGGGCCAGGTATAGGTCCACACGTGGTCGGCTCCGGCTTTTGCCGCGGCCCGTTTTGACCAGGTCATCGGACCCTTGTCGCCGACGACGGCGATGGAAGCATTGCCTGCGTCGTAGTGAACACGCACCGTGGTCGCGCCGGCGTTTGCCGTCAGCAGGAAAGCGGATGCCGTCAGCGCGGTGATTTTATTGATTTTCATTTGACCCTCAACAGGCGTATGCCGTAAATATCGAAACGGTTCGACGCGCCATCCGCGCCGCCCGCCGCACTGAATGTGCTGTTGCTGTGCAGGTAGCTCATATTATAGAAATCGCTCAGTTCAAGCGAATATTCGCCGGCGGGGAGGCGTGCCGTCAGCGGTGTCGAATAGACCAGTGGTGTGTTCGCTTTTTCGATGCGCGCATGTGGCAGCTGGATGATATGCCGCGCAACCACGCGCCCGGCGCGGTCTTTCACGGCCAGCCATTTCACCCCGCCGCTGATGCCCAGATTGATCTGGTTCGCGCCGTTGTGATAACGCAGCTGGGCCTGGTAAATGCCTGCCGCGGGCACGACGACGCCAGTGACGGCGAATCTGTCGGATGGCTTTCCCCAATCCTTCAGGTGCGGCGACGCGAAGCGCTCGTTCGGTCCGCTGATCGCGATATTCGACGCGACGCGCGCATCCGTGACCGGAATCTCGATGACGGCGCCGGCGCAACTGGCGGCACTGTGGTGGCTGCGATTTCCAGCGAACTGCGCCTCGGCCGAATAGCATCCGGCCTGACCGGCATTGCTGTCGGTCCAGGCGCCGGCCGGGATACCTGCGGCGACCAGCTTGCCGTCGCGGTACACGTTGTAGACAGTGCCGGAAGCGTTATCTCCGCCCGCGATATCGAAGCTCACCTGGGCGGCTTTGCGCCTGATATTGGCGATCGACGGTTCACACGGGCCGAACACGGCGCTCGACCCGGAGTAAGGATCGCCGCTGACACGGCGAATTTTCTGCTGTCCGGGTGCCAGCATGCCGAGCCGGATGTCGATGACGCTGTCGCCCGCCAGCTGCTCCCATCGAATCGCGCTCGCTGCCCTGGCGCCGTTGACGGTCAGGCCGTCGACCACATAGAAGCCGTCGCCCGGCTGGGCGGGCGGCAAGTGGATCGTCACGGTGATCGACTTGTCGCGCAGCCGCAGGCGGTGCAGCGTGAGCGTGTCGGACTGGCGGAAGGTCTCGCGCCGCAGTTTGCCGGTGATGAAAGGACGGATGTCGATGCCGGCGGCGCTGGTGGAAACGCCGAACACGTTTTCGATCACCATTCCGAGGTAGGCGCCGACTGACCACAGCTGCCGCTTCGAATTGATCACCGGTCCGATCAGCGAGGGATTTTTCTCGTCGAGCAGGAGCGGCTGGCCCGAAAGCCATTCGAGGTTCTCCATGTTCGACAGGTTAAGCGACGCACCGCGCATCAGCGACTCGTACGCGGCGTCGGCCACGCTGACATTGCCCGTGATGGCGGCGGCCTTCAGTCCGTATGCGGTAACGAACGGCCATATGGCGCGGTTGTGATACACGGGCATTCTCTGCTGCTGCGGATAGATTACCGGCGCGCCCATCGGCCCGTGCGGATAGCGCGCAACGACAGTGCGGGCGCGCTCGCCAGAGACCACGCCTGTAACGACGGCCAGCGCCTGTCCCAGCCAGTCGAACTTGTGCATCGGCGCGCCGTCGAAATGGGGCGCGGTCAGGCTGCTGAACAGGCCCTCGTCTTCCAGCCACAGCACCTGGTTGATGGCGCGTTGGAGGTCGAGCGCCCAGACGCTGTATTTTCTGGCCAGCGCGTCCTGTCCCTGTTCCTTCGCCAGCATGGACGCCAGCGTCAACGCCTTGTAATGTCCGACGTTGGTGGACAGCGCTTTCGAGCTTGCCATCGACGCCAGGTCGCTGGTGATCCATGCCGCGTAGCTCTGGTCGCGCCAGTCGAGGAAGGATTGTTCGCCGGTGTAAAGCCGGTCGCTCGTGTCGAATGCCGCCAGCCTGTCGTTTTCGATCGTATTGACCAGCGCCGTCAAGGCACGCTGCGCAAACGCCTTGCGTTCAACAGGCGGGAGCGACTTCAGCACTTCCTCGGCGCCGAAGGCCCAGGTGACACGGTCGGTGCTGACCGGCCAGCTGCCGCCGCTGCCGGTGTCCTGGATGATCTGCAGGCCATCTGCTGTGCCGGCGACCTGCGCCGGATCGATGGACCCGGGCCGGTAGCCGGAAAGCTTGAAGTCGAGCGAATGCATCACCCGCAGCGGATCGAGCATGGCGAGGCCCAGGTCGGCCGCGTATGACAGGTCGCGCGTCCAGACGTAATGCCATTTCTCGCCGGTCTCGAAGCAGTCGCAGGGGATCGCGGCGCCGCCGTTGTAGTTGCCGTCCCTGATCTCGCGCACCGAATCCTGCTTCATTTCCGCGCCCGCCAGCGCGAACAGAGCGTCGAACGCGAGGTTCCCGCTGCGGACGGTCGGCAGGTCGGCCGATTCCTGGAAGCGGACGAACTGGGGTCCGGGGTCGCGCAGCTGCATCGTGCTCGACTGCGCATAGTCCCGCAACGGCGCACCCGCATCGCTGGCCGAAAATCGCGCGGTTTCCTGTTTTCCGTCCCATGTGGAGTAGGTGACCGATACTGCCGGCTGGTGATCCCTGTGCGGGTCGGTCTCGGCCACCGATGCAGTGGCGACGCGCACTACGCGCAGCACAGGCGCGGATTGCCGGGAGACGTCGACGCTGAAGCGGTAGGCGCCGGTCTGCTTCACGAACAGGAAATCCTCCGGGCCCGGATGCGTGTCGAGCTTGTAGTCGGTATCGGTCGCCACGGAAACGCTGGATGCCGGGTCGACCACCCATTCGGCGCTCCAGTCCTTGTAGCCAAGCTTGAACGCGTGGTTGCCGGGGCTGACCACGATCTGCGTTTCGTACACGCCTTTGCCCTTGTAGACCAGGACATTGTCGGTGCCCCAGCCGTTGAAGGCGCCGCGCACATACAGCTCCCGGGGCAGCGGTCCGTTGTCGGCGCCGATCGCGGCGCCGGAGATTAGTGCGGCGCCAATCAGCCATCGGTTTTTTTTCATGGGCTGTCCATTATTTGTATTCGCCGCGCTCGATGATGCCTTTGAGGACATCCTTCGACCGGAGCACTGGGAAGTGGTCGGCGCGGTATGTCGCCGGGGTGCGGAATCCGAGTTTACCGATCATGCCGGCGAACGAAGGCTGCGCCGGCCGGACCGCAAGCGCATGCCCGTTGAGCGTGGCCTTGCGCGCGCCGACGAGCAGCGTGGCAGTCTTGCCCGGCGCGATCGTGAACGCGACCTGCGAACGGCTCTTATCCGGATTGAGGAAACTGAAGGTCACGGTGCGTGGCGTGCTGCCGGCAAGGCGGAAATTCCAGCGCCCCGTGTTCGCCAGCCGCTTGAAATCGATTTCCACCGAATCGCCGCTGCCGAAAGGGAGGACTGCATAACACGAGGTCCAGCCGGAGGGAATGGCGGGGCTGAACGCCAGCGTGTTCGCGGTCAGGTCGGGTTTGAAACCGACATAGTCCTGGTAGCCGTTGCGCGCATATTCCGCCACGCTCCAGGACTGCGCAAAGGTGCCTGACGGTTTCAGTTCGCCGTTCGAATCCGGCAACGCATCGAGCAACTCGCTCATGGTCCCGAGCGTTCCGAGGCCAAGGATCTGGCGGCCGAGGTTTTGCGTCAACGGCCATGACAGGTCCTGGTAGCCGAACTTGTTCAGCGCGGTGACCGTAAAGCCCGCGTTCCAACCCCAGATGGTGCCTTGGTGGTAGGCGGCGTCCTTGTGATGGTAGTCCGGATTCTCGTGGCGCGGATGGAAGTAAGGATCGTCCTGGCTCAGCGAGGCGATTCCATAAGGGTAGAGCAGCTGCGACACTGCGTTGCGTGTAACTTTCGCCTGCACTTCCTGCGGCACGAAATCGTCGAACGGGATCGACACCAGCATCAGCTGGTTCGGGCGCACCTTGGTGTCGCGGCTGGCATCCTCGCGCAGCCGGTCGGCCATCACGCGGCCGTCCCAGAACGCCGCCAGAAAGCTGCGCCGCACTTTGGCCGCCAATGCATTCCACTCGCGCGCCTTGGCATCATCACCGGCCTGCGCCGCCAGCACGGCGCCAGTCTGCAGCGCGGTGTACCACAGCGCCTGGATCTCGACCGCACGGGGACCTCGCGCCGACCATGGCTGCTTGTTCTCGATGCGGGCATCCATCCAGGTGTCGGCGCTGTCGTGCGACAGCAGGCCTTGCGGATCGGTGTAATTGGCGATCGCGCCTTTGAAGTAGGGCAGGGCCAGCTTGTACATCTGCGCGGCGAACGCCTTGTCGCCGGTGTAGCGAATGTATTCCAGTGCTTCGCGCAGCATCCACGGCGTGCCGTCCACGGTGTTGTAGATGGTCTTGTCGGTCGCCGATACGCGGTTCGGGATGCGGCCGTACTCCTTGTCGCGCGGCTCGCGCAGGTTCTGGTAGCGGGCGAAATTCGACAGCACGGCCTTGGCCTGGTCGAACTGGCCGGAGACGAGCAGGGTGCCGGGCAGCGCGATGAAGGTATCGCGGCCCCAATTGTCGCGGAACCATGGCAGGCCGGCCCAGATGCCGGTGCCGAATTCCTCGACCACGAACATGCTGGCTGACGCCTTGGCCCAGTTCAGGGCCTTGTTGTATTCGGCGTCGCTGGTGGCGAGGTAGCTGCGCGTGAGGGCGGCGTGGCGCGCGATTTTTTCTGCGCGGATCGGATCGGCGCGCGCAAGCTGCCGTGCGCGCTGCGCCGCTTCTTCCGCACTGGCGCCGAAGCCTGCGACCACTGTGAACGATGTCGCTGGTTGGGCGCTGCGCAGTACCAGGCTTTGGTCGACACCGAATGGCTGGTCGGCGGCAAACGCGACATACTGCGTGGACCCCGCCACCGGTTCGACTACGACGACATTCCCAATCTGGCGCACCGCGCCGATGGATGTCAGCAGCGGAGCGATCGACAGGACCGCGGTGCGTACGCTGGTGACGGTGATGGCCAGCGCATGCTTCTTCGACAGCAGCGCCATTTCTTCTGTTGCCCCGCTGCGATAACGCACGCGGTGGCCGTAAGGCAGCACCTGCTCGGCCGATTGCGCGCGTTCGTTCGATATGCCGTCGACGAAACTTGCGTAGTCAAGGAACAGCGTGCCTTCGCGAGTCACGTAACCTTCGCCTTTGCCCAGGCTCTGCGTCCTGCCCGCAAAGTAGCCGGCCAGGTTGTCGCCTGCGACGAACTGCGACTGCTGCCCTGGCCTGGCCGTGATTGCCATTGCGTCGAACAAGGCCTCGACGCCGGGGACCTGGCCTGCAATCGCGAGCGGGAACGCGAGCGATGCGGCGATGGCGATGAGCGTGCGCTTCATGTCAGATCTCGAGGACAAGCACGGAACGCGCCGGCAGCGTTAGTGCAGTCGACAGGTCGTAGGTCTTGCCGGTGAGGGCGTCGACGCCGGACCTGGCGCCTTTGAGCATCTCCTGGAAGCGCGTGGTTGGCAGGACGGCCGGCTTCTGGTTCTTGTTGAACGCGACCATTACCTTCTTCTTGTCGTTGTAGCGGAAGTAGACCCAGGTGTCGTTCTCGGGCCCGAACTGCATCGTCTTCCCGTGATGGATGACCGGCTGCGACTTGCGCCAGTTAACCAGCTTGCTTACGAATGCCTGCGCGTCGCGCTGCTTCTGCGTCAGGCCGGCGCCGGTAAATGCATTGACCTTGTCGCCGGCCCAGCCGCCCGGGAAATCGCGCCGGTAGCTTGCATCGTCGCGCCCCTTGGCAGTGCTGGTCATCAGGATCTCGGTGCCATTGTAGAACTGCGGGATGCGCGGCATCGTCATCGTGAAGACCAGATCCATCTTGTACAGGTCGAAGTCCTCGCCCACCACGCTGTACAGGCGCGCGATGTCGTGGTTCCCTTCGAACAGCACCAGGTTGGATGGATCGGGATACAGGTAGTCGAGCGAGAGCGTTTCGTAGGCCTCGTTGAATCCCGCATCCGGGTCCGTCAGCGCGGTGCGCATCGCGTACATCATTGGGAAGTCCATCACGCTCGGCAGCGAGTTGACGTAGCCGTCGAAATTGAGCTTGCCGCGCTGCCAGTGCGACACTACCGCCGGCGACTTGTGCCATTCCTCGCCGACCATGTTCAGGTTCGGGTACTCGTCCATGATGCGGCGCGTGTATGCGGTCAGGAAGGCGCCGTCGGAGTAGCCGTAGGTGTCGATCCGCAGGCCGGACAGGCGCGCGTATTCGATCCACCAGATATTGTTCTGGATTAGGTAGGTCGCCACCAGCGGGTTGGTCTGGTTCAGGTCGGGCATGTGCGGACCGAACCAGCCGGTCGTGAAGTTTTGCCGGTCCGCTTCGGACGCGTACTTGTCCTGCACCGCGACGCGGTGGTGCATGGTCGGCACGAATTTGCCGCCGTGGTTGGTCCAGTCGGGCATCGGCATGTCCTTCATCCACCAGTGGCCGATGCCGATGTGCGACAGGACCACGTCCTGGATGATGCCGATGCCTTTGGCGCGCGCCTGGTCCGACAGGCGGCGGAAGTCCTCGTTGCTGCCGTAGCGCGCGTCGATCTTGTAGTGATCGGTCGCGGCGTAGCCGTGGTACGAATAGTCCGGCATGTCGTTTTCCACCAGCGGCGTAGGCCACAGCTGGGTGAATCCCATCGCGGCGATGTAGTCGAGGTGGTCGACGATGCCCTGGATATCGCCGCCATGACGGCCGCCGCCGTTGCTGCGATCGACCTTGTCGGCCAGCGCCGGCAGGCTGTCGTTGGCCGGATTGCCGTTGGCGAAACGGTCAGGCATCACCTGGTAGATCGCATCGCTACTGTTGAAGCCCGCGCGCTGTTCCGAACCGGGCTCGCGCGCCAGCAGCTGGTAGCTGTATTTGACGGCCTTGCCGGCCTTTCTGAACGTGATGTCGAATTTCCCCGACGCGGCCTGATCGCTCACTGCCAGGTCGACAAACAGGTAGTTGTGGTTCGCCACTCGCGTCACGCCGTCGATCCGCACGCCCGGGTAGTCGAGCGCCGGATCGAGATCGGCGATCTGCGTCCCGTGCACCATCAGCTGCAGCTTCTGGTGCTTCATGCCGGCCCACCAGAACGGCGGCTCGAGGTGGTCGATGCGGTAATCCTGCGCCGCGGCGGGAAGCAGGGCGCTGGACAGGAACAGGGCGGCGTAGAGTTTTTTCATGTGGAGGCGGCTTTCAGGCGAGGCGTTGTTCGGTGGCCGGGTCGAACATCACGGCTTTGGACACGTCGAAGGCGAGGGCGAGCGGCTTGCCCGGCACCGCACCGGCGCGCGGGTGGGTACGGCAAGTGATACGCACGCCGTTGACGATGGCGAATACGAGGGTGTCGGGGCCGGTCGGTTCGACCATCTCGACGGTGCAGGCAACCTTGAAGCCGGCGCGCGCGCTTTCGGCGTCGGTGATGTGTTCGGGCCGGATGCCGAGAATTACGTCGGAACCGGCAGGCGCCGCAAGCGCCGGCGGCAGGGGCAGCATCGTTGTGACGCCGTCGTGTTCGAGGGCGAAGCTGTCTGCGGTGACCCGGCCGCGCAGGAAGTTCATCGACGGCGAGCCGATGAAACTGGCCACGAACAGGTTGTCCGGCCGGTCGTAGATTTCCTGCGGCGTGCCGAACTGCTGGACCACGCCGTCTTTCATGACCGCGATCTTGTCGCCCAGCGTCATCGCTTCGATCTGGTCGTGCGTGACGTAGACGATGGTGCTGCCAAGGCGCTGGTGCAGCAGCTTGATCTCGGCGCGCATCTCCACGCGCAGCTTGGCGTCGAGGTTGGACAAGGGCTCATCGAACAGGAACAGCGATGGATCGCGGGCGATCGCGCGGCCCATCGCAACGCGCTGGCGCTGGCCGCCCGACAGCATCGCCGGCTTGCGGTCGAGCAGATGGGTCATCTGCAGCGTTTCGGCCACGCGCTCGACGATCTTCTTCTGTTCATCCTTCGGCACCTTGCGGATGCCGAGCCCGAACGAGATGTTTTCGCGTACCGTCATGGTCGGGTAGAGCGCGTACGACTGGAACACCATCGCGATGTCGCGCGCCTTGGGCGGCACGTCGTTGACGACCCTTCCGCCGATCGCGATCTGGCCGCCGCTGACGGTTTCCAGCCCGGCGATCATGTTCAGCAGGGTCGACTTGCCGCAGCCGGAGCCGCCCACCAGGATCAGGAATTCGCCGTCCGCGATCTCCAGGTCGATGCCCTTGAGGACCTCGGCCCCGTTCGGGTAGACCTTGCGTACGCCGCGTATCGATAAACTCGCCATGCCCTTAACCTTTCACCGCGCCGGCGGTCAGTCCGCGCACGAAGTATTTGCCCGCGACCAGGTACAGTCCCAGGGTCGGCAGCGCGGCGATGATCGCCGCGGCCATGTCGACGTTGTATTCCTTGACCCCGGTCGAGGTGTTGACCAGGTTGTTGAGCGCAACCGTCACCGGCTGGGCGTCGGACCCACCGAACACCACGCCGAACAGGAAGTCGTTCCAGATCTGGGTGAACTGCCAGATGAAGCAGACCATGAAGATCGGCAGCGACAGCGGGAAGATGATTTTCCGGTAAATCAGGAAGAAGCCGGCGCCGTCGATGCGGGCCGCCTTGATCAGTTCTTCCGGCACCGTGACGTAGTAATTTCGGAAAAACATGGTGGTGAACGCGAGCCCGTAGACGACGTGGACGAACACCAGTCCGGTGGTGGTGTTGGCCACGTCGGCCATTCCCAGCAGGCGCGCCATCGGCAGGATCACGACCTGGAACGGGATGAAGCATCCGACCATCAACGCGGTGAACAGGATTTCGGAGAAGCGAAAGCGCCAGTGCGCCAGCACGTAGCCATTGAACGAGCCGATCAACGTCGAGATCAGCACCGCCGGGATGGCCATCTTGAGGGAGTTGGCGAAGAACGGCGCAAGCCCCTCGCACGAGGCGCCGGTGCAGGCGCTGCCCCAGGCCTTGGCCCACGCGGCGGCGGTCGGAGAGGCCGGCAGGGCGAGGAGGTTGCCGACGCGGATTTCGTCGAGCGTCTTGAACGAGGTGGCCAGCATCACATACAGCGGCATCAGGTAGTACAGCGCGCACAGCGCCAGCAGCAAATAGACCGCGGCGCGGCCGAAGGAAAACCTAGCGGCCATGGCGCGTGCCCTTTGTTTCGAGGTACATCATCGGCACCAGCACCGCCAGGATCGTTGCCAGCATCATCATGGCTGACGCCGCGCCCAGGCCGAGCTGCCCGCGCGAGAACGAATACTGGTACATGAATACGGCCGGCACGGTCGACGAGGTTCCCGGACCGCCGGCAGTCAGCGCCATCACAAGGTCGAAGCTCTTGATGGCGATGTGGGCGAGGATCAGGAATACGCTGAAGAACACGGGCCGCAGCGACGGGATGACGATGCGCCGGTAGATGGCCGGCATGCCCGCGCCATCGACCTGGGCGGCCTTGATGATGCTGTCGTCGATGCCGCGCAGGCCGGCCAGGAACAGCGCCATCACGAAGCCGGACGACTGCCACACGCCGGCGATCACCACCGTGTAGATCGCCATGTCCGGGTCGATCAGCCAGTCGAAGGTGAAGTTCGGGAAGCCCCAGTCGCGCACCATTTTCTCCAGTCCGAGCCCGGGGTTGAGGATCCATTTCCACGCCGCGCCGGTGACGATGAAGGACAGCGCCATCGGGTACAGGTAGACCGCGCGCAGCGCGCCTTCCATGCGGATTTTCTGGTCGAGGAAGATCGCCATCAACAGGCCGACGGCCAGGCAGACGGCGACGAACAACGCGCCGAAGATGCCGAGGTTCCGGGCCGCGACCCACCAGCGGTCAAGTTCGAACAGCTCCATATATTGGACCCAGCCGGCATACTCGTAGTTCGGCATCATGCGCGATTCGGTGAGCGACAGGAAGCCGGTGACGGCGATGAAGCCGTACACGAATACCAGCGAAGCGATCACGGTCGGCGCCAGCACGAGGCGCGGCAGCCAGCGGTCGGCGAAGGCGGACAGGGACAAGTGGCCTACCGTGTCTTTGCGGCTTTGGCCAGCGCCGCGGCGGCGTCCTTGCTGCTCATGGACGAATTCATGAACTTTGCGATGACGTCCATGACGGCGCCTTGCGCGGCCGAACCGATCGCCATGTTGTGCGCCATGCTCGGCACCAGCGCGCCGCCCTTGCTGCTGGCGTCGAGGTCGGCCATCGACTGCAGCGCGCAGCTGTCGAACTTCGCTTTGGACACGCCGGCGCGCACCGGGATCGAGCCCTTGTTCAGGTTGAACACCTCCTGGAACTCGGGGCTCATGATCGCGCTGGCCAGGACCAGCTGGGCTTTCTCCGCTTCCGGCTTCTTCATCTTGAACATCAACATCGAGTCGATGTTGAAAGTGAAGGACGTTGCGGTGCCGGGAGCGGGCAGGCACAGGAAGTCGGCGCCCGGTTTCTTGCCGGCGGCGGTGAACTCGCCCTTGGCCCAGTCGCCCATGAATTGCATGCCGGCCTTGCCGTTGATGACCATCGCGGTCGCCAGGTTCCAGTCGCGGCCTGCGGCGTCGCGGTCTATATAGGTCTTGATGCGCGCGAGCGTGTCGAAGGTCTTCACCATCGTCGGCCCGGTCAGCGTGGCCTGGTCGAGCTGCACCAGCGCCTTCTTGTAGAACTCCGGACCGCCCACGCCCAGCGCGACCGATTCGAACATGGTGGCGTCCTGCCACGGCTGGCCGCCATGCGCGACCGCGATCATGCCGGCTGCTTTTATCTTGTCGGCGGCGACGAAGAATTCGTCGAGCGTGGCGGGAGCCTTGGCGCCGGCCTTTTTCAGCACCGCCGGGTTCACCCACAGCCAGTTCACGCGGTGGACGTTGACCGGGACGGCGACGTAGCTGCCCTTGTATTTCATGATGGGGATGACGGCGGGCGGCAGCAGGGTGTCCCATTTTTCGGCGACCGCCACCGCGTCGATATTGGCCAGCACGCCTTCCTTGCCCCATTCCTGGATCGCCGGACCCTTGACTTGGGCGGCGGTCGGGGCGCCGCCCGAGATCACGCGCGCCTTGAGCGCGGTCGCGGCGTTTTCGCCGGCGCCGCCCGCCACCGCGAAGTCTTTCCAGCCGACACCCTTGGCCGCCAGCGCTTTCTTCAGTTCGGCGACCGAGCGGGCTTCGCCGCCCGAGGTCCAGTAGTGCAGCACTTCGACGTCGGCTGCCCGGGCGGCGCCGGCGCAGAGCAGGACAAGGGCGGCGGAAGCGGCCAGGCCGCGGGCAAGGTGTTGGGGCATGCATGTCTCCTGGATGGATTTCGTAGTTCTGCTACATCGACTCCATGAGCCTGCCATGGGAATCCTGCAGCGATACTCTCATTGTTTGATCAAAAGCATACTATGGAAAGCCATCAGTATCAATGGATGGGGACGTCTGAATAGCTAGTTTAAGTACAACCACATTTGAGTGGCACTTGAAGCGTCGCACGAATTTGGATGTCAGGGGTGGGCGAAATTTGGTCTCGAATTGATGAAATTGAACGAAATGTAGTGCAACTACATACTCTAATCTCATCCTTTGTAGCTGAAATACAACGCGAATTACCCCTCCCGCGCTAGAACTACGCAAAAAAACCCGCCAATTCGCAGCACGCCGCAACTCACGTTGACACCCAATCTAGTTTTAGTACAAAATCTTCAACAGAACGTCTCAGAACGTTTGCTTCCGGCTCCCGTGTTGTACGCTTTACGGCTGTAGTTGCGGGGATTATGTGGTTACTAATGAAATTTGAGGGGACAAATGAAAATTTTCGCAAACAAGCGGACGAGCGCAGCTCGGACCAGCGTTTTCTTCCAGCTGAGCCCTGTGGCCGCTGGATGCGCAGTGCTGGTATCCGTGATGGCCGGCCAGGCCAGCGCGCAGACCGCGACGACCGCCCAGGCGGCTGACGCACCTATTACCAGCGTGACCGTCTCGGGCATCCGCCGCGGTATCGAAGACGCGATTTCGGTCAAGAGGGATTCGAGCTCGATCGTCGAAGCCATCTCCGCCGAAGACATCGGCAAGCTGCCCGATGTCAGTATTGCCGAGTCGATCGCCCGCCTGCCAGGCCTCGCCGCCCAGCGCGTCGGCGGCCGTGCCCAGGTCATCAGCGTCCGCGGCCTGTCCCCTGATTTCGCCACCACCCTGTTGAACGGCCGCGAGCAAGTGAGCACCGGCGACAACCGCAGCGTCGAATTCGACCAGTATCCATCCGAACTGATCAGCGGCGTGACCATCTACAAGACCCCTGACGCGGCGCTGGTCGGCCAGGGCCTGTCGGGCACGATCGACATGCAAACCGTGCGTCCGCTGTCGTTCGGCAAGCGCACCGTCGCCATGAACGTGCGCGGCGAGCACAATTCGCTCGGTAAGATCTCGAACGCGAGCGCCAACGGCAACCGCTTCAGCATCAGCTACATCGACCAGTTCGCCGATCGCACGATCGGTGTGGCGATCGGCTTCGCCCACCTCGACTCGCCTGTGCTCGACCACGAGACCGGCCTGTACGAGCCGTGGAAAACCGACAGCCGCCCTGGCGTGCCTGCCGGCACCTACCTCATGGACGGCATCAAGTCGGTGGCGCGCAGCGGCAAGAACGAGCGCGACGGCCTGATGGCTGTGCTGCAGTACCGTCCTTCGAAACAATGGAACAGCGTGCTGGACGTGTACGCGTCCAAGTTCAAGCGTGAAGAAACCGCCAACCAGCTGGAAATCAACCTCGGCGACTACAACGGCGGTTTCTCCCCCGGCCTGCTGTACAAGCCGGCAACCACCCAGAACGGTATCCTGACCGGCGGCGTTGCCACCGGCGTGTACCCGCTGGTGCGCGGCATGTACAACAACCGCGAAGATGACATCCGCGCAACCGGCTGGGCCAACACGTTCAAGCTGAACGATATCACCCTGCTTGCCGACGTCAGCTATTCGAAGGCCAAGCGCGATGAGCTGAGCCTCGAGAACAACACCCAGATCAGCACCCTCGCGGGCGCGCCATTCCTCGACTCGGTCACGCTGGGCTTCGGCCAAGGCGGGTTCTCGACCATTACCCCAGCGCGCAACTACAGCGATCCGTCGACCCTGTACGTACGTAACACGATCTACGGTTCGGGCTACGGCAAGACGCCGCACGTGGAAGACGAACTGTCGGGCTTCAAGCTGGCGGCCAATTTCCCAATGACCGGTTTCCTGTCGAGCGTGGACGTGGGCGTGAACTACGCCGACCGCACCAAGAAGAAGCGCCAGCCTGAAGGCAGCATCGACCTGAAGGGCGCTCCGTCGACCATTTCGAGCGACCTGCAATATGCTCCCGTCGATCTCGGCTTCTCCGGCACCGGCATGATCCCGTCGTGGAACGTGCCTGGCGTGGTGGCTAAATACATGGTGTTCGCTCCGACCGACACCCAGAGCTACCTGATTGCCAAGGCCTGGGATGTGAACGAGAAGATCACCACCGCGTACGCCAAGGCCAACATCGACAGCGAGATCGGTTCCGTGACCCTGCGCGGTAACTTCGGCCTGCAAATGCAGCGCACCGACCAGTCGTCGGATGCCAAGTACTGGGACGGCACCGCGGCAGTCGGCTCGCAGGTCAAGCCTGTCCATGACGGCAAGACCTACAACGACGTGCTGCCTAGCGCCAACCTGGTATTCGGTTTCGACAACCAGCAGACCCTGCGCCTGGCCGCTGCACGCCAGATCGCCCGCGCCCGCGTCGACCAACTGCGTTCGGCACTGGACTTCGGCGTGAGCAATGTCGACTTCAAACCGGGTGGCAGCGGCGGCAATGCGCAGCTCGATCCATGGCGCGCCAATGCTTTCGATATCTCGTTCGAGAAATATTTTGGCACCAAGGCGTACATCGCGGCAGCCGCTTTCCACAAGAAGCTGGTCAGCTACATCTACACCCAGACCAAGACCTACGACTTCTCGAAGTTCATTCCAGGCACCATCGCCAAGACCCAGTTCGGCAACTACTCGGCGCCGTACAACGGCCAGGGCGGTACGCTCAAAGGCATCGAGCTGTCCGGCTCTTTGCCACTGAACCTGGTGTCGCCAATGATGGATGGTTTCGGTATCCAGGCCAGCTACACCTATAGCGACAGCACGATCAAGATCGAAGATCCGAGCGGCAGCATTGGTTCGAACATCCCGTTGCCAGGCCTGTCGAAGAACGTCAGCAACCTGACCGTGTACTACGAGAAGGCTGGTTTCGAAACGCGTATCAGCCAGCGCCGCCGTTCCGATTTCGTCGGTGAAATCGGCAACTTCGCCGCCGAGCGCGCCCTCCGTTACGTCGTCGGCGAAAACGTCGTCGACTTCCAGGTTGGCTATACGTTCCAGGAAGGCGCCCTCAAGGGCGTCGGACTGGTGGCCCAGGTCAACAACCTGACCAACGCCGCATACGAAACTTATAACGGCGACCGTGCCAAGCAACTCGAGTACCAGAAGTATGGCCGTACCGTGCTGGTAGGCGCCAACTACAAGTTCTAAGCTCCTCTGCCGGGTGTAAGGCCCGGTAGTTCCGGCAGCCCCGCCACGCAAGTGCCGGGGCTTTTTTTCGTCCCAAACCGGGGCGCGCGCCGCGCCGCGCATGGCGAAATAAGTACGTGTCGGGCGTCAAGAGAGTAAACTGTCGCTTTACGCGCAAATAAGTGAGCAATTCCATGTCCGAGACCCCCCTTCCGCAGTTTTCCGAACTGAACCTCTCCGCCGCAGTACTCAAGGTGATGAAAGAGGTCGGCTACGAAACGCCATCGCCGATCCAGGCCGCCACCATTCCGCTGCTGCTGGCCAATCGCGACGTGCTCGGACAGGCTCAGACCGGAACCGGCAAGACCGCAGCCTTCGCGCTGCCGATCCTGTCGCGCATCGACATCAAGCAGCACTCGCCGCAGGCGCTGGTGCTGGCGCCGACGCGCGAACTGGCGATCCAGGTCGCCGAGGCGTTCCAGACCTACGCCGCGCACATCAAGGATTTCCACGTGCTGCCGATTTACGGCGGCCAGAGCTACGGCCCGCAGCTGTCGGCCTTGCGCCGCGGCGTGCACGTCGTTGTCGGCACGCCGGGCCGCGTCATCGACCACCTCGACAAGGGTTCGCTCGACCTGTCGAAGCTGAAGACGCTGGTGCTGGACGAAGCGGATGAAATGCTGCGCATGGGTTTCATCGACGACGTCGAGCAGATCCTGCAAAAGACACCTGAGACGCGCCAGACCGCGCTGTTCTCGGCCACCATGCCGTCGGCGATCAAGCGCATCGCCAAGACCTACCTGCGCGATCCGGCCGAAGTGACCGTGGCCGCCAAGACCGGCACCGCCGACAATATCCGCCAGCGCTACTGGATGGTGAGCGGCATGCAGAAGCTCGAGGCGCTGACCCGCATCCTCGAAGCCGAGCCGTTCGACGGCATGATCATCTTCGCCCGCACCAAGCTGGGCACCGAGGAGCTGGCGACCAAGCTGCAGGCGCGCGGATTCGCCGCCACCGCCATCAACGGCGACATGCAGCAGACGCAGCGCGAGCGCACCATCGCCCAGCTCAAGGACGGCAAGATCGACATCCTGGTAGCCACCGACGTCGCCGCGCGCGGACTGGACGTCGAGCGCATCAGCCACGTCATCAACTACGACGTGCCGTCGGATCCGGAAAGCTACACCCACCGCATCGGCCGCACCGGCCGCGCGGGCCGCAGCGGCGAGGCGATCCTGTTCATCACCCCGCGCGAGCAGGGCCTGCTGAAGGCGATCGAGCGCGCCACGCGCCAGGCGGTGTCGCCATTGACGCTGCCGACGGTGAAGACCATCAACGACGTTCGTATCGCCAAATTCAAGGATCAGATCACCGAGACCCTGGCTGCGGGCGGCATCGACGTGTTCCGCACGCTGATCGAGGAATACGAGCGCGAGCTGAACGTGCCGGCGGTGGAGATCGCAGCCGCACTGGCCAAGCTGGCGCGCGGCGACGTGCCGCTGCTGCTGGAAAAACCGGACCGTTCAGCCAAGGCCGCGCCGGTGTGGGAAGAGCGCCCGGCCCGTGCGCCGCGCGCGGAAGCGCCGATGCGTTCCGACCGCGGCGATGCGCCGGCGTTCAAGCGCGAGCGCACCATGCGTCCGGCGGAAGAGGGCATGGGCACGTTCCGCATCGAAGTGGGTCATTCGCATGGCGTCAAGCCGGGTAACATCGTCGGCGCGATCGCCAACGAAGCGGGGATCGAATCGAAGTACATCGGCCGCATCGAGATCTATGACGACTACAGCACGCTGGACCTGCCTGCGGATATGCCGCCGGACCTGATCGATCATCTGAAGACGGTGTGGGTGGCGGGACAGCAGCTCAACATCACGCGTGACGGCGAGACGCCGGCTGTGAAGAAGGCTGCTGGCTCGTTTGCAGGTCCGAAGAAGGCGGGCGATCGCCGCTTTGCCGAGAAGGCGGGCTACGCCAAGGGGCCGAAGAAGGAGCATCGCAAGGGACCGGCGAAGGAGTAATCCTTCGTTCTCATTGAAGGCGCCCTGGTGGCGCTTTTTTTATTGGTGCCGGTCGTCGTAGTATAGGTTCCCGCGGAGGCGGGAACCTATACTGAGCCGGTTAGTGTGCGGGCGCCGGAATCGGCGCGGTAATGACCGCAGTATGCTTCTCACTCACCAAACACCACAACACCGCCGACACTGCCAGGCAGCTGCCGCAGATGATGAAAAGCACATTCGAATCAGGCGCCGTTTTCAGCACGTAGCCAACCCCGGTCGACAGCAACTGCGGAATCACCACGGACAGGTTGAAGATCCCCATGAAGAAGCCCATGCGGCTCTTGTCCACCTTTTCACTCATGATCGCGAACGGCAGGCTGACCACCGCGCTCCAGCCGATGCCGACCACCGCCATCAGCGCATACAGGCGATGCGGCGTGTTGGCCATGAACGCGATCGCGAAATAGCCCGCGGCCATGATGGCGATGCAGCCCGCCTGCGTCCTCACGCGGCCAATCCGCGTGGAGAGAGGCGCCAGCACAAGTGCCGGCAGCAGGAAGCCAACCACGTTCATCACGGCGAACGAAATCGAAATCACATGTCCGGACTGCGATGCAAACGACTCTGGCGAGCTTTGTCCTTCGACGATGTGCTGCTGGATGAAGGCAATGATGTAGACGAACATCGCCTGTACGCCGAGCCACGAAAATCCGTGCGCAAGGTAGATGCGCCATAACTGGCCCCACTCGGTTTTGGTCGCCGCGACCGTATCGTTCTTGACCGCCAGTTCGCGCGGCTCGGTCACGAAGAACATCGGCACAACAGAAAACGCGAACACCAGCACCACACCGATTGAGATCAGTGCGTAGTTGTCCATATAGGCGCCGATCAGGTAGGCCATCACGCCCCAGAAGCCGGAGATGGTCTGCATCCAGGTGAAGCCCTTGGTGCGGGCCTCGCCGTCCGGCGTGACGTCGGCGATCAGCGAGCGGGTGGGGTTGAAGCCGATGTTGATCGACAGGTCCAGGGTCAGCGCGACGATCACCGCCACCACCAGCAGGTTGCCGATCCCGAGCGCGCTGGCGACGACGTCGATGCGCGGCAGCAGGAACACCATCAGCGCGGCGAGCGTGCCGCCGATCAGGATGAACGGGCGGCGCCGCCCGCCCCAGAACCAGGCGCCGTCGCTGATCAGGCCAATGAGCACCTGGCCGATGATGCCGGCCAGCGGGCCGGCTGCCCAGACGATGCCGATTTCGTGGATGTCGAGATGGTACTTGGTGCTGAGCAGCCAGCTGAGCGCCGATATCTGGATGCACAGGGCGAATCCCATCGCCGTCGACGGCAGGCTGATGATCGCGTTAAAGGAATTGCTCAGGCGCTTCTGCATGTCCAGCATGGTGTCCCCATCTATCTGTTGTCGTGTGGCCGGCGTCTGTTATTTGACTACAAAAAATGCGTTTTCGCGTCGACTCTTCCTCGATTCTACTATGGAACGGTTTAGATTGACACTTAGAAATCGCCATGTTATTTTCCTACAAATCCATTCCCGAGCAGCCATTGCGGCCGGAGCCTGGCGGCGCGCCCGCAGCGCTATTCTGCCATCCTCGACGGTGCGGATCAGGTTACAGTGGGCGGCGCATTGAACACCCAAGCCGGCGCTTAGTCCGGAACAAGAAAAACTCGGAGACACAGATGGAAATGCATTTACCTTCCTTGAAGCCGCGCCTGTCGTTCTGGCAGTTGTGGAATATGAGCTTCGGCTTTTTCGGCATCCAGTTCGGCTTCGCGCTGCAGAATGCGAACACCAGCCGCATTTTCTCGACCCTCGGCGCGCAGCCAGACGACCTGGCCCTGTTCTGGCTCGCCGCGCCCGTCACGGGCTTGCTGGTGCAGCCGATCATCGGCTACCTCAGCGACAACACCTGGCATCCGTTCTGGGGCCGCCGCCGTCCGTTCTTCTTCGCCGGCGCCATCCTCGCGTCCATCGCGCTGTTCCTGATGCCCAATTCGGCCGCCTTGTGGATGGCCGTCGCGGTGCTGTGGATGATGGATGCGGCCATCAACATCTCGATGGAGCCGTTCCGTGCCTTCGTTGGCGACAAGCTCGATGCGAGCCAGCAGACCGCCGGCTTCGCGATGCAGACCTTCTTCATCGGCTGCGGCGCGGTGATCGCCTCGCTGCTGCCAACCATGTTCTCGGACTTCTTCGGCGTCAGCAACGTGCCCGTCAACGGCATGGTGCCCGATACGGTGCGCTACTCGTTCTATATCGGCGGCCTGGTGTTCCTGCTGTCGGTGATGTGGACCGTGTTTACCGCGACCGAATTCCCGCCCGAGAATATGGAGAAATTCAACGCCGACCGCAAGCGCTCCAGGCATTTCGGCGTGGCGCTCGCCGAGATCCTCGGCGGCTTCATGAAGATGCCGAAGACGATGGTGCAGCTCGCGTTCGTGCAGTTCTTCACCTGGATCGCGCTGTTCGCGATGTGGATCTACACCGGCACCGCGATCGCCGACAACGTGTACGGCACCACCGATGCGCAGTCGGCCGCGTACCAGAGCGCCGGCAACTGGGTCGGCATCATGTTCGGCGTGTATAACGGCGTATCCGCACTGGCCGCCTTCATCCTGCCGATCTTCGCGCGCGCCACCAGCCGCAAGGTGGTGCACACGACCTGCCTCGTCATCGGCGGCGTCAGCCTGGCGAGCATTTTCATGATCACTCAAAAAGAGATGCTGATCATTCCGATGATCGGCGTGGGCATCGCGTGGGCCAGCATCCTGACCATGCCGTATGCGATCCTGGCGGGCGCGCTGCCGGCCAACCGTATGGGTTACTTCATGGGCCTGTTTAACTTCTTCGTCGTGATTCCGCAGATTGTCAGCGGACTGCTGCTCGGCTGGATGACCACCCACCTGTTCGCCGGCCACACTGTAAAGACACTGATGCTGGGCGGCGCTTGCATGATACTGGCCGGTATCCTGACCCTGTTCGTCACCGACAAGGCCGCCGATCCTGTCTGATCCTGCGCCACGCTTTTGCCAGCTGTCGTATGGTAGCGTTTTGTTTTTACGTCAACCCCATACGATAGCGAGCAGGAGCCGCGAATGACCATACAGACAGTAGCGACGACACCATTCGCCGGGCAGCGCCCCGGCACCTCCGGCTTGCGCAAGAAGGTGGCCGAATTCCTCCAGCCGGGCTACCTCGAAAACTTCGTCGAGTCGATCTTCAATACCGTTGGCGATTGCAGCGGCCAGACGCTGGTGCTGGGCGGCGATGGCCGCTATTTCAACCGCACCGCGGTCCAGGTGATCCTGCGGATGGCGGCGGCGCACGGCTTCGGCAAAGTGCTGGTCGGCCGCGGCGGCATTCTTTCGACGCCCGCAGTCAGCTGCGTGATCCGCAAGCATGCCGCGTTCGGCGGCATCGTGCTGTCGGCGAGCCACAACCCGGGAGGGCCGGACGGCGATTTCGGCATCAAGTACAACGTCGGCAACGGCGGACCCGCGCCGGAAAAAATTACCGAGGCGATCTACACCGCTACCCAGAAGCTCTCCGTGTACCGCATCAGCGACGAAGTTGCGCCCGAATTCGACAAGCTGGGCGTGTTCCAGATCGAGCAGATGCAGGTGGAGGTGATCGATTCGGTCGCGGACTACGCCGCGCTGATGAGCGAGTTGTTCGACTTCGCCGCTATCAAGGCGCTGTTCGCGCGCGGCTTCACGATGCGCTTCGACGGCATGCACGCGGTCTCCGGGCCGTACGCACATGCGATCCTCGAAGGCCAACTCGGCGCGCCGGCCGGCACCGTCATCAACGGCACGCCGCTCGAGGATTTCGGCGGCCACCATCCCGATCCGAATCCGGTGAACGCATCCGAACTGATCGCGATCATGTTCGCGCCTGACGCGCCGGATTTCGGCGCCGCATCCGACGGCGACGCCGACCGCAACATGATCGTGGGACGCGGCCTGGCGGTTACGCCTTCCGACAGCCTGGCCATCATCGCGGCCAACGCCACGGTGGCGCCGGGATACCGCGAGGGCCTGAAGGGGATCGCCCGGTCGATGCCGACATCGACCGCGGCCGACCGCGTCGCCAAGGCGCTCGGCGTGCCGAGCTTCGAGACCCCTACCGGCTGGAAGTATTTCGGCAACCTGATGGATGCGGGCATGGCCACCCTGTGCGGCGAGGAGAGCTACGGCACCGGCTCGAACCATATCCGCGAAAAGGATGGCGTGTGGGCCGTGCTGTTCTGGCTTAACCTGCTGGCCGCCAGCGGCAAGCAGGCCGACACCATCGTGCGCGAGCACTGGGCCCGCTTCGGCCGCAACTACTATTCGCGCCACGATTACGAGGCCGTCGAATCGGCGGCCGCCGAAGACATGATGGAGCACCTGCGCGAACAGCTCGATGGCCTGGCCGGCAAAGCCATCGACGGCTTCACCGTCGACTTCGCCGACGATTTCGTCTACACCGATCCGGTCGACCAGTCGGTAGCGACGAAGCAGGGCGTGCGGATCGTGATGACGGACGGCTCGCGCATTGTGTTCCGCCTGTCCGGCACCGGCACCGAGGGCGCGACCATCCGCCTGTACCTGGAAAAGTACGAAGCGGACAAGGCGCGCCATGACATCGATCCGCAGCAAGCGCTGGCCGGCCTTGCCGCCATATCCGAAAAACTCTCGCAACTGAAAACCCGCACGGGGCGCGATCACCCGACCGTCATCACCTGAACAGGAACGTAGCGCATGAAATTAACCGTTGTTGCCCTCTCCATTGCGCTTGCAGCCGGCGCGTTCGCCAACCCGGCCGCGGCGCAAGCCGTGCACAAGCCCTTCTCGTGGGACAACGCGACCATCTATTTCCTGCTGACGGACCGCTTCAACAACGGCAACCCGGCCAACGACCACGCATACGGGCGCAAGGACGACGGCGCAACGCTGCGCGGCTACATGGGCGGCGATCTCGCGGGCGTGACCGCCAAGATCCGCGAGGGCTATTTCACGGACCTCGGCGTCGATGCGATCTGGATCACGCCGCCGGTCGAGCAGATCCACGCCGGCACCGACGAAGGCACCGGCAAGTCGTACGGCTTCCACGGCTACTGGGCGAAGGACTTCACCAGCGTCGATGCAAACCTGGGCACCGAGGCAGACATGCGCGAGCTGGTCGACACCGCGCATGCCGCCGGCATCCGCGTACTGCTCGATGTGGTGATGAACCATACGGGCCCGGCGACCAGCGAGGATCCTGCGTGGCCGCAGGACTGGGTGCGCATCGGTCCGAAATGCACCTACAAGGACGCCAGGACCACGGTCGACTGCACGCTGGTGGCGAACCTGCCCGATTTCCGCACCGGCAGCAACGCCGCGGTGAAGCTGCCGCCGTCGCTGGCGGCGAAGTGGAAAGCGGAAGGGCGTTACGAGCGCGAAGTGAAGGAGCTGGATGCCTTCTTCAAGCGCACCGGTTATCCGCGCGCGCCGCGCTACTACCTGATGAAGTGGCATGCCGACTGGGTACGCAAGTACGGCTTCGACGGCTTCCGCGCGGACACCGTCAAGCACACTGAGCCCGGTATCTGGAAGGAGCTGAAGAAGGTCGCCGGCGCGGCGTACGAGGACTGGAAGCGCGCCAACCCGGGCAAGCGCCTTGGCGACGACAAGTTCTATATGACGGCCGAGGTGTACAACTACTCGATCGCGCATGGGCGCAAGTTCGACATGGGCGGCGGCGACACCGCGGACTTCTACGCGAACGGCTTCGACAGTCTGATCAACTTCAGCATGAAGTCCGATGCGAAGCAGGATATCGAGACGCTGTTCAGCAGCTATTCGGCGGCGCTGCACGGTCCGTTGAGCGGCCATTCGGTCTTGAACTACCTGAGTTCGCACGACGACTCCGCTCCGTTCGATCCGCTGCGCGCGCGGTCTTTCGACACCGCGACCAGGCTGCTGCTGGCGCCCGGCGCCGCGCAGATCTACTACGGCGATGAAACCGCGCGCTTGCTGAAAGTCGACGGCGCGGAGGGCGACGCTACCTTGCGCAGCTTCATGAACTGGGACGACCTGGCGAAGAATGCGCAGCGCGGCAAAGTGCGCGTCGCCGACGTGCGCGAGCACTGGGCCAAGCTCGGCCAGTTCAGGCACGCCCACATCGCGGTCGGCGCCGGCATGCACCAGATGATCCAGCACGCGCCTTACGTCTTCAAGCGCAGCTACGACAAGGATGGCGTGAGCGATAAGGTGGTGGTGGCCCTCGGCCTGCCGACCGACAAGCCGACGAGCATTCCGGTGCGCGGCGTATTCGGCGACGGGCAGACGGTGCGCGACGCGTATTCCGGCGCCAGCGCCGTCGTCGCCGGCGGCCTGGTGCAGTTCCCCGCGCAGAACGCGGTGGTCCTGATCAGCTACTAATCGGCGGAGCTGGCGCCCGCGGGCTCGATGCTGAACAGCTCCTCGACGGTTATGCCCAGCGCGCGCGCCAGCTTCAGCGCGAGGATGGTCGAGGGCACCATGCGGCCCGATTCGATTGCGTTGATCGACTTGCGCGTGATGCCGGAGAAGTCCGCCAGCTGCGCCTGGGTCCAGTCGCGTTTCGCGCGCTGCATTTTCATTGTCGTGACAAGGGATTCATCCATCGGTGGGCTCATCGATCGTAGTAGAGCAGGCTCGCCATCATGGCGACAACGCCGGTCACGATGGTGAGGCAGGCCATCAGCGGAGCGGGGTGGGCGAGGGCGATCCACGACGGCGCCAGTGCCACTAGCGGCTGCACAATCAGCACGGCGAAGAAGCCGTTGCGGTACGCGCGCTTCAAGCTGTCCTGGCGCAGCTCGTCGTTCAGCAGCGCCTTCATCGCCGGCCCGGAAGGATCGGTGCGCGCTCCCCTGGCCGACGCCTTCAATCCAGCAAAAGCGATGACGATCATGATGGGAAGCGATAGTCCCAGGCGGCCGAAGGCGTTCGATTCCGGGAACGCAAGCGAGGCCGCCGCCGCTGAACCGATCAGCAGGAACAGCACCAGCATGGTCCACAAGCCGCGGCGGGAATAGCGCACCAGGATTTCGGCTTCGTTCGCGGGGGAGGTATTCACGTTGCATCCTTTCGGTTGGGGTGTCGATGTTCAGTAATGTAACACATCGGTTTCTAAATGCAACCTATGAGTTACATTGAATAATGAGTGCGACCCGGGCAAAAGGAGCTTTTGATGTATTTCATTCAATAGGGTATGCTACCCGCGACCCGATGATGCTCCGAGACGCCCCACTGATGACCAAAGACTTCGACTCCGAACAGAAATACAGCCGCACCGCCTACGCGGACGGCCCGCGCCTGCTGGCCGATATCGGCGCGACGCACGCGCGCTTTGCGCTCGAAACCGCGCCTGGCGTGCTGCGCTCCGTGCGCGTGCTCAAATGCGACGACTTCACCGGCATTGTGCCGCTGCTGCATTCCTATCTGGCCGATCACCAGGGCACCCGCATCAACCACGGCGCCTTCGCGCTGGCCAATCCGATCAGCGGCGACATGATCCGCATGACCAATCGCGACTGGCAGTTCTCGACCGACGAAGTGCGCCGCGAGCTGGGACTGAACACGCTCCTGATCGTGAACGACTTCACCGCGCTGGCGATGTCGCTGCCGGGCCTGTCGGGCCAGGACCTGCTGCAGGTCGGCGGCGGGGCGCCGGCCGCGAACGCGGTGATCGGCGTGCTCGGACCGGGAACCGGCCTTGGCGTGTCGGCCGTGATTCCGACCCTCGACGGTTTCGTCACCTTGGGTAGCGAGGGCGGCCACGTGAACTTCGCGCCTGCCGACGAGCGCGAATTCGCCATCCTGCAGTTTGCGTGGAAGGAGTGGCCGCACGTCTCGAACGAGCGCCTGATCTCCGGTCCCGGCATGGAGATCATCTACCGCGCGCTGGCGCAGCGCAACGGCATGCAGGCGCGCAGCCGCACCTCGCCCGACATCATCACCGGCGCGCTCGATGAGCATGATCCGCTCTGCCTCGAGACACTCGAATGCTTCAGCGGCATGCTGGGCGGCGCCGCGGCCAACCTGGCGGTGACGCTGGGCGCGTTCGGCGGCGTGTTCATCGGCGGCGGCATCGTGCCGCGCATGGCCGAGTGGTTCGCCGCATCGCCGTTCCGCGCGCGCTTCGAAGCGAAGGGCCGCTTCACCGACTACCTGGCGCAGATCCCGACCTACGTCATCATGACGCCGAACCCGGCGTTCTACGGCGTGGCGACGATCCTGTCCGAACACCTGCGCGGCCGCAGCGGCGCCAATACGCTGATGGAGCGCGTGCAGCACCTGCAGCATGAGCTGTCGCCGGCCGAGCAACGCGTCGCCATGCTGGTGCTCGAGCATCCGCGCAAGGTGCTGGGCGAGCCGATCGCGGAGATCGCGCGGCTGGCGGACGTCAGCCAGCCGACCGTCATCCGGTTCTGCCGCTCGCTCGGCTTCCTCGGGCTGGCCGACTTCAAGCTCAAGTTCGCGAGCAGTCTGACCGGCACCATCCCGGTGCGCCACAGCCAGGTGCGCATCTCGGACAGCACGCACGACCTGTCGGCCAAGGTGATCGACAACACCGTGTCGGCGATCCTGAAATTCCGCGACCAGCTCGATGTGGCCTCGATCGACCGAGCCATCCAATTGCTGCGCAAGGCGAACCGTGTCGAGTTCTACGCGATGGGCAATTCGCGCGTGGTGGCGCTGGACGGCCAGCACAAATTCTTCCGGTTCCGGATCCCGACTTCGTCGTATGGCGACTCGCACCTGTTCACGCTGGCGGCCGAACTGCTCAAGCCGGGCGACGTGGTGATCGCCATCTCAACCGGAGGCGAATTGCCGGAGCTGCTGGCGGCGGTGGATACCGCCCGGGCGGCGGGCGCCGATGTCATCGCGATCACCAGCAGCAAATCGGCGCTGGCGAAGAAGGCCAACATCTGCCTGGCGGTCGATCACAGCGAAGACAGCACCACTTTCCTGTCGATGATCTCGCGCATCCTGCAGCTGCTGCTGATCGACATCATGTCGGTCGGGATCTCGCTCGGCGCCTCGGACGAGGACGAGTCGGACCGGCGCCGCCTGCTGATCTCGCACCTCGACCTGTAGGCGGCCTACTCGACGAATACGACTGCGGTGCGCGCCGGGATGGTGAACGTCCCGGTGGCGCCGTCATACGTAGCCGTCAGCACTCGGGCGTCCGCGCGATGCGCCGGATGCAGCCGGTAGCGCTTCGCCTTTTCCGCATCGATCGCGATGCTTTGCGCGGCCTTGTCCACATTGACGAAATAGCAGACGTCCTTGAATGTGGCGCCGGGATAGCCCTTGCCGTCGAGATGCGCCGCAATCACGGTCGGCTCCTGCCCGGGCCCGGTGTTGTGGAAGCGCAGGCGCCGCTCGATATCGTCCGCGGTGCGCAGCCGGAACAAGGTCGAGCTGGCGCGAATCGCAAGCAGGTCGCGAAACGTCTCACGCGCAAAGGCGATATCGCCCGGCGCCGGCTTCAACGCGGGATTGGCGAGCAAGGGCTTGATCAACGCGTAGTCGGCGCCATTGTCCTCGGCCGGCGGCGCGCCGGTGCCGAAGTAGTTGTCCCGGTAGCTCCAGTCGATCCGGTTGAACCAGTCGCCGGAGTTGAAGCTGTTGCGGTCGAGCGATTTCGAACGCAGGGTGTCGACGCCCGCGTGGAAGTAGGCAACACCCTGGCTGAAGGCATTGATTGCCGCGCCCAGGATCTGCACCCGCGCGCGGTCCGCCCCTGTCGTGGCGAGCGGCAGCTTGAACACGTTGATGTCGTACAGCGTCTGGTTGTCGTGATTCTCGATGTAGTTGACCGCTTCGCCGGGTGCGCTGGCGTAGCCGGCGGGCTGGCCGTTGTAGTCGATGTCCTGCAGCGCGCGCGTGGCGCCGTCGTGCGTGACCAGCTTGTAGCTGCGTACCGATCCGGCCAGCCCCACCTTGACCATGTCCGCCGCTTTCAGCAGGTCCGTCGCCGGGCGCTTCGGCGCCAGCGCATTCGGGTCGTACACCAGGCCATTGATGTATCCCTGCTGCGTGAACATCTTGTCGCCCGAGTCGCTGGCCGAGCCGCCACGCACCGCGTCGCGGCCGCGGTCGCTGAAGGTGCCGATGCCGCTGCCGCCCAGCGACAGCTGCGAGGCCTGCACGAAGCGCGCGCCATCGGCCACTTCGCCAAAGTTCCAGCCTTCGCCGATCAGCTGCACGCGGCGTCCGGCGGCGGCGTCGACGCGCCGCTGCAGCTGTTCCATCACGGCGCGCGGCTGGTGCCCCATCAGGTCGAAGCGAAACGAATCGATCTTGTAGTGCTGCGCCCACAGGGCGACCGAATCGATCATCAGCTTGGCCATCATGCGGTTTTCGGTGGCCGTGTTGTCGCAGCAGGTGGAGCGCTCGATCGCGCCGGCCGCGTCCAGGCGATGGTAGTAGCCGGGCACGATCCGGTCGAGCACTGATTTTTCCTTCTGGCCGCCGGTGAAGGTATGGTTGTAGACAACGTCCATGCCGACCCGCAGGCCGATGCGGTGCAGGTTCATCACCATCTCGCGCATTTCGACGATGCGGCGGGCGCCGTCGGCTGCATCCGTTGAGTAGCTGCCTTCCGGCGCGCTGTAATGATAAGGATCGTAACCCCAGTTGAAACAGTCGGTGTCCGCAGTCTGTTTCACCAGCGCCTGCTGCGCCTCGCTATCGGCCGCGCCGGAAGGGGCGGGCATCGCGCAGCCGGTCTCGGGCACACTGGCGATGTCGTACACCGGGAGCAGGTGGATGTCGGTCAGCCCGGCGCGGCTCAGGGCCGCAAGGTGCTTCATGCCGTTCGAGCCGGCCTCGCCGAACGCGCCGTACTTGCCGCGATGCGGTGCGCTGACGGTAGCGTCGTTGATCGAGAAATCGCGCACATGCAGTTCGTAGACCACCATGTCGGTCTGCGCCTTGACGGTCTTCTGCGCGGGCGCGCGGTCCCACTGTGCCGGCTTGAGGACCGGCGCGGCCAGGTCCGCAATATAGCTGCGCTTCGAATCGGTGGTGAGGCTGACCGAATACGGATCGGTCACCAGGTTGCGGACGATGCCGGCGCCGTTGGCCGCCACGTCGACGAGATAGGTGTAGTACTTGCCGGCCAGGTTGGCCGCCGCCGTGGCGCTCCAGATGCCGGTGCCGGCGTCGAGCCGCATCGTCGCGATCGCGGCTGCGCGCGAACTGCCGCTGTCGTAAGTGCATACTGCCGCTTGCTGCGCCGTCGGCGCCCACAGCTTGAACGCGGTGCTGTGCCTGCCGACGGCGACGCCCAGGTCCGGCGCCTTTTCCGCGGCCGCGAACAGGTCGTCGAGGGCGCCCGCCACCTGCAAGGCGGTGGCGGCGCGGACCTTGCCGCCGGCGCTCTCCTGGACCAGCACAAGCTGCTGGCGATGCAGCAGGGGCAGCTGGGCAAGGTCGGCATCGCGCACTGCCAGCACTACGCCGGCGCCCACATACTTGAAACGGGCAGCATCCGCCGTCGGGACGGCATCGGCAAACACGTCCAGCGTCAGCGCGCCGGCCGCGCCGCTGACGGCGCCGCCCGGATACGCGCTGATCGATCCATGGGGGGAGTGGTAGAGCTTGAACACGCCCGAGGAGTCCGCGCCAGGCCATTTGGCCAGGCGTCGGTTCAGCCAGACCGCGCGCGATTCAAAGCGTTCGCCTGGGGCGTGCAGCACAGTCTGGAACGAGGCGCTGTCGCATGCAGCGAGGGGAATGCCGGCAGCGGATGCGAAAGCGCACCACAGCGCGCCGAGGCCCGCGATGGCGACGCGGACCTGGCGCGCGTTGATACTCATTGAATCTCCGTTACTTGCGAATCAGGCGCGGTAGTTGTTGGTCATGCGGTAGCGCGTGGCGTACCAGCCGAAGATCACCGCCGCGGCAAATGCGAACGCAGCGAAGAAGTACATCTGGAACGCGATCACTCCCAGCCCGCTGTGGCCGATATATCCCAGCACGGCGTCGTTCTTGACGCTGGCGTTGACGATCAGCACCCACAGGTTGCCGACGGTGACGGCCAGGCTCCAGAACGCCATGATGATGCCTTTCATCGCTGCCGGCGCCTGGCTGTAGGCGAATTCGAGGCCGGTCGCCGAGACCAGCACTTCGCCCAGGGTCAGGATCGCATACGGCAGGATCTGCCATGCCATCGACGTCGGCGTGCCGGCGTCCATTGCGACCTGGATGGTGCCGATGACAACCCAGGCCAGCGCGGTGAAGCCGATGCCTGCGGTCATGCGTCGCAGCGCGGTTGGCTCGAAGCCCATCTTGCGGATCGCCGGGAACAGCACGAGATTATTGAACGGGATCAGGATCATCACCAGTAGCGGATTCAAGGCCTGCATCTGGGCCGGCACGAAGGTGAACTCATTGCCGAAGAAGGAGAAGGTGGGCCTGGTCATCGAATTAGCCTGCACGATCCAGGTCGAGGCCTTCTGGTCGAACAGCGACCAGAAAGGCGTCACCAGCGCGAACACGATCAGGATGCGCAGCACCGCGCGCACGCCATCGACCGCCTCGTCGGGATGGATGCCGCGTGCGCGTTCAAGCTGCATCGAGGTGCCGATGCCGCCGAATGCGAGCAGCAGGACCAGTGCGGTACAGGCGCTGATGATGAAACCCCACTGCCAGGACATCGCCAGCGACAGCACCGCGCCCACGACGCCGGTCATTGCAATTGCCAGTCCAGGACGGCCGCGACCAGCTTCGCGGGTGAACAGTGCGGTGCGCGAAACGCGCATGAACGAATTCGGATCGGCCGGCGCCGGCGGCACGTGGACGTACTTCTTCTTGCCCATCCAGAAAATCACGGTGGCGACGAACATCAGGATGCCCGGGATGCCGAAGGCGACCGAAGGCCCGTAGTTCTTCAGGAAGATCGGCATCAGCAGCGAGGCGAAGAAGGAGCCGAAATTGATCATCCAGTAGAACGTGTCGAACACCAGCTGCGCCTTGTGCTTGTTGGTCTGGTCGAACTGGTCGCCGACGAAGGAGGACACCAGCGGCTTGATACCGCCCGCGCCGAGCGCGATCAGGAACAGGCCGAAGTAGAAGCCCTTGACGTTGTCGTCGAACGCGGCCAGGCAGGCGTGGCCGGCACAGTAGACGAGGCTGAGCCAGAACACCGTGTTGTATTTGCCGAAGAAGCGGTCGGCGATCCAGCCGCCCAGCAGCGGGAAGAAGTAGACGCCGATGACGAAGGTATGGAACACGTGCTTCGCTTCGCCGGTCCGCTGGGCCTCCGGAATGAACAGCAGCAGGGTGCTGATCAGGAAAGGCGTGAGGATGTTGCGCATGCCGTAGAAGCTGAACCGCTCGGCGCCTTCGTTGGCGATGATGTACGGGATCTGCCGCGGCATGCGCCCGGTTTCGGTTTGCGTTGCTGCCTGCGGATCAAGCGTAGCTGCCTGCGACATGGGTATCCCCTCGTATTGACCAGACGCGATACTAAGGTGAAGCTTGAATACTGGCAACAGGTAAATGCATCCTCAATAAATTCGGCTGAATCAGATGTAGTTAAACTACCGAAAAATTGATAGTCACGATCTCATAATAGTCATAACTCATTGATTTTTAACGAAATGTATGAGAAATATACTCTTCATTGGCAAATTGTGAAAATCGATAGATTGATGTATATTATGTACAAATCCCCATCTTCATTGGACGCACATGAACAAGCCCGACTCCCCTTGGTGGCGCGAAGCCGTCATCTACCAGGTCTATCCGCGCAGCTTCCTCGATACCGACGGTGACGGCGTGGGCGACCTGCCGGGCATCACCGCAAAACTCGACTACATCGCGGGCCTGGGCGTCGACATCGTGTGGATATCGCCGTTTTTCAAGTCGCCGATGAAGGATTTCGGCTACGACGTCTCGGACTACTGCGACGTCGATCCGCTGTTCGGCACCCTGGCCGATTTCGACCAGCTGATCGCCAAGGCCCACAGCCTGGGCCTGAAGATCATGATCGACCAGGTGCTGTCGCACACGGCGGAAGAGCACCCGTGGTTCATGGAGAGCCGCAAGAGCCGCGACAATCCGAAATCCGACTGGTACGTGTGGGCCGATCCCCGGCCGGACGGCAACCCGCCCAACAACTGGCTGTCGGTATTCGGCGGCTCGTCGTGGCAGTGGGACAGCCGGCGCAAACAGTACTTCCTGCATAACTTCCTGGCGAGCCAGCCGGACATGAACTTCCACAATCCCGAAGTGCAGCAGGCGCACCTCGACAACCTGCGCTTCTGGCTTGCGCGCGGCGTCGACGGCGTGCGCATGGACGCCTGCAATTTCCACTTCCACGATCCTGAACTGCGCAGCAATCCGGCGGCCACCAAGCGCGACACGGCGACCGTCACCGACGTCAACCCCTACGGCATGCAGTCGCACATCTACGACAAGACGCGCCCGGAAAACATCGAATACCTGAAGCGGATCCGCCTGTTGTTGAACGAATTCGACGCGATCGCGATTGGCGAAGTGGGCGCCGACGATGCGCTTGGCGTGATGGCCGACTACACCGCCGACGGCGACAAGCTGCATCTTGCGTACAGCTTCAACCTGCTGACGCCGGAATTCTCGGCCAGGCACATCCGCACCCAGGTCGAGGAATTCGAAGCGCGCGTCAAGGGCGGCTGGGCATCCTGGTCGGTCGGCAACCACGACAGCGCGCGCGTGATGACGCGCTGGGGCGGGGCGCATCCGACGCCGGCGCTGGCCAAGGTCGTGCTGGCGATGCAGCTGTCGCTGCGCGGCACGCCATGCCTGTACCAGGGCGACGAACTGGCGCTGACCGAAGCGGACGTGCCATTCGAACTGCTGCAGGACCCGTACGGCATCACCTTCTGGCCCGAGTTCAAGGGCCGCGACGGCTGCCGCACGCCGATGCCGTGGACCGGCGAAGCGCCAAATGCCGGCTTCACCACCGGCAAGCCATGGCTGCCTGTCGATCCGGCGCATTTCGCGTGCGCCGTATCGGTCGAGGAGGGCGACACCGGGTCGGCGCTGAACGCTGCGCGCCGCCTGATCGCGTGGCGGCGCAACATCCCCCAGCTGACGCGCGGCGAGATCAAGTTCTTCGACGCTCCCGAACCGGTGCTGGCGCTGCGGCGCGACCTGGCCGGCCATCCATCGATCCTGGCGGTGTTCAACCTCGGTCCCGAGCCAGTCGACTTCACCTGGCCGGAGGCGCAAGGCGCGACCGCGCTGGAAGGCCATGGCCTGCCCGGCAGCGTTGCGGGCGGCATAGCGACCCTGCCGCCATTCGGCGCCTGGTTCGGCAGCGCGGCCTGATGGAGAGCGGCGTCGAGATTGAAAAGACCGGCCGCACCGCGTTTGCCGATGGCCCGCGGCTGCTGGCCGACATCGGCGCGACCCACGCCCGGTTCGCGCTGCAGACCGCGCCAGGCGTGTTCCGCTCGGTGCGGGTGCTCAAGTGCGACGACTTCGAAGGCATTGTCCCGCTGCTGCGGTTCTACCTTGCCGACCATGCCGACGTAACGCTGAACCACGCGGCGCTGGCGGTGGCCAATCCGGTCAACGGCGACCAGGTCCGCATGACCAACCGCGACTGGCAGTTTTCCACCGACGCCGTGCGGCGCGAGCTGGGCCTGCACACGCTGTTGATCGTCAATGACTTCACCGCGCTGGCGATGGCGCTGCCAAGCCTGAAACCGGAAGACCTGATGAAAGTCGGCGGCGGCGCAGCTGCCGCCAACGCAGTCGTCGGCGTGCTCGGACCGGGCACCGGCCTTGGCGTATCGGGCGCGATTCCGACCGTCGACGGCTTCGTCACGCTCGGCAGCGAAGGCGGCCACGTGAATTTCGCGCCGGCCGACGAACGCGAATTCTCCATCCTGCAGTACGCTTGGAAGGAGTGGGCCCACGTTTCGAACGAACGCCTGATCTCAGGACCGGGGATGGAGCTGATCTACCGCGCGCTGGCCGAACGCAAGGGCCAGCGGGTGGAGCAGCGCAGCGCGGCCGGTATCATCGGCGGTGCACTGGAAGAGGGCGATGCGCTGTGCCTCGAAGTGCTCGAATGCTTCTGCGGCATGCTGGGCGGTGCGGCCGCCAACCTGGCCGTGACGCTGGGCGCGTTCGGTGGCGTCTTCATCGGCGGCGGCATCGTGCCGCGCATGGGCGAGTGGTTCGCCACTTCGCCGTTCCGCGCGCGCTTCGAAGCGAAGGGGCGCTTCACCAGCTACCTGTCCGAGATCCCCACCTACGTCATCAGCACGCCGAACCCGGCGTTCTTCGGTGTCGCGACGATCCTGTCCGAGCACCTGCGCGGGCGCAGTGGCGCCAACACGCTGATGGAGCGCATCGGCCACTTGCAGCACGAACTGACGCCGGCCGAACAGCGCGTCGCGACGCTGGTGCTCGGGCAGCCGCGCCTCGTGCTCAACGAACCGATCGCCGACATCGCGCGCCTCGCCGAAGTGAGCCAGCCGACCGTGATCCGGTTCTGCCGATCGCTGGGCTTCCTCGGGCTGGCCGACTTCAAGCTCAAGTTCGCCAGCAGCCTGACGGGTGCGATCCCGGTGCGCCACAGCCAGGTGCGCATGAGCGACAGCACCCACGACCTGTCGGCGAAGGTGATCGACAACACCGTGTCGGCGATCCTGAAATTCCGCGACCAACTGGACGTTCGTTCGCTCGACCGGGCGATCGAACTGGTCAGCCGCGCCAAGCGTGTGGAGTTTTACGCGATGGGCAATTCGCGCGTGGTGGCGCTCGATGGCCAGCACAAGTTCTTCCGGTTCCGGATCCCGACGTCGTCGTACGGCGATTCGCACCTGTTCACGCTCGCCGCGGAGCTGCTCAAGCCGGGCGACGTGGTCATTGCGATTTCGAATTCGGGACGGCTGCCGGAACTGCTGGCGGCGGTCGATGCGGCGCGCCTGGCGGGCGCCGACGTGATTGCGATCAGCAGCAGCGGTTCGCCGCTGGCGAAGAAGGCCACGGTCTGCCTGGCTGTCGATCATGCGGAAGACAGCACCACCTTCCTGTCGATGATCTCGCGCATCCTGCAGCTGCTGCTGATCGACATCATGTCGGTCGGGATCTCGATCGATGCGAACAGCGCGGAACAGCATGGCGAAGGCGCGCGCACGGACGGCGACGACCAGCGCAGGCTGCTGATTTCGCACCTGGACAGTTGAAGTCGATGGGGGAAGGGTAGGTGCCGCCGACCGGGGGAGGAGTCGTCGCCATCGCGTACCACGAACGACGGCGTCTATTATTCGGTCAGCGGCAGTAGAGAACGATACGGTGCGCGTGCTCAAGCGTATTTGAGCACGCGCAATCGTACGCCCTTACTCAGCGCTGGCGCGGGCGATCGGGTTCTTCGCCTTGCGCCACTGTTCCAGCGTCATGGTCTGGTCGGTAGCGGCATCCTCGACCAGGATTTCATCGCCGCTGTTGGCCACGAGGAAGCTTTCCCAGCGATGTGCGGCGTCGCTGGTGTTTTCCACAAAGCTGAGCTGGAAGTACGATTTACCATTGATCAGCTTCGGCTTCGGATCGTACTCGATCAGGGCGCCGCGTGCCTTGCCGCCGGATGATTTCTCGATCACATTCGACCAGGCTTTCAATTCCGGCAATGCCATCAGCGCCGCCATCGCCTCCTGCTTGCTGCGCGACGGCGCAGCCGTGGCGCGGGCTTGCGCCGGCGCAGCGGGAGCGGAAACGGCCGGCGCTTGCACCGGCTCGGCCGGCTTCTCTCCGCGGCATCCGAAGATCGTCGCGGTCACTGCAATGATGGCAACCAGTGTCGCCAACTGGGTCTTTTTGGATGGTGCGTTTACCTTCTGCATCGGCTCGCCTTATTTTGTGTGAATACATGCTAAACCATATATGGTCCATAAGCAACATTACTTGAATGCAAGCGATTTCCAGCAGCAACAATGGTGGAACGGCAATCGCAATAAAATATTTCCTGATGGATACCTTTGGCAGGTAGAGTGAAGGCTTGGCCTGGTACAGATTTGGAAGGAAATGCAAATGAAAACGACACCGCTCGCCAGAAGGAGCTTCTGCGCCGCCTTGCTGCTGCTGAATCTTGGGCTGGCCAGTTTGGCGCACGCCGCGGAGGTCCCGGTCGTTACGATGCAGGAGCTGATCGCCCAACCACAGCAGTTCGAGGGACAGAGGGTGCGCGTGGTTGGTTTCCTGCGCCTCCAGTTCGAGCGAAACGCACTGTATCTGACCCGGGACGACTACAACAATTCGGTCGTCGAGCACGGGCTTTGGCTCGATCTCAAGAATTCGCAGCTGCGATCGTCGAGCAAATTGAATAACGGGCACGTCGCGGTCGAAGGGGTATTCGGTCCCGCGGACAAGGTGCATGGCGACAAATGGGCGGGCGCGCTGAAGCCGGTCTCGAGCTTGCGCATGTGGAGAAAGCCACGCAACAAGTAAGCTGAGCGCAGTCACAAATAACTAAGGCGAAGTCACCGCTAAGTGTGGAACGACTTGCGGCATGGACGTGCATCTCTTCATGCACGTGCCGCGGCCCAAGGGCTGGTGTCAGGTCCGGCGGACCTGACACCGGGGTTGTCGCCGCCCCGGGCGCTTGCCGCCATCGCCGCGCGGTCCCACACTTGCCGGTGACAAAGCCAAAAAAAAACGGCCACCCGAAGGTGGCCATTTTTGCTTCAGCAGGAAGCGCCGGAGCGCTCCTTGTCCGGCAAATTACATCATGCCGTCCATGCCGCCCATGCCGCCCATACCACCCATGCCGCCCATGCCGCCAGCTGGCTTGTCTTCCGCCAGTTCGCACACCATGCAGTCGGTGGTCAGCATCAGGCCGGCGATCGACGCTGCGTTTTGCAGTGCCGAACGGGTGACCTTGGCTGGATCCAGTACGCCCATTTCAACCATGTCGCCGTAGGTGCCGTTGGCAGCGTTGTAACCGAAGTTACCCGTACCAGCCAGCACTGCCGCAACCACGACCGACGGCTCTTCGCCGGCGTTCTGAACGATCATGCGCAGCGGCTCTTCCATCGCGCGCATGACGATCTTGATGCCAGCTTCCTGGTCAGGATTGTCGCCCTTGACGGTGATGTTGGCGCGTGCGCGCAGCAGCGCTACGCCGCCGCCAGGAACGATGCCTTCTTCGACCGCAGCGCGGGTAGCGTGCAGTGCATCTTCAACGCGGGCTTTCTTCTCTTTCATTTCGACTTCGGTGGCTGCGCCAACCTTGATCACTGCAACGCCGCCTGCCAGCTTGGCAACGCGCTCTTGCAGCTTCTCACGGTCGTAGTCCGAGGTCGCTTCTTCGATCTGCACGCGCACTTGCTTGACGCGCGCTTCGATCGATTCAGCCTGGCCTGCACCGTCGATGATGATGGTGTTTTCCTTGCCCACTTCGATGCGCTTGGCCTGGCCGAGTTCTGCCAGCGTGACCTTTTCCAGGGTCAGGCCGACTTCTTCAGCGATGACCTGGCCGCCGGTCAGGACAGCGATGTCTTCCAGCATGGCCTTGCGGCGGTCGCCAAAGCCTGGGGCCTTGACTGCGCAGGTCTTCAGGATGCCGCGGATGTTGTTCACAACCAGGGTCGCCAGTGCTTCGCCTTCGATGTCTTCAGCGATGATCAGCAGTGGACGGCCGGCTTTCGCAACTTGTTCCAGGATCGGCAGCAGGTCACGGATGTTCGAGATTTTCTTGTCGCACAGCAGGACGAACGGATTGTCCTGGATGGACACTTGCTTGTCCGGATTGTTGATGAAGTACGGCGACAGGTAGCCGCGGTCGAACTGCATGCCTTCGACGATGTCGAGTTCGTCGTTGAGCGACTTGCCGTCTTCGACGGTGATGACGCCTTCCTTGCCGACTTTTTCCATCGCTTCAGCGATGCGCTCGCCGATCGAGTAGTCGGAGTTGGCCGAGATCGCGCCAACCTGGGCGATTTCCTTGGTGGTGGTGCATGGCTTGGAGATGATCGCCAGCTGTTCGACGGTGGCAGCAACTGCCTTGTCGATGCCGCGCTTCAGGTCCATCGGGTTCATGCCGGCGGCAACGAACTTCATGCCTTCGCGCACGATGGCTTGTGCCAGCACGGTCGCGGTGGTGGTGCCGTCGCCGGCATTGTCGCTGGTGCGCGATGCGACTTCCTTGACCATCTGCGCGCCCATGTTCATGAGCTTGTCTTTGAGTTCGATTTCTTTCGCAACCGACACGCCGTCCTTGGTGACGGTCGGGGCGCCGAACGAGCGCTCGAGCACCACGTTGCGGCCCTTAGGACCCAGGGTGACTTTGACTGCGTTGGCGAGGATATTGACGCCTTCAACCATTTTGGCGCGCGCTGCGTCGCCGAATACTACGTCTTTCGATGCCATGTTTATTCTCCGTTACTTGTGAAAATTCGTCGGAATTCGGTGCTTACTTGACCAACACGGCCATGATGTCTTCTTCGCGCATGACCAGCAGCTCTTCGCCATCGACCTTGACGGTCTGGCCGGAATACTTGCCGAACAGGACACGATCGCCGACCTTGACTTCCAGCGCACGGACCTTGCCGTCGTCCTGGACTTTGCCGTTACCGACGGCGAGGATCTCGCCCTGGTCCGGTTTTTCGGCAGCTGCATCAGGGATGATCAGGCCGGAAGCAGTCTTGGTTTCCTGGTCGAGACGCTTGACGATGACGCGATCGTGCAAAGGGCGAAGGTTCATGTAAAACTCCTTTAGTTTCAATAGGTTGACTGGCTTGCCGGAACATCCGGGAGGCCGATCCGGTACTGCGGGATGCCGTGCCCGCTAGGGGCGCGGCTGGAAAGAGTTGTTAGCACTCTCTGCCAACGAGTGCTAATTATAGGGACGATAGGGGGTATTTTCAAGCTGCTTATTTTGTTTATTTAACTTGAACGGTTGAGCCGGCGCAAAGCCAGGGGCCGCTTTCAGGTGTGAACGCGGCTGCAGGCATTGTCTCAATAGTCGGCGCTAACGTGCTGAATCTGTTGACGGAAATTCGTTCCCGGTTCTATAGTTACGGATGATTTCTGATTTCCAAGACTTATCCGACAAAATCGCCCGGCTCGCCGAGATGACACTGTCGCTCCGCCGCGAGAACGCCATCCTGCGCCAGTCCAATGCGCTGCTCAGCGCCGAGAACATCGCCTTCATGGAACGCTTGACCGAGGCCCAGCGCCGGGTCGAAGCGCTGCTGGAGAAAATTCCCGCGCGCGACCCCGCCCACCTTACCGTCACCGATGACGAGGACAAGCAATGATTCATCTCGACGTCAGCATCATGGGCCAGCCCTATCGCCTCGCGTGCAAGGAAGGCGAGGAGCGCACCTTGCAGGAAGCGGTCGCTTTCCTGGACGGCAAAATGTGCGCGCTGCGCGACTCCGGCAAAGTGAAGGGCAACGACCGCATCGCGGTGATGGCAGCGCTCAGCGTGGCTGCCGAATTCCTGTCGGTGAAGGCGCCGCAAGGACCGCTTTCGGACCTGTCGATTTTGGAAGTCAAGCAGAAAATCGACGCGATGCACAGCGTGTTGGACAGCGCGCTGACGCCGCAAGAAAATCTGTTCTGACGGCCAAATTCGTTTGACTTGTCAGTTCATCGGAGTAAACTTCGTTGCACCCTGCGGTGTTCGCGATTGCCATATATTCCTTGAACCATTTATGTGCACCGGTTGCGGAATTTTGTTTGATGGGAGTGAGCGTCGCTAGTCCGACGAACCCGAAATTGAACTAACTGTGACCACCTTGAACCGTTTGGTTCGGGATGCCGGCGAAAACGGCACAGGCGGGGCTTTATTCTGAAAAAGCGGTTGTTCGCATTCGATGCGCAACCGTTTTTTTTTGCGCGCGTTTTCATCGGCGCCTTTCTAAATCCGGCAAACAAGGAGAAAGTGCATGGCTTACTGGTTGATGAAATCCGAACCGGATGAAGTCAGTTTCGACGACGTGCTGGCCGCGCCGGCGCAGACAGTCGCCTGGTTCGGCGTGCGCAATTACCAGGCCCGCAATTTCATGCGCGACCAGATGCAGCCCGGCGACGGCGTCCTGTTTTATCACTCCAGCTGCGCCGAACCGGGTGTGGCGGGAATCGCCGAAGTGGCCAGCGCCGCTTATCCGGACGAATCGCAATTCGACAAGAACGGTAAATACTTCGATCCGAAAGCGAGCCGCGAGCAGCCGCGCTGGATATCGGTCGACGTGAATGCGGTGGAGCAGGGCGGTTATCTGCCTTTATCCGAAATGCGCACCATGCCGGAACTCGAAGAAATGGTGCTGCTGCAAAAAGGCAGCCGCCTGTCCATTTCTCCGGTCACCGCGCCGCAATGGAAAGCGATTCTGAAACGGATCAGGCAGGCGGCAAAGAAGTAGCTTATGGCACAGTAAAGTGTGGGACGACTTGCGGCGTCGACGTGCCGCCTCTTCATATACGCGCCGCGGTCCAAGGGCCGGGGTTGTCGCCGCACTGCCATCATCGCATCGGGCGGTGACACTTTGAGGTAGATCAAAGACTTGGCGTGAAGCGAGGAATAATCTGATTTTTCCAAGTCACGGCTGCGGAATACTCCTAGCCGAGTTGCAATGTCGGAAAAATGATGTTCAAGCGCATATTGCTGCCGACCGACGGCTCCGCGCTGTCGCGCCAGGCGGCGACCGATGGAATCCTGCTGGCGAAAGAGTGCGGCGCCGAGATCGTCGCGGTCCATGTCCTTCCTGTTCCGCACGACGACCAGCTCGACGCATGGCTGCATCATGACCCCCTGTTCGCCGTTCACCGGCAAGCGCTGTTCGAGAAATCGGCCGACACCTTCCTGTCCTTTGTCGCCGCCGGCGCGCAGGCACAGCAGGTGCGCTGCGTGTGCCACAAAGCGGCGGCCCAGGAACCCTACCAGGCGATCCTCGACACGGCCCGCCAGGAACGCTGCGACCTGATCTACATGGCCTCGCACGGATGGAAGGGCGGCGCGGCGCAACTGCTGGGCAGCCAGACGGTCAAGGTGCTCCACTACAGCGAGATTCCCGTGCTGGTGCACAAGACGCGCGGGGCGCCGATGTGGCGCCCGATCGACACCGGGGAGGCCACGCCATGAATCCGTTGCGGACCAGCCCGATGCGCTCGGGAATGCTGATGGCGCTGCTGTTCGTGGCAAGCCTGGCGAGTTCGCCCGCGTTCGCGCAGCGCGGGCACGATCAGGGCCGCGGCCAGGACCATGGGCAGCACGGCGGCGGACCGCACGGGCACGGCGACGGCGCACACTTCAGCGGTCACTACCACGGAGGCAACTGGCGCGGCGGGCATTGGGAGCACGGGCGGGTCGGCGGACGGACGGTGTGGTGGTGGACGACCGGCCCAGCCTGGTACTACTATCCGACGCCGGTGTATCCGTATCCGTATCCGTATTCATATCCGTGGGCGCCGCCCAGCGTGGGCGGCGCACCGCTGGTTTCGCCATCGGCGCCATACTGGTACTACTGCGACCCGGTGGGCGGCTACTATCCATATGTGACCCAGTGCCCGGGCGGATTCCGGGCGGTCGCACCGTCTGATCCTAATGTGCCGGCGCCGGCTCCGGGAGTGCCATGATGAACAAGCTGAATCTCAGACGTCTTGCAGCCGTCGCTTGGGCAGCGCCGGCCTTGCTGGCCGGTTGCGTGTCGGTGCCGATGGCGCCGACCGTGGCTGCCATGCCTCCGCCCAACAAGCCGTTCCAGGCCTTCGTCGCCGACGACCAGACCTGCCGCCACTGGGCCGGCGGATCGGCCGGACAGGGATACGATGCCGCCGCCAACCAGATGGCCGCCTCCACCATTGTCGGCGCAGTGCTCGGCGCCGCTACCGGAGCACTGACCGGAGACTCCCACGACGCTGCAGCCGGCGCGGCCATCGGCACCTTGTTCGGCGGTACCGTCGGTGCGCAGCAGTCGGGCGCTATCACATGGAACGCTCAGCGCAGCTACGACATCGCCTACCAGCAGTGCATGTACGCCAGGGGCAATGTCATCCCCGGTTACAACCCTTATCAAGCGCACCTGCCGACGCCATCGGGCTAGCCCGGGATTGGGTGTCCGGCTGTCCGCTTCGGCTTGACGCGGTAAAATGTTTCCCCCGGGCGACGCCCGCTCGCCTGGAAAGACAAACAATGAACTGGACTTTGGTGCTGGCCTTGTGCGCGATGGGCGTATTCGGCGGCTTCGCAGCCGGCCTGCTCGGCATCGGCGGGGGCATGATCCTGGTGCCGTTCATGACCATCATCTTCACCGCCTTGCAATTCCCGCCGCAGCTGATCGTGCACATGGCGATCGCCACCTGCCTGGCCACCATCCTGTTTACGTCGATTTCCTCGGTGCGCGCGCATCACCTGCAAGGCGCGGTGCTGTGGCCGGTGGTGCGGCTGCTGTCGCCGGGCATCCTGGTCGGATCGTGGGTCGGGCCGTGGATCGGCAAGCAGATGAACACCACCGTGCTGGCGCTGTTCTTCGGCATCTTTGTCGCGGTCGCCGCGACCCAGATGCTGATCGAGATGAAACCGGCGGCGCACCGCGAGCTTCCCGGCAAGGGCGGCATGTTCGCCGCCGGCGGCGTGGTCGGCGTGCTGGCGGGACTGGTGGGGGCGGGCGGCGGCTTCGTGTCGATCCCGTTCATGACCTGGTGTAACGTGCGGATCCACAGCGCGGTGGCCACCAGCGCGGCGCTCGGCTTCCCGATCGCGCTGGCGGGCACGCTGTCGAATATCTATTTCGGCTGGGACGATCCGGCGCTGCCGCCGCATTCACTGGGCTACATCTACATGCCGGCGCTGGCGGTGATCGCCACGGCCAGCGTGATCATGGCGCCGCTCGGGGCGCGCACCGCGCACCGCTGGCCGGTGGCCCGGCTGCGGCGCGTGTTCGCGGTGATCCTGTATGCGCTGGCGGTGTACATGCTGTGGAAAGGCGTGGCGCTGGCGCGCATGTAAGAAACTAAGCGGCCAGCGGGCGTTTCGCGTCGCGCGAATAGACCCACGCCAGCATGATCAGCGCGCCGATGATCATCGGCAGCGACAGCATCTGTCCCGACGTGACCGGCACGCCGGCGACCTGCACCTCCCAGTCCGGCACGCGGAAGTATTCGGTGAAGAAGCGCGCGCAGCCATACAGCAGCGTGAACATCGCGCCGACCGCGAGCCGCGGACGCGCCTTGCGCGCAAACAGCCACAGGATGATGAACACCAGCACGCCGTCCACCAGCATCTGGTATAGCGGTGAAGGATGGCGCAGGCCTTCGAGGAATACCGGCACCGGATGCAGCGGGTAGCGCGTGTCCGGCCACAGCATGGCCCACGGCAGGGTCGCGTCGGCGACGCGGCCCGGCAATTCGGCGTTGATGAAGTTGCCCAGGCGGCCAGCGGCGTAGCCGAGCGGCACCAGCGGCGCGATGAAATCGTAGACGTCGAACAGCTTGCGCTTGGCCTTGCGCGACCACAGCGCCATCGCGACGATCACGCCGATGAAGCCGCCGTGGAAGGACATGCCGCCGTGCCAGACCTTGAAGATCTCGAGCGGATCGGCCAGGAACAGTTTCGGCGTGTAGAAGAAGACCTCGCCGAGGCGCCCGCCGATGATCACCCCGAGCATGCCATAGAACAGCATGTCGTCCAGGTCTTCTTTCTTCCAGCCCTGGGCGGCGATGTGCGGCTGTTTGATGCGCACCCGGCCGAGGGCGATGAACATGGCGAAGGCGAGTACGTACATCAGGCCATACCAGTGCACATGCACCGGGCCGATCGAAAACGCGACGGGGTCGGGCATCGGGTGGGTCAGCATAACGTGTTTTTCCTTAGTAATTCCAAAAAGCCCAGCAGCACCGGCGAGCGGTTATCGCGGCGCCACGCCAGGCCGGTTTCCACTTGTGGCGAAGGGTCGTGCAGCGCCCGGTATTCTACGCCCGGCCGCATCAGGTTGGACACGGATTGTGGCACAAGCGCCAGGCCCATGCCGGCCGATACCAGGCTGACGATGGTTTGCATCTGGATCGCCTGCTGGCCGATCTCGGGCGTGATGCCGGCGGCGCGGAAACAGGCCAGGATGGCGTCATGCAGGCTGGGTGCGATCGGGCGCGGGAAAATGATCAGCGGCAGCGGCGGCAAATCCTTCAGCCAGACGGGGCCGCCGTCGGCCGGGCCGCCGCCGCGCAGCGCATCGAGGCCGGCCGGCGCGGCCAGGATCAGCGGTTCGTCGAGCACCTTCAGGTAATCGAGTTCGGCGCGCGCCTTGTCGGGCAGCGGCGGGATCAAGAGCCCGGCGTCGATGCGGTTGTGCAGCAGGTCGTCCACCTGCAGGTCCGAGGTCGCTTCCTGTAGCACGATCTGGACTTGCGGATACGCGGCGCGGTAGCTGCGCAGGAAGGGCGGCAGCACGCTGTAGTCGGCCGACGAGACGAACGCGAGCGCGAGGCGGCCCGATTCGCCGGCGGCCGCGGCGCGTACCAGGTCCGGCATTTCGGCGGCATGGGCCAGCATCCGGCGCGCCTCCGGCAGCAGCGCCTGGCCGGCCGGCGTCAGTTCGACGCTGCGGCGGGTCCGCAGGAACAGCGGCGCGCCCAGCAATTCCTCGAGCGCCTGAATGGTTTGCGACAAGGGCGGCTGGGTCATGTGCAGGCGCACGGCGGCGCGGCCGAAGTGGAGCTCTTCGGCGACGGTGACGAAATAGCGCAGCTGGCGCAGGTCGAGGTTCACAATATGCGTTTCAGGTTGTATTGGTGGTACTGATATGTTTTTCGACTCACAGAGACGAGAATACACTATTTGACTTGGCGGGGTGGGCAAGGCATTCTCGCAGGATCGATTATCAGGAGTTCACCATGGCCGACCAGCCCCGCTACAACCGCCGTTCCCGCAACATCACCGAGGGCGTCTCGCGCAGCCCGAACCGTTCGATGTACTACGCGATGGGCTATGAGGAGGCGGACTTCGCCAAGCCGATGATCGGCGTGGCGAACGGCCACTCGACCATCACGCCGTGCAACTCGGGGCTGCAGAAGCTGGCCGACATCGCGATCAGCACCATCAAGGAAGCGGGCGGCAATCCGCAAGTGTTCGGCACGCCGACGATTTCGGACGGCATGTCGATGGGCACCGAAGGCATGAAATATTCGCTGATCTCGCGCGAAGTGATCGCCGACTGCATCGAGACCGCCGTCAACGGCCAGTGGATGGACGGCGTGGTCGTCATCGGCGGCTGCGACAAGAACATGCCCGGTGGGATGATCGCGCTGGCGCGCAGCAACGTGCCGGGCATCTATGTGTACGGCGGAACCATCAAGCCGGGCCACTGGAAGGGCAAGGACCTGACCATCGTCTCCGCGTTCGAAGCGGTGGGCGAGTTCACCGCGGGCCGCATGTCGAAGGAAGACTTCGATGGCATCGAGCGCAACGCCTGTCCGTCGGCCGGTTCCTGCGGCGGCATGTACACGGCCAACACCATGTCGTCCTCGTTCGAGGCGCTGGGCATGGGGCTGATGTACTCGTCGACGATGGCCAATCCGGACGACGAGAAAGTCGGCTCGGCGGCCGAATCGGCGCGCGTGCTGGTCGAGGCGGTCAAGCGCGACCTCAAGCCGCGCGACATCATCACCCGCAAGTCGATCGAGAACGCGGTGTCGCTGATCATGGCCACCGGCGGCTCGACCAACGCGGTGCTGCATTACCTGGCGATCGCGCATGCGGCCGAAGTCGAATGGACGCTGGACGATTTCGAGCGCGTGCGCAAGCAGGTGCCGGTCATCTGCAACCTGAAGCCGTCCGGCCAGTATGTCGCCACCGACCTGCACAAGGCCGGCGGCATTCCGCAAGTGCTCAAGCTGCTGCTCGACGCCGGCATGCTGCATGGCGACTGCATCACCATCACCGGCCGCACGCTGGCCGAGGAACTGGCCGATGTGCCGTCGGTGCCGGATCCGAAGCAGGACGTGATCCGCACCATCGACAAGGCGCTGTATGCGCAGGGCCACCTGGCTATCCTGAAGGGCAACCTCTCCCCCGAGGGCTGCGTGGCCAAGATCACCGGCCTGAAGAATCCCGTGATCACCGGGCCGGCGCGCGTGTTCGAGGATGAGTACACCGCGATGGATGCGATCCTGGCCGACAAGATCCAGCCGGGCGACGTGCTGGTGATGCGCTACCTGGGGCCGAAAGGCGGGCCTGGCATGCCGGAGATGCTGGCGCCGACGTCTGCGCTGATCGGCAAGGGGCTGGGCGAATCGGTGGGCTTGATTACCGACGGGCGCTTCTCGGGCGGGACCTGGGGCATGGTGGTCGGGCACGTGGCGCCGGAAGCGTTCGAGGGCGGCACGATTGCGCTGGTGAACGAGGGCGACTCGGTGACGATCGACGCGCACCAGCAGCTGATCCAGCTGAATGTGGCGGAGGACGAAATCGCGCGGCGGCGCGCCTTGTGGAAGCAGCCGGCGCCGCGCTACACGCGTGGCGTGCTGGCCAAGTTCGCGGCGCTGGCTTCGTCGGCCAGCAAGGGCGCAGTCACTGGCTAAACAGCCAAGATCCGAAAATGAGGGGCAGACGGGGCGCCGAGCCCCGTTTTTTATTCGCTCCCTTTGCGTTTGAGCGCTAAAAAAAAAGGGTCTGACCCCATTTTTCTTTGCGATTTCTTCCCCGCGAACGCCTGTTTGAAACTGCCCGGGAGGGGCTACGCTTCGACGTTGTGAAAATAGGGTCAGACCCGTTTGTTATTTGCTCACTGGGCTTTTCGAACGCTTAAAAAACGGGTCTGACCCCATTTGTTTTTACTACTTCTTTTTCTCGAACGACTGCTTTACGCGGTCCTTGCGGCGTTGTTCATCGACGTTGTGCGCTTTCTTTTTGTCCAGCCCAAGTATCTTCTCGATGAACTCGAACCAGATGAACGCGAAAAACATCAGGCCGACAATCCACCACCACGACAGCTCGGCAAACTTCCACACCTCGAAATAGCGCAGGCCAACCAGCGCTGCAATTAAGATAATCAATGGCATTCGGAACTCCTTTTCATCCCCCATCTTACAAACAATTTAGTGCCGTGGGGCAAAAAACAGCAAGGCATTGGGAATCCTGTGGTCAACCTGACGCACCGTTCAGCCGTTAATATCGTCAGGCTGCCGGATTTCATGTTTTTCGAAACACGGTAGAATGCATTTCTAGTTGTCACCTCTTGGAGAAATAGATGAAACGCTCACTGATGTTGTGCATGGTGTTGTCGGCCCTGGCCTCGACCAGCGCGATGGCCAATGCCGATTTGGCAAAAGCGAAAAATTGCATGGCTTGTCACGCAGTTGCGACCAAACTGGTCGGTCCGGCGTACAAGGATGTGGCAGCGAAATATGCGGGCCAGAAGGACGCGGAAGACAAGCTGGTCGCAAAAGTCATGAAGGGCGGTTCGGGCACTTGGGGCGCAGTCCCGATGCCAGCCAATCCGCAGGTGACCGATGCCGAAGCGCATACCCTGGTCAAGTGGGTGCTGTCGCAGAAATAATTTCGCAATTCAATAGCAAAAAAGCGCGCTGTCACCAGCGCGCTTTTTTTTGGTTTCCGGGCCTGACCCAGCGGGTCAGACCCAGGAATTGACCCTGGTGCTTAGCGCACCACTTCCATCTTGGTCTTCTTGCCGCCCTTGTAGGTGAACAGGGTCAGCGAGCCGTCCTTGATGTCGCCGAAATTGTCGAACTGGACCAGGCCGGTCACGCCCTGGTACTTGATCTTCTTCAGCTCAGGAAGGTACTTGGCAGGATCGGCCGACTTGGCGTTCTGCATCGCGGTCGCCATCACCATCACCGCGTCGTACACGTACGGTGCGTAGATCTGGACGTCGGCGTTGTACTTCTTCTTGTAACGGGTGACGAAGTCGGCCATGACCTTCTCCTGGGCACCGGTGACGCCGCCAGCTTCGGCGCAAGTCACGTTGCCTTCGCCAATGCCATCGCCGGCCAGCTTGGCCAGTGCTTCGGTGCAGACGCCGTCGCCGCCCATGAACTTGGCATTGATGCCGAGCGCTTTCATTTGCTTGAGCATCGGGCCGCCCACCGAATCCATGCCGCCGAAGAAGATCAGGTCAGGCTTCTTGGCCTTGATCGAGGTAAGGATGGCGGTAAAGTCGGTCGCGTTGGCGTTGGTGAATTCCTTGCCTACGATCTTAGCCTTGCTCTTGGCGCCTTTGACGAATTCGTCGGCCACGCCCTGCCCGTATGCGGTGCGGTCGTCGATCACGGCGATGTTCTTGGCGCCCAGCTTCTCGACCGCGTAGCGGCCCAGCGTGCCGCCCAGCTTGTTGTCGTTGGCGACCACGCGGAAGGCGCCCTTGAAGCCCTGCTTGGTGTAGACGGGGTTGGTGGCCGATGGCGAAATCTGTGGAATGCCGGCGTCGTTATAAATGCGCGAAGCCGGAACCGTGGTGCCCGAATTGAGGTGACCGATCACGCCGTTGACCTTGGCGTCGACCAGTTTCTGCGCAACGGCAGTGCCTTGCTTCGGATCGGCGGCGTCGTCTTCCGTCAGCAGCTGGAGGGTGACCTTCTTGCCGTTGATCATGAATCCCTTGGCGTTCAACTCTTCGATTGCCATCTTCGCGCCATTTTCGTTGTCCTTGCCCAGGTGCGCACTGGCGCCGGAGATGGGAGCGACATGGCCGATCTTGACGACTTCTTGCGCGCCGGCGCTACCGGCAAAGGCCATCGCGATGGCAAGAGGGATGAGCTTCGTTGTGAACTGCATGTGCATTCTCCAATGGATTGATGGTAACAACAGCGCTCGTGACGCCGATTCAGAAATTTTGCGTAGGGCAAAAGGTACAACAAATTGCATGCTTCGCAAAGGGGTAAACGTAGGGGTGCACGGTTGGGTGGACGCATTCCGTCCAGCAAAGGCTACCGTTTTGTAAGCAGATGCAAGCTGTTGTGTGGATTCCGGGGCAAAGACGGCGCCAGGCGAGGCTTATTGCTTCTGGGTTTGCAGATGCGCAAGTTCCTGCGCCACCGCCCGCACGACGATTTTTTCGATGGTTTGCTGCAGACTCTGCCGGATCTCGCTGGTCAGGCCGGTGATGGCGTGCTGCAGCGCTTCTTCCATGCTGTCGCGCACGCGCTGCTCGAGAACGAAATCGACCCGGCCCTGCAATTGATGCAGGATGCGCTCCGATAGCCGGCGTTCCAGCAGGCCCCATTCGGCATCGCTCCAGTTGTCCACCGCCCGCGCTTCCAGTCCGGCTTCGCCTGATGCGGCCGCGGCGGGCGCTTTCTGGACGGGCTGATCCTGGAAAACTTCGGTCAACACCGGGATACTCGCATCGAACGCCGCGTTATTGCTCATGACTGGCCTGCCACGAAATGGGTCAAGGGGTAGGATTGCTGCTTGTAGGCCGCGTAGCGCTTGCGGCCCGCGGCCGCGTCATCTTCGTCGGTGGAAATGATTTCGAACACGCGCTGGAAGCGGTCCAGGTTGGCAGGCGCGCGGCGCGTCAGGTTGACCAGCATGTCGCCGTGCGGCAAGTCGGCCTCGTCGCTGTCGGTGACGATGATCGGCGTTTGCGCGGCGAGCGGGTCGCCGGCCATCACGTGCGGCAGGAAATCGGTCTCGGACAGGGTCCACAGGGCGTCGTTCAGCCTGGCGGCCTGGCCGGCGTCTTCAGCCAGCAGCACCAGCTTGCCGCCGGCCGAATACGCCTTGCGCGCCAGCCGGCAGGCGTAGCTGAGCTTGTCCGGGATATTGGTATGGAAGTCGATCCGGGTCATTGCGTCCTCAGAACCGGAAACCGGGCGGCTTGTCGGATGGCGGCGGCGCGCTGGGCGCCGTCGCCGGCCGCTCGCGCACGACGTCGCGCGCCAGCGGACGGGCCGGCGCGGCCGATGCCGCGGCAGGATACTGGTAATTGGAAGGCAAGACACGCTGCGCCGGGTAGGAAGCGTTGTTTAATGTGTCGTTCCAGGCGCCGGCTTCGAAGCCGACCCGCCGCGCGCCGCCGACCAGCAGCAGCGGCAGCTGCCCGCCGCCGCCGGCTTCGTTCAGCTTCTGCTGGTCGTCGCTGGTGGTGACGGTCTTTTCCATGAATGGAATGCCGCGCTGCTTGAGCAGGGCGCGGCCCTGGTCGCAGGCCTTGCAATCGGCGGTCGTGTATAGCGTGACCGGATGCTTGCGCGCAGCCTCGGCCAGTTCGTACGGCAGGGCGACATCGCTGCCGCCCCCGGAGAATGATTTTGTTTCAACCTTGACATCGTTGCCCGGAGGCTGGTCGCTGAAGTGGACCACGCCTTTCGCGTCGGTCCATTTGTACATCTGGGCGCTGGCGCCGGCCGCGCACAACAGCACTGCGAGGCCGAGCGGGGCACTACGTTTCAGGGTCGAGCTCAATTTCATACGGTCTCCTGCGGCCTGGTCCCCTCAGGAACTCATGCCGCTGTGGCGAAGCAAGGCGTCGATGCTGGGTTCGCGGCCCCGGAAGGCCTTGAACGATTCCAGCGCGGGGCGGGAACCGCCGACCGCGAGGATCTCCTGCTGGAAGCGCTTGCCGGTTTCTTCGGATAGGGCGCCGCCTCCGGCCGCCACCGCTTCTTCGAAAGCGGCGTAGGCGTCGGCGGACAATACTTCAGCCCACTTGTAGCTATAGTAACCGGCGGCGTACCCTCCGGCAAAGATATGTCCGAAGGAGTGTTGGAAACGGTTAAATGCCGGCGGCATCATGACCGAGAATTTCTCGCGCACTTCGTTGATCAGTTCCTGCACCGTGCGGGCGCTGGCCGGGTCGTAGTCATAATGCAAATGCATGTCGACCAGCGAGAATTCGACCTGGCGCAGCGTCTGCATACCCGACTGGAAGTTCTTCGCCGCCAGCATCTTGTCGTACAGCGCGCGCGGCAGCGGTTCGCCCGTCTTTACATGGGCGGTCATGTGTTGCAGCACTTCCCATTCCCAGCAGAAGTTCTCCATGAATTGCGACGGCAGTTCGACTGCATCCCATTCGACGCCGGAAATGCCGGACACGGCGATCTCGTCGACCTGGGTCAGCATGTGGTGCAGACCGTGGCCGAACTCGTGGAACAGGGTGGTCACTTCATCGTGCGTGAACAGCGACGGCTGCAGCTTGCCGTCGACCGTCGCCGGCGGCGTGAAGTTGCAGGTCAGGTAGGCAACCGGCGTCTGCAGGGCGCCGCCGGTTTCCAGCCGGCGCCCGCGCGCGTCGTCCATCCAGGCGCCGCCGCCCTTGCCGCTGCGCGCGTACAGGTCGAGGTAGAACTGGCCGACCAGCTTGCCGTCGCGCTCGATGCGGAAGAAGCGGACATCCGGATGCCAGGCCGGCGCCGTATCGGGCGCGATGGTCACCGAGAACAGCGACTGCACCAGGCGGAACAGGCCGTCGATCACTTTCGGCTCGGGGAAGTACTCTTTCACTTCCTGCGCCGAGAATGCGTAGCGCTGCTCGCGCAATTTCTCCGAGGCGTAAGTCAGGTCCCAGGCTTCGAGCTGCCCGATACCGAGCTTATCTTTGGCGAAGGCGCGCAATTCGGCCAGGTCCTTTTCCGCGAACGGCCGCGCGCGGCGCGCCAGGTCTTCGAGGAATTCGATCACGTGCTCGGGGCTTTGCGCCATCTTCGGCACCAGCGACACTTCGGCGAAGTTGCGGTAGTCGAGCAGCTTGGCCTCTTCGTCGCGCAGCTTCAGCAGGGTCGCGATGTTGGCGCTGTTGTCCCACTTTTCCAGTTCGCTGAACACGCTGCCCATCTCGGACGCCTTGGTCGCGCTGGCGCGGTAGATCGTCTCGCGCAGGCTGCGCTTGTCGGCGAATTGCAGGATCGGGAAGTAGGAAGGAAAGTGCAGTGTAAACAGCCAGCCGGCCTTGCCGTCCTTTTCGGCGGCGGCGCGCGCAGCCTGCTTCACGTCGTCCGGCAGGCCGGCCAGGTCGGCCTCGTCGTCGACCACCAGCTTGTAGTCGTTGGTCGCGTCGAGCACGTTCTCGGAAAAGCGCGTGGACACGGCGGCGTGCTGTTCCTGGATGTCGGCGAAGCGCGCCTTCTTTTCTTCAGGCAGTTCGGCGCCGCCGAGGCGGAAATCGCGCAGCGCGTTTTCGATGATCTTCTTGCGCGCCGGGGTCAGGTTGACGTAGTCCGGGTTCGCTTTCAGCGCCTTGTACTTGGCGAACAGCGCTTCGTTCTGCGCCAGCGCGGTCCAGAATTCGGTGACCTTCGGCTGGTTCTCGTTGTAGGCGGCGCGCAGCTCGGGCGTATCGACGACGTTGTTGAGGTGGTTGACCACGCCCCAGGCGCGCCCCAGTTTCTCGGTCGCGTCTTCGAGCGGGATCACGAAGTTGTCCCACGTGACGCCGGCGGACGGCGCCTCGAGCCGGGTCACCACGGCGCTGGCGTTGGCGATCAGCTGGTCGATGGCGGGCAGCACGTGCTCCGGCTTGATCTCGTCAAAACGCGGCAGGCCGGAAAAATCGAGCAGGGGATTGCTGGGGGTGGTCTGGGTGTTCATATGCTCTCTCTTCCAATAGTCGATTTAGTAGCGCCGGCGCCTAGCGCTCGGCCGCTTCCACGGTATTCATCAGCAGCATGGTGATGGTCATCGGTCCGACACCGCCCGGTACCGGGGTGATGTGGGACGCCACTTCGCGCACGCCGGCAAAGTCGACGTCGCCGCACAGCTTGCCGTTGTCGTCGCGGTTCATGCCGACGTCGATCACGATCGCGCCCGGCTTGACCATGCCGGCGGTCAGCGTGTTGCGGCGTCCGACCGCGGCCACCACCACGTCGGCCTGGCGCGTGTGGTAGCCCAGATCCGGCGTCGCGCTATGGCATATGGTGACCGTGGCGTTCGCTTGCAAGAGCAAGAGCGCCATCGGCTTGCCGACCGTGTTGCTGCGGCCGATCACGACGGCGTGCTTGCCGCGCAGGTCGACGCCGGTGCTTTCGATCAGCTTCATGCAGCCGTACGGGGTGCAGGGACGAAAGCCCGCCAGCCCGGTCATCAGTTCGCCGGCGGAGAGCACCGAATAGCCATCGACGTCTTTGCTGGTCGAGATCGCCTCGATGACCTTGTGCGGATTGATGTGGCGCGGCAGCGGCATCTGCACCAGGATGCCGTGGATGGACGGATCGGCGTTCAGCGAGGCGATGCGGTCGAGCAGCGCCGCCTCCGAGAGGTCCGCATCGTATTTCTCCAGGATCGAGTGGAAGCCGACGTCGGCGCAGGCCTTGACCTTGTTGCGTACGTACACCTGGCTGGCCGGGTCTTCACCGACCAGGATCACGGCCAGTCCTGGCTGTTTGCCGCGCGCGGTCAGGGCCGCGGCGCGCTGGCCGATTTCGGCACGCAGTTGTTGGGAAAGGAGGACTCCATCGATCAGTTGTGCGGACATGGTATTTGGCAAAGAGCAGAGGGGAAGCAGGATTATAAAGCCGCCGCCGCTATCGCGCGCCGCAGAAGCCGGATCGTCAGCATATTCGTCATTTTTGCGGCGCCATTGAATCATGCCCGGCCCGATCGTCGCGATCGCCTTGCTTTACGTGTTTTCCACAATATGAAATCATATATCGTAATTTGAAATTGTTTTAAAGTGCTGTTAGAATCCTTACACTAACTTCAAATATTGGTAAATAATCAGTAAAACCGTCCGCCAGCGATCAGCAATCGTGGCCCGGCGAACATAAAAGGAGACGCATCAATGTCAGCTCAACTCGACCAGTTGACGGCCCAGGCCGCCAACGACCCGGATACCCTCGAAACCAAAGAATGGCTTGAAGCCCTCGAAGCCGTCATCGAAAACGAAGGCCCCGAGCGGGCCCACTACCTGATGGAGCGCCTGGTCGACCTGGCCCGTCGGCGCGGCGCCCATATCCCGTTTTCCAGCAACACCGCCTACGTCAACACCATCCCGGCGCACCTGGAACAGCATTGCCCGGGCAACCTCGAATTCGAAGAACGCCTGCGCTCGTGGATGCGCTGGAACGCGATGGCGATGGTGGTCAAGGCCAACCGCGCCGACGGCGACCTCGGTGGCCACCTCTCCAGCTTCGCTTCGCTGGCCAACATGATCGGCATCGGCTTCAACCACTTCTGGCACGCCCCGACCGAAGACCACGGCGGCGACCTGCTGTACATCCAGGGCCACTCCTCGCCCGGCATCTACGCGCGCGCCTACCTCGAAGGCCGCCTGACCGAAGAGCAGATGCTCAACTTCCGCCGCGAAGTCGACGGCAAGGGCCTGTCGTCCTATCCTCACCCAAAACTGATGCCGAAGTTCTGGCAGTTCCCGACCGTCTCGATGGGCCTCGGCCCGCTGATGGCGATCTACCAGGCGCGCTTCCTGAAGTACCTGCACGCGCGCTCGATCGCCGACACTTCCAACCGCAAGGTCTGGGTATTCTGCGGCGACGGCGAGATGGACGAGCCGGAATCGATGGGCGCGATCGGCATGGCCGCGCGCGAGCGCCTCGACAACCTGGTGATGGTCGTCAACTGCAACCTGCAGCGTCTCGATGGCCCAGTGCGCGGCAATGGCAAGATCATCCAGGAACTCGAAGCGGACTTCCGCGGCGCCGGCTGGAACGTCATCAAGGTGGTATGGGGCCCGGGCTGGGACACCTTGCTGGCCAAGGACAAGGACGGCATCCTGCAGCGCGTGATGATGGAAACCGTCGACGGCGAATACCAGAACTACAAGGCCAAGGACGGCGCCTACGTACGCAAGCACTTCTTCGGCAAGCATCCGGAGCTGCTCAAGATGGTCGCCAACATGACCGACGACGACATCTGGCGCCTGACTCGCGGCGGCCACGATCCGCACAAGATCTACGCCGCCTTCCGCCTGGCGCAAGATAACAAGGGCACGCCGACCGTGCTCCTGGTAAAAACCATCAAGGGCTTCGGCATGGGCAAGTCCGGCGAAGCGCGCAACACCGCGCACCAGACCAAGAAGCTCGATGACGAAGCGATCCGCGAAATGCGCGACCGTTTCGCGATTCCGATCCCGGACGACCAACTGGCCGACATCCCGTTCTTCAAGCCGGCCGACGATGCGCCCGAAATGGTCTACCTGCACGAGCGCCGCAAAGCGCTGGGCGGCTACCTGCCGCAGCGCCGCATGCAGGCCGACGAGACCCTGGTGGTTCCGCCTTTGACCGCGTTCCACAATGTGCTCGACGCCACCGCTGAAGGCCGCGAGATTTCGACCACGCAGAGTTTCGTGCGGATTATCTCGACCTTGCTGCGCGACCCGAGCCTGGGCCAGCGCATCGTTCCGATCATGGTCGACGAATCGCGCACCTTCGGCATGGAAGGGTTGTTCCGCCAGATCGGCATCTTCAACCAGCAGGGCCAGTTGTACGAGCCGGTCGACAAGGACCAGGTGATGTACTACCGCGAAGACAAGGCCGGCCAGATCCTGCAAGAAGGGATCAACGAAGCAGGCGGCATGAGCTCGTGGATCGCCGCGGCGACGTCGTACTCGACCAACAACCGCGTGATGATCCCGTTCTATACCTTCTACTCGATGTTCGGCATGCAGCGCATCGGCGACCTGGTGTGGGCTGCCGGCGACATGCGCGCACGCGGCTTCCTGATGGGCGGCACCGCCGGCCGCACGACGCTGAACGGCGAAGGCCTGCAGCACGAAGATGGCCATAGCCATATCTTCGCCGCGAACGTCCCGAACTGCATGCCGTATGATCCGACCTTCGCGCACGAGGTCGCGGTGATCGTGCAGGACGGCCTGCGCCGCATGGTGACCAACCAGGAAGACGTGTTCTACTACATCACCCTGATGAACGAGAACTATCCGATGCCAGGCCTGCGCCAGGGTTCGGAAGAGGGCATCCTGAAGGGCATGTACCTGCTGCAGGAAGGTCCGAAAGACGCCAAGCAGCGCGTGCAGCTGATCGGTTCGGGCACCATCCTGCGCGAGTCGATGTTCGCGGCCGAACTGCTGATGAACGACTGGGGCATCGCTGCCGACGTCTGGTCCGCACCGTCGCTGACAATGGTTGCGCGCGACGGCGTCGACTGCGAGCGCTGGAACCTGGCCAATCCGACCGCCGAGCAGCGCGTGCCGTATGTGACCGGCCTGCTGCAAGACACCACCGGTCCGATCGTGGCGACCACCGACTATGTACGCCTGTTCTCCGAGCAGATCCGCGCGTACATGCCGAAGGGCCGCAACTTCACGACGCTCGGCACCGATGGTTTCGGCCGCTCCGATTCGCGCGTCAAGCTGCGCGAGTTCTTCGAAGTGAACCGCTACTATGTGACTCTTGCCGCGCTGAAGGCGCTGGCCGATGACGGCGTGATTCCTGCGTCGAAGGTCGCCGAAGCGGTCGCCAAGTACGGCATCAATCCGAACAAGCCGAATCCGGTGACGCAGTAAGCAATAGCCGATATCAGATAAGCCGTCGTCCCCGCGAAGGCGGGGATCCAAGTTGCGCGATCAGCGTAGAAAATGGGATTCCCGCCTGCGCGGGAACGACGGTCTTGAGGATAGTGGGCAGTGAAGTCGTGCGTAGGTAATCACGCTCTCTCGCAAAAAGAACGAACAAGAACGGAGTCATGCTATGAGCATTGTGGAAGTCAAGGTCCCGGATATCGGCGACTTCAAGGAAGTGGAAGTGATCGAACTGATGGTCAAGCCAGGCGACACCGTCAAGGTCGACCAGTCGCTTGTCACGGTGGAATCGGACAAGGCCAGCATGGAGATTCCGTCCAGCCACGCAGGCGTGGTCAAGGAACTCAAGATCAAGGTCGGCGACAAGGTCGCCGAAGGCTCGCTGATGCTGGTGCTGGAAACGGCGGACGCCGTCGCCGCACCGGCCGCAGCGCCAGCGGCCGCACCCGCGCCGGCAGCAGCCGCAGCGCCCGTGGCAGCACCGGCACCGGCACCC
>JBKPEJ010000063.1:0-21376 GCA_046728335.1 Pseudomonadota bacterium | reverse complement strand
ACTCGGTACCACCCCTTCCCATCCCGAACAGGACCGTGAAACGAGATTACGCCGATGATAGTGCTGCAACCAGTGTGAAAGTAGGTTATCGTCAGGCTAGTTATAAGAGAAAAACCCCGTCAGAAATGGCGGGGTTTTTTTTCGTCTCGAGGTTTTGACTTCAGGGTCGGACCCGCTGTTAGGCATAGAAAATTTAAACCGCTATTCTAGCTTTGGCTATCAAGTATCTCATCAAGCGATTTCAGCTGGCCGCTCGCGGTTTGTGGGTCATCAGGGATTGTGCGATCGCGGTGCTTCTCGGCGGCGTGTCCTGCGGCGCGCTTCGATCGGAAAAATAAACCACAGGCTTATCAGGAAGAGCATCGCAAGGCTGCCGCCCGTCACGCTTAGTAACGCACGTTCCGTGGCGGCAAGAATCACCACGAAAATGTCGAGCGACAGGCCGCAGGCCAGCGGAAACAGCGCGGCCCGGATCATCAGGGACGACAGCTTCACCATTCGCGTCGACACATGCTCCTTGCCGACATATCGGTAGTAAATCGCCGGCGTCATTACCAGCGCAACCGCGATGATCACCATCCCGAGGCCAACCAGATGTGCCTCCTTCGCAAATCGGGGCAATTCGCCGAATCGTTCGTTGAATACCGCAATGGTCTGAAAACCGAACAGCGCCTGGATCCCCGGGAGGATGACACGCGCTTCTTCGATGATATTGCGCATCTCTTCGTTGAGTGCGTCTGGTTCGTTATCAGCTTGATTCATTGCATAAAGGTACGCGGAATCCTGCGTCAGGACAACCGCGTACGGTTGAATCGCCGCCATCGAAGGCCGCGCCATATCGACGCCGCAGCCCGATACGCTTTTTAGGCCGGCTGTATTGGGACGAAAATGCGCCGTCCGCCGTGCGCCACAATTTCGATCGGATGGCCCAGGTAGCGGCTCAGTGCGGGCGCCGTCATCACTTGGTCGATCAGGCCCGCTTCCCATTTCCCGTCGCCCATCAGCAACAGTACATGGCTGCATGCCTGCTGCGCGAGGTTCAGGTCGTGGCCAATGGTCACTGCGGATTTTCCCCGCTCGCGACAGAGCCGGGCAAGCAGTTGCATCATACTGACCTGGTGCGCCAGGTCGAGCGCGTTGGCCGGCTCGTCCAGCAGCAGCAGCGGCGTGTCCTGCGCCAGCATTGCCGCGATCGCGACACGCTGCCGCTCGCCGCCCGACAAACTGCGCACGTCCCGTTGCGCCAGTTCCGCCACTTCCATTGACGCCAGCGCAGACATCGCAATCGCGTGATCGTCGCTGCCTTCCCAATATCGTTGTCCGTGATAGGGATGGCGCGCGGCCAACACAGTTTCGAGCACCCTGTACGAAAACGCATCGCTGCGCGATTGCGGCAGGTAAGCCCGCTTTCGCGCGAGTTCGTCCAACGGCCATTCGGCCAGCAGGCGCCCGTCGACCGAGACACTGCCGGCATCGGGCTGCCGCAGGCCGGCCAGGGTCCGCATCAGCGTGCTCTTGCCGGCGCCGTTGCGTCCGATGATGCACCAGCATTCTCCGGCGCCTACGGTCCAGTCGAGATTGTCGACCAGCGTTCGGTCACCTGCTTTAAGGCGCAGTGCGTGCGTGCTGATCATGAGCGGCGCAGCTGGTGCAGCTGATAGAGGAAGAAGGGCGCGCCGATCAGGGCCGTCACCACGCCGACCGGCAGTTGCTGCGGTGCCAGGACGGTCCGCGCCACGATATCGGCCAGCACCAGGAAGGTGCCGCCGGCCAGCGTCGCAACGGGAATCAACAAGCGGTGATCGGGTCCGCAGGTGAAGCGGCAGGCGTGCGGCACGATCAGGCCGACAAAGCCGATGCTGCCGGCGCTGGTGACTGCGCTGGCGGTCAGTACGCCGGAACAGAAAAATAAACCTTTGCGCAGTGCTCCCACCCGCACGCCCAGCGTCGCCGCAGCTTCCGCATGCAGCGCGAGCACATTCAGCGACCGCGCGCTGCGAAATGCGAACACCAGCGCGCCGGCAAGGACCAGCCAGGGAAGGGCGCGCACCGGCGCGCCGCTCAGGTCTCCGATCATCCAGAAAACCATGCCGCGCAGCCGGCTTTCCGGTGCGATCGACAGCATCAGGGTGACCAGCGCCATGCAGGCGGAAGACAGGATCACTCCCGTCAGCAGCAGCACCGATGCGCCGCCGCCCTCGGCCGAGCCGCCGGCCAGGTCGCGCCGTGCCAGCACATACAGCATCATCGACACCGCGACCGCGCCGCCGAACGCAGCCGCGTCGACGATCCACAGCGCGCCAAGCGACAGCAGCGCCACCAGTGCGCCGACCGACGCGCCGGCCGAAATACCCAGCACATACGGATCGGCCAGCGGATTGCGCAGCAGCGCCTGCATCATGACGCCGGCCAGCGACAATGCCGCGCCGGTGACGAATGCGACCATTGCGCGCGACAGGCGCAGCTCGAGTAACGTTGCCGCCATCGAGTCGCCCCCGCCGTGCACCAACTCCCGCAGCGCGCCATGCATCTCACGTATGGACATGCTGACCGAGCCGGTCATGCCGGACAGGGCGAGGCTGCACAGGGCCAGCGCAACGAGCGCGCCGATCACCATGATCGAGCGCTGGCGCGGATCGCGAAAGAACGGTTGCATCGGACTCCTTTGCCGCACGCGGGTCACTCGAAAGGAAATGCGCCAGCCACGGATCAGGATCGAAAGACTGGGAACAAAGCTGCGGCCCGGTCGTATCGCGAGCCTCCCCGGCCGCACACTTCCACCTGTTTTGGCCGGTATCCGGGCTGGCAAGTTCGGCCGGTCTCACCTTCCCATGCGAATCGCACAGTGGTATTGGAGATGGCTTGTCGCGAAAAACAGCGACGCTTGCGTACCGTTGCGGGGGCAGCACACCTGGCGCAAAAGCAGCCGCGTGTTTCCCGTTTAACTGCACAGCATGGACATGTGTGCGGGCACCAAAACCCGGCCATTATACGGCCTTGCGAGTTGCACAAGCCCGGCTTGGGCGGCCGCCCTACCGTGCGCGTCCAAAGTGCGGCACAATTGGCGCATCAACATTGTCGTTTTACAAACCGGGACGCGTATGAACGAACAAGTGGCGAAGGATGTCGTGCTGGTGCGCGCGATCGAAACGATGGATCGGAAACACGAGATACTCAGCGACGACGACCGCATGTACGCCAGCCGCAGTGCGAAGGAGCTGGCCGAATGGCAGGCGTCCGACAGCAAGTCGGCGGTCACGGCCGATCACTTTCTGCAGCAGCGCTCCGAACAGATTCTCAAGCGGCTGGCCGAACGCACGCCGGCGTTGGGCGCTTTCATCCACCGCGGTACCGGATGGAAGGCGCTGTCGCTTGGCCTGCCGCTGATCGCGCTGCTGGTCGGCGCCGGCGTCGACCGGATCGGCGACCCGCACCGCGTCGACCTGCTGTCCGCGCCGCTGCTGGCCATCATCGCCTGGAATCTTCTGGTGTACCTCGTATTGCTGGCCTGGCTATTCGTGCCCGGCCAGAAGACCGGCTGGGCCAGTGCAAGAACGATGCAGCGCCTGAGTGCCGGCCGCGCTGCGCTGCCGCGCAAGCTGCCGTCGACTTTGTCCGCCGCGCTGGTCGAATTCATGGCCGAATGGACGCGGCTGAGCGCAAAGCTCACGCACGCGCGGCTATCGCGGACGATGCATCTTGCGGCGGCGCTGTTCGCCGCGGGCGCCGTGCTGTCGCTGCTTGCGCGCGGTTTCCTCACGCAGTACGTGGCCGGATGGGAGAGCACTTTCCTCGATGCGGCGCAAGTGCACTCGGTGCTGTCGGCGTTGTTTGCGCCAGCGGCGTGGTTGTTCCAGCTGCAGGGATTTTCGGTGGCCGACATCGAGGCGCTGCGCTTCACGCCGTCGCCGTCGCCAGCAGGCGGCAAGCGCTGGGTGCTGCTGTATGCGGCCACCATACTCTTGCTGGTGGTGCTTCCGCGCCTGGTCCTGGCCGGCGTCGCGCACTGGCGCGCGCGCCGCATCGCCGCGAATTTTCCGCTCGACCTCGAACAGCCTTATTTTCGCCAGTTGCGCGGCAAGATGGGCGGCGGGGCGCCAGGCGTATTGCGGGTGCTGCCCTACAGCTTTACGTTAGACGAAGCGCGCGACAAGGGCCTCGCCGCCGTCGCGACGATGCTGCTGGGAGAGCAGGCGCGCCTGATGTTGCGTCCCTCCAGCGCCTACGGTGACGAGCCGCGCGATGCGCTTGGCGAGACCAAACTGGATGATCCAAATGTCACCCTGACGGCGGTGCTGTTCAATCTCGCCGCCACGCCGGAGCAGGAAAACCATGGCCTGTTCATCGAGCACCTGATGCGCGAATCGCCGCGCCCGATTGCGGTACTGGTCGATGAGTCGTCGCTGGCCGAGCGGCTCGGCGCGCAGGACGGCGCGGCGCGCATCCGCGAGCGGATCGCACTATGGCAGCAATTCTGCAGCCATCACCACGCGACCGCCACCGTCGTCAACCTGCTCGCTCCGCAGGCGCGGCCGCTGGACCAGGGCGCCGGCCTGCCGGGGGCTGCATGATCGCCCCGGTCCAGATCCAGTTCGCACTGATCTCGCATACCAACAATGGCAAGACAACGCTGGCGCGCACGCTGGTCGGCATGGACGTGGGCGAGGTGCGCGATGCAGCCCACGTCACCGTGTTCGCCGAATCGCACACCTTGCTGACCACGGCAGAGGGCGATTCGCTGCAGCTGTGGGACACGCCCGGCTTTGGCGATTCGGTGCGTTTGCTGCGGCGCCTCGCGCAGTCGGGTAATCCGATTGGCTGGTTCCTGCGCGAAGTCTACGACCGCTATCGCGACCGCACATTCTGGCTCAGCCAGAACGCCTTGCGCACCGCGAGGGACGCCGCCGACGTGGTGCTGTATCTGGTCAACTCGTCCGAGCATCCGCGCGACGCGGGCTACCTGCCTGCGGAGATGAAGATTCTCGAGTGGCTAGGCAAACCGGTGGTGGTGTTGCTGAACCAGATAGGGCCACCGCGGCCGGCGCCGGAGGAGATCGCCGAGCAGGCGAGCTGGAAGCAGCACCTTGCCCAGTACCCGATCGTGCGCGAGGTGATCGCGCTGGACGCCTTCGCCCGTTGCTGGGTGCACGAGCGCGTGTTCTACGAAGCGGTCGGCAAACTGATCGCCCCGGACAGCCGCGAAGGATACGGGCGCCTGCTGGCCGTCTGGGAAGCGAACAACGCCGACCGATTCCGTCGCTCGATGGACATCACCGCGCAGCAGCTGCTGGCCGCGGCGCAGGACAGCGAACCGGTCGAGCAGGAGAAAACCGGCATGCTGCGTTCGGCGCTGAACGCGGTCGGCTTGCGCAAGGACCCCGAACAGCGGCAGGAAAAAGCGATGGCGGCAATGCTCGAACGTCTCAATGACCAGGTCGGCGCCGCGACCGGGCGCTTGCTCGCCCTGCACAAGCTCGACCCCAGCGACGCGGCCAAGATCAACGCGCGGGTACGGCAGAATTTCGAGATCCGCGCACCGCTCGACAAGGCCCAGGCGGGCCTGATCGGCGCCGTCATTTCAGGCGCGGCGACCGGCTTGTCGGCCGACCTGATGGCGGGCGGCCTGACGCTCGGCGGCGGCGCCTTGCTGGGCGGTTTGCTCGGCGCGCTCACGTTTGCCGGCGCGGCCTGGGGCTTCAACGCCAGCACCGACCGCAATCATCCGACGGTGCAGTTTGCCGACGGCTTCCTGAAGTCGCTGCTGGTGGCGAGCGTCCTGCGCTATCTCGCGGTCGCCCATTTCGGCCGTGGCCGTGGCAATTTCGCCGAGGGCGAGGCGCCGGCCTTCTGGCAGGCGGAAGTCGAACGCGCTGTCGCCCTGCACGCCGACGCGCTCGAGCACGCGTGGCGCGAGGTCCGCGCCGAACCGGATGCAGCCAATGCGAAGGCGCAGCTGGAAGAACTTGTGACCGGCATCGCCGCCCGCACACTCGAGCACCTGTATCCGGCCGCTCCGCTGTTCAACGACCGCATGTAACAGCTGTCCCATTTTGGAACAGCACCGCCGGCGCAGCAGGGCGGAAGGCTTGGCATGGCATTTGCTCCTCACTGGTTACCAATCACCATCACCAGCAGGAGACAAACCATGTGGCATTCGCCTCGCAACCTCGTTGCCGCTGTCGCGCTCAGCGCCGCCGCACTCACTTCCCTCTACGCCGGCGCCCACGGCAACGTGACGCCACAGGCGGTCGACACGACCGGGCTGCCTGTCCTCGGCGACAAGTGGCGCGACGAGAATCCGTACAAGACCAACAAGCTCGCGCTGAAGATCGGCGCTTCGGCATACAACCAGAACTGCGCGCGCTGCCATGGCATCGAGGCGATTTCGGGCGGCATTGCGCCGGACCTGCGCCAGCTTGACCGTGATTGCGTCGGCCTGAAGAACGATATCAAGAAGACCGCCTGCTTCAAGGAGATGGATGCCTATTTCCTCGCTTCGGTACGCCACGGGAAGGTGCGCAACGGCGCCGTGTACATGCCGCCGTTCGAAGGCGTCTTCAACCAGGAAGCAATGTGGTCGATCAAGACCTATCTCGAAACCCGGCGCGAGACCAACTAATACCCGCAGCACCCTCAAACCATTACCAGGAAAGGTGGCACTCGAATGCGACCAGCTACTTTACGCGCAGCCCGCGCCTTGATTTCCTTCGCCTGCCTGGCGCTGCTGGCGGCGGCGCCGGCGCGCGCTGATTGGCAGAAGATCCAGCAGTCCGGCCATCTGAAGGTCGCGGTCTACAACGACTTCCTGCCATTTTCCGACAAGGGCGCCGGCATCGACGTCGACCTTGCGGGCGCGCTGTCGGCCAGGCTCGGCCTGAAGCTCACCTTGCTGCCGTTCCCGGCCGGCGAGAACATGGACGACGACCTGCGCAACATGGTCTGGAAAGGGCACTACCTCGGCTACGGTCCAGCCGACGTGATGCTGCATGTCCCTGTCGACAACCGCCTGATGGCTGAAAACGACAAGGTGCAGATCTTCGCGCCGTACCACGTCGAGACGGTGCGCCTGGTTCGCAGCACGAAATCGGTGCCGGCTTTCGACGGGCTCGATTCGCTAGTCGGCAAAAGGATAGGTGTCGAAAAGGTCTCGATCGCGGCGATGGTCATGCTGGGCGAGGGCAATGGCAAGTTCCGCGACGGCGTGCGCATCTTCCCGACCGCGACCGAGGCCGTTCAGGCACTGAAGGCCGGCGAACTCGATGCGGTACTGGCCAACCGCTCCGAAATCGAGTCGGTGATGCGGGGCGACGCGACATTCCCGCTGCATGAGGTATCGTTCCAGCGCCTGCCTCGTTCCGGCTGGGCGATCGGCATGGCGGTGCGCAAGGACGACGTCGAAATCGCCAGGAAGCTGCAGGCGGCGATCAACGAGATGGCCGCGAACGGCGAATTGAAAGCCATTTTCGCCAGGCACGGGGTTCAGATAGTCAAGCCATGATGCGCACGCCGCGACGCTCCCGCCTCGCCGCCGCCATCGTCCTGGTGCTGCTTGCGCAGCAGCGTGCCTTGGCCCAGGAGTATCCGCTGCTCGCGATGGCCAGGATCGAGGTGGTCGGGATCGCGCCGCTGCCGGGTGGCGGTATCGACCGCGAGCTGCTGCCGTATGCGGTGCAAGTTGCGGACAGCAAGACGATCAGGCAGGCGCAAGCCGGCAACCTGACCGATTTCATGGCGCGCAATCTGAATGGCGTCACCGTCAATGACATCTCGGGCAGCCCGTTCCAGAACGACCTTACCTTCCGTGGCTTCCGCGCTTCGCCAGTGCTGGGCGCATCGCAGGGCATATCGGTATTCCTCGATGGCGTGCGCGTGAACGAGCCGTTTGGCGATGTCGTCAACTGGGACATGCTGCCGGAGGCTGCGATCGGCAGTGTGCTGCTGACGCCCGGTTCGAATCCCCTGTATGGGCTTAACACGCTGGGCGGCGCGCTGACCGTCACCAGCAAGTCGGGGCGGTCCCATCCCGGCTTCGACGCCGAACTCACGGTCACCAATAACGGCCAGCGCCGGCTCGACCTGGTGTACGGCGCAAGGCTCGCGGACAACTGGCACGCGCTGATCGCCGCCACAGCTTTCGACGACACCGGCTGGCGCGACCATTCCGCCGGCCGCATCGGCAACCTGTTCTTCAAATTCGGACGCGCGCAGGGCGGCACCGACTGGAGCGTGTCGCTGCTGGGCGGTCGCAGCCGTCTGCGGGGAAACGGCCTGCTGCCCAGCTACCGGGCAACGGACGACGGCGAACGCGCAGGACTATACGAAGACAATCGCCGCGCCGCATACACGTTCCCCGACGAGACGCAGAATCGTCTGGCGCAGATAGTCTTCTCGCTGCGCCAAACGCTGGGGGAGGGCGCCGAGCTGTCCGCCACCGCGTACACGCGTCATAGCCGGCGCGACTCGGTCAACGGCGACGTTGGCGACAAATTTTCCGATTATGTCGCCGAATGCGGCCGTACTCCGGGCGATTGCGGGGCCGCGCCGCTGCACACGGCGATCTTCAACAGCAGCAGCACGCGCCAGCGCAGCGAGGGCGCCGCCCTGCACTGGAGCGCCGCACGTGGCGTCCACCTGCTGGCCGCCGGCGCGTCGATCGACCGCAACGGTGTCAGCTTCGCCCAGTTCGAGCAGGCCGGCAGCTTCAGCGTCGACCGCGAGGTGCTGGCCGATCCCGATGAAAAGCGCGAGCCGTCTTCGTCGGTGACGGGATCCGCGCGGATGCTGGCTTTGTACGCCAGCGACACCTGGACCGTGCGTCCGGGTTCCCACGTAACCGTCTCAGCGCGCTTCAATCACGCGCGCGTCGGAAATACGCTGACCAACGACAGCGGGCAGCAGGCGCCGGAAACCTTCGTCTATCGAAAACTCAATCCCGCGCTCGGTTTCACGCAGGAGGTCGGCGCCGGCGCGACCGTGTTCGCCAATGTCGCACAAGGCAACCGTGTGCCGACAGTGATCGAACTTGGATGTGCCGATCCTGCCCAGCCATGCCGACTGCCGGTCGGCCTGCAGTCCGACCCTTTCCTCGAACAGGTGGTCGCGCGCACCGCCGAGGCGGGGCTCCGCTGGCGCGCGGGCGATGCATCGGTCTCGGCGTCTCTGTACCGCACCGTGAACCGCAACGACATACTCTTCCTCGGCACCGGCGCGAGCCAGCAGGGTTATTTCGCGAATTTCGAACGCACCAGGCGCCAAGGCCTCGACCTGGCCGCGAGCAAGCGCTTCGGCCAGTTCGACGTGCGCGCCAGCTACAACTTCCTGGAAGCGGTGTTCGACGCCGACGGCGAACTGTTCACCGGCGCGCGTAACGTGAGCGTCACGCGCGGCACCCGCATGGCGGGCCTGCCAAGGCACACCTTCAAGCTCGCCGTCGACTGGAAGGGGGCAACTGGCTGGAGCGCCGGCGCCGACATGCAGGCCCTGTCTAACCTTGTCACGCAAGGAAACGAAGATGGCTTGCGCGGCGACCCTGAGCCGGGCGTTCCGTTACCTAAGGCCGACTGGAGCGTCCGCGGTTACGCTTTGCTGAACCTGCGCGCCAGCTACCGCTTCGACCTGCACTGGGAACTGTTCGCGCGGGTCAGCAACGTGGGCGGCCGGCGCTATGAATCGTACGGCGCGGTTGCCACCGACATGTTCCCCAACGGCCTGCAGCTGCATGCGCAGGGTGGCCAGGTCGCCGCCGCGCACGCGCGCTTCGTCGCTCCCGGCGCGCCGCGTGCGATGGCGGCCGGGATCCGCGCCAACTTCTAGAACGCGTACGCTGCGCTGGCGCCGAGCATCCAGTTGCGGCCCGGCGCCGCTTCGTAATAGCGCTTGTTGGTGTCGCCGACAATCAGCGAGCCGACGTATGTGCGGTCCATCAGGTTATTCAGCCTCGCGAACTGCTTGAAGCGCCAGGCGCCCGATGCCTGTTTTGCGGTAAAGCGGAGGTTGAGCACCGCGTAGCCTGGCGCCGGGATCTCGGCGTTGGCGTCTTCGGCGTAGACCTTGCTGCTTGCGACCGACTCCAGCGCGGCCCCAAAGTGGTCGGACGCATCCTTCCAGGCCAGTTCGGCGAACAGGTTCGCGTTTGGCACGCCGGGCAGGCGGCTACCCTCGCGCACGTTGCCGAAGGCCTGGTCGTACACGGCGCGCAGTGCGGTCAGCGCGAGCCGTCCGCTGACGCCGGCGCCGAAGGATGTGTCGAGCGAGAGCTCGGCGCCCTGCCGCAAGGTCTTGCTGGCGTTCTTGTAGCTGGTGCGTCCGCCGGCCGAGCTGTCGACCACCAGCTCGTCGCTGGTGCGTACCTGGAAAAGCGCGGTGTTGACCCGGGTGTTCGCACCGACGATCGCTTTCAGCCCCGCTTCGACGTGCGTGCTTTCTGCGGCGCGCAGGCCGAAGTTGAAGCCGCCGCCCGTGCCGGAGTAGAACAGTTCGTTCAATGTCGGCGTTTCGAATCCGCGCGCGGCGCTCGCATACAGGTTCAGGGTTGGGCTCAGCTTGTACAGCACGCCCAGCACAGGCGTGGTGTGGCGATACTCGACGCTGCCGCTGTCGTTGCCATTGGAGAGGAAGCGGTCGCCGACCTGTACTTTCAGGCGGGTGTGGCGCAGCCCACCGGTCAGCACCCACGGGCCGGCCTGCCATTCCGCCTGCAGGTACGGATCGAGGCTGGACAGGTTGTCCTGCTCGTCGCGTCTCAGCGCTCCCTGCACGCCAAACTGGTTTCCGATGAAGTTTTCGTAGCCGCGCCGGTCGTCGGTCGAACGGCCATAGTCGACGCCAACCGTCGCGGTTAGCTTGCCGCTTCCAAGATGGCGCACGCTGACCCAGTTGATGTCGGCGCCGTAGAAATCGCGATCGAAGTCGACCACGCCGCCAGAATGCGTGGCGGGCGCCTGGAAGGCTTTCGAAAAAGCCTGGAATTGCGTCACCTGGCGATTGCCACCGTAGGCCATCACGTGCAGACGGTCATCGCTGAAGCGCTGCTCGTAGGCCAGGCCGAGCTGCTGGTGGTCGATGTTCTTGCGCGTGTCGTAGCGTTCGGCGAAGGTGCGCTTCGGCGTCGCGGTATCGGTGGTGTCGATTTCGCCGGCGCGCGGATCGCGCTTGTAGGTCGCCCAGGTGACGCCGAGCGGATCCTGGGTGCCGGCCTGGCGCAGCGAATTGGCCACCAGCGTCAGCTTGCCTCCGTCGGTGGGCTTCATGGTCAGCTTGGCGAAACCCTGGTCGCGCCTCGCCGCGCTGTGCACGCGGTAGCCATCGGTTTCGAAGCGCGATGCATCTAACATGTAGCCGACCGCGCCGCTGCTACCCTGCGCGTTGATGTCGGTCTTGCGCGCGCCATCGCTGCCGCCGGCCAGGTTCAGCTCCAGCGTCGGCCGGCCCTCGCCATCGCGGGTGAACAGCTGGATCACGCCGCCGGAGTGGTTGCCGTAGACCGCCGAGAAGGGGCCGCGCAGCACTTCGATGCGCTCGGCCATGTCGAGGTTGAACGCGGATGGCTGGCCCTGGCCGTCCGGCATGGTGGCTGGGACCCCGTCGCTGACCAGGCGCACACCGCGCACGCCGAATGCCGAACGCGCGCCGAAGCCGCGCGAGGAGATCTGCAGGTCCTGCGCGTAGTTCTGGCGGTTCTGCGCCACCAGGCCGGGCACCGACGCCAGCGCCTCGGAAACATTGACGCGCATCTGGCCGTCGCGGATGCGGGCGGCGTTTAGCACGTCGATCGCCGCCGGCAGGTCGAAGCTGTTGTGTTCGACGCGGCTGGCGCTGACCACCACCACGTCGGTCAGCGGCAAGGGGACATCGGCGGCGCGTGCGCCGGAAATCACGACGGCCGAACCGGCGGCGAACAGGCTGGCGATGGCATTCAGGCGAAACGGGTGCGGCATGATCATTCTCCATTGATTGAAATCGGCGCTCGCCCTGGCGCCGCGGCGCCGGCAAGTCTCGACACTCAGTAAGCAATATACCTGCCATGCATTTTTGCTGCGTTGCATTTGGCGCTGGCACGCCGCTTGCAGGCTGACGGGCATGCGCGCGCATCCGCGCGCGCCAGATGAAAGGCTTCAATCGTGAAATCCCCGATCCTTCCCGCGCTGGCGCTGCTCGCCGCCTTCGCCCAGGCCACGCATGCGGCGCCGTTTGCCTATGTGCCGAACGAGAAATCCGGCTCCGTCAGCGTGATCGATACCGCGACCGATACGGTGGTGCGCGAGTTCGCCGCCGGCAAACGTCCGCGCGGCATCGCGATCGACCCGTCCGGCCGCCGCCTGTACCTGAGCGACGCAGCGTCGAACAGCTTGCTGACGATTTCCACCGGAGCTGATGCGACGCGCCGTTCGACCGCGCTGGGCAAATCGCCCGAGGGCGTGGCCGTCTCGCGCGACGGCCGCTACGTCGCGGTGGCGGTGGAGGAGAGCAACAGCGTCACCCTGGTCGACGCGGCGTCCGGCGAACAACTGGCCGACATCAAGGTAGAAGGCAAGAACCCCGAGCATGCGGTGTTCAGCCCGGACGGCCGCTGGCTGCTGGTCAGCGCCGAGGAAGCCGAACAGGTCGACGTCATCGACGTCGCGGCGCGCCGGCAGGTTGGTTCGATCGCGGTCGGCCTGCGCCCGCGCGGTATCGGCTTCCTGCCCGACTCGTCGCGCGCCTATGTGGCCTGCGAACTGGTCAACATGGTGTACGTGATCGACATGGCGAGCCGGCGCCCCGTAGCGACCATTCCGGCGGGCAAGAACGCCAATGGCATCGCCGTCCATCCGGACGGCAGGCAGGTGTACGTGTCGAACGGCGCCGACGGCAGCGTGATGGTCATCGACACCGCGCGCAACGCCGTCACCGCCACCATCGCAGTCGGCAAGCGCCCCTGGAACATGGCGCTCACGCCTGATGGCCGTCGGCTTTACGTCGCCAACGGCCGGTCCAACAGCGTTTCCGTGATCGACACCGCCGGCGCGCGCAAGGTGACCGACATCGCGGTCGGCGAACTGCCATGGGGCGTGGTGATCCATTGAATCGTAACGTGACACCTGTTCCATTCTGGATCAAGTGTCACTTGCGTGCTCGCATGCATAGTGCATGAACCCCCTATGACGGGCAGCGCGCGGCGAGCTGGCACGGTGCTTGCGAAATACGGGGTGTGTTCAACACCACGCCGTCTGCACCCTGCGACGGATTTACAACCACACCACTCAGAGGACGACATGAATCTCGCGGACATCAGCAAACTGGGCGTCGCCAACCCGTTCAAACAGCGCTACGACAACTATATCGGCGGCAAGTTCGTGGCGCCGGTCAAGGGCGAGTATTTCGCCAACATCACGCCGATCACCGGCCAGCCGTTCTGCGAGATCGCCCGCTCCAGCGCCGAGGACATCGAAATCGCGCTGGACGCCGCCCATGCCGCCAAGGAAGCCTGGGGCAAGACCTCGCAGGCCGAGCGCGCCAACATCCTCAACAAGATCGCCGACGTGATGGAGCAGAACCTGACCCTGATCGCCACCGCCGAGACGATCGACAACGGCAAGCCGATCCGCGAGACGATGGCCGCCGACATTCCGCTGGCGATCGACCATTTCCGCTATTTCGCCGGCTGCATCCGCGCCCAGGAAGGCTCGGTCGCCCAAATCGACCACGAGACCTATGCCTACCACTTCCACGAGCCGCTCGGCGTGGTCGGCCAGATCATCCCGTGGAACTTTCCGATCCTGATGGCGGTGTGGAAACTGGCGCCGGCATTAGCCGCAGGCAACTGCGTGGTGCTCAAGCCGGCGGAGCAGACCCCGGCGTCGATCATGGTGCTCGTCGAGCTGATCGGCCACCTGCTGCCGCCGGGCGTGCTGAACATCGTCAACGGCTTCGGCCTGGAGGCGGGCAAGCCGCTGGCGTCGAACAAGCGCATCGCCAAGATCGCCTTCACCGGCGAGACCGGCACCGGCCGGCTGATCATGGGCTATGCCGCGCAAAACCTGATCCCGGTCACGCTCGAGCTGGGCGGCAAGTCGCCCAACGTGTTCTTCGCCGACGTGATGGACGCCGACGACGACTTCTTCGACAAGTGCCTGGAGGGCTTCGCGATGTTCGCGCTGAACCAGGGCGAGGTCTGCACCTGCCCGTCGCGCGTGCTGATCCAGGAATCGATCTACGAAAAATTCATCGAACGCGCGCTGGTTCGCGTCGCCGCCATCAAGCAGGGAAACCCGCTCGATGCGTCGACCATGATCGGCGCGCAGGCCTCGCAGGAGCAGCTCGAGAAAATCCTGTCCTACCTCGACATCGGCAAGCAGGAAGGCGCCGAAGTGCTGGCCGGCGGTGCGCGCAATACGCAGGATGGCGACCTGAAAGACGGCTACTACGTGACGCCGACCGTGTTCAAGGGCGACAACAAGATGCGCATCTTCCAGGAAGAGATCTTCGGTCCGGTGGTCTCGGTCACCACCTTCAAGGATGAAGCCGACGCGATCCGCATCGCCAACGACACCTTGTACGGTCTCGGCGCAGGCCTGTGGACGCGCGACGGATCGCGCGCCTTCCGCGTCGGCCGCGCGATCCAGGCCGGCCGCGTGTGGACCAACTGCTACCACCTGTATCCGGCGCACGCAGCGTTCGGCGGCTACAAGCAGTCGGGCATCGGCCGCGAGAATCACAAGATGATGCTCGATCATTACCAGCAGACCAAGAACCTGCTGGTGAGCTACAGCCCGAAGGCGCTGGGCTTTTTCTGACCTGACCCGCTGCGAGGACCAGTCCCATGAACCAAGCGCTCGACCGCGTTATCGCAACCGAAGCCGCCCTGCAGATGATTGCCGAACTGCGCGGGCGGCACGGTCCGCTCATGTTTTTCCAGTCCGGCGGCTGCTGCGACGGCAGTGCGCCGATGTGCTACCCGAACGGCGAGTTCAGCATCAGCGACACCGATGTCTACCTCGGCAACCTGGACGGCGCGCCGTTCTACATGGGACTGGAGCAGTTCGCCTACTGGGAGCACACCCAGCTGATCATCGATGTGGTTGCCGGCAACGGCGGCATGTTTTCGCTGGACAACGGAACAGGGCGGCGCTTCCTGACGCGCTCGCGCCTGTTCACCGATGAAGAGTTTCGCCTGCTGGCCGCTTCCCCGGCGCCCAGTGGCGAAAAATAAAATCTACAAGAGGAGAAGATTGTGCACAAAAAAATAATGATGGGATGCCTGTTCGGCCTGGCCGCAGCCTCGCTCGCGCAGGCGGCGGACGTGACCAGCGCCATGTTGTCGAACACCGCCAAGGATCCCAGGAGCGTGCTCTCGTTCGGTATGGGCACCGAGGGGCAGCGCTATTCGCCGCTGACCCAGATCAACACCAGGACCGTGGCCAGGCTGACGCCGGCCTGGTCGTTCTCGTTCGGCGGTGAAAAGCAGCGAGGCCAGGAATCGCAGCCGCTGATCCACAACGGCAAGATGTTTGTCACCGCCTCGTACTCGCGCATCTTCGCGGTCGACCTGAAGACCGGCGCCAAGCTGTGGAAGTATGAGCACCGCCTGCCGGATGGCATCATGCCTTGCTGCGACGTGGTCAACCGCGGCGCCGCGCTGTATGGCAACCTGGTGATCTTCGGCACGCTCGACGCCCAGCTCGTCGCCCTCGACCAGGACACAGGCAAAGTGGTCTGGAAGGAAAAGGTTGACGATTACGCGGCCGGTTATTCGATGACGGCGGCGCCGCTGATCGCCAAGGGCTTGCTGCTGACCGGCGTGTCGGGCGGGGAGTTCGGTATCGTCGGCCGGGTCGAAGCGCGCGATCCGATGACGGGCCAGCTGGTGTGGTCGCGTCCGACCGTGGAAGGCCACATGGGCCATCGCTACGACAAGAACGGCAAGGCCAGCGACAACGGCATATCCGGCACCACCAACCAGACCTGGCCTGGCGACCTGTGGAAGACGGGCGGCGCCTCGACCTGGATGGGCGGCACCTACGACGCCAGCACCGGCCTGGCCTACTTCGGCACCGGCAATCCGGCGCCTTGGAACAGCCACTTGCGTCCCGGCGACAACCTGTATTCGTCGTCGACCGTCGCACTCGATGTAGAAACGGGCCAGATTAAATGGGCCTACCAGAACACCCCGAACGACTCGTGGGACTTCGACGGCGCCAACGAGTTCGTCACCTTCGACATGGACGGCAAGCGCTACGGCGGCAAGGCCGACCGCAACGGCTTCTTCTACGTGATCGACGCCAATAATGGCAAGCTGCAGAATGCCTTCCCGTTTGTGCGCAAGATCACCTGGGCCAGCAGCATCGACCTCAAGACCGGGCGGCCGAATTTCATCGCGGCGAATCGCCCGAGCGATCCGACCAAGGGCGAAGACGGCAAGAAGGGCAGCACAGTGTTCTCCGCGCCGGCCTTCCTGGGCGCCAAGAACCAGATGCCGATGGCGTACAGCCCGCAGACCAAGCTGTTTTACGTGCCGGCCAATGAGTGGGGCATGGACATCTGGAATGAGCCGATCAGCTACAAGAAGGGCGGGGCCTTCCTCGGCGCCGGTTTCACCATCAAGCCGCTGAACGAGGACTACATCGGTGCGATGCGCGCGATCGATCCGAAAACCGGAAAGATCGTCTGGGAAATCAAGAACAACGCCCCGCTGTGGGGCGGCGTGATGAGCACCGCGGGCGGGTTGGTGTTCTACGGCACGCCGGAAGGATTCCTGAAAGCGGTCGATGCGAAGACCGGCAAGGAACTGTGGAAGTTCCAGACCGGTTCCGGCGTGGTGGCGCCGCCGGTGACCTGGATCGATGGCGACACGCAGTACGTTGCGGTGGTCTCCGGCTGGGGCGGTGCGGTACCGCTGTGGGGCGGCGAAGTGGCCAAGAAGGTCAACTTTCTCGAACAGGGCGGCTCGGTGTGGGTATTCAAGCTGGCAAAAGGTTGAGGGTGTAGCCGCTCACTCCAGTGTTTGGCCGAGGGTTGTCTCCGCGGCTGGGCAGGGCGGTTTTTCTGGCGGCTTCGGCCGCCATTTTTTTTTTTGGCTATGTCACCGATAAGCGTGGGACCGCACGGCGATGGCAGCAAGCGCCGAGTGCGGCGACAACCCCGGGGTCAGGTCCGCCGGACCTGACCCCAGCCCTTGGACCGCGGCGCATGCCTGAAGGTGGTTCGCCTTGTACAGCATGCGATCAAAAACAGGACAGGCAGGCGCGCAAGTGATCCGATCCGGCACAGCTCACGCGCGAAACCGGCGGTTTTCGGGCTTATCGGCTGGGCACGCTAATTGCCATTGACAAGGTACATCGCATCGATGTGCCTACCAACTAAAAAGAAAGAGGAGAGACGGATGAAGAACGTATTCCTGTTGACCGCGCTGGCCGCGGCAAGCCTGCAGACCGCCCACGCAGTCGATATCAAAGCGGGTGACTGGACCGTGTCGGTCGGCGGCATCGTCAACGCGTATTACACGGCGGTGTCATGCTCGGGCGATGCGGTCGGCGGGCTGGCGCTGGGCGACAAGGGCCTCGGCTGCGGCGGCCAGAAGGATCGCACCACGATCGGCAACGGGCTGCTGCCGAACGGACTGGTAACCTCGGCGGCATCGACCCAGGGCGGCTACGACGTCAAGGCGCTGATAGGCATCTACAACTCGACCGCCACCGACAGCGCCATCGGCCAGAACAGCGTGGTCGACGTACGCCAGGCCTACTTTACATTCGGCAACGCGCAGATGGGCACGGTTAAGCTGGGGCGTGACTACGGCATTTTCGGCGCCAACGCCATCCTCTCCGACATGACCTTGCTGGGCGCGGGCGCGCCGGTGCAGGCGACCCAACGTGGCCGCGTCACGCTCGGCCACATCGGCGCCGGCTATACCTACCTCGGCAATTACGGACAGATGATGTACAGCACCGCGAAGTCGTCCTCTGGCCTCGGCTTCGACATAGCCCTGATGAGCCCGGTCTCAGATACGCCAATACTGTCCGGGCCTGTCTACACCTCCAAGTCGAGTCCGCAAGTGCAGGCTCAGCTGACCTTCGCCCAGGAGGGCTTCAAAGGCTGGGTTGGCGTCAAGTCGCAGAAGTTCACCTCGGCCATGCCTGGCGTGAACGACCTGACCATGACCGGCTTCGAAGCAGGCGGGTCGGTCACCGCGGGCGCTGCGAGCCTCCTGGTCAACGCCCAGGGCGGCAAGGCGCTGGGCATCCTGTCCGACGCTGACCAGGGCGACGCCAAGTCGAAGAACTACCTGGTGCAAGGCACGTTCAAGACCGCCGACAAGCTGAAGCTGGGCGCCAGTTACGGCATCAGCCAGAACGACGGCAATACCGCCGGCACGCGCGGCCTGAAGTCGAACGCCAACCTGACGCTGGGCGCCTACTACTCGCTCAACAGCCTGATCACGCTGGTGGCCGAGGTGGGGCAGACTCGGTCGAAGTCGTTCAGCGGCCTTTCGACCCGCATGAACGGCGCTTCGCTGGGCGGCATCATTTTCTTCTGATCGCATGCGCTTCGTCCTATTCCAGTTGTGCTGGCTGGCGTTGTTGTGCGGCGTCCAGACGGCGCACCCTGGCGTGCTGACCTGGCCGTTTTTCGAACCGATCGTCGTCTGAACAGCGCCGCGAGGCCGCGTCGCGCGCCGGCTGGCACAGGATCGCCGCCCTTGCCGCGACGCTTCGCTTGTCCACAGCGCTCATGGTGATAGGCGCGCGCAAGAGTCACGCGCCGGCGGCGCGCCTGGATGGCGTCGACCTGATGACGATCAACAAGCGCGGCGTCGTGTGGAAATCACCAGGCCTTCCGGCGACGGCCTGACGATGCGCCTATTTGTGGTTCGGCATCTTGCGGTAGATGGTGTTGCGCGAGACGCCCAGCGCGCGCGCGGTGGCCGACACGTTGCCGCCATGGGCTTCGAGCGACTTGAGGATTACCGAATGCGCCATTTCCTCCAGGTTGGCGCCGCTGGCGATCATCCGGTCGGCGTTCATCGCAGGTTCGGCCGACGGGTGCATGTCGATGTCGTCGAGGAAGTCGTCGGGCATATGGCGCAGGCTGATCTCGTGCTCGTCGCCGGCCATGATGATCGCCGTGCGCAACAGGTTGGTCAGCTGGCGGAAGTTGCCCGGCCACTTGTGGCGCATGAACATGAACAGCACTTCCTCGGACACCTTGTAACTCCCGCCGTTCGACTCGGTCGCGAGTATCTTCTTGACGACCGTCTCGAGGTCGGTGCGTTCGCGCAGCGGCGGCAGTTTCACCACCAGGCCGTTGAGGCGGTAGTACAGGTCCTCGCGGAACAAACCCCTGGCAATGCGGTCGCGCAGGTTGTGGTTGGTCGCGCAGATCAGCTCGACGTTGACGGGAATCGACTTGCCGCTGCCGAGCGGCGTCACCATGCGTTCTTGCAACACCCGCAGCAGCCGCGCCTGCAGGCCGAACGGCATGTCGCCGATTTCGTCGAGAAACAAGGTGCCGCCATTCGCCGCCAGGATCTTGCCGATCGAGCCCTTCTTGCGCGCACCCGTGAAGGCTCCGTCCTCGTAGCCGAACAGTTCGGACTCGATGAGCGTTTCCGGGATCGACGCGCAGTTGACCGCCACGAATGGGCCCATCGCGCGCGGCGAGTCGTTGTGGATTGCCTGGGCCAGCAATTCCTTTCCGGTGCCGGTCTCGCCCATCACCAGAATCGGGATATCGCGCCCGAGCACCTTGTTGACCTTGGCGATGACCTGCTCGAGCTGCGGGTCGCCGGTGTTCAGGTAGCGCAGCCCCGACAGCCGGCGCGCCGATGCCGCCTGGGCAGCCTGCGACGTTTGCTGCGCGGCGGGGCTGGTCCGTTCGTGGGTGCCCGGCAAGGCCTGGGTCTCGTTCATCAGCCTCAGCTGAGCGCGGCCATACACCCGTACGCCGCTATGCATGCACAGGTTCAGCAGCCCGGGCATGGCGGTGCGATAGTGATCGTAGATTGCCGACACCGGCATGCCAAACAGCGAGCTGAAGGTGTGCGACTGTAGCGCCGAGAACGACAGGCCCAGCTGGAACAAGCCGTTACGATTGGCCGACAGGAAGCGCCCGCCTGGCGTGAACGAGGCGATCCCCTCCATCAGGGTACCCACAAATTCCGGGCGGGCGTGGAAATGCAGCGTGATCGAGTCTTCGAAACTGGCCGAGAACAGCTGGTTCTCGATCATCAGCGCCGACATCCGCACCAGCGCCATCGTGTGTTTGTGGAAGCTGCGCTGGTCGCCGGAGACATCGAGGACGCCGACCACGTTGCCCTGGTGGTCCGTGATTGGAGCCGCGGAACAGGTCAGGAAATGGTTCGCCGCCAGGTAATGCTGGTCCGCGTGAACCAGGGTTGGCGTTTTTTCAGCGATCGCGGTGCCGATCGCGTTGGTGCCCTTGCTTTCTTCGGACCATGCCACGCCTGGCTGCAGGGCGACCCGGCTGGCCTTCTCGAGGAAATCGTCATCGCCCAGCGAATGGACGATCACCCCCTTGGCGTCGGTGAGGATCACCATGTTATGGGTGTTCACGATCTGTTGGTACAAGGTTTCCATTGCCGGCACCGCGTGCGTGTGGAGCAGGCGATTCTGTTCGATCAACAGCGACAAGTCTTTGCGCGCAACGGGACTAAAATCTGGACGGGCGCCGGGACACAGGCCGTAGGATTGCGATCGCTGGTGCGAGGACTCGATGATGACCGGCATGTTGTCGTCCCACTTTGAAGCGGGCGAGAGGCATGCCGCCCCGTTCGCGCCCTGAGCAGTTGGTTGGTGCATGATGCCTTGTCTCCGTGTGAGCCCTCGAGCGGGGCGCCATCGCTGGAATGTGGTTGTCCCAAATTGCCACCCCTGCTCCAAAATTGAACAGGCGATTTTCACCTGGCCAAACATGGGGCTGCTTCTGTACTGCCAATGTCTGCCCAGACGCCCCGCAAGTCAAGAAGTTATGCAGGAAAACGGGAACAAGCCTATACCAGCTATTAGCAAGCTTGGTGCCATGGGGGGCTGCGGATGCGTCAAAAGGCCCTTGCCAAGTTGCTGGGAGGTTTGCTATAGTTCGCCTCCCAGCAAATTTGGTTAACAAAATCAAGCAGTTGGGGTCGTCGGAAACGACGATGCTGGAAAAAAAGAAGTTGACGAATTTAGCGAAACGCTTCATACTCTTCCTTCTGTGCTGCTGACAAACACAACGCTTTGTCGACAAGCAGCGAGCAGTTCCAAACAAGTTCTTTAACAATTAACAGTCGATAAGTGTGGGCGTTTGATGAAGGTGCCAGTGACTTCGGTCATTGAATACTTAAATTATCAAATGTTCACAAAAAAGAAATATAGGCGCTTCGCAAGAAGTGGCCTGTCAG
>JBKPEJ010000072.1:0-14434 GCA_046728335.1 Pseudomonadota bacterium | reverse complement strand
GAATGGCGAAACGTGCGGTCATCTCGGCAGTGACGCACAAACTCGTCCATCTTATTTATGGGGTCGTCACCAACAATCAGAAATTCGATCCCAATTACCAGCCGAAAGGGCTTGCAATCCAATACGGTATCTGACCCCGGGTTTGTCGCCGCACTGGGCGCTTGCCGCCATCGCCGCGCGGTCCCACACTTAACGGTGACAAGCCTAAAATATCCCATCCCATTTTTTTGGACACCATCGTGGACCAGCCTTATGAACCCATTTCGTGTTCCATTCACGACGAATTCCTGGCGCTGGCCAGCCTGCGGCGCAGCTGCGAGCTGACGGTGCTGTTGGCAAACGGGAGGGAGGAGACTGTGAGCGGCGTGATCGCGGACGTGTACTCGCGCGAAGGCGCCGAATACATGCAATTGCGCGACGGCCCCACCTTCCGGCTGGACCAGATTCGCGCGCTGAACGGCAAACCGCTGGTTTGATGAATGCGTGATGCGCATGCCAATCACGCAGTTGCGCCGGCCATGATTGGCGGGACTGTGCGGGCCTCGATGCTAGCCACGCCAAAAACGGCGCGGGCAGTAATGGCGGCGCCGCCGATGTCATGCGGCGGCGCGGACGGTTTGCGCCGTCTGGTTTCAGTGAAGGCGAGGGCGCCTTGCGCGCCGTTCCCTCATGGGAAACGCTATTTGCGCTGTGACTTGGCCAGGTTGGTGCGCACTCTCAGCACGGCGTCGCGGGTGTGCGCGAACTCGTCCAAGCTCAAGCCAAGGGCTGCGAACAGGTCCGCGCTGTAGGTCCGTTCGGGGTCGGCGCTGTAGGCACGTTCGCGCAGGGCGCGGCCTTCCTTGGTGAGGTTGACAATCACCTGCCGCTCGTCCGCGCTATCCCGCTCCCGGCTCACATAGCCCAGGCTCTCCAGCTTCTTCAAGATTGGCGTGAGCGTGTTCGATTCCAGGAACAGCTTCTCGCCCAGCCCGCTCACAGTCTGGTTGCTCTCCTCATACAGGGCGACGATGGTGATGTACTGGGTATAGGTGAGTCCCAGCGCATCCAGCAGGGGCTTGTATGCCTTCCCGAACGTGAGGTTGGCCGAGTACAAGGCGAAGCACAGGAAATCCGCAAGTTTCTGCTCGTTCGACGGGGACGTCTTGCTTACTTTGGCTGCTTGGGCTGCTTTGGCTGCTTTGGCTGTTTTAGTCATGATGTGGGTGTGTTGTTCGCGTGGTTAGATATCGCTATTTTACCACGCGGATGCGATTCAATCGGATCAGTCGCGCTGAGGCAGCTTCCAGTCCGGCCGCACGAAGTGACAGGTATAGCCGTTAGGGATACGTTCCAGGTAATCCTGGTGTTCCGGCTCGGCTTCCCAGAACGGACCCGCCGGCGCGATCTCAGTCGCCACCTTGCCGGGCCACAGGCCGGATGCGTCGACGTCGGCCACGGTGTCCTCGGCGACGCGCTTCTGCTCGTCGTCCAGGTAATAAATGGCGGAGCGGTAGCTGGCGCCGAGGTCGTTGCCCTGGCGGTTGGGCGTGCTCGGGTCGTGGATCTGGAAGAAGAATTCCAGGATCCGGCGGAAGCTGATCTGGCGCGGATCGAACACGACTTCGATGCCTTCCGCGTGTGTGCCATGGTTGCGGTAAGTGGCATTGGGCACGTCGCCGCCCGTATAGCCCACGCGGGTGGACAGTATGCCGGGCTGGCGGCGCAGCAGCGCCTGCATGCCCCAGAAGCATCCGCCGGCCAGGATCGCGGTTTCAGTTTGCTTGGTCATCTTGCATCCTTTCGTTATTGCAGAGGTGAATGGTGCGCGCGGACGCGCACCGGGTTACTGCTCATTATGCCGTGGTGACGCTCAAGGTGACGTCGATATTGCCGCGCGTGGCTTTCGAGTACGGGCAGATGGCGTCCGCCGCGTGCGCGATTTCCGTGGCCAGGGCGTGGTCGAGACCGGGCACAACCAGGTTGATACGTCCTTGAATGTAGTAGTTGCCGCCACCCAGGCCCAGGTCCACTTCAATTTCCACTGCCGTGTCGGCCGGAAGCGTCACCTTCTTTTCTTTGGCCGCGATGCCAACGGCGGCAATGTAGCAGGCTGACCAGGCGCCAGCAAACAACTGTTCGGCGGTCGGGTGCGGTGCGACGGCTGCGAACGCATAGGCGGGGGCAGCGCTGTTGCCGGGAACGGACAGATTGATGTGCAGGTTGCCTTCATGGTCGCCGGCGATCACGCGGCCGTCGGCTGAAGTGGTGTGGGTTTTGCCGGTCAACAGGACTTTTTGGATTTTGCTCATGATGAAACTCCTTGGTGAAATAATTATAACTTAAACGATTTTATCGGATGCGAGTAATTTGGCGCGCCGATGGGATTACGCGGTGACGACAGTCAACACCACGTCGATATTGCCGCGCGTCGCTTTCGAGTACGGGCACATGGCATCGGCGGCGTGTGCGAGCTCGGTCGCCACGGCATGGTCAAGTCCCGGAACGATCAAGGTGAGGCGGGCCTGGAGACCGTAGCCGCCGCTCGTCAGTCCCAGATCGACTTCGATATCGACCGCGGTGTTCGCTGGCAGCGTGACGTTCATTTCCCTGGACGCGAAGCTCACTGCGCCCATATAGCAGGCCGACCAGGCGCCGGCGAACAGTTGCTCGGCGGTCGGGTGGGGTGCGACGGAGTCGAAGGAATACGCTGGCGCGGCGCTGTTGCCAGGCACGGATAGATTGATGTTGAGGTTGCCTTCGTGGTCGCCGGCGATGACGCGGCCGTCTGCGGAAGTGGTACGGGTTTTGCCGGTCAACAGTACTTTTTGGATCTTGCTCATGATGAACTCCTAAGGGTGGTTGGTTTAAATCGCTTTCGATGCAATTGGATGCGATGTGTTGAGTATAGCGACTTCAAGACGAATGTCAAGCGGTTCCGATCACATCGTATGCGATCTTTATTTCATTGAAATTGCGGGCGGCACTCTTTCGTAATACTTACCACTCGATGACAAGCTTGCCGAAGTGGTCGCCGCGCTCCTGCAGACGGAAGGCGTCAGCCATTTGCTCCAGAGGCAAGCTGGCGTGGATGATCGGGCGGATACCGGTCTGCTCGAGCGCTGCCACATACTCCTGTTGTTGGCGACGGTTGCCGACGACCAGACCCTGCAAACGCGCGTGCTTGGCCATCAGTTCAGCCGTCGGCACCGCGCCATTGAACCCGGTTAACACACCGATCAGAGCGATATGGCCACCGACGCGTACGGCCCTGATCGACTGCGCGAGCGTGGCTGGCCCACCAACCTCAACGACGTGATCCACGCCGCGCCCACCTGTCAGTGCCAACACTTGCTGGCCCCAGTCCGGTGTCTGCCGGTAGTTGATGATGTGATCGGCGCCGAGTTCGCGTAAGCGTTCGAATTTATCATCGGAGCCGGTTGTCGCAATGACGCTCGCGCCCATGGCCTTGGCGATCTGCAACGCGGCAATCGAGACGCCTCCCGTACCCAGCACCAGCACGCTGTCACCAGCTTTGAGCGGCCCATCGACCACCAAAGCACGCCAGGCCGTCAAACCCGCAGTGGTGATGGTCGCCGCCTCTGCATGGCTCCAGCCGCGCGGAGCACGAGTGAATGCGGTGGCCGGGCGAACCGCATACTCGGCTGCGTAGCCATCGATACCATCGCCCGGCGTGCCTTGGGAGCCAGCGACAGCGTCGAAAGGCAAACCGTCGGACCATTGGGGGAAGAAGCAAGAAACTACGTGGTCGCCGACCTTGAACTCCGTGACGCCTTCGCCAATGGCTTCGACAATACCGGCACCGTCGCTCATCAGCACCCGGCCATCCTCCGTCGGGATCGAACCATTGGCGACCATCAGGTCATGGAAGTTGAGGGAGGAGGCGTGCAGCGCGACACGGATCTGGCCCGGTCCCGGCTGACCGGGGTCAGGCAGATTTCGCACTTCGAGATTTTCCAGCCCGGCGGGGGCGCGTACAACAATCGCTTTCATGATAATCAGTCCTTTGTATTGAGAGTGGAAATAAGCTTGTCCAGCCTGATTACGCGGTGACGACAGTCACGACCACATCGATATTGCCGCGCGTCGCTTTCGAGTACACGCAGATGGCATCGGCGGCATGCGCGATCTCGGTCGCGACGGCGTGGTCGAGGCCGGGCACGATCAGGCTGAGGCGGGCCTGGAGACCATAGCCGCCGGCGGCCAGGCCCAGATCGACTTCGATATCCAAGGCGGTGTTCGCTGGCAGGGTGACTTTCTTTTCCTTGGCCGCGATGCCCACAGCGGCAATATAGCAGGCCGACCAGGCGCCGGCGAACAGTTGCTCGGCGGTCGGGTGGGGGGCGACGGCGGAGAACGAATAAACTGGCGCGGCGCTGTTACCGGGGACCGACAGATTGATGTTGAGGTTGCCTTCGTGGTCGCCGGCGATGACGCGGCCGTCAGCGGAAGTGGTACGGGTTTTGCCGGTCAGCAGTACTTTTTGAATTTTGCTCATGATTAACTCCTACGTAAGGTTGGTATGGATCGCATCCGACCAAATCTGATGCGATGCGTGGAGTATAGCGACTTCAAAACGAATGTCAAGCGTGTGCGAGGAAATCGGATGCGTGCTTTGGTTCGGCGAATTTCAGGCGGCCGCAGTAGCGCTTGACAGTATGGTGTAGATACACTATAGTGATTCTCATGATGACGAAGATGCCCGATACTACGAACCCCGATGCCGACCTGACAGACGAGGTCACGCGCCAGTGTCTGCTGACGCGAACCCGTTCGATCTCGCGAGTGATCACCAGCATTTACGACCAGGAGCTGCGCCCATTCGGCGTAAATGCTTCCCAGTTTTCGATGCTGGTGCTGATCGCGCATATGGGGAATGCGAGCCGTGCGCAACTGGGCCGGGCCAACCATCTGGAGCGTTCGACGTCGACGCGCAATTTGCAGTTGATGCTCGCCGACGGACTGGCCAAGGAAATGTTGCCGGAGAAGGGGCGCAGCCGTCCCATCGTGCTGTCGCTGGCCGGTCGTGAACTGCTGGCGTCGGCCATGCCGGCCTGGCGCGCCGCCCAAGCCAAGGCCAAGCGGCTAATGGGCGAAGAGGGCGCCGCCTCGTTGCTGAATCTGGCGGCCAGGTTGCCATCTGAATAAGGGAGTGGCAACGCTCCAATTTTTTTTAAACAGGTATGGTGTAGCTACACCATATATATGGAAGAAAGTCCATCATGACCATCGTTAAAGCCGCCGCCGTGCAAATTAGCCCGTTGTTGTACAGCCGCTCCGGCACCGTCGAGAAAGTCGTCAGAAAAATCCGCGAGCTAGGTACGCAGGGCGTTCAATTTGCCACGTTTCCCGAAACGCTGGTGCCGTATTACCCCTATTTCTCCTATGTGCTGCCGCCGTATGCGATGGCGAAGGAGCATCTGCGCCTGATGAACGAGGCTGTGACCGTCCCGTCCCCGGAAACGGACGCGATTGCCGAGGCCGCGAAGGAAGCCAATATGGTGGTATCGATCGGCGTCAACGAACGCGATGGCGGCACTATCTACAACACCCAGTTGCTGTTCGATGCGGACGGCACCTTGATTCAGCGCCGCCGCAAGATCACGCCGACCTATCACGAGCGCATGATCTGGGGGCAGGGCGATGGTGCCGGCCTGCGTGCCGTAGACAGTGCTGTGGGGCGCATCGGCCAACTCGCCTGCTGGGAGCACAACCTGCCGCTGGCGCGCTACGCCCTGATCGCCGACGGCGAGCAAATTCACTCGGCGATGTATCCGGGTTCGTTTGGCGGGGCGCTGTTCGCGGAGCAGATGGAAATCAACGTTCGCCAGCATGCGCTGGAATCGGCCTGCTTCGTCGTCAACGCAACGGCCTGGCTCGACGCCGATCAGCAGGCTCAGATTGCGAAAGACACCGAGGCGCCCATTGGTCCGATTTCCGGCGGCTGCTTCACGGCGATCATCGGGCCGGACGGCCGCATCATCGGCGAGCCCATCACGGAGGGGGAGGGCAGCGTCATCGCCGACCTGGACTTCGGCCTGATCGACGCCCGCAAGCGGCTGATGGACGCGCGCGGCCACTACAGCCGCCCTGAACTGCTCAGCCTCCTCATCGACCGTCGCCCCGCGCCGCACATGCAGGAACGCGCTATGGCCGGCGATGAAGCACGCAGCGAAAACATTCGGTAAGTACCGGCAGCCAATGCCAACCAACGTAAATAGGTAAACAAGTTGACGAATCACGCCAAGCATGACAAACCCATCCTCGTCACCGGCGCAGCCGGCGATATCGGCGCCATCGGCCGCCATCTGACGGCCATGTTGCTGGCCAAGGGTCACAAGGTGCGCGCCCTCGTGCGGCGCGAAGACGAGCGCGCCGAAGCCCTGCGCACGCTCGGCGCCGAAGTGGTGGTGGGCGACCTGACCGACCTGGCATCCATGCACCGCGCGATCGAGGGCTGTTCGCGTATCTACTTCGGCATGTCGATTTCGGCGGCCTATCTGGAAGCGACCGTCAATGTCGCCGCGGTGGCGCGCCACCATGGCGTCGAAGTGATCGTCAACATGTCGCAAATGACGGTCTCGCAGATGAGCATCAACGACACCACCGGCAGCCCGCAGCACAAGCTGCACTGGCTCGCGGAGCAGGCTCTGGCCTGGTCTGGCTTGCCGGTTGTGACAGTGCGACCGACGGTGCTACTGGAAAGCTTCTTCTTGCGCCTCGTCGCTGACGGCATCAAGGAACGCGACGAGCTGGTGCTGCCGCTGGGTGACGCCAGAACTTCGCCGATTTCCGCAGTGGACGTGGCGCTTGCCGTCTCGGTGATTCTCGACAATCCGGCGCCGCACATCGGCCAGATTTACAACCTGACCGGTTTCGAGTCCCAAGATATGGAGCACTATGCACGCATCTTCTCCGACGCGCTGGGCCGCACGATCACGTATCGCGACGTGCCGGTGGCGGCATGGGTCGACAAGTTGCGACAGTTGGGCGTACCCGACCACTTGCTGGGCCACCTGGCCGTGATGGCCGAACTGCACCAGCAAGGAAGCTACGACCGAATGACGGACGACGTGTTCAAGCTCACCGGGCAGCAGCCGACCAGCGTGCGCGAGTTCGTGGAACGCAATGCCGCCGCATTCACCAAGCCGACAGCGGCCGCCTGACTCGGCATCCCGCGGTGTATTCTCGCTTCAAGCCCGCCTGAACGTCCATCTGCCGGGCGTGGCTTCGGATGGGCTCTGGTGCGGGCATTTGGTACAGCGGAGGTCATATGAATGAACTAATGAAGCGGGTGATCGATGCCCATGGCGGGCTCGATCGGCTGCATCAATTCCAGACAGTTAGCGCTGAGATTGTTACTGGCGGCGCTCTTTGGCCCCTCAAGGGACTTATTCAGGATTCGGCGCCACGGAAAATGACGGTGTCACTTCACGAACAGTTCGCTTCCGTGCAACCGTTCGGGCAGCCTGATTGGCGCACGAATTTTCGCGCGGATCGTATTGCAATCGAAACGATCGACGGGAAATTGGTGATGGAGCGTATCCATCCGCGGGAGGCATTCAAGGACCACGTAATGAACACACCGTGGGGGCCGCTTGACCGCGCATACTTTAATGGCTATGCACTATGGACTTACTTGACCACACCTTTCTTCATGGCGCTGCCTGGCTTCAAAGTCAACGAAATCGCATCGATTACCGAAGATGCTGAAGAATGGCAAGGCCTGCGGGTCAGGTTTCCTGACCAGTTTGCCAGCCATTGCAGGGATCAGGATTTCTATTTCGGACCGGACATGCTGATCCGGCGGCATGACTATCATGTTGACATCGCCGGTTCCTTTCCAGCCGCTCAGTACATCGACCAGATTGTTGATGTGCAGGGATTCAAGATGCCAACCCGGCGGCGCGCTTACCTGCGTGGACCGGATTCGAAACCGGTGCGCGACCTCCTGCTGGTGTCCATCGACCTTAGCAATCTGGCGTTTAGCTGAGCATTGGTGACCGTTGCGCTGCGATACGCGCAATGGAAGCGATCGGAAAATGTTGAGTCGGCCATCGCCGCGGCGCGTTCGTCGATTAAGACCAAAGTCCAATACGCCCTTGGGGCGACGGCTCGTATCATCGACCGATGAAGGCCATTGTCGTCGCGAGGCGCACGCGCCCGGACAGCATCATGGATGCAGGCTGCTCAGGCCCCGGCGTCCGATGATCGCCACAATAGTGAAGACTCAGCCAAGAGGAAGTTCAGTATGAATACCTTTACTTATCGAACGGCAGTTTCCGTCGTCTTCCTTGCTGTGCTGTTACCTGTTGCGGCAGTGAATGCGCAAATCGGGGATCTCGCCAAGCCGGGACAAAGTACCGGCCCGGCCGGCGGCTTGGGAAACTTGGGCAGTGTCGGCGGCGCATTGTCAGGTCAATCACTTTCCGCTGGTAGCATGGGAAATGTGGCTGGTTTGCTGGAGTTTTGCATCAAAAACAATTACCTTGGCGGCAAAGATGCGTCTTCGGTCAAGGATAAGCTGATGGGCAAGCTCCCTGGCGGATCGGTCTCGTCCGATAGTGGCTATGCGGAGGGCTCGAAAGGCCTACTGAAAAGCAGCGACGGCAAACAGCTTGACCTGAGCGGCGGTGGTCTCAAAGCTCAAGTTTCCAAGCAGGTGTGCGACCAGGTTCTCGCTCAGGGCAAATCCCTGTTGTGAATACTCGCTGCTTGTAGTCCGGGTGGCGCGTGATACGCGCGTTCGCAGCGCGCTAGACGAAATGGGTCAACCCCACGAGGTTCGCCTTGGTTCATTCCGTGCGATGAAGGAAACTGCGCATCTGGCGCTTCATTCTTTCGGCCAGATTCCAACCTTGAGACAGGGGTGATCGTATTCCACGCCGAGCGCGATGCCGGCCTGCTGCCGTACGGCGCCAATGCCCGGCGTCCCAGAAGTCACCCCTTTGTTGTACGGCCAAAAGAACCGATAATAGCGGCTACCTCATTTTGAGCACTATTTTGGAATTCTCCCATGGAAATTAAGGTCAACTTTCTCGATAAGCTTCGTCTTGAAGCCAAGTTCGATGATTTCACGGTGGTGGCCGACCAGCCTATCCGCTACAAGGGCGATGGCTCGGCGCCTGGTCCGTTTGACTACTTTCTGGCCTCATCGGCCTTGTGTGCGGCGTACTTTGTGAAGTTGTATTGCGTAACCCGCAATATTCCTACCGAAAATATCCGCCTGTCGCAAAATAATATTGTTGATCCGGAAAACCGTTACCAGCAGATTTTCAAGATTCAAGTTGAGTTGCCGGCGGATATCTCTGACAAGGACCGCCTAGGGATTTTGCGTTCCATCGACCGTTGTACGGTGAAAAAAGTGGTGCAAGCCGGGCCCGAGTTCGTGATTGAAGAGGTAGCGAATTTAGACGCTGATGCCCAGGCATTGCTGGTGTTGAATCCTGCTTCTGAAGCGAGCACCTTTATTGTGGGCAAGGATCTGCCGTTGGAGCAAACCATTGCCAACATGTCGGGCGTTTTGGCGGGCTTGGGCATCAAGATTGAAATCGCTTCGTGGCGAAATATTGTTCCCAACGTGTGGTCGCTGCATATCCGCGATGCGCATTCGCCGATGTGTTTTACCAATGGCAAGGGAGCGACCAAAGAAAGCGCGTTGGCGTCGGCGTTGGGAGAGTATATCGAGAGACTGAATAACAACCATTTCTACGCCGGGACGTTTTGGGGTGAGGAAATCGCCAACGCGGCGTTTGTACACTACCCGAACGAACGCTGGTTCAAGCCTGGCCGTAAAGATGCGCTGCCGGCTGAGATTCTGGATGAGTACTGCCTGCAAATTTACAATCCCGATGGCGAGTTACGCGGCTCGCATCTGTACGACACCAATTCAGGCAATGTGGAGCGCGGTATCTGTTCGCTGCCGTATGTGCGGCAGTCGGACGGCGAGGTGGTCTATTTCCCGTCCAACCTGGTCGAAAACCTCTACGTCAGCAATGGCATGAGTGCGGGTAATACGCTGGTCGAAGCTCAGGTGCAATGTCTGTCGGAAATTTTCGAAAGGGCGGTCAAACGCGAAATTCTGGAAGGTGAAATCGCCTTGCCCGACGTGCCGCACGAAGTGCTGGCGAAATACCCTGGCATTCTGGCCGGCATTCAGGGCTTGGAAGAGCAGGGCTTTCCGGTGCTGGTGAAGGACGCATCGCTGGGCGGAGTATATCCAGTGATGTGCGTCACCTTGATGAACCCGCGGACAGGCGGTGTGTTTGCCTCGTTCGGCGCGCACCCAAGCTTCGAAGTGGCGCTGGAACGCAGTCTTACGGAATTGCTACAGGGTCGCAGTTTCGAAGGTCTGAACGATTTACCTCAGCCCACGTTTGCAAGCAACGCCGTGACTGAGCCCAATAACTTTGTTGAACACTTCATTGACTCCAGCGGTATCGTGTCGTGGCGCTTTTTCAGTGCCAAAGCTGATTACGATTTTGTTGAGTGGGATTTTTCTGGCCAGGGTGAAAACTCCAATGCCAAGGAAGCCGCGACATTGTTCGGCATTCTCGAAGACATGGGCAAAGAAGTGTACGTGGCGGTGTATGACCAGCTAGGCGCCACTGCCTGCCGAATTTTGGTGCCGGGTTATTCGGAAATTTATCCGATAGATGACTTAATCTGGGATAACACAAACAAAGCGTTGTTGTTCCGGGCCGATATTTTGAACTTGCATCGCCTGGACGATGCCAGCCTGGCAGCACTGCTTGAGCGTCTGGAGAACAATGAGCTGGATGATTACGGCGACATCGCCACATTGATCGGCATCGAATTTGACGAGAATACGGAATGGGGTCAGCTGACAGTTCTGGAGTTGAAGCTGCTGATTCATCTCGCCTTGCAGCAATTTGAGGAGGCGCATGAGCTGGTGGGAGCCTTCCTGCAGTACAACGACAACACGGTCGAGCGCAGATTGTTCTATCAGGCCTTGAATGTAGTGCTGGAGGTGCTGCTGGATGACGAGTTGGAACTGGACGATTACGCGATCAATTTCCGCCGGATGTTTGGCAATCCTCGCATGGACGCGGTGATGGGGTCAGTGGGCGGCAGCGTGCGTTTCTTCGGCTTGACGCCAACGAGCATGTCACTGGAGGGGCTCGATAGGCACGACCGCCTTGTCGACAGCTACAAAAAATTGCACATGGCGCGCGCCAATGTGGCGGCTGCATTCAGCTAGGGGCAAGGCTGGATCTGCAATGATGACGTTCATCCGATTGGCAGACTCCCGAATTGATTAAGAACCATAATGCCGCGGCCACTGACAGCGTGGCGGCGGCATCGGAGCTGGCTTTCGATATTGCCGGGGCCGAGATGGACCGCGAAGGCCTCGAGCGCAGGCAGCGTGTTGTTGCGATGAAGGGAGATGCGGAGATCAGGCATCCTAAGAACAATTCCAGCAGCATGCGGCTGTGTATCGAACGCTAATTGCAGCAATTGGTCCATAAAACGCGACGCTCTACAAACTACCAGTTTTTCGCATAATTTATATTATGTCAAACGAAGGTTAAATCTCGCCCTACGCCGGGCAATACTTGCATGGGTCAAAAGGCTGTTTATGTCGAGTGCACTTCAACCGGCAGCAAGCTAATAAATCCAGAACTTCCCGCTTCGTGACGCCTGCTAATAACAGGCGTTTTTTTTCGCCCTCGACCAGCCGATAAGCGCGACGCAACCTCGCCTGACCGAACTTCCCACCCCGCAAATTTCTGATGTGCCAGTAAGCGTTACGGATAGTAGCCCGGATCAGAAACAATTCATCTGAGTCAATGTGGTCAAAGGCAAACAATTCAAGCTGTAACATCGAACTCCAACACCAATTCAGTCCTTAATTTCCACTCTGACCAACCGAGTAAAACGAACGATATCGGCAGCAGATTCAACAGCAGGAAACCGGCCAGCAATTACCATGAGCCAAGCCATGTAAGCACCAACCGCCATGTGAAGGCACTTAAAACTATCCTCCACCGATCCCGCATGATCACTTTGCCTAAGAAGATGGCGGATCAGTTCCTCGGTATCAGCAGTCAATGATTCGTAACTAAAATCTCGCACCGCAACCCCTCAAAATATTGCCATGAAGCAAACGATACCAGAAAAGAGACTTTCACATCGGTCTTGCATGCCGCGATAACTGCCAACGCTCAATAGACTCCACAGGCCGCACTCGATCCACCTGGGCGAATCGAATTCAGTAGGTCTACATGGGCCTTGCAGCCCATACCCCGCCACTTAACGTGACGCATCACATAAATTATTTTACGTGACGCGTCACTTTTATGTTGTTTTTCCGTGACAAAACAAATTATTTTATGTGACGCGTCACTTTTATATTGATTAAAAGTGACGCGTCACGTATAATTGATTCATTGGATAAGGGGATTGACATGAAACAGCCGGAAGACAAAAGGACAATCGAACTCAGCCTGGAGCAGCAGAAGCGCGGTCGCGGAAGACCAGCGAAGGCCGATGCCCTTACACCGGCCCAGCGCGCCAAGCGGTACCGCGACGCCAAACGTGCAGGCCCACCAAAAACAGTTAAGCGTGACGTCACGGAAAGGAAGCCCAACGTGAGTGTGGCAATGGACCAAGTGACCATCGAAAGCCTGCGCCTGCAACTCAGCCTGACCGAAGGAGAGCGCAACGCAGCCATGAGAGAAAACACGCAACTAAAGGAAGCTATTGCAGACCTCGAACGAGACCTGCACAACGCCAACGTGGTAGGAATGGTCAACAGCGATGTCAGCAACGAAAACGCGGACCGCAACATCGCCCTGCAAAAGAAATTCGACTTGGAACACCATGCGCTGGTCAATGCGCTAACCAAGATCGGCAATCTGGAAGCTGCAGTGAAAACGCCGAAGGTGAATCCACTGACCGCCGAAGTGCGAAAGCTGAAAAAAGAGCTAACGGCGCGTGACGCGAAACACGCAGCGATCATACGCGCCATGCGAGACGAATACGACGTACGCACCAAGCTTGCAGCATCACGGAAATAACGGATAATCCAACCCCAAATCACAGAATCGCTCGCACGTATCAGGGGCGAGACGCCGCAAACCAGTAGAAGCCATTCAAGGCGTCATGATGTTGCGTCACCTCTGTGTAACCTTGAGCGATCCAACCTCGATAAAGGTCCGTGATCACGTCAAAATCGGTGCCGGTACCTGGAAGAGAATAACGAGTCACAATCGGCTTAGGGATACCCGTGCTAGACCAGTAGGATTTTTTGTTGAAAGCCCCCTCTTCGATGCCCTTGGAGACATACTTCGCAATGTAGCTGGCAATCCTATGCGCCGAATTGCGGCCACGTGGCCGACTCACGTTGACTGCACCGTTCCCACGACCAACAACCCTATGCCACATTGACCGCAGCAGGTTGAAGGACTTAACGCGAACGCCGCCTTGCATGAGGAACGCTGGGAACGACTGGCAAGCAATATGAACGTGCAGAGCGCCCCGTTGTTGCGTCTCCAGGCAAGCGACGTAATGGAACTGGCCAAGCTTTGCGAGACGCTTCCTGAAGGCTTTAAAATCAGCCTGCACCCGAGCCTCATCTGTCACGTTCTCGCGGTAGGTAAGCGTAATCATGCAATCTGCACGGAGCATTTTGCACTTGCGCCGCACTTGGGTTTTCGCACGCCTTGCAGACGCCACCGAGGACCGCGCATGATCGCCCTCCCCTCGTACACCACGACTACCAACTTCGCCCAGGCAGAACTCGACATTTGCGGTGGAGATATCGCCATAAGTCGCTTGACCAATATCGATAAAGCATTCCACACCGTCGGGGAACTGCGACACGATGACCTCCTTCGACTTCGTGTAGCCAAACTGGTCAAACGCCGGATTTTCGACACCACGAAAACCGGGAACATCGCTAGGTAGGTACTGGAGAAACGAATTTTGATTGACGGCGGCGGAACCTGTTGAAATAATCGCACTGTGCATGGCAAATCGCTTTCTAGTCTTAAGAGGGTTAGAGGGTTGTCATGCGGGGCCGGGAACTTGTCAGAGTTCACCGGCCTTTTTTACGTCCAAAAATAAAACCAGTCGAAAGGAACAACTAAAGCGGGACTGAAAAACACAATTCCTTGTTGTACCGCCCTATTCCTACTGCCTTTGTTCCTCAAGTGTTCTAGATATAAATTTAGCGGCGCTCCGCGCCGCCAGTCGCCGCTAGCGCGTCAACCAGCGGCGCATCACTTGCTAACCGGATATTGACGCCATACAGACGGCCCAAGAGCGGGGGGGATGCCGCAATGGGAAGACACGGTGCCGTACGAACAAAGCTCCTCCTGATACCAGTACGACCCCGCAAAACGATTGTCAGGACCGGCACAGCCAGCCAACAAACACAAGCACACAGAAATGCCGACACCTACAGCAAACG
>JBKPEJ010000056.1:0-19107 GCA_046728335.1 Pseudomonadota bacterium | reverse complement strand
GGCCGTGACTGCCGCGGCGCTGGTCACCTACGCGGCCGCGGCCAACGCCATGGTGGGCGCCGCCGCCACCGCGGCCGGCGCCACCGCCGCCCAGGTGGCCGCGATCACCGCCGCCGCCACCAGTTCCGGCACCACCGTGGGCAATACTCCCGACATGGTCGACAAGGACATCGCCGCCGCAGTGAGCGTGCCGGCAGTGCCGGTCGGCCACCTCGATTTCGATTCGAGCGGCGCGCTGTCGAATGCGCTGATGTTCCCGCAAACGCTGCCCCTGACGATCGGCCTGCCGATCTTTCCTGCAACCGGCGCCGCACCGTCCTTGTCGGTCGACCTCGGCTTCGCCGGCACCACCCAGTACGGGGCCGACTCCAGCCTGAAGAAATCGACCCAGGACGGCTACACCGCCGGCCACCTGCAGCGTTTCTCGGCCGGCGCCGACGGCATCATCCTGGGCCAGTACAGCAACGGCCAGTCGCACGCGCTGGGCCAGATCGTGCTCGCCAACTTCGCCAATCCCAACGGCCTGTCGCCGCTCGGTAACAACGCCTGGGCCGAGACCTCGGTGTCGGGCATCCCGCTGGTCGGCACGCCGGACTCGGGCAGCCTGGGCGTGCTGCAGTCGTCGGCGGTGGAAAACTCCAACGTCGACCTGACGGCCGAACTGGTCAACATGATCACCGCGCAGCGCGTCTACCAGGCCAATGCGCAGACCATCAAGACCCAGGACTCGGTGCTGCAGACCCTGGTCAACCTGCGCTAACTTCGAAGGTAGGCAATGGATCGTCTCGTTTATACCGCCGCCAGCGGCGCCAAGCACATCCTGGAGCAGCAGGCGACGACCTCGCACAACCTGGCCAACGTCTCGACCACCGGCTTTCGCGCCCAGATCGATTCGTTCCGCGCGGTGCCGGTGGTGAGCGAAGGCTTGCCGACCCGCGCCTTCGTGGTCAATTCGACCGTGGGCGCCGATTTCTCGGGCGGTCCGCTGCAGCTGACCGGGCGCGAGCTCGACGTGGCGGTCAAGGGCAAGGGCTGGCTGGCGGTGCAGATGCCGGACGGGACGGAAGCCTATACCCGCAACGGCGCGCTGCAGATGAACGAGAACGGCCTGCTGCAAAGCGCCGGCGGTTTTGCCATCGCCGGCGATGGCGGCCCGATCACGGTGCCGCCCGAAGTGACGGTGGCGATCGGCGGCGACGGCACCATCTCGACCATCGCCAGCACCACCAAACCGGGCGCGCCCACCGTGCTGGGCCGGCTGAAGCTGGTCAACCCGCCGGAAAGCGACCTGGTGCGCGGCGACGACGGCCTGTTCCGCCTGAAGAGCGGGGCGGCGGCGCCGGCCGATCCGCAGGTGGCGGTGGCCGGCGGCACGCTCGAGGGCAGCAACGTCAGCCCGATCGAGTCGATGGTCAACATGATCGCGCTGGCGCGTTCCTTCGAAACGCAAATGAACCTGATGAAGAACGCCGAGAATAACGAGACAAAAGCTACCCAGATCCTTGCTTTGAGTTAAGTCTCTCCAGTCCATAATTGACGTGTGCATGGCGGTGTTCGTCGGCCGCGTTACTGGAGAAGCAAAATGATCCGTTCCTTATTTATCGCCAAGACTGGTCTCGAAGCACAGCAGACCAACCTGGACGTCATCACCAATAACCTGGCCAACGTCAGCACCAACGGCTTCAAGCGTTCGCGCGCCGTGTTCGAGGACTTGTTGTACCAGAACGTGCGCCAGCCAGGGGCCCAGTCGTCCCAGCAAACCAACCTGCCTTCCGGCCTGCAGATCGGCACCGGCGTGCGCACCGTCGCCACCGAACGCATCTTCACCCAGGGCAATCCCCAGAGCACCGGCAATTCGCGCGACGTGATGATCAACGGCTCGGGCTTCTTTTCCGTGCTGCTGCCGGACGGCACCGCCGCCTATACCCGCGACGGCTCGTTTCAGACCGATTCCAACGGCCAGCTGGTGACCGCCTCCGGCTACGTCGTGCAGCCGGCCATCACGGTGCCGGCCAACGCCCAGTCGATCACGATCGGCAAGGACGGCGTGGTGTCGGTGACCCTGCCTGGCGGCGGCTTGCCGTCGCAGATCGGCACCTTGCAAGTGACCACCTTCGTCAATGCGGCCGGGCTGGAGTCGAAGGGCGAGAACCTGTACGTCGAAACCGGCGCCTCGGGCAGCCCCAACACCAACGCTCCCGGCACCAACGGCGCCGGCGTGCTGATGCAGGGCTTCGTCGAAACCTCCAACGTCAGCGTGGTCGAGGAAATGGTCAACATGATCCAGACCCAGCGCGCCTACGAAATCAACAGCAAGGCCGTGACCACCTCCGACCAGATGCTGCAGAAACTGTCCCAGTTATGAAACAACTTCTCGTCCTCGGCATGCTGGCGCTGGCCGGCTGTTCCGCCACCCCGACCTCGATCGTGCAGCGTCCGACCAGCAGCCGTCCGGCCATGGCCGACCTGGCGCCGGCCAGCAACGGCGCGATCTACCAGTCCGCCAGCTATCGCCCGATGTTCGAAGACCGCCGCGCGCGCCACATCGGCGACACGCTGACCATCGCCATCGTCGAAAAGACGGCCGCGGTGAAGGCCGGCGCGAGTTCGGGCAACAAGTCCGGTTCGGTCAGCTTCTCCACGCCGGGCCTGGCGCAAGGCCGGCTGGGCGGCACGGTGGCGGCGAATGCGGCCAACAAGTTCGCCGACGGCGACAACCAGAGCGCCAGCAACACCTTCACCGGCACGATCGGCGTGACGGTCACCGAGGTGCTGCCTAACGGTAACCTGATCGTCACCGGCGAGAAGCAGGTGGCGATGAACAAGGGCGTCGAGTTCATCCGCTTTTCCGGCATGATCAATCCCGACACTATCCAGACCGGCAACACCGTGTCTTCCACCGTGGTGGCCGACGCGCGCGTCGAGTACCGCACCAACAGCCAGATCGACCGCGCCGAAATGACGGCGATGGCGTCGCGCTTCTTCCAGTCGCTGCTGCCATTCTGATCGGACGATGATGCGCTTTTCCACTTCCCTCATCGCCTTGTGCGCCACGCTGCTGCTGGCCCCAGGCGCGCAGGCCGAGCGCCTGAAGGACCTCGCCAGCATTGCCGGCGTGCGCCAGAATCAGTTGTCCGGCTACGGCATCGTGGTCGGACTCGACGGCACCGGCGACCAGACCACCCAGACCCCGTTCACCGTGCAGTCGATTGTCTCGATGCTGCAGGCGAAGGGCGTGAACCTGCCGCCCGGCACCAGCCTGCAACTGAAGAACGTCGCCGCGGTGATGGTCACCGCGTCGCTGCCGGCCTTCGCCCAGCCGGGCCAGACCATCGACATCACGGTGTCGTCGATCGGCAATGCCAAGAGCCTGCGCGGCGGCACCCTGGTGATGACGCCGCTGCAAGGCGCCGACAACCAGGTCTACGCGATGGCGCAGGGTAACGTGCTGGTGGGCGGCGTCGGCGCTGCCGCTGGTGGTTCCCAGATCCAGGTTAACCACCTTAGCGTGGGCAAGATTTCGGGCGGCGCCACGGTCGAGCGCGAAGTCAAGAACAGCCTCGGCGCCGACAACCAGGTACGGCTGGAACTCAATACCACCGACTTCCTGACCGCCAGCCGCGTGGTCGAGGCGATCAACAACCATTTCGGCCCGGACATCGCCACCGCGCTGGACGGCCGCGTGATCCGCGTGCGTTCGCCGTCCTCGTCCGACCAGCGCGTCGCCTTCCTCGGCATCCTCGAAGGGCTCGAAGTGAGCCCGGCGACGTCCGCCGCCAAGGTGATCATGAATGCGCGCACCGGCTCGGTTGTGATGAACCAGTCGGTCACGCTCGAAACCTGCGCGATCTCGCACGGCAACCTGTCGGTGACGATCAGCGCCGAGCCGCAAGTGAGCCAGCCGAATGCGCTGTCGAAGGGCAGGACCGTGGTCACCCAGACCGCCCAGATCGAAGTCAAGAAGGATCCGGGCAAGGTCGTCATGGTCAAGGGCGGCGCCTCGCTGGCCGAAGTGGTCAAGGCGATGAACGCGATCGGCGCCTCGCCGCAAGACCTGCTGTCGATCCTGCAGGCGCTCAAGGCCGCCGGTTCGCTGCGCGCCGAGCTCGAGATCATCTAAGGGGCCGCCATGATTTCCCAGACCTCCGACCTGACTTCCAAATTCGCACTCGACACCCAGGGTCTCGGCGAGCTGAAGAAGTCGGCCAAGGCCGGCTCGCCGGAGGCGCTGAAGACCGCCGCAACCCAGTTCGAAGCCATGTTCATCAACATGATGATGAAGAGCATGCGCGACGCCACGCCGCAGGAAGGCATGCTCGACAGCCAGCAGAGCAAGATGTTCACCTCGATGCTCGACCAGCAGATGAGCCAGAACCTGGCCAAGCGCGGGGTCGGGCTGGCAGACGTGCTGATCCGCCAGCTGGGCGCCCAGGCCGCCAATGCGCAGGCGCTGGCGATCGGCGGCGACCAGAACGTGCCGACTTCGAACGCGATGCCGGCCCCGCTGCCGGCCGACCAGATGCTGAAAACCCCGGGCGCCTTGCTGGCCCCCTCCGCCTTGCCTGCCGTGAACGGATCGGTCAGGACGCAGGCGCCGCATGTGCGCTCGTTCCAGGAAAAACTGGGCGCGGACGCCGAAACGGCCAGCCGCGCCACCGGCATCCCGGCCAAGTTCATGCTCGGCCAGGCCGCGCTGGAGTCGGGCTGGGGCAAACGCGAGATCAAGCTCGCCGACGGCAGCGCCAGCCACAACCTGTTCGGCATCAAGGCCGGCCCTGGCTGGAAAGGCAAGGTTGCCACCGCGGTCACGACCGAATATGTCAACGGCGTGCCGCAGACCAGGGTGGAGAAGTTCCGCGCTTACGATTCGTATGCCGAGGGCTTCAAGGATTACGCCAAACTGCTGGCCAACAATCCGCGTTACGAAAAAGTGCTGGCCAGCGCAGGGGACGCGAGCAGCTTCGCGCGCGGCCTGCAAAACGCCGGTTACGCAACCGATCCGCACTACGCCACCAAGCTCTCCCGCATCATCACCCGCTCGCTGGTGGGCTAAGGGCGCACCCGCATTGGCATTCCGACAAGTCAAGTTTTGGCGGAATCTGCCGTTGAGTAGGTAACGAATAGAAAGAACTATCGATCATGGCTGGAAATCTCCTCAACATCGGCAAGACCGGGCTGTTTGCAGCGCAGGCGGGCCTGGCGACGACCGGACATAATATTGCGAACGCCAACGTGGTCGGCTACAGCCGCCAGACGACGGTCCAGTCGACCATGATCCCGCAGAACTACGGCTATGGCTTTGTCGGCAACGGCACCCAGGTCGCCGACATCAAGCGCTATTCCGACGAATTCCTCAACGTCCAGGTGCGCAACGCGCAGAATACGAGCAGCGCGCTGAACGCCTATTCCTCGCAGATCGCCCAGGTCGACAACCTGCTGGCCGACACCACGTCCGGCCTGTCGCCGGCGCTGCAGGATTTCTTCAAGGCGGTGCAGGACGTCAGTTCCAACCCGGCAGAAATCGCCTCGCGCCAGGCGCTGCTGGCCAACGGTGAAGCGCTCGTGGCCCGCTTCCAGAGCATGAATGGCCGGCTCCAGGAGTTGCGCGACGGCGTCAATTCCCAGATCACCAGCAACGTCACCGTCATCAATTCCTATGCCCAGCAGATCGCCCAGCTGAACGACCAGATCAACGCCATCGGCAGCGCCACCGGCGGTCAGCCGAACGACCTGCTCGACGCGCGCGACCAGCTGGTGCTGGATCTGAACAAGCAAGTCAAGGCCACCGTGATGCGGGCCGATGATGGCAGCATCAACGTGTCGATCGGCAGTGGCCAGCCGCTGGTCATGGGCAACCGCACCTACGCGCTGGCGGCGGTCCCGTCAGCCACCGATCCTCTGCGCCTGGAGATCGGTTTTGTCACCGGCAACAAGGTGTCGGAGTTGCCGGAGAGCGCCATCAGCGGTGGCGAACTGGGCGGCCTGATGGATTTCCGCGCCAACACCCTCGACCCGGCCCAGAATGAGCTGGGACGCATCGCGATCGTCATGGGCGAGACCGTCAACGCCCAGCACCGCCTCGGCAAGGACGCTTCCGGCGTGATGGGCGGCGACCTGTTCACCACGCCGACGCCGCTGATCACGCCCAACGGCCACAATCTGTTCACCGGCCCGATCCCGGTCAACGCGGTGGTGAGCGACGTCACCAAGCTGACCGCGAGCAATTACTCGGTGAAGTTCGACGGCACCAACTACAGCGTGTCGCGCCTGCCGGGCGGCCCGCCGACGACGTCGGTAACGCCAACCTTGCCGCTGCCGGCATTCCCGCAGACGGTGAACCTGGATGGCATCGATTTCACCTTCACCGGCGCGGCGCTGCCCGGCGACAGCTACCTGGTGCGCCCGACCGTGAACGGCGCGGCGAAGATCGACATGGCCATCACGGACCCCGCCAAGGTGGCCGCGGCGGCGCCGATCCTGGTCAGCGTGCCGGGATCCAACAAGGGCACCGCCAGAGTCACCGATGGCGTGGTCGACAAGAACTACCTGGCCAGTCCGCTGGCCAGCCCGGTCACGCTCACATTCGACAGCGCCACCGGCACCTTGTCCGGCTTTCCGCTGTATCAGGACGTGACAGTGACCAGCGCGACGGGCGTGGTGACCACCTATCCCGGCGGCACGCTCGCCGCGCCGCTGGCGACGCCGCTGACCATCCCATATGCGGCCGGCTCGACCATCAACTTCGGCGGCATGAGCATGACGGTCAGCGGCCAGCCGGCCGATGCCGACACCTTCGTGATCGACCCGAATGCCGGCGCCTCGCGCGATAACCGCAACATGCGCCTGATCGGCGAGCTGCAGGCCAAGAACGTGCTCGGCGGCGGCAAGCAGACCTTCCAGTCCGCCTACGCGCAGCTGGTCGGCACGGTGGGCAACAAGGCGCGCGAAGTGCAGGTCAACGCGCAAGCCACCGAAGCGCTGCTGGTGCAAGCTTCCGGCGCCCAGCAGAACGTGGCCGGCGTCAACCTGGACGAAGAAGCGGCCGCGCTGCTCAAGTACCAGCAGGCCTACCAGGCGTCGGGCAAGGTGATGCAGATTGCCAGCACGCTGTTCGACACCTTGCTGCAGCTCGGACATTAATCCAGGAATCCCTAAGGATCATCATGCGTATCAGTACCAGTTCGATCTTCGAGGCGGGCACCCGCCAGATCAATACCTTGCAGTCCCAGCTCGCGCGCACCCAGCAGCAGCTCGGCAGCAACAAGCGCATGCTGAGCGCGGCCGACGACCCGATCGCTTCCGCGCGCGCACTGGAAGTGACGCAGTCGCAATCGATCAACACCCAGTTCGCGACCAATCGCCAGAACGCGCGCAGCTCGCTGTCGCAGCTGGACGTGACGCTGTCGAGCGCGCAGTCGCTGATCCAGGATGTGCAGACCATCGTGGTCGCCGCTGGCAATGGCGCCTACAGCCCCAGCGACCGCGAAACCTACGCGACCGAACTGGAAGGCAAGCTGGACGACCTGCTGGCGGTGGCCAACACCGCCGATGGCGCCGGCGGCTATGTGTTTTCCGGCTTCAAGTCGAGCCTGGCGCCTTATACGAAGAGCACCACGGGCGCGGTCTACAACGGCGACCAGGGCCAGGTGATGCTGCAGGTCGGATCGTCGCGCAAAGTGCAGATCAACGCCACCGGCCCGTCCGTGTTCGACGATATCGCCACCGGCAACGGCACCTTCGTGACCGGCACCGGCAACGCCAACACCGGCACCGGCGTGGTGTCGCCGGGCGTGGTGTCGGACGCCAGCAAAATCACCGGGCACAATTACGCACTGCAGTTCGCGGTGACCGGCACGCCGGCCGTGACCACCTACACGGTCCAGGACCTGACCACCGGCGCCGCGGTGCCGCCGCCTGTGCCGCCCGCGCTGTCGACGCCCATCGTCTTCCAGAGCGGAGCGCCGATCACCTTCGACGGCGTCACCTTCGACGTCAAGGGCGTGCCCGCCAATGGCGACACCTTCAGCGTGGCGCCGAGCACCAAGCAGTCGCTGTTTACCACCGTGACCAACCTGATTACCGCGCTGCGCTCCACAACGGCGAGCACCCCGGCCGGCAAGGCGGCCTATACCAGCGCACTGGCCGACGCCAGCAACAACCTCGGCGCCTCGCTCGACAAAGTGCTCGGCGTGCGCTCCTCGGTCGGCTCCAACCTGAAGGAGCTGGACTATCTCGACACCACCGGCTCGGACGCCGACATCCAATACTCGGACACGCTGTCGCAACTGCAGGACCTCGACATGGTCAAGGCGATTTCCCAGTTCAGCCAGCAGCAGAGCGCGCTGGAAGCGGCGCAGAAGTCCTTCAAATCGGTCAGCTCGCTGTCGCTGTTCAATTTCATCTGATCCGGCCGCGCGCTGTCACCGCTAAGGGCAGGACGGGCGTCGACGTACCACCTCTTCACGCACGCGCCGCGGCCCACGGGCTGGGGGTCAGGTCCGACGGACCTGACCCCGGGTTTGTCGCCGCACCGGGCGCTTGCCGCCATCGCCGCGCGGTCCCACACTTACCGGTGACATAGCCTAAAAAAAGCCGTCCGCGAAATGCGGGCGGCTTTTTTTTGTCCAGCGTTCTTGCTCGGAGTTTATTGGGACGGCCGCTGCGGCGCCGGGGCTGGTCCGGTGCGGGCGGCGCCGGCGCGCGGCAGGCTGCGGGAGGCTTCGATGCCCTGGTTGAACAGGTTCTGGATCGGGCCGGACAGGTAGGGCAGGACCAGGCTGAGCATCAGCAGGCCGACCCCGAGCGTGATCGGGAAACCGACTCCGAAGATATTCAGCTGCGGCGCGGCGCGCGTCAGGATGCCGAGCGCGACGTTGGTGACCAGCAGCGCGGCGACGATCGGCAGCGACAGCTGCAGCCCGGCGCTGAAGATGCGCGCGCCCCAGCGCGCCAGTTCGAGCGGCGCTCCCACCGAGATCGGCGTGGCCGACACCGGCATGCTGATGAAGCTTTCCGCCAGCGCCTCCAGCAGCACCAGGTGCGCGTTCGCGGCGAGGAAGGCCATGGTCGCGATCAGCGCCAGGAACTGGCTCACCGCCGACGAGCGGCCCGACGACATCGGATCGAAAAACGTGGCGAAGCCCAGGCCCATCGTCAGGCTCGACACTTCGCCGGCCATCTCGATCGCGGCAAACACGATGCGCATCGCAAAGCCCATGCCCAGGCCGATCAGCAGCTCCTGCACCAGGATCAGGAAACCGGCCATCGACATCGGGTCGGCCGCCGGCAGCGCGGGAATTGCCGGCGCCATGATCGCGGCCAGGATCACGCCGAGCGAGACCTTGATCGAGACCGGCACGCTGGTGTTGCCGAACAGGGGAGCGGCGGCGATCAGGCCGAGGATGCGGGTGAGAGGCCACAGCAGGGCCGCGATCCACGTGTTCATTTCCGCGCTGGTGAGCGTAATCATGGGGAAACCGGAACGGCGCGCGCGCCTAGCCGATCAGGCCGGGAATGCTGGTGAAGACCTGGCGCATGTAGTCGAGCATCACCGCCAGCATCCACGGGCCGGCGATGATCAGCGCGACGAAAATGCCGACCAGCTTAGGGATGAAGGACAGGGTCGCTTCATTGATCTGGGTGGCGGCCTGGAAGATGCTGACGATCAGGCCGATGATCAGCGCCACCAGCAGCATCGGCGCGGCAACCATCAGGGTGACTTCCATGGCCGTGCGGCCCATCGTCATGACGCTTTCGGGGGTCATCGCGGCGCTCCTAGTTGAAGCTCTGCGAGAGCGAACCGAGCATCAGCTGCCAGCCGTCCACCAGCACGAACAGCATCAGCTTGAACGGCAGCGAAATGACCGCCGGCGACATCATCATCATACCCATCGACATCAGCACCGAGGCGACCACCATGTCGATGATCAGGAAGGGAATGAAGATCGCGAAACCGATCTGGAAAGCCGTCTTCAGCTCGCTGGTGACGAAGGCCGGGATCAGCACGCGCAGCGGGATGTCGTCGGGACCTTGCAGTGCCGGCGAGCGCGACATCTTGACGAACAGCGCCAGGTCGGACTGGCGCGTCTGGCGCGTCATGAACGCCTTCAGCGGCGCCACGCCCTTGTCCATCGCTTCGCCCATCTGGATTTTGTTCTCCTGCAGCGGCAGGTAGGCGTCGGTGTAGATCTTGTCGAAGGTCGGGCCCATCACGAACAGCGTCAGGAACAGCGCCAGTCCGACCATCACCTGGTTGGGCGGAGCGGACTGGGTGCCGAGCGCCTGGCGCAGCAGCGACAGCACGATGATGATGCGGGTGAAACTGGTCATCATCAGCAGCGCGGCCGGCAGGAACGACAGCGCCGTCATCAAGAGCAGGGTCTGGACCGGCAGCGAATAGGCGGTGCCGCCGCCGGCGGCAGGCGTGCTGGTGAAGGCCGGGATGCCGGGCGCGGCGAGGGCCAGCGCGGGCAGGGCGAGTGCGGCCAGGGCCAGCAGAAATTTCTTATTTCGCATTACGTTTGTCGATCGTCTGTTTGAGCCACTCTGCAAAGCTGGAGGCCGATGGCTGGTGCCGGTGCAGCGCGGCATCCTCCGCGGCGCCTTGCTGGGCGGGCATGGTGGCCAGTGCGTTGACGCGGCCGGGCGAGGCGCCCACCACGATCCACTGGTCGCCCACTTCGACCACCATGATGCGTTCGCGTCCGCCGAGGTTGAGGGCGCCGACCAGGCGCACGTGGGCGGAACCTGCCTGCGCCTTGGGACCGTAGCGTTTCATGAACCAAGCGAGCAAAGCGAGCAGGCCGAGCACCACGCACAGCGCGAAGATGGTTTGCAGCAGGCTGCCGGCGGCAGGGCCGGCGGTGGTCAGGGGCTGCGGTGTGGGCGCTGCTGGTTTGGCGGCGGCGACAAGGGCGGGATCAGGTCCGGCGGACCTGACCCCAGGTTCCACCGCGGCAGGTGTCGGCGCCGGCTGCTGGCGGGCCTGGACCGCGCCGCTCGCAAGGCTCGCTGCGATGGCGCAGGCCAGGAAAATACGGCGCATCATTTATTGAGTTTTCTGATCCGCTCGGACGGCGTGATGATGTCGGTCAGGCGAATGCCGAACTTGTCGTTGACTACCACCACCTCGCCCTGGGCGATCAGGCAGCCGTTGACCAGCACGTCCATCGGCTCGCCGGCCAGGCCGTCGAGCTCGACCACCGATCCCTGCGCCAGTTGCAGCAGGTTCTTGATGGCGATCTTGGTGCGGCCCAGTTCGACCGTCAGCTGCACCGGAATATCGAGGATGAAGTCGATATCGTTCGGCGTCTCGGTCTTGGTGCCCTTGTTCGAGAAATCCTTGAACACGGCGGCGCTGGCCACCTGGTTCTGCAAGGCCTCGGCTTCCGCCTTCGCCTGCTCGGCGATGGCGGCGCCCCAATCGTCATCCATGCTTTGGTCGTCTTGATTATCGGACATCGTGCTCTCCTGAGTGTCGTGTGCCGGCCGCTGCATGCGCCGGGATTATTTTATTTAGTGTCAGCATTGGCGAGCAGCTTCTCGACCTTCAGCGCGTATTGCCCGTTGAGCACGCCGTAGGTGCAGTCCATCACGGGCACGCCGTCGACCGTGGCCTGGATCTGCTCCGGCACGGTCAGCGGAATGATGTCGCCGACCTTCATGTTGAGGATGTCGTCGAATGAAGCGCGCCCGGTGCCCAGGGTGGCCACCAGCTCGACTTCGGCGATCTGGATCTGCTGGGTCATCAGGCGGATCCAGCGCTTGTCCACTTCCAGCGCCTCGCCCTGCAGGCTGGAGGTCAGCGCATCGCGGATCGGCTCGATCATCGAGTACGGCATGCAGAAGTGGATCTGGCCCGACACCGAGCCCAGCTCGACGGTAAAGGTGGACGACACCACCACCTCGTTCGGCGTGGCGATGTTGGCGAACTGGGTGTTCATCTCGGAACGGATATATTCGAACTCGACCGGGAACACCGGCTCCCACGACTTGGTGTAGGCCTCGAACACGATATCGAGGATGCGCAGGATGATGCGCTGCTCGGTCTGGGTAAAGTCGCGGCCCTCGACCCGGGTGTGGAAACGGCCGTCGCCGCCGAACAGGTTGTCGACCAGCAGGAACACCAGGCCCGGATCGAACACCATCAGGGCGGTGCCGCGCAAGGGCTTCATGTGCACCAGGTTCAGGTTGGTCGGCACGACCAGGTTGCGGATGAATTCGCTGTACTTCGACACGCGCACCGAGCCGACCGACACCTCGGCGCTGCGGCGCAGAAAATTGAACAGGCCGACACGCAGCAACCGGGCGAAGCGCTCGTTGATAATCTCGAGCGTCGGCATCCGGCCGCGGACAATCCGCTCCTGGGTTGCCAGGTTGTAGGTGCGAACTCCCGTGGTTTCTTCAGGCGCGGCTGTGTCGTCCTGATCGCCGTTGACGCCCTTGAGCAGGGCATCAACTTCTTCCTGGGAGAGGAAATTATCGGCCATGATGCATTATTGGATGATGAAGGCGGTGTACAGGACGTCGCTCACTTGCTGCGGTTCGCCCTTGTCGACGAACGGCAGCTTGAGCGCGGCAATGATTTCGGTGGCGAGCAGCTTCTTGCCCTCGACGCTGGAAATCTCCGACGCCTTCTTACCGGACAACAGCAGCAACACGCGGCTGCGCACCTTGGCCATGTTGGCCTTGATCTCTTCGCCTTGCTTCTCGTTCGATACTTGCAGGGTAAAGGCGATCTGCAGGTACTGGTCGCCGTTTTCCGGCTGCAGGTTGACCGTGAACGCTTCGATCGGCACGTATGACGGCGGTTCGGCCTTGACGGTCTTGTGCTCGGCGGCTGCCGGCTTGTCATGCAGGAAAAACCACGCGGCGCCCCCGCCCAGGCCAGCGACCAGCAATGCACCGGCGACAATGATGATCAGCTTCTTCTTCGAGCCGCCGGTCGGTACTGCCGCTGCAACTGCTTTTGGATCAGCCTTCATTTTTGCATTCGCTTTCAAGGTACCCTTGGTACTGTAAGTGGTTCACGCCGTCATTATGTCATTATCGGGAATAACTGAGCAGGCAGATGCGTTGAAAAGAGGGAATAACCGCACCCAACTCGTGGCTTGCCGGGGACATTGATGCGAAACTAAAAACAAATGTCGGGGAAAGGGATGTCGAGACGCCAATGCTGTCCGCCGTCGTTCCCGGGCTCGGCGCCCCTCTTGGCGGGAACCTATACTGAGGCAAACAGCACCGCGTGACTTCGATAAGCCAGCAATGCTGAAAGCTAAACAGATTCTGCTGTTCAGCATAGGTTCCCGCCAAGGGGGGGACGCCGAGCCCGGGAACGACGGCGGAGTATGGGGCGCCGGTATCGAGCTATCTAGGCAAACGTGTCGACCAGTCCGGCGCCGCCACCGTCCATGCGTGCAGGGCGCGGCGTTGGTGCGCCGTCGACGGCCGGGGCGTTTCCGCCGTTACCGAAGCGTGCGCCCGAACCCTGGCCGCGCGACTGCTCGCCGTGCTGCGCCTGGCGCTGGTCGGGCATGCCGGCATTGACCGTCGCGTTGCCCAGCGCGATGCCGCTTTCGCTCATCATTTCACGCAGTTTCGGCATCGCGTTTTCGAGCGCCTGGCGTACTTCCGGCTGCGCCGCGGTGAACGTCACGGTGGCCTGGTCGTTGGTCACGTTCAGCACGACCTGCATCGGTCCCATATCCGGCGGGTTCAGCGTCAGCGAAGCACTTTGCTCCTTGCCGGCCACCATCCAGATGATCTTCTGTCCGACCTGGTTATCCCAGCCCGGCGTGCCGACCCGCGCGGCGATCCGGTCGGCGGGGACGCCGGTGGCCGCCTGCGCCATCGCGACCGAGGCTTGCTGCACCGGCGCCATCAGGGGAGCGGCAATCGGAGCTTCCTTGAGTACGATGGTTTCGGCCACGGTTTCGCGCGAGCGCAGGGCAGCGGCGTCGGCAATTGGCGCCTGCGCGAGGCTGGCGTCGGCCTTGGCCTGGCCGGCAGCCGGCGCGGCGTCGGCCTTGACCTGGCCGGCAGCCGGCGCGGCGTCGGACGCCTGCGCGGGGACGGCCAGCGTCGCCAGCTTGTTGTCTGTAGTGACCGGGCGCGCGATCGTGTCGGCGGCTATCGTCGATTTCGGCGCAGCCGCGTCGGCCGCTTTCGCCTCGGCGCCTGGCAGCGCTGGCGGTGCATCTGGTTCGGCAGCCTTAGCCGCCGCGCCGCCCAGGGCCTTGATCGACAGGCGCGCGGCGCTATCGATCGCCTGCGCGACTTCCTTGAACGACGGCGCGCTGTCGTCGGCGACGGATGCCAATGCAGGCAGGGCCTTGCCCGTGCCGGCCGCCGCCGCATCGCCGGTTTCAGTTTCGGCGACGGCTGGCTTGCCGGCGTAGCTGCTCAGGGCTGCTGCCTGCAAGGCGCCTTCCGTGCTGGCTGCAGCTGGTGTGGCCGCGGCGGTGGCCGGCTGGTTGAAGCTCGCTACCAGTGCGAGCATGTCGGCAACCGGAGTGGCCGCGGCGGCATCGGCTGCATCGTCCTTGGCCGCATCGGCGCCGGCGTCGCTGCTCGCCGTGGCTGGCTTGCCCTCGGCTGGCTTGGTGTCGGCAGTTTTTGCATCGGCCGGTTTGGCCGGCGGCTGCGCTGGAGCCTGTGCCGATTGCGGACGCGATGCGGGAGCCGCCTGCTGCCTGGCCGGCTGGCTGGAAGCTGCCGGGGCAGGGCTGTGCTGGCGCTGCTCCATCTCGCGCGACAGGGCTTGCGAAAATTGCGCCGAATCGGCGCCCTGGCTGGCGTTGGTGCGCTGCGGCGCGGCGCTGGCCGGGGAAACCTGGATCGGAAGTGTCGTCTGAGTTTGCATGTCGATTTCTGGTGTTCGTTGATCAGTCAGCGTTTTTGTAATACGCCTGGCGCGCCGCGTGTTCGTCCATCTGCTTCTGGTCCCGCTTGTTCTCGACGCGCAGCGCTTCGGCCGCCGCGCGCTCGTTCAGCGTGCGGTAGGACAGGCGCTTGCGTTCGCTCGCCTGCCACGCGGCCTTTTCGACCGCGCTCTTGTGGTGCGCGTGCTTGACAACCTCGCGCTGGCCGTTGACCGCGTTATCGAGCTTGCCGATGAATGCGACGAAATTGCGGTAGGCCTGCGGCGTGATTCCCGCCACCTGCGCCGCATCGAGCCGCATCGCATAGTCCTCGCGGTAGTTCAACAGCATGGCCAGCTTTTGCTCGGTGTCTTCGGCCGCCTTCAGCGCCGCCCCCAGCCGCTTGGCCGCTTCATCGGTGTCGCGCTGGGCCAGTTCAATCAGGGTTTCGAGTGCGGAACGGGTTGCCATTGTGGATAATTATGGGGCGTGCGGCCGGCCCGCCATCACTCGAAAAGAGAGGTAAGTTGGCCCAAGCTCTCCAGCATGTCGACCTTGTCGCCGATTTCCTGGCACAGGAAGGCCTCGATCCGGTCGTGCAGGACGATGGCCTGGTCGAGCACCGGATCGCTGCCCGAGGCGTAAGCGCCGACGCTGATCAGGTCGCGCGAACGCTCGTAGCGCGAATACAGCTGCTTGAGGCGGCGCGCCGCCAGCTGGTGCGGCGTGCTGGTGATCGAATGCATGGCGCGGCTGATCGACTGTTCGATGTCGATCGCCGGATAGTGGCCCGCTTCGGCCAGGTGGCGGTTCAGCACGATGTGGCCGTCCAGGATACCGCGCGCCGCGTCGGCGATCGGATCCTGCTGGTCGTCGCCTTCCGACAGCACGGTGTAGAAGGCGGTGATCGAGCCGCCGCCTTCGAGGCCGTTGCCGGCCCGTTCCACCAGCACCGGCAGCTTGGCGAACACCGATGGCGGGTAGCCTTTGGTGGCGGGCGGCTCGCCGATCGCCAGCGCGATCTCGCGCTGCGCCATCGCGTAGCGGGTCAGCGAGTCCATGATCAGGAGGACGTTCTTGCCCTGGTCGCGGAAGTGTTCGGCGATCGCGGTCGCGTAGGCGGCGCCCTGCAGCCGCATCAGCGGCGGGCTGTCGGCCGGCGCCGCCACCACCGCCGACCGGGCGCGTCCTTCCGGTCCGAGGATCTGTTCGATGAATTCCTTGACTTCGCGGCCTCGTTCGCCGATCAGGCCGACCACGATCACATCGGCCGTGGTGTAGCGCGCGATCATCCCGAGCAGCACCGATTTGCCGACACCGGTGCCGGCGAACAGGCCGAGACGCTGGCCGCGGCCGACGGTCAGCATCGAATTGATCGCGCGTACGCCCACATCGAGCGTTTCGGTGATCGGCGCGCGGTCGAGCGGATTGACCGGACGCGCGTTGATCGGCGCCATTTCGTCGGTGCCGAGCGGCCCGAGTCCGTCCAGCGGGCGGCCGGCGCCGTCCACCACGCGGCCGAGCAGCTTGATGCCGACCGGCAGATGGCGCGCGCGGTCGCTCGGGCGGCGGCGCGGATGCGCCACGCTGCCCGGACGCGGCACCGAGGCCTCGACCGGAAACACGCGCGAGCCGGGCACGATGCCTTCGACATCGCTTTGCGGCATCAGGAACAGGCGGTCGCCATCGAAGCCGACCACTTCGGCCTCCACCTTGACCCCATTCGCCATCGGGATGGTGCAGGCGCTGCCTACCGCCAGGCGCAGGCCAACGCACTCCATCACCAGGCCGGCGACGCGCGTGACGCGGCCGGACACCTGCATCGGCTCGACGAAGTTGACCAGCGAGTCGCAGTCGCGCAGATAGGCTTTCCAGCGCGCGGTGTGGCGGTCCGGACCCGCGCCTTCACTCATGGGCCGAGCCACTCCATGTTCTTGCCGAGGGCATGGGTGAGGCGTTCCCAGCGCGATCCGGTCTGGGCGTCGATCTGGTTGGTGGCAGTGTCGACCTTGCAGCCGCCGCGCGCGATGGTCGGATCCGGCACCACGCGCCAGCCGCCCTTGTCGAGTTCTTCCCCGATCCCCGCGCGCACGATCTCGGCGTCGGCGGGGTTCAGCATCAGCAGCGCGGGCTGTTGCAGCACCGGCAGGTATTCGATCGCTTCGCGCACCACCGGGATCACCAGTTCGGGCTTCACCTCGAGCGCGGTGCGCAGCATGCTCTTGGCCAGGTGCAGCGCCAGGTCCAGCACATCGGCGGCGATCGCTTCGTCGGCGTGCGCAATCGCCGCGCCGAATTCGAGCGCGATTGCCTGCAGGTTTTCGAGTTCCCCGGCCGCTTCGGCGCGGCCGATCGCCAGGCCGTCGGCATAGCCGGCGCCATGGCCTTCTGCATGGCCGGCCTGGCGCGCTTCTTCGCGGATCGCAGCCAGGTCTTCTTCGGTCGGCAGGTCGATGGCCGGCTGGACGACGGCTGCAGGGCGGGCCGCCACGACGCTCGGACGGTCGTCGCCGAACGAGGCCATCTCCCAGCGCTGGTAGGCGCTTTGCAATTCTTTCGGGGTATCAGACAAACGAATCCTCGCCTTTTCCACCCAATACGATCTGGCCTTCGTCGGACAGGCGGCGCACGATCTGCAGGATCTGCTTCTGCTGCGCCTCGACCTCGGACAGGCGCACCGGGCCCTTCGAATCGAGGTCCTCGCGCATCATCTCGCCGGCGCGTTGCGACATGTTCTTGAAGATCTTCTCGCGCAGGTCCTGCGAGGCGCCTTTGAGCGCGATGATCAGCATTTCGGACTGCACCTCGCGCAGCAGCAGCTGGATGCCGCGGTCATCGATGTCGATGATGTTATCGAACACGAACATCTCGTCCATGATCTTCTGCGCCATGTCGTTGTCGTAGTTCTTGATGTTGTCCATCACAGAACCTTCCTGTTCGCCGCTCATGAAGTTGAGGATTTCGGCGGCGGCGCGTACGCCGCCCAGCGAGGACTTCTTGATGTTCTCGTTACCCGACAACAGCTTGGTGAGCACGTCGTTCAGCTCGCGCAGCGCGGCCGGCTGCACGCCGTCCAGGGTGGCGATACGCAGCACCACGTCGTTGCGCAGGCGGTCGGTGAAATTGCCGAGGATTTCGCAGGCCTGGTCGCGTTCGAGGTGGACCAGGATGGTGGCGATGATCTGCGGGTGCTCGTTGCGGATCAGTTCCGACACGGACGACGCGTCCATCCACTTCAGGCTTTCGATGCCGGAAGCGTCCTTGCCGCCCAGGATGCGCGACAGCAGGACCGATGCCTTGTCGTCGCCCAGCGCCTTGGTCAGCACCTGGCGGATGTATTCGTCCGAGTCGAGGCCGACGGTCGAATTGAGTTCGGTCTGCTGCCGGAACGAGTCCAGCACCGTGACCACCTGTTCGTGCTGCACGCTCTTCATCGTGGCCATCGCGGCGCCCAGCTTGAGCACTTCGCGCGGGCCAAGGAAGCGCATCACTTCCGCCGCCTCGGTTTCGCCGATGGCGAGCATCAAAATGGCCGCCTTCTGGATGCCGTTATCATTCATTTGCGCCTACCCATGCCTTTACAACGTTGGCGATGACCCGTGGATCTTCATTGGCCAGCTTCTTCGCCATATTCAAATTTTCGCGGTAGCCCGCTACCGAGTTTGTTTCCCCAGCCGCCAGTTCGTTGCGCAGCGCTTCTTCATCCTGTTCGTCGTCGCTCAGCTTGACCGGCTCGGGCGGCACTTCGACCATATCGTCGAACTTGCGCAACACCGGGCGCAGCATCGGACGCAGCACGCGGAAGTACAGCAACAGCACGATGAACGCGGCGAACAGGTACTTCGCGCCCTGGCGCGCCAGTTCCTGCATTTCGGGATCGAGCCACCATGCGCGCGCTTGCGGCGCCTCGACCGGCTTGTCGACGCCGTCGAACGGCGCGTTGGTCACGTTCAGGGTATCGCCGCGCTCTTTCGAGAAGCCCATTGCCTCCTTGACCAGGTCATTGATCTGCGCCACTTCGGCTGCGCTCAGCGCCTTGATGGTGACCTTGCCGGTCTTGGCGTCGACCAGGCGGCGGTAGTTGACCACGACGCCGACCGACAGGCGCTTGACGCCGCCCATCGGGCGCTGCTCGTAGCGTACCGTCTTGTCGACTTCGTAGTTCGTGGTGCTGTCCTTGCGGCTCGGGCCGGCGCCAGGCGCGGCGCCCGCGGCGGGGCCGCCGCCGTTGATCGGCGCGGTGGCGGCG
>JBKPEJ010000044.1:0-41943 GCA_046728335.1 Pseudomonadota bacterium | reverse complement strand
GGCCCGCGCCGATCACGACCGCACGCCGCTCGGGCGCCGGCGGCACCGGCGCGATCGGCTTGCGGGTCGCGAAGCGCGCAGTGGTGGGGAAAGGGGTCTGGCCCCGCGGGTCAGACCCCGGTTTGGCGGCATCCCGCGCTGGTTCGAACGACCAACCAGTCGATTGCAGCGCCGACCACTGCGAAGCGGTCAAACCGTCGGCGTGCAGCACCGCATCGCGCGCGAGCAGCCGTGCCAGCGGCCGCGCAAAGCCGGCGCCGGCATCGGCCACGCCATGCAGGCGGACCGCGTCGATGCGCGCCGCAAGCTGTGCCAGCGCCGGCTCGAGCGGCGCATGCAGCAGATCCAGGGTGATCGCATCATCAGCCTGGAGCACGCGCTGGAAACCGGGCAGCGCGCCATCGGCCACCGCGATCACATGCAACCGCGCGGGCCGCTGCGGGTCGGCGCGCCAGGCATCCGCCCACGCCGCGAACGCCGCGCCGCAGTCCCACTGCGAATCGAAGATGACGAAGCGCTCGCGTCCGCGCCAATGCGGCCGGAAGTCCATGGGAATCAGCGCGCTGTGCGCCTGAAGCAGGCCGGGTCATGGTCGTCGACCATGCCGATGGCCTGCATGTACGCGTAGATGATGGTCGAGCCGACGAACTTGAAGCCGCGCTTGGCCAGGTCCTTGGAGATGCGGTCGGACAGCTCGGTCTTGGCCGGGCGCGCGCCGCCCGGCCAGTGGTTGATCATCGGCTTGCCGTCGACGAAGGCCCACAGGTACTGGTCGAGCGTGAGGCCTTCGTCGCGCAGGCGCAGGTAGGCCTGGGCGTTGGTGATCGTCGCCGCCACCTTGAGGCGATTGCGCACGATGCCGGCGTTGGCCAGCAATTCGGCCACCTTGGCGGCGTCGTAGCGGGCGATCTTTTCCGGATCCCAGCCGTCGAATGCGGCGCGGTAGTTGTCGCGCTTGTTCAGGATGGTCTCCCACGAGAGGCCGGCCTGCGCGCCTTCCAGGTTGAGCATTTCGAACAGGCGGTTTTCGTCGTGGCACTCGACGCCCCACTCCTGGTCGTGGTAGTCGAGGTATCGGGGGTTGGCCATATTGGCCCAGCTGCAGCGGGTCGGGATCATGCGATGAAGTATAAATCATCGGGACGCGCAGTACCGCCAGGCGCGGTAAGATAGCCAGGTTGCCAATCACGCCATCGACCATGTACGCGCCATCCCATTTCGAAGAAACCCGGCTCGACGCGCTGCACGCGCTGGTCGAAGCGCATCCGCTCGGCACGCTCGTCACGCACACGGCCGAGGGTCTGAGCGCCGACCACATCCCGTTCGAGATCGGCGCGCCCACCGCCGAGGCGCCGTTCGGCACACTGCGCGCCCATGCCGCGCGCGCCAATCCGCTGTGGCGCCAGGCGGGCGCCGAAGTGCTGGTGGTGTTCCAGGGCCCGTCGGCCTATGTGTCGCCGTCGCTGTACGCCGAAAAGCCCTTCAGCGGCAAAGTGGTCCCGACCTATAACTATGCGGTGGTGCACGCGCACGGCGTACTGCGCGCGATCGAAGATCCGGACTGGATCCTCGCGCTGCTCGGGCGCCTGACCGCGCGCCATGAATCGCCGCGCGCAGCGCCGTGGTCGGTGGACGACGCGCCGGCCGACTACATTGCGGCGATGCTCAAGGCGATCGTCGGGATCGAGATCCCGCTTGGCCGGCTGCAGGGTAAATGGAAGCTGAGCCAGAACCGCGCGCCGCAAGACCAGACGGCGGTGGCGCTGGATACCGCCGGCCAGAGCGGCGCCGCCGGCATGGCCGCACTGATGCGCGACCGGCTTACGAAGTGATCTTCCCGGCCGAAAGGCCGAGGTGGCGCTTTTTCGGACCGGCCGGCACCGCCGGACTTTCGAGGCTGGACACCAGCGTGACCTCGCCCGCGGCCAGCGCCTGGTCGAGGTTGTGCATCACGCGCTGGAACAGGCCGTCGGGCCGCGCCTCCGCGGTACTGTAGACCGCGGCCCAGGCGTTGCGGCCCGAGCGCTTGGCCAGGTACAGGCCCTGGTCGGCCAGCTCCACCACTTCCGACCAGCTGAGCAGGCGCGGCGCAGACGTCAGGAACGGGAAGCAGGCAAATCCGATCGAACATGTCCGGTGCAGCCGGGTACCGTCCGGCAGCAAGAACTCGCGATGCGCCACCGCATGGCGGATCCGCTCGGCCACCACTTTCGCGTCGTCGCGGTGGGTGGCGCGCGCCAGCACCAGGAATTCCTCGCCGCCCCAGCGCACCAGGTAGTCCGACTCGCGGAACACCTCGCGCAGCCGTTCCTGCATCTGGACCAGCACCGCGTCGCCGCCGGCGTGGCCGAAGCGGTCGTTGACTTCCTTGAAATGGTCGAGGTCCACCATGAAGAACACCAGGTCCTTGCCGGGCGCCGTTTCGCGTTCGACGCCGCCCTTGCGCAGCGGATCGTCGTAGCGGCGCAGGCTCATGCCGACGTCGGCGTCGACATGCTGCAGGAAGAAGCGGCGGTTGCGCAGGCCCGTCAGCTGGTCGGTCAGGCTGACTTCTTCCAGCGCCTGGTAGGCCCGTTCGAGTTCGAGGTTTTTCTCCAGCAGCTGGGCCTGGGTCGCGCTCAGCGTCTTGAGGGTGGCGGCGACCTGGCGGTAGGCGCTGGCGTTGTCGAGCGCGATCGCGCCGTAGGCGCAGAGGGTGCGGAAGATCAGCCGTTCGCGTTCGCCATACGCGCCGGGCAGCAGCGACTGCACCGTCATTGCGCCGAGCACGCGCTCGCCCACCAGCAGCGGCGCGAACAGCAAGCTGACTGTCGGCAAGGTGCCGGGGATCAGGTTCGGCGCGCATGTCTCGGCATCGGCCTCGATCAGGATTTCACGCCGCTCGCGCACGCAGCGCGCCGAATTGGCGTGCTGGTCGGACAGCGGAAAACGCGTGGGCGGCAGCGTCTTGCCCGATTCGATGCCGAACGCGCAGCGCAGCGAGGCGCCGTCCGGTTCGAGCAGGAATACCGAAAAATGGGTGGCGTCGAGCAGGCCGTGCACGTGACGGTCGAGCGCGCGGAACACCGCGGCGGCGTCCAGGTGGGTGGTGATCTCCTGTCCGATCGCGGACAGGTGTTCGAGCGTGGCGCTGATCTGCTGCAGCGCCACGGCGCGCCTGGCCTCGGCCGCGGCCAGCTGGCGGTGATGCTCGCCTTCGGTGTTGGCGCGCTCGGTCTGGTACTGCACCTGCATTGCCACCGCGCGGTTGGTCGCTTCGGTGCTGTGGATCTTTTCGCGTGCGGCGCCGGCGCGCAGCGCGATCTCGTAGGCGCGCGCGAAGTCGCCCACGTTGGCGTACTCGCGCGCCAGCGCTTCGAGCAGCTCGCCGCCCACGGTGTAGCCATCGATCGTGGCGGCCGTCGCCATCGCCTGCTGCAGATAATGCAGCGTCGCGCTTTGCGCGTTCATCGGGCTCGGCGCGGGCAAGGCGTGGCGCACATGGAGTTCGGCCAGCACCTTGAGCGCGGCGATCTGGCTGTAGGCGTCGCCGCGTTCGCACGCCAGCGCCAGCGCGGAACCGGCCATCGACAGCGCTTCCTGCGGCCGGTTCAGGTGCGACAGCGCGTGCGCCTGCCCGCGCCGCGCGCTGCTCTGGAAATCGACCTGCCCGAGCGCTTCACCGCGCACTTCGAGCCGCGCAAAACTGTCCAGCGCCGCGGCATAGTCGCCACCGTCGAGCGCCAGGTCGCCCTGGTATTCGAGCGCGACGGCGTAGGCGCGCGAACCGGACAGCGGCGCGAGGGTGGCCAGCGCCTCGTGCAGCAAGGCCTGCGCGGCCGGGCGCTGGCCCAGCTGGCGCAGCGTTTCGGCGGTCTGCATCAGGCCCAGGCCCACGCTCAGGGGCCAGCCGGTCGGGCGCGCCAGGTCGAGCCCGCGCTGCATCCATTCGAGCGCGGCGTTGTGCGCGTTGAGCATGGTGAAGCCGTTGCCGATATTGGTGGCGAGGTTGACCGAGCGGCGCACCTGGCCGGTGGCCATCGCCGCCTCGAAGCTGCGGATCAGCAGGCTGATGGCGTTGCCGAAATCGCTGGCCTGGAAGGCGTAGGTGCCGGTGAAATCATCGATCCAGCCGCGCGCGGCCAGGTGCAGGCCTTCGGTGTCCGCGCCGAAGCGCTTGCCCCAGCGCGCTTCGGCCGTGGGCAGGTCGCGAAATACCGCGAACAGGGCGGCGGCGGCGTCGAACACGTCAGTCCGCACCGGGTCAGAGGCGCGCCGGGCCGCATCGGCCGCATCGGCCAGTGCGCGGTCGCCTTCAGCGGAATTGCCGCGGTCGACGTCGACCCAGGCGCGCAGCCAGTGGGCGTCGGCGCTTCCGGTGGGGTCGTCCAGCGCATCGAAGGTGCGCAAGGCGCGATCGGCCAGCTCGCGCGCGGCATCGAGTTCGCCGAACAGCCATTTCGCCTCCCCTTCGATCAGCATGAAGCGCGCCTCGCATCGGCGCCGCTCGCCATCGGCCAGCTGCACCGCCAGCGGGGCGGCCTCCAGCGCCAGCGCCTGCGCGCGCGCCGGGCCGCGTTGGCGCAGGTGCCAGGCCAATTGCAGCAGCAGGTTCAGGCGTGCTTGTCCCTGCAGGGACGCCAGTTGCGCCTCCCACATGGCCAATTCCTCGTCGAGTGCAAACAGCTGGACCAATCGAAGTCCTCGATTCAAAAAGGTGCACGCCTGCCAAGTTGCTTCAGACGCACCATTATTTCACAGTTTGGCGCCCGATCCGGTAGATGATTTTCCAAACAGCAACACCACCGTCAATACCAGCGATTCAGGCTACTTTCCCGCCTCGGTGCCGGCCGGCGGCTTGTCCCCTTTCGCGCCACCTTTGGCGCTAGCCATCTGCTGGGCCGCTTTCAGATGCTGGTCGATGACAGGAGCGATGCGCGCGGCCAGCGCCTTCACATCCGGATCCCTGGCCTTCTTCTCGGCCGAAGCAAGCATGGCGTGCATTTTCTTGTGCTCGCCGACGCCGCCCTGCGCAATGTAGGCCTGGTCGAAGGCGTCGCCGGACAGCGCGGCGAGCGTGTCGGCCATCGCCTTGTGCTTCTTGTCCAGCTCCGTCGGCATCGCCACGTCCTTGGAAGCGGCCAGATGCTGCACCTCGGTCAGCGCCTTGGTGTGGTCGTCGATCATCTGCTGCGCAAATGCCTTGACCTGCAGGTTCTGCGACTTGGTCTGCGCCAGCTTGGCGGTTTCGATTCCTGCCATGCTGGCCTGCGCCATGTCGGTCACGATTTTCTGGTCGCCCTTGCTGATGGCAATCGAGGCCGCGGCGCCGGCGGTGGCGGGTTTTTCGGCGCTGGCCTGCGCGTGCGCGTGCGCCGGCGCCGCGCCCAGCATCGCGCTGGCGGCAAGTACGCCCAGCAAAGTCTTCAGCTTGATTCGCATGTCGGTCTCCTGGCAAGGATTGAGAATTAAAAAGCAATCATATCAATCAGCTAATCTCGAAACTGCCCGCAGTGTAGCCGTCCGCGCTCAGGCAAAGCGCCAGTTAGCCGTCCGGAAAAAGACAAGTGATACCGAACTGAGACTGAGGTGATACCGGGCTGCGCTGTCGCCGGGCCGCGCTCGCCGTCACAATCGCTGCTCGCTATCGCAGAACGCAAAGGTCCACCGTGAACACCGCCTCCCCATCCGCCAGCCACGCCACGCAGATCTCGGCCGCCGATTCCGTCCGGCCATCAATCGTCTACCAGCGGGTGCTGCCGATGAACCGCTGCCTGAACGTGGGCGACTGCATCGTCTCGGGGAACGGCATGTTCTTCGCGATCCTCGAGGCCGACGGCCAGCTGCGGGTCTATCGCGGCGCCTGCCCGGAGCGTGAACAGGGCGTGCTGTGGGCCAGCGGCCGTGGCGGCGAAGGCGGGCGATTCTTCGCGTTGGTGCAGACCGACGGTAATTTCTGCATCTACCGCGGCGGCGACCTGTCCACCAACGAAGGCTGGCACTGGGGCACCCAGATGATCGCCGAGGGCGGCCAGTTCCATGCGACGATGAACAACGACGGCAGCTTCAGCGTCTGCAGGGGCAGCGACCCGGCAATCACGCGCGAACCGGTGTGGAACTCGGGCGCGACCGATCCGGTCGCCAGCATCGATGCGATCGATCGGATCGATTACGACCTGGGCGCGGCGCTGCAGGTCGCCTCGCGGCCGTCCGACCTGTATCGTGAAACCGTCAGCAACCATAACGACCGGATCCAGACCAGCATGATCAGCGGCTCGGTCACCGTGTCCGACACCACCGGCTGGTGCGACGAACTCGGACCCGGTGCGCTGGCGCCGAACTGCTTCAAGGGCCCGGTCCCGGTCATGAGCTGCGGCAAGGTCGTGCTGTCGGGCGACGCCGCCCACGCCTACCTGCGCAACGGCGCCTCCACGACCGCCAAGATCTGGGGCTTCAACGCGCCGGCCGCGGTGCCGCCCAACTCGGCGATGATGTGCCTGGTGTCGGCGATCCGCTCCTCGGTGATCGTGCCTTACATCTTGCACGGCACGTTCACGCTGGCGTCGGGCCGGCAGGTGAGCGGCAGCGTCGACGGCACCTACAGCGGTTCGAACTACCACGACCTGAGCGTCACCCTGACCACCTACGACCCCAATCCCAGCGGCAGCTATACCATCAGCCGTCCGCTCACGCCGATGCCGAGCATCAGCGGGACCACCACGCAGCATCCGATCGGCGCCAGCGCCTTCCACTAAGTGCCGGGCGGCCACCGCCAACGGGCGCCAAACGGCGCGCGCGGTGATATAGTTGCGGCAACATGAGCCTGGACCTTTCCCCTCTCTCCCTCGGCGAGCCCGCGCCAGCGCTCGACGGCCGCATCGCGCTCGACGCCCCGTTGCTGAAAACCCTGCGCAAGGCGCGCGGCCTGAGCCAGGAAGCGCTGGCCGAACTGTGCATGAACCAGCAGCTGGCGGTGTCGATCGCCTCGATCAAACGCGCCGAAACCGGCAAGGTGGTGCTGTACCGGACCGCGCGCCACCTCGCCACCATCTTCGATGTCGAGGTCGAACGGCTGGTGCTGCGCTCCGCCGACGCTATTGACAGCGCCGCCGTCCTCCCTGCTGCTACGCGCGCCCTCGCGCCGGAATCGACGGTGCGCTTCGTGATCCAGCTGCACATCGCGCTGGCCGGCGCACCGGAACCGGATAGCGAAGCGATGCGCGAAATCGCCACGCTCGCGCGCCAGTTCGGCGGCCAGGCGCAGGAGCCCGACGGCGCCCACCTCGTGCTCGTGTTCGGCCTGCCGCAGGCCTATCGCAGCGATGCCGGACGCGCCATGCGCTGCGCGGTCGAGCTGGGGCGGATGCTGGTGGTGCATGGCGCGAGCGCGATGGCGCTGCGGCTGGTGCGCTGGGAAGACGGCCGCGCCGGCCCTGGCGAACAGGCGCTGCCGGACCTGCGCGCGGCGCCGGTCCGCCAGCTCGCCGCGGCGCCTTTTTCCACGCCGCTGTACGTCGCGCGCAACCTGGTCGGCCAGCTGGGCGGACGCTTCGAATTCGACGGCGCCGCGCCGCGCTTCCCCGGCTACCTCCACTTCTCCGCGGTCGCCGCCGGCGACCAGCCGGCGCCGGCGCCGCTGATCGGACGCACCAGCGAAATGCGCCAGTTCCGCGCGATCACCGAATCGGCGCTCGAATCGCAGTGCAGCCAGATCGTGTACCTGCGCGCGATGGCGGGCGTGGGCAAGAGCCGGCTGTCGATCGAATTTGCCGAACTGGCGCGCCAGGCCGGCTTCGGCTGCCACCGCTGCGAAGTGCAGGATGCGGGGGCCGACGACTGGCGCGCTCCGCTCGGCCAGCTCGCGCGCAGCCTGCTCGGCATGGGCGCGGGCGATACGGGCGCGCAGGCGATCGACGAGGCCATGGCCGAGTTGCGGCTGCCGCCGGAGTCGGCAATTTTCTTTCGCGCCCTCACCGGCGCGCGCATGACGGGCGACCAGCTATCCCTTTACGCGGCGATGACCCACGCGGTGCGCGACCAGGGCCTCGCCCAGGCGCTGCAGATGCTGATCATGCAGCGCGCGGGGAACGAACCGCTGCTGCTGGCGATCGAGGACGTGCATTGGGGCGACAGCTGGCTGTTCGAGGCGCTTGGCGTGCTGCTCTCGCTGACCCGCGACGTGCCGGTGGTGTGGGTGCTGACGTCCCGCATCGAAAACGATCCGCTCGAGGAGTCCTTGCGCGCCTACCTGTTCGACCTGCCGCTGACGGTGTTCGACCTGGCGCCGCTGGCGCCGCGCGATGCGCTCGCGCTGGCCGACCAGTTCGCCGACGTCGACCCGGCCTACCGCCAGCGCTGCGTCGAACGCGCGCAGGGCAACCCGCTGTTCCTGACCCAGCTGCTGGCCAGCCCGGACGATCACCTGCCGGACAGCCTGAAGCACGTGATCCAGACCCGGCTCGACGCACTGCCGCCGCAGCACCGGCGCGCGCTGCGCACCGCGTCGGCGATCGGCAACCGCTTCGAGCTGGCCCTGCTGCGCGAGGCGCTGGGCGATCCGCATTACGAGCCCGAAGCGGCCGGCCGCAATTCACTGGTGCGCCGGATCGGGCCGGCCAGCTACGCCTTCGTGCACGACCTGGTCATGCACTGCATTTACGAATCGATCGATCCGGCGCAACAGCGCCGCCTGCACCTTGAACTGGCCGCGCTGTACCGCGAGCAGGATCCTGCCGTGTCGGCCCAGCACCTGTACCGCGCCGACGATCCGGCGGCGTTCGACATGATGCTGCGCGCGATCCGCGACAAGCTCGCCGAGCACCAGTTCGAAGCCGCGCTCGAACTGACCGCCGAATGCAGCGCCAACGATTCGACCCGCTACAGCAGCTTCACGCTCGCCCTGCTGCAGTCGCACGCCACCGCGGGGCTGGGACAGATGGCGCAGGCAAAGCGCTCCTACCAGCACGCGCTGATGCTGGCCGGCCGCCCGCAGGAGAAAATCGACGCGGTGGTTGGCCTGGCCACGACCCTCAACATCCTCGAGGAGCTCGACGAGGAAGAGCGCCTGCTCGACGAGACGCTGCCGCTGGCGCGTTCGATCGACGCCGACGCCGCGCTGGCGCGGCTGCTGTACCTGAAGGGCAATATCTATTTCCCGCGCGGGAATTACGCCGAGTGCCGGCGCCATCATGAACAGGCGGTGCGCCATGCGCAGGCCGGCGGCATGGCCGAGACCGAGGCGCGCGCGCTGTCGGGCCTGGGCGATTCCTACTACGCCGAGGGCCGCATGAAAATGGCGCACGAGCTGTTCGGCCAGTGCATCGCGATGTGCGAACAGCACCGCTTCATCAACATCGAGGCGTCCAACCGTTCGGCGCTCGGTTCGACCCTGATCTACCTCGGCCAGCCGCTCGAAGCGGTCAGCGACGCGCTGCAGTCGGCCGACCTGGCGCGCAAGGTCGGCAACCGGCGCGCGGAAATCGTCGCGCGCATGACGGCCGGCTGGGTGCTGGTGGCAACCGGGCAGCTTGAGCGGGCAGGCGAGGAAGTCGGGCTCGCGCTCGAGATCACCCGCTCGATGGGCGCCTCGCGCTTCGAACCGTTCCTGATGGAGAGCCAGAGCCGGATTTCCTGGCTGGCCGGCGACCACGCGCTGGCCGAACGCCAGGTCACCGAAGCGGCCGAGGCGGTCGAGCAGCTCAAGCTTCAACGCTTCATCGGTCCGTGGGTGCTGGGCACCCTGGCGCTGTTTTCCAGCGACGCCGCGGTGCGCAAGAAAGCGCTGCTGCGCGGCGCCGCGCACCTGACGCGCGACTGCCTGGCGCACAACGCGCTGCGCTTCTTCGTCAGCGCCGCCGAAGTGGCGCTGCTCGAAGGCGACCTGGTGACCGCCGGTTTCTACGCCGACCAGCTGGCCGGGTATGGCGCCGCCGAGCCGTGCGCGTGGGTCGAGCACCACGTCGCGCTGGTGCACGCCTATTCGAGCTGGACGGAAGCGCCGGGCGATGCGCCGCGCGCCGAACTGCAATCGCTGCGCGCCCGCGCGCGGCAATCCGGGTTTTCCCAGGCGACTCCGCGCCTGGCCAGCTTGCTGGAGGCGCTGTAATGGGCCGCCAGTCCACCACGAAAGAGTGTCTTGACTACCGCCCTTCCGCCCGCCCACGCCGCAGCCGAGGCGCAGTTCGCCCTCGCCGAATCGAAACTGGCGCGCCTGCGCGCGATTGATCCCGTCCTGCTCGACGTTTCGCTGCGCGAGCCCTGTTTCAGCTCCTATCTCGGCCACACCCTGCAAAACAAGATCGACCTGCTGCCGCTGGTGGAGCGCTTCGGCATTCCCGACAAGGTGATCGCCACGCTCGACTTCCAGGATCCGGACCATCCGCAAGTGGAGAACCAGTTCTGCGAATACCTCAACAGTATCGGCTACGACCTGACCGGCTGCTTCGCGCTGACCGCAGTGGGGGCGCTGAGCACGGAAGGCTTCGTGCCCGACCAGAGCATGCTGCGCCTGGTGCGGTACAACATCCCCAACACCATGCACGAGATCTACCTGATGGATCCGACCAGCGCCAACCACGCCGAGGTGCTCGACCGCGTGGCCTGCAGCGTGGAGTGGCTGCGCCAGAACGTCAAGGGCGACCACGGCGGCGCGCCGCGCATCTACCTGAACGTCGTCGACCTGCTCGACGCCTTCTTCGCCGACCGTCCGTGGTGCTTCCAGATGCTGGACCTGCTGGGCGAACTCGGCGTCGATGCGGTATCGTTCGAGGATGGGCGCGGCAGCTATTTTCCGTTCCAGGTCGGCGCGATGGTCAAGGCAATGAAAGTGCTGCTCAAACCGGAGCAAAAGGTGTTGTTCCACGCGCACGCGGGCAACGGCATGGAAAACGCCGCGGTGCTGGAAGCGCTGCTGGAAGGCGCCGACGGTTACTGGGCCGGCATGGAAAAGGAATCATCGACCATCGGCCACGCCTCGCTGGGCGAACTGGTCGCCAACCTGGTGCGCGCGGGAAATCCCAACCTGGGCGCGCGCTACCGGGTCGAGGACCTGCTGCCCATCTGTCACGCGATGCACCGGATCAATGACGAAACCGCCCCGCCCGCCACTTGGCCGATCCAGGGCGCCAACGCCTATCGCCAGATGCTGAGCGGCTTCGACCAGCTCGCCACGCGCGCGATGGACCTGGCGCCTGCGGCGATCGGCGGACGCTACACCTTCCGCGTGTCGCCCGACGGCAGCGACGCGCCGGTGCTGCAGGGCCGCGTGCGCGAAGTGACGGGCGTCGAGATCGATGCCGACTGCGCCACCCGCATGATCCTGCTGATGCGGCAAGACTTGTGCAACGGCATCCGCCTGCGCTACGACGACCCTGAGCAGCTGCGCTTGCTGCTGCAACGGGCAAATGCGGATGGTGCGGCCACGCGCTAGTGCATTTGGCGTTTGATTTGCATCAACGAAATCCGGGAGGCGCGCGGCGACACTGATAAGGGCGTATCGGCGACGGCATTGTCGCGTGCGCAGCCGTGGAATGGTCCATGCCCTCCTCCCCGCCTCCTGTCGCGGCCTTCTGGCAGCTGTCGCTGCCCGCGCTGCTGCGGCAACTGGACACTCAGCCTGCAGGACTGGGCAGCGCGGCCGCCGCGGCGCGGCTGGCGCAATACGGCCCCAACCTGATCCACGGCGAGCGCAAGAGCGCGCTGGCCGTCGAGTTCCTCGGCAAGTTCCGCAATCCGCTGGTCATCATCCTGCTGGTCGCCAGCGCGCTGGCGGCGCTGACCGGCGACGTCCCGAGCTTTATCATCATCGCCACCATCGTACTGATCAGCGTGACGCTCGATTTCGTCCAGGAATTCCGCGCCGGCGCGGCCGCCGAACGACTGCGCCAGTCGGTGGCGGTGCGCGCCAAGGTGCTGCGCGACGGCAAGCGTTGCGAGATCCCAATGGCGCAGCTGGTGCCCGGCGATGTCGCGCTGCTGACGGCGGGCGACCTGGTGCCCTGTGACGGCAGGCTGATCGACGCCCACGACCTGTTCATCGACCAGGCCCTGCTGACCGGCGAAGCCTACCCGGTCGAAAAGGCGCCAGGCGAACTGGCGGCGCCCACCGAGCTGCTGGCGGCCGGCAACAGCATGCTGCTGGGCACCTCGGTGGTCAGCGGCACCGCCACTTTGCTGGTGTGCCGCACCGGCCAGGCGACTGAGCTGGGCGGCATCGCCGACACCTTGCTGGCGAAGGCGCCGCCCACCGCGTTCGAACAGGGCATCCATCGCTTCGGCATGCTGATCATGCGCATGACGATCCTGCTGGTGCTGTTCGTGTTGCTGGTGAACGCCGCCTTCCACCGCCCCTGGCTCGAATCGTTCCTGTTCGCGATCGCGCTGTCGGTCGGCCTGACCCCCGAATTGCTGCCGATGGTGGTGTCGGTCACGCTGTCGCGCGGGGCGCTGCGGATGGCGGCGCGCAAGGTGATCGTCAAGCGGCTCGGGGCGATCCACAACCTGGGCAGCATGGACGTGCTGTGCACCGACAAGACCGGCACGCTGACTGAAGCGAAAATCCGGCTGGAACGCCATGTCGACGCCTCCGGCCGCGACAGCGAACGGGTGATCGGGCTGGCCTACTTCAACAGCTATTTCGAAACCGGCGTGCGCAGCCCGCTCGACGACGCGATACTTGATCACTCAAGTATTTCGGTCGACGGCTGGCGCAAGATCGACGAGGTGCAGTTCGATTTCGAGCGGCGCCGCGTGTCCGTGCTGCTCGAGCACGGCGGCAGCCGCCTGCTGGTCGTCAAGGGCGCGCCGGAAGACATCCTGCGCCTGTCGGCCAGCTACGAAGTCGACGAGGGCACCGCGGCGCAGGCGATGGACGCCGCGGCGCGAACGCGCATCGAGCGGCAGTTCGAGGCGCTCGGCCGGCAAGGCTTCCGCGTGCTGGGCATCGCCTCGCGCCGGGTCGGCCCCGACCATCCGCACGCGGTGGTCGGCGACGAAACCGAACTGGTGTTCGCCGGCTTTGCCGCCTTCCTCGATCCGCCCAAGGAAAGCGCGCGCGCCGCGCTGGCTGCGCTCGCCGCAGACCATGTCGCCGTCAAGGTCATCACCGGCGACAACGAGCTGGTGACCGAACATATCTGCGCGCGGCTGGGGCTGCCGGTCACGCGCGTGCTGTCCGGCGCACAAATAGCCCAGATGGGCGAGCAGGCGCTGGCTGCCAGCGTGGAGCAGGCGAACCTGTTCTGCCGCGTGTCGCCCAGCCAGAAACACGCGATCATCCGCGCGCTGCAGCGGCGTGGCCACGTGGTCGGCTATCTCGGCGACGGCATCAACGACGCGCCCTCGCTGCACTCGGCCGACATCGGCATCTCGGTCGACAGTGCGGTGGACGTGGCCAAGGCCGCAGCCGACATGATCCTGATGGAACACGACTTGCGCGTGCTGCACGCCGGCGTGCTGGAAGGACGCCGCACTTTCGGCAACATCATGAAGTACATCATGATGGGCACCAGCTCCAACTTCGGCAACATGTTCAGCATGGCAGGCGCCTCGCTATTCCTGCCCTTCCTGCCGATGCTGCCCACGCAGATACTTCTCAACAACCTGCTGTACGACGTGTCCGAACTGCCGATCCCGCTCGACCGGGTCGACGAGGACTACCTGAGCCATCCACGCCGCTGGGACATGGACTTCATCCGCAATTTCATGTTGGTCATCGGCCCCGTCAGTTCGGTGTTCGATTTCCTCACGTTCTACATCATGCTGGACCTGTTCCACGCCGGCGAGAAGCTGTTCCACACCGGCTGGTTCATCGAATCGGTCGCCAGTCAGGTGCTGGTGATTTTCATCGTCCGCACCCGCAAGAATCCGTTCCGCAGCCGACCCCACAACTGGCTGGTAGCGTGCTCGCTGGCGGTGGTTGTGGCCGCCGCGCTGCTACCGTTCACGCCGGCAGCCGCGCACCTGGGATTCGTCGCCCCGCCGGCGCTATTCTTCTTCACCCTCGGCGCCACCTTGCTGCTGTACTTGCTCTCGGCGGAAGCGATGAAGCAGTGGTTTTTCCGGCGCCTCGCGGCCGCGCACAGATGACTCAGCGCGTGACCGGCGCCGGTGGGGGGCCGGCCGCCAGCGTCTGCTTGAGCGTGTCCGCGTTCGGATTGGGATGCTTTCCGGCCACGGCATCCGCCACTGAGATGGTCTGGTGGTAGTAAGCGCTGGTCGTTTTCTCGTTGTAGCGAATGTCAGTGACGCCCACGGACACCAGGTTGCCGTACAAGCCCTTGGTGCCGGCCCAGGCCACGACGTCGCCTTCGCCGAGCGTGCCCTCGGCGACCTTCGACCAGTTGATGATGGTGAGGCCGGCGGCCGCATTGACGGAAAACGCGTTTTTCTGCATGAACTTGTTGACCGCCTTTTCATTGTTGAGAACCAGGGCGACCGCGCCGCCCTCGGCGCCAGCCTGCAGGCCAGCGCTGATGCCGCCGGTGTTGTAGAACGCCGGATCGCTCCACAAGCCGTCGGCGCGTTTGACCAGCAGCACGCCGGCGCCGCCGCTGGCGCCCACCCCCAATGCCGCGCGGCCATAGGTCGGCACGATGAACACGCCCTTGGCCTGCTGCAGCAATTCCTTCATGCGCGGTTCTTCCAGCATTTTCTGGGCGACGACGACGGCGTCGCTGACGTGTTTCAGTGCAGTCGCTTCCGGACCTTTGGCATCTTTACTCTTGGCGGCCGCGCCGGCGGCGTCCGGATAAGGCGTGTCCTGCGCGGCGGCGCCGCCAGCCGCCATGAGTGCGACAGTGCATGCCGCGACCAGCATGCGGGCATCAGGCATTTTGATTTGCATTTGAAGGCTCCATGAAGTGGTTGCAACACGGCTCACGCAAGGACACCGCGCGCGCAGACCACCATCGTAGCGCCACCGACGCCGGCGCGCGCAGCAAAGCCCGCCTTGTTGATCTGGGTCGCAGTCAATGCGGATTGGGGGAACTTGTTCAGGAAGCGTTCAGCGGCTCCTGCGGCGCCCCGGTACGCGCCCATCTCCGCACACGCAGGGCGAGCGCCAGCATCAGCAGGCCTGTGGCAATCGCGTAGATGCCGACCAGCCACACCAGCGCCAGCGCACCGGCGCCGAGCGGATACAGGAACACGACGGCGCCGAACACGATCGATGCGATGCCGCTGAGGACCAGCAACCACTCGCCGCGGATCCGGCGCCGCAAGCGCAACGCGATGACGAGGTCGAGCACGCCGGTGACGAGCGCATTGGCGCCGATCAGCAGGATCAGCACCAGCGCGGTAAGCGCCGGATGGATCAGCGCGATCAGCCCTGCCCCGATGCCGGCCAGGCCGGCCATCAGCAGCACCCACCAGTGGTCGTCCGCCTTGCGGTTGTGGATGGCGCCAACGGCCCAGACGGCGCCGCCGAACAGCGCGTAGACGGCGAACAGGGCAACCAGAGTCAGCAGCGTGAGGCCGGGCAGCAGCAGCGCCAGCAGTCCGAAGGCAACGGCGATGCCCCCGCGCAACGCGAGCATCCACCAGTGACGCAACAAGGTTTCGTTCATGACGCTGAACCTCCCGTCGGTTGGACCTCCGCGCGAAAGTAAAGATCGGCGCACCGACCGTTACGGAGCGTTTACGTTACGGAGCGTTTACTTTGGTCTATGGAACCGAGGCGGCAGGATCACGGGTGAAGATTGAAGGAGGTCAACTGTGGTTTTCCGGCCGTGACGCGAGCCGGCAATTGATCAAGTCCCAATCGCTCCGAGTCTCTTCAGGGGACCGTTGTAACCGTCCTCAGCGTTACGAAATAATCTTTTGAAAACTGACATTGGCTGAAGGACGGTTGTTGGGCACTCAGGCGAACTTCGAAAAATCCGGCTTGCGCTTCTCGAAGAAGGCAGTAAAAGCTTCCTTCGCCTCTGGCGCCTGCAGCATAGCGCTGAACAGTTCCACTTCGGCATGCAGCGCGGCCTCGATCTGTTCCGCCTTGGCACGCTTCATCAGGCCCTTGGTGGCGCGGATCGATGCAGCCGGCAGCGCCACCAGCTTGGCGGCCTGGCGCGACGCGAACGGAATCAGCTCATCGAGCGGCAGCACCTTCGACACCATCCCCATCTGAAAGGCTTCCTGCGCCAGGAAGGCTTCGCCGAGCAGGAGCTTTTCGGCCGCGCGCGGATGGCCGGCGATACCGGGGAACAGTACGCTCGATGCGAACTCCGGGCACAGGCCGAGCTGCACGAACGGCATGCTGAACTTGGCGTTGTCGGCCGCGTACACCAGGTCGCAGTGCATCAGCATCGTGGTGCCGATGCCGATCGCCGCGCCGGACACCGCCGCCACCACCGGCTTGGTGCTGCCGGACAGCGCGCGCATGAACTGGTACACCGGGCGCGACGCGTCTGGCTTGCCGCCCGCCGGCGCATTCCTCAGGAAGTCTTCGAGGTCGTTCCCGGCGGTGAAAATCTCAGGCTTGCCGATGATGAGGATGGCGCGCACGGCCGTATCCTGCTCGGCGTCGGTCAGCGCGTCGGCCATGGTCTGGTACATCGCGCCGGTGATCGCGTTCTTGCGCTCCGGGCGGTTGAATTCGATGGTGAGGATGCCGTCGGTTTTGCTGGTCAGGATTTCCATGTTCGTGCCTTGTCATGTGAGCCAAAAAATGAAGGGCGCCAGTTTATCCCGAGCGCCCTTTCGATGTCCGATCCCGCGCCGCGCTTATACGCGTTCGAAAATACCCGCCGCGCCCATGCCGGTGCCGACGCACATCGTCACCATGCCGTACTTGAGATTATTGCGGCGCAGCGCGTGGACCACGGTCGCGGCGCGGATCGCACCGGTCGCGCCCAGCGGATGGCCCAGCGCGATCGCGCCACCCATCGGATTGACCTTGGCCGGATCGAGGTTCAGGTCGCCGATCACCGCCAGCGCCTGCGCGGCAAACGCTTCGTTCAGTTCGATCCAGTCCAGCTGGTCCTGGGTGATGCCGGCAGCGGCGCAGGCTGCGGGAATCGCGAACTTCGGGCCGATGCCCATGATCTCAGGCGGCACGCCCTTGACCGCGAACGACGAGAACTTCGCCAGCGGGGTCAGGTTGTGCTCGCGCAGGATCTTCTCGCTGACGATCAGCAGCGCACCGGCGCCGTCCGACATCTGCGAGCTGTTGGCGGCAGTGACCGAACCCTTGGCGGCGAACACCGGCTTGAGTTTGCCCAGCGACTCCATGGTCGAATCGGCGCGCGCGCCTTCGTCGGTGTCGACGGTACGGGTCGCGATGTCGATCTGGCCGGTCGCCAGGTTCGGCGTGCGGGTGATGATTTCGAACGGCGTGGTCTCGTCCTTGAAGAAGCCGGCCTGCTGCGCGGCGATCGCGCGTCGGTGCGACTCGACCGAGAACGCGTCCTGCTGCTCGCGCGTGACCTTCCACTGCTTGGCCACGTTCTCCGCAGTCAGACCCATGCCGTACGCCATGCCGACATTCTCGTCGGTGAACATGTTCATGTTCATCGATGGGTGGTGACCCATCATCGGCACCATCGACATCGATTCGACGCCGCCGGCGATCATCACGTCGGCTTCGCCCACGCGGATGCGGTCGGCCGCCATCGCGATCGCGGTGATCCCCGACGCGCAGTAGCGGTTGACGGTGACGCCGCCGACACTTTTCGGCAGGCCGGCCAGCAGCACCGACATGCGGGCGATATTGAAGCCCTGTTCCGCTTCAGGGAAGGAGCAGCCGATGATGGCGTCGGTGATCAGCGCAGGGTCGAGCCCCGGCGCCTGCGCCATTGCGTTTTGCAGCACGCGCACCAGCAGGTCGTCCGGACGGGTGGTCTTGAACATCCCGCGCGGCGCCTTGCCGATCGGGGTGCGGGTTGCGGAGACGATGTATGCGTCTTGAAGTTGTTTGCTCATGATTTTCTCTCAGTGTTCTCGAAGTCGATCAGTTGCGCACCGGCTTACCGGTCTGCATCATGCCCATGATCCGTTCCTGCGATTTCGGGTTGTTCAGCAGTTCGAGGAATGCCTTGCACTCCATGTCGAGGAACCACTGCTCGTTGACCACGCTGCCCTGGTCGACGTCGCCGCCGCTCACGATCGTGGCGATCATCTCGGCCAGCTTGAAGTCGTGCGCGGAGATGAAGCCGCCGTCGCGCATGTTGACCAGCTGCGCCTTGATGGTGGCCAAACCGTAGCGGCCGGTCACGGTGACAGGCTTACGCAGCGGCGGACGGTAGCCGGCGTCGAACATCGCGCGCGCCTCCACCTTCGCCACGTGCAGCAGCTCGTAAGCATTGAACACGATGACGTCGTCTTCCTTCAGGTAGCCCATCGTCTTCGCTTCCAGCGCCGACTTCGACACGTTGGCCATCGCCGCGTTGGTGAAGCCAGTCTTCAGGAAGTGCAGGATGTCGCTGCCCTTGGCTTCGTTCGCCGCCCGCACTGCCGCTTCTTTCAGGCCGCCGCCGGCGGGGATCAGGCCGACGCCGACTTCGACCAGGCCGATGTACGACTCGATCGAGGCGACGCGCTTCGACGCGTGCAGCGCCATTTCGCAGCCGCCGCCCAACGCCAGGCCCGCGACCGCGGCCACCACCGGCACGTTCGAATACTTCATCGCCATGAAGGTGTTCTGCAACAGCTTGATACCTGGCTCCATCGCCTTGGCGCCGCCTTGCATGAACAGCGGCAGCGCGGACTGCAGGTCGGCGCCGGCCGAGAAAGCGCCGCCTTCGGCTGCATCGGTGTTCCAGATGACCAGGCCCTTGAAGTTCTTTTCCGCTTCGGCTTGCGCCATTTTCAGGCCATTGATCACGCCTTCGCCGATCACGTGCATCTTGGTTTTCAGCGAGATGACCAGCACCTCGTCGTCCATGTGCCAGATGCGTACCGAGTCGTCTTCGTGGAAGGTGGTGCCGGCGGTCTTGCCATCGATGGCGCCGGCGCCGAGCACCGGTGCACGGAACGGCTGGCGTTTGTACACGGCCAGCTCGGAACGCGGCACGAAGGCGCTCTTCGATGCGGAGTACGAACCCTCAGGAGTGTGCACGCCGCCTTTTTCTGCGACCACACCGCTGGTGACCCACTCCGGCAGCGGCGCGTTGCACAACGCCTTGCCTTCGGCGATATCTTCATTGATCCAGGTGGCGATCTGCTGCCAGCCGGCTGCCTGCCACGTTTCGAACGGGCCGACATTCCAGCCGAAGCCCCAGCGCATGGCGAAGTCGACGTCGCGCGCGTTGTCGGCGATCGAGCCGAGGTGCACGGCGATGTAGTGGAAAGCGTCGCGGAAGATCGCCCACAGGAACTGCGCCTGCGGGTTGGTCGATTCGCGCAGCGCTTTGAATTTCTTGACCGGGTCCTTTTCTTTCAGGATGCGGGCCACGATGTCGGCCGCCTTGCCGCCGCCGGCAACGTACTCGCCGGTCGCGAAGTCGAGGCGCAAGATGTCCTTGCCGACCTTCTTGTAGAAACCCGCGCCGGCCTTCTGGCCCAGCGCGCCGCCCGCGACCAGCTTGGCCAGCACGTCGGGCGTCTTGTACACCGCAAAGAACGGATCGTCGGACAGGTTGTCCTGCATGGTCTTGATCACATGGCCCATCGTATCCAGGCCGACCACGTCGGCGGTACGGAAGGTGCCCGACTTGGCGCGGCCAAGCTTGGCGCCGGTCAGGTCGTCGACCACGTCCACCGACAGGCCGAATTTCTCGGCTTCGTGGATGGTGGCCAGCATGCCGAAGATACCGACACGGTTGGCGATGAAGTTCGGGGTGTCCTTGGCGCGCACGACGCCCTTGCCAAGGGTGGTGGTCAGGAAGCCTTCGAGCTGGTCGACGATAGCCGGGCTGGTCGACGCGGTCGGGATGATCTCGACCAGGTGCATGTAGCGCGGTGGATTGAAGAAGTGCACGCCGCAGAAGCGCGCTTTCAGATCGGCGTCGAAGCCTTCGGCCAGCGCGGTGATCGACAGGCCGGAAGTGTTCGAAGCGAAGATCGCGTTCGGCGCGATGTGCGGCGCGACCTTCTTGTACAGGTCGTGCTTCCAGTCCATGCGCTCGGCGATCGCTTCGATGATCAGGTCGCAGCCGGCCAGCATCTCGAGGTGGTCTTCGTAGTTGGCCACTTCGATCAGGCCCGCGTCATCCTTGTTGCCGAGCGGCGCAGGGCTGAGCTTTTTGAGGTTCTCGATCGCGCGCAGCACGATGCCGTTCTTATTGCCTTCCTTTGCAGGCAGGTCGAACAGCACGACCGGCACCTTGGCGTTGATGCAGTGGGCGGCGATTTGCGCGCCCATCACACCGGCGCCCAGCACGGCGACTTTTTTGACGATGAAATTGGTCATGATTTTCCTTAATTATCCGTTTCGCTTGCCCCCGTCGTCCCCGCGCAGGCGGGGATCCCATTTCTCAGCTCAGCGAGAAAATTGGATCCCCGCCTGCGCGGGGACGACGAGGGTACGCGCGTGGTACGTGGCTATTAGTTAGAACAAATCGGCGTCGAGCGCCAGCAGGTTGGCCGAGCCCGAACGGGCCTGGCGGATCAGCATCGCTGTCTCCGGGTTCAGGCGCGCGAAGTAGAAGCGCGCGGTGGCCAGCTTGGCTTTGTAGAAGCCGTCGCCCGAATCTTCCTTGGCCAGCGCGATCTTCGCCATCTGCGCGAAGAAGTAGCTGTACACCAGGTGGCCCACGACGCGCAGGTAAGGCACGCATGCCGCGCCCACTTCGTCCGGATTCTGGAATGCCTTCATGCCGATTTCCATGGTCAGCTTGGTGACCTTGTCGCCCAGGTCGCCCAGCGGCGTGATGAACTCGGAAAGCGCTTCGTCGGTGCCGTTCTCTTCGACGAAGGTCTTGATCTTCTCGCCGAACTTGCGCAGCTTGGCGCCGTTGTCCATCAGGATCTTGCGGCCCAGGAGATCGAGCGACTGAATCGTGTTGGTGCCTTCGTAGATCATATTGATGCGTGCGTCGCGCACATACTGCTCCATGCCCCATTCGGCGATGTAGCCGTGGCCGCCGTAGACTTGCATCGCCTCCGACGTCGCGATCCACGCGTTGTCGGTGATGAAGGCCTTGATCACTGGCGTCAGGAGCGCCACTTCGTCGGCCGCTTCCTTGCGCACTTCTTCGTCAGGGTGGTTCAGTTCGCGGTCGATCTGCAGCGCGACGTACGACGAGAATGCGCGCGCGCCTTCGGCGTAGGCCTTGGCGGTCAGCAGCATGCGGCGCACGTCAGGGTGCACGATGATCGGGTCAGCTGGCTTGTCCGGCGCCTTGACGCCCGACAGGCTGCGCATCTGGATGCGGTCTTTGGCGTACACCAGCGCGTTCTGGTACGCCACTTCGGTCAGGCCGAGGCCCTGCATGCCGACGCCGAGGCGGGCCGCGTTCATGAATACGAACATGGCGTTGAGGCCCTTGTTCGGCGCACCGATGATCCAGCCGCGCGCGGAGTCGAGGTTGATCTGGCAGGTCGAATTGCCGTGGATGCCCATCTTCTCTTCGATTGCGCCGCAGGTGACCGGGTTGCGCTCGCCAACGCTGCCGTCCGCGTTGGGCAGGAACTTTGGCACCAGGAACAGCGAGATGCCTTTCGAGCCTTCCGGCGCATCCGGCACGCGTGCCAGCACCAGGTGCAGGATGTTTTCGGCCATGTCGTGTTCGCCGGCCGAGATGAAGATCTTGGAGCCGGTGATCAGCCACGAGCCGTCAGGCTGCGGCAGCGCTTTCGAACGCAGCATGCCCAGGTCGGTGCCGCAGTGCGCTTCGGTCAGGCACATGGTGCCGGTCCATTCGCCCGACACCAGCTTCGGCAGGTAGGTCTTTTTCTGTTCGTCGGTGCCGTGCTCTTTGAGGCACTCGTAGGCGCCGTGCGACAGGCCCGGGTACATCGACCAGGCCTGGTTGGACGAATTGAGCATCTCGTAGAACGAGTTGTTCAGCACGATCGGCAGGCCCTGGCCGCCGAATTCCGGATCGCAGGCCAGCGCTGCCCAGCCGCCGTCGACGTACTTCTTGTACGCGTCCTTGAAGCCTTTCGGGGTGGTGACCGATTTGGTCGCCGCATCGTAGTGGCAGCCTTCGCGGTCGCCCGAATGGTTCAGCGGGAACAGCACTTCCTGGGTGAACTTGGCGCCCTCTTCCAGCACCTGGTTGATGATGTCGGCGTCGACATCTTCAAACTTCGGCATGACCTTCAGCTCTTCGGTGACGTTGAGGAGTTCGTGCAGCAGAAACTGCATGTCCCGGATTGGCGCGACGTATTGACCCATGGTGATTCTCCTGACGATGATATTGATGGTGGCTGGACGAGCTTGCGCTAGCCTCAGCTGACTTGTTTCTTAAGCGGATTCTGATAATGCTCGATCAGGCGTTCGAAGCCGATGCGGGCGCGGTCAACGCTGCCCGGCATGCGCAGGAAGCGCGCGTCGTGGTGCAGCGCGAGGATCATGCCGTACATTTCGTAGACCAGCTGGTCGGCGTCGGTGTCGCTTTTCAGGTCGCCGATCTCGATCGCCTGCTGCACGCAACGCAGCAGGGCGTGTTGCCACGCCTGCACCATTGCCACCAGTTCCTCGCGGATCGGGCCGGGACGGTCGTCGTACTCGACGGCGCCGCTGATGTAGATGCAGCCGGAGGCGATCTCGACGCTGACGCGCTTGATCCAGCGCGCGTACATCGATTTCAGGCGCGCGATGCCGCGCGTTTCCTGCACGCTGGGGAAGAACACTTCCTGCTCGAAACGGTGGTGGTACAGCTTGAGCACTTCGAGTTGCAAATCCTCGCGCGAACCGAAGTGCGCGAACACGCCCGACTTGCTCATGTTCATTTTGTCGGCGAGCAGGCCGATGGTCAGGCCTTCAAGGCCGTCCCGGCTGGCCAGGTCGAGCGCCATGTCGAGAATGGCCGCCCGGGTCAGCTCGCCCTTGCGCATGAATTTGACTGAAGTGTTAATAAGCTTACCTATGTGGTTGACGGCGCCGCGCCCCGCGCGAAAAAAATCCGAACGCTCGTACTATTATCCACTGGCGGGCAAATGTCAAACAGGAACTTTAGAGTTACGGTTCTATTTATACAACGCAACAATTGAGGGTGATTGCGGGCAGTTGAGCGCAGGGCGCAGGGAGTTGCGGCGCGCGCCGTAGACCCCAGGGTTATTCGCTGGCCTTGCTCAGCGCGCGACGGTCGCGCTTGGTCGGCCGCCCCTTGATCATGCTGCCCGGCTCGCGGTACAGCTTGCGCGCCTCGGCCTCATTCTCGCGCCTGGCGATGCTTTCCGCGGTCTCCGCATACAGCAGCCGCGCCACCGGCGCCGAACCGCGCTTGTCGGAGATGCCTTCCACCGTCACTTCCCAGGTTTCGGCGCCATTGTCGATCGCCAGCAGGTCGCCGGCCTTGACCGCGCGCGCCGGCTTGATGCGATCGCCGCCGAGCCTTACCTTGCCGTTGTCGACGGCGTCCGTCGCCAGCGAGCGCGTCTTGAAAAAGCGCGCCGCCCACAGCCATTTATCGATTCGTACGTTGTCCATGATGATGTCGTTCAGGCGTAGCCAATGGTGAAAATACGCATGGTAAGCCGATAGAGGAAATACGCGGCCTCGTAGCCGGCACGCTTGAAGCGGCCGACGTGGGCGAAATGATCGCACTGGATCAGCACCCCGTCGGCGATGCCGCGCTCGATGTGCGCGCGCATGCTGCGCGCGAACCTGGCGTCCTTGACCACCACGTTCGCTTCCTGGTTGAGGAACAGCGACAGCCCGTCGCAATTGCTCGAGCCGACCGTCGACCATTCGTCGTCGACCACCGCGACCTTGGCGTGCAGCTGCGTCTTGCGGTACTCGATCACCTTCACGCCGCAATCGAGCAGCTTGGGATAGAACGAGCGGGCCACCATGTCCTGCAGCCAGAACTCACCCACCCCGATCAAGAGGCTGACTTCGACGCCGCGTTGCGCCGCGTGCGACAGCGCCTCGCGGAATTTTCGGCCGGGCGCAAAATAGGGATTGGCCATCATGACGCTGGTGCGCGCGCGGCCGATCGCCCCCAGGTAGGCGCGCTGGATGGTGCGCCGGTTACGCAGGTTGTCGCGCACCACCAGGCCGGCCAGCATCGGCTCCAGGTCCGAGGGACGGGGACGTTGGCGCATCTCGCGGAACAGGTGGACCCGCTTGACGATGCCAAGGTGGCCGACGCGCGCCCACTGGGCCTGCGATTCGCGGTAGATCTGCACAACCAGCCGGCCGCGTACCTCGACCGCGAAGTCCCAGCGCGGCGCCGGCAAGGGAAGGTGCGGCGCGTAGTCGGACAGCATGTCGTCGTTGGTGTTGATGCCGCCGACAAAAGCGACCTGGCGGTCCACCACGACGATCTTGCGGTGGGTGCGCGTGACGCCGCGCCTGAACCAGGGATTGAACACGCGGTAGTGGACGCCGCCTTCGCGGAACACCGTGCCCAGCGCCTTGGCCTGCTTGTTGCCGGTGCCGAACCAGTCGGTCATGACCCGCACCTTGACCCCACGGGCGGCGGCGCGGATCAATGCATCGCGCACGGAGTTTGCCACCGTATCGTCGGCGAATATGTAGGTCTCGAAATGGATGTCCTGCTGGGCGGCGTCGATCGCCGCGATCATTGCCGGGAACAGGGCCTTGCCGCTTTCGAGCAGGGTGACGTTGTTTTGTCCGACATAATTAACCGAGTGCATAGGCGAATGGGTGGGTGTGGGGGCCTCAGGACAGCTTGAGGGTGGCCACGATAGGCGCGTGGTCCGACAGTCTCGCCCACAAAGTACCATGCAATACCTGTGCAGTGTCAACCTTGAAACCCCGAACGTAAATACGATCGAGCCGGAACCATGGCAGCGCGGCCGGAAAAGTGCGCGCCGGGCGGACCTTCTGTTCGGCGCCGACCAGGTTGCGCATCCTGGTGCCCAGTCCCGTTCCCGAGCCCAGTTCGTCGAACACTTCGACCACGCCGAGCTTGTCGCGCAGCTTGGCGCTCAGGGTATTGCGCCAGTCGTTGAAGTCGCCCGCGATGATCACCGGCTCGCCGGCCGGCGCCGACGCCATCACCGCGTCGATCAGGGCCTGGGTCTGGCGTCCGCGGCCAGATTCGAACAGTCCGAGGTGGACCACGTAGCAGTGCACCAGGCATTTCGGCGTCTTCAGCACGCAGTGCAGGATGCCGCGCTGTTCGTAGGCGTGGTCGGAGACGTCGTGGTTGCGCTGGTCGGCGATCGGGTAGGCGCTCAGCAGTGCATTGCCATGGTGGCCGTGGTCGTACACGGCGTTCATGCCATAGGCCGAATGGTGCGAGTCGCCGGCGAAGAATTCGTGCTGGGCGGTTTCCGGCCAGTGGCGGTGCCCGCGGCTCTCTTCTCCGAATTTGGCGGAAAATTTTTCGTGCTTGCCCTGCACTTCCTGCAGGAACACTACGTCGGCGTCGAACAGGCCAATTGCCTTCTTGAGGGCGAGCACCCGGGGCGTGCTGCCGAACGAGGTGACGCCCTTGTGGATATTGTAGGTAGCTACGCGAATCTTCATTGGAACATTCTAACCGTAACCGCCGTTGATTATTTGGCAAGCGCTTCTATCGTGCGCGGCCCGATTACAAGCGTTTCAACTCCTTGAGGCGCCACTCAGTCAGAGAAGCCATCAGCACGTCGCGCGGCAGGCCTCGGTAACGCAACGCGGCAAATACGGACCATGCGTCGCGGTACTCGAGCCATGCGCGCTGGGTAACCCGCACTCCGGGCGCTTCGACTTCGCCGCCAAGACGCAAACCCGGCGTTTCCTTTTTCCGGGTGAGCGACTCGAGCGCTTGCGAGTACGCCTGATTCAGTTGCGCGTCATCGTCGTCAAACGGGGCCGCCGTGGCCAGATCGAAGCGTCCTTTTTCAAATGCCGCGAGATGTTCGCGCAGCCATTCCTTTTCCCTCGCTTCAGCTTCGATCGCAAAGCCCGGCGCAGCGGTGCCGGCCATTTCGACCTCGTTGCCGGCTCGTGCTTGCGCGAAGGCCTCATTGGCGATGACGAGGGCGTCGAACGGCGCCTGCTGGGACGGCGGCAAGGAACGTCGAAGCCGCGCGAAGAACCCTTTGCGGATCCGGTCGGCCCGGCCGGCTGCGATGTCCGCGCAGACCGCGCCCATCACGCCGCTGGTAATGTCGTCGCACTGGTCGTAGCGGCTTCCTTGCTGCAGGTTCGCCAGGTGCTTGACACGCCCTTCCATCTCCGCCAGCGCGGCGCCGGTGCTGCACGCATATTTGGTGGCGAGCGCCGTGTCGCGCTCCACGCCGAATCCGTTCGCGTACAGCATCGACAGTACGGCGGAGTCCTTCGCGGCGGCAGCGCAGGAGCGCACCAGATCCCATTCCGACTGACTGGTCGCCGCCTGGTCAAGCTTGAGGTAGTAAGCGCCAGGCTGGCAACGGACGCCCGGGGCGACAGGGACCGCCGGCGCAGGCGGCTGGCGGTGCTTGACCTGAATGCACTGACGGTACCAATCGGACTGCTGGTCGAAGGGCACGCCGAAATTTTCGGAGTTCGGATACGCCTTTTGCGCAACGGCCGACGTAGTTATCATTCCGCCGAGCGCCATCGTCACCATCCACATCTTCATTGCATCCCTTTCGCGGTATGCAATGAAGAATAATTCAACGATTTCAATAAGACAAGCGGGACCTCCAGACCGCCTCAGGCAACTTCCTCCTGGCGCCCCAGCACCCGGTCCAGCACGCGCTGCTCGAGCGCGGCGAAGGCCGCCGTACCGCGCACGCGCGGGCGTTCCAGCGTTTGGCCCATATCGATAACGGTCTTTTGACTGGCGCTAGCGCTGGAAGTGGCGCGGCAGCTGGAGGATGGCTTCGGCGTTGGAGGAGGAGAAACAGCGGTCGGCGGCCTCGACATACGGCAGCCAGACATGGTTCAAATGTTCGCGCGGGCTGAGCGTGACGGCAACATCGCGCGGCACGCAGACGCTGAACACGTGTTCGGTGTTGTGGGTAACGCCGGGGGCGTAGCGGTGGCGCCAGACCGGGTAGATTTCGTAGATGTTGGACAGGTGCCAGTCGTGCAGCACGATGGTCTCGCCGTCGGCGACGATGCCGGTTTCCTCGAACAGCTCGCGGGCCGCGGTGTCGATCAGGGGTTCATCGGGCGCATCCAGCGATCCGGTGACCGATTGCCAGTATCCGGGCTTGTCGGCGCGCTCGATGAGCAGCACCTCCAGGTCAGGAGTGTGGATGACGACCAGTACGGATTCGGGGATTTTGTGCACGTTGGGCTGACTCGGTTCATGAAAAAAGGGCCAGGCTGATTTTCGCACGTCGCGCGAAAAAAAGCCTGGCCCTTGTTTACCTAAACCGCGGTATTACGCGACTTTCGGCTCCGCGCCGCGCAGGCGGATGTGCAGCTCTTTCAGCTGCTTCTCGTCCACTTCCGACGGTGCGTTGGTCAGCAGGCACTGTGCGCGCTGGGTCTTCGGGAACGCGATGACGTCGCGGATCGAATCCGAACCTGTCATCATCGTCACAATACGATCCAGGCCGAACGCCAGGCCGCCGTGCGGTGGCGCGCCGTACTGCAGCGCGTCGAGCAGGAAGCCGAACTTCAGCTGCGCTTCTTCGGCGTCGATCTTCAGCGCGCGGAATACCTTACTCTGGACTTCCTCGCGGTGGATACGGATCGAACCGCCGCCCAGTTCCCAGCCGTTCAGGACCATGTCGTAGGCCTTGGAGATGCAGGCGCCCGGATCGGTTTCCAGCATGTCTTCGTGGCCGTCTTTCGGCGCGGTAAACGGATGGTGCGTCGCGTTCCAGCGGCCCGACTCTTCGTCATGCTCGAACATCGGGAAGTCAATCACCCACAATGGCTTCCAGACGTCTTCGAACAGGCCGGCCTTCTTGCCGAAGTCCGAATGGCCGATCTTGACGCGCAGCGCGCCGATCGCATCGTTGACGATCTTGGCGTTGTCGGCGCCGAAGAAAATCAGGTCGCCGTCTTGCGCGCCGGTCTGGGCGATGATCTTGGCGAGCGCTTCGTCGTGCAGGTTTTTGACGATCGGCGACTGCAGGCCGTCACGGCCCTTGGCTGCCTCGTTGACCTTGATGTAGGCCAGGCCCTTGGCGCCGTAGATGCCGACGAACTGGGTGTAAGCATCGATCTCGGAACGCGGCATGTTGCCGCCCTGCGGTACGCGCAGGCCGACCACGCGGCCGCCCACCGAATTGGCGACGCCGGCGAAGACCTTGAAGTCGACGTCTTTCATCACTTCGGTCAGGTCGGTGAATTCCATCTTCACGCGCATGTCCGGCTTGTCCGAACCGTACAGGCCCATCGCGTTGGCGTAGTCCATGACCGGGAACGGGTTAGGCAGGTCGATGTCGAGCGTGTTCTTGAAGACCACGCGGATCATGTCCTCGAACAGGTCGCGGATCTCTTGCTCGGAAAGGAACGAGGTCTCGCAGTCGATCTGGGTGAATTCAGGCTGGCGGTCGGCGCGCAAGTCTTCGTCGCGGAAGCACTTGGTGATCTGGTAGTAGCGGTCGAAGTTGGCGACCATCAGCAGCTGCTTGAACAGCTGTGGCGACTGCGGCAGCGCGAAGAACTTGCCGGCGTTGACGCGCGACGGCACCAGGTAGTCGCGCGCGCCTTCCGGGGTCGACTTGGTCAGCATCGGCGTTTCGATGTCGATGAAGCCGAGCGCGTCGAGGTACTTGCGCACTTCCATCGTCACCTTGTAGCGCAGGCGCAGGTTGTTCTGCATTTGCGGGCGGCGCAGGTCGAGCACGCGGTGGGTCAGGCGGGTTGTCTCGGACAGGTTGTCGTCGTCCAGCTGGAACGGCACCGCCACCGACGCATTGAGCACTTCGACGTTCGACGCGGTGACTTCGATCTTGCCCGACTTGAGGTTGTTGTTGACCGTGCCTTCGAGGCGGTTGGTGACCACGCCGGTAATGCGCAGGCAGTACTCGTTGCGGACTGCTTCGGAAGCCTTGAAGACGTCGGCGTTATCCGGATGGCAGACGATCTGCACCAGGCCTTCGCGGTCGCGCAGGTCGATGAAGATCACGCCGCCGTGGTCGCGGCGACGATGCACCCAGCCGCACAGGCTGACGGTTTGGCCCAGCAATTCTTCAGTGACAAGGCCGCAATAGTGAGTACGCATGGTGGACATATTATTTTCGATCCAGGTTGGTTGATTCAGTGGGCGCCATCTCGGCGCCGGTGCTTTTTGCCGGCAGGTGCTCGGGGGCGACGACGCCCATCGAGACGATATATTTCAGGGCCGCATCGACCGACATGTCGAGCTCGACGACCTGGCTGCGTTCCATCATCAGGAAGAAACCGGAAGTCGGGTTCGGCGTGGTCGGCACATAAATACTGACATAGTCGCCCACCAGATGGTTCTTGACGTCGCCGCCGGGGGTGCCGGTGAGGAAGGCGATGGTATACGAGTTGGCATGCGGGTAAGGTACCAGCACCGCCTTGCGGAATGCGTTGCCGGACGACGAGAACAGCGTATCGGACACCTGCTTGACGCTGCCGTACAGCGAGCTGACCACCGGGATACGCTGGAGCAGACGCTCCCACAGCTTGACGACGTAGTTGCCGACCAGGTTGTTGGTCAGCAGGCCGGTCAGGAACACGATCGCGACGGTCAGGATCGTGCCGAGGCCCGGAATGTCGAAGCCGACCAGGGTGCGCGGCTGCCAGCGTTCAGGGACGATCAACAGCGACTGGTCCATCGTGCTGATCACCAGGTTCAGCACCCACGCCGTGATGGCGAGCGGAACCAGAATCAGCAATCCGGTAATGAAGTATTTACGCATTGATCTCTCGGGTTAAATTAGGCGGAGCCGGCCGGGCCGGATCCATTGCCGCTTCAGGGATTGCTGCCGCCTGCCGGCGCGGCAGGTTTGGCGGGTGCTGCCGCAGCGTCGCTCGAGGTCGACGCCGCGGGCGCCGGCGTCGCCGCAGGCGCGCCGGTGTCGGCCGGGCCGGTGGATGTGCCGGTGGACGGCGCAGCGCCGCCACGGAAGTCGGTTGCATACCAGCCGGTACCCTTCAACTGGAAGCCGGCGGCGGTCAATTGTTTCTTGAAACTAGGCTTGCCGCACGACAGGCAAACTGTCAGAACCGGGTCGGATATCTTTTGCAACACATCCTTGGCAAAACCGCATTCATCGCAGCGGTAGGCGTAAATCGGCATCGAGAACTCCGCAAAAATCGTCAAAACCCTGAATTATAAAGCTTTTATGGACGGCGTTGACCGTTAATAGCGAAACCCGGCCGGCAGCGGGCGGGCAAAATCCGGACGGTCGGTGGGCCGGTGTTGTTTTTGGTGCGTCACGATTGAAAATGTGTTTGCCGCGGGTCAACTTAAGTGATTAAATATCATCTCTCAACGCAAGTCGTTGACGGTTGGAAAACGACCGTAAGAAACAGAAACCTGCGCGACGACGTCGCCGCACGGCATACAAGAAGATGCATTTTAAGGAGCCCGCGCATGCGGGCTTTTTTTCGTCCGTGCGCACCGTCTTCTCCACCACACCCGGCCTGCTCCTCCACCACCGTCGTTTCCTGCCACTGGCAGAAAACGACTTCCCGCGGAGGCGGGAACGACGGTGCTTAGGTTGGCGGCTTTAACCGCGTGTCAGCGGCGCTGCCAGACCATCCAGCGTTCCTTGCCGGCGAAGATTGGAATCGAGTCGGTCACGTCGGCATCCTCGATACACTCGAAATCCGCAGTAAGCAAATCGTCGAGCTGCTTTCGCTCGATTCCGAACGGCGGCCCTTTGGGCACATCATCGAAAAAGAAAAAGCCTCCAAGCTTTGTACCCGGCGCCAGCAATTCGGCCCAGCGCGCCGCCACCCGCGGCCACATCGCGCGCGGCAAGGCGCACAGGAAGGCGCGTTCGTAGACCAGCTCGAGCGGCCTGGCCGGTACGTACTCGAAGAAGTCGGCCTCGACCACCCTGTCCGCCCACTGTCCCAGGCCCGCTTTCGCCTTCGCCACCGCGGCTGGCGAGAAATCGATCGCGGTCGCGTCCCAGCCCTGCTCCGACAGGAACTCCAGCTCGTACGCGGCGCCACAACCGGGGATCAGCGTCGTCAGCGGCTTGCCGCTGCGCGCCACGAACTCGCGCAAGGCTTGCGGGACGCCGCCGCGGTCCCACGGCGTGAAGCCGCGCTCGAAACGCTCGTCCCAGAAGGCCGGCGTGTTCGGATCGCGGCTGGCGAATTCCGGCATTTAGCCCACCGGCTGCAAGCGCAGGTACAACTGGATCACCGCCAGCCCGACACCCAGCGCGGCGACGAAATACACCACGAAGCCGAGCATCCGGTTGGTGCGGCGCTGTTCGATCACGAGCAGCTTGAGCAGCTCGCTATCGCCCCCTCTCGGCTGCGCATTCTCAAGCGCGCGGTGAATCAGGCGCGGCAGCTGCGGGATGATGTGGGTGTAGCGCGGCGCCTCGACCTTCAGGCGCTCGAACATGCCGCGGATGCCGACCTGCTCGGCCATCCAGCGTTCGAGGAAGGGCTTGGCGGTCTTCCACAAGTCGAGGTTGGGGTCGAGCTGGCGGCCCAGGCCCTCGATGTTGAGCAGCGTCTTTTGCAGCAGCACCAGTTGCGGCTGCACCTCAACGTTGAAGCGGCGCGAAGTCTGGAACAGGCGCAGCAGGATCTGGCCGAACGAGATGTCTTTCAGCGGCCGGTCGAAAATCGGCTCGCAGCAGGCGCGCACCGCCGACTCGAGTTCGTCGACCCGGGTCTCGGGCGGCGCCCAGCCGGACTCGATGTGCGCCTCGGCCACCCGCTTGTAGTCGCGCCGGAAGAAGGCCAGGAAATTCTGCGACAGGTAGTCCTTGTCGAAATCGTTGAGCGTGCCGACGATGCCGAAATCGAGGGCGATGTAGCGGCCGAAGGTTTCTGGCGCCACCGAGACCAGGATATTCCCCGGGTGCATATCGGCGTGGAAGAAGCCGTCGCGGAACACCTGGGTAAAGAAGATTTCCACGCCGTCGGAGGACAGCTTCTTCAGGTCGACGCCTTCGGCGGCCAGGCGGTCGATCTGGCCGACCGGGATGCCGTACATGCGTTCCATCACGATCACGCTGCTGGCGCAATAGTCCCAGTACATCTCCGGCACCATCAGCAGCTTCGAATCGGCGAAGTTGCGGCGCAGCTGGCTGGCGTTGGCCGCCTCGCGCATCAGGTCGAGTTCGTCGTGCAGGTATTTGTCGAATTCGGCGACCACTTCGCGCGGCTTGAGGCGCCGCGCTTCGGCCCATACCCGCTCGATCCAGCCGGCGGCGATGTGCATCAGCGCGACGTCCTCGTCGATCGACTTCTTCATGCCCGGACGCAGCACCTTGACCGCCACTTCCTTGCCGTTCTTGAGCACCGCGAAGTGCACCTGCGCGATCGACGCGGATGCCACCGGGGTGCGCTCGAAACTGGCGAACAGCTCCTCCGGGTGGGCGCCGAGCGACTTGGTGATCTGCGCAATGGCAAGGTCGGAATTGAACGGCGGCACGCGGTCCTGCAGGAAGGACAGCTCGTCGGCGATATCGGGCGGCATCAGGTCGCGGCGGGTCGACAGCACCTGGCCGAACTTGACGAAGATGGGGCCCAGCTCCTCCAGCGCCATGCGCAGGCGGATGCCGCGCGGCGCCGAAATGTCGCGCCAGAAAATCAGGGTGTCGATCAGCTTGGCGGTACGCGGCACCTGCAAGCCGGAAATGGCGATTTCATCGAGGCCGTATTTGGTCACGACCGTGAGGATTTTCAGCAGGCGCAGGAATTTCAATATCATCAGCTATCCAGTTGTTGTTGCCCGCTCTTGCGGGTCGTCGTGTCGAGTCCGGCGCTGCGCGGCGCCAGCTTCTGTTCCAGTCGTGCGAAGCGCTTGGCGGCGCGTTCGACGTCGTCGCGCAGGCGCGCGACGTCGGCCGACAGCTCGTCCAGCATGGCCGGGCGTACCAGCACCGGCTGCTCCTCGAGGAAATACTCGGCCAGGTTTTCGCCCAGCTTGCGGTGGGTCGTGCGCGCCGCCTGGAACACGCTGCGGGCGCCGCCGACGATGCGGCTGGCGGCGATCGGCCCGGTAAAGCGCTCCAGGTCATGCTCGGCTTCCCAGCGCAGGCCCTTGCTCAACTGCGAGATCGTGTTGGCGAACTCGGCGTCCCCTTCGATCTTCACGTAGGAAAAGGCGCGGTCGCGGTTCTGCGCGATCAGCGGCAGGTCGGCCAGCTTCATGCGGATCGTCACGCTGGCAGCCTGGTCCGGGCCGCCCACTTCCAGCATGCCGTCGCGCGTCACCTGCAGGCGCACGGCAAGGCTGCCGGCGTCGATCAGCGCGACTTTGCCGGCGTGCAGGACGAGCGCATCCCTGGCCCAGGCTTCCTGCGCCAGCAGATGGTTGATCGCCGCGACGACGGGCGCCGCGAGGCTGCTGTTCGGCATGGATGGACTTGGAATGGACATGGTATGCATGCGTTAAAAAAACAAAACCGCCCGGGTTGAGGCGGGCGGCTTCGATCTTACCAGTTTGCCGGAAAGAATCCCGGCGCGCTCAGAAACTTTATAAAGAAATAATTACGACAGCTGCTGGATACCCGCCAGCACCCAGCCGGTGCTGCCGGACACGGGCTTGGACATGTTCCACACTTCGGCGAACGGCTCGGCCGCCGCGGTCGGGGCGGCCTTGATCATGCCGGTGAATTTCACGCTGGCCAGGTATTCGTTGCCGATGGTCTCGATGCCCAGCAGTTCGGCGTCGATTGTGACGACGTCGGTGAAGTCGGCGTTCGCGCCGCGCTCCTGGATCTGCATCTTCAGCTCGGCGTAGACTTCCGGCGTGGTGAATTCGCGCAGGTCGTTGACGTCGGCCTTGTCCCAGGCTGCCTGCATCCGGATGAAGGACGACTTGGCGTGGCGCAGGAAAGCGGCGGTGTCGAAGTCGGCCGGCACGCCCCACGGTGCGGCAGGCGCTGCGGGTGCGGCGGACGCCGTGCCCGGCGCCGCATAAGTCGTGCCCGCGGCTGGCTGCATCGGCTGGAAGGCGGCGGGCTGGATGCCCGAACCGATTTCCGGCGTGTGGCCGGCTGGTACCGGATTAGTGTACGACTGGAACTGCGACGGCGCCGATGACGGCGTATCTTTGCGGCGGAACATGCGGTAGATGAAGAATGCCGCGCCGGCCAGCAAGGCGATCATCAGGATCGAGCCCATCGCGCTGGCCAGGCCGGCGCCCATGCCGAAGTGCGACAGCATCGCGCCAAGGCCGAGGCCGAGCAATGCGCCGCCGAGGATGCCTTTCCAAGGGGAAGCTGGCTTCGGAGGAACGGCTGCCGGCGCTGCGGCCGGCGCCGGAGCTGCGGCCGGGCGCTGGGCCTGGCTTGGCGCCGGAGCGGCCTGCTGGCGCGCCACGGTTGGCGACTGGCGTCCGATCGAACGGCCGCCGCCCATTGGACGGGCGGTCGCTTCGGCAACCATCGACAGTGCGGTCACGGCGATCATCATGCCTGCTAAGAATTTTTTCATGCTGGTCATCCTAAAGTTTGAAACCGGTGTGAAGAGCGGCCACACCTGCCGTGAGATTGAAATAGTCGACCCGTTCGAGGCCGGCATCCTGCATCATCGTCTTCAGCGTTTCCTGGTCGGGATGCATGCGGATCGATTCTGCGAGATAACGGTAACTCTCTGCATCGCCGGCGATTTTCTGGCCGAGCCATGGCAGTACGGAAAAAGAATACACATCGTACGGCTTTTGCAGTGCACTTGCCACTTTTGAAAATTCCAGCACCAGCAGCTTGCCGCCGGGCTTGAGCACGCGGTGCATTTCCGCCAGCGCCTGGTCCTTGTGCGTCATGTTGCGCAGGCCGAAAGCGACGCTGACCCGGTCGAAGTAATTGTCCGGGAACGGCAATTTCTCCGCGTCACAGAGCAATGTGGGGGTAACCAGGCCTTTATTCAATAGGCGGTCGCGCCCGACGCGCAGCATCGACTCGTTGATATCGGTGAGCCAGACTTCGCCAGTGGGGCCTGCCTGTTTCGCGAATGCCTTGGACAGATCGCCCGTGCCGCCGGCGATGTCGAGCACCTTGAAGCCAGGGCGCACACCGGCCTTGGCGATGGTGAAGGTCTTCCAGATGCGGTGCAGGCCGGCCGACATCAGGTCGTTCATGACGTCGTACTTCGCGGCGACCGAGTGGAAAACCTTGGCGACTTCGTGAACTTTCTCGTCCTCGGAGACGGTTTTGTAGCCGAAATGGGTGGTATTGGTCATAGTACGAGTCAGCGGCCGGTTTAGTGTGGCTGCATTATACAAGCGTCCATGTTGACCGGGTGCGCCACGCGCACGCTCCCGCGCGCGCCGGCGCGCAGCAGGTTCGGCTTGTCCGAGGCCAAGCGCTTGACCTTGCTGGAATTACCGACCATCAAGTTTGCGCGTGGGCAGCGCGTCGATGCTCTCTCATTCTTGTCCTTTGTATGGAAAATTCGGACTAGAATGAACGCTGAGACCCCCCGGTCGACGCCGGAGAAAATTCCGTGCCAATAGCCGCTAACGAAATAACCATTCCACGTCTGCACCTGGTCGGCACGCTACTTATCGTATTGCTGCTGACGCTAACCTTGAGCGGCTTTTTTTTCTGGCAGTACGCTGCCGATCATAACGCCGCGTTGCAACGCATCAGTCAGTCTGCCAACGAGCGGCAGAAGGCGCGTTATAACGCGGAAATGCACTCGGCGCTGAGCTACATCGAATTCACCCGTTCGCGTACCGAAGACATCTTGCGGCAAAAGCTGGTCGAGCAGGTGGATGTCGCCGTGCAGGTCGCCGAAGCCATCTACGCAAGGGAGTCGCCGCACCGGCCGGCCGCGCAGGTCAAGCGCCTGATCGTCGAGACGCTGCGGCCGGTGCGCTTTTTCGATGGCCTCGGCCATATCTTCATCAACAACATGCAAGGACAGTACATTTTGCAGCCGATGGCGCCCGAACGGGAAGGCAGTTACGGCCGCGACCTGCGCGACGACACCGGCTTCCACATCGCGAACGCCATCCTCGAGGCGGCGCGCAAGCCGCGCGGCGAGGGGTTCTTGCGCTATCGCTGGCACATGCCGGAACACCCCAGGATCATGGCCGATAAACTGGCCTATCTCAGGCATTTTTCCCACTACGACTGGAATATCGCCACCAGCGACTACCCCTACAAATGGGAACGCCTTCAGCAGAAAGAAGCGATAGCGCGCCTGCGCTCGGTACACTTCGGCACCACGGGCCACATCGGCCTGATAGACCGCGATGGACGCGCGTTGCTGTTCCCCTCCGACCCTGCCACCGAAGGCAAGCTCATTGGCGAGTTTCCGCCGCAAATGCGCCCCGCGATGGCGGCCATTTACAAGACCGCCAGGCAAGGCGGCGGCTTCGTCAGCTATGACTGGTTCAATCCGGGATCGAACGTCCCGGCGCGGAAGACAGCCTTGGTGCGCGCGGCCGAGCCGTGGGGCTGGATCGTCGTCGTGACCATGTTCGATGAGGAAAAAAAGGCCGCGCTCGATGCCGAGATTTCCCAATACGAAGCGCGCAGCAGCCAGCGCTGGATCAACCTGCTGATCGCATTGGCCGGTTCGCTGTCGGTCGGCCTGCTCGGATCGCTCGTGTTCTCGCGCTGGTCGAACAAGCTGTTTCAGGACTACCACCAGAAAATTGCCACGCAGAGCGACGCCTTGCGCAAGCTCTCCCAAGCCGTTGAGCAAAGCACGAACGCCATCGTCATCACCGATCTGAACGCACAGATTGAATATGTGAATGCCGCCTTCAGCCACACTACCGGGTATGGCTGCGATGAAGTAATCGGCCGCAATCCGCGTTTCCTGAGTTCCGGCAAGACCCCGCACCCAACCTATGCCGACATGTGGGCACACCTGTCGAGCGGGACGAGCTGGCAAGGCGAATTGGTCAACCGGCGCAAGGACGGCACCGAATATGTGGAGTGGGTGCAAATATCGCCGGTACGTCAGGCCGACGGCCGCCTCACCCACTACATGGCGATCAACGAAGACATCACCGAACGCAAGCACAGCGCGGAACGCATCGAGCATCTGGCCAATTTCGACGCCCTCACAGGCCTGCCGAACCGGGCGCAGCTCGGCGATCGCCTCGAGCATGCCATCAGCCTGGCCAGGCGCAGCAACGGCTTGCTGGCCTTGATGTTTCTCGATCTGGATCAATTCAAAGACATCAACGATACGCTCGGGCACAGCATCGGCGACGCCCTGCTGGTCGAGCTGTCGCAGCGCCTGCGCCGCGCGCTGCGGGAGGAAGACACCGTATCGCGCCTGGGAGGCGACGAATTCATCCTGCTGCTGCCGGGCCTGGACGCCCGCGCTGCCGCCCGGGTGGCGCAGAAGCTGCTGGATGTCATCGCGCCAGCCTGCCGGGCCGATCAGTACGTGCTGGCCGTGACGGCCTCGGTCGGCATCGCAATGTATCCCGACGACGGCGTCGATCTGGAAACCCTGTCCCAGCATGCCGATGCCGCGATGTACCGTGCCAAGCAGGAAGGGCGACGATGCTACCGTTTCTTCACCGCCGAAATGCAGGCCCGTTCGGCGCGTCATCAGCAACTGGTGACCGCGCTGCGCGGCGCGCTGGAGCGCAAGCAATTGGAGGTGTACTACCAGCCGCAGGCATCGCTGCGGGATGGGCGCATCATCGGTGCGGAGGCGCTGCTACGCTGGCAGCATGACGAACTGGGCGCCGTCTCGCCGCAGGAATTCATTCCGGTCGCCGAATACAGCGGTCTGATCATGCCGATCGGTGAATGGGTACTCAGGCAAGCCGTACGGCAGACGCGCGCATGGATCGATCAGGGCCTGCAACCGCTGATCATCGCCGTCAACCTGTCGGCGACCCAGTTCCGCCATGCCGACCTGCCGCAACTGGTAACGCGCATTCTGCAGGAGGAAGGCTTGGCGCCGGAATACCTGGAACTGGAACTGACCGAGGGGGTGGCGATGAGCGATCCCCAAGCGGCCATCGCCATCATGGATCAGCTGCACGCGCGCGGAATACGCATGGCGCTCGACGATTTCGGCACCGGCTATTCTTCGTTGAGCCAATTGAAGAAATTCAAGGTGTACATGCTGAAGATTGACCAATCTTTCGTGCGCGACATCAGCACCGACCCGGGAGACAAGGCGATAGTCAGCGCCGTCATCCGGATGGCAGCGAGCTTGGGGCTGCAGACCATTGCCGAGGGGGTCGAGACAGCCAGGCAAATGGACTTTCTGCGCGAACAGGGCTGCGATCAGGTGCAAGGCTACCATTGCAGCAGGCCATTGACGGCGGAACACTTCGCGGCATTCCTCCGGGAACGGGAAGCGGCGCCAGGTCCGGCGCCGCTTGCGCCAGCGCCCAGAACCCAGACCGGGCAAGCCATATAGCGCCGGCCGGTCAACGCGATCGGGCAATCGGTCCGATCGCTGTCCTCCAGGCCTTAATGCTTGTGGCCGCAGCTGGGGGCTTTGGTCGGTGCGCCAGCAATGGCGGCGCCTGGTTCCCGGCCGGCGTCGCCGGCGAATCCTGCATCGGCCAGGCGATTCATGTAGTCCTGCCATAGCGTGTCCTGCTCGCTGCCGAGCTTGTGCAGGTACTCGAAGGTGTACAGGCCGGTATCGTGGCCATCCGTGAAAGTCGGCTGGACCGCGTAGTTGCCCACCGGCTCAAGCGCGCTGATGCCCACTTCGCGCTTGCCCAGCTGGAGCACTTCCTGCCCCGCACCATGTCCGCGCACTTCGGCCGACGGCGAGTACACGCGCAGGTATTCAAACGGCAGCGAAAAAGCGGCGCCATCGTCGAACGCGATGTCGAGCACCCGCGATTTCTGGTGGACGGTCAATGCAGTCGGGATCGGGGTCTTGGTCATCTTATTTTCCGTTCATGCGGCGGACAATCTCCGCACTCAATGTTGGCAGCAGGGCGCGGCGTGCCGCGAGGACTGGCGCTTCGGTCTGGCGCACCGCTTCGCACCAGACGGGACTCGGGAAATGCGCATCGTCGGCAAAGCGCGGAATCACGTGCCAGTGCAGGTGCGGCACCACGTTGCCCAGGCTCGCCACGTTCACCTTCAAGGGCTCGAACACCGCGCGCAGCGCCAGCTCGACCTGCCACACCGCGCCGTTCAGCATCAGGCGGTCGGTGTCCGCCAAGTCGCTCATTTCCCTGACATGCTCGTTCCAGATCACCCGGCAGAACCCTGGATACGCCGGATCGTCGACCAGGATGACCGCGAACTTGTCATTGCGCCAGACCGGTTCGGCCTTCAGTTCGCACAATTCACACCGGGGTGCCGTACCAGTCATACCAGCACCCTTTCGATACCGCCGTTGTTAGCGCGCGCCACGTACTCCGGCAGCCAGTTCTCGCCCAGCAGGTGCTTGGCGATCTCGATGACGATGTAATCCGCAGTGGTGCCGGAATCGTCGTTGTAGCGCGTCAGGCCTTGCAGGCAGGACGGGCAGCTGGTGAGGATCTTGACTTCTCCCGTGAAGCCGTCCGCGCGCAGCTTGTCGGCGCCCTTCACCATTTCGTCTTCCTTGCGGTAGCGGACCTGCGTCGCGATATCCGGACGCGATATGCCGAAGGTGCCGGACTCGCCGCAGCAGCGGTCGTTCTTTTCGATCTTGACGTTGTCGACGGTCGACACCAGCGCGTTCACGGTCTTCACCGAATCCTGCAGCTTCATCGGATTATGGCAGGGCTCGTGGTACATGTAGCGCGTACCGTTGACGCCTTCGAGCTTGACGCCCTTCTCGAGCAGGTATTCGTGGATGTCCATGATGCGGCAGCCAGGGAAGATCTTGTCGAACTCGTAGGTCGCCAGCTGATCGTAGCAGGTGCCGCACGATACCAGCACGGTTTTGATGTCGAGGTAGTTGAGCGTGTTGGCCATGCGGTGGAACAGCACGCGGTTATCGGTCATCATCTTGTCGGCCTTGTCGTACTGGCCGGCGCCGCGTTGCGGATAGCCGCAGCACAGGTAACCCGGCGGCAGCACGGTCTGCACGCCCACTTCCCACAGCATCGCCTGGGTCGCCAGGCCTACCTGCGAGAACAATCGCTCCGATCCGCAGCCCGGGAAGTAGAACACCGCCTCGGTATCGGCGTTGGTCAGCTTCGGATTGCGGATAATCGGGATGACCTTGTCGTCTTCGATGTCGAGCAGCGCGCGCGCGGTCTTCTTCGGCAGGTTGCCCGGCATTTTCTTGTTGATGAAGTGGATCACCTGCTCGCGCACCGGCGGCTTGCCGGTGGTCGGCGGCGGCGCCTTGCTCTGCTTCCTGGCGAACTTCTTGAGCAGCGTGTTGCCCAGCCGCTGAGCCTTGAAGCCGATACCCGTCATCGCCAGGCGCGTGGCATTGATGGTGGTCGGGTCGGTCGCGTTCAGGAAGAACATCGCGGCCGCATTGGCCGGCTTGAAGCTCTTCTTGTCCATCTTGCGCAGCAGGTTGCGCATGTTCATCGAGACGTCGCCGAAGTCGATGTTGACCGGGCACGGCGTGACGCACTTGTGGCACACGGTGCAGTGGTCGGCGATGTCCTCGAATTCTTCCCAGTGCTTGATCGAGACGCCGCGGCGGGTCTGCTCTTCGTACAGGAAGGCTTCGACCAGCAGCGAGGTCGCGAGGATCTTGTCGCGCGGAGAATACAGCAGGTTCGCGCGCGGCACGTGGGTGGTGCACACGGGCTTGCACTTACCGCAGCGCAGGCAGTCCTTGATGCTGTTGGCGATGTCGCCGATATCGCTCTGCTGCATGATCAGCGACTCGTGCCCCATCAGGCCGAACGACGGCGTGTAGGCGTTGCGCAGGTCGGCGCCGAACCCCGGCAGGTTGAGCAGCTTGCCCTTGTTGAAGCGCCCTTCCGGATCGATGCGCAGCTTGTAGTCGCGAAATTCGCTGATCTCGTCCTCGTGCAGGAATTCGAGCTTGGTGATGCCGATGCCGTGCTCGCCCGAGATCACGCCGTCGAGCGAACGGGCCAGCTTCATGATGCGGCCGACCGCCTGGTGCGCGTCCTGCAGCATCGCGTAGTCGTCCGAATTGACCGGCAGGTTGGTGTGCACGTTGCCGTCGCCGGCGTGCATGTGCAGCGCGACGAACACGCGCGAACGCAGCACCTTCGCATGGATCGCGGTCAGTTCGTCGAGGATCAGCTTGAAGGTGGCGCCGTTGAAGATCTGGCGCATCTGCGCGCGGATCTCCTGCTTCCACGAGATGCGTACGGTGCGGTCCTGCACCACGTCGAACACGGTGGCGTCGGGCTGCTCGGCCAGGCGCGCTTCGAATGCGGTGTCGAGGTGCTGGAGCCCGAGCTGGTAAAGGTTTTCCTTGGCGGTGGCGAGCGGCTGGTCCAGTCCGGCCAGCAGCCAGCGCCAGCGCGCCTGGGCTTCGGCCAGCACTTCATCGGCCTGCGGCACGCGGTCGCCGAGCATCTCTTCGGCGCCGATCGCTTCGCCGCTCGCGTCGTCGCTCTTCCCGACCGGCAGGTTGCCGTTGGCGAAAAACGCGCGCAGCTGTTCGACCAGCTGCAGCTTGTTACGGATCGACAGTTCGATGTTGATGCGCTCGATGCCGTCGGTGTATTCGCCCATCCGGTTCAGCGGGATCACCACGTCTTCGTTGATCTTGAAGGCGTTGGTGTGCTTGGCGATGGCCGCGGTACGGGCGCGGTCGAGCCAGAACTTCTTGCGCGCTTCGGCACTGACCGCAACGAAGCCTTCGCCGACGCGGGTGTTCGCGATGCGCACCACTTCGGAGGCGGCTTGCGCCACCGCGTTTTCGTCGTCGCCGACGATGTCGCCGAACAGCGCCATCTTCGGCAGCACCGCGCGTTTCGACTTGGTGGCGTAGCCGACCGCGCGCAGGTAGCGCTCGTCGAGGTGTTCGAGGCCGGCCAG
>JBKPEJ010000006.1:0-147197 GCA_046728335.1 Pseudomonadota bacterium | reverse complement strand
CTTCCGCGCCGCTCGGGCGCCAGCCGCCGCTGCCGGAGGGCATGGCCGGCAAGTCCGGTATCAGGGGAATCTCGGTGTCGAATCCGGCTGGCGCCGCTGCTCCACCCGCCAGGAACTGGCGCACCTGCTCGGCCAGCGCGGCCTGGCCGCTGGCGCGCTGCGCCTTGGCGCGCGCGGCGTTGTCGGTCGTGCGGATCCGCTTCGAGGCGTCGCGTCCGGCCGCGCCCTGGCTGCTGAGGGCCTCGTTCAGCGCCTCGTAAATCGGGGCGAATTCGAACACCACGGCGGGGCGCAGCATTCCGGTCAGCAGCGCGTGCGAATCAGCATCGGGCTCAAATTCGGCCCAGGCTGCGCTGAGCGCCATCAGGAAGACCTCGGGACGGAACGGATTCTGGTTGAGGCGCAGGGTGTCGCGCTCGAGCAGGAAGCCGAGCCGGACGTTGAGGGTGGCCAGCGGCTCGGCGCAGGCCGCCTCGAACGGCCGGCTGATCCCGCCGAACGCGACGCTGCGGTCCATTTCCTCCATCGGCACCAGCGCCAGCAGTTCGGCGCTCTCGGCTTGCGCCTTCTTGCGCTGTGGCGCGAGCAGCTCGATTTCCTTGCGCAGCGCTCCCTCCAGCGCGGTGCAGGCGAGGTGGAAGTAGGCGTAGCCGTTGTTCTTGAGAAGGTTGCCGGACTTGACGCGGTGGTAGACCGTGGCCGCATCGAGCGTCTGGTCGCTCACGTCGAGCAAGGCGGCGACCATCCGATTATTCATCGGCATCAGCTGCTCGTTGGCGTGGCGTGTGGCAATTTCCACCAGGCTGTCCAATTGCGCGCGCGGCGACGGGGCGGTCGCCCTGGATGCCTCTTGCGTGGTTGGAGTTTTCGCCATGGGTGTGTTTGCCTAGATCGCAGCTTTTATGTGCTTCAGCCATTTTGGCAGATTATTTCCACATGGCAATAGTTAAAATGCCATTAAACGGTTATTTTTGCGGTTTGTCATACTTTTCGCCACATAAAATTGGCCGAAAAATCACGGCGAAGTCGCCGACGCCAGCGCCGAACAGACCACCGGCATCGAGCAGGTCAACCAGGCCATCGGGGCGATGGACCAGGTCACCCAGCGGAACGCGTCGTTGGTGGAAGAATCGGCAGCGGCGCAGGATGTCGACTGGGAAGAATTCTAGCTTGCGCGCCTGATGAAAATTTCAATTTTGTAGGCGTATCTCCTACACGAGTTCAAGCAATATTCCGATACCGATTCAAAAGGGCGAATCGCATGATTGTGTCTCCGGAAAGCTGCTGAGCAAGTTTCCTCAGCAGCAACGGGTTAGCACGGCATTTTCAAACTTTGTAAAGGAATGAACATGAAGTCGAAACAAAAAAACCAGCGCAACCAGCAGAACGCGAGTTCGAGCCAGAACCGGCAAAGCGACAGCTCGAGCATGAACCAGCAGTCCGGCTCGCAGGGTTCGGGCAGTGGCTCGATGGGTTCGCGTTCGGGCGGCGTCCAGGGCGGCACCCACGAGCAGCACGTCGAGGCGGGCCGCCAGAGCCACAAGAACGATGCCAGCAGGCAGTCGGGACCGGGCTCATCCGCATCGGGAACGATGTCTTCCGATAACAAGCATTCGGCTTCAGGGGCGGGCGGCACGCGCGGTGGAACCCCGGAGCAGCATGCGGCCGCAGGCCGTCAAAGCCATAAGAACGACAAGCGCTGACACACACGCCGCATTAGCTCGCTAGCGCCGGGTTCACGGGCGTTGCCGCGACAGTGACCGAACAGGAAGCACACGAAAGAGTCTGCAGCGGTATTGCCGTTGACAGGCTCTTTTCTTATGGCGCCGCAGGCGCCAGGCCGCTCAGATGTTGCGCAGGTGAGCGCCCTTGGGCGGCGCAAAGTCGTCGATGTCGGTGATCATGCCGGCAATTCGGGCGTCGCGCGCAGTCAGGTGCAGGTCGGAATACTGGTGGATGGCCCACTGTTCCGGCGTCAGTTCGACGTGCTTGCGCAGGATCGCCTCAGTGCGCGCGTCGTCCGCGCGCAGGCCTTCGACGATAATGTTGAGCGCGTCCGGCCGCGCGCCGGGCGAGGCCGTCGCGTGCGACTTGTGCACCATGAAGCGCGCGGTCTCGCTGGCGTAGCGCCGGCTGCCGCTCAGGAACAGGATCACGGCGATCGAGGCCACCGCGCCGCCGTTGTACATGACGAATTCGATCGGCGCGCGCGCCATGAAGTTGTACAGGCACAGGCCGTCGCTGACGTAGCCGCCGTTCGACTGCACCAAAATGTGCGCGGTGTCGATGCCGTCCTCGGTCATGCCCGACACCGCTTCGAATACGCGGTGCACCATATCGCTGTTGACGTCGCCCGACAAGGTGAACCAGGCTTCCTTCTGGTGTTTTGCTTGTTCTTCGCTCATGGTGGTTTGACTCGCAAAGTGGATTCTTCATTCTAACAAATAGCGGTGCAGAAAGCCCTGCGCCGGTGTCAGGCGTGCGCGCCCTGCCCACCTCATGGATACCGCAATTTCAACGGACCCCACCTGCGCTGGTCGGCTCAATCGTCCGATCGGGCCGCGCGCGCCTTGACCCGGATCAGCCGCAACGCCGTTTCCCATGATTCTGGCCCGAAAATTCATTACCGCAGAGCAGTTTTTCGCTCCCTGAATGGCGCTGGCAGGTTGACACCAGGGGCCTGCTGGCATATCCTCCACACTCTTGATCGGGAGAGGGTAGCCACGCGCTGCCGCCGAAGGGGCATCACCCAAAAACTCTCAGGCAAAAGGACCGGTCAGGGGTCGGCGGCACATAGCCGTCGCATCAAACTCTGGAGAGCGGCCGCGGCGCAACGCCGGCGGCCCACCGAAGGGGCAGGCGGACGCTTCTTCCGCTATCTCTCAGGTACCAAGGACAGAGGGGCGCGATCATCCATCGGACAGGCGTAGACGCGTGCCCCGTGCTGGTTGGCGACCCTTTTATTTTCACCTTGCCTCGAGGATTCCATGACGCTTAAAGCGACCCCGCTCAATTCCGCACACCGCGCCGCAGGCGCCAAGATGGTCGATTTCGGCGGCTGGGACATGCCCGTCAACTACGGTTCGCAGATCGAGGAACACCATGCGATCCGCACCGATGTCGGCATGTTCGACGTGTCGCACATGTGCGTGGTCGATATCGAAGGCGCCAACGTGCGCGCTTTCCTGCGCGACCTGCTGGCCAATAACGTCGACAAGCTGCAGGTGCCGGGCAAGGCGCTGTATTCGTGCATGCTCAATCCGCAGGGCTTCGTGATCGACGACCTGATCGTCTACTTCTTCAGCGAAACCTGGTTCCGCCTGGTGGTCAACGCCGGCACCGCCGAAAAAGACATCGCCTGGATCAACGCGCAGAATGCGGCGACCGGCAGCGGCGTGACGGTGACCCAGCGCCGCGATGGCGCCGACGCCATGGCGCTGATTGCCGTGCAGGGTCCGAACGCGCGCGCCAAGGTATGGCAGGTGCTGCCGACCGCGCAGGCTGCATCCGAGCCGCTCAAGCCATTCAACGCCGTGATCGTCAAGGACACCGCGTTCGGCGAAGTGATGGTCGCGCGCACCGGCTACACGGGTGAAGACGGCTTCGAACTGGCCTTCCCCGCCGCGCAGGCCGACGCGCTGTGGAGTGCGCTGGTCGCAGCCGGCGTCAAGCCAGCAGGCCTGGGCGCGCGCGACACGCTGCGCCTCGAAGCGGGAATGAACCTGTACGGCCAGGACATGGACGAGACAGTCAATCCGCTCGACGCCGGCCTGGCATGGACCATCGACCTGGTGTCCGAGCGCGACTTCGTCGGCAAGGCCGCGCTGGTCTCGATGGGACAGCGCTTCCAGTTCCTCGGCCTGATCCTGCGCGAAAAAGGCGGCATACTGCGCGCCCACCAGAAGGTCGTAGGCAGCTCCGGCAGCGCCGGCGAAATCACCAGCGGCACGTTCAGCCCGAGCATGCAGCAGGCCATCGCATTGGCGCGGGTGCCGATGGACGTCGCGATCGGCGACACCGTCAAGGTTGAAATCCGCGACAAGCAGCTGGCCGCCACGGTGGTCAAGCTGCCTTTCGTGCGAAACGGTAAAATCCTGGTTGCCTGAACCGCAGCACATACTTAATAGAACAAAGCCCCCTCACCTACTTTGGAGCCACACATGAATATCCCAGCCGACCTGAAATACACCGAGTCCCACGAATGGGTTCGCGCCGAAGCTGACGGCACCGTCACCGTCGGCATCACCGAATACGCGCAGGACGCGCTGGGCGATATCGTGTTCGTCGAACTGCCGAAAGTGGGCAAGTCGTACACTGCCGGCGACGACGCCGCGGTGGTCGAGTCGGTCAAGGCGGCCAGCGACATCTACGCGCCGGTCAGCGGCGAAGTCACCGCCGTCAACGACGCAGTGGCCGACGCGCCTGAATCGATCAACGCCGACGCCTACTCGGCCTGGCTGTTCAAGCTCAAGCCGAGCGACGCCAATGCCATCAACGGCCTGATGGACGCCACCGCCTACGGCAAGACCACCGCGGACTGACTGACCGGCAGTATGAATCCAGTCCGGCATCGTCCGGGCGCACCAATCCTCCTGAAACCGGCTCCCGGCGTTCACCCGCCGGCGGCCAGCATTTTTTTTGGCCCCTATCATGACCCGCACCAGCCTGACCCAACTTGAAGCACGCGACGCGTTCATCCCGCGCCACATCGGCCCATCCGAAACCGAACAGGCGGCGATGCTGTCGATCCTCGGCTACGCGTCGCGCGCGGCGCTGATCGACGCGATCGTCCCGCCGAACATCCGCAACAAGAGCCGGCTCGAGCTGGGACAGTTCTTCGACCCGATGCCGGAAGCGGCCGCGCTGGGCAAGCTGAAGGCGCTGGCGGGCAAGAACAAGGTCATGAAGTCGATGATCGGCCAGGGCTATTCGAACACCATCACCCCGCCTGTCGTGCTGCGCAATATCTTCGAGAACCCGGCCTGGTACACCGCGTACACGCCGTACCAGCCGGAGATCTCGCAGGGCCGCCTCGAGGCGATCCTGAACTTCCAGCAGATGATCACCGACCTGACCGGCATGGGCATCGCCAACTCGTCGATGCTCGACGAAGGCACCGCCGCGGCCGAGGCGATGACCTTGATCCAGCGCGTCGGCAAGTCCGCTTCGAACGTGTTCTACGTGGCCGACGACGTGCTGCCGCAGACCCGCGAAGTGATCGAGACGCGCGCCAAGCCGATCGGCATCGAAGTGCGCACCGTGGCGGCGGCCGATGTCGGCTCGCTCAACGAATCGTGCTTCGGCGTGCTGCTGCAGTACCCTGGCGTGAACGGCGATGTGCGCGACTACCGCGCCGCATGCGAGCACCTGCATGCCGCCGGCGCGATGGTGATCGCCGCCGCCGATTTGCTCGCGCTGACCTTACTGACGCCTCCGGGCGAATGGGGCGCCGACGTGGTGGTCGGTAACAGCCAGCGCTTCGGCGTGCCGCTCGGTTTCGGCGGCCCGCACGCAGGCTACCTCGCCACCCGCGATGAATTCAAGCGCAGCATGGCCGGCCGCCTGGTGGGCGTGACCATCGACGCGCAAGGCAACCAGGCTTACCGCCTGGCGCTGCAAACCCGCGAACAGCACATCCGCCGCGAAAAAGCGACGTCGAACATCTGTACCGCACAGGTGCTGCTGGCCGTGATGGCATCGATGTACGCCGTCTACCACGGCCCTGCCGGGCTGGCGCAGATCGCCATGCGCGTGCACCGCTTCGCCTCGATCCTGGCCGGCGCATTGCAGCAGGCCGGCTACCAGCTGGCCAACCAGACCTACTTCGACACGCTGACCATCGCCACCGACCGCGCCGCCGCACTGCACGCGACCGCGGTCGAACATGGCGTCAACCTGCGCAAGGTCGACGACGGCCACGTCGGCGTCTCGCTCGACGAAACCACCACCCGCGACGATATCGCGCTGCTGTGCAAGATCTTCGGCGTGTCCGCCGCGCCTGATTTCGACGCGGTCGGCGACGACGCCTTCCCGGCGCAGCTGGCGCGCACCAGCGCCTACCTGAGCCACCCGACCTTCCACCGCTATCACGCCGAGCACGAGATGCTGCGCTACCTGCGCAGCCTGGCCGACAAGGACCTGGCGCTGGACCGCACCATGATCCCGCTCGGCTCGTGCACCATGAAGCTGAACGCCACCTCGGAAATGATCCCGGTGACCTGGCCCGAGTTTTCGAACATCCACCCGTTCGCGCCGGATGCGCAGACGGTCGGCTACCGTGAAATGATCGGCCAGCTGGAAGACATGCTGTGCGCGCTGACCGGCTACGCCGCGGTGTCGCTGCAGCCGAACGCAGGCTCGCAGGGTGAATACGCTGGCCTGCTGGTCATCAAGGCGTACCACGAATCACGCGGCGAAGGCCACCGCAACATCTGCCTGATCCCGTCGTCGGCGCACGGCACCAACCCTGCATCGGCCAACATGGTCGGCATGCAGGTGGTGGTCACCGCCTGCGATGCGCGCGGCAACGTGGACCTGGACGACCTGAAGGCCAAGGCCGACCTGCACAGCAAGAACCTGGCATGCGTGATGGTGACCTACCCGTCGACCCACGGCGTGTTCGAGGAAGGCATCGACGAACTGTGCGAAGTGATCCACTCGCACGGCGGCCAGGTCTACATCGACGGCGCCAACATGAATGCGCTGGTCGGCGTAGCGGCGCCGGGTGCATTCGGCGGCGACGTCAGTCACCTGAACCTGCACAAGACCTTCTGCATCCCGCACGGCGGCGGCGGTCCCGGCGTCGGCCCGATCGGCGTCGGCGCGCACCTGGCCAAATTCCTGCCGAACCAGCGTTCGACCGGCTACACCCGCGACGAAGCAGGCATTGGCGCGGTCAGCGCGGCGCCGTTCGGTTCGGCCTCGATCCTGCCGATTTCGTGGATGTACATCGCAATGATGGGCGGCGAAGGCCTGACCGCGGCGACCGAAGTGGCGATCCTGAACGCGAACTACATCGCGCGCCGGCTGGCGCCGCACTATCCGGTGCTGTATTCGGGCCACGACGGCCTGGTCGCGCACGAGTGCATCATCGACCTGCGTCCGCTGCAGGACGCCACCGGCATCAGCAACGAGGACGTCGCAAAGCGCCTGATGGATTTCGGCTTCCACGCACCGACCATGAGCTTCCCGGTGCCAGGTACGCTGATGATCGAGCCGACCGAAAGCGAATCGAAGGTCGAGATCGACCGCTTCATCGAGGCGATGATCGCGATCCACGCCGAGATCGTCAAGGTCGAGCGCGGCGAATACGACCGGATGGACAATCCGCTCAAGGGCGCCCCGCACACCGCCGAAGTGGTGATGGCCGACGACTGGCAGCACAAGTACAGCCGCGAAGTGGCGGCGTTCCCGGTAGCGTCGCTGCGCCGCCAGAAGTACTGGCCGCCGGTTGGCCGCGCCGATAACGTCTACGGCGACCGCAACCTGTTCTGCGGCTGCGCGCCGATCAGCGACTACGAGTAAGTTAGGGTCAAGTTAGGAGTCAGACCCCGGTTGTTCTTTTGGGGGTCTGACCCCGGTTTAGTTGGAACCGGGTTTGACGTCTGTGGGTCTTATCTCGCTCAGCGTCCGCCAACGCAAACCGGGGTCAGACCCCCTGACAGAAAAACCGGGGTCAGCCTCCCCTACGGGCGTTTGGATGCCAGCCGCAGGTGGTTCCTGCGCCCGTTGGCGCCCACCCGCACTGGTGGCAGCGGCAGCAGCGTCGCTTCGTCGAGGTTGAAACCGGCCACCGCGCGCGCCAGGCTGGTGGCCTGCTGCTGAAGGCTGGCCGCCGCCGCTGCGGCCTCGGTGACGAGAGTTGAATTCTGCCGCGTCATCTGGTCCATCTGCACGATCGCCTGGCTCACTTCGAAAATACCGGTGGCCTGTTCCGCGCTGGCGTGGCTGATCTGGCTGATGATGTCGCCCATCCGCTGCACCGAGGTGGCGATGTCGGCCATATTGTGGCCGGCCTCGGCCACCGACTCGCTGCCGCCATCGATCTCCGCCACCGACAACGCGATCGATTCGCGGATTTCCCTGGCCGCGGTAGCCGATTGCCGCGCCAGCATCCGTACTTTGGTCGCCACCACCGCGAACCCGCACCCATGCTCGCCGGCGCGCGAATCGAGGATGCCTTCCAGCGTCGCATTCAGGTTGCGGACGCTGGTATCGAGCAAGCACGCAGTCTCCGATATCTCATCCTTGCCGTAGGTTCGCGGGCGCACCATCAGGTTGCCGCTGGCAAGATCGATGGTCGCGTCGCCGATTTCGGTCACCTCGCGCAGCAGCGCGCGCCGCACCGCCATCGTGATCGCCAGCGACAGCACGATCGATAGCGCGATCACCAACGGCATCAAGGTCGAAATGATGCGGAAGTCGGCCGCCGCGCTGTTCCATGCCTGCTCGCTCAGTTCCTGCTCGAGGCGCGACAGTTCGCCGAGCCGCAGCGCCACCAGGTCGAACGCGCGCTCGGCCTTGGACATCGCGTTCGCGCTCATCGACTGGTCTGCCTGCGACAGCTCGATCACGTCGAGGATCGCCTTGACGTAGACACCGTGCGCGGTTTCGGCCTGCTCGATGAACCTGCGTTCCGCGCTGCCCGCGCCGGTCACCTTGGCCAGGGCCGAAAAACGCCGCTCGATGCCGCTGTGGCGCTGGTGGATATCGCGGATCAGCGCATCGACCCGCGCGGCCGAGAAGCTGGCGCTGATCCAGGTCAGCAGCTGGTACATCTCGGAGTGCGCGTGGTGCGCGGAGGCGACCAGGTCGGCGGTGTCGCGCAGGTTCGCGGCGCGCTGCCGCACGATAGTTTCGAGCGAATGGTTCTGGCGCACCATCGCACAGTAGGCGCCGCAGGACAGCAGGATCAGTAACAGCAGCGCAACGCCTGGCGCGAGCAGTAGTTTCGGACCGATGCGCAGTTTGGCGAGCACGGCTTAGCGCTTGTAGACGCCGGCTTCGAGGGCGACGTCGCCGGCCCGCAGCACGTATGTGATCTTGGGCTCGACCTTGCCGCTGGCCGGATTCATGAACTTGTATTCGACCCAGCCATGGCCCTTGCGCGCGGCCGCCATCATCTCGCGCCGGAATACCTTGCCATCGGCGTCGGGCACGGCGACCAGGTTCTTGCCGATCAGCGCAGTGGTGGGATGGGCGATGGTGATCCCGTTCATGTCGCGCATCGCCAGGTACAGCGACAGCGCGCCGGAATAGAAATCCGGATCCTTGGTGTTGAACTTCCTGATCATTTCGTCGCGGCCGTCTCGGTCGGCGCGCCGCACGCCGCACCTGTCCACAGCGACAGACCTACAATGACGGCGACGGCGGCGTGTGGGAACATGGTTTTCTCCCGCTGCAGGTATGATGCCGAATTAACAGAATATTTCCTGAGCGCACTGAGTAATTTACGCCCTCAGCCATGCCCGGCTTTGAGCAAGCACAATAGGATTACGAATGAAACCACCGGTACGTGCAGCATTGATGAACGCCTTCCTGTTTCCCGGCGTGGGCCACATCCACCTGAAGCGCACTGCGCGCGGCTGCATCTTTCTGTTGCCGACCCTGATCGCGGCGATCGTCTTCCTGTCGGGCACGATGGACCAGGCCAACCAGATCGCCGCGCAGATCCTGGCCGGCACCATGCCGCTCGATCCAACCCTGATCGCGGCCAAGGTGGAAAGCTCGGCGGCCGACACGCCAATGATGACGGCCAGCGTATATGTGCTGGTCGTCTGCTGGGCCGCCAGCATTGTCGACGCCCTGCTGATGCTCAGAGGCGAGCGCTGACCTTCCGCATCAACTCGCAAACCGGCTACACTATTGGCATGATGAGAGCTTCGTTTTTCGACCGGAACCGCCGCGTGGCGGCGGTGGCGCTGTTATCGCTGCTGCTGCACATTGCGGCGCTCGTGTCGATCACCGCGTGGCTCGAACCCATTGAGCCGGCGCAAAAGCCCTACCGCGCGGGACTGAGAGTGCGCATTCAACTGCGCGCGCTCAGTCCCGCGCCTGCGAGGGCGCAGTCGCCGATCCTGGCAAGTCCGACCATGGCAGCTGCCAATCGCGCCGACGATTCCGTGCTTGCCGCCGCAGTCGCTCCCATATCGCCGACGTCCGCGCAGCCGGAAAGCACCAGCCTGGCGCGCCCGGAGGAAGCTGCACGCCCGGCGCCGGACACCTTGCGGATCAATCCGCCGCCATCCGCCGAATTGCGTTATAACCTGACCATTACTTCAGCCGCAGGGATCGCGCGCGGAGCGGGCACGTCTGCGCTTTCATGGCAACTGCAGGACGGACGTTATGCGGTGCGAGTGGCCCGCCGGTATGGCGTCGACGGCGCGCCCGAACAGGTGCATGAGAGCAGCAGCGCCGGCGACATGGACGACCGTGGAATCGCGCCCGACGCGCTGCAGGAACAGCGCGAGGGCGACCCGAAGCTACTGGTCTCGCAGGAGCAGACCTCGACGCTGATGCTGCTCGCGGCGATAGCTGCAGCGCGTACGCTGCAAAGGGGCGAAGAGATTGTGCTGTACCTCAGTGGCGCGCCGGATGCCGGGAAACTGGTCCTGAAGGTGCTCGGGGTAGCCCGTCTGGACAGCCCGCTAGGCCGGCTCACTACCTGGCACCTGGCGCAAACCGGCGGCGGCCTGGAACTGTGGCTGGCCCCCGCCTATCACTGGATGCCGGTGCAGATACGAAACACTGGCCGCGATGGCGTGGTCGCCACCGAGTCGATCAAGGCCATCACGGCGCCGTAGCCGGCGCCGCACCAGGCTTAGCCCAGCTTGGCCGCGTGTTCGCGCGTGGCGTGGAAGGTCAGCTTCGGCCAGCGCTCTTCGGTCAGGCGCAAGTTGACGTTGGAGGTGGCCAGGTAGGCCAGGTTGCCGGCCGCGTCATAGGCGACATTGTGGCCAAGCGCCGCTTCGAAATCGGCCAGTACCCGTTTGTCCTCGCCGCTGACCCAGCGCGCGCTGCTGATGCTGGTGCCCTCGAATACCGCATCGACCCCGTACTCGTTGAGCAGGCGGCTGGCAACCACTTCGAACTGCAGCACCCCGACCGCGCCCAATATCAGGTCGGCGCCCTGAACCGGCTTGAACACCTGCACCGCGCCCTCTTCGCCCAGCTGCTGCAGGCCCTTGTGAAGCTGCTTGATCTTGAGTGGATTGCGGATCCGCACCGAGCGGAAAAAGTCCGGCGCGAAGTAAGGGATGCCGGTAAACGCCAACATTTCGCCTTCGGAGAAGCTGTCGCCGATCTGCATGTTGCCATGGTTCGGCAAGCCGATGATGTCGCCCGCGTAGGCTTCCTCGACCTGCTCACGCGACGATGCCATGAAAGTCACCACCGACGACACCTTGATCTCGCGCCCGAGGCGCAAATGCTTGACCTTCATGCCGCGTTCGAAGCGTCCGGAACATACGCGCAGGAAGGCGATGCGGTCGCGGTGGGCAGGGTCCATATTGGCCTGGATCTTGAAGACGAAACCGGTGAACGCCGGCTCGGTCGGCGCTACCACGCGCACCGTCGCATCGCGTTCGCGCGGCGCCGGCGCCCAATCGACCAGGGCCGACAGGATTTCGCGCACGCCGAAGTTGTTGATCGCGGAGCCGAAGAACACCGGAGTCTGGATGCCGGCCAGGAAGCGCTCCAGCTCGAACGGGTGGGAGGCGCCGTGCACCAGCTCCACTTCGGTCTTGAGCTGCTCGATTTCGAGCGGAAACATCTCGGCCAAGCGCGGGTTGTCGATCCCTTTCACGATTTCGAAGGCGCCGTCGGCCTTCTCCTCGCCGGCCTTGAACAGCATGATTTCGTCGCGCAGCAGGTGGTACACGCCGCGGAAGTTCTTGCCCATGCCGATCGGCCAGGTCACCGGTGCGCATTCGATCTTCAGCACCGATTCGAGTTCGTCGAGCAGTTCGAGTGGATCGCGCGTCTCGCGGTCCATCTTGTTCATGAAGGTGACGATCGGCGTATTCCGCATGCGGCAAACCGCCAGCAGCTTGATGGTCTGCGCCTCCACACCCTTGGCCGCGTCGATCACCATCAGCGCCGAGTCGACCGCGGTCAGCACGCGGTAGGTGTCTTCCGAGAAGTCCTGGTGGCCGGGGGTGTCGAGCAGGTTGATGACGTGGTCGCGGTGTTCGAACTGCATCACTGACGACGCTACCGAAATGCCGCGCTGCTTCTCGATTTCCATCCAGTCCGAGGTCGCATGGCGCCCGCTCTTCCTGGCCTTGACGGTGCCGGCCATCTGGATCGCGCCCGAAAACAGCAGCAGCTTTTCGGTCAGCGTGGTCTTGCCGGCATCCGGGTGGGAGATGATGCCGAAAGTGCGGCGCCGTTCGACTTCGCGCGCGATGATTGCGGCCGGTTTGGCGGTGGGAGTGCCGGAACTATCCAGCGTTGTCAATTCAGAATCGGTGGCCATATTCGAGCCCATCAGGTGGCCCTTGCAAGAAAACCCTCGATTTTACCGATTTCAGCGCTGGCCGTGTGAACTGATTTGCCGACCCGGCCGGGCGCGCACCAGCGCGGCAGGTGCGCCACGCCAGCTCAGCTACACGTCGTGCCGGTGGTCTTGGTGGCCGAGGGTCGGCCTGAGGCGCTGATCCGGACCACGCTCTGCCGCGTCCCCACCGTCGGGCTTGCGCGGCACAACGTCAACTGTGCCAGTGTCGCGCCGGTTCCGCTTGGATCGAAATTTATCGTGGCAACTGCGTTCGCTTCAGTGATCTTATATCCCGCCGCCGCAGCCGGCTGGTACTGAATGACCAGGTTGGCGGTGCCCGCGGGATCGCAGTACGCCTGGTCGGTCGTCTTGCACATGACCAGCCAGCCTTGCTCCCACCCACCGCTCGCGCAACTGGTGCCGTTGGCCGATACGCACATCGACACCATCGCGTTGCGCTTGATGGCCTCGCTGCGCGCCAGCATCGTGCTGGCGACCAGTCGACTCGAATAGCCCGATAGTTTCGAACCCAGGATGATGTCGCTGAACGAAGGCGCCGCCGCCGACGCCAGGATGCCGATGATGGCAAGCACCACCATCAGTTCGACCAGGGTGTAGCCGCGCAGTCTGGCGTCATCGCCCCGGTTGAGCGATTCGCCACGGCGGACAAGCCCGATTGCAGATGTGCCGCTCATTTTTGAAGGTACCAGTAGACCCTGCGCTTGCCGCTTTGCTGCAGCAAGTTGGTTTGGTTGGGGAGCTTCATCAACTCAATCGACGAGGCAGTGGAGCAACCGATGCAAATCGACTCTTTTACAGAGCAGGCGTCGTTCATGCAGATATCGATTTTTTCTGGCGGTGGCGGCAAGCCGCCGCCGGTGACCACGGCGTCGCAGGTACTTCCCGGCGCGGGCGCGGCAGTAGTAATGCTGAGGTTGTACACGTGTGTCGTGCCGAGGTTGGCGCTGCACGAACCTGCCACCGGTACCGTCGGGATATGGGTCGAAAACGTGGTCACGCCGAAGCGGGTGGCGGCCGGCGTGACCACCTTCTCCGCCGCCCGCAATCCGAGCAGCCAGCCCTTGCCGGCCGGCGGCGTGGTGGCGCCGCACTGGCCGCTGACCGAACCGGCGGAGATGAGCGAATTCATGCAAATGAGCGACTTGCCGGGGCAATTCACGGTCGACTCCGACGTCAGCCAGGTAGCGTCGGCCGGCTTGTCCTTGACCTTGAAGAAATAATTGGCGACGGCCGAAGTATGCGGGAAATACGCGCTGCCCAGTGGTTTTTCGCGATCTCCGGAGCCGATATACAGACTGTAGCTGCCGTCCGCTTCGGCGATCACGCTCGGCGCGAACATGAACTTGCGGTTGTCGGTGCAGCTGGCGGCTGTGTCGCAGCCCAGCGAGGCGATCTTGGCGATCGTCCAGTCGGCAGGCGCCAGAGTATCGAGCGTGATGCGGTACAGATTGCCCCCCAGGTCGGCGGCATAGGCATATTTCGCGAACCCGGTCGAGCCCGGGACCACTTTCACGTCGCCCACCACGCCACGGTCGGTGTCGAAACTTTTCAGCAAGATCCCCGTCGTCGCGTCGAACACGAAGATTTTGTGGCCTCGGTTGGCAGCGGTACAGGTATTCTGGTCGGGGTCCTCGCAGTCGTCGTAACCGCCGCCCATGATCAGCATCGGCATTGCGCCGGCGCCGAAACCGGACGCCCTGATCGGCAGCGCCGCCGACCAGGTCTGGCCAATTCCCGGCGCCGTGCTGCACACCGTATCGGTCGCGCTGGTGCAACCGACCTTCCACTTCAGAGACGGCGAGGCGGGCGTGCTGATATCGAAGGAATACAGCGCGCGTCCGCCGCGCCGCATGGTTGCATACAGCCAGGCGGTGGAGCCGGATTTGTAGGCCGAGATCGGCCCGTCGATGGAGTACGGCTTGGGACTGCCCGAGGCCGTGCCGCCGACGATCGGCGTCCCGCTGACCAGCGGCGAGTTAGTGCGCAGACGCTTGATGCTGCCATAAAATTCAGGCGGCATGAAGGCCCACAGTTCCTGCCCCGCAGCGGCGCCGCTGTACGCTGCGGTCTGGTTACCGTTTACCGCGTGCAACATGCCGTCGTTACTGCCGTAAAACACGACCACGTCCACCGTGCTGCCGCCGAAGCTGAGCGCCAATGGGTTCGAGTGGACCACGTCGCCATGCGACGAGGGGCGCATTTCGGTGGTGCCCTTGGACATTTCGCCGTCCACGTTCTGGCCCCGCGCCCACTTGACCAGCAGATCTTGCTCGGTGCTGTCGGCCGCGCCCAGGCTGGCTGCCGAGACGTTGCTCGTGGTGAAATCGAGCAGCGCCGTGCAGCCTGCCGCGGAACAGGTCTTGATGGTGCGGCCGGCCGGGGTGCCCGCGCGCAGCATATAGGCTTGGGCGCCCTTTTCGACGACGTTGCCATCCGGCGAATTCGAATTCGCATACAGGTCGGGGACCGCGCCGGGCGGAATGCATTTACCCTTGGGATCGTTGGCCCAGTAAGCATCAGTCTGGGTGATCAGCGGAGTCCAGAAACTGCGCGAGCATTCGGAGATAAAGCCGGTTTGGGTATTGATCGCGCTGGCGCTATCGGCATCGACCAGGTTACTGTCGGTACCCACTTTGTACTGCTTCAGGTTACCCATCCAGCGCGGCTTGGTATCGGAGTCGGGCCGGAACATGCCGACGAACAGCTGGTTCAGGTAGGCGCCCTGGACGTTGGCGCTGGCCGGCAGGCTGACGGCGGCGAACACGCTGTTGACCGACTGGATCTTCGACAGCGCATCGGTGACCGCGGCGGCAATGTCGAGGCCGCCATTGCCGCTAGTCACCGCCTTGTAATTGCTCAGGCCCGACATACTCTTGAGCAGCGCGGTCCAGCCGGGACCCTGGCCGCTCGTGATCGGATCGACGTCGATTGAAAATGTCACGACCTGCTGGGGGCTGGCCTTCATGAAGCGGGCCCATTCATCGCTCGGATTGCTCTGCGAGCCGCTCGGCGTGATATTCATCTGCTTGGTGGCAGCGACGCCGGCCGCGCCGCCGCCGGCGGCGGCGGCCAGCAAATTATTCGCGACCGTGTCCTGGCTATTGCTTTCCTGGTTGGCCCCGTTACTGATGTAAATGATGTAATTGCGCGCACAGCTGCCGCCGGCGACGGGCGAGCGGTAAGTGGTGGCATTCATCGACGCCAGCGCATTGCCAGCCACGTCGTACACTGCCTTGCTCGCAGCGGCGCCGAAGGTGTTGCCGGTGTAGTCGGTCTTGGCCTTCTGATTGCCCGAATACGGCGCGCGGCCGGCGAAATAGGCATACGCCTCGGCCATCGATACGCCCGATGCGCCGGAGTTGCCTTTATCGCCGAGTTTGTCCAGGCTGTTGATCAGCGCTTCATATTTGATCTTGTTGGCGTCGTTCATTGTGCGGATCGCCGCACGGACATAGCCGCCGGGATCGCCGCTGTTGGTGCCGCCGGACTCGGTGGCCAACATGATCCCGACGTTGAAGGTGTTGGCCGGAATGTTATGCAAGATGCTGGCCAGCGCCGCCTTTTCATTGTCGAAGGCGGAGTTCCAGTTTGCCGTGTTATCGATGATGAACAACACGTTCGGCAAATCGGCAGCGGCGCTGCTCGGGGCATTTGTGTACAGGTCGAGATCGGTGGCTGGCGCCGACAGCTGCCAGGCCAGCAGGCTGGTGGCCAACACCGCTTTGCGCAAATAGTTATTCATGTCAGTTCCTTAGTGTTGCGTCAAGGGCAAAGCACGCCGCCAGCCATCGGGCAAGCGGCATCGCATTCAGTCTTGCTCATCGATCTGCTGATGCCCTGGCGCACGCGCACGCGCGTGCCGTTCCCGGTTGCGGTCGCATCGATGTCCCATACCACGTTGTAGACCGTAGTGGTGCCATTACAACTTGCCGGAAACATTCCGTCCGCGCCCTGGGGACACTCGCTGTCGTGACTGCCCTGGATCGTGACGGCGGTCGCCTTGACACAGGCCGGGGCCGCCACCTTGACCACGTAATCCGTGGTGCCGTTGTTATCGATGTCGACGTTGAATTCGTCGGCCGACGGCGCGCTGGCAAAATCCCAGGATCCCACCAACTGCTCGATCGATTTGTTGGAGGCGGCGATCGCCTCGTTGCGCGTTTGCATATTTCCCACGGCCTTCAAGTTCGACGTACTGAAATTGAAGGCCATCGTCACCGTCAAGGTGATCAGCACGAGCATGATCAGTCCAACGATCAGAACGGCGCCGCGCTGGCGTTGCGGCAATGTGTAGTCGGTCATTGTGGCGTCTCCCTTCTGCCGGAAACCGAGGTCAGGCGCACGGTGGTGGAAAACAGATGGCGCTTGTAATGGTCGTTCAGCGGCCCCACCACGCTGGCCGTGGGGCAGACTCCGTTGGCCGGCAGCGACGCCATGCAATAAGTCTTGGTGTCGGTGTAGCCCGGGCTCGGCTGGGTGTTGCGCACCAGGACGAATAATTTGGTTGCAACGACATTGGCCAACTGCGGCGCAGTACACGGCGCGGCTGTGGTGCAGCGCACGAACTGGTCCGGATTGCCATCGCCGCGGTTGGTTGGCAGCATGTTGCGCTCCGGAGCGAGATTGACTGCGCAGGTGGCGGGATCGACTTTGGCCGAGATGGCCGTCAAGTCGACCGCCGTGTTCAGCCCGCACCGGGACACCACGTTGTCGATGCCCAGTTCGACGGCGAAGCGATCGACGCCCTCGACCAGCGCTTCGGAGGCCTGGTGCGCCAGCGCCGGCGCCCCCGCCGGGTCGAACGAGGAGCGCACCAGCGTCGGAATGCCGTCGCCGGCGGTGGTGGCGTAATCGCGTACGTAGTAGAGATTCGAGATGAACTTGCGCTTGGGCGCAGCGGCGGCGACGGCGCAGTCGGCGCCCCGTGCGTGCAATGAAAAACTGCCGGTGGCAAGCAGGTCTTCGACGATCGTGTAGGTGCTCGTCGCGTCCGGCGCGGTGGCCCACGGGGTTGCCACAGTAGCGATGAAGGTGCTGCCGTTGTAAGTGAGGATGCGGCGTGATTGGCCCTGTCCGGTGCCGCCCGTAATCTGGATCGTCATTCCGGAATAAGCGTTATCGATCGCCGTGGTGGTGGAGCCGGTGCCCGCCGCCTTGAGCGCGATCGTGAGCAATGTATTGCCGGCCGCTTGTGCGGTGCCCCAGGTGCCCGACGCGCACATTGAATTCTGAAAGTACAGCTTGCCCGCAGTGTCCGCATCGCAATTCGGGTCTCCCGGCACGCAGGTGGCCGCGTGGCGCACCACCACGACGTCGGTGCCGGCTTTTTTGTTAGCCGTGACGCAGGTGCCCGGCGCCGCGTCGCTGCTCTGGACCGGAATGCCGATGAGCGCGTTAATGTAGTCCACATTCCAGTTGGTGGCGTTGTACGCCAGACAGGGGTCGGGCACCAGCGACGGGGTGTCGGTGGGCACGAAGGGCCAGTTCAGGTCGTCGAACTGCGGCAAGAATTCGCCCCAAAAGCCGGCGTGCATCACATCGTTTTCCAACACCTGGATCGAGAATCGGCCGTTTTCGATCTGGCCGTTCGCCTTGGCCATTTCGTTATTGGCGTTGGAAACGTTGACGAACATCGCGCACAAGGCCACCAGCATGAGCAGGCCGATGGTGATCGATATCATCAATTCGACGAGGGAAAAACCGGACTGACGGCGGCGCGGCGTCCCGGTCTGAAATGAGAAAGGGGTCATAGCGGAGCGATCCGGACGATGGTGGTGACGGCCCGGCGGCAGCGATCGCTGGTACAGCTTGAGCCGGTACCGCCGTTGTAGAGATTCCTGCCGCATGCGACGCTGTCGGGCGGCGCCGACACCGCCGCCAAGCCTTGCCATGCGACGGTGATCAGGTACTCATTGTTGCCCATGCTTTCGATACAGCCGCGTCCGCCGACCATTGTGCCGACTTTACTGGCACCGGACGTTCCCGAAACAGTTTCAGCGGCGCCCTGCAGCGCGGAGCACCACTCGCGCGCATCCTGACTTTGCAGCGCACCAGTGGCAGTCGGGCACGTCATGTTCGCGCCTAATGGTGAGGCAGCCCCAGTCACGTAGTCGCTGGCAAAATTGCGGTTCGCCGAAAAACGGTTGGCCATATCGTCGAGCAGGATCATCGCCTGGGCGCGCTGGTAGGCTTCCATTTCCGACACGTGCAGCCGGATTTGCAATCCCGCCAGTCCGAGCAAGCCGCCGGCAAGAATGACGACGGTCACCAGCACCTCGAGCATTGAACTGCCGCGCTGGCGCGACGGTGACAACGGGGCGCGCACGGTTACCACTTGCCGGACGGCGACTTGACGCCGCCGCTCGTGAGTGACAGCGCGCCATCGGATTGCTGAGCGCCGGTGGGCGTAAACGTGATCACATAGCCGGGCGCGACGTCGGTGCCGACCGTGACGTCGTAAGCGTAATTAGCGGCGATCTCGGCCGGCAGCGCATAGCCGTTGTTTTCCATTGTCGCCTTGTCCGTATAGCTGCGGTTCGCCAGCAAGAATTGCTCTTCGCGGCTGGCGATATCCATCATTTGCGCCTGGGCGGCGGCGCGCTTGCTGCGAATGACGTAGTTCTTGTAGGACGGCAGCGCTACTGCACTCAGGATGCCAATGATCGCCACTGTGATCATCAATTCGATGAGCGTGAAGCCGCGATGCTTGCCTGCCGCAATTCCTGGTCCTTGAAATCGATTCATGCTCTTGCACCCTGTTTGGTTATCGTTGGCGGGCAGATGCCCTTCACCCTCGCGCCGCCACGAGGCTGCGTCGAATTTCTACAAGGCAATAATAACCGACGAAGCTGTCATTTCCCTGAGGAAACGCTGACAAATTCCTGACAGTGATGAAATGCAACAGATTATCGAGTGCTGACGGCCGGAAAGCGGATCGAAAACAGCGCGCCGCCGCCCGCGCGCTCGTCGATGGCGACCTGGGCGCCGTGCGCGCTGGCGATGTCGCGCACGATCGCCAGGCCCAGGCCGCTGCCGTGGGTCTTGTCGTCGAGCCGGACATAGCGGCTGAACACCAGTTCGCGGCTGGCCGGCGGGATCCCCGGCCCGGAATCCTCGACCACCAGCAGGCCCTGCCCGCCGTCGCGCAAGCAGCTGACGGTCACGCTGCCGCCGGCCGGCGTATAGCGCAGCGCGTTGTCGACCAGGTTGTCGAGCAGGTCGCGCAGCAGGAAGCGGTCGCCCGCGATCAGCGCCGGCGCCAGCTCGAAACCGAGGTCGATGCCCTGCTTCGCCGCTTCTTCGACAAAATGCTGGATCGAGTCCTGCACCAGCAGCGCCAGGTCCAGCGTTTCCAGGCGTTTTTTCTCGAACCGGCTCGGCTCGGCCCGCGCCAGCGACAGCAGCTGGTTGGTCTGGCGGATCATGCGCGCATTCGACAGCAGCATCAGGCGGATCGAATGGGCCGAGTCGGGATCGGCGCCGTGGCGCGCGGCCAGCCACTCGAGCTGCAGCTTGATGCCGGCCAGCGGCGTGCGCAGCTGGTGCGCGACGTCGGCCAGGAAGTCATGCTGGGCGCGCGCGCCCGCCTCGACCTTGCCGAGCAGGCCGTTGAAGGCGCTCACCACCGGCGCCAATTCATACGGCACGTCGGCGTCGACCGGGGTCAGGTCGGCGCCGTCGCGCTGGTTCAGGTTGGCGCGCATGCGCGCCAGCGGCGCCAGCCCGTTGCTGACCGAAAACCAGACCAGGCCCACCAGTACCAGCGACAGCAGCGCCACCAGCGGCACCATCGCGTTCACGATGGCCGAGCGGATCTGCAGGCGCTTGCGCACCGTCTTGGCGACCGCGACCTGCAGCGTGTCGGCGCCGAGCCGCGCGCTGCGCTGCGCCACCCGCACCGGCTCGCCGCGCATGGCCGCGTCGGCAATGGCGCCGGCGCCGCCCAGCCGCGGGAAGTCGGGATCGCCGGCCACCAGCGTGCCGTCGGCGCGCCGCACCACGAAATAGACCGCGTCGAGTTCATCGGCGCGCAGCAATTGCTCGGCCTGCTTTGGCAAGTCCAGCACGGCGCCGCCGGGCCCCGCCACCAGGCGCGCCGCCAGCGCCGAGGCGGCGTCGCCGATGGCCTGGTCGAACGCCAGCTGGGCCGGCGTCCAGGCCAGCAGGTAGGTCAGGCTGGCGCCGGCCAGGTTGACCAGCAGGATAGGCCCGATCAGCCACTTCAGCAGGCGCAGGCGGATGCTGGTCATGCGGCCTGTTCGAGCATGTAGCCGAAGCCGCGGATGGTGCGGATGGCCACGCCGGCGTCGCCGATCTTCAGGCGCAGGCGCGAAATGTAGACTTCCACCGCATTCAGGGTCAGGTCGTCGCCCCACGGCAGGATCGCTTCGATGATCTGCTGCTTGGACACGACCCGCCCGCCGTGCTGCAGCAGGTATTCGAGCACGGCCCATTCGCGCACCGACAGTTCGATCGGGCGCGCGCCGATGCGGGCGCGCTTGGCGCCGGTGTCGAGCGTGAGCTGGCCGAGCGCCAGCAGGGCCGGCTTGACGGCGTTGCGGCGCGCCAGCGCCTTGATGCGCGCCACCAGCTCGGGCGTGGCGAACGGTTTGACCAGGTAGTCGTCGGCGCCCGTCTCGAGGCCGCGCACGCGGTCCTCGACGGCGTCGCGCGCGGTCAGCAGCAGCACCGGCATGGCGCCGCCGCGCGCGCGCAGGCGCCGCACCACTTCGAAACCGTCGATGCCCGGCAGGCCGATGTCGAGCACGGCCACATCCGCTTCCGAGCGCTGCAGCAGCTGGTCGGCCAGGGTGCCGTTGTTGAGCACCTCGACCTGCATGCCGTGGCCTTCCAGGATGCGGGAGAGTCCGTCAGCCAGGACGGCGTCGTCTTCGACCAGTATTACGTGCATGGTTGCTGCCGTGGTTGCAAGGGATTGCCCATTATGCGGCATATCAGTTCTCGAAACCAACAAAAACCCCGGCACGGTCCAGTTCTCCCCAGTAGGACTGGGCTTACAAAGTGCTATGCATGCTGCCTACACGGGTGCGACTGCTAATCTTATGTTCGCCAACAGACTATAGCTTTAATGTTCATACATCGCGATCGGCACCACAAAACACCGCCGACACGCTCCTGATGTCATGTAGAGATAACGAGGAAAAAAATGAACAGCACTCAACTTGGTGGTACCGCGCAGAAAGCGCAATCGGTAAACCAGATTCCTGGCAACACCCCGGAATTCAAAGTTGCGTCCAAACCCGTCGTCAGTTATAGCGGCACCCAACAAAACGAATTGCTGGCCGCGCTCCCGCGCCATGATCTCGAAACCCTGTTCGAACACCTCGAACTGGTTGCCCTGCCCTTCGGCAAGGAACTGTTCGAATACGGCAGCAAGCTGGAAAACGTGTACTTCCCCACCACCGCCATCGTCTCGCTGCTGTACGTGATGGAAGACGGCGCCACCACCGAAATCGCCGTGATCGGCCATGAAGGCGTGGTCGGCATGTCGCTGTTCATGGGCGAACGCGCCATGTGCAGCGCCGTGGTCCAGAGCGCCGGCTACGGCTACCGCCTGAAAACCCAGTACCTGCGCGACGCCTTCAACCAGGGTGGCGCCCTGCCCCAGTTGCTGATGCGCTACACCAACGCGCTGTTCGCCCAGATGGCCCAGAACGCCGTCGGCGGCCGCCACAGCTCGATCGAACAGAAACTGTGCCGCTGGCTGCTCGACCGCCTCGACCGTTCCCCATCGAACGAACTGAAGGTGACCCAGGAACTGATCTCGATCATGCTCGGCGTGCGGCGCGAGAGCATCACCGCCGCTGCCGGCAAGCTGCAGGACGACGGGCTGATCCAGTACCGCCGCGGCAACATCACGGTAATTGACCGCCAAGGTCTTGAGGAGTATGCGGGAGAGTGCTACAAGGTTGCAAAGACGGAATACGATCGTCTGCTGGAGGATGTGGCGCGCTGATCGCCAACAGCGCCGACGCTTGCTGGCGCTCCGGGCCGGCAAGGGCGGCGCCCTGTTCCGCCAAGGGTATCGTCGCTTCGACGCAAGTGCCGATATCGTTGACGCCCCGCCGCACCGTCAGGCTTCCACCAAGCAGCAAGGCGCGTTCGCGCATGCCCAGCAAGCCGTGCGATTTCGGCTGGCGGGCCGCATCGGTGTCGATCCCTACCCCATTGTCGCTCACTTCCAGGGCCAGGCAATCCTGCTCGCGCGCCAGGTGCACGATCACGTGCCGGGCGCGCGCGTATTTGGCGATGTTGTTGAGCGCTTCCTGCACAATCCTGAATACCGCGATCGACTGCATCGGACCGGCCGAGTCGACGTCGCCGTTGACCAGCGCCTCGCAGTCCAGTCCGGTGATCCGGGCGTACTCTTCGCAGTAACTGTGCAAGGCGGCCGCCAGGCCCAGGTTGTCGAGCAGGCTGGGACGCAGGTTCTCGACGATGCGGCGTTTCAGCTGCACCGTGTCGACCAGGGTCGAGCGGGCGCGCTCGAGCATGCCGGCCAGCTCGGCGTGCTCGGGCTTCAGGCGCGCGCTGACGGCGTTGATGTCGATGCTGATGGCGGTCAGGTTGGCGCCCATCTCGTCGTGCAATTCGCGCGCCAGGCGGGCCTTTTCCTCTTCGCTGATGCTGATCAGGTGGCGCGACAGCACCGACAGCTGCTCGGTGCGCGTCACCACCATCGACTCGAGCGTGTCGTTGGCATTTTGCAGCGCGCGCTGCGCGACAATGCGCGAAAAAAAGCTGCGCCGTATCAGCCGGTAGAACAGCAGGATCACCAGGATCGCCGCGCAGTTGATGCCGATGCCGAGCATCACCGCGTTCTGGTATTCCTTGTAGAACGCGGCGCTGCGCGCGGCCAGCAGTTCATGCTGTTCCTGGGCGATGATAACCACCAGCAGGCGGATCTCGTCCATCACGTTCTTGCTGTCGGCGTTCTCGGAAATCCTGACCACGTCGCGCAAGCCGCCGCCCCGGTACACCGCCAGGGTCTGGTCCATGATCGCCAGCTTGCGGTTGACCAGGCTGCGCAGCTGCACCAGGTTTTTCTGTTGGGAAGGGCTGTCGGCAAGCAAGGCTTGCAACTGGGTGAACTGGGAATCGATTTCGGCCCGCGCGGTGCGCACCGGTCCCAGGTAGCTTTCGGAGCCGGACAGGAAATAGCCGCGCAGGCTCGCTTCGGCGTCCATCACCAGCACGTTCAGGTATTGCACCTTGTCGCTGACGCGCGCGCTTTGGCTCTGCAGTTCGTTTGCGCCCTTCAGCGCCTGCAGGTTATGCGCAAGACTGAACCCATTGACGATCAGGATCAGCACGCACACCAGGCAAACCAAGGTTTTATAAAACGGCAAACCAGGCTTGCCCGCGGAGTCAGTGGTGAAATACATCCTCGGTTTCCTTCTCGCGCACTGCAGAGCAAAGCTGAAGGGCAATTATAGACCGGGAATTCCAGTAGTGCAGCCAGACTCATCGCTAATGGTCCGCGCCCGGAGTTTTCCCAGGCGCGCGGCCGGGCGATCAGTCGAGCAGGTTGTTCTTCATCGCGTAGTAAGTGAGGTCGCTATTCGATTGCAGGCCCATCTTTTCCATGATGCGGGTGCGGTAGGTCGATACCGTCTTGATGCTCAGCGACAAGGCCACGCCGATGTCGGACACCGTCGCGCCTTTCGCCAGTCGGAGGAACACCTGGAACTCGCGGTCCGACAACTCGGTGTGCAGGGCGGTGTTCGGATCGCGGTCGAAGCTTTGCGCCAGCAATTCGCCGACGGTCGAGCTGACGTAGCGCCGGCCCTGGTAGACGGTGCGCACGGCGGTCTTCAGTTCGTCCGCTTCGCATTCCTTGTTCAGGTAGCCGTTGGCGCCCATCTTGAACAGGTTCAGCGCATACTGCTGCGCCGGATAGCCCGACAGGATCAGCACCGGCAGATTGGGCTGGCCCTGGCGGATGGTGCGCAGGATATCGATCCCGCTCTGGTCAGGCATGGCGATATCGAGCAGCAGCACGTCGCATATCTCGCGGCGAGCGATATCGAGGGCTTCACGCCCGGTTGCGCCTTCCGCGACGACGGTGAAGTCATCGCCCGACGATGAAAAAATCTGCTTGAATCCTGCTCTTACAATTTGGTGATCGTCACAAATGGCAACGCGTATCATTGTCTTCCCTTAATTTTTCCTTGCATAGGAAAGAGCCGAGGCGAACCTCACGCCCGGTACTGCACATGCGTTGGGTCAGCAACACTACAATATCAATATTCTATCACTCCGGCGCGCAAACAACAGCGGGATCAATACCTGGGTCCGCGATTGCGGCAGGGCGGCGCCTCAGGCGCCGTGTTTGAGCAGCGCCAGGATCGCCAGCAGCTCGGCGCGGATCATCGCCACGTCGGGCTGCTCGGCGCCGGCAGCGTCGAATTCGTGGCCGTCGGCCAGGTTGACGCCGGCGTCGGCGAATACCGACGGCTCGCCGCCACGGCTGTCGAGCTTGTTGCGCGCGCCGCTGATGGTGAAGCCCTGCTCATACAGCAATTCGCGGATGCGGCGGATCAGCAGTACCTCGTGGTGCTGGTAGTAGCGCCGGTTTCCACGTCGTTTGACAGGCTTCAGCTGAGTAAATTCCTGCTCCCAGTAGCGAAGCACGTGCGGTTTGACCCCGCACAACTCGCTCACTTCGCCAATGGTGAAGTAACGCTTGGCCGGGATCGACGGCAGCACGATCAGGTCGGTCTTGCTCAGGCGATCATTCATGGTGCAGTCAGGCGGCGCGCGCGAGCGGGCTGGACGCTTCGACCATGGCCTTGAGTTTCTGGCTTGCATGGAAGGTGACGACCCGGCGCGCGGTGATCGGGATCTCTTCGCCGGTTTTCGGGTTGCGCCCGGGCCGCTGCGGTTTGTCGCGCAGCTGGAAGTTGCCGAAACCGGACAACTTGACTGCCTCGCCCCGTTCCAGCGCATTGCGGATTTCGTCGAAAAAGGTCTCGACCATGTCCTTCGCTTCGCGCTTGTTCAGGCCCACCTGCTCGAACAGCAGCTCGGCCAGCTCGGCCTTGGTGAGGGTCGGCAAGTCCTTCTCGGCCTCCGCGCGCACCTTGGCGACCTGCATCGCGCGATGCAAGTCGGCCGCCAATGCCGATTGGAGTACGGCCGAATCTACGTCGTTGTTATTAATTTTCCAGCCCTGCCTTATAAATCTAGCTACGTATCGAGGTGCTTACGTACGCATGCTCGCGTTATGTTTTTGCTTGGCCGACTCTGCCATCGCCGCCATCAGCGCGTCGACCACATCGTCTTGCAAGGTGGTTTGAGTATCTTGCAAGCTAAAGCGGAAAGCAAGGCTTTTTTCATCCGCCTCCAAACCTTTTCCACGATATTCATCAAACAAAACAATGGCTTGCACGATGTTTCCGGCGGGATTTACGTGCTTTTCCGCAATAAACGCATCGACCAGGTCCTGGGCTGCCACGCTGTTGTTGACCACCAGCGCGAGGTCACGGGTGGCGCCCGGGAACTTCGAAATCTCTTCATATTTTGGCACCGACCGTTGCTGCAACGCAACTGCATCGACTTCGAACAATACCGGCGCCTGGCTCAGCTCGTACTTTTGCAGCCAGCGCGGATGCAGTTCGCCGATGAAGCCCACTGCCTTGCCGTCGAGCTCGACGCTGGCCGAGCGCCCCGGATGCAGCGCCGGATGGTCGGTCTTCACGAAGCGCAAGGCCAGCGGCGCGAACATCGCCTCCAGGTCGGCCTTGACGTCAAAGTAATCGACCGCGCGCGAAGGGGCGCCCCATTGCTCATCGACGGCCGGGCCGTAGGCCATCGCAGCCAGCCGCTTCGGCTGGTCGAAGCCGGCCACCGACAGCGGGCCGTCGACCGCATTCTCGTTGCGCCGGAAGATCGCGCCGATTTCGAACACGCGCACCCTGCCCGCCTTGCGGTTCAGGTTGTAGCGCACGTTGGCCACCAGGCTGCCGATCAGCGACGATCGCATCACGTTCATCTGGCTGGCGATCGGGTTTTGCAGCTTGATCTGCTGGTCGTTGGCCGAGAAGTCCGTTTCCCAGGCCGACTCGACGAAGCTCATGTTGACCACTTCCTGGTAGCCCAGGTCGGCCATGCGGTGGCGCAGCGCGAACAGCGAACGGGTGTTTTCCGGCGCAACGATCATCGCGCTGGCGGCCACAGGCGGCAGCGCCGGGATGTTCTCGAAGCCGTACACGCGCGCGACTTCTTCGATCAGGTCTTCCTCGATCTCGATGTCGAAGCGGTAGGACGGCGCGGTCACCGCGAACCGGCCGGCTTCCTGGGTGAACGCCAGGCCCAGGCGGGTGAAGATGTCGGCCACCACTTCGTCGGTGAGCGGCACGCCGATGACCTTCTGGGCGCGCGCGGTGCGCAGCACGACGGGCGCGCGTTGCGGCAGGTTGACCGACTGGTCGTCGACCGGTCCGATCACGGTGGCGCCGGTGCCGCAGATTTCGACGATCAGCGCAGTGATGCGCTCGATGTGTTCGACCGTCGTGGCGAAATCGACCCCGCGTTCGAAGCGGTGCGCCGCGTCGGTCGAGAAGTTGAAACGGCGCGCGCGGCCCTGGATCGCGTTCGGCCACCAGAACGCCGCTTCCAGGTAGATATTGGTGGTCTCGAGGCTGACGGCGGTGGCGTCGCCGCCCATGATGCCGGCCAGCGACTCGATCTGCTGGCCGTCGGCGATCACGCCGATCCACTCGTCGACGGAAACCGTATTACCGTTGAGCAGCTTGAGCGTTTCGCCCGGCTTGCCCCAGCGGATGTCGAGCCCGCCGTGGATCTTGTCGAGGTCGAACACGTGCGATGGCCGGCCCAGTTCGAGCATTACGTAGTTCGAGATGTCGACCAGCGCCGACACCGAACGCTGGCCGCTGCGCTCGAGGCGTTGCACCATCCACGACGGCGTTTGCGCCTTCGCGTTCAGGCCGCGGATCACGCGGCCGGTGAAGCGGCCGCACAGGTCGGGCGCGCTGATTTTCACCGGCAGCACTTCGTCGCCGTTGACCGGGACGATGCGGGTGGCCGGCTGCACCAGCGCAGTGCCGGTCAGTGCCGACACTTCGCGCGCCACGCCCAGCACCGACAGGCAATCGGCCTTGTTCGGGGTCAGCTTGATGGTGAATTTGAGGTCGTTCAGCGACAGGTAGTCGCGGATGTTCTGGCCGACCGGCGCGTCGGCCGGCAGCTCCATCAGGCCGCTGCTTTCGTCCGACAGCTTCAGTTCCTTGGCCGAGCACATCATGCCCTGCGATTCGACGCCGCGGAGCATGCCGACCTTGATCTCGAACGGCTTGCCGTCCGCGCCTGGCGGCAGCACCGCGCCGGCCATCGCGCAGATCGCCTTCATGCCGGCGCGCACATTGGGCGCGCCGCAGACGATGTTGAGCAAGGTGCCGGTGCCGACGTTGACGGTGCAGACGTTCAGGCGGTCGGCGTTCGGGTGGCGCGATACTTCCAGCACCTCGGCCACGACCACGTTGGAAAACGGCGGCGCGACCGCCTCCACTTCTTCCACTTCGAGGCCGGACATGGTGAGCATGTGGGACAGTTCGTCCGACGTCATCGCCGGATTGACCATGGTACGGAGCCATTTTTCGGAAAATTGCATATGCGTGCCTTGCTGCGAATGGGGGTTGTTAGTTGAACTGCTTCAGGAAACGCAGATCGCCTTCGTAGAACAGGCGCAGGTCGTTGATCCCGTAGCGCAGCATCGTCAGGCGCTCGAGGCCGGAGCCGAACGCGAAGCCGATGAATTTTTCCGGATCGAGGCCGAAGTTCTTCACCACCGTCGGATGGACCTGGCCGGCGCCCGACACTTCCAGCCAGCGCCCCTTGAGGGGACCGCTGCCGAACGCGATGTCGATCTCGGCCGACGGTTCGGTGAACGGGAAGTACGACGGACGGAAGCGCACCTGCAGGTCGTCGGTCTCGAAGAAGGCCTTGACGAAATTGAGGTACACGCCCTTCAGGTCGGCGAAACTGATGTCCTCGGCGATCCACAGGCCTTCGACCTGGTGGAACATCGGCGAGTGGGTCGCGTCGCTGTCGACCCGGTAGGTGCGGCCCGGCGCAATCACCTTGATCGGCGGCGTATGGGTGCGCGCGTAGCGCACCTGCATCGGGCTGGTGTGGGTGCGCAGCAGCAGCGGCTTGCCGGTGCTGTCGTTGCCTTCGATGTAAAAGGTATCCTGCATTGAACGGGCGGGATGGTTTTCCGGGCTGTTGAGCGCCGTGAAATTGGTCCAGTCGTTTTCGATCTCGGGGCCGTCGGCCACGTCGAAACCGATCGAGCGGAAGATCTCCTCGACCCGCTCCCAGGTGCGCATCACCGGGTGGATGCCGCCCATCGAGCGGCCGCGGCCCGGCAGGGTGACGTCGATCGCCTCCGCGTTCAGGCGTGCCTCGAGCTGGGCGTTGGCCAGCGCGTCGCGGCGCGCGGTCAGCGCGGTCTCGATCTGCACCTTGGCGGCGTTGATCAGCGCGCCCTGGGTTTTCTTCTGGTCCGGGTCAAGCTTGCCCAGGCCCTTCATCTGTTCGGTGATCTGGCCGGTCTTGCCAAGATACTTGGCCTTGGCGTTTTCCAGTGCGGCAGCGTCTTCGGCGGCGATAAAATCAGCCTGCGCGGCGACGACGAGTTGATCCAGGGAGTTCATGCGGTTGTGGTTTCCTGTCTGGGTGCGGCGACTCGCGCCACAATCAAAAACGGGGCACAGGTTTGAACCTCTGCCCCGCTCTTTTCACGCCGCCCGAAAGCGGCGCTGCTGACATCGATCGTGCTTACGCAGCGATCTTTGCCTTGACGGCGTTGACAATCGCGGCGAACGCCGGCTTGTCCATCACTGCCATATCGGCCAGGACTTTACGGTCCAGTTCGATAGCTGCTTTCTTCAAGCCGTTCATGAATACGCTGTACGTCACGCCATGCTCACGGGAAGCGGCGTTGATACGGGCGATCCACAGGCGGCGGAAGACGCGCTTCTTGTTGCGGCGATCGCGGTAAGCGTACTGGCCAGCGCGCATGACTGCTTGCTTGGCAACACGGTATACCTTGCTGCGGCGACCACGGTAGCCTTTAGCTTGTACAAGAATTTTCTTATGACGGGCACGAGCTGTAACCCCACGTTTTACTCTAGGCATAGTAACTCCTTAAATTGAGTGGTGAGATTAAGCGGTTGGCATCATACGCATGACGGACTTGACATCCGCAGCGTCGACGTTCGTGATTCCGCGCAACTGGCGCTTGCTCTTGGTCGTTTTCTTGGTCAGGATGTGACGTTTGAAAGCGTGGCCCGACTTAACGGTTCCACCTGGACGCACGCGAAAACGTTTCTTCGCGGAGCTCTTGGTCTTCATTTTTGGCATTGTAGTTCTGTCCTTTGCGGACAGCTCCAGTAGAGGATTGCAGGTGGCAGCAACTCGCTGCGCTTAGATGCCTGCTTTCACATACTCCCCTCCCGTGAAGGAAGGAAGCCGAGGATTATAACACATCGGGGGCAGACGGGGACGCCGAGTTCCCGGTTTTTCTTTAGGGGGCTGCCCCTAAGTGTTGCAGCGCGCCCGCCAATGACAAAGGCGAGTGAGAGACTCACCCGCCTTCGACTTCGAACCGGGGACTCGGCGTCCCCGTCATACCCCTAACTGAAGCACCGGAGCCTGACCCCTCCGACCCTTGGCGTTATGCTTTTTTCTTCTTCGGCGACAGAATCATGATCATCTGGCGACCTTCCATCTTCGGGAACTGCTCGACCTGGCCGTACGGCTCGAGGTCGGATTTCAGGCGTTCCAGCATGCGGAAACCAATATCCTGGTGCGCCATTTCGCGACCACGGAAGCGCAGCGTGATCTTGGTCTTGTCACCCTCGTCGAGGAACTTGATCAGATTGCGCAGCTTGATGTTGTAATCGCCATCATCAGTACCCGGGCGGAATTTGACTTCCTTCACGAGGATGATCTTCTGCTTCAACTTCGCTTCGTGAGCCTTCTTCTGCTCCGAATACTTGAACTTGCCGTAGTCCATCAGGCGGCATACCGGAGGAACCGCGGTCGGCGCGATCTCTACCAGGTCGACGTTGGCCTCTTCGGCCAGACGAAATGCTTCAGCCAGGCTCACAATGCCGAGCGGCTCGTTTTCTACCCCGGATAAACGCATTTCGGGGGCAGTGATTTCGCCATTGATGCGATGCGACTTGTCAGTAGCTATGTTGTTTCCTTTTAAAGTCTGAAGTATCGGCCGCGCAGATTCAAGCTTTGGATGCGATCTCTTGATTGAGACGCTCCACGAAGGCTTCGACGGACATTACGCCCAGATCGACATTGCCTCGTGCTCGCACGGCCACAGTGTTGGCATCCCGCTCCTTGTCGCCAATCACTAGGATGTATGGCAATTTTTGCACGGAATGTTCGCGTATTTTATAGGTTATTTTCTCGTTCCGCAAATCGGCGTGAACGCGGAACCCCGCTTTGCGCAGCTGCTCGGTGACATTTTGCGTAAATTCCGCCTGCGCGTCGGAGATGTTCAGCACCGCGATCTGCACCGGCGCCAGCCACAGCGGCAACGCGCCGGCGTGGTTCTCGATCAGGATGCCGATGAAGCGCTCCATCGAACCGACGATCGCCCGGTGCAGCATCACCGGCACCTTGCGCGAGTTGTCCACGGCGACGTATTCGGCGCCCAGGCGGCCCGGCATCGAGAAGTCGACCTGCATGGTGCCGACCTGCCATGGGCGGCCCAGGCTGTCCTTCAGGTGGTATTCGATTTTCGGACCGTAGAACGCGCCCTCGCCCGGCAATTCGGTCCACTTGACGTCGCAGGCGGACAACGCGGCGCGCAGCGCGGCCTCGGCTTCGTCCCACACCTCGTCCGAGCCGATCCGGTTGTCCGGACGCAGCGCGATCTTGATGTCGATGTTCTCGAAGCCGAAGTCCTTGTATACCTCCATCGCTTGCGCGTGGAAGGCGATCACTTCCGGCGCGATCTGCTCTTCGGTGCAGAAAATGTGGCCGTCGTCCTGGGTGAAGCCGCGCACCCGCATGATGCCGTGCAGCGCGCCGGACGGCTCGTTGCGGTGGCACTGGCCGAATTCGCCGTAGCGCAGCGGCAGGTCGCGGTAGCTCTTCATGCCGGCATTGTAGATCTGCACGTGGCCCGGGCAATTCATCGGCTTGAGCGCGTAGGAGCGGTTTTCCGACTCGGTCGAAAACATGTTCTCGCGGTAGTTTTCCCAGTGGCCGGTCTTCTCCCACAGCGTGCGGTCGAGGATCTGCGGCGCCTTCACTTCCTGGTAGCCGTTGACCTGGTACTTGTGGCGCATGTACTGCTCCACCTGCTGCCAGATGGTCCAGCCTTTCGGGTGCCAGAACACCAGGCCCGGCGCCTCGTCCTGGAAGTGGAACAGGTCGAGCTGCTTGCCCAGCTTGCGGTGGTCGCGCTTTTCCGCTTCTTCCAGGTTGTGCAGGTACAGCTCCTGGTCTTCCTTTTTAGCCCACGCGGTACCGTACACCCGCTGCAGCATTTCGTTTTTCGAATCGCCGCGCCAGTAGGCGCCGGCCAGCTTCATCAGCTTGAATACTTTCAGTTTTCCGGTCGACGGCACGTGCGGGCCGCGGCACAAGTCGGTAAAGCCGCCCTCCGAATACAGCGACACGTCTTCGCCGGCAGGGATCGACGAAATGATCTCGGCCTTGTAGGCTTCGCCGATCGACTTGAAGTACTCGACCGCCTCATCGCGCGGCAGGACCTTGCGGGTGACCGGTTCGTCCTTCTTGGCCAGCTCCGTCATTTTCTTTTCGATCGCGGCCAGGTCGTCCGGCGTGAACGGGCGCTTGTACGCGAAGTCGTAGTAGAAACCGTTCTCGATGACCGGGCCGATCGTGACCTGCGCCTCCGGGAACAGCGATTTCACGGCGTACGCCAGCAAGTGGGCAGTCGAGTGGCGGATCACGTCGAGGCCTTCAGGGTCCTTGTCGGTGATGATGGCCAGGTCGGCGTCCTGTTCGATCAGGTGCGAGGTATCGACCACCTTGCCATCGACCTTACCCGCCAGCGCCGCCTTGGCCAGACCGGCGCCAATGCTGGCGGCCACCTGGGCTACGGTGACAGGGCCGTCAAATTGGCGGGCGGAACCATCTGGAAGACGGACTGAAAGCATACTGATCTCCATGTCGGCGCAGTGCGCCAGGTAAAGTACGGATGATAGAACAAACAAAAATGCGGACGAAAAAAAACGCGGGCTAGCCGCGTTTTATCTTTTCGCTGAGCGAAAGAATCCACCTCGACTAGCGTCGCTGGAACAACTCCGTCGTAGTTCGCGGTGTCATAACCATGGTGCCTTTCTCGCTCTTACATTGCTGTACTGCTGAATTCTGGTGGGCGGTGAGGAATTCGAATCCCCGACCCCTTGGATGTCGACCAAGTATTCTAACCAGCTGAACTAACCGCCCGAAGACCAGCATTATAGAGAGACGATTCGGGAATGACAAGGGCTTTTTTTGCAGATAAGTTTGAGGGTCAAGAATATGGCGATGCCACCGCTTTATGCACGCGCCGCGGTCCAGGGACTGCGGTCAGGTCCGGCGGACCTGATCCCGGGGTTGTCGCCGCACCGTGGCCTTGCCGCCGTTGCCAGGAGCCACGAAACCCAGCGCATTGCCATGCCAAATTTCCAATATACTTCGCCACTACATAGTTCGCCTCCCTGCCCCATGCAAATAGAAGACCACGCCAGCTCCTCCGCCCACCTGCACGCGCACCGCGAGGGCGACGCCAAGCACGCCCACTTCGTCGAGGCGCGAAGCCAGAAGGCATTGGGCGGCGCGCTTCTATTAACGCTGCTGTTCGCGGTGATCGAAGTCGTCACCGGCTTCATGTCCAACTCGCTGGCACTGATCTCCGACGCCGGCCACATGGTCACCGACGCCGCGGCGCTCGGCCTCGCGCTGCTCGCGCAGCTGATCGCCAAGCGCCCCCCGTCGGCGCGCCATTCCTTCGGCTTTGGCCGGGCGGAGGCACTGGCCGCCTTCGTCAACAGCCTGGCCATGCTGGTCCTGGTGGGCTGGATTGTGTTCGAAGCGGTGCACCGCTTCGCCAGGCCCGAACCCGTGCAAGGCGCCGTGGTGCTCGGCGTGGCCGCAGTGGGCATCGTCATCAACCTGCTGGTCGCCTGGGTACTGTCGCGCGATCAGCAGAACATGAATACGCGCGCCGCCATGGTCAACGTCATGGGCGACCTGCTCGGCTCCATCGCGGCCGTGGTCGCGGGCGCGGTCATCTATTTCACCGGCTGGGTGCGCATCGACCCGCTGTTGTCGGTATTTGTCTCGCTGCTGATCCTGAAGTCCACCATCGGCGTGTTGCGCGAGTCGTACCACTTCCTGATGAAAGGCGTGCCGGAGCAGATCGACTACCTGCAAGTGGGCGCCGACCTGGCCGCGCTCGACGGCGTGCGCTCGGTTCACGACCTGCACATCTGGGAGATGTCGCCGGGCGAACCGGCGCTGATCGGCCACCTCGACATCGACGACCTGGCGCGCTGGCCGCAGGTGCTGGAAGCGGTGCAGGACATGCTGCTCGACAAACACGGCATCGACCACGTCACCCTTCAGCCGGAAACCGCCGCACGGCGCGCGCCATCGATGTAAGCGCTGTCTTACCATGGGGTGGCGCGGGCACCGATTAACTGAACTCAACAGAATTGGCATAATGAATGATGCCTGACACCCTAGCTCCCCCACTCGTCTACGACACGCTGATCATCGGCGGCGGCCCCGGCGGCCTGACCGCCGCCATCTACCTGCGCCGCTTCATGCGCAAGGTGGCCCTGTTCGACAAGGGCCACAGCCGCCTTGGCCTGATCCCACTATCGCACAATTACCCCGGTTTTCCGGACGGCGTAGCGGGCACAAAACTGCTCGACAAGCTGCGCTGCCAATTGAGCCGCTACGACGGCGAAGTGACCGGCGGCGAGATCCTGCGCCTGCGCATGGAGGACGGCACGTTCGTCGGCGAATACGAAGGCGGCGAAGTCCGGGCGCTGACGGTGCTGCTGGCCACCGGCATCGCCGACACCGGCCTGCCGATCGAGAGCTGGCGCGAAGCGATTGCCTGCGGCGCCGTGCGCCTGTGCCCCGTGTGCGACGGCTTCGACGTGATCGACAAAAGGATCGCAGTGGTGTCGTCGGAAACCAATCCGATCGGCCACGCGATGTTCATGCGCAGCTTTAGCCCCGACGTCACGCTATTCGACCGCAGCAAAGGCGCGATCCTGAACCATGACGAACGCCAGCAACTCGAAGCGGCAGGCGTGCAGTACATCAGCTCCGCGGTGCGCGACGTCAGTATGAGCGGCGGCATGAAGCCGATCCTCAATACCTGCGACGGCGCGTCCTACGAATTCGACGTAATGTATCCGATGCTGGGCGAAACCGCGCGCTCCGAGCTGGCGGTACAACTGGGCGCCGAAACCGGCGACTGCGGCGAACTGGTGGTCGACGATTTCCAGTGCACCAATGTGCCCGGCCTGTATGCAATCGGCGACGTCGTGCGCGGACTGAACCAGATCAGCGTGGCGGCAGGCCAGGCGGCGGTAGCGGCGACGCGGATCCACAATACCTTGCCGTGGACACTGCGGGCGAAGGCCTAAAATCCGGCTTGCCCCGCGCACGCGCCGGCCCCTCAGTATTCCTGTCAATTCGGAGAGTGAACATGAAAACCAGTGCTCGCAACCAGTTTCTAGGCAATGTCGTTCAAGTCAAGCGCGGCGCCGTCAACGACGAGATCGAACTGGCGCTTACCTCGGGCAGGAAGATCGTCGCCACCATCACGCACCAAAGCACCGAGAACCTCGGTTTGCTGCCGGGCGCGCAAGCGTTCGCGATGATCAAGGCGTCGTCGGTCATCCTGGTGGTAGAGGACGACAACGCGAAATTCTCCGCGCGCAATCGTATGGCCGGGATAGTCTCGCACGTCCGCAGTGGCGTGATAAACAGCGAAGTCGTTATCGAAATCGATGGCGGCGGCGCGCTCACGGCAATCATCACCAACGAAAGCTGCGCCAGCCTGGGCCTTGCGGTCGGCACCAGGGCCGCCGGCATCTTCAAGGCGTCGAGCGTGATCCTGGGCGTGGTGGCTTGAGGCTTTGGCGCTGCTCTAGCTGGCCGATGGCCAGAGCCCGGATTGCTGAATCGCCCGGGAACACTGGCTAAACGCCTCATCCACGCGAACCACGATCACGCAGCGCGGCGGATTCGGATAGCGCGCCAGCAGGTCAGGTGAAACGCTGAGGCAGGCTTGCCCGTTCACCCTCAGCAGCTCGGACATCCCGGGAATGAAGAAGGTCACCGCCACGCGCGGATTGGCCACGATATTACGCAAGCTGTCGTTGCGCCCGTTCCCGCCCCTTTCCGGGATGAGCAAGGTCTTTTCATCGAGCACGCTCACGAATCCGCCAGGGTCGCCTTTCGCCGATGCGTCAAGGCCGTCCGGGCCGCTGGTCGCGAGGATAATGAAAGGGGCCTGCTCGATGAACGCCTGGAAGTCCGCGCGCAGGTGATCCGCCTCCTTGCGTGCGGTATGTACTGGCTTGCCGAACAGCTGTTCGAGCGTTTCAAGGTCGGTGATGCGGCCTTCAACTGGGACTTGCAGGTTCATGCGGTGATCTCTTTACACATCGGACAGTGGCATTGTGCTCTATTTTCTCCGCGCTCACCCGGGAACGCCTGCACACGCTACGCTGGAGACCTGACCGCGCAAATTAGAGATGGGGTTTCCGACTTTCGACAACGAAGAAACGGCAAAACTGCCATCATCTTCTCTAGTTGATCCTTGGAAATTAAATCTCTTTCGCGCCAGAGAGCGCCTCTCGCAGCAATCCCATGCCTATGCTGTGAACAGCATTCCGAAGGCGGGCCGCCGACTCACGCTAACTGCAAATGGCGGCTCATATTGGCCGCGCCGTTCAGAATGAAAAGGCCGATGCTATAGCCGATCTTCTCCATCGTCGGCCGGCGCCGGCCGTTACGTAGTTTGGGATGGCCGGCCGGGATTGCAAAAAGACGGCCGCCGACGTTCCCTATGCCTTCCGTACGTTTCGTCGATACAGCTTGCGCTCGGTAAGCTTGCGCAATGCCGACTTGTCAGCGCTTGATGTCAAACGCACGATTAAATTCCAGTGCGATGCGTCAGCGCGGCCGCAAAATAATCGGTAACGCGTCGTACGCGGGATGATACGAAGTGCCGGCTTGGCCAGACTAAACTTACATCCCAGGTCTCGCTTAGAAAATCATCCAGCACGGTGATTATGTCGGGATGCTCCAATCCTTCAGAAAGAGACAACCGGGTGAACAGTCCAATGCCTACCCCGGCCATCACACCTGTCCGTATCGTCTCAACGCTGTTAGACGAAAGATTACCGCTAACAGAAATGTTGAACTTGCCCTCTGGACCGACGAATGACCAAACGGCAGCTTCGCTCATCCCTCCGTACACCAAACAATTATGATTGACCAGTTCTGCAGGAGTCATGGGGACGCCGTATTGATCGAAGTAGCGCCGCGAGCCCACGCAGACAAGGCTTGTTGTCGCAACGCGCCTCGCCACGGCGTCAACCTCATTGACGGTCCCTACCCGGATTGCAAGGTCAATCCGGTCATCTGCCATATCCCGCACAAAGTCGGATAGTACGAGATCCACTTTTAGTGCTGGATACATCGATAGCAGATCTGGAATGAGGGGCAGGATGTGTAGGCGACCAAAGGTTGCGGCAACAGCGATTCTAATTTGACCCGCAATATTCAAAGTGCTACTGCTTAGTTCAATGTCCGCCGATTCCATCTCCTCGACCAGCGCTTTGGTCCGATGGTAATAGCTCTCTCCCTGATCGGTCAGGGTCACACTGCGCGTGCTGCGGGTAAAAAGCATCACCCCGAGCCGCCTTTCCAGCGAACCTATAGCTTTGCTTATTGAGGACTGGGAGTTTCCTGTTCGGCGCGCCGCAGAGGAAAACCCGCCAGCTTCAACCACAGCGAAAAAAGCGACCAACTCATTGAAGCGATCCATCTGTTTCCTTTGACGAAAGGAGCTCGGCAGCGCCGCTCCAACAGTGAAGCTTAGGCCGATTTATTCCAAATTGGAATCGAAGCTATGCAAAATAAAGCAATTATCATTTTTATTGACCACTATTACAATAGCTGCTTACTCTCGTTAGAAAGCAGAACCATGTCTAGTCTAGAAGGAAAGATTGCGGTTATTAGCGGCGGAACCAGCGGTATCGGCTTGGCGATTGCTCAACGGTTTGTGACTGAAGGCGCGCACGTGTTCGTCATTGGCCGCCGGCAGGCACAGCTTGACGAGGCGGTTGCACTGATTGGGCACGGAGTGACCGCCATTCAGGCTGATGCAGCGAACCTAGACGACCTCGAACGTATTGCCGAGATTGTAAGGAACGATAAAGGCGTGGTGGACATTGTCGTCTCAAACGCTGGCTTCACCGAGCAGGCCATGATTGATACCTTGACGCCTGAACATTTCGACAATACTTTCAACCTAATGGCACGGGGCCCTGTCTTTCTCGTGCAGAAATTACTGCCGCTGATGGGCGCTGGCGGATCGATCATCCTTGTCTCGTCGGCAATGCATGGCATGGGCATTCCAGGTCACACCGCTTATGCGGCGGCAAAAGCCGCCTTGCGCTCTTACGCCCGAACTTGGGCGGCGGAATTCAAAGACCGTGGGATTCGTGTCAACACGCTCAGCCCTGGTGTAACGGACACCCCCATTCTGGATGCTCAGTCGGCACCCCGCGACGATCTGGTGCAAATGTACCAGGGCATGATTCCTATTGGTCGACTTGCGCGTGCCGAGGAAATTGCCAGCGCGGCGTTGTTTCTGGCATCCGATCAAAGTTCGTATGTGACTGGCTCGGATCTGATGGCAGACGGCGGCGTCGGTCAGGTCTAACGCCTATTCGGCAAAACATCAGCAAGGATAAATGGAGAAAATCATGAATCGATTCAAAGGTAAAGTTGTTATCGTCACGGGCGCAGGTTCTGGTATCGGTGCAGGAACAGCACGCCGCTTTTTGGAAGAAGGCGCAATAGTCACGCTCAATGGTCGACGTGAACATAAGCTTCACGAAACCATCACAGGCTTCGCTCCCGAGCAAACGCTCATCCATGCTGGTGACGTGTCTGACGAGTCGTATTTTCAGTTATTAGTCGCGGACACTGTCGCTAAATTTGGCAAGCTGGACATCCTTGTCAATAATGCCGGCATGGCCATATTTGGACCTTTTGAGCAGACCACTACACCCGATTGGCGCACGGTAATGGGTACTAACCTCGACAGTGTGTACTTCGGTTCCCGCGCCGCACTACCGCACTTGCTGGAAACTCAGGGATCGATTATCAACGTCTCTTCCGCCTCTGGTCTGGGTGGCGATTGGGGCATGAGTGCCTACAACGCGGCTAAAGGCGCGGTGACCAACTATACGCGAGCGCTGGCACTGGAATATGGAGCGCGCGGCGTGCGTGTCAATGCGGTCGCACCTAGCTTTACCGCGACCGACGCGACCGCAGAGTTAGCGAAAAGCGACGCATTGCTAGCTGCTTTCCGTGATCGTATGCCAATCGGTCGCGCCGCCACACCGGCGGAGGTCGCGGGTGTGATTGCGTTCCTCGCCAGCGATGATGCGCGCTTTATCAATGGCGTGAACCTGCCCGTCGATGGCGGACTGACTGCATCTAATGGTCAACCGAATTTCCTTGCGCTTTTTGCGCAAGACTGAATCGGAATCGGTCGGGAGCGCGAAGTTTTGGAAGCGAAGCGCCCCACCTTCAATGCAATCTCGACACTTTGCCCGCGTTTGGCACATCGAGCGGAATATTTTCACATCAAGGCCGAAATTTCAAACTATCTTGCGCGGCAATGCGCGAGCCATTCCGCGCGCGTGATTTCATAAACGGTGGTGTTCATGTCGTACCACACCTCCTCCCCCTTGTAACGCATCCCGAGGCGTTCCATGACGCGCGATGAAGCGCGGTTTTCGGGATGGCAGACCGCGCACAGCAATTCAGCATTCAAAGTTTCAAATGCAAATCCAGCCATGCAGCGCGCGGCCTCGGATGCGAAGCCCTGGCCCCATTTATCCATGCGCAATCGCCATCCGATTTCCAGCGGATTATCCGGGTCGCGTCCCAGGTGCTGGATGCAGCCTGCTCCTATTATTTCGCCGGTGCGCTGTTCGATAAGACTCCACCACGAGAAGCCGAACTCTCTCCAGCGCGTTTTCACGCGCTCGATCATCGCCAGCGTATCCTCGCGCGTGTCCGGTTTGCCGGTGATGTAGCGCATGACGGCAGGGTCGCTATTCAATGCGAACAGGCCATCGAAATGCGCGTCGGTGATCGGTTCGAGCAGCAGACGGCTGGTCTTCAACACTGTCATGGTCGTAATCGCTATTCGAGCCCGTATATCCGGGTCTATTTACCGAGCAGCGCCAGGGTATGGTTCCATTGCGTAGCCCATTCATACAAAAAATCGTGGGTATCAAACGCCCGTTTCAGGCGCGGTATCGGCACTCGGTACACTTCATTCAGGCCCAGCGCCAGCGTCACCGGATTCCACAATGTCTTGCTCTTCGCCTTTTTCGCACTGCCTTTGACCCTCGCACCTTCATCGCCGAAGATGCCGCCTGCGCTGTCGAGGGCTTGCTGCATATCGATTTTTACGAGGCTGCCAAAGGCGATCAACACCTGATCTCTGTTGATTCCAGCTTGTGATTCTTTCGCCGCCTCGATCTTGACGGGGACCGGCTCGGCCTCGCGTTTCAGCTTGCTTGCCAGGCGCTCCAGATCCTTCTTCGGAAAACGCAACTCATGCAACTCCCTTCGAAAGCCTGGCGGCGGGAGTCTCGTCACTATCCTGTAGACGTCCTTGGTCATTGTGATGAGCACATCGTCGCTGCCGGCGGCAAGCCGCTGGGTGTCGCCTTCGAAGAAAATAGGGGCGGCGTAACCACCATTGGCATCGCCGAACAGGTCAGGATAGTTGGCGTCGTAATCCAGCCAAACGTAGGGAATCAAGCCGTTTTCCAGCAACTGCGCCAATGTCCATGGCGCGCCGGTTTGCTGCGTGAGCCACTCGCAAGCTTCCGCCGTGGTTGCTCGAAATGGCAGTTCGGTGATCGTCATTCGTGTTCTTTCATTCGCTTGCGCGTTCATTCAGCCGGCGCAACTGGGCGGCCTGGTAGGCGCCGAAAACGTCGTTGAACAGGCAGCGGATCAAGGGATCGTCGACGATGTCGGCGGACTTGATTTCCGCTTCGATGTCAGGATCGAAGTCCGCATCGTTGATTCGCATGTACATCGATGTGAGCGATTCCCCCAGTTCCAGTGCCGCATACAACTTTGAAATCGGAATCTCGGTGGTCCACGCCAGGGGCCCGTCAGCGCCGGCCAGGAGTGCTATGGTGTCGCCTTCCACGCGATAATGGAAATGCGTGTCGACTCCCGCGTGGTCGTAAATGGACAGTCGCCACACGCGCGGCTTTTCGAAATAGCTATCTTCCGGGAGCTCCATGTCCCGATACTTCTCCAGCAACCCGGAACGACAATACTCAAATACCCTGTCCGCCTGCGCCTCCGCAAGCGCCGGGAAATGGCGCGCGATTTCGGCGGTGGCTGGCGGCTTTGCAGTCGCGTCGTACCGATAGTCGACATCCTGATCCCCCACCGGCACGACCCATTCCAGCGGCGATGACATCTGGAGCGAGGTTTCATCCAGCACGACCGACACCGATGGATTGAGTCTCACGACGCGCGCATCCGGCAGCGCGGCTTCCACCTCTTGCTGAAACTGCCGGTAGGTGATCGGAAAGAACGCGTAGTTGTACCAGGACCACCGCTCCTGCAGGAACTGGCAGGAACTCGGCACCACGTACCTCGGGTTCAGTATCCCGAGCTGATCGATCCATTCGGACTGCAAATGCGCCGGCGCGGGTTCGGCCCTCGATGGCGAAAGCACTTCGATTTCGCGCATTGTCTGGAACGGCCACAACACCATGTCCCATGGCGAGTCCTTCGCAAGCCCGGCCAGCGCGACAGGGCCGATCCACGAATCGACTACATTCAAAACATTCAGGCCGGCTGCCTTAATCTGAAACATGGAATCTACTTCCGAATCCAACGCTTCGCGCGGGAACACTTCGAACGGACCCGCTTTGATTGGCACGTTGGTTTTCAGTTGGTGCACATTGCCGAAGCCCAGCTCCCTGACCATCTCGAACAATTCCTCGAACAGGCAGTAGATGTAGATCGGCGTGTGCCGATCCAGCAAATCGAGGCTCTCCAGCGAGCAGTGGTCGTCGTGGAAATGCGAAATGAAGACAGCATCGAATTTCAGACCTCGGATCTTGTCGTGATCAAACCTCACATCCGGGAACGCGTGGCAATTGCGGCTGAAGGGATTTTCGAAGATCGGGTCGAACGCGATCATCGTCCCCTCGCATTCGAAGACGTACCCGGCGTGCAGTATCCTGGATATTTTCAGGGCCATGACGTCAGCGCGACGACGCGATCGCAATGCGGCGCCGGATGCGCTCCACTTCCGCCGTGTCGCCGAGCGCAATTGCGCGCTCCTGCGACACCGCGAGCCACATCAGCAACGGACGCCGCCAGCCTTGCGCCGACGCGGTGTCGGTTGCGATCACGATGTCCGGCGGCGCGATGCGCTTCGCCTGCAGCATGGCGCCCGCCGCAACCATTCGGGCGAGCGGATCGGCAATGCCGGCCAGCCCGCCTGTGCCACTCGCGATTGCGCGATGCTGTTCCGGCAGCAGCGCCGGATTAATTCCCTGCCAGCGTCCCGCCAGGTAGGCAGCATAAACGCGTTCTTCCTCACTGGCGTCCTGCGCCAGCGCCGTGAAGCCGGCGCATTCACCCAGGTCGAGGCTCGCGGTGCGTACCGCGCAGCGCACCAGTTCCGCGTGAGCGACCCAGTCGGCACGGCCGGTGCTCGCCATTTCGCTATGTGCACGCGCGAATTCGGTTGCGGCAATCGCCGCATCGCCTTTCAGGTAGGCGTCGGTAAAGAAATCGAGCGAACTGGCGGCGTTGGTGCGCCACGAAGGCTCCGGCGGTTTGCTCGCGCAGCCGCCAAGAACCAGAGCAACCAGGCAGGATGGGATGATCTTCATGGCAGTTTCAACTCCGTCTTGTGGGCAAAGGGCCATTTGCGATTGATTTCGTCGACCAGCCGCGTGACTTTGCGCAGGCTGGCATCCACTTCCGCGCGCAACGCTCCGAGGTCGTTGGTAGCGACCTTCGCGTTGGCGGCGATTCCCTGCGCCTCGACCAGGACCGCGTCGACCTTTTTGAGCGTAGTACTTGCGTCCTTCAGCACGACATTGAGCTGGATGACTGCCGCCTGAGTGTCGTCCACCAGGCCGCTCTTGCCGAATACGCGGCGGTCGGCGTTGGCCAGCAGCCCGTTGACGCGGTCCAGCGTCAGCATCAGCTTGCGCGCCTCGTCGTCGCTGCCGAGGGCGCCGCCAAGCAGTCCGTATTTGCCGGCGAGCCGGCCAGTCGCGGTCTGGACATTGGCCAGGCTGAGGTTCAGGCTCGAATCGCTGCGCGTCATTGTCTCGAGATTCTCGAGCAGGGTACGGGCGCTTGCCACCAGCCGCGGAATCTCGGCGGCGGTATCGCCGCGCAGCACCGTGCGCGTTGCGCCGTCAAGCAGCGGCGGATCGGTCAGTATGCCGGAATACGCCTTGATCTTGGTATCGCCGACCATCCCGCGTTCCAGCGTGAACACGCTCGTCTCCCGCAACCACTTGGAATCCTTGCGCGGGACGTCGACCAGGATGCGGGCCTTGCCGTCGGGCGCCAGTTCCACCTGGCGCACGCGCCCGACGGCGAAGCCGGCGAAGGTCATGTCCATGCCGGGAATGACGCCTTCGGAGTCGTCCGACACCAGCACCAAACGCTGGGTGGCGTCGAACACGCCGCGCGCGTACATCACATACAGCAGGAACGCGACGACCAGCGACAACATCAGCACCAGCAGGATCACTGCCTTGACTTCGACATGGGGCGGCGATTCGGGAACGGTTTCGGTCATGGCTTGCATTCCTTCAGAAGTATTTGACGGCCAGCGATGCCGCCTCGATCAACAGCAGCACGAACAGCAGGCGCACCGCGCCCGGCTGCATGGTGGAACGCTTATCGTAGCCGTAACGTTGTATCTCGACGATCGCCGCGGCGGGAATCACCGCCACCGCGAAGCCGAACAAGAAGGTCTTGAGCGCGAATCCGATCGACACGGTCGGCTCGAACACCCTGCCGACGGTGCGCGTGTAATCGGCCAGTCCCCACGGCGACAGGCCATACACGTTCAGGTAGGCCAGTGCCAGCACCAGCACGCTGCTGACCACCGCCAGGGTCAGGACGGCGAACGCATTGCCGCTGACTTCGGCGACGAGATCGCGCCGCAGACGCCACGTCGCATCAGGGGACTTGTCGGCGGCCAGCGGCTCGAGCGCGGCGGAATTGAATGCGAGGCCGGCGCGCAGCGCGACGAACAGCGCGGCGGACAGCGGGATCAGTTCGAGCACCAGCACCCGCACCACCATCTCGAGCGCGAAGTGCGACAGCCCGTAGCTGAGCGCAGTCACCAACACGATGCGGATGATGACCAGGCTGACCAGCGCCGACAAGGCCGTGAACCATGGCAGCACCTGCCAGGCACCGAGGTAGATCTGGCGCGACGTGGCGATGCGGTGCTCACGCGTGTAGGTGGAAGGTGAAAACGCCAGCACCAGCGCGATTGCGCCGAGCAGCAGCATGCGCCACCAGCCGGCGGCCCACTGGGCGGCGAATCGCCCCCATTGGCTTGGCTTGGAATACAGGAAAGAAATCAGGCGCATGCCCGCATGATAACGCCAGCAGGGCCGGCTGCGCCAAAACCCTTCACGTCGTCCTCGCACAGGCGAGGACCCAATTTGCGCGAGCTGCCCGCGACAGAACCAATGGCAACATAGATCCCCCAACTTTGATCCTCGCCTGCGCGAGGACGACGGCGATTTCGCTTCAATGGCGCCGCGCTTCCTGCACGCCATTGACCTCGCCGATCGCCAGCAGCGCCTTTTGCAGCTGCGCGGTCGAGCCGATTTCGGCGGTAAAGGTCATGCGCGCCTGGCCTTTCGAACTCTGCGTATTGACCCCGGTGACGTTGATCTTTTCGCGCGAGAACACCTCGGAGATGTCTCGCAACAGGCCCTGGCGGTCGCTCGCGAGGATGAACAGGTCGACCGGATACACCGTGTCCTGCCCTGACCGGCCCCAGTCGGTGTGGATCACGCGCTCGGGCGCCTTGGAACGCATCTCGGCGAAGTTCTTGCAGTTCGCGCGGTGGATCGACACGCCCTTGCCACGCGTGACGAAGCCGACGATACCGTCCGGCGGCGCCGGCTTGCAGCACTTGGCCAGCTGCGTCATCAGACCTTCTGTGCCGACCACCAGCACGCCGGACTTGGCGCCCTGGTCCACGCTGGAAGCACGGCTCTTGTTGAGCACCACCGCGTCTTCCGGCTCGGCCACTTCGCCGGTGTCGTGCAGCGCCTGTTCGACGTGGCGCAGGCTGAACTCCTCCTTGCCGACCGAGGCGAACAGGTCGTCGACCTTGGAAAAGCCCAGCTTGTGCGCCAGGGCTTCCAGGTTGACCGCGGTCTTGCCTTCGCGCTGCAGCGATTTCTCGACCAGCGCCCGGCCGTGCGCCAAGGTTTCCTCCAGGTCGATTGCGTGGAACCAGGCGCGCACCTTCGAACGGGTCCGGCTGCTGACCGTGTATTCCGGATTGAGCCAGTCGCGTGACGGGCCAGCAGTTCCCGGCGCGCCCTTGGCGGTGATGATCTCGCAGGTCTGGCCGTTGCGCAGCGGCGTATTGAGCGGCACCATCACGCCGTCGACGCGCGCGCCGCGGCAGCGGTGTCCGACCTCGCTGTGCAGGTGGTAGGCGAAGTCGATCGGCGTGGCGCCGACCGGCAGCTCGAGCACGCGCGCCTGCGGCGTCAGCACGAAGATGCGGTCATCCAGCGTGGTCGACTTGAGCTTTTCCACCCACTCGCGCTGCATGTCTTCCTGTCCGACCACCGCGTCGGCGACATCGGTCTTCCAGGCCAGCAGCTGGCGCAGCCAGGCGATTTTCTCGTCGTACTTTTGCCCTTTGAAGTTGGAGCCGCCTTCTTCCTTGTAGCGCCAGTGCGCGGCAATCCCGTACTCGGCGAAATTGTGCATCTCCTGGGTGCGGATCTGCACTTCCAGCGGGCGCCCGTCATCGGCCGTGACTACCGTGTGCAGCGACTGGTAGCCATTCGGCTTCGGACGCGAGATGTAATCGTCGAACTCTTTCGGGATCGGCGTCCAGATGTTGTGCACCAGTCCCAGCACCGTATAGCAGGTCTTGTCGTCGGCGACGATCACGCGGAACGCGCGCACGTCGTACAGCTCGGAGAACTCGAGGTCCTTGCCGCGCATCTTGTTCCAGATGCTGTAGATGTGCTTCGGCCGGCCGAACACCTCGGCCTTGATGCCGGCCGCCGCCAGTTCGTTCTCGAGGCGCGTGATGGCCGACTGCACGAAGCCTTCGCGCATCATGCGCTTCTCTTCGAGCATCTTGGCGATGCGCTTGTACGTTTCGGGCTCGAGGAAACGGAACGACAGGTCTTCCAGCTCCCACTTGAGCTGCCAGATGCCGAGCCGGTTGGCCAACGGCGCGTACAGGTCCATCGTCTCGCGCCCGTACGCATGGGTCATCTCGTTGAACAGCTTGAGGTCGGCAAAGTAGCGCAAGGTGGTCAAGCACGAGGCCAGGCGCACCAGCACCACCCGCATGTCGGTCGCCATCGCCAGCAGCATCTTGCGCAGCGTTTCGATCTGCGCGACCGCCTGCTGGGCGGCGCCCCTGCCGCGCGAAGGCTGCCCGGTCGCCTGCTGGCCGACCGTCATGTCGCGCAGCCGGATCAGCTGGCGCACGCCGGTGACCAGGTCGGTCACTTCCTTGCCGAACCGCGTCTCGAGGCCGGCTGCTGCGGCCGGCTCGATGACGGTCATTTCGAACATCAACCCTGCGATGCGGGTTTCGGCGTCGCTGCGCAGGTACGCGAGCGTACTAGCGACGCCGATCGAAAACTCCAGCGCACCCTGGCCGGAGCTGCACAGCTTGTCCTGGTAGGCTTCACTGGCGTATGCCAGCGCATCCTCCACGCGTGCACTGTCCTCAGGGGAGAGACCCTGGACGAGTTGGGCGGTGGCGCTGCCCAGCGCGGCGATGGCAACCATGACGGTTTAGCGCAATGCCGCGGTGACGACGATCTCGACGAGGCACGCCGGATTGGCCAGTTTCGATTCCACCGTCGCGCGCGGCGGCGTGTGACCCGACGTTACCCATTCGTCCCAGACTTCGTTCATGCCGGGGAAATGGGCTATGTCGGCGATGAAGATCTGGCACATCAGGATGCAGCTCTTGTCGCTGCCGGCTTCGGCCAGCAGGCGGTCGACGTGGCCGAGCACTTCGCGGGTCTGACCGCCGATGTCGGCGCTGGTGTCTTCGGCGATCTGGCCGGCCAGGTAGACGGTATCGTTGTGGATCGCCACTTCGGACAATCGTTTTCCTACATGCAGTCGTGTGATTTCCATGGAGTTCAGTTGCCTTTTTGTTTTATCCGACCAGGAACTTGCGTGCAATCGCAATCTGGTCGGCGTGGATGAATGTCGGCGCATGGCCGGTGTTGGGGATTTCGATCAGCTGCGGATGCGGTCCGCGCTTGAGCATCTCCTGCGCGGTCTCGCGCGACAGCAGGTCGGAGTCAGCGCCGCGCACCAGCAGCGTCGGGCAGCGGATCGCATCATACGCCGCCCACAGGGCGGCCTCGCCGGCCTTGGTGTTGTCGGCGGTGGACGCGAGCAATGGCGCCGCCAGGTTCATGTCGTAGTGGCGCACCCATTGGCCATCGGCGCCTTCGCGCAGCACGTCGGCCGCCAGCTTGTGCCATTGTTCGTCGGTGTGCTCGCCGAACGAGGCCGAAACTTCGCGCACGAACGCGGCGCCCTCGGCGAACGTCTTGAAGCGCAGGTCCTGGGCGATGTAGTCGCCGATACGCTGTAGCGCGACCGGGTCGAGGGTCGGGCCGATATCGTTGAGCACCAGCTTGCCGATCGGATTGTCCGGCAGGGAAGCGATCCCCATGCCGATCAGTCCGCCCATCGAGGTGCCGAACCAGTCGACCTGGCCGCCGTCGGAATCGGCGGTGACGCGGGCAATCAGGGTCACCATGTCGCTGACGTACTGGGGAATCTGGTAGAGCTGCGGATTGCGCAATCGGCCCGAGCGGCCACGGCCGACCACGTCCGGGCAGACCACGCGGTAAACGTCGGACAGCGCGCGCGCCAGCGAGTCGAAGTCGTCGCCCACCCGCGTCACGCCATGCACGCACACCAGTACTTTCGGGTTGTCCGGCGCGCCCCACTCCTTGTAGGCCATGCGGTGCAGGCCGGCGGGCGAAATGCATTGGACAGATTTAATTCTTGCTTCGATCATGCCAGCTCCAGGATTCGGCGGTATGCTTCAGTTTTGTCTACAACCGTCATTTTACCGGGCGTTGCGATTAAAATCTTATTGAAGTGTAGCCGGTCGCGCTCGCGTCAACCTTCCAGCCCCATTTTTCATAGAGGAAACAATGAAAAACAGTATGTTAAGCGGCAAGACAGCACTCGTTACCGGTTCGACCTCGGGCATCGGCCTGGGCATTGCCCGCTCGCTGGCCGAACAAGGCGCCAATATCGTGTTCAACGGTTTCGGCGACGCCCAGCAGATCGAAAAACTGTACACCGACATCGGCGCGCAGTACGGCGTGCGCACCGCTTATCACAATGCGGACATGTCCAGGCCGGCCGAGATCGAGGCGATGATGGCCTTCATCGGCGAGAAATTCGGCGGCGTCGACGTGCTGGTCAACAATGCGGGCATCCAGCATGTGGCCAACATCGAAGACTTCCCGGTCGAAAAGTGGGACGCGATCATCGCCATCAACCTCACGTCGGCCTTTCACACCTCGCGCCTGGCGCTGCCGGGCATGAAGCAGAAGAACTGGGGCCGCATCATCAACCTGGCGTCGGTGCACGGCCTGGTCGGCTCGGCGCAGAAGTCAGCCTATGTGGCGGCCAAGCACGGCCTGGTCGGCTTCACCAAGGTGACCGCGCTCGAAACTGCGCACACCGGCGTGACCTGCAACGCGATCTGCCCCGGCTTCGTGCTGACCCCGCTGGTGCAGAAACAGGTGGACGACCGCGCCGCGAAGGAAGGCATCAGCAATGAAGCGGCCAAGAAGGCGCTGCTGTCCGAAAAGCAGCCGTCGGGCGAGTTTGTTACGCCAGAAGAACTGGGCGCGCTGGCCGTGTTCTTCTGCAGCCCGGCGGCCGACCAGGTCCGCGGCGTGGCCTGGAACATGGACGGCGGCTGGACTGCGCAGTAAGTTTCACAATACGGCACATTACAGAACCAGTACAAGCAGAACACCAAGTCACGTCGTCCTCGCGCCAGTGGGGATCCATTCTGAACATGCATCACCAATTTACATGCTTATCATGGATCTCCGCTGGCGCACGGACGACGTATTTGCGATACAGGCCGCAGTTGGCGCGCAGGTTGACAATTCGTCCTCCGCTTCCTATATGATTGCCTCTTCACAATCTATGGGAAGTCCACGATGCAGATCCTGGCCAAATTTGCGCTCATCACCTTTGCCTTGATCGCCGGAGCGGCCCACGCGGCCGAACCCCGACCTGTGCTGCTCACCGCCGACCGCGTCTGGACCGGCGAAGGCGAAGCGCACAAGGGCTGGGCGGTGCTGGTCGCGCAGGGCCGCATCCAGGCGGTCGGACCGGCGGCAGCCGTCGCCACCCCCGCCGATGCCGAACGCATCGACCTTCCCGGCAAAACCTTGATACCGGGCTTGATGGACCTGCATTCGCACGTCCTGCTGCACCCGTATAACGAAACCAGCTGGGACGACCAGGTCATGAAGGAAGCGGTCGAGTACCGCACCCTGCTCGCCGGCAAACACGCGGCCGCCACGCTGCAGGCCGGCTTCACCACCTTGCGCGACCTCGGCACCGAGGGCGCCGGCTATGCCGACGTGGCGATCAAGCGCGCCATCGAAGAAGGCGTAATCCCCGGACCGCGGCTCTACATCGCCACCCTGGCCATTGTCGCCAGCAGCAGCTACGGGCCCGCCGCGCGCAACTACCGCCCCGACATGGAACTGCCGCACGGGGCGCAGGAAGCGACCGGCGTCGACGGCGTCACGCGCGCGGTGCGGGAACAGTCCTCGCGCGGCGCCGACTGGATCAAGTTCTACGCCGACTACCGCACCGGCATCGACGGCAGCTCGCGCCCAACCTTTACGTCCGAGGAAATGAAGGCGATGGTGCAGGCGGCGCACGTCACCGGCCGCAAGGTCGCGGTGCACGCCAGCACCGACGAGGCGACCCGGATGGCAGTGCTGGCCGGCGCCGACACGATCGAACACGGCTACGGCATCACCGAGGCCACCTTCCGCCTGATGGCCGAGCGCGGCACCGCCTACATCCCGACCCTGACCGCGCCCGAGGCAATCGGCGAATACTTCCAGAAGCACGTGCGCGGCGGCGCTCCCACCCCGTCCATGACGCAGGCCGCCCAGGCATTCAAGCTGGCGCGCAAAGTCGGCGTCATCATCGGCAACGGCAGCGATGTCGGCGTCTTTACGCATGGCACCAACGCACGCGAACTCGAGTGGATGGTCCGGCTCGGCATGACGCCGACCGAGGCCTTGCGCGCCGCGACCACGGTCAGCGCCGCCATCCTCGGCAAATCGAAGGACATCGGCCAGCTCAGGCAAGGCATGCTGGCCGACGTGGTCGCGGTCGATGGCGACCCGACCGCCGATATCGCCGCCGTGCGCAATGTCGGCTTCGTGATGAAGGGCGGGACAGTCTACCGCCGGCCGTAGTCATGGGGCTGCTGACATCGCTGCGTGCCAATACTGCTGCCGCGCGGCTGCTGTACCGGCGCCTGCGCGACCGGGGGCATTCACACCGGGACGTGATCTTGCGCAGGCTCCCGCTGGCCGCGGCGCTGCGCGCCTATCGCAAGCTGGCCTACGGCGTCAACGACCACATGTTGCAGCGATGGGTGACGCCGGCGCGTTTCCGCCGCTTCCTCGCGCGCCAGCCCGAGCTGCGGAACGGCTATTTCTACGTCATCGTGATGCCGCAGATGCTGCATTTCCTGCTGCCCTGCCTGCGCCTGGTTCCAAAATCAGTACGCGTGATGCTGCTGTTGAACGGCGCGCGAGGCTGGGAGGCGGACCTGCTGCGCCAGCGGTTTCCGGAGATGGCACAGTTCCGGGTGGCGACGCTGCCAAACTCCAGCGTCAATCACGGCGCGATGATCAACCTGCTGCTGCGGCACAGCGAGCACGACTTCGGGCTGCTCGACCATGACCTCTACCTGTTCGATACCTCCGTCTTCGAACAGCTCCGGTTTGATAGCGACGACTTCCTTCTGTGCCTGTTCAACGACGCCAGCGACGACGGACGGTGGATCTATCCGCTCACGCATTTCCTCTACTTCCGGATCGAAGTCTTCCAGCGGCTGATGCAGCAGTATGGCGTCGGCGCGCAAGCCTACCGCGCGATTCCCCCGCCAGCGCGCAGCCGGCTTGCCAGCCTGGGCATGCGCCAAGGCGAGACGATGAAGAGCTACCACGAGTTCTACGACACCCTGCATGTGCTGCTGGCGCTGGCGTATGCGGATGGATTGGGCGTGGTGCAGATCGAGCCAGGCGGCGCGGACAGCGTGTACCACGTCGGCGGCACCAGCATCGGCACCCATCACACGAAGGACTTGATCCACCTTTACACCCACTTGCGATTCCTGGAATTGTCGGGCGAACCGCTGCTGCGAAGCCGGTATGCGGCGGTGGCGGTGCCGTTCACGTCCGCGCACCAGATCTACGACAAGCTGCAGGGAACGGCGCACGCTTTCGACCAGGTTGCGCTGATCGACAAACTCATCGCGAAATTGACACGAAACTCGCACCATCAATAACCGGCCTGACGACCGAGTGGCGATTGCGGCAAGCGCCCGGTGCGGCGACAACCCCGGGGTCAGGTCCGCCGGACCTGACCCCAGCCCTTGGAACGCGGCCGCCGGACGAAGAAGTCATGAGGCTACCGGCACGCCTTGCGATGCAGCTGCAACTGCTCCTGGCGCAGCAAGTCGATCGCATTCAGCCGCTTCGACGCCTCGAACTCCGCATAGCGTTTCGCGGCCAGGTCCAGGTAACTGCACGCAGACTGGGTCTGTCCGGCGCGCAGGCCGATTTCGCCGGCGCGTTGCCACGCCATCGCGCTGGCCCGTTGCTGGTCGCCGTCGAGCGGATCCTTCTCGCTATGCTTGAGCACCTCCGCCAGCGCCTGCCCGGCCGAAGCGTACGCCATGGCCGCCGTACCGCGCGGCTGGATGTAGGCGTCCAGCAAGGCGATGCGTGCCGCCAGGTAGGGATCGGCGCCAGCCCTGGCGGCCAGAACGTGCAAGGCTGCCAGGCTCTGGACGGCGTCGCGTCCATGGTGCTGGAGGTTCTGCACATCGGCGCGCGCCATTTCCAGTTCGATCAGGCCGGCCTGCAAGGCAGCATCGGATGGGTTGGCGCGCAACTGTGCGGCGTAGCTGTCGCGCGCGAGCCGCAATTCCTGTTCGGCCGCCGCGTGGTCGCCGGTCGCGGTCATCGCGGCGCCAATCGTCGCGTGGGAATCGGCGACGTCGCGCGCCGCCTGCTCATTTCCCGCTTCGCCGGCCGTGATCGATTCGCGCAACGCCAGCGCCTTGCGCATTTCCGCCAGGCCGTCGGCGGTGCGGCCTTGCTCGACCAGAACGCGCCCCAGCTCCATATGCGCCGCGCCAGACTGGCGGCGCGAGCGTGCGTCATCCGGGTGAGCCTGCAACAATTTTTCGGCGAAACCGACCGACAGCGCCGCAGCCTGGCGCGCCGCCTCGAGCTGGCCGGCGCTGCGCCGCGCGGCAGCGAGCTGCCCTTGGTATTCCTGGGCAGCGGCGACAAGTTTCTCGCGCGCCGCGGAAGGCGCCTTGCCAAAGGCGTCGTCGATCTCGGCCTGCATGCCGTTCAGCAGCTTTGCGGACTGGCCGAGGCGCTGTTCGGAAAATACACGCGGACGGTCTGCGGCGTGTGCCTGCCACAGCGCGATGCCAGCGCCGGCCAGCAGCGCGCCCACTAACAGGCCGGCAGCCGCCGCGGCCAGCGCATCACCCTTGCGTGCTCGCACGGTCGGCGCGGGAGGGTCGGCCAGCGGGATCTGCCCCTCCAATATCGAATCAACGGCAATCCCTTCAGCTGGGGACGGCACGACAATCGGTGCCAGCCGCTGCGCAGGCGGCAGGTCGGCAGGCGTCTCGAGGAACTCGTCGAGCTGGGAAATGCGTGCCAGCAGCGTGTTGACCAGGTCGCGCAAATCGGGCTGGCCGACGCAGGCGTCGTCAACGAACCGCTGGCGGTCCCGGGGCGGCAGGTCAAGCGCCTTGTACAACAGCGCGTTTGCCGGCTCGTGCAAGTGTCGGGTCATAAGTCGCTTCGAAAACAATGGTGAAGTCAGGCACCTGGCGCACCGGCCGGTGCGGCAAATGCAACTCGTCAATACTTCTTACGCCGAGTATATTTTGTCAACTCGAACTTCACAACCAATTTCGTAGCGTGCGCGGCGATCAATGCGGCAGTTTGCCCGGCATCGCACCATGCCGGCCATGCAGTTCCGGTGACACGCGGTCGACCATCGCGGCGTCTGCCAGCGGCTCGGCGCCCGCCTGGCGCAACTGGAGGTATTGGGCGCTACCGGACCTTGCGTACAGGAAGGTGTTTTGGCGATGCCAATAGCTCAGGTCACGATCGCCCCAGAAGCGGCTGCGAAACAGGTCGAATGGCTGGTAGCCCTCGCGCGCGAACAGCTCGGCCCACCGGCTATGACGCAGTTGCTCCAGCTGCTCGCCGTCCGGCCCGAGGGAGGCGGCGCTGAACAGCACCGCGTTCGACGCGCCCGTCAACCGCCCGACAAACTGGCCGGCCAGCGATGGATCGAGATGCGCCGCCACTTCCAGCGACATGGCCAGGTCGAGGCCGGATGGCAGCGCGAACGGCGCATCCATGTCGACCGCGTGGAACTCGATGGCGCCGTCGATCAGCATCTCCGGACTGTTCCAGGGGCCGTCATAGCCGAACAGCGTTTCGGCGCCCAATTCGCGAAACGCCTTCAGCCACGCTCCCCGCCCACAGCCGACTTCGGCCACCGAGCGCGGCTGCAGGTAGCGCCACAGATGCCCCAGCAGCAGGCGCGCCGAACGCAGCGACGGCCCGATCTGTCCAACCTCGAAGCGCTGGTCGTAAGGCCTGGCCCGCGCCGGCGAAGCGAATGGACTGTTGACGGAATGCATGATCGACTCCCGACGGTTCAATGTTTCCAGTAGGCGCGCAGATCCAGTCCGAGTGGCTGACCATGCGCAATTTCCAGAAGCCTTCCCTATAGCCAGCTTACCCCGTTCTTGTGGAAATCCACAATTGCCCCTGATGGCAAATTGGGTAATCATGACATCACTAAAACATCCATCCGAGACAGCCATGAAAAAACCCTTTTACAAAATCCTGTACGTACAGGTCCTGTTCGCGATCGCGATGGGCGTGCTGCTGGGCGTGTTCTATCCCAAGCTGGCGACGGACATGAAGCCGCTCGGCGATGGCTTCATCAAGCTGATCAAGATGATCATCGCGCCGGTGATTTTCTGTACGGTGGTGGCGGGCATCGCCGGCATGCAGGACATGAAAAAAATCGGCCGCGTCGGCGGCAAGGCGCTGCTGTACTTCGAAGTGGTGTCGACCTTCGCGCTGGCGATCGGCCTGATCGTCGCCAATGTAATCCGTCCGGGCGATGGCTTCAACGCCAACCCGGCCACGCTCGACACCAAGTCGATCGCCGAATTCACGCTGAAGGCCAAGTCGCAGACCACGACGGACTTCATCATGAACATCATCCCGAACACCTTCGTCGACGCGTTTGCCAAGGGCGACATCCTGCAGGTGCTGCTGATCGCAATCCTCTTTGGTTTCGCGCTGTCGCTGCTCGGCGAGCGCGGCAAGCCGGTCACCAAGCTGATCGACGACGTGTCGCACGTGATTTTCGGCGTGGTGGGCATCATCATGAAGGTCGCCCCGATCGGCGCATTCGGCGCGATGGCTTTCACGATCGGCAAATTCGGCCTGGCGTCGCTGCTGCCGCTGGCGCGCCTGATGGGTTCTTTCTACCTGACCTGCGGCTTGTTCATCGTCATCGTGCTGGGCGCCATCGCACGGTTCTACGTCGGCTTCTCGATCTTCCGCTTCATTTCGTACATCAAGGAAGAACTGCTGATCGTGCTCGGCACCAGCTCGTCGGAAAGCGCCCTGCCCGCCCTGATGCGCAAGCTTGAAAAGCTGGGCTGCTCGAAGCCTGTCGTCGGCCTGGTCGTACCGACCGGCTATTCGTTCAACCTGGACGGCACCAACATCTACATGACGATGGCCGCGCTGTTCGTGGCGCAGGCCACCAACACCGAGCTCACCTTGATGCAGGAGCTCACTATCCTCGGCGTGGCGATGCTGACCTCGAAGGGCGCGTCGGGCATCACCGGCGCCGGCTTCATCACCCTGGCGGCGACGCTGGCGGTGGTGCCGACCATCCCGGTGGCCGGCATGGCGCTGATCCTCGGCATCGACCGCTTCATGAGCGAATGCCGCGCGCTGACCAACTTCATCGGCAATGGCGTGGCTACGGTGGTGGTGTCGAAGTGGGAACATGAACTCGACCACGACCGGCTGGCGGCCGAACTGCGCCATCCAACCCACCTTGAAGACGACAAGGAGCTGTTCCCGGAGCGCAAAAAAGCGGCGTAACGCTGGCCGCTTCGATGAACGCAAGAACGCCGGCCTCGCGCCGGCGTTTTTTATGGTGACTGCACTGTGACGCGCCGCCGGTAGTTCTCCGCGTAGTTCGGCTCCAGCGTGCCCATCATCCGGTCCCAGCACAAAAAGTACCAGCCGTAGTTGTAGCGCGCCCTCGCATGGTGGGTGTTGTGCGCCACCGAGGTATTGATCCAGCAGCCGAACCAGTGATCGGCGAAACCACGCGGATACAGCTCATAGCCCAGGTGGGCGTACACCGCGTACGCCGTATTGATCCAGCTGAACACGAACAGCGCCAGGCCAGTCACCGGCAGCAGCATCAGGATCAGCACGCTGGAGCCGCTGTCGACGATCGCCTCGAGCGGATTGACCGAGTACGTGGTCCACGGATTCGGATTGGTCGAACGGTGATGGGTGCGGTGGAACCAGCGAAACAGCCGGCGATGGTGCATCAGCCGGTGCGTCCAGTAGAAATAGGTGTCCTGGATGACCATCATCAGGACGATGCTGAGAACCAGATACGCCCAGCCCCGCTCGTCGATATCGCGGTAAAACTGCGTGTGGCGGCCGAAGCCGAAGAAAAACAGTACCGGCACCGTGTTGGCGAGGAAGACGATGCTGCCGGCGGTGGTGAGTATTTCGCGGCCGATCTGGCGGCCGCCGATCGGCTTGGCCTGCAATCGCGCGCGCCTGGCCGGCCAGCGCCGCCAGCACAGCCAGGCGACAAAGAACACCGCCACCACAATCAGGTAATACCAGGCCGTGTGCCTGACGTTGATGGCGCCAATAGTGAACGCATGGCGCACCGAATAGGGAATCGTGTTCAGCATCGAGGCATCTTTATTTGATCCGGAATATCACATCCACTGACTGCGCCAAGGTCAATACGGTGATCGTGAACAGGCCTTCGCGGTCGCGCATGACGCGGCTGGCGCTGCGTGAACGCAGCGGTTCGCTGACCGCCAGGCCCATCGCGCGCGTCAGGTTTTTCAGGTCGCCCACCGATACGCCGCTGACGGCGCCGAGCTTGCGTCCGAAGCCGGCCGCAATCGACTCGGCCTTGCGCTGCGCCGACTTGATCGCGACGGCCGTCAGTTCCGCCTCGACCTGTTCGCGCTTGGTGGTATCGAATCCGGTGATGAAGCTATCCAGGTTCGGCATGTTCACAAGCGGCGCGACCACCTCCCTCCATTTCGACAGATCGGACACCTTGATGTGCACATTGCACTTGATGTCATACAGCACTACGCCCGGCTGCAATGGCTCGGCCTTGCGGATCTCCTTGCGCACGTCGCGTACGTCGATATCGCCTTCGGGCAAACCCAGCCCGGCAGCCAGTGCGCGCAGTTCGGCGATGCGGCCATCGACCACCTTGCGGGCCGCCTCCGGGTCCGCGTCGAAGGCGAAGACCTCGAAGTCAAGCTCGCCGACGTCGGGCGGAAAGTAGGTCGAACCGGTGCCGCTGGCATGGATGAATGGATAGTCGGGCAATTGCGACGCCGATGCGGCGAATGGCGCAAGGGCCAGTACTGCGACGGCAAACATTTTTTTCAACATGGGTTCTCCGTGAAGGTGCTGCGTGGTTCGAATCAATCATTGAGGGCCAGCACCGGCGGCATTCGCACGGCCGCCAGCGTGTGGCGCGCGGTCGCGGCCAGCGCCACCAGCGCGACGCAGGCGAAGGCGTACACCAGCGGCCAGGAGCCCATCGGTGCGCGCTCGACGAAGCCGGCCAGATAGCGGCTGGTGGCCAGCCAGGCCAGCGGCAAGCCGGCCAGCGCGCCGATGCCGATCAGCCAGGCGAACTCGCGCGCCACAAGGCGGCCGATGTCGGCTCCGTTTGCGCCGTACAGCTTGCGCAGCACGATCTCGCGCGAACGGCGCCGCACGCTGTAGGCCGACAGCACGTAGATGCCGAACGCCGCCAGCGCGGTGGCGACCGCGCTCGCCGTCGCGAGGATCCTGGCCAGCCGGTCGTCGTCGTTGTAGTTGTGCGCGAACATGGCGCCGGCCGCCTCGATCTCCGGCACGTCGTTGGGGAAGTGCAGCGTCCACAAGGCTTCGATCTGCGGTCGCAGCCATTCGATGCCGCCGTCGGCGCGCACCGTCACCACGCCCTGCTCGGGATCGATCCGGTACACCATCGGTCCTGGCGCCTGGCGCAGCGTCTGGTAACGCAGGTCCGGTGCAATGCCGACGATGCGCAGCGTGTCGTTGAACATCTGGCCCACCGCCGCCTGCGGCGAGGCGAATCCCAGCGCGGACGCGGCGTTCGCGTTGATCAGCACCGAGGTGCTGCCAGGCTTATCCTGTTCCGGGTCGAACACGCGGCCGGCCAGCGCACCGACCCGGTAGACCTGGAAGAATTCCGGGCCAACCAGCTTGGCTTCGACCTGCACCGACTCCGCCCCTGGCCGGTTGACCAGGTAGACGATCTTGTTGTCGTCGCGCCCGACCGCCTCGGACATGGCGGTCACGCCGGTGACGCCGGGCATGCGCGCAAGCGCGTCCTTGAAGGCATGCGCCTGCGCCGACGCAGGATTTCCGGGCAGCGTCACCACCACCAGCGGCGCCGGATCGAAACCGGGATCGGCATGGCTTGCGTAGCGGGTTTGCCAGCTGACCGCCAGTGTCATCGCAATCAGGCCGATGGCCGCGCCGAACTGGAACACCGACAGCACGCGGCGCAGCATCAGTCCATGCCGGGTCTCGCTGCTGCCGCGTCCCTGGATGCCGATGCTGGCCTTCTGCCCGAGCGCGAGCCAGGCCGGATACAGCGCCGACGCCAATCCGACCAGCGCGCCCAGCCCCAGCATCGCGGCGCAGCTGGCCGGCGTAAAAAAGCCGCTCAGCTGCCGGTTGACCAGGGTGGCGAACAGCGGCATCGCGAGCCATGCTGCAACCAGGCCGCACACGGTGGCCGGCATTGACACCACCAGCGACTCGGCGACGAACTGCCCGGCCAGACGGGCCCCGCTCGCGCCGATGACTTTGCGGATGGCGATTTCGCGCTGGCGGCCGAGCGTGCGCACGGTCGCCAGATTGACGTAGTTGGCGCCCGCCAGCAGCAGGATCAGCACGCCCAGCGCACCCAAGCCGGCCACACCGGCCTTGCTGCCATAACGTTCGCCGCTGCGCCCGGCCAGCAGGTCGGGGTCGAAGTAGATCTGCGACAGGCGCGTGATGGCGATGTCGGTCAGGTGGCCGCCTGGCGCCACAGGCGGGCGCACGAAAGTCAGCTTGGCGTCGCGCTCACGCGTGACAGCGTCCTGCAGCAGCGCAGCAAGGCCGGCCGGATCGGCGCCTGGAGCGGTCTTGACATACACGTTCGCGGTGCGGAACCAGGCGGCGCCGGCGCGCTCGACAGGCTTGTCCCAGCTGTGGTTCCCCTCTCCCACCAGCACCTCGGCGCCGATGCTGGTATTAGGCGGCATGTCGGCAATGATGGCGCGGACCTCGAAAGGCGCGCCGTCGATGTGCAGCACCTTGCCGAGCGCGCTGGCCCGGCCGAACAGCTTGCGCGCCTGCTCTTGCGACAGCACCAGTGCATCGGGCCGTCCCAGCGCCGCGGCGGCATCGCCTTCGATCGCGCGGATGCCGAAGAAGTCGAGGAAATTCGCATCCGCCACTTTCAGCTGCAGCGGCACGATGCGGTTATCGATACGCGCCGCGAGCTCGAAGGACTTGACCGAGGTTGCGCTGAACTGCGGCCCTGCGCGACGGGCGACCTCGCGCAGCAACTGCGGCGCGGATGGACGCCAGTCGGGGCGCGGCAGCAGGTTGCGGCGTTCCTTGACGACGAAGATGCGATCGCTGTCCGGGATCTGCGCGTTGTAGGTCAGGCTGTAGCGCACGAAGCCGAGCAGCAGGAAGCAGACCGCGAAGCCGATGGCCAGCCCGAGCACCACCGCCAGCGAATAAGCTGGTTCCTTGAGCAGCAGGCGCCAGCCGATGCGAAAGTCGCGCAGGGTCATTCGGGCTCCGGATGAAGTAGACAATGATGTCTATGCTATTTCGATTTACCTTTCTTGGCAAGCTTATTTGGTGCAGCAGAAAGAATTAGACATGGCCGTCTAGGTGAGCTACCCTAGGCCATAGACATTCGCATTACAGGATCCGCCATGCCCACGCCCGCCAACATTCCCAAGCCGACCGCGGCCGAACTCGACCTCCTGCGCACCCTGTGGCCGCTCGGTTCCGCCACTGCCAAGCAGGTCCACCAGGAGATCCAGAAAGAGCGCCCCGACGTCACCTACGCCACAGTGCTGCGGCTGATGCAGATCATGCACACCAAGGGGCTGCTGATCCGCGACGAGAGCGAACGCTCCCACGTGTACGCACCGGCGCAGGCGCAGGATTCACTGCAGACCAACCTGCTCAAGGACCTGATTCAGAAGGCGTTTTCCGGCTCGGCCAAGGCGCTGGTGATGGCGGCGCTGCGCAGCGGGATCTCGAAGAAGGAACGCGAAGAAATCGAAAACATGCTGAAAGAGGAGAAGAAATGAGCATCAGCGCCGCGACATTAATCAGCAACATCGGCTGGACCCTGCTTCACTTTGTCTGGCAAGGGCTGTTGATCGGCAGCGCAGCCGCGGTCGCCCTGATCGCGATGCGCAACGCCAGGCCGCAGCAGCGCTACGCGGTGGCCTGCGCCGCCCTGCTGCTCTGCCTTGCGTGGCCGGCGCTCGAATTCGCGTCACGGCTATCCGGCGGCAATGCCAGTGGCGCGACCGTCCGCTTCGTCGGCACGATGACGGCGGCCGTGCAAGGCGACGCCGCCACCCTGCCGGGCTGGCTGCAGGCGAAGCTGCCCTGGCTGGTGCTGTGCTGGGCCGCGTGCGCCGCCGCGCTGACAATGCGCATGGCCCTGGGCCTGCTGTGGATCGGACGCGTTGCCCGCACCCACGCCGGCAACGGGCAATGGCAGGCCAGGCTTTCCGGTATGGCGCTGCGTTTTGGCGTCACGCGCGAGGTGCGCCTGCGCGTGGTCGACAACCTGGCCAGCCCGATCACCGCCGGCTGGTGGCGGCCGGTCGTGCTGGTGCCGGCCTCGCTCATTTCCGGTATGCCGCCCGACCTGCTCGAAGCACTGCTCGCGCATGAGATGGGTCACATCAAACGCTTCGACTACCTCGTCAATCTTGGCCAGAACGTGGTCGAGACGCTGCTGTTCTATCACCCCGCCGTGTGGTGGATCTCGGGCCGCATCCGCGCCGAGCGCGAACAGATCGCCGACGACCTGGCCGCAAGCCACCTCGGGGAGCCGCGTCGCCTGGCGATGGCCCTGTCCGAACTCGAAAAATTCCAGTTTTCCGCGCACCACCTGGCGCTCGCGGCAAATGGCGGCGACTTGATGTCGCGGATCAAACGGCTGGTTCGCCCCGATGTGCAAGCCCTGAACTGGAAAGCGGCGATCCCCGTACTTGGCCTGGCCGCGGCCTGCATCGCCGGCTGCGCGCAAGCGCCAGCCAAGGAAAAGGCGCCCGTCCCCAGCACCCACGCGATTGCGGATTTCAGCAGCTGCGCAAAACCCGAATGGCCAAGAAAATCGCTTAGGGACGAAAACACGGGAACAGTCACGCTGTCCTTCCTGATCAACAAGGACGGGCAAGTAGAGGATTCGAAGGTGATGAAATCGAGTGGCTACGCGCCTCTGGACATGGCCGCGCGCCAAGGAATTTCACGCTGTCACTTCAAACCGGCGACCGAGGACGGCAAGCCGGTGCAGTCCTGGACGAACATGCAGTATGTCTGGACGCTGAAGTAAGTTGAAACAGGCTGGCCGCGCCTCCCCGCCAGCCTTTGCAGCAATTACACTGCCGAGACGTCGATCTCGGCTTCGGTGGCGGCAACCACCTGCTCCTTGGTGACGCCGGGCGCCAGTTCGGTCAGCTTCAGGCCCTTGTCGCTCACTTCGATCACGCCCAGGTCGGTGATGATCATGTCGACCACGCGCACGCCGGTCAGCGGCAGGTTGCAGTGCTTGAGGATCTTGTGCGAGGTGCTGCCGTCCTTGGCGGTGGCGACGTGCTCCATCACGACGATCACGCGCTTGACGCCGGCCACCAGGTCCATCGCGCCGCCCATGCCCTTGACCATCTTGCCCGGAATCATCCAGTTGGCCAGGTCGCCGTACTGCGACACCTGCATCGCGCCCAGGATCGCCAGGTTGATCTTGCCGCCGCGAATCATGCCGAACGAATCGGCGGAGCTGAAATATGCCGAGCCAGGCAGTTCCGTCACGGTCTGCTTGCCGGCGTTGATGACGTCCGGATCGACCTCATCTTCGGTCGGGAACGGGCCGATGCCGAGCAGGCCGTTTTCCGACTGCAGGTACACCTCGATGTCGTTCGGTACGTAGTTCGCCACCAGGGTCGGCAAGCCGATTCCCAGGTTCACGTAGAAACCGTCTTGCAATTCTTTCGCTGCGCGCGCAGCCATTTCGTCACGAGTCCATGCCATGTTAGTCTCCGAATTCTGATTTTATTTGGAACGCACGGTGCGCTGTTCGATGCGCTTTTCCGGGTTCGCGTTGACGACGATGCGGTGCACGAAGATACTTGCCAGGTGCACGTGATCGGGTTCGATCTCGCCGATTTCGACCAGTTTTTCGACTTCCACGATGGTGACCTTGCCGGCCATCGCCACGTTCGGATTGAAGTTGCGCGCGGTCTTGCGGAATACCAGGTTGCCGGCGCGGTCGGCCATATAGGCCTTCACGAGCGACACGTCCGGCGTCAGGCTGCGTTCCAATACATATTGCTCGCCGTCAAATTCGCGCAGGTCCTTGCCTTCGGCCACCACGGTGCCGACACCGGTCTTGGTGAAAAAGGCCGGGATGCCGGCGCCGCCGGCGCGCAGTTTTTCGGCCAGGGTGCCCTGGGGCGTGAATTCGATTTCGAGTTCGCCGGCCAGGTACTGGCGCGCGAACTCCTTGTTTTCGCCGACATACGACGAGATCATCTTCTTGATCTGGCGGGTCTGCAGCAGCAAGCCCAGGCCGGCGTCGTCGACGCCCGCGTTGTTGGAGATGGCGGTCAAACCGGTCACGCCGGAGTCGCGCAAGGCCTTGATCAGTGCCTCGGGAATGCCGCACAAGCCAAAACCGCCGACGCCGATAGTCTGGCCGTCTTTGACGATACCGGCCAATGCCGATGCCGCGTCAGGATAAACTTTATTCATACCCGTCCCTTTTATAGTTAAGCCGAATTCGCTCTTTCTGTACCTCAGAGTAGATTCTCAGCATAAAATACGCCAGCAAAAAGCACAATACCGTAGAAATACCTGCCGTTCCAACCATCGGGATCATTCGATTTGCATCAGATCAAAGCATCATACGCCATCGACTACGAGACCATTTTCCAGCATGCGCCGGTCGGCATGTGCATCTCGGTCGACCGCGTGATCCAGTCGGCCAACGAGGCGCTGGCGTCGATGTTCGGCTACGCATGCGCGGCGCTGTCGGGCCAGTCCTTCCAGGTACTGTACCCGACGATGGATGAGTTCCTGCGCACGGGCGACCGCATCATCCCCATCATGAACGCCAAAGGGCGCTATTCGGACGAGCGCATCATGCGGCGCGCCAACGGCGAACTGTTCTGGTGCCATGTCAGCGGGCGCGCGCTCGATCCGAAGCAGCCGCTGGGCGCCGGAGTATGGACGTTCGAGGATGTCAGCGAAAAGCGCCCGGTCACGGCCGAACTGACCCCGCGCGAACGCGAGATCGCCGCGCTGCTCGTCGAAGGCAAGACCAGCAAGGTGATTGCGCGCGAAACCGACCTCAGTCCGCGCACAGTCGAGATGCACCGCGCGAAACTGATGCGCAAATTCTCGGCCTCGACCTCGTCAGAACTGGTCCACAAGCTGGTTGGCGTCAGCCGTTGAGCTGCCGGCGGGGTCAAGTCGGACATTCGGCCATTTCGCCTTCTTGAAATGTGCGAATGTCCGACCTGCCACCTACGGCAGCAGCGCGCGCACCTTGTCCGGCAGCGGCACCGATTTCTCGGCCGGGAAATTGACCCACACCACCTTGGCGCCGCCCTTGGCATATACCGGACCAGGCAAGCCGTCGGCGCCGACCAGCCGGATTTCATGCGTCATTTCGAAGCTCGAGCGCCCCGGAGACTCGATCAGCGTGCTCACCTCGATCTCGCCCGGATACTTCAGTTGTTTAAGGAACGAGCAATGCGCGTTGACGATCACCGGACCTTCGCCCTGCGGATCGGGAGCGCAGTCGATCGCTTCGAACCAGGAAATGCGAGCCTGCTCGATATAGCGAAAATACACTGTGTTGTTGACGTGTCCCATCGCATCCATGTCGCCCCAGCGGATCGGCATACGCATCACATGCACCAGCGCCTCCGTCATTGCGCGGTCATGCCATCATCCGCGGTGATGATGGCGCCATTGATGAAGTGCGTCTCTTCGGCCGCCAGCAACAGCAGCAGGCCGTCCAGGTCTTCCGGCTTGCCGGCGCGCTTGCGCGGCAGCAGGTCGATCAGCTTCTTGCCCTGCTCGGTCTCGAAGTATTCTTCGTTGATCTCGGTCGAGATATAGCCCGGGCAGATCGCGTTGACGTTGATGCCGTAGCGGCCCCACTCCACCGCCATCGCCTTGGTCATCTGGACCACGCCGGCCTTGCTCATGCAGTACACGCCGATTTGCGGCACCACGCGCAGGCCCGCGACCGACGCGATGTTGATGATGCGATGCTGCTTCTTCGGGTCGCCCTTGGCGCGCGCAATCATCCGCTTGGCCGCCTGCTGGGCCACGAAGAAGGCGCCACGCAGGTTGGTGTCCATGACGTAGGCGTAGTCTTCTTCGGTGACGTCGACCAGCCGCTGGGTGGTCGAGACGCCGGAATTGTTCACCAGGATGTCGATCGGGCCGGCTTCGGTTTCGGCGTGCGCGATCGCCGACTTGATGCTGGCGAGGTCAGTCACGTCCAGCGTGACCACGTGCGCGGCGCCGCCATCGGCTTCGATTTCGGCGCGCAGTTCCTTGAGCCGGTCGACCCGGCGCGAGGCCAGCACGACCTGCGCGCCGGCGCCTGCCAGCGCTTTCGCAAAGCGCGCCCCGAGGCCGCTCGACGCGCCCGTGACCAGCGCGATTTTTCCTTCAAAATTGACTTCAATACCCACGTTCGACTCCTGTTTGCGATGCGCTGACTAAAGCATAATCATTACACAAATCGCCAGTATTAGACTGCCACACCTAATAATGCCCGTAAAATGGCGGGCAAAGTTGCAATCCTCGCCAAAAAGCCGCACACTCGTGCTTAAATTTTTCACCCATGATAAAACCATGACAGAGCCAATCAACATTCTCGAACAGTACGGTCCACGCGAGGCGATGGAATACGACGTCGTCGTCGTCGGCGGCGGCCCCGCAGGTCTTTCGGCGGCCATCCGGCTCAAGCAGCTGGCCACCGAACAAGGCAAGGAAGTGTCGGTCTGCGTGCTGGAAAAAGGCGGCGAGCTTGGCGCCCATATCCTGTCGGGCGCCGTCATGGACCCGCGCGCGCTGAACGAACTGATCCCGAACTGGAAAGAACTCGGCGCGCCGCTCAATACCGAAGTGACCGAAGACCGCATTCTGTTCCTGACCGAGACCAAGGCTTACCGGACCCCGGGCTTCATGGTGCCGGCTTGTTTTGAGAACCACGGCAACTACGTCATCTCGCTCGGTAATGTGGTGCGCTGGCTGGGCCAGCAGGCAGAGGCGATGGGCGTCGAAGTGTTCCCGGGCTTCCCCGCATCCGAAATCCTGTATAACGACGACGGCTCGGTCAAGGGTGTCGCGACCGGCAACATGGGCGTGAAGCGCGACGGCATTCCTGGTCCCGACTTCCAGCTCGGCATGGAGCTGCATGCGAAATACACCTTGTTCGCCGAAGGTTCGCGCGGCCACCTGGGCAAGCAGCTGATGGTGAAGTACGACCTGAACGCGGGCAAGGATCCGCAGTCGTACGGCATCGGCATCAAGGAACTGTGGGAGATCGATCCGTCCAAGCACAAGCCTGGGCTGGTGATCCACACGACCGGCTGGCCGCTCGACGCGGACACCTACGGCGGCTCCTTCCTGTACCACCTCGAGAACAACCAGGTCGCGGTCGGCTACGTGGTGGGACTCAATTACGAGAACCCCTACCTGTCGCCGTACGAGGAATTCCAGCGTTACAAAACCCATCCTGCGATCCGTACCTTCTTCGAGGGCGCCAAGCGCATTTCGTACGGCGCGCGCGCGATCACGGCCGGCGGCCTGCAGTCGCTGCCGAAACTGGTGTTCCCTGGCGGTGCGCTGATCGGCTGCGACGCCGGTTTCCTGAACATGAGCCGCATCAAGGGCAGTCACGCCGCGATCAAGACCGGCATGCTGGCCGCCGACGCGGCGTTTGCCGCATTGGGCGAGCAGCGCCAGCACGACGAACTGGCCAGCTATCCGGCCGCGTTCGAGCAATCGTGGCTGAAGGAAGAGCTGCACGTGGCGCGCAACGTGAAGCCATGGCTGTCCAAGGGACTCTACCTCGGCTCGATCATGACCGGCATCGACCAGATGGTCTTCCGGGGAAAGGCGCCATGGACGCTGCACCATACCCATGCCGACCACGAGTGCCTGAAGCCGGCCGCCAACTACAAGCCGATCGCGTATCCGAAACCGGACGGCAAGCTGACCTTCGACCGCCTGTCGTCGGTGTTCATCTCGAATACCAACCATGCTGAAGACCAGCCGATCCACCTGACGCTGAAGAATCCGAGCGTGCCGGTCGAGATCAACCTGGCGACCTACGCGGGCCCTGAAGCGCGCTACTGCCCGGCGGGCGTGTACGAGTTCGTACAGACCGACGAGGGCAAGGAACGGCTGCAGATCAATGCGCAGAACTGCGTGCATTGCAAGACCTGCGACATCAAGGATCCGACGCAGAATATCGTGTGGGTCACGCCGGAAGGCGGCGGCGGACCGAATTATCCGAATATGTAATTAGCTTTAAGACCGTCGTTCCCGGGCTCGGCGCCCCGCTTGGGGAACCTATACTGAGCGAGCAGCACGTCCGCGTTATTCAAGCTCAGCATAGGTTCCCGCCAAGGAGGGCGCCGAGCCCGGGAACGACGGTTTTAGGGTTAGCGGTTTTTTCAGCCTACATCATCATCGGTGCCGGCCGCATCGCCCCTTCCTTCGCCAGCGCTTCAAGCTCCCACGCCTGCATCGGCCGCGCGATCCCGAAGCCTTGAGCGTAGTCGCAGCCCACATCTTCCAGCCGCGCGAGCTGCCGGTCGCTTTCGACGCCCTCCGCCACCACCTTCAGCCCCAGCTTGTGCGCCATCGCGATGATCGCCTCGCATAACGCCATCTCGCCGTCATCCGCGTCCAGCGTGGCCACGAACGAATGGTCGATCTTGACGAAGTTGATTTCGAAGCGCTTAAGGTGAGACAGCGACGAATAGCCAGTGCCGAAATGCTCGAGAGCGACCTGCAGCCCCATCGCGCGGTACTGGCGCAGCCGCTCGATCACCTTGTCCGCACCTTCGAGCAGCACGCTTTCGGCGATTTCGATGACGATGCTCTCCGGCCGAAGCCCAAGCTCGGCCAGGTAATCGAGCCAGACCTGGTACAGGCCGGCGTCGCGCCGGAACTGCACTGGCGATTTGTTCACGCTGACCTGGAACGCCGGATGGATGGTCTGCTGCCATTGCTGCGCCTGGCGCGCCGCTTCGCGGAATACCCAATCGCCGATCTCGACAATCAGGCCGTTCGATTCGGCGAACGGTATGAATTCGGCCGGGCCGAGCAGGCCGCGGGTCGGATGGCGCCAGCGCAGCAGCGCCTCCGCCTTGCGCACCGTGCCGGTGGAGAGGCACAGGATCGGCTGATAGACGATTTCGAACTGCCGCGCCGCGATCGCCGCGCGCAGGTCGGCCGCGATGGTCTGGCGTGCCAGCGCCACCTCCTGCAGGTCGGGCGTGAAGTAGCTGAAGCGGTTGCGTCCCGCCTTCTTCGACGCATACATGGCCTGGTCCGCGCGCGCCAGCAGGTCGCTGATGTTGCTGGCGTCCGGCGGATACAGCGCCACGCCGGCGCTGGCCGAAATGAACACGCGTTCGCCATTCAAATCGAAGGGACGCGCCAACGCCGCGACAAGCGCCTGAGCGATGCGTTCGACGCTGCCCACATGGTCGATGCCCGACAGGATCACGACGAATTCGTCGCCGCCCAGCCGCGCCAGCGTATCGGACGCGCGCACGCAGGCGCCGATGCGGCGCGCCGCCTCCACCAGCAGCGCGTCGCCCATCGCATGCCCGTACTGGTCATTCACTTGCTTGAAGTGGTCGAGGTCGAGGAACACCAGCGCGAGGAAGGCCGCACTGCGGTCGGCTTTCTTCAGCTCCTGGCGCAGCCGGTCCATGAACATGTGGCGGTTCGGCAGGCCGGTCAGTTCGTCGAAATTGGCCTGGTGCCAGATCAGCTCCATCGATCCGCGCCGGTCGGTGATGTCGGTCACCAGCGCCAGCGCGCCGACGTAGGAGCCGGCGCCGTCGAAGATCGGATTGGTCGCCATCGAGGTCCACACTTCGGTGCCGTCGCGGTGCTCGAACTTGAATTCGTGGCGTTCGGCGATGCCTTCGCGGCGCCGCGCCAGGCTGCGATCGAGGATGCTCAGCCCCTCCGCATCCATGAAGCTGGCCAGCGGGCGGTTCAGCATCTCCTCGATGCTGTAGCCAAGGATGGCGGCCATTTTCGGATTGACGAAGGTGGTGTTGGCTGCGGCGTCGATCTCCCAGATGCCCTCGCCGGCGCTGTGCACGATGCGGCGAAAGCGCTCCTCGCTGCGTTCGAGCGCGGCCAGCTTGCCTTCGGCGTGTTCGACCACCACCCGGCACGCCTGGCCGCTGCCGTCGGCGTTGGCCAGCAGCGTGGCCGCGAATTCGTCGCCATCGGGCTCGCGCCGCATCTGGACCCGGCATTTTTCCGGCGTCTCGCTGTTGAGCGCGCGCCCCATGAACCTGTCGAAGTCGGCGGCGCAGCCGTTGGCGATGAAGGCGCGGAAGCGGTGCGCGCCGGGGTTGGCGCGGGCGATGCCGAGCATCTCGGCGCCGACCAGGTTGGCCTGCAGGATACGGCTGTCGAAGCCGACCACGAAATAACCGACCGGAGCCAGTAAGTACAGTTCGTTGAAATAGGCCGCTTCATCGTCGCGGCGCATGCGCTCGAGGCTGATGCCGCTGCTGTCCATCACTGGCCGGGCCGGATCGCGATCGTTGTCCATATCACCTCGCAGGCGAAACACATCGATATTTATTGCTTTCTCGGCAAGATTAACATGGCCCTGCCAGGCCTGTCGAGCAGCTTATTGATGAGCCCGGTTCAAACGCTTCTCGGCACGCCGCTGGACGCTTTCGAACGCCAGGCTCATGCACCAGTAAATGGCGGCCGCGGCGATGTAGAGCGGCAAGGGGCGGAAGGTAGTGGCGATCACTTCCTTGGTCGAGAGCATCAGCTCGGTCATCGTGATGACCGACACCAGCGAGGTGTCCTTGATCAGGCTGATCAATGTGTTGCTCATCGACGGCACCGCGATCCGCAGCGCCTGCGGCAGCACGATGTGGCTGAGGGTTTGCCAGTAGCCGAGCCCGAGACTGAAGCTGGCCCGCCATTGGCCGACACTGATGCTGTCGATCGCGCCGCGCAGGCTTTCCGACAGATAGGCGCCGGCGTTCAGCGACAGCGCCAGCACGCCGGCCGTGACCGGGGTGAATTCGATGCCGACGCTGGGCAGGCCGTAATAGATCACGAAAATCTGGACCAGCAGCGGCGTGCCGCGCATCACGCTGACATACAGCGCGGCCGGCCAGCGCACCACGGCCCACGACGACATCCGCATTACCGCGGTGGGAAAGCCAAGTGCCAGGCCACCCACCATCGAGGCAATCGCAAACAGCAAAGTGTAGCCGGCGCCGGTCAGCATCACGGGCGCGGCTTCGCGCAGCAGGTCGAGTAATTCCATCAGGCAGTCAGAAGTAGGTTGGCGTTATGGTGCAGGACGGCTGACATCGGCGCCGAACCACTTGAGCGAAATCTTTTTCAGGCTGCCGTCGGCGCCCGCCTCGGCCAGCGCCTTGTTGAGCGCCGCCTTGAGCTGGGGATTGCCCTTCTGGATCGGGATGCCCATCCGCTCGATATTGCCGACCCGCGCGCCGGCCTTGATCGGCAGCTTCGAATTGGAGAGCAGGTAAGCCACCATCAGGCTGTCGTTCAGCGCGGCGTCGATCCGGCCGACCGCCAGGTCCTGCAGGTTTTCAGGCGCGGCAGGATAGCTCTTGACCTCGATCCCGCCGGCGGCCTTGGCCTGCTGTTCGAACACGCTGCCTTGTCCCACGCCGAGCTTCTTGCCTTTCAGGTCGGCCAGGCTGGCGTACTGCGCGCGCTCGTCCTTGCGCACGATCAGCTGCGGGCTCGAGTACGTGTACGGCTCGGAGAAGTCGAACGCCTCCAGCCGCTTCGGCGTGATGCCGACCTGGCTGATGATGACATCATATTTACCGGCGCCAAGGCCGGCCAGGATCGCCGCCCACTCGGTGCTGACGAATTCCGGCTTCAGTCCCATCTTGGCGGCCAGCAGCCGCGCGACGTCGACGTCGTAGCCGGACAATTCGCCGGTTTTGGAATCCTTGAAGTTAAACGGCGGATAGGTGCCTTCGAGCGCAATGCGCAGCGTGCCGCGCGCCTTGGCGTTGGCCAGCAGGTCCGCCGCCAAGGCAGGCAATGCCAGGCTGGCGACCAGCAGCGCACCTGCCAGTTTCAGGGTGTGGCGACGAAAGCTATCCTTGGGTTGCATGCGCATTGGGTTCACCGATCCGAATTGAAAAAAGCTGAGTGGAGGTTTATAAAGACATAGTGGAAGCCGGCCGAATAAACACCTCAGACCATCTTGTGATTGCGCGAGCCGAACTTGTGGCCGCTCACCAGCGTCGTGCTGGCGACCAGGCTGGACAGGCCGACGACCAGCTGGGTCAGCTTGTCCTCGGGCAGCACCCACAACTGGCCGGCGGGCTGGGCGGCGCCGGTAGCGGCCATGATCAGCGGCGCGATCCACTGCGCGTCCTGCTCGACGTCGAGCATCACGGCATCGCCGCTGGTCTGCATGAAGATGTTGCCGCCCTCGGCCAGGGTGAAGCAGACGCCGTAGCCGGTTTCCTGCGGGCCAATATGCTCCTGCAGGCTGCGATTGTGTTCGTCGATCCACAATTCGACATCCTGCGGAGTTTCCAGCGCTATCCATGGGACCGGACGGAAGCGCGGCGGCGCGTTGTCGGCGGGGGGTGATTCCTGGTGTAACGCTTGATTCATTGGACGTTGGAAATAGGCAGCTGACGGCGCGTATCGTACGACATTTCCGGCGTGCAGTACACTGCGAACTGAGGGCGCTGCGGCAGGTCAAAGCAGCTGAAGAAGGAGGGATTATGAACGCCAAGCCTGTGAAATACCGTATTCGCCACGGCGGCTACGTATCAGAATTCGATCATTTCATCGATGATTTCATGGTGCAGCACCCGGCGGTCGAGGCCGACCAGCGGCGCGGCTGGTACATCTGGTGGGATCATCGGGTTGACCTGAAGGACCTCGAAAAGCAGCATGGCGATGCCGTACCGGTAAAATCCTATCAATATGATTAAATTCTGTTAAAAATTTATATTGGTTTTCGCAAATTTTAATTGTCAGATGGGAATTTAAGCGTAATATTGCGTTGCGAGGTTCGCTTATTGGTAAAGCCCAGTCAAGGTCGGTTGTCTACCTGAGACTGATAACCAGGTTCGATTCCTGGGCCCCGCACCATTTCACACCTTGCAGATCGCCACAGACCCCATTGAATTAATGGGATACGAAAAGACGGCGATCTGCAAGCGTCACAACGACTGCATTTCCGCCAAAGCTCCGCCAAAATCTGACGCTGGCACACCCAGCGCCGCGCAACTGGCGCCGCATGATTGTCTGCGATAGAATCATCCGATGCCTCTCCCGCACGACAACGACAAGCAAGCCAGACTGGATGTCACCGCCACATCGGATACTCCCCCTTCCGTGATGAGCCACGAACTGAGGCGCTGGATCGCGGAGAATTTGATGATGGGTTGCCATCCACCCAGCCTGGTTCCGGCGCTGCTCAACGCCGGCATCACAGCCGAGCTCGCTGCTCAGGAGATCAACGCAGCGCTGCAAAGCCCCTACCTCCAGGGCGCCGATCGTCTCAAGAACCGGATATTGAAACGTGACTGGGTGCTCGACATCTATCGCAAGTTAAATCGGCAGGGCCCGGCCCGGATCGAACGCCGCCACCGATTGACGGGTGAGCAATTCCATTCCCAGTACTACGCCCGCAACCAGCCCGTCATCATCACCGGCATGATGGATCAATGGCCAGCGCTGCGAAAATGGGACTCCGCTTTCCTGAAAAGCCGCTTCGGAGCTTGCAGCGTCGAGGTCCAGTTTGGGCGTGACGCCGACAAGGCGTACGAGCTCAATAGCCTGGCGCATAAACGGACGATGCCGTTTGGCGAATTCGTCGATTTGGTGGATCAACGCAGCCCCACCAACGACTTTTACATGACCGCGAACAACGACTCGGCGAACCGGGAGTCGCTGGCCGCGCTGTGGGACGATGTTCCTGCGCTGCCGGAGTACCTGGCCACGGACGACAATAACCGTGGCTTTTTCTGGTTTGGCCCTGCCGGCACGGTCACTCCCTTCCACCACGACCTGACCAATAATATGATGGCGCAAGTGAAGGGGCGCAAGCGGCTGCGGTTAATTCCCGCATGTGAAATTGCCTATCTTAATAATCAACGCCATTGCTTCACCGACCTCGACGGCAGCGCCATTGACGTGCAGCTCCTTCCGGATATGTCACGCCCACAAGTGCTGGAGTGTTTGCTGGAGCCAGGTGAAATTCTGTTTCTGCCAGTGGGCTGCTGGCACTTTGTCGAGGCACTGGATATTTCGATCACAATGACGTTTACGAATTTTCGCTGGGACAACGATTTCTACACCAACTATCCGAAGAATCATGATTTCTGAGGACTGTGCTGCGCCCCGCACAAACAAGAGTGCCCGCGTTCGCGGGCACTTTTGTTTCAGCGGCAAGCAGCCGCCGAAGTTGGATTGTCAGTGTTGCCGGGCAGATGTCCAGCGGCTGATCAGGTAGATCGAATACAGCGCGGCGATGCCGATCAATAGGTAGAACAGTCTGGTGGCCGGGCTCAGCACGCCGAACAGGGTCGCCACGAAGTCGACGCTGAACAAGGCGACCGAGGCCCAGTTCAGGCCGCCGATGATGAGCAGCGCCATCGCGATGTAGTCGAGCACCGACATTCTTAGTCCACGCAGCAGGCCGCCGGGCGCGTTGCGCCGCTCGGGAATATGCCGACGATCATTGGTGGGTACATTCAGAGTTGCCATCACTACCTCCCCATTTCTGCCATTTGCCGCGGCGCGCGATTCGAAGGCGCCGCGTCCTGCCGCAAGGCCGGACGCTACTTAGACAGCAGAAATTCGCACGAGTTTTGACGTACCTCAGAGCGGCCGCTCAGCCTTTCCAGGTCCGCTTCAGCCCCGTATCGGCGTGGATCCAGCCGCCTTTCGGCCCGGCGCGGTAATAGAATCCTACTCCACCCTGGCGGAAGCTGCGCACCAGGCTGCCGAGCACTTCGGCATTGAGGTTGGCGATACGGATGTCGGCCGCCTTCCCTTCGATGTGCAGCGACTGGCGCGCGGCCGGCACGCCCTGCTCGATCAGCTTGGTATTCGACTTGGCGGTGCGGTAGCCCGACAGGATCTCGAGCGGCTGGTCGATACCGTAGCGCGCCACGAACGCCTGGGTGCCCCACAGCGTCTCGAACAGCTTCGGATCGATCGGCGCGGTCTCCTTGCCGTTGACGTCGCGCATCAGGTGGCACAGCTCCTGGTAGGCCGAGTCGATAATCTCGCCGTCGCGCCAGTACAGCAGCCTGGCGCGCTCGCCGCTCTGGGGACGGATCACCGACAAGGTGCGCGGCTTGAGCCAGAACTCGAGGTCGAGTGCCTGGGCGTCGAAGATATCGGGCGGCGGCGCCATGCCGAACGACTCGGCCGGTTCGGCCATGACGCGGGCCGGCGCCTGCTGGCTGGCGATCCGGCCGGAACCGTCCTTGGCAGCGCTCCTGGCGGCGCCATTGGCGGCGGCGCTGGCGTTGGCGCAGCCGATCAGTGGGGTGGTCAGCGCGCCGAGCGCGGACAGGCATAAACCGTGGTGAAGGAATTCTCTGCGCGAAGCCATATGGATCTCATCAATTCGAGGCGCCACTATAACGTAAGGCGCCGGCGCACATCAACGAATCCGGGAAGAAATTGAACTTACTGTCCGCTGCAGCCGCAGAAACGTTTGCCGGCAGCGGCCACGCCCGGCGCCGCGTTGAGTTTTTTCCAGAACAGGTCGCACTCGAGACCGTAACAGGTCTTGTCCTTGCCGGCGTTGGTGTAGCCGTTGCGGGCATAGAACTCGCGCGCGCCCGCCGTGCTCTTCAGGGTCAGCGTGCCGACGCCCCATTCGCGCGCCTTGTTTTCTGCGCCGGCCAGCAAGGCCTTGCCGATCCCGCTGTGCTGGGCTTCCGGCAACACATAGCACAGCGACAGCTTGCCGGCCTGGGTCAGCAGCGCGACGCCGACCAGTTCGCCGTCGCGCTCGGCAACCAGCGTATGATTGGCAGGCGACGTGATCCAGCTGGCGACCGTCTCCGGCGTCTTGTTGCCGAGCCAGGTATCCAGGATGTCGCTGTCGTTGCGGTGATCCTCGGTGCAGCACTCGAGGATCGAACGGCGCAGTACGGCGCAGGCGGCAGGTGCGTCTTCAGGTGCCGCCGAGCGAATGTGAATACCCATGGTGATGATCAATAAAACAATGATTGCAGGAAAAAGGTATTGCTACCCCTCAAGCTCAGTACAAGTTTGACTATACACTGAAGCCGCCCAGTTTGCCGGGCGACGTATGTATCTGCCGGCAGCCTGATGCGGCGCTGCAACGCCCTTATCTAAGCATATGACAAAACTGTAGTTCCGTTTTCGGAGCGAATTCTAGACCATGCTCTACAATTTCCACAACACCGCACACGCGAGAACAAGATGACAAATACAACGCCGTTGCAAACCCGCCGCTGGATCCTCGCCCTGGTCATCGGCGCGCTGGCCCTGCCGATTGCCGCCCGTGCGGCCGATGTCGAATTGCTCAACGTCTCTTACGACGTGGCGCGCGAACTGTATAAGGACATCAATCCCGTGTTCGCCGCGGAGTACAAGAAAAAGACCGGCGAGACCGTCGTCATCAAGCAGTCGCACGGCGGCTCGAGCAAGCAGGCCCGCTCGGTGGCGGACGGACTGGAAGCGTCGGTCGTGACGATGAACCAGGCCAACGACATCGACATGCTGGCCGACCGCGGCCTGGTCGCGCAGGACTGGGCCAAGAAATTCCCGAACAATGCCGCGCCTTACTACTCGACCATGGTGTTCCTGGTCCGGAAAGGCAATCCGAAGCAGATCAAGAACTGGGACGACCTCGCCAAGCCGGGCGTCAAGGTGGTGATCCCGAACCCCAAGACAGCCGGCAACGGCCGTTATACCTACCTGGCCGCATGGGGCTCGGTGCTGAAAAAAGGCGGCACCGAAGCGCAGGCGCGCGACCTGGTCACCCGCATCTTCAAGAACGTGCCGGTGCTCGATGCAGGCGGTCGCGCCGCCACCACCACCTTCACCCAGCGCGAGATCGGCGATGCGCTGGTGACCTTCGAAAACGAAGTGCAGCTGGTGCGCAGCGAGTTCGGCGACAATTTCGAAGTGGTTTATCCGGCAACCTCGATCCTGGCCGAGTCGCCCGTGGCGGTGGTCGACAAGGTCGTCGACAAGCGCAAGGTGCGCAAGGAAGCAACCGCCTACCTGAACTTCCTGTACTCGGAAGCGGGCCAGGAAATCGGCGCCAAGCACTTCATGCGGGTGCGTTCGGCGGCCGTGGCCAAGAAGTACGCTGCCAACTACAAACCGATCACGTTGTTTACCGTGGACGAACTGTTCGGCGGCTGGAAACAGGCCCAGAAGAAGCATTTCGACGACGGCGGCGAGTTCGACAAAATTTACCAGCCGAAATAATTCCGCCGCTCAGATGGCAATTTTCAAAGGCTCTGCTGCAAGGCAGGGCCTTTTTTCCATGAAATTTACATGTTGAGACAGGTTTAACCGTGTGCGGCGTAGACACACCCCAACGTTGATGATATCTTCCAACATAAGTAAGTTGCTTCACAGCCAGATTTTTTTTCAGATTTTGCGCAGCGCCCCCGCCCCTGGCGCTTAATCTTGAACCCGCAGCATTCCACGAAAACGCCCACATGAAAAAACTGTTCGCCACCGTCCTGTTGTCGGTCTCCGCCGCATCCGCATTTGCCGGCGCGTATGGATCGCAATCGGTACTCGTCGTCGAAGACGATACCGGCAAGGTCCTGATCGAGAAAAACGCCAACGCGGTCGTGCCGATCGCCTCGCTGACCAAGCTGATGACCGCGATGGTCGTGCTCGACGCGAAGCAGGACATGGACGCCCCGATCTCGATCGACAAGGTGGACGTGGACATGCTCAAGCACAGCACTTCGCGCGTACCGGTCGGCGCCAGCATTGCCCGCCGCGACGTGCTGCAGCTGGCGCTGATGTCGTCGGATAATCGCGCCGCCGCGTCGCTGGGCCGCACCTACCCGGGCGGGTCGGAGGCGTTCAAGGCTGCCGTCAAGGCCAAGATCGCTGCGCTGGGCATGACCCAGACCGTGATCGAAGAGCCAACCGGCCTGTCGCCAAACAACAAGTCGACCGCGGCCGACCTGGTGAAGATGGCGGTCGCCGCCTCCGCCTATCCGGAGATCGCGCGCATCACCACCGACTCGAAAGACATCATCAACATCAACGGCCGCGGCGTGGAATACCACAATACCAACCGCCTGGTCGGCGCCAAGGGCTGGGACATCGGCCTGTCGAAAACCGGCTACACGCAGGAAGCGGGCCGCTGCCTGATCATGCGCATCAAGTCGGCCGGCAAGAACGCCACGCTGGTGCTGCTCAATGCAAAAGCGTCGTCGGTGCGGGCATTCGACGCGCTGTCGATCCGCCGCTTCATGGCCGGCGACGAAGAACGCGTCGCGCGGGTTAATGCTCGTTCCGAAGCGCGCATCGTCAAGGTGTCGCTGCGCACCCGCGGCGCCAAGCACGTCAAGGCGCGCCACCGCCGCGTGTAAGGCTGCGGGCTCCTACTCCTCCAGCATCGTCCTCAAGCCGCTGGCCCTCCGGGTCTGGCGGCCGATCGCCTCGGCCAGCACCGCGCTGGCCGGCGACACCAGCGTGAATTGCTCGCTGGCCCGCGTAATCCCCGTATAGACCAACTCCCGCGCCAGCATCGAACCGCCCGCCTTGGGCAGCACCAGCACGGTGTGGCGGAATTCCGAACCCTGCGATTTGTGGACCGTCATCGCGTACGCCGTCTCGACGTGGCGCAGGCGCGTCGCCAGCACGCTGCGCACCTTGTCTCCCTCCAGGAAGTAGACCCGCAGCGAATCCGGACGTGCCGGGTCGGCCAGCGTCAGGCCGATATCGCCGTTGAAGACGCCGGTGCCGTAGTCGTTGCGGGTCACCATGACCGGCCGCCCCACGTACCATTCGCCGCGCCGGCGCAACAGGCGCGCCGTTTCAAGCCGCTGTTCGATGGCCGCGTTCAGGCCAGCGACACCCCATTCGCCGTCGCGCACAGCGCACAGCAGCCGGAACGACTCGAAGCTTTGCAGCACCGACCTGGCCCAGCCCTCGTGGCTGGCCGCATCGCCGGTCCTGATCAGCTCCAGGTAAGGCCGGTAGCCGTCGATCGCCAGCTGCAGCGCATGCTGCTGCTGCGCGTGCTCGATCCAGCGCACGGCGTCGCCGCCGGCGCGCAGCACCTCCTCGGCGCGCGTGATGTCGCCCGCATTCACCGCCAGCGCCAGCTGGCCGATCGGTCCGCTGAAACGCCGGCTGTGCCTGAGCATGACGGTCTGCTGGGCCAGGGCGCCCGCGCTTCCCAGGAATTCGGGGGGAATGGTTTCGCCGCCGGCTTCCTGTACGTACGCCAGCGTGGCGGCGTCGTAGCCACCGGCCTGGGCGTCGTGGCACAAGTCGCCCAGCACCGCGCCCGCCTCGACCGATGCCAGCTGGTCCTTGTCGCCCAGCAGGACCAGTGTGGCGCCAGGCGGCAGCGCGTCCAGCAGCGACGCCATCATCTCGAGGTGCACCATCGACGCTTCGTCGACAATCAACACGTCGACGTCGAGCGGATTGCCCTGGTTGTGGGCGAACGCGCGGGTGTCGGGCCGCGCGCCCAGCAGGCTGTGAAGGGTTCGGGCGGCGCCCATGCGCGCTGTCAGTTCGCGCAGTGGCAGCTTGTCGCCCACCTTGTCGGCAAGTTCGGTCAGCGCCTTGTCGATCGACTGCTTCAGGCGCGCGGCGGCCTTGCCGGTCGGCGCCGCAAGCGCAATGCGCGGCTCGGTGCCTTTCGGGGCCATTGCAAACAGCAGCGCCAGAAGGCGCGCCACGGTGTAGGTCTTGCCGGTGCCCGGCCCGCCAGTGATGATCGCCACCGAACCGCGCAGCGCCACCGCGCAGGCCAGCTTCTGCCAGTCCGGATTGTCGGCCGCGCGGTGCGAGGCAAACAAGATGTCGAGCCACTCGCGCACCCTGCCCGTATCGACCGGGTGCAAGGCGCGCGCCCGGGCGCCGATGGTGCTCGCCACCAGCGTTTCGTCGTGCCAGTAGCGGCGCAGGTACAGCCGTTCGCCATCGAGCACGAGGGGCTGGCCGAAACTCAGGTCGCCCGCCTGCCAAACCTGTTCGGCGCCGGCCAGCGCGGCGATCCAGGCCCTGGCGGTCTTCGGCAGCGGGCCGGCGGCTGCGGCCAGGCCTTGCCACTGCTCATCGCTCCAGCCCATCAGGGCGCACGGGTCGTCGGCCAGCTCGCCCAGCAGCAGGCAGCTGTGGCCGCGCCCCTCCAGTTCGGACAGCAGCACGCAGGCGAGCGCCAGCGCGGGCGGCGCGGCGCCGACCGAGCCGATGAAGCGCGCGAAAGCGCCGGACAGGCGGCGCAATTCGCCCGCTTCGGTCAGTATGTTCACCTGCGCCCAGAAGGCGTCCATGCCGGTGTCAGGCCTCATCGTTCGGTTTTCCTGTCGGTGTCGTCGTCAAGCAGCCGTTCCAGGCCGTCCAGCAGGGCCAGGTCTGGCTCCAGCAGGTAGCAGCCGCGCGTGGACGGGTTGGCGATCCCGCGCAGGAACAGGAACAGCGCGCCGCCAAGCTGGCGCGCCGGATCGTAGTCGTCGCCCAGCCGGCTGCGCAGCAGGCGGTGCAGCGCCAGCATGTAGATCGCGCCCTGGATATCGTAGCGGTGGGCCGCCATTCCCGTGGCCATCCCTGCGCGGCTGTAAGCGGCGTCGCCGGCGCCGAGCGAATTCGATTTATAGTCGAGCACCCAGTAGCGCCCTTCGTGTTCGAACACCAGGTCGGCGAAGCCTTTGAGCATGCCGTGCAGCTGGCGCTCCGGCAGCACCGGGCGCGGCACGCCATCGAGCAGGCTGGCGGCGCACAGCTGGTCGAGGGCGGCGCTGTTCAGGTGCTGGCTCGGGAACCAGAATTCCATCTCGGGCAACACGCCTCGGAGCGCGGCCAGCGGCGCACCCAGTTGCGGCAGCGGCGTCACCGCCACTTCGCGCAGCCAGGCGATCGCATCTTCCTTGCGCTTGCCCCAGCCGGCGCGGTCGCAGCGCGCGGCCAGGCGCGCGTCGAAGCCGGGATCGAGCACGCAGGCAAAGCCCTCCTGCCCCATCCATTCGAGCTGCTCATGCAGGAAATTGCCCGGCACCGAGCCGCGCGGGAAACGGTGCCATGGCGCGTCCTCGGTGCGTGCCGGCGGTTGCTTGGGTTCTTCCTCGAGCAGGGTTTCTTCCTGGGCGCGCATCGGGGCGGCGCCGGTCTGGCGCGTCAGCGACGTGAAGGATCCGACCGACCAATTGCGCTCGAAGCTGCCAGTAAACACGGTTGCGTCTATCAGCGGCGGCAGGGTTTCCTCGCGCGACAGGATGGTCATGCCCTCGGGCGCCTCGAGCTCTATTAGTTCGATCGCGTCGGAGGCGCCGCGCAGATTGTGCCAATGGGCCTGGATATCGGCCGCGGCGATTTGCGCGCCGCCGCCGAGCAGGTAGCCGAGGGCCGAGTCGTGCAGCTTGTTCTCGCCCGCCTTCCGGCCCGCGATCGCGGCCGCGCCCAGCCACAGGAAGTGGCGCGCGCGCGTCAGCGCCACGTACAGCAAGCGCAAGTCTTCTTCGATGCGCGCGCCTTCAACCGCATCGAGCGCATCGTCCGACAAGGCCAGGTCGAGGCGGCGCACGCCATCGGCGCCGACGAACTCGAAAAAGCTGCGGTTGCGCCGCTCAGTCTTGCGCGCGGTGACCGCGAACGGCAAGTACACCAGCGGGTACTCCAGTCCTTTCGACTTGTGCACCGTGACCACCTTCACCAGCTCGGCGTCGCTTTCCAGGCGCAGCACACGCTCGTCGCCGCCCTCGCCGATGCCGGCCACCTGCTCGGCGAACCAGCGGATCAGCGCCTGTTCTCCATCGAGGCCGCTGCTGGCCACTTGCAGCAGTTCGGCCAGGTGCAGCAGGTTAGTCAGCCGGCGTTCGCCGCCGGCCTGGGCCAGCAGCGTGGACGGCAGGTTCAGCTCATGGACGAAGCGGCGCAGCATCGCCAGTACGCCCTGGCGCTGCCACACTACATGCAGCGCCTTGAGCTGTTCGACCCGCTCTTCCCACAGCAGTTCGTCGGACGCCATGCGCGCCAGCGCGGCCAGTGAGAGACCCGCAGTGCGGGTCGCGAAGGCCGCCCTCGCCAATCCGCCGTCCAGTGGATTGGCAACCGCATGCAGCCAGCGCAGCACGTCGGCCGCTTCATCGCTGTCGACCACCGAATCCTTGTCCGACAGGTACACGCTGGCCAGCTTGCGCTGCGCCAGCGCGCGCCGGATCGCGCTCGCCTCGCGGCGGTCGCGCACCAGGATCGCGATGTCGGCCGGCATCAGGCGCTTGAACCCGTCGCCGTCGCCGAAGCCGACCTTCGGATCGTTCAGCAGGCCGACGATATGCTCGGCGCAGTGATGTGCGAAAAATTCGCGGTAGTCGTCGGCCCGCATGTCCTCCCGGTCGGAACTGCAGATCGCCAGCGCCTGGTATGGCCCCTCGACCCCGACCAACAGCTGCTTGCGGCCGTGAGCGCCGACCGCGTCGAACGGCAGCGGATTGACGTCGCCCTTGCGGAACCGGAATGCCCCGGCCGCGAATCCCGGATGCCCGTCATGCCCTTCAGCGTGCAGGAACAACTGGTTGACCGCTTCGACCAGCGCCTTGGTCGAGCGGTAGTTGGTGCCAAGTTGGTAGTGGCGGCCCTCGGTCGCGGCGCGCGCCGACAGGTAGCTGTGGATGTCGGCGCCGCGGAAGCCGTAGATCGACTGTTTCGGATCACCGATCAGGAACAGTCCGTGGGCTCGGTCGTTGTCGGCGACCCGGTACAGCAGGTTGAAAATCGCGTACTGGTCGGGCGATGTATCCTGAAATTCGTCCACCATCGCGACCGGGAATTGCGCCGTGATGCGCTTGCGCAGGGCCTCGCCGTTCGGGCCTTCGAGCGCCGCCTTCAGGCGTTCAAGCATGTCGGCGAAACCGAACTGGCGGCTGCGCAGCTTCAGTTCGGCCATGCGGCGCGCGATGCTCGCCGCCGCATGCAGATACAGCGAATGCGACAGTGGTTCGATGGCCTTGAGCGCTTCCCAGGTGTCGGTGGTCGCCTCGAAGCACTCCGGCGCCACGAGAATGACGTCCTTGCTGCAGGCGTCGGTGATGCCGTCCGGCGTGAGGCGGTGCCACGCGGTGTCGGTCATGGCGGGCATCAGCATCGCCGGATCGCCGGCCCAGGCGCGCAGCGCGTCGAACCACTTGACCAGGGAATCGGGCCGCAGCTTGTTCCCGTTGAAGCATTTCGGTGCAAGCGCGCGCTGGGCAGCGATCCATTGCTCCATCTGGTTGGCGCGTTCGGTCCAGCCTTGCTTGAGGCGCGCCAGCTCGGCCAGCTGCGCGCGCTCGACGCGCGCGATCAGCGCGGCCAGCGCTTCGGGGGGCGTGTCTCCAGGCGCGCCGATCCGGCGCACCAGTTCGCGCACCGACTGCTTGAGCGCGCCAACATCCTGCCAGCATCCCATCAGCGCCGACAGCGCCTTGCTGTTCAGCGGGTAGACGTTCTGCCGCCAGTAATCGTGCGCGGCGTCCTCGAACAACGCGCGTTCGTCGCTCACCAGCTCTTCGTCGAACAGACTGCCGCTGTCGAAGGCGTGCTCGCGCAGCATGCGCTGGCACCATGCGTCGATGGTAAAAATCGCTGCTTCATCCATGGTCTCGGCGGCCAGGATCAGGCGGTGCGCCGCAAGCTGGCGTTCCGCGTGGCTTGGGTAGCTGTCGGCCAATTTCGCCAGGTAGGGGTCGTCCAGCGCCAGCTCGCCGCGGAAGCAGGCGGCCGCTTCGACAAGCCTCTCGCGAACCCGGTTCGACAGCTCGCGCGTGGAGGCGCGGGTGAAGGTCATAACCAGGATCTCGCCGGGGACCAGCGCGCGGCCGAAGCCATCATCGCCGCCATGGCCAAGCACCAGCCGCAGGTAGAGCGCCGCAATGGTCCAGGTCTTGCCGGTGCCAGCGCTGGCCTCGATCAGGCGCGAACCGTGCAGCGGAAAACTAAGGGCGTCCAGCTTCTGGCTCATGGCTGTTCCTTGTCGAGCAGCGCGACCGCGACATGCTGGTCCAGCCAGTTTGCCAGCGGCCCGTACAGCGCCTGTGCTGTTTCCAGCCATGCGCCGCCGGCCGTGAGCGCGGTGAAATCGGGCCACAGGCGCGCCAGTGATTCGTCCTCGACTTCGCCGGATATCTCGAATCCGCCGTTGTACGTGCCATGCGGGTCGCCGCCGCGCAGCAGCGCGAGCGCCGTCTTGCAGGCCACAGGCAGCGGCTGGTCGAGGTTGCGACGCCACAGCGCAACCAGCGCGGCCAGGTCCGCGCGCGCGCTGTCGGCGTCGAGCGGCGCCATCGTCACGATCGCGTCGCGCGCGACCAGGTGGCCGGTGACGGGATGGCCGGCGGCGGCGGCGGCCAGCTGGCGCAGCCATGGACCGATCAGCTTGTCGCCGCGCGGGAAGCCTTTGCTGTCGGCGACCTTGGACGAAATCTGCATCAGCCAGGCCTCGCCGTCGGCGCCGGTGCGCAACTGGTCGATCCAGTCGTCCAGCTCGATGCCGCCCTCGAAGCGGAAGTGCACCGGCAGCTTAGGCGCCGGCGCCCGGAAGCGCGCGCCCAGCGTCAGCCAGGCGGTACGCACCGGCACCAGTCCATCGATCAGCTGCTCCTGCCATTTGCGGCCGATCAGGCCGATCGGCAGTACGCCCTCGCGCGCAAGCCGCTCGGCGCGCGCCGCCAGGTTGGCGCGCACTTCACCGATCGCTTCTGGCGGTCCGCCGTCATCGAGCAGGCTGTCCTCAAGCAGGTAGCGCTCGAGCGCATTGAACGAAAACGGTTCTTCATCCTGCCCCAGCGTGGCCGGGTCGCCGAACCAGACGCCGAGCCGGCGCTGGAAGAAATGCCGCGCCGGCTGCTTGAGGAACTTGGCCAGCTCGGCCAGTTTCAGGCGGTAGTCGCCATCCAGTTCGAACGGCGGCATCGCGGCGTCGGCCTCGGCATCGGACACCGCGTGCGCGGCGCGCCACTCGCCGGCGTAGGTCGGCAAGCCGCCTTGCTCGAAATAGCGCCGGCTGAAAGGCTGCAAGGCGTGCTCAGTCGTCATCGCGTCGAGGTCGAGCTCCCAGCCGGCCTTCAGGTAGTCGCGCAACTGCGACACCAGAACCGAGGCCGGCTGCTCGCTGTTGTCGCGCACGTTGCGTCCGACCCAGCTGATATACAGTTTATCGCGCGCGGCCAGCACCGCTTCGAGCATCAGGTAGCGGTCGTCGTCGCGGCGCGAGCGGTCGCCCGGACGCGCCATCCCGGGCAGCGCCAGCAGGTCGAAGTCGGCCTGGCGCGCGCGGCGCGGGAAGTCGCCGTCGTTCATCCCCAGCAGGCACACGATGCGGAACGGCACCGCGCGCATCGGCATCAGGCTGCAGAAGGTCACGCCGCCCGACACGAACTGGTGATTCAGGGTCGGCTCGTCGAGCCCGCCGAGCCAGGCTTCGCGCAGCACCGCGAGCGGCACCGCCTCGGCGAATTCGGCGTTGTAGCAGGTCTCGAGCCAGTTTTGCAGGGCGTCCTGCAGCTGGCCCAGGGTTAGGCGGTCGGATTCCTCGGATGCGTCGAAGAACGCGGCCAGCAGCGCGCGCGCCTGTTCGCCCCATTCGGCCGGGGTGCGCGCCTGCGCCAGGGTGGCACGCCAGGCCAGCAGGGTTTCGATCAGCTGGGCCAGCGAGCCGGCCAGCGCGGCATCGAGCCCGCCCACTTCGGCATACGGCTCGATGCCATTGAAGTTGGCGCCGGCGCCGCTCGCGTAGCCGAGCAGCATGCGGCGCACGCCGAAGATCCAGGCGTTCTGCTCGCCGGCCGAACCGAGACCGAGGCCGTCGCGGTGCTGCTGGTCCAGGCCCCAGCGCACGCTGGCCCCTTCGATCCACAGACCGAGGGTCGGCAGGTCCTCGTCGGCCAGGCCGAAGCGCGCGGCCAGCGCCGGCACGTCGAGCAAATCGCGCACTTCGCTCTGGCGGCAGCGCTGCTGCGGCAGGCGCAGCAGCCATTCGAGCGCTACCAGCAGCGGATTGACGCTGCGGTCTTTGACGTCGCCGATCTCGAATGGGATGAAGCGCGGATCGCTGCGCTTGTGCTGGTCGAACACCGCGTGGATGGCGGCCGAGAAGGTATCGATGTCGGGCACCATCACCACCACGTCGCGCGGGCGCAGCGCAGGCTCGCTTGCTTGCGCGAACCACGACAGCAACTGGTCGTGCAGCACCTCGACTTCGCGTTGCACGCTGTGCGCGACATGGAATTCGATCGAGCGGTCTTGCGGATCCGGGGCGAGGCGCGGATGTTCGCTCAGAGGCAGCATGTCGCGCACCGCTGCCTGCACCTGGCCGAGCAGATTGTCGCCCTCGCCTTCGCTGAACAGGTCGATGCGCAGGTTGTCGAAGCGGCCGGCCGCCTCGGTGTCGAATTCGTCAAGCATGCGCACGAAGTCGCGCCCTTGCCGGCCCCAGCTCGCCAGCAGCGGATGGCTGTGCGCGTGCAGTTCTTCCAGGGGGATGGCGGACAGGTCGATTCCGCCGCGCTGCTGCTGGCGCTTGCGGCTGGCCCCGAGAAGCTCGCGCCCCTCGATGATGTCGCCCCAGTAGAACTGGCAGGGATTGGGCACCGCCAGCAGCACCTGGCAGTGGCGCGACAATGCCGCCACCGCCTGCAAGGTCTGGTAAGGCAGCGCCGAGATGCCGAACAGGACCACCCGGCGCGGCAGCTTTCCGGCGGGTGGTCCGCCCTCCTCGCTGGCGCGCACGAATTCGTTGTGGATGGTGGCGCGGCCGGACTGGCGCAACGGCGCCGGCAGGCTGTCGTTGACGGCGCGCCAGAGCTGGCCCTGCCAGCGCTGGTCGGCGGGCAGCGCCAGCGCCTCGCCGCGCGCGCTGCGCAGCTGGTCGCGCCCGGCAGCCCAGTCGTCCAGCCAGTCGGCGCGGTACACCTGGTATTGGTCGAACAGGTCGGACAGGCGCTCGGCCAGCTGCAGCCGGCGCTCCGGATCGCCGTCGCCGAGGAAGTGCCGCAGCGGCTGAAAAACCGGGTCCGCCAGCAGCGCGGGCAGCAATCGCATCAGGCGCCAGGTCAGCGGCCCCTTGTCGAACGGGGAACGCTGCGGCACCCGTTCGCGTCCGAGCATGCCGCGGTATGCCTCCCACAGGAAGCGCGCCGGAAGCGCCACCCGCGTCGCCGCGCAGACCCCGAGTTCCTCGGCCAGCGCGATCTTCAGCCATTCGGCCACCCCGTTCGACTGCACCAGGATGATCTCGGACTCCAGCGGCGCCAGCGGATGCTTGCGCAGCCAGCCGAACAGCGCGGCGCGCAATTGCTCCATCTGGTTACCGTGCAGGATGAGTAGACCGGGTGTGACGGGAGAAGCCATGGTGTTCCGATAATTGGCCGGGTCGGCAGCGCCACAGCATACTATTTTTGGACCGCCGGCGGTAGGATGAAGTTCAGATCGGCGCCGCCTCGCCCAGCGCCTGGGCCATATGTTCGGCCAGCTGCTCGCGCAGCGCCAGCATGCGCGCCAGCAGCACGGCCGCATCGGCCGCCGCCCCGCCCACCCGCAGCTGTTCGAGCTGGAGGCACAACTGGGCGAAATCCATTGCGCCGACCGCCCGCGCCGACGACTTCATGCGATGGCCGATGTCGGCCGTGCGCTCCATATCGCCCTGTGCGACGGCCTCGCCGACGTCGCCCAGGGCGTCGCGCGCGGCGTCGAGGAACATGAATGCGTATTTGCGCATCTTGTCCGGATTGCCGCCGAAGGTCAGCGCCAGCGCCGTCATGTCGAGCATGCCGCCGGGCGCCTGCGGGTTGGGCGCAGCCATCACTTCGGCCGGCGCCGGCGCCGGCTGGGCCGCCGTGTGCGGCTCGCGCTTGCGCAGCCAGCCGGCGATCACTTCGAACAGCAGGTTCGGCGAAGTCGGCTTGGTGACGAATTCATTCATTCCGGCCGCAAGCGCGTTGGCCTGGTCGTCCAGCCCGGCGTTGGCGGTCATCGCAATCACGACCGCATCGCGCAGGCGCGGGTCCGAGCGAATCATGCGGGTAGTCTCGAAGCCGTCCATTACCGGCATTTGCAAGTCCATCAGCACGCAGTCGAAGCGCTGGCGCAGCATCATGTCGATCGCCTCCTTGCCGTTGTTGGCGACCACCACAGTGGCGTTGGCCTCCTCCAGCAGCTCCTGGCCGACCTGCTGGCTGAAGACGTTGTCCTCGACCAGCAGGATGAAGGCGCCGGCGATGTCGTCGAGCACCGCCTGCGGCACCGGCTCGGGGCCGGCGCACATGAAGCTGACGCCCTTGCCGAGGCGCGCGCTGAACCAGAACGTGCTGCCGACTCCGGGCTCGCTCTCGACCCCGACGGCGCCGCCCATCAGTTCGACCAGCTGCTTGCTGATCACCAGTCCCAGCCCGGTGCCGCCGTACTTGCGGGTGGTCGACGGATCGGCCTGGTGGAAGGACTTGAACAGTTCCCCGACTTCAGCCGGCGTCATGCCGATGCCGCTGTCGCGCACCTCGAAGCGCACCATGGTGTCGGTATCGGTCTCCTGCAGCGGGCAGGCGCTGATCCGCACCGCGCCGTTCTCGGAAAACTTGATCGCATTGCCCGCGAAATTGAGCAGCACCTGCTCGAGCCGCAGCGGGTCGCCGCGCAGCTGGCGCGCCAGCCCGGGATCGAGGTCGAATTCGAGCGCCAGGCCCTTGCTGGCCGCGGCATCGCCCAGCTGGTGCCCGATATTCTGCATCAGCGTGCCGAGCGAAAAATCGAGCACTTCCAGTTCCAGCTTGCCCGCTTCGATCTTTGAAAAATCGAGGATGTCGTCGATGATCCCCAGCAGGTGCTGGCTGGAGTGGTAAATCTTCTCGAGATAATCGCGCTGCTTGGGACTGGCCACCGATTTGAGCGCCAGGTGGGACATGCCGATGATGCTGTTCATCGGCGTGCGGATCTCGTGGCTCATGTTCGACAGGAAGTTGCTCTTGGCCAGATTGGCGGCATCGGCCTGCGCCTTCAGCTTGTGCAGTTCGGTGACGTCGGTCGACAGGCCGATCACGGCGGTAACTTCGCCGGCGTGCATGACCGGCACCTTCACGGTCCAGAACTGGCGCACGTCGCCGTCGATCGCGGTGAACTCGGACTGTCCTGCGATGTGCAGTCCCTGCTCCAGCACCTCGCGGTCCTGCTCCCAGTAGGCGTCGGCGATGGCTGCCGGCAGCACTTCGCGATCGAGGCTGCCGATCACATGCTGCGGCTCGTGGCCCATCGCCGCGGCGCAGCGCGCGTTGATATACACATAGCGCCGCTCGCGGTCCTTCATGTAGACGTGCGCATCGACGTTGTCGAGCACCGTGTCGAGCACCAGCCGCTGCGCGATGGCGTCGCGGCGCGACCAGTACAAGGTAAGGAAAAACGCCACCACCAGCATGCTGACGATGAATCCGATGGCCAGCGCGACAAATGGCAGCGCGTGATCGAAGCGGTTGTACAGATCGTCCTTGCGCTGGCTGACCCGGGCCTTCCACAGGCTGCCATTGAAATCGATCGGCAACACCGTCTCGAAGACCGGCCCCTGATCGACGCCGGCGTCGTACAGCAGGCGGTCGCCGCTGCCGATGGCCAGCTGTCCCTGGCGCGCTGCGCCGGCGCCCGCCGCTCCGGTGTACAGAGCGAGCTGCAGCCCGGGCACATCGAGCTGGTCGAGCACACCCTGCACCAGTGCCGGCACGCCGAAGCCGACGCCGACCGAGCCCAGATAGGCGGCGCGGCGCGCGGCGACATCGGACAGGACCGCCCCCTTGCGAAATACGGGCAGGCGGATGCCCAGCCCGAGGTGCGGTTTCGGCTTGCCGATGCTGACCGGGGTGCCCGATGCGTTCAGCTGCCCGGTATCGCGCGCGTGCTCCAGCGCCCGCGCCACCGCCGGATTGTCCGCGATGTCGATTCCCAACTTCTCGCCCAGCGGCCGCATGGGTTCCACATAGGTCAGCACTTCGTAGCTGCCGCGCCGGCCGGGCGGCATGATGGTGAAGCCGGGATAGCCGTCCGGGTTCAGGCTGCGGTCGGCCCGGACCGCGCCGATGAAGGCGTCGTGCTGCGCGTCGTCGACGGCGGCGGAAAACGACATCATTTCGATCGCCGGATAATGGTGCGGAATGTCGAGCGCCTCGACGTAGCGGTGGAACTGCAGCCGCGTCACGGGAGTATCGGCAGCCTCGTACAGCGCGGTCATGCCGCGAACCAGCTCGCTGAAGGTGGTCAGGCGCGCCGCCAGCGCCGACTGGGCGCCGCGCGCGATGCCGTTGAAGCGCTGGCGCGCGTCATCCTCGACCGTCCTGGCGGCGATCGCGTACAGGCTGGAGGCGATCAGCACCGAAAACGCGAGTCCCGCGCCCCATAACAGGATGCGCGCCGGGCCATTGCCGGTCACCGTGCCTCCCATCCTGCGCGTGATCGCTTGCGTCATTGTCGTCCCTGTCCACGGCCGCCTGGCGCTGTGCGGCGCCGCTTGTGCTGCCGCGCGCCGTTGTCTTGCAAGCATACTATTATTAGCACCCGGAAACCATCGCCGCTGTGTCAAATTTGCACACGGAATGGCGGGCTCTTGCCGTGCCATCGGAATTGCGATAGGCGGCAGGGGGGAAGAATGCGGGGAGCGCGTGTACGGGCTGGCGGCGCGGCTGCTGGCCGGCAGTGCGGGAACGTTGCCGCGGGAGCGTGCTGGCGCGTCCCGCGCTGCGGGCCGGCCGTGCGATCCGGGCAAGCTTGGATGCGCCGCCGGCTCCTGGCCTGGCGGCGCCTGCCGCTCAGGATGCGAGCCGCTGTTCGAACAATGCCTCGTAGGTCGCATCGACATCGATGTACAGCGCGACCGCCTGCTCAATCCCGATCTGGACCGGTGGCCCGAGCCGCGTGATCGCCACGCCGGCGCGCCGCACCAGCCGCTCGAGCGAGGTGGTAGTCACCGTGATGTAGCGGTCGATCCCGTTGCGGCGCCCGTACAGCACCATCTCGGAGAACGATTCCATGGTGATCTGCGACAGGCCGAAGCGCGAGTCGCAGTCGGTCTCGATGGCGAAGCGCGACAATTCCCAGATCCGTTCGTGGTGGGGCGCCTCTTCGCCGTGCAGCAGCTCAGGAAAGGAATCCTTGAGCATGTACGGGCCTTCGGTCGGCAGCAGCCTCCAGCAGCCGCGCAGCGTGCCTGGGCCCGGTTCGCGGATCATCATGTACATCGGCTCAAGCGCGTCGTAGCCGTCGATTTCCATGCCGCTGAGGACCGGAACTTCCCAGCCGAGGCGATCCTTGAACACTTTGGCGCGCAGTTTGTGCATTTCCCACAGGTCCAGCGATTTGAAATCCTTGCGTGCTGCGATTTGAATGTGCATTGCCATTTTTGTGCCTCGCTCTCTTTTAAGAAGTTATGCAACGTGCATGCAGCATCATGCAAATATGGATTTTGCATAACTAGCAGAAGTGATAGCTGGAAAGCCCGGCCGGAGGTGAAATACTGCGGATTTGCTTACCGAGGGAGATGAAATGGACCAAGACTACAATTTCCAGATGGTGGTGCAGAGCGAGCCGGTGTCGTATGCGGCGAACGATGCCTGCGTCGCACCGGCCCGGGCGTCAGGCGAACTCGGTTTGCGCCAATTGCGGATCAGCAAGCGCGAGAGCCAGGCCACCTTCTGGGCCCGTTTCGGCGTCACTCAGTCGAGCGGGAGCCGGTTCGAAACCGGCCTCGGGGTGCCGCAGCCGGTGGCGATCCTGGTCAAGCTGTACGCCAATGGCAAACTTAGCGATGTGGATCTTCTGGAGTAATGATGCCAAGGGCGATCGCCTTGACCAGCGCCTGCTGGCGCGTATTGACGCCAAATTTCTGGCGGATGTTTGAGATGTGAAAGTTGACGGTCGCCTCGGCGCAATCGGTGATACGGGAAATCTCCCAGGATGATTTTCCCGCCATCACCCATTTGATCACCTCGAGTTCGCGCTTGGTCAGGTGCGGCACCGGCTCGGCCGCGGCGTGCGCCTTGATGAACTTGAGCGAGGATTCGAAGGCGTAATCGCGCAGCAGCGACAGGTCGGCCATGTAATGCATCAGGCGATCGTTGAATTGTTCGCCAGGCAACATGTCGGTGGCAAAGCTGATCAGCCCCGCTTCGCCGCTGCAGCCGTGCATGGGAAAGGTAATGCCGGACCGGATGCCGAAATGGCTCGCCTCCTCATACATGGCGTGCTGTTCCTTCTGCTGGAAGGTCTCCGGCTCCCAAACCAGCGGCAACACGCTGCTCATGCAGTGACGCACGGTCGGGTCGACGTAATGCAGCTTCTCCGAATCGTAATACTCTCGCCATTCCTGCGAATAATTGCTCTGCAGAAAAGATGTCTCCAGGTTCGCATGCTTCGAGGGCAAGGCTGCATAGAGCACGGAATCGAACCCGATGTCGTGTGCCAGATCAAATAGCGAATCGCGCCAAGCGTCCTCACTTTGGCTGTCAATGAGTTTCATCAGTTGACTAAGTTCAACCATCTCATGCTCCTTGCTGTCGATCACATACCGGCGCGATCGAATTTTCGGCTCAGATACTAATAGTAGTTAATTATTTATCAAAATTCAATCTTGAATTGCCATCAATGTGAAATATTTACGCACCAAAATGGTGCAAAAACCACAATGTCTGTCAATACGGGAAATCCCTCAGGGCCCGGGAAATTCGTCAGTTGCGTTGTCGTGGCTTGGGCGCAACGGGACCAGTCAAATCGTTAAAATAACCGGCGGTGATTCACCGATTGTCGCACCAAGCGTGCGCCGGGGAAATCTTTTTTGGGTTACCCTCCCCCAAATTGGATCGCGACTGTTGCAAGATTGGCAAAGAATAATCCGTTGCAGTATCCGCCAGCTAGACATTGTGCTCGCATTGGCACAAGAGTATCGTTCCATTCGTCCCTGATGTAGCAATTAAGCGTGAACGCATCCAGAACAGGTCGTTTCCAGACGTGCATATTCCAAAAGTCTTACTTGTCAACGACGATCCAGCGAGCCTGTTCGCGCTGGAGAGCCTGCTTGTGGGCGCGGTGGAAGCACACGAGTACGAGCTCATCACCGCCACATCCGGCCATCAGGCCTTGCGCCACGTCCTGACGCACGAATTCGCCGTCATCCTGCTCGACGTGAACATGCCGGGCATGGATGGCTTCGAAACGGCCGAAGCGATTCATTCTCACCCGCGATCGGGCGCGGTGCCGATCATCTTCATCACCGCCCATTACAGCGACGAGATGCACCGCCTCGAGGCTTACCAGAAGGGCGCGGTCGACTACCTGTTTACGCCGGTGATCCCGCAAGTCCTGCAGACCAAGGTCGCCGTGTTCGTCGCGCTGACGCGCAACAACCTGGAACTCGTCGCCAAGACCGAGGAACTGTCGAAGCTGTACCAGGACCTCAGGGTCCAGCGCCTGCACGACCTGGAACGGATCAACACCGAACTCGAACTCGAGGTGGCCGAGCGCAAGCTGGCCGAACAGCGCGCGCACGAACTGTCGATCCGCGACGCCCTCACCGGCCTGGTGAACCGGCGTTCGCTGATCCAGCAGATGGAACATGCGGTGGCCCATGCCGAGCGCCATGACGGCGAATTCGCGCTGCTGTTCCTCGACCTCGACAAATTCAAGCGCATCAACGACACCCTCGGCCACGAAGTCGGCGACGAACTGCTGCGCCAGGTCGCCTCGCGCCTGCTGGCGGCGGTACGGGTGTCGGACGTGGTGGCGCGCCTGGGCGGCGACGAATTCGTCGTGCTGCTCGAAGGAGCCGGCGCCTCGGACAACGCCGCTCTGGTGGCGCGCAAGATCGAGCAGGCCAACCAGCTGCCGTACATGGTGCTCGGCCACCGGCTCGATACCTCCAGCAGCATCGGCATCGCCCTGTATCCGCAGGACGGCAACAGCGCCGCCACGCTGCTGCGCAATGCCGATATCGCGATGTACCACGCCAAGCAGAGCCGGCGCGGCAGCATCGAATACTTCCGCGAAGAGTTCAATGCGCGCGAAATCGAACGCGCCCGCTGGGCCGCCGAGCTGCAGCAGGCGCTGGCGAACGATGAACTCGAACTGCTTTACCAGCCGAGGGCCGGCGTCGCAAGCGGCGCACTGACCGGGATCGAGGCATTGCTGCACTGGCGCCATCCGCGACACGGCCAGATCCCGGCCACGCGCTTCCTGCCGCACGTGACTGATCGCCAGCTGCTCGAGAAAGTGACCGAATGGTCGATCGGCGCCGCGTGCAACCAGGCCGCCCAGTGGCGCGAGGCGGCACTGCCGGAGCTGGTGGTGTCGGTCAACCTGGCCGCGATCCGCATCCATCCGGCCCTGTCGGACTGGGTCGCGGAGCACTTGCGCGGCTGCGGCCTGCCGAGCGGCTGGCTGGAACTCGATATCGCCGAACACCTGCTGATCGGCGCGGACGACATACGGCCGGTGCTGGCGGCGCTGCGCGCGGCCGGCGTGCGCCTCGCCGTCGACGATTTCGGCAGCGCCGGCGCATCGCTCACCACTTTGCGCCACCTTCCTTTCGACGCGCTCAAGATCGCTCCCACCTTCGCGCGCGACATCGAAGCCGAAGGCGGCGCCGACATGGTGGCGGCCATCATCCACCTGGCACGCGCGCTCGGCCTGTGCGTGCTCGCCCAGGGCGTGGAATCGGAGCCGCAGCTGGACCAACTGCGCGCGCTCGGTTGCGATCAGTTCCAGGGCCCGCGCTTGAGCGAGCCGATGCCGGCCGCGGCGATACCAGAATTTCTGCAAAAAACGCTTTCGATTCCCCCACTGCATCGAGCCGGAATTCCGCTCTGGCCACCCTTTCCACTCCCAAAAAACGAGGACAATGTCGATGAATAACATGAGCGATCTCATTGAAGAGCTAGATGCGAAGCTGCTGCTCTCCACGCTGATGGCGTTAAAAAAAGGCGACTTCACCGCGCGCATGCCGTCCGACTGGACTGGCGTGTCGGGCAAGATCGCCGACACACTCAACGACATCATCGAGACCAAGGAGAAGATGGTCAAGGCGGTCACCGAAGTGTCGCGCGTAGTGGGCCGCGAAGGCCGCCTGACCCAGCGCGCCGCGGTGCCGAACGTGGCCGGCGGCTGGGCCACCATCATCAGCTCGGTCAACACCCTGATCGACGACCTGGTGCGCCCGACCACCGAAATGGCGCGCGTGATCGGCGCCGTGGCGAAAGGCGACCTGTCGCAGACCATGGCGCTGGAGGTTGACGGCCATCCGCTCAAGGGCCAATACCTGCGCGCGGCGACGACCGCGAACACCATGGTGGAACAGCTCTCCTCGTTCTCCTCCGAAGTGACGCGCGTGGCGCGCGAGGTGGGCACCGAAGGTAAGCTGGGCGGGCAGGCGCAGGTGAAAGGCGTGGCGGGAACCTGGAAGGACTTGACCGACTCGGTGAACTCGATGGCGGGCAACCTTACTTCCCAGGTCCGTAACATCGCCGAGGTGACTACCGCGGTGGCAAACGGCGACTTGTCGAAAAAGATCACGGTGGACGTGCGCGGCGAGATCCTGCAGCTCAAAGACACCATCAACGTGATGGTGGACCAGCTGCGATCCTTCGCGTCCGAGGTGACCCGGGTGGCGCGCGAGGTGGGTACCGAGGGTAAGCTGGGCGGCCAGGCATACGTGCCGGGCGTCGGCGGCACCTGGAAGGACTTGACCGATAACGTGAACTTCATGGCGTCGAACCTCACGGGCCAGGTGCGTAACATCGCGGCGGTGACCACCGCGGTGGCGAACGGCGACTTGTCCAAGAAAATTACGGTGGACGTGAAGGGCGAGATTCTCGAACTGAAAAACACCATCAACGTGATGGTGGACCAGTTGTCCTCGTTCGCATCCGAGGTGACCCGGGTGGCGCGCGAGGTAGGTACCGAAGGAAAGCTGGGCGGCCAGGCGCAGGTGAAAGGCGTCGCGGGCACCTGGAAAGACTTGACCGACTCGGTGAACTCGATGGCGGGCAACCTGACCGGCCAGGTGCGAAACATCGCGGACGTGACTACCGCGGTTGCAAACGGCGACTTGTCAAAGAAGATTACGGTGGACGTCAAGGGCGAGATCCTGGAACTGAAAAACACCATCAACGTGATGGTGGACCAATTGAACTCGTTCGCATCCGAAGTGACCCGGGTGGCGCGGGAGGTGGGTACCGAGGGCAAACTGGGCGGCCAGGCGAACGTGCCGGGCGTAGCGGGCACCTGGAAAGACTTGACCGACGGCGTGAACTCGATGGCCGGTAACCTGACCGGCCAGGTGCGAAACATCGCGGACGTGACCACCGCGGTGGCGAACGGCGACCTTTCGAAGAAGATTACGGTGGACGTCAAGGGCGAGATTCTCGAACTGAAGAACACCATCAACGTGATGGTGGACCAATTGTCCTCGTTCGCATCCGAGGTGACCCGGGTGGCGCGCGAGGTTGGTACCGAGGGTAAGCTGGGCGGCCAGGCATACGTGCCGGGCGTCGGCGGCACCTGGAAGGACTTGACCGACAACGTGAACTTCATGGCGTCGAACCTGACTGGCCAGGTGCGTAACATCGCGGCGGTGACCACCGCGGTTGCGCGCGGCGACTTGTCCAAGAAGATTACAGTGGACGTGAAAGGCGAGATCCTGGAGCTGAAAGACACCATCAACGTGATGGTGGACCAATTGTCTTCGTTCGCGTCCGAGGTGACCCGGGTGGCGCGCGAAGTCGGTACCGAGGGTAAGCTGGGCGGACAGGCAAACGTGTCCGGCGTGGCAGGTACCTGGAAAGACTTGACCGAGAACGTCAACCAGCTGGCGGCCAACCTGACCAACCAGATGCGGGCGATTGGTGAAGTGGCGACTGCGGTGACGCGAGGCGACTTGTCGCGTTCGATCCAGGTGGAGGCGCGCGGCGAGGTGTCCTACCTGAAGGACAACATCAACGAGATGATCCGGAACCTGAAGGAGACCACGCAGAAGAATGCGCAGCAGGATTGGCTCAAGACCAACCTTGCGCGCTTCACGCGGCTGCTGCAGGGCCAGCGCGACTTGCAGGCGGTGACGAAGCTGATCCTGTCCGAGCTGGCGCCGCTGGTGTCGGCCCACCACGGCGTGTTCTACATGATGGACTCGCAGGAAATGGATGCGCGCCTGCGCATGATCGCCAGCTACGGCTACCGTTCCAGCCGCAAGCTTGCGACCTCCTTCCTGCCGGGCGAAGGCCTGGTCGGACAGTGCGCGCTCGAGAAAACCCGCATCTGGCTCACCGACGTGCCGCGCGATTACATCGTGGTTTCGTCGGGGCTGGGTGCTGCGCCTCCGACCAACATCGTCGTGCTGCCGATCCTGTTCGAGCAGCAGGTCAAGGCGGTGATCGAGATTGCATCGCTCGACCGCTTCACCGAAACCCACCTGTCCTTCCTCGATCAGCTGATGGAATCGATCGGCGTGGTTCTCAACACGATCGAGGCGAACAGCCGTACCGAGTCGCTGCTTACCCAGTCGCAGTCGCTGGCGCAAGAGCTTCAGCAGACCAACCAGGAGCTGGCCGAGAAGGCGCGCCTGCTGTCCGAGCAGAACATCGAGGTGGAACGCAAGAACCGCGAGGTGGAGCAGGCCAAACTGGCGCTGGAAGAGAAAGCAACCCAGCTGGCACTGTCGTCCAAGTACAAATCCGAGTTCCTCGCGAACATGTCGCACGAGCTGCGCACCCCGCTCAACTCGCTGCTCATCCTGGCGCAGCAGCTGTCCGACAACCCCGAGGGCAACCTGTCGGGCAAGCAGGTGGAATTCGCGAAGACCATCCACGGCTCCGGCTCCGACTTGCTCACGCTGATTAACGATATTCTCGACCTGTCGAAGATCGAGTCCGGCACCGTGACGCTGGACGTGTCCGAGTACCGCTTCTCGAACCTGCGCAACTACGTCGACCGTACTTTCCGCCACATGGCCGAGGCCAAGCATCTCGGCTTCACGGTCGAACTGGCCGACGCCTTGCCGACTGCGGTGATGACCGATACCACGCGCCTGCAGCAGGTTCTCAAGAATCTGCTGTCGAACGCGTTCAAGTTCACCAGCCACGGCCAGGTCGCGCTGCAGATCTCGCTGGTTACCAGCGGCTGGACCAGCGATCACCCGAACCTGGTGCACGCCGACGCGGTGCTGGCGTTCTCGGTCAAGGATACCGGCGTCGGTATCGCGGCCGACAAGCTGCAGCTGATTTTCGAAGCGTTCCAGCAGGCCGACGGCTCCACCGCCCGCAAGTACGGCGGCACCGGTCTCGGCCTGTCGATTTCGCGCGAACTTGCGCGCCTCTTGGGCGGCGAGATCCGGGTCGAATCGGTGGTCAATTCCGGTTCCACCTTCACGCTGTTCCTGCCTTACAACCGCGCCGGCTTCATCAACTACGACCAGGCGCGCCAGCCACAGCCTGCGCGCATGGCGCCTCCGCCGGCGCAAGTGGTGTACGCCAACACGCTGCAACTGGAGAACGAAGTCAAGTTCGACAATGGCGCAAGCGGCTCGGCACAGGTGGTCGAATTCAATTCGATGATGGACGACCGCAGCCTGATCGCCCCGGGCGATCCGTCCGTGCTGATCGTCGAAGATGACGAGCGCTTCGCCGGGATCGTGCTCGAATTCGCGCGCGAGAAGAACTTCAAGGGCATCGTCACCCACCTGGGCGATTCGGTGCTGTCGATGGCGCGCGACTACCTGCCGTCGGCCATCCTGCTCGATCTCGACCTGCCCGACATCGATGGCTTCACCGTGCTCGATCGCCTCAAGCGCGACCCGAGCACGCGCCACATTCCGGTGCACGTGATGTCCAGCCTGCGCGAGCGCGAACGCGCGCTGCGCCAGGGCGCCATCTCGTACATCAACAAGCCGGTCGGACGCGAAGCGCTGCAGGAAGAGTTCACGCGCATTCAGAAGTTCCTGATGGGCGGCAAGCGCAGCCTGCTGGTGGTCGACGACGAGAAGATGCAGCGCGATGCCATCGTCGCGTTGATCGGCGACTCGGACCTGCGCATCGTCGCGGTGGAAAACGGCGAGGCCGCGCTGGAAGCGCTGCGCACTTCGCACTTCGACTGCATGGTGCTGGACCTGACCCTGCCCGACATCAGCGGCTTCGACCTGCTCGATGTCATCGGCAAGGAGCCGAACCTGCGCGACCTGCCGATCGTGATCTACACGGCCAAGGAATTGAGCCGCAAGGAAGTCACCAAGCTCAAGCGCTACGCCAAGACCATCGTCATCAAGGATGCGCGTTCGCCCGAGCGCCTGCTCGACGAGACGGCGCTGTTCCTGCACCGTTCGCACGCTTCGCTGCCGGAACTGCAGCGCCGCATGCTCGAAGAGATCCACGCGGCCGACGGCGGCCTCGCAGGCCGCAAGGTGCTGATCGTCGACGATGACCTGCGCAACATTTTCGCCCTCTCCTCCCTGCTCGAACGCCAGCAGATGCAGGTGTCGTTCGCCGAAAACGGGCGCGACGGCATCGAAGTGCTGGAGAAGGATCCGACCATCGAGATCGTCCTGATGGACATCATGATGCCGGAGATGGACGGTTACGACACGATGCGCGCGATCCGGCGCATTCCGAAATTCAAGTCGCTGCCGATCATCACGCTGACCGCAAAAGCGATGAAGGGCGACCGCGACAAGTGTATTGCCGCCGGCGCCTCCGATTACATCACCAAGCCGGTCGATGTGGCGCAGTTGCTGTCGCTGATGCGTGTATGGCTGCACTAAGCGGACCGATGTTCGTGGAAGGCGGCCTGGCTACGGAAGAACTTGAAATCGAACTGCTGCTCGAAGCGCTGTTTCAGCGATTCGGCTACGATTTCAGGAGCTACGACCGGCCGACGCTGCGGCACAAGCTGCACGAGGTGATGCAGGGACGCGGGCTGAACACAGTCTCGTCGCTGCAGGACCACGTGCTGCACGACCCGGGCGTCGGTTCGGCGCTGCTGCGCGCGCTGAGCGTGCAGCCGGCCATGCTGTTCGACGATCCGGAGCAGGCGCGCCAGCTGCGCATCGTGCTGGCGTCGTGCCTGCGCGCCTCGGCCGTGCCGAAGGTGTGGCTGGCCGAATGCGCGGGTCCCGAGGATGCCTGGTCGCTGGCGATCCTGCTGGCCGAAGAGCAGCTGCACCTGCGCACCGAGATCTACGCCACCGTCGCCAACGAGGAAATGCTGGCCGCGGCGAACCTGGCCAGTTTTCCGGCCGAGCGCATGGAGGCATACCAGGAGAGCTATTTCAAGAGCGGCGGCACGGCGCAGCTGGCCGACTATTTCGACATCAGGGATGGCCGCGCCACCTTGCTGGCGCCGCTGCGCAACCGAATCACCTGGGCGCAGTACAACATGGTGACGGATGCGTCGTTCAACGAGTTCCAGCTGATCATCTGCCAGCGCGCCCTGCCCGACTTCGGGCCGCTGTTGCGCCAGCGCGTGCTACGGCTTTTCCATGACAGCCTGTCGCTGTTCGGCGTGCTTGGGCTGGACCGCGAGATCGCCGACAGCGACCCGCTCGCCGCCAGCTACCAGCCGGTGTTCCCGCACCAGCCGTGGTACAAGCGAATCGCGTGAATACTTGCCAACCTAAAAGGCTAGCGATCAAACTGGTATTAAGGCCGGCCCGCAGTCGGCCGCGCCGCGATCCGGTCGCGCCACTCCTGCAGGTTGTTCATTCCTTCCGCCCCCGGGCGGAACTTCATCAGTCCGCGCGCGAATTCGAGCGCGCAGAATGCCGTGATGTCGGCCACAGTAAACCGGTGCCCTGCCACGTAAGGATGATTCGCCAGCTCGCCATCGAGCCAGCGCGCTGTCGCGCGCATCTTCTCACCCTGCGAAGCGCCGAATTCCGGAAACTGCGGCTGCTCCAGGTTCGCCAGACCTGGATGCGTATGGCGCACGCAGTTGGCGATGCCCGCAAACAGGTGCAGCTCCGCGCGCCGGTCCGCCATCTCGATGAATGCGCGCTCCTCGAATCCTTCACCCATCAGGTTCGGTTCCGGGTACAGCCCTTCCAGGTAGGTGCAGATCGCACGGGTTTCGCACAGCACGCGGCCATCGTCGAGTTCCAGCGCCGGCACCCGCGCAAGCGGATTCTTGGCGATGAACGAAGCCCCGCGTTGTTCGCCCGCCGCAAGGTCGATCAGGACGTTCTCGATGCCGCCGATGCCCTTCTCGGCGATGAACATCGCGACGCGGCGCGGATTCGGTGCAAAGGTGCTGGTGTACAGTTTCATGCTCTCTCCAGGATGGCTCAGGCGTTACGCGATTGGCCGGTTTCGATCATGCCGCGAACCGCGGCCGAATATTTTTCCGCGTTTTCGTCGGCGTTGGCAGCGAGGTCGCGCTGCGACGGCGGCTGCAGCAGGCCTGCTTGCACCGCCGGGCGCTCGCGGATCGCATCGACCCAGCGCTTCAGGTTCGGCAAGTCGTCGATTGCCACCCCGGACCAGTTATGCGTACGCACCCAGGCCCAGTTGGCGATGTCGGCAATCGAATAATCGCCGGCCAGGAATTCGTGGTCCTTCAGGCGAGTGTCGAGCACCCGGAACAAGCGGCGGCTCTCGCCCTGGTAGCGGTCGATGGCGGGCTGGATCTTTTCGGGGAAATAGCGGTAGAACACGTTCGCCTGCCCCATCATCGGTCCGATCCCGCCCATCTGGAACATCAGCCATTGCAGCACCAGCGAGCGGCCCTTGAAATCGGCGGGCATCAGGCGCCCGGTCTTTTCGGCCAGGTAAATCAGTATCGCGCCCGACTCGAACACCGCGAAATTGTCCTCGGCGCGGTCGACGATGGCCGGAATGCGCCCGTTCGGATTGATCGCCAGGAACCAGTCTGCCTTCTGCGTGTTCTGTTGCAGGTCGAGCGCGTGCAGCGTATATGGCAGCGCCAGCTCTTCGAGAGCGATGGACACCTTGTGGCCGTTCGGCGTGGCCGCTGAGTACAGGTCGATCATGGCTTTCCTTTCTGGTTCGATGGTCCGGGCAGCAGGAGCAGATGATAGCCCGTTTCCGCCCCCCTTGCCTTCCGCGCGCGCGTTGACAGGCATGCGCTTTCGCTTTAGATTGCCTCAACGGGCCCGCGCGGATCGTCTTGTCCGCGCCATGTCATTACAAAAGGATCTTCATGCATCGCACTTTGATTTCAGCAGCAGTTCTCGCACTGGCCGGCCTCGCGGCCCAGCCGCTCATGGCGGCGCCGGCCACGGCGCCTGTCGCCCGCGCCACCACGCAGCTGCCGCGCAGCGTGCGCCCGACCCATTACGATGTGGCGCTGACGACAGATGCCGCCCGCTCCACCTTCGCCGGCCAGGTCGCCATCTCGCTGGAAGTGCTGAATCCGACCACCACGATCACGCTCAACGCAACCGACCTGGCTTTCAGCAAAGCCACGCTGGCGCCGGCTGGCGGCGGCGCGCCGGTTCCGGCACGCGCCAGCGTCGATGCGGACGCCCAGACCGCCACATTCACCTTCGCCAGGCCGGTCGCCAAAGGCCGGTACCGGCTTTCGCTCGATTACACCGGGGTGATCGGCCAGCAGGCTGTCGGCCTGTTCTCGCTCGACTACGATACCGCCGAGGGCAAGAGGCGCGCACTGTACACGCAGTTCGAAAACTCCGATGCGCGCCGCATGATTCCATCCTGGGATGAGCCGGCCTACAAGGCCAGCTTCGCGCTGGAAGCGACCGTCCCGGCCGGCCAGATGGCGGTCAGTAACATGCCGATCGCGAAAACCAGCACGCTGCCGGACGGCCGCCAGCTGGTCAAATTTGCGCCGACACCGAAGATGTCGACCTACCTGCTGTTCTTCGGGCTGGGCGAATTCGAACGCGTCACCGCCATGGCCGGCGGCACCGAACTCGGTGTCATCACTACCAAGGGCGGCGCATCGAAGGCCGCGTTCGCGCTCGATGCGTCGAAGGCGATCCTCGGCGAATACAACCGCTACTTTGGCGTGCATTACCCGCTTCCGAAGCTGGACAACATCGCCGCGCCGGGCCGCAGCCAGTTCTTCGGAGCGATGGAAAACTGGGGCGCGATCTTCACCTTCGAATACGCGATGCTGCTCGATCCGGCCATTTCGACCCAGTTCGACAAGCAGGAAGTGTTCGCCACCGCCGCCCACGAGATGGCGCATCAGTGGTTCGGCGACCTGGTGACGATGCAGTGGTGGGACGACCTGTGGCTCAACGAAGGTTTCGCTTCGTGGATGGAAAGCCGCATGACGGCGCGCCTGCACCCGGAATGGAACACGGCGCTGGCCGCCGTCGGCGTGCGCGAGAATGCAATGAACCGCGACTCGGTCGCCACCACCCACCCGGTGGTGCAGCACGTCGCCACGGTCGAGCAGGCCAGCCAGGCCTTCGACGACATCACCTATCAAAAAGGCGAGTCCGTGATCCGCATGCTCGAGAACTACGTCGGCGAGGATGCCTGGCGCAACGGCGTGCGCGCGTACATGCGCGAACACGCGTACAAGAACACGGTGTCGGACGACCTGTGGCGCAAGATCGAGGCCGCGGCCGGCAAGCCGGTCACCGGAATCGCGCATGACTTCACGCTGCAGCCGGGCGTGCCGCTGATCCGCGTCGACGACGCGGCCTGCAAAGGCAGCAGCACCAGCGTCCGGCTGACGCAAGGGGAATTCAGCCGCGACCAGCCGAACCGGAAACCGCTGCGCTGGCGCGTGCCGGTCACGCTGCAGTCCACCGGTTCGAGCCACCAGGTACGTACCCTGGTCACGGGCGGTGCGGCAACGGTCAGCGTGCCGGGGTGCGGCGCGGTGGTCGTCAACGCCGGCCAGACGGGCTACTACCGCACGCTGTACGCACCGAAGCATTTCGGGGCGCTGGCCGCCGGTTTCGCCGGCCTTGCGCCAATCGACCAAATGGGCTTGCTGGCCGACAGCTGGGCGCTTGGCCTGGCCGGGCTGCAACCGGCCTCGGATTTCCTCGACCTGGCCAGCGCGGCCACGCCGGCGTCCGATCCCCAGGTCTGGGGCAAGATCGCCAGCGTCTTCAAATCGATCCACAATCAATACGCGGGCGATCGCCAGCGCCAGCAGCGCTTCGACCAGTTCGCGGTCGGACGCCTTGCGCCCGTGTTCCGACAAGTCGGCTGGACCGCGCGCGATGACGAGAACGCGACCATTGCCAACCTGCGCGCCGAACTGCTCGGCACCCTGAGCGTGCTGGACGACCAGCCCACCATCGCCGAGGCGCGCCGGCGCTACTCGGCGCAAGCGTCCGACCCGGCCGCGATGCCGGGCGCGCTGCGCAAGGCCATCATGGCGGTGGTGGCGGAACACGCCGACGCCTCAGCCTGGGATGGCTTGCACCGCGCGGCGCTGGCCGAAAAATCGTCGATGATCAAAGACCAGCTGTACAGCCTCCTCGCGCTGGCGGGCGACGATGCGCTGGCGCGCCGCGCGCTCGACCTCGCGATGACGGACGAGCCGGGCGTGACCAACAGCGCGGCAATGCTGGCGCAGGTGTCGCGCGAGCATCCCGAGCTGGCGTTCGATTTCGCGCTGGCCAATATGGCCAAGGTCAACGAGCGGGTCGATGCGACCTCGCGCAGCCGCTACTTCCCGCGGCTTGCCGCCGGCTCGGCCCAGCAGGCGACGATCGGCAAGCTGGAAGCGTACGCAAGCGCGAACCTTGCGGCCGGCTCGCGGCGCGACGCCGACACGGCGATCGCCGGCATCCGCGACCGCATCAAGGTGCGTGCAGAACGCCTGCCGGCGATCGATGCGTGGCTTGCCGCGCACGCTAAATAGGCCGGCCATGAAGCGCATCCTGCTGATTGCGGCCCTGCTTGCGGGATGCGCGCCAACTCCTCCGCGCCCACCGGTCCCGGCGCCCGCGCCGGACAATGCCGCAGGCTGGTATCGCCAGGCCGAAACCGCCGGCGCCAAGGTGCTGGTCATCGATCCGGCCCGGTCCCTCATTACTGTCACGGTGCGGCGCGGCGGCCCGCTGGCGCGCCTCGGGCACGATCACGTCGTGGCCAGCCGCGGCGTGACCGGCTTTGCAGCGCCGGTAGAAGGGCGCGCCGACTTCAGTTTCCGCCTCGACCAGATGACGGTCGACGAGCCGGCGCTTCGCGTCGAAAAGGGGCTCGATACCCAGCCCTCGGACGACGCGATCGCGGGAACCCGCACCAACATGCTGACCCGTGTGCTGGAAGCGGACCGGTTCCCGGTGGTCGCCATGCACGTCCAGCAGCTCAAGGGAAACGGCAAGGGAGACCGCGAGGCGTTCCGGATGGCGGTCACCCTGCATGGCGTGACGCGCAATGTAACTGTCCCAGCCGCCATGGAAAGCGGCGCCGACGGCGTGACTGCCGCCGGCACGCTGACGCTTGCGCAAACCGACTTCGGCATCACGCCGATGTCGATCCTGGGCGGCGCGATGACAGTGCTCGACCCGATGGAACTGCGGTTCCGGATCGTGGCGCGCTCGCCGCGCTAGTCTTGCGCGGCCTGGCGCTTCGGCTGAAGCGCCATCCGCCGCTCCGCGATCCAGGCGTCGAGTTTCTCGGCGCTGCCGACCGGCACATGCAATCCCAGCTTGGAACGGCGCCACAGGATGTCGGCGGCGCTGGCAGCCCATTCATGCGTCATCAGGTAGCCCGCCTCGGCCGCGTACAGGCCAGGCGCGATCTCGGGTCCGAGGTCGCCCAGGGTGCGGCAGCCATCCAGCAAGGTCGTAATGCGGGTACCGTAAGCGCGCGCATAGCGCCGCACCAGCGCCGGCGACAGCCAGGCGAAGCGCTGCTGCATCCCGGCCACCCACTGGTCGAATTCGAGCACGCCGCGGTTCGTCGGTGCATCGCCGAACAGGTCGCCGCCGGGCAGGCAGGCATCGGCAGTCCAGCTGCCGTGCCGGTTTCCCAGCAGCGGCGCGATCCAGTCGACCGCCTCCTCGGCCAGCTTGCGGAAGGTGGTGATCTTTCCGCCGAAGACGGTGAGCATCGGCGCGCCCCCGGTGTCATGCGCCAGCCGGAAGTCGCGGCTCGCTGCCTGCGCACTGGCCTTCGCGTCCTCCACCAGCGGGCGCACCCCAGCATACGACCAGGCCACGTCGGCGCGGCCGATCGGCTGGCGGAAGTAGCGATTGGCGAGCTCGCACAGGTAGCCGACCTCCGCATCGCTGATCGCCACGTCGTCGAGGTCGCCCTTGAAATCGAGGTCGGTGGTCCCGATCAGCGTGAAGTCGCGTTCGTACGGCATCGCGAAGACGATGCGCCCGTCCGGATGCTGGAAGATATAGGCGTACGCGTGCTCGAACATCCGTTTGACGACGATGTGGCTGCCCTTGATCAGCCGCAGCGACTGGTGCGCCGACACGCCGGTGGCTTCCTGCAGGAAGCGGTCAGCCCACGGCCCGGTGGCGTTGACCAGGCAGCGCGCGCCGACGCGGACCTGGCGTCCGTCGGCGCCCGACAGCGTGGCGCTCCAGTGCAGCGGATGGCGCTGCAATTCGCTGCAGCGCGTGCGAGTCATCACCGCGGCGCCGCGTTCGCGCGCGTCGAGCGCGGCCAGCACCACCAGGCGCGCATCGTCGACCCAGCCGTCCGAATACTCGAAGCCGCGCACGAATTCTCCCTTGAGCGCCTGGCCGGCAGGATGCGCGCGCAAGTCGATCCCGCGCGAGCCAGGCAGGAATTCACGGCGCGCCAGCCGGTCGTACAGGAACAGGCCGGCCCGGATCAGCAGCGCGGGACGCTGGCCGGCGTCGTGCGGCATCACGAAGCGCAGCGGCCACATGATGTGCGGTGCGCTGCGCAGCAGCAGTTCGCGTTCGATCAGCGCCTTGCGCACCAGGCCGAACTCGCGGTGTTCGAGGTAGCGCAGCCCTCCGTGAATCAGCTTGCTGGAAGCCGATGAGGTGTGCCCTGCCAGATCGTCCTTTTCGCACAACACCACGCGCAGGCCGCGGCCGGCGGCGTCACGCGCAATCCCGGCGCCGTTGATTCCGCCACCCACCACCAATACATCGCAATCGATACGTTCTGAATTTTCGCCCATCCACCGCTCCTGTCCGCGCCTTGGCGCAGTGTCATTGTCATCCAAAATACCCATCGTGATCAGATTTTTCGGCGCCGTCGCCACGCTTGCGCAAACATCGGCGTGTTGTGGATTAAAATACATGACAATTGCGCGCACCCCGGCGCGCCCGAATGGCGCCGCCGGCTGGTTTCTTAATTTTTCTCCATAGCGGATTTCATGCGCGTTCTCCTGCTGCTGGCGTTGGCCATGCAATTACTGGTTTGGCCCGCCCACGCGCAGGCGCGCGCGCGGCAGATCGACCTCGACCAGGCGCGCAGCATCGACCTGTTGCCGGCAGCATTGCTGTTCAAGGACGAAGGCGGGTCCTTTCCGGTCAGCGCCGGCGCCATGCCGGCGTGGACGGCCACACTCAAACCGGCCGCCGGCATCGACAAGAACGGCGGCGCCTACTGGCTCGTGGCCAGCATCCGCAATATCACCGAGCTGAATGCGTGGTCGCTCTACCCGAACAACACAATGATCGAGCGCGTCGAATTGCGCCTGCTGGGCACCGACGGCAGCGCACAGCAGGGGTTTACCGGCTACCAGGCGCGCCACGACTACCTGCTCCACTACGGTAACAACCTGGTGCTCGAACCGCAGCACGCGTACCAGCTGGTGATGCGCTTTTCGAGCTCCTACTTTGTGCGTCCGCCTGTGGTGTCCTTGCTCCCGCAACCGGAATTTCGCAGGCTGGTCGCGCGCGAGAACTTCTTGATCTTCGGTTCGCTCGGCGCACTGGCGGCGCTGGCGTTCTATAACTTCTTCATCTACTCTTTCACCCGCGACCGCGCCTCCTTGTACTACTCGCTGTATGCGCTGACCTACGCGATCGCATGGGCGATCGGATTCAACGTGCTGGCCGACCTGTTCGACTGGCATCAGCTGAACCTGCACTACGTCCCCTTCTTCCTGCTGCCGGTGCTTTCGACGCAGTTCTACCTGCACTTCCTGCGCCTCAAAGAGGTGGCGCCGCTGCTGGCCGCCATCAGCCGGATCAACCTGGTGCTGCCGCTGATTCTGCTGCCCAGCTGCTTCTTCGCGATGGGGCTGGCCCCCAAGCTGGCGACCCTGGCGATCACGATCTGGCTGGTGCTCGCCCTCGTCTGCGGCGGCGTGGCGTGGCGGCGCGGATTCCAGCCGGCGCGCTATTTCGTGTTCGCCTTCATCGCGGTGATGGTGCCGGCGCTGCTGGTCATTCCGGTCAACCTCGGCCTGATGCCGGCCTTGCAGGGCAATATGCAGTTGCTGACGCTGCTCGGCGGCACGCTCGATGCGCTGCTGCTGGCGTTCGCGCTGGCAGACCAGATCCGCATCCTGCGCGACCGTACGGAGCAGAACGTGGCGCGCCGCACCGAGGAGCTGGTGCGCGCCAACGAAGCGCTGACGATCGCCAAGGAGCGCGCGGAAGTCATCAGCCGCCACCGCATCGACTTCCTGTCGGCCATGAGCCACGACATCCGCACCCCGCTGGCCGGCGTGATCGGGATGCTCAAGCTGGGCCTGCGCGACAGCGCGGTGCAGGGGCGCACCGAGGACTACCTGCGCATCGGGCTGCGCAACGGCGAGTCGCTGCTCGAAATCCTCAACGACATCCTGGATTATTCGAAGATCGACGCCGGCAAGCTGACGCTCGAAACGACCAGCATCCCGCTGACGTCCCTGATCGCCGATGCGGCCGGCATCCTGCGCGGCCAGGCCGACGACAAAGGCCTCGCGCTGCGGGTCGAGCTGGGCGCCAGCCTGCCGCAATTCGTCGAAGGCGACCCGACCCGGATCCGCCAGATCCTCGTCAACCTGCTCGGTAATGCGATCAAGTTCACCGAGCGCGGCGAAGTGCGGCTGGCGGTATCGACCGGCGTTCCGGACGGCGCCCTCACCCCGGTCACCTTCGCGGTGTCCGACACCGGGCCGGGAATTGCCGCCGATGTGCAGGCACGCCTGTTCCAGAAATTCGAGCAGGCCGACCATTCGACCACCCGGCGTTACGGCGGAACCGGATTGGGACTGGCCATCTGCAAGGAGCTGGTCATCCTGATGGGCGGCACGATTTCGGTCGAGAGCAAGCCGGGCGCAGGCTCGCGCTTCGCCTTCACCTTGCCGCTGGCGGTGGCCAACGCGCCGCTGGAAGCGCAAGCGGGCAAGCCGCGCGAGCGCCACACCCACCAGCTGCGCATCCTGTGCGCCGAAGACATGCGCACCAACCAGATCATCATCGGCGCGCTGCTCGACGCGATGGGGCACCGGGTGCACATGGTCGAGAACGGGATCGAGGCCCTGCACGCGCTGCGCAGCATCGACTTCGACATGGTGCTGATGGACGGCCGCATGCCGCTGATGGACGGCGAACAGGCCACGCGCACCATCCGTGCCGGCGCGGCGGGCGATGAGCCGGTGCGCGACCCGCGCATCGCGATCATCGCACTGACCGCGAACGCCAGCGCGCCGGACTGCGCGCGCTACCTCGCCTCCGGAATGGACGGCTTCCTGTCCAAGCCAGTCGACGAAGGAAAACTGTACGACGTCATCCAGGCCACCATCGACGATCTGCGGGCGGCGGGCCGCGACTTGCGGCCCACCGCGGCGCCGCCATCGATGCCGCCAGTACGGAACGAATCGGCATTGGCGCGCCAGTTCGGCGTCGCCGAGCGCGCCGGAGAAGCGGTCCGCATCGTGGCGCCATCCGGCCTGAGCAGCGTGCACACGGCCAGCATCGCGCGGGCATTCCTGGTGGAGGCGCCGCGCCGGCTGGCCCAGGCGCGCGGCGCGCTCGACGACGGCGACGGCGCCGCGGCTGCCGACGCCTTCCATGCGCTCAAGGGCAGCGCAGGTTACCTCAGCTCGCCGCGCCTGCAGCAGCTGGCCGGCCAGCTTGAAGCGATGGCCACCGGCGGAATGGTCGACCAGGCCAAGCGCGAGTTTGCGCAACTGGAGGCGGCCCTCGCTGACGCCCTCGAGGGACTGCAGCCGGCGGCCGCGGCAGGCCCGCCGTTGTAAAATTGCGCCATGACGACGATCGACGCCCTGCTCGCAACACCATCGCCCCGGCCAGGAGCGCGCCCATGACCGCCCCCGCGCGCGCCTGGGTGCGCATGCCGTCCGGGAAACGGCTCGACCTGCTCAATCCGACCCCGGACGACTGGGAAGACGAAGACCTCGCGCTCGGCCTGGCCCGCACCTATCGCTGGGGCGGACATTCGGCCTGGCCCTTGCCATTGTCGGTGGCCCAGCATTCGATCACGGTGATGCTGCTGCGCCGCACCGCGTCCGCCAACCCGCTGTCGCCGCTGGAAGAGCTGCGCGAACTGCTGCACGACGCCGAAGAAGGCTTGCTCGGATTCGACGCGATTTCCGTCATCAAGCCCTTCCTCGGCGATAGCTTCCGGGCGCTAACCTCGCGCCTTGAGCGCTCGGTGTTCTTGCGCTATGGACTGCCCGAATGGCGGGCCGACGAGCACGCGCTGCACAAGCAGGCCGACCGCCTGGCCGCCGCCAGCGAAGCGGTGCACGTCGCAGGCTGGACGCCGGAGGAAGTGCGCGACACGCTCAAGATCGAGTCGGCGCCGCTGGCTGCCGATCCGCTCCAGAGCGTTTTCGGCGGAGCCGCCTGGGAGCCGTGGCCGCCATCAGTGGCCTGCACCCGATTTCTCGCAGAACTCAACCGTCTGAAATCGGCGATCTGAGCTATTTTTTCCGGTGTTCCTCGTTGAACCGGCGATTGGCATCGTCGAGGTGCCTGACGAGCACGTGCGAAATCACATTGACGCCGATGCCGCCGAACATCACCGGCAGCAGGTACAGGGCAAGCGAGATTTCCGACACGAACACCGCGTCGTCCGCGAGCGACGGCGTCGACTTGGCCGCCCTGGAAAGAATCTGCAAAAAATAGACGTCCAGCGCCGCAATCGCCACCAGCGCGAAACCGAACAGCAGCGTGGTCCGGCCCGAAATGGCGCGCTTGGTCATCAGCACCGCATACAAGCCGAACGGCAGGACCACCGACGCCGTGATCATCAGCCAGAATTTTGATTCGGCAAACACTGTACTGCCCATGGACGGTCTCCCAATTTCAATGATTGCAAGATGGTAGACCAAGAATGCCGCCCGCACGCCGGGTCGGCCAATTATTGCTCATCTTCAAGCTCCAGCGACACCAGACCGCTACGATAGGCGATGTCCGGTCATTTCCCGCCAGACACTCTACCGGGGGTCCACCATGCCAGGCGCATTTATCCGATTAGGCGACAAAACCTCCCACGGCGGGATCGTGATCGAAGCGTCGCCGACGACGAGTTCGGGCGACATCGCGGTGGCGCGGATGGGCGACAAGACGGCCTGCCCGCTGCCCGGGCACGGCAGCAACCCGATTGCAGCCGGCGACCCGACTACGATCGTCGACGGCAAGCCGGTCGCCCGCCATGGCGACCTGACCGCATGCGGCGCGACGCTGATCGCCAGCCAGCAAGCCACCAACGACCTGATCTGACCATGGACTCCGCACAACGCGCCGCCCGCCCCTGGCTGGCTTCGATCGTGGTCGCGATTGCTGTCTTTGCGGCCTGCTGGACCGCGTCGGTATTGTACTGGCGCGCTTCGAACAGCACGCCGTCCGGGATGGCCGTTGGCCAACTGCTGCTCGGATTGCCGGCGGCCATCCTGCTGGCGATATGGCTGGGCAGGAAAGCGCTGCTGGCGCGCCCACGCGCTGCCGCTGCGCCTGCGGCAGCGCTGCCGGCCGCCACCACCGATACGGGGCGCCATCGCGGCCCCTGGCCGCAGATCGTCGCCGGCGCGCTCCGCCTGCGCGGCGGCGATTCCGCAGCGGAGCTGGCCGAGAACCTGCGCTCGAATAGTGCGCCGTGCGAACTGGACGGCGAGCTCACCGACGATGCCGGCTATCCGATCCTGACCGGCAGGGTCGAGCACGCCGATCCGATCTCGGCGCGCGAAGTGATGACGCCATGGCTGGCGCAGCGCGGCATGGCCGGACTCGACTTCAGCGACGAACACTGGCGCGCCCTGTCGCTGGGCGGCGCCGTGGTCGCGGAACTGGCGCAGCATGCGCTGATGCACCCGCTGCTGCCCGATTACCTGGCGGCCGCAGCCGCGGAGCGCGTTGCCAGCGGCTTGCCCGTGCTCCACCTCAGGCCGGTGTTGCCGGCGACATTCAGCGGGCCGCAGCGGCAGGCGGCCGCGGACTGGTTGCTTCACCTGGCCGGCACTCAAGGCTGGCCCGCAGAACGGCTGCGGATGGCGCCGGATTTCGACAGTTCCGCGGACGCCGGCTTCGCGCTGCTCGATTCGCTGGTGCACGCGCCGGGCCTGACGCTGCTGGTGGCGTGCGAATCGCACATCGGCGATGCAAGCGTGCGCGCATGGAGCGATCAAGGACTCCTGTTCACCGGCCGCACCCCGCGCGGCCAGGTGCCGGGTGAAGGCGCGGCCGGATTGCTGCTGGCCGATGCCACCCAGGCCGCGCAGCTGGACCAGGCATCGCTCGCGGCCATGCATGGCGCCGTCGATGGCCGCCGCGCGCAATCGGCCGACGCACCGGGCACCATCAACACGGAATTGCTGTCCGGCCTGGTCAAACACGTCGTCAAGGAGAGCAGGCTCGAGGCGGACGCCGTGACCGCCGTGTGCGCCGATGCCGACCTGCGCCCGAACCGCATCGGCGAATTGATGGGAACGGCTAGCTCGGTACTGCCGCAGCTGGACTTATCGACCCAGATGATGAGCGTGGGCGCCTGCTGCGGCTCGGCCGGCGCGGTCGGCCCGGTCGCCGCCCTGGCGCTGGCGCGGAACGAGGCGCTGGAAAACGGCGGTGAAGTGATGTGCATGATCAATTCGGACAGCCACTACCGCTGCGCGCTGCTGGTGCGCCGCGCCTGATCACATCGCGTGGATCTCGTAGCGCACGTCTTTGCGGTCGCGCGCGCCGGAGCTGTCGCCGAGAAAAGTGTCCCACCCCAGCTTGCCGCCCTCGCGCGCTGAATCCAGGCAGACTCCCTGCACATCGGCCGCGCGCAGCACCAGTTCCACCTCGTATTCCAGCGTCAGCCCGGTGAACATGGTCAGCAGTTTCGTCAGCACGCGCGCGGCCGAGCCGCCCGGCAGAAAGGCGTTGAAACTGCCGCGCTCCAGCGGCCCCACGGTCAGGCGCAGGCGCAGGTCGCGTTGCCAGGCGCGCGCACCGACCACCGCGCTGGCGCCCAGCGTCGCATTGGCGCCGCCGAGCGTGCTCTGCTGCGCCAGCGGCAAGTCGTACCAGTTGCCGACGAACTGTTCCATGGCGACGCTCTGGCCGAAATAGTCCGACATCACGCGCGCGATCGCGCCGGCCGAGGTCGGGCGATGCAGCATCGCGCCGCAGAAATAGCCGAGCGACTCGTCGCGCAGGCCCTCGTCGCCCTCACCCACGCGCTGGCGCAGCGAAGCATGGCCAACGCCAGCAAGCGAGAGCAGCAGGGGCAGAAAGGTGTCCTTTCCGCCCGGGTCGTATTTCAGTTCCAGCCGGTACTTGCGCCACGCCTCGTAAAACAGCGCCAGCGCGCGGTTCGAAAAAGTATCGAGGAAAGCGCGCGGTCCTTCGTCCTTGTCGAACAGCTGGTGCGCGGCGATGCGTTCGGTGTAGTGCGCCGGCAGGCTGCCGGTCATTCCCAGCATGCCCATGAACGCCGGCGTGATGCGGATGTATTTCAGCTCGGCGCGTTGCAGCGCCTCGCCCAACGCACGGGCATCGCGCGCCAGCTCGCCAGGCTCCGGTTGCAGCGCTTCGAGCTGGCTGGCCGGAAAACTGAGCGTGGTGGAATTCTGGAAGCGCAGGAAGTTGCTCACCGCGCCTTCGTGCGGCACGCCGTTGCGCTTGAGCCAAAGCTCAAGCATCCGCACCGCCTGGAAATACTCGAAGCGGTGCGGCTGCGCAAACAGGCGTTCGATTACACCAGGTTCAAATCGCCGCTTCTCGGTCTGCATCGCAGCAGCTCCTCCCCATTCTTCTTCGACACGACTATCAGCTGGGTGAAGCTGTTGGCGTGCACGTACAGTCCAAGGAAGCGCTCGACGATGTGGGCGAACGCGTGGATGCCGCTGCCGACGAAGGCTTCCTCGACGATGGTCAGGCGTACCTCGACGCCGCGCACCAGGCAGGGAAACGGATTGCCCGGCAGCCAAGTGTTGGCCGGCTTGTGCGCAATCGCGTCGATGCCGCTGATCTGGCGCTGCGAAATCGGCGAGCGCGGCAGGTCGTACAGGGTGAGCATTTCGCGGAATGCCTCCAGCCCGCCGCCGGACAGCGACAGGTGGTTCAGCGACAGGTGCGAAATCAGCCGCCAGTGCGCGCCGCGCCCGCGCTGGAAGCGGTACGACGGACTCGGCTTGCGCAGGAAGCTGATCGCGCGGATGTTCGAGCCGCCCGCCAGGAACAGGTCGCCGCCGCGCACGCCGTAGGTCAGCGAGGCCGGCAGGTCCCGGTTAGTGCAGGTCAGTTCGAGGCTGAGCGTGTCGTTTTCGACTTCGGCCGGATCGAAATCGATGTCGACGATCGAGATCTCGGTTTCGTAGCCGGGACTTTTTTCGGCGATCGCCTCGTCGCGCCGCATGACCCAGTAGTGGCCGTTCTTTTCCGGCGTCTGCCCGTGGCGCAGCGAATAGAAGGGGGCGAATTCGACCACCGATTCGCCCTGCGGCGTCTGGCGCACCAGCCGCACCGAATCGATCGACTGGACCTCATAAGCGAACGCGCGGCGCCCGTCGGCCAGCACCGGATAGCTTTCGGACGTATGCGTCAGGCGGATCGGCTCGCCGCGCTGGCGGAACAGGTTGACCACCGGCGTGCAGCCGAGCAGTACGTTGTTCGCCGACAGAGTACCCAGCATGCGCGCGGTGTCCGAGTCGGTGCGCAAGCCCGCCAATGCCAGGTGCAGCGTCGCCTTCCTGGCGCCGGGCGGCAGAGCGGCGCACAGCGCGGCCAGGCCGATATCGAAGAAGTTAAATTTTTCGGGGAAGCAGAAGTACTCGGTCAGCAGCCGGTACGCCGGGTGCGAGCGGGCCGAGAATGCGATCAGCGCTTCGTCCTCGCCGAAGCCGGCGGGGCCGACGGGTATCTTCGGCAGCGCGATCCAGCGTCCGCTGTTGTCCGCTTCTACGTAGCCCTTCACGGCTCGCATGAACAAGGCATCGCGCAACGCCGCGCAGAACGAAGGCTCGCCGTCGATGAACACGCGCAGCGACGGCACGCTCAGCTGCGCCAGCGCGAGCTGGTCGGAGGTTACCTCGATCGTCAGGCTGAGGCACGAGCTGGCGCCGGCCGGCGCCTGCACCGCCTCGGGCGCCTCCAGGATCGCCGAGAACACCGCGCGCGTGAGCGCGATCGGGGCAACCGTGACGGGATAGGCGGTGCGGAAGATGCATGCGCCGCCCTGCACGGGGCGCGAACTGAGCTCGGTGCCGCGCGCGATTTCGCTGGCGGCGGTGAGCTGCGCGGCACCGCCGCTATGGTCGAAGCGCGCGATCGAGCATGACGGGAACGGCCGCAGGTAGTGCGGATACAGCACCTCGAACAGCGCTTCGGTGAACTGGGGGTAATCGTCGTCGAGCCGTTTGGACACGCGCGCGTTAAGCAGCGCGAACGATTCGATCATGCGCTCGATATGCGGATCTTCGCATACCTCGCCGGCGATCAGCAGGCGCCCGGCGATCTTCGGGTAGCGCTCGGAGAATTCGCGCGAATAGCGGCGCAGGAATCCCAGTTCGCGTTCGTAGTACGGAAGCAGTTCTTCCACGGCCACGCTCCCCAAAATGTTGCGCGCAACAGCAGCGCCAAGTGTTGAATTTATTGCCTAGCGCACTCGATTGGCTTGATCCCGGACAACAGCAGGCAATCAATTTCCCGGTGAAATGATTTCTACGCGCAAGACTTCACAAGGCATCGCCGCGCTCCCTTCATGCTCAACAAGGATCGTGATGACTACTGCAAGCAAAGTCTTATGGGGTGAAGGGCTGTTCCTGCGGCCGCAGCATTTCCAGCAGCAGGACCAGTACCACGAGCACCGCCTGCACGAACGCGTCAAGGCGCTGCATCCTTATGCATGGGGCGCCAGCCACCTGCAGCTCGACCGCGAGGCGCTGGTCAGCAATACCTTGCGCGTGCTCGAGCTGGCGCTGATTTTCCCCGATGGCGAAATCTTCAACGCGCCCGGCAACGACGACCTGCCGGAAGCGGTCGACCTGAGCCAGCTGGGGCCCGGGCAGACGGTCACCTATCACGCCGCCCTGCCCGCCCTGAAACATTTCGGCGGCAACTTCGCGCCGGCCGGCCAAACCAACATCGGCGCCCGCTTCGCCCAAGGCACGAGCGAGACGGCGGACCTGTACACCCAGGCCGCGCTGGCCGAACTGACCTACCTGAAGAAATCGCTGCGCCTGGTGTCCGAGTCGGAACCGCGCGATTCCTATGTCAGCTTTCCGCTGGTGCGGCTACGGCGCATATCGACCGGAGGCTTCGAGGTGGACCCGGCCTTCATTGCGCCCAGCCTGTCGATCCGCAGCGCGCCTTTGCTGTTGCTGCAATTGCGCCGCCTGATGGACGCGCTGCAGGCGAAAGTGAGCGCCTTGCACGGCCACCATCGCGAGCCAAGCAAGAACGTAATCGAATACCGTTCCGGGGACATGTCCACCTTCTGGCTGCTGCACACGGCCAGCACCGCGTTCGCCACGCTCTCGCATTACTTCCAGCATCCGAGCTTTCATCCGGAACGGCTTTACCAGCAGCTGCTTGGGCTGGCCGGTTCGCTGATGACGTTCTCGAAAAACTACGTGCTGGCCGACCTGCCCGCGTACCAGCATGCGGATCCGGGGCCGTCGTTCGCCCAGCTGCACCTGATCATCCGCGAGCTGCTCGACACCGTGATCTCGTCGAAATACTTTTCGATCGCGCTGAACGAAACCAAGCCGTGCTACCACCACGGGATGCTCGACTCCGGCAAGATCGACGAACGCACCGCGTTCTACCTGGCGGTGGCGGCCGACATGCCGGCGCTCGAACTGGTCGACGTGGTGCCGTTGCGATTCAAAGTCGGCGCGCCGGACGACGTGGAGAAATTCGTGCTGTCGGCGATGCCGGGCGTGCGGCTGCAGCACGCGCCGCAGGTGCCGGCGGCGGTGCCGGTGCGCCCGGACACTTGCTACTTCACGCTCGACAGCAAGGGGGCGATGTACGAGCGCATGCTGCAGGCGCAGTCGATTTCAATCTACGTCCCATCGGGCATGCGCGACCTGAAGCTCGAACTGGTCGCGGTCGCATCATGATGTCCAACCAGCTCGCCTCCGCCCTCGGTGTGTTCGGCACTGGCCTGAGCCAGAATGCGCGTCTGATCACGCTGGTGACCGCACAGGACTCCGGCCTGCCGGAGTCGCTAATGGCCGAACGGTTCACCGGCCGCGAGGCGGTCAACGAATTGTTCCGGTTCGACGTCGATGCGCTTTCCGTGTCGACCGACCTCGCGCTCGACCAGTTCCTCGGCGAGGAAATCACGCTCCGGCTGCTGCTGGCCGATGGCAGCCGGCGCGCCTGGCATGGCGTCTGCACCAGTGCCGGCTGGGTCGGCGCCGACGGCGGCGTTGCCCGCTACCGGTTGCGGCTGGAACCGGCCTTGCAGCTATTGCGCGAGCGGCGCGACTGCTACATCTTCCAGGACAAGAACGTGCAGGAGATCGCGGCCGAACTGCTGGCGGACTATCCGCAGGTGCGCTTCGAATTCGACATCGGCCGGCAACTGGCGCCGCGCGCGGTCTGCACGCAGTACCGGGAATCGGATTTCGATTTCCTGCAGCGAATCCTGGCTTCGGAAGGCCTGAGCTTTCGCTTCGAGCACAAGCAGTCCGACGCATCCGGGGAGGCTTCGGCCGCGCAGGCCAAACACAAGCTGGTGATTTTCGACGGCAAGGCGGCCGCACCGCCCATGCATGGCGAGTCCGCACTGCGTTTCCACGGCGTCCGCGCTACCGACACGCGCGATGCGATCGACGAGTTCGCGGCAGTACGGCGCGTGTGTCCGAACGCGGTGGCCAGCAGCAGCTGGCATCCCGAACAGGTGTTTGCGCCTGGCGCTGAGCGGACGTCGGGCATCGATGCGGGCGAACTGCCCTTCCTGCACGTGTACGACGGCGGTGGCGAACGCCGCCATGCGGATGGCGCCGCAGCCGCGCTCCACAGCGAACTGGTACTGCAGGCATTCGAATTCGACAGCAAACAATTCACGGGCGCCGGCGCAGTGCGCGCGATGGCGGCCGGACACGCGTTCGGGCTGACCCAGCACGAGCGCTATCCCGATGGCGAGAATCACTTCACCGTGCTGTGGGTGAGCCACGAAGCGCGCAACAACTTCGATCCGGCATTGGCAAGCGCCGCGCGGCAGCAGCTCGACAGCGGCACCTATTGCAACCGCTTCGGCTGCGTGCGCGAGGCGGTCGCCATCGTGCCGCACATGCTCGCCGCCCGCACTCGCAACAAGGCGATGGGCTCGCAAACCGCGCTGGTGGTCGGCCTGCCAGATTCAGTCTCGACGACCGGCCGCGATCACCAGGTGAAAATCCAGTTCGCCTGGCAGCGAGGCATGGCCGCAAATCCGGGCGGCGTCGCCCACAACACGGACCAGCGCGGCAACGCGCCCGGCAACGAGACCTCCGGCGCCTGGGTGCGCGTCGCCGAATCGCTCGCCGGCCCGAATTGGGGCTCGCAATTCACGCCGCGCATCGGCACCGAGGTGCTGGTCGACTTCATCGAAGGCGACGTCGACCGGCCCGTCATCGTGGCGCAGCTTTACACCGGAAGCGACGAGCCGCCGTTCTCCGCGGGCGCAGATTCGAACGCCAATCATGCGGGCGTGCTGTCGGGGATCCACAGCCCCAATTTCGATGGGGACGGCTACAACCAATTGCAGATCGATGACACGCAAGCGCAGTTGCGCACGCGGCTTGCAAGCAGCACGGCGGTCACCCAACTCAATCTCGGCTACCTGATCCAGCAGCCGGCCGGCTCCGCGCAACGCGGCGGCTATCGCGGCAGCGGGTTCGAACTGCGCACCGATGCGTGGGGAATGATTCGCGGCGGCGACGGCGTGCTGGTGTCGACTTCCGCGCGCTCGAACCAGGGCAGCGGGATCAGTTCGACCCAGATGGATGCGGCCGAGGCCCTGTCGCGCATGAAGGGCGCGCACGAACTGAGCAAGGTCCTGGGCGACGCCGCGCGCCAGCAGGACGCGCTGGCCAGCAAAGATGCGTCGGCAGCGATGGAGCAATTCATCAAGCTGATCGACCCGAAGGAAAAAGGCAAATACGACGGCGCGTTCAAGGCCAAAGAAGGCAGCCGCGATGCCGACACGGACAAGCCGGTGGAAAAATTCGGCGCGCCGATCGTCGTGCTCGATTCGCCGAGCACCATCAACTGGGCTACCGCGGCATCGACCGTGCTCTACGCGGGACAGCAAATGCACTGGACCACGCACGCGGATGTGCACCTCACGGCCGGCCATACGATCGCCTCGGTGGCCGCGGGTGCGTGCTCATTTTTCACCCATTCCGGTGGCATCCAGGCGTTCGCGGGCAACGGTCCGGTGTCGCTGCAATCACACACAGGCCAACTCGAAATCCTCGCCGACAAGGCGATCACCGTCATCTCGGTCAACGACTGCATCGAAATCAAGGCCAAGGAAAAGATCGTGATCCAGGCCGGCCAGTCGGCCATCACGCTCGAGGGCGGAAACATCACGTTCGCATGTCCTGGAAATTTCACGGTCAAGGGCGGGCAGCATTTGTTCGATAGCGGTGGCCGTAAAGGCGCAAACCTGGCGGCGCTTCCGGGCGAAAAGCTGACCGAGACCCACTGGATCGCGCTGCACTACCTCGATCCCGAAACTGGGCAAGGAATCAAGGACGCGGAATACGAAATCCATTTAGAGAAAGGCGGCGTCTTGACAGGCACGCTCGACGCTGAAGGTAAGGCGCATCACGACGACGTCCTCAACAAGCCAATCAAAAAAATCATTTACAAGCCGCGGTCCCCGCTTAAGGAGGAACCCGCTGCGGCGCTCGAAAAGCTCATGAGCGTCTAAACATCGCTCTCGCTCCGAATTGCCAGAAGTTGAGAAGGGATCTCTCGCATGCCTGACGTCAACACCACCCAACTACGTGACGCCCTTGCGTGGGCGACCAATGAGCCGGAACCCGCCCATGAGACGAGCTCGAACCCGTTTGTCTGGTTCTGGGAAGCGATTGAAGGCGACTTCAATGAGAACCGGACCACCGGCCAGATTCTCGTCGACGCCGGACTTTCGATGATTCCACTCGTCGACCAGGTGTGCGACGTCCGCGACCTGATCGCCGACTGCAAAAAAATCCTGCATAAGCCCAGCGATGGCGAAGCATGGGTTGCCTTGGCACTGACACTGATTGGACTGTTTCCGACGCTCGGATCGTTGGTGAAAGGAGTCTTGAAAATATTTTTCGCCTTCGTCCGCCGCTCGGGAGGAACCGCCGTCAAACCGGTGATAGAAGCTGCAATGACCTGGGTCATCACGTTCTTGCGGCGGCGGGACGTCCAGATGTTCTTGCAATCCAAACGGGTCGACGAGGTTTTTCAGTGGCTGGCGGTGGAGGTTAAGTCGCTTAGCGCGAGATTAAATCCAGCAGCCCTGATCACCTCGTTTGATCGAGGAATCAAGGTGCTGGAAAACCTATGTAGCCAGGTCAGCCTGGTGCCACTGATCGGAGGAAAGGCGAAGAGCGCGTTGGAGCGAGTGAAAGCGGTTCGGTCGATGGCCGACAAACGTCTGGAAAAGGCACTGGCGCCAGTGCACGTCTATCTCACGGAAATTCTTCTGCAGTTGGAGCTCCAGATCCTGCGTAAGCAACACGGTATCCTTGATGCAGGGAATATCCACTTTCGCGGCGCAATCCCGGAGTCACAGGCTGTGGCGTTAATGCGCAAGCGGAAACCAGCGTTTCTTTCTTCAACAGGTGAACCTAGTTTTTCCGCTGTAGATCCAGACGACGTAAGAAACACGGTTCAACGTCATTCCTCCAAATTTGACGAAACCGGAAGGCCGAGACCTGCTAAGGACCAATTTCCCAAGCTAAGCGATCAAAGCATCGCTTCTTTCCACAAACTGGAACCCCAAGTGATCACCGGCCCTGCACGGATATACAGAATTTTGTCGCCAAGCAGCCGGGGGATGAGCGATTGTTGGGTGTCGGAGGAGATATTCAAAAAGCTTCAGTGTGCGCCTGATCCGAAAGCTGCGTGGCGCCGGCACCTGGGAGTATGGCCAGACTGGAACGCCAACGGGCAATTCGTGATTTTCGATGTCAAAGCAGGAGAAACGTTGAACGTTTGGAAGGGGCCAGCCGCAAGTCAGGCGAAGGTAAGTTTGCCAGGAAGCCATTTAGAAGGTGGGTGGGAGCAAATAGTTTTCAATATCCCGACTAGTGATAAACGAGCCGACACAATGCAGTACTACAAAAAAGGGAATGGTGACCAACTGAAGTTGGGTCCGTCGCTGACACAAAACGAAATCGATCATCTCACGGCGAACATGAACCGCCATCAAAAGAATATATTTTACGAAAATCATCTTGCCCTTCGTCACGAGATCAATCATCCGAATATAACCGGACCATTTGACACAGGTTGGGGTTATAGCGAGTTCGAAGGCGCCGGCTTTTCCGGAAAAATAGGGATTCCTGCATTGCCCGGCCAAACTACAAATATAAGGACGCAAAAATGAGCCCTCTTCAGTCGCGCCCGGTTCCAACATTAAATACGTGGCAAAAAGTACAAGCAGCAATGCTCTACCATTTCGCCTCACTCGAATATTTAAAAGAGCTACACCAAATGGTTTCCAACTTGATTGACGGAACTATAGAGCCGCTGCTGAAGTTATCTCAAAGCCAGAACCGGGACGCGGTCTTAGTGGATCCCAGGTGGGGTACTCGAAACACCACGTACAACTGGAGTAACAATGCTTGGCCCTTCCTCAGGGACTTGCAGCTTAAGTTAGCAAAAGACATTGCTGGCCGTGCGATGGAGCGTTACAGCATCACCGACACGAATTACTGTTTTCGAGGGATGAGCGAATATTCTATGCAGTGGGCAAGTGAAGAGGAAGAAGAAACCTTCCAACGCTTGGAACAAGTGATTTGCCAACACGCCTTCCCCATAGATCTGACCCTTGACGATTATAATAATAGCCGATGGCACGATAATTCCTTTGCCCTACGCTACCAAAAATTTGCGTCCGAGCATCCTCGAATTCCAAAGTTTCGGGTACGTACGGATGTCGCCGGAACGAGCGAAAAAGTGCCGAATCGAACAGGCGTATATATCTCGCAAGACGATCCTTATGCTTCGCTGCAATTTGCCTGGACAGGCAATGGTGGAGGAAAATTGCGGCCAGCCAGCACTTTTAGCGACATCGGACTCGAAGCGCTCAAAAAAGTAGGCAGAAAAGATCTTTGGTTAGACGATCAGAAAATGTTCGATTTCGCCATGCAGAGCCCTCACGCGGCAACTTTTCGACCCACTATTTATATGCTTGGTAAAGAAAACCGCGAGTGCGCGGCATTGGCTGTGGGCTATGAAGCGTTTGTCGATCGCCCGTGCGAATGGTATTTCGTCGAGATCGTCAATGGTGAATTCGAAGATATCGAAGCCCCGGCAACCGACAGCCCGCAACATCGAATAACCCAACGGCTTTGTGCTGGCGATATTTGTAGAGAAACTGGCTTTTACTTTACGCCTGCGTTCTCCGGTTCGCGACGGCGCCTCGTGAGCGGAGAGCCGGCGCCAGAACTCAAATCTCATTACGGCCAGACAATTTGGCAATGGGACGAACAACAAGATTAGAGCTCGACCTATGTTCGAGGAATTCTGGGTTTGGGGACTCTTCACAGATCAACCCGGCCCATCACGCTCGAGGTGGAACATCGCCTTCGCATGTCCGGGCTCACTCTCAAGGGCGGACAGCATCTGTTCGACGCCGGCTCAAGCAAGCTGGACACATTCCCCCTTGCCACCGGCCGGCGAATAAACAAATCCGGTTTATGTTCGATGCTACTGCAAACGAGGCCCCACTCGTGTCGATATGATAACCAAAGGCATCATATGTTAACGACAAGAAAATTAAAACCGCGCTGCTATAAATCTCGCGTGCATTCAAGCTTCCTCGACTAACCCACGGATTTCATTCATCTTTTCCCGATATCCACACGAACTGTGGATAACGTTGTGGATAAGACCTTATTGCCTCCTCATACGCCCCGTATTCATGCGGTTTGCATTAAATTGCCTATTCGCAAGGCAAAAAATTACTCCAACAAAATCAATGGCTTGGCGTCGACGGCGTTTTGTCCTACAACCTGCGATGAGGCATATTCCTACAAAATCCTACAACAGGGGATAAGTCTGAAAAAAGTTCATAAATATAAACGTTTCGTCCATCTTGAATTGCTTTGACAAAGCGCTTGCGCTGTCTTAGTGTGGGCAGATGCAAGCGACCGATCAAGTCAACGAAGATGATCCGGACCTGTTCCTCGACGATGAAGAAGCGTCGGCCTCGGGCGGCGTTGCTGCGGACGAAGAAGCGCCTTGGCGCATCCTCATCGTCGACGACGATGTGGACGTCCACGTGGTCACGAAATTCGCGCTCAGCAACACCAACTTCCAGGGTCGCCGCCTCAGTTTCATCCACGCCTACTCGGCCAAGGAAGCGCTGGGCAAGCTGCGCGACACGCCCGGTATCGCCCTCGTCCTGCTCGACGTCATGATGGAAACGCCCGACGCCGGCCTGCGTTTCGCACGCGCGGTGCGCGAGGATTTGCATAACGAACTGGTGCGCATCGTGCTGCGCACCGGCCAGCCCGGCCAGGCGCTTGAGCACAGCATCATCGTCGATTACGACATCAACGACTTCTGGAGCAAGGCCGACCTCACCACGCGCAAACTGTTCACCACGGTGATTGCGTCGCTGCGCGCCTATTCCACCCTGGCCGCCGCCGCCGAGGCGCGCGATGCCGCAACAGCCCAGCTGGAACGGGCGATGCAGGTACTGGACGCGGTCGACCAGCTCGCGCTGGTGCTCACGCTCGACCGGCAGGGCCGGATCCTCGATGCGAACCACCATTTCTGCCGCGTGGCCGGCATGAGCCAGGAACAGCTGCGCGGACGCGACCTGCACGCCATTTATGCTGAAGCTTTTCCCGAAGCCCTCGCCAGTGAAATCATGACGGCGCTGGCGCGTAACGGCATCTGGGACGGCGAGCTGCACGCGACGCTCGCCAGCGGACCGTTCCATGTGCAGTGTTCAATCCAGTCGTACAAGGACGCCGCCGGCGCCGTGCAGCAATACGTCGCCGTCGCCACGCCGCTCGATCACGCCGGCTGAGGCGCCCTCGCCTTCACTTCCACGCGTTGCGGGCGCGGTCGCGCACCAGCATGCGCACGCTGTCGGGCATGGGCTTCCTGCTCTTTTGCGTATCGGCGGTGAGCCACACGCATTCCTCGAAGTGCTTGAGCATGGCCGGACTGATGAAGCGGCTGCGCGCCGCATACACGTGGCGATCGCCCATCTGCGCCTGCTGCTTGATGAAGAAGCGGTTCGGCACCACCAGCTGCAAATGTTCTTTGGCGCGCGTCATCGCAACGTACAGGAGGCGCCGCTCTTCCTCGATGTCGTCGGCGTTACCGGTGCTCATGTCGGACGGAATGCAGCCATCCACCACATTGAGCACGTGCACCGACTTCCATTCCTGGCCCTTGGAGGAATGGATCGTCGACAGGATCACATAGTCCTCGTCGAGCAAAGGCGGGCCGGCGCGGTCGCTGGTCGCTTCGGGCGGGTCGAGCGTGATCTCGGCCAGGAAGGTCTCGCGCGTGCCATAGCCGCCCGCCAGCTGCGCCAGCTGCTCGACGTCGGCCGCGCGCACCTGCGCATCGTCGTACATCCGTTCGAGATGCGGCAGGTACCAGTTCTTGACCAGTTCGATGTCGGCCGGCCAGCGCAGGCCCGGCGTGCGCAGCGCGCGATACAGCGTGACGAATTCCTGCCAGTCGCCGCTGCTTTTCGGCGGCGCCGCAAACTGTTCGACCGCCAGCACCGGCTCGGCCGTTTCGCCGACCGCGTCGAGCAGTTTGGTGGCGGTCGCGGGGCCGATCCCGGGAATCAGCTGGGCCACGCGGAAGCCGGCCATGCGCCCGCTCGGGTTCTGGGCAAAACGCAGCACCGCCAGCACGTCCTTGATGTGCGACGCTTCGAGGAACTTCAGCCCGCCGAATTTGACGAAGGGAATATTACGCCGCATGAGTTCCAGTTCCAGCGCGGCGCTGTGGCTGGCGGCGCGAAACAGCACCGCCTGGTCGATCAGGGCGACGCCGGCCTCGCGGTGCTCCAGGATCCGGTTGCAGACCCAGCGCGCCTGCTCGGCCTCGTCCGGGATCAGCACCAGCTGCGGCTGCACGGTCGATACCTTGTCCGTCCACAGCGTCTTGGCGTGGCGTTCCAGCGCGCCCGCGATCACCGCGTTCGACGCATCCAGGATCGGCTGCGTGGAGCGGTAGTTGCGGTCGAGCGTGATCATCTGCGCCGGCTGCGAAAACTGCTTCGTGAAATCGAGGATGTTGCGCACCGTCGCACCGCGGAAGGAGTAGATCGACTGGGCGTCGTCGCCCACCACCATCACGCCGCGCCCGTCGGGCTTCATGCCGGTGATGATCCCCGCCTGCAGGCGATTGGTGTCCTGGTACTCGTCGACCAGCACATGGTCGAACAGCTCGCCCAGTTCGGCGCCCAGCTCCGGGTCGGCCGCCATCTCGGACCAGAACAGCAGCAGGTCGTCGTAATCGAGCACGTTCTGTTCCTGCTTGGCGTCGGCGTAGGCGCCGAACAGCGTCTTCAGCTCGGCTTCCCACTCGTTGCACCATGGAAAGGTGCTCTGCAGCACCAGCGCCAGCGCTTCGCGGCTGTTCACGACGCGCGAATAGATCGACAGGCAAGTGCCCTTCAGCGGAAAGCGTTTCTGGGTCTGGGTCAGGCCGATTTCGTGGCGCACCAGTCCCATCAGGTCCTCGGAATCGCCGCGGTCGTGGATGGTGAACGATTCGTCCAGTCCGATGCGGCCGGCGTACTCGCGCAGCAGGCGCGCGCCGATGCTGTGAAAGGTGCCGGCCCACGGCAGGCTGGTGGGCGCCTGGCTGCTGCGCAAACCCATCACCCGGTGCAGTACGCTGCCGGCCCGGTGCGTCATCTCGCTGGCGGCGCGGCGCGAGAACGTCAGCAGCAGGATGCGCTGCGGATCGGCCCCGCTCTGGATCAGCCTGGCAACCCGGTGCGCCAGTGTGTTGGTCTTGCCGGAACCGGCGCCGGCGATCACCAGCAAGGGGCGCGCCACGCCATCCTGCGCACCGATATCGTGCTCGACGGCGGCACGCTGTTCGGGGTTGAGGCTGGCGTAAGGGTCGTCCGGAGTGACGGGAACGGCAACTGCAGGCATGGCGGGCATTCGAACGGGAAATTAATAAGACTGTACATTTATCCAGTGTTCCAGCGCAAGGAAAAAACCAATTTTCCGCACAAACCGCTGTAGAACATAAGGCGGACCCGGCCGGTCCGACCTGTGGCGAAAATACTATAGCTCATCTAAGTGGCCGTTTCTAAAGCACTTTTTTAGATATCCACAGTCATTGTGTATAACTTTGTGGATAAGCGCCCCTTGACACCCTGCAAGCCTTAATCGATGCGGGTTTCAACAAAATGCCCATTCGGAAGGCAAATAATTTCACCTGAAGAATCAAGGACTTGGAAAGTCAATGCGCAAGTTCATAAAAAATTTAACGATAATTCCTACAGGACTTTTTTGTGAATAAGCGACCGGTTCAGGCGTGCTGAACAGGTCGAAATTCGATGTCATTTTTATACTTATTTGATGACAGGAAGTCAACCGGGCGCCGCGAGCGCGACGTCGATTCGGCGGGGGAATTTACTGCTCGGAGTTGGTGCGCCGGCGCTCGGGATCGAGCAGCACGCGCTCGATGACGTGGGCGGCAATATCGTGCGACTTGAGGTATTCGACGGCGGACATGGTATTGCTCGATTCCTGGACCGAGATCGCATGGTCGACAATGTCGCGGCAGCGGACGTCGCGCCGTTCGTAAGTCGGTTCGTCGAGCGCGAAGTTGCTGGCCAGACTATTGCGGGGTGAATTCATCGCGATTCCTTGCAAGTATGTAGACGTGGACGCGTTCTCGCCACAACGAGTATCCATCAATAAGTTGCAAAGTCAATGTCAAGTTTCCATCGAATATGCAATATTACTAGCGGGCTCGGCCGACGACCAATGCACACTAACACCATTGGCCATCGCGCGGCGTTCGGCACGTTGCCCCTGTAAAGACGATTCCACCCGGCATGGACAGGACCGGAAGCGCACGCGATAATGGCGCGATGACCACGCCGCCTCCTTCCCCCCGGTCCCGCCCGGAATCGCTGACCGACCTGTTTGTTTCGTTTACATTGCTCGCTCTGCAAGGTTTCGGTGGCGTGCTGGCCGTCGTCCAGCGCGAACTGGTCGACCGCAAGGGCTGGCTGACGCAGGACGAATTCATCGAGGACTGGGCGGTGGCGCAGATCATGCCGGGTCCCAACGTGGTCAACCTGTCGATGATGATCGGTGGACGCTACTTCGGCCTGGCGGGCGCGATGGCGGCGCTGGCCGGCATGCTGGCGGTGCCGCTGGTGCTGATCCTGCTGCTGGCCCTGCTGCACGCGCAATTTGCCGCCAACCCGCACGTGGCCGGCGCTCTGCGCGGCATGGCGGCGGTGTCGGCCGGCCTGATCGGCGCTGCCGGCCTGAAGCTGTCGGTGGCGCTCCAGCGCAACCCGATGCCGCTGGCCTGGTGCGTGGCGATCAGCGTGGCCGGCTTCGTGCTGGTGGCGCTGCTGCATGCGCCGCTGTTCTACGTCCTGTTCGGCCTGGGCGGCCTCGGCTGCCTGCTGACCTACCGCAGGCTCGGACGATGAGCGCCCCCTTGCACATTGTGATGAGCTGGGCCGACTGGGCCAACCTGTTCGGCCATTACCTGCTGCTGTCGCTGATGTCGGTCGGCGGCGCCATTTCGACCACTGCGGAAATGCACCGCTACCTGGTCGAGCAGCATCACTGGCTGACCCAGGCCCAGTTCAACGAATCGATCGCGCTGGCGCAAGCCGCGCCAGGCCCCAACGTGCTGTTCGTCGCGCTGATGGGCTGGAATGTCGGCCTGAACGCCGGCAGCATGGCGGCCGCCCTGCTCGGCGTGGCGGTGACCATGCTCGGCATCATGATCCCGTCGACCGCGCTGACCTACGTCGCGGCCCAGTGGGGCCACCGCAACCGCGAACTGCGCGCGGTGCGCGCGTTCAAGCAGGGCATGGCGCCGATCGTCATCGCGCTGCTGATGTCGACCAGCTTCATCCTCGGCGCCGCCGGCGGCGATGCGCGCCACGACTGGCCGCTGTGGCTGCTCGCCGTCGCCAGCGGCCTGGTCATCTGGCGCACCAGGATCCACCTGCTGTGGGTGCTCGCGTTCGGCGCGCTGGCGGGGGCGCTGCAACTGCTCTGACGCGACACACGTCCCTAGCGCCAGGCCATCTCCAGCCTGCGCGAAGCGTGCTGTACTGGCGCGAGGGAGGTGACACATCATGGGCAAGGGCAGTTTTCCGGCAATCCCAAGACTGAATGGCTGTGCGAGCATGGCGAGGCCGACACCATGTTCTATTTCGCCTGCCTGGCCGGCGGCTGCATGCTGATGGAGAGCAAGCTGTTGTATGCCGGAGTGTGCATCGGCAGCTGGGCCACCATGGTGCGCGACCTCGCGCTCGACATGGTGTCGCCCGCGCCGGCCGCGCCCCGCCTGCCCGGCCAGCAGACCCCGTCCGAACTCGAAGTGCGTGCCCGCTACACGCTGCTGGCCACCGAACTGCAGTCCACGGGCGACAATTTCGAGGCGATCCGCGCCACCGTCGCCCGCCATCTCGGGCCCGCCGGATCCTGAGCTTCGCGTTGGCAAATAAGGCCGCAGCAAGGCATACTGCGGCAGTCAACCCGATCCGGATCCCCTATGCCAGAACTCATCAGCGAACATGCCTGCTTTGGCGGGCTGCAACGCTTTTATCGCCACGACTCTGCCGCCATCGGCCTGCCGATGCGCTTTTCCGTATTCCTGCCGCGCACCGAACCTGGCGCCCGCCTGCCGGCCATGTTCTACCTGGCCGGCCTGACCTGCAACGAAGAGACTTTCATGACCAAGGCCGGCGCCCAGCGTTACGCCGCGCGCGAAGGCATGATCCTGATTGCGCCCGACACCAGCCCGCGCGGCGCCGGCATTCCCGGCGAAAGCGACGACTGGGACTTCGGCGCCGGCGCCGGCTTCTATCTCGACGCGCTCACCGAGCCGTGGAGCCAGCATTACCGCATGTACAGCTACCTGCTCGAGCTGCGCGAACTGGCCGTCGCCGCATTGCCGGTCGACCCCGACCGCACCGGCATCTTCGGCCACTCGATGGGTGGGCACGGTGCGCTGGTGCTGGCCCTGCGCAATCCGGGCCTGTTCCGCTCGGTGTCGGCGTTTGCGCCGATTGCCGCGCCGTCCGTGTGCCCGTGGGGCGAAAAGGCCTTCACTGGCTATCTGGGCGCCGACCAGGACGCATGGCGGCGCTACGACGCCAGCGAGCTGATGCGAACGATGCACGCGCCGTTCCCGAACGGCATCCTGATCGACCAGGGGCTGGGCGACAAATTCCTCGCCACGCAGCTGCGTCCGGAAGTGTTCGAAAGCGCGTGCGCCCAGGCCGGCCAGCGGCTCCAACTGCGGCGCCATGCGCGCTACGACCATGGCTACTATTTTGTGTCGACCTTCATGGAAGACCACCTGCGCTTCCATCGCGAAAACCTCGGCTGAGCAGGCGCAAAAAGCCGCTGCCTTCCCTCTCGGCGAAGAGACCAAATCTCATCGCCGGCAACGCTTGCAATCACCCTGCGCTTGTCATATAAATACATTACAGGCGCAATGCGCCTGATCCAAGCAACCAAGGTATTTGATTTAAGGGGGTTATCGTGGATCTCATCAGAAGGACTGGATCGCCGTTGGCGCGCTATCGCCCAACAGCGCTCGAGGACCAGTTCGGGCGTATGGTCGAAAGTATGTTCGAAGATTTCTTCGCCCCGGCGGCGCAAGCCGCTGCCCTGTCGCGCTGGCCGGAAGAAAGCATCTCCAGCCCGCGGCTGAACGTCACCGAAACCGAGAAATCGTTTCAGGTGCAAGCTGAAATGCCCGGCGTGAAAAAAGAAGATATCAAGGTCGCCATCGAGAACCAGCGTGTGACGATCGAAGGCGAGTCCAAGCATGAAGAAGAAAAGCGCGAAGGTGAGACCGTCGTCTACACCGAGCGCAGCGCACGCAAGTTCATGCGCAGCTTCATGCTCCCCACCGAGGTGGACGATGCGACCGCCGACGCCAAGCTCGAAGATGGCGTGCTGACCCTGACCCTGCCGAAGAAGCAGGCCAGCGCCGCCAAGCGGCTGACTATCCAATAAGCCGTCACCGGCCTTGCTGCCGCGGCCGCGGCAGCAAGGTCCGGGTTCCTCCGATTTTCCTGCAACCGTTCGACCCTGTCCTTGTCAAACACAGACCGCGGCGAAGGGCTTTCGAATGATCACTCCAGAACGATTCAAGGACCGCAGCCACGCCGGCAAGCTGCTGGCGCAGCGCTTGTCGGCCTATTCGCACCGGCCCGATGTCGTCGTGCTGGCACTGCCGCGCGGCGGCGTGCCGGTCGGTTTCGCGGTGGCGCAGGCGCTCGGCGTCGCGCTCGACGTCATGCTGGTGCGTAAGCTGGGCATGCCCGGCCACGAAGAGTATGCGATGGGCGCGGTCGGCGCCGGCGGCGTGCGCGTGCTGCAAGCCGGCCTGATCGAGTCCGGGCTCGTCACGGCCGAGGCGGTCGAAGAAGCGACCGAGCGCGAGCTGGCCGAAATCGAGCGGCGCGACCGGCTCTACCGCGCCGGCCGCGCGCCGCCCGAGCTGGCCGGCCGCTGCGTCATCATCGTCGACGACGGCATCGCCACCGGCGCGACCTTGCGCGCCGCGGTCGAGGTGGTCCGCCAGAGCAAGGTGGCGCGGCTGGTGGTCGCGGCGCCGGTCGGCGCGCCCGACAGCGTCGCCGCGCTGGTCCCCGAAGTGGACGAGATGGTGTGCCTGGAAACCCCGTTCGGCTTTCACGCGGTGAGCCAGTGGTACCGCCATTTCGACCAGACCAGCGACGAGGAGGTGCAGGACCTGCTCGCCGTTGCATGGCGCGAACAGGCCGCGCCTTCCTGAGGAACACTGTCGGCATGGAATCCGCCACCCAATCCGAACTGAACACCGCGATCGCGTCCAGCGCCCGGCTGCTGAAGGGCGCCGATGACGACTACGACGGCCTGCTCGAGCTGATCGGCGACGCACGTTTCGTGCTGCTGGGCGAAGCCACCCACGGCACCCACGAATTCTACGAACAGCGCGCGCGCATCACGCAGCGCCTGATCGCCGAAAAAGGCTTCACCGCCGTCGCGGTCGAAGCCGACTGGCCCGACGCCTACCGCGTCAACCGCTACGTGCGCGCCGAGGGCGAGGACCGCGATGCGGTCGGCGCGCTGGGCGGCTTCCAGCGCTTCCCCAGCTGGATGTGGCGCAACACCGAGGTGGTCAGTTTCATCGACTGGCTGCGCGCCTGGAACGACCAGCAGCCGGCCGCGGCGCGCACCGGCTTCTACGGGCTCGACCTGTACAGCCTGTTCACCTCGATGGAGGAAGTGCTGCACTACCTGGACAAGGTCGATCCCGATGCGGCCGGCGAGGCGCGCAAACGCTACGCCTGCTTCGACCACTACGGCGACGACAGCCAGCAGTACGCCTATGCCACGGGCCTGGGCAATTCCGAATCATGCCAGCGCGACGTCATCGCCCAGCTGCAGCAGATGCAGCAGCGTTCCGCCGAATACATGCAGCGCGACGGCGTCGCCGCCAGCGACGCCTTCTTCTACGCGCGGCAGAATGCGGCGCTGGTCAAGAACGCCGAAGAGTACTACCGCACCATGTTCCGCGGCCGCGTGTCGTCGTGGAACCTGCGCGACCGCCACATGTCCGAAACGCTCGACGCGCTCGCCGTGCACCTGGGCGAGACTCGCGGCAAGCCGTCCAGGATCGTCGTGTGGGAGCATAATTCGCACGTCGGCGACGCGCGCGCCACCGAAATCGGCCGGCTGGGAGAGTGGAACGTCGGCGAACTGTCGCGCCAGCGCTATGGAAACGAAGCCTTCCTGATTGGCTTTTCCACCTACGAAGGCTGGGTCACCGCCGCTTCCGACTGGGATGGTCCGGCCGAACGCAAGGTGGTGCGACCGGCGTTGTCGGGCAGCTACGAGGACGTGTTCCACCAGACCGGACTGGGCGACTTCATACTGCCCCTGCGGCCTGAGAGCGCGGCGCGCCAGGCCCTGCTCGAAGGCCGGCTGGAACGCGCGATCGGCGTGTTGTACCTGCCGCGCACCGAGCGCCAGAGCCATTACTTCACCGCGCAGCTGCCGCACCAGTTCGACGCCGTGATCCACATCGACAGCACGAATGCGGTGCAGCCGCTCGAACCGACCAGTCACTGGGATACGGGCGAAGCGCCCGAGACTTATCCGATCGGGCTGTAGCGTTGGGCTTCCCAGCCGTGCACCGCGACCGCATCGCGGCCGTTGCGCTTGGCGGCGTACAGCGCGCTGTCGGCATTCGCCAGCAGTTCCTCGTGGGTCTGCCCGTTCCCGGCGAACAGTGCGATGCCGACGCTGGTGGTGACCGCCAGCTGCACGCCGGAGGCGCTGAACGGCGCCCGGATCGCGTCGGCGATCTTCGCCGCCACCGCCAGCACTTCCTGCTCGGTGTTGAGGTCTTCGAAAAGGATCACGAATTCGTCGCCCGACAAGCGCGCCACGGTGTCGGTGGCGCGCACGTTGGCCACCAGGCGCCGCGCGAACTCCTTGAGCACTTCGTCGCCGATGGCGTGGCCGTGCGTGTCGTTGATCTTCTTGAAATGGTCGATGTCGAGGTAGGCCAGCGCCATCGCGCCCTTGTGCCGGCGCGCGCGCTCGATCGCCAGGTGCAACGCCTCGACGAACATGCGCCGGTTGGCGATATTGGTCAGGCTGTCGATGCGGGCCAGCTGGATCAGCTTTTCCTCGACGTCCTTCATGCGCGTCATGTCGTGGGTCAGCGCATACACGCCGGCCACGCTGCCGTCGCCCTGCACGTCCGGAACGTAGGTGGTTTCGAGGATGCGCAGCCTGCCGCCCACCGCGGCCTTGGTTTCATAGGTCACGGCCCAGCCGCCGAATGCGTTCTCGAGGTGCAGCCTGGCGAGCTGGTAGCCGTCGTGGCCGAATACGTCGGCCAGCGGCCGGCCCACCAGGCTGCCGGGCGCCACGCCGAACCACTTCTCGAAGGTCGCGTTCCCGAAGCGGAAATTGTGGGCGCGGTCGATGTAGGAAATCAGCACCGGCAGGTTATCCGTGATCAGCTTGAGGCGCTTCTCGCTGGCGGCCTGGATCAGTTCAGCGCCCTTGCGTTCGCTGATGTCGGTCACCAGCACATAGATACCGCTGGCGCGGCCATCGTCGGCAGAATCGGGAATGTAGTCGATCATGTAATGCACCGGCCGCCCGTACAATTCGAGCTGCTGTTCGAAATGCTGGCGCTCGCCGCGCAGGGCGGCGCCCAGCCTGGACTCGATCTGCGCGTAACTGCGTTCGCCGAGCACCTCGCGCACGGTCTTGCCGATCATCTGTTCCGGATCGGCGCCCAGCATGTCCGTGTAGTGGGCATTGGCGAACTCGTAGCGCTGGTCCTTGTTGATGTAGCCGATCAGCGCCGGCACGTTGTCGGCAATGATGCGCGCGCGCCGTTCGCTGCCGCGGGTGCGCTCCTGCGCCGCTTCGCGCTCGGCCATCAGTTCGTGGAAGGCGTTGCCCAGTTCACCGATCTCGTCATCGGCACCGCCTTTCAGCAGGCTGATGTCGGCGCGCTTGCGGCGGATCGCCGACACATTGCGGCGCAATACCTCGAGCGGCGCCAGCAAGCGATAGATCACCATCCAGGCCACCAGGCCGGCGACCAGCGCGACCGCGGCGCCGGCCAGTACCGCGCGGTGCCGCATGTTGATCATCGGTTCGAACGCCTCGTCGGTCGGATAGCGCGCGCCGACGATCCAGTCGGCCGACTTCAGGCGCTTGTACGTGTAGATGCCGTCGGTGCCGTCCTTGTTGGCCGCTTCGATCCAGCCTTCGTAACCGGACAGCGCCATGTCGGTGGCGTAGTTGATGCCGGGGCGCTGGTGGATATGCTGCGTGAGCCGGGTCTTGTCCGGATGGTCGACCAGCACGCCGGCCGTGGTCATGATGAACACGAAGCCGGTCTTGCCCGGCTTGAGCTGGTCGATCTGGCGCAGGAAGGCGGTGCGCTGGAGTTCGATCGAGCCGCTCATCACCATTACCACGTCGCCCTTCTCGTCGAGCACAGGCGCCGTGACCAGCACCACCGGCGCCCCGGACAGCGCGCTCCTGATCGGCGACGCAACGATCCCCTTCTTGCGCGCCAGGGTCTCTTCGAAATACTGTTTGCCCGCGCCGCTGATCGGATTGCCGGAGGCCGGCGCCAGCAGGCTGGCGACCAGGCGGCCGTCGCGGCCGAATGCCGTGAGGTTGAGGAATTCGGTGCGCAGGCCGGTTTGCGCTTCAAGGTAGGCCTGCACCAGCCGCGGTTCGCCCCGCGCCGCCGCCGGCAAGTCTTTGGCGAGCGACGCCATCAGCTGCTTCTTGGCGTCGAGGCGGTCGTCGATGAATGCGGCGGCGCTCGAGATCACGGCATATTGCTGGGCGCCGATGACGCCCTTCATGTCGCGCTCGGCCATCGACAGCGCCACCATTGTGACCAGCACGGTGGCGCCGAGCACGAGGACGATCACCACGCTGGCGAGCCGGATCTTGAGATTGGACGGCAGGACGCGCGCGTCGGTGTGTGGCATGGGTTGCATCTAGGAACGTTGAGGCCCGAGTATTACACAGACGGGCCCAACCTCCAATTACTGCGGCGCTTAACCAGAAGTAGCTACATGTTCCGTAACGGTGGCGACACAGATGCCGGCGTCAGTCGCGTCAGTCCGGAACGATCGCGGTGACCTCGATTTCGACCCGGGCCCGGTCCTCCATCAGCGCACTGACCTGCACCGCGCTCATGGTCGGATAGTGGTTGCCGATCTGCGCGCGGTAGGCCACGCCCACTTCGCGTCCGGCATCGAGGTATTCGCGCTTGTCGACGACGTACCAGGTCATGCGGACGATGTGCTCGGGTCGGGCATCGGCTTCCGCCAGCACGGCGATGATATTTTCCAGCGCCTGGCGCACTTGGCCGGCGAAGTCGTCGGTCTGGAACACGCCCTGCGCGTCCCAGCCGATCATGCCGCTGACGCAGACCGTGCGCCCGGAGGCGGCGATGCCGTTCGAATAGCCCTTGGCGCGCGGCCAGCCGGCCGGATGCAGGAATTCCATGAGTGACGCCCTCTTGTTCTCGTTATGTAGTAATCAGCCCTGCGGCTTGATCCCGATGTCGGCCAGCAGCTCGCGCGCGATGATCAGCTGCTGCACTTCGGTCGCGCCCTCGTAGATCCGCAGTGCGCGGATCTCGCGGTACAACCTCTCGACCGGCTGGCCGCTGACGACGCCGAGGCCGCCGAACATCTGCAGCGCCGCGTCGATCACCTGCTGTGCCGTTTCGGTGGCGGTCAGCTTGGCCATCGCCGCTTCGCGGGTGACCTTTTCGCCCTGGTCGCGCTGCCACGCCGCGCGGTAGGTCAGCAGCGCCGCCGCATCGATGCCGGTCGCCATCTGCGCCAGCTTGGCCTGGGTCAGCTGGAAGTCGGCCAGCGTCTTGCCGAACATCTTGCGCGATGCCGCGCGCCCCAGTGCTTCGTCGAGTGCGCGGCGGGCAAAGCCCAGCGCTGCCGCAGCCACTGAAGTGCGGAAGATGTCGAGCGTCGCCATCGCCACCTTGAAGCCCTGCCCCGCCGCGCCAAGCCGGTTGGCCACGGGCACCCGGCAGTTGGTGAAGCGCAGGCGCGCCAGCGGATGCGGCGCGATGGTGTCGATGCGCTCGGCGATCTCGAAACCGGGCAGGCCGGCGTCGACAATGAACGCCGAGATGCCGCGCGATCCCGGCAACTCGCCGGTGCGCGCGAACACCACGTACATGTCGGCGATGCCGCCATTCGAAATCCAGGTCTTTTCGCCGTCGAGCACATACACATCGCCGTCCAGCCGCGCGGCACACTGCAAGGCCGCGACGTCGGAACCCGCGTCCGGCTCGGACAGCGCGAACGCGGCGATCGCTTCGCCGCGTGCGACTTTCGGCAGGTATTGCGCGCGATTCGCTTCGCTGCCGAACAAGGTGATCGCGCCGCTGCCAAGGCCCTGCATCGCAAATGCGAAGTCGGCCAGGCCAGAGTGGCGCGCCAGCGTTTCGCGGATCAGGCAGATGGCGCGCGTGTCGATCGCTTCGCCCGCGCCGCCGAAAGCGGCGCCGCCGACGGCGTAGCGCAGCCAGCCTGCATCGCCCAGCTGCGCGACCAATGCGCGGCAGGTTGCGTCGACGTCGGCGCCGTGGTCCTGTTCAATATGCTCGGCGGCCCAGGCGTCGAGCGCCAGCGCCAGCTCGCGGTGGCGCGGCTCGAGGAAGGGCCACTTCAGGTAGCTGGTGTCTGCCATGTCGTTCAGTCGCCTTCGAATTGCGGTTTCTGCTTCGCCGCGAACGCGTGGTAGGCGCGGTGGAAGTCGTTGGTGGCCATGCAGATCGCCTGCGCCTGGGCCTCGGCCTCGATCGCTTCATCGACGCCCATGTTCCATTCCTGCTGCATCATCTTCTTGGTCATGGCGTGCGCGAAGGTCGGCCCCTGCGCCAGCGAAGCGGCGAATGCCTGCGCCTCGGCCACGACGCCGTCCGGTTCGCACAGGCGGTTGAAGAAGCCCCAGCGTTCCGCTTCCTCGCCGCCCATGCTGCGCCCGCTGTAAAGCAGGTCGGCAGCGCGCCCCTGGCCGATCACGCGCGGCAGCAAGGCGCAGGCGCCCATGTCGCAGCCGGCCAGGCCGACGCGGGTGAACAGGAAGGCGGTCTTGCTGCGCGCGGTGCCGTAGCGCAGGTCGGACGCCAGCGCCAGCATCGCGCCGGCCCCTGCGCAGACGCCGTCGATGGCCGCCACGATCGGCTGCGGGCAGGCGCGCATCGCCTTCACCAGGTCGCCCGTCAGGCGGGTGAACGCGAGCAGGCCCGGCATATCGAGTTTGGTGAGCGGACCGATGATCTCGTGGACGTCGCCGCCGGAGCAGAAGTTCTCGCCGGCGCCGGTGATCACCACCGCCTTGACGTCGTCGGCGTCGGCCAGGCTGCGAAACAGGTTGCGCAGCTCGGTGTACGACTCGAACGTGAGCGGGTTCTTGCGCTCGGGACGATCCAGCTCGATCGTCGCAACGCCGCCCACGGCCGAAAAGCGAAAGTGCGCGGCCGGGTATGCCGCCATGGTGGTGCGTTGGCCCGGCAACTGGTGCGCTTGGCCTGTCAGGTGTCGCATCGTTCGATACTCCTTATATTGGTTAGCCTTCGAGCAGCCTGGCGGCGACCTGCTGCGGTGTCAGGCCGCTGCTGGCGGCTGCGATCTGGCGTTCGCGTTCAAGATTACGCTCGAGCTGCACCTTGGCGGCATGATACTGCTTGGGCCACGCCAGCCCGGTATAGCCGATCTTCGCGGTCTCGGTCAGCGTCCAGGCCGGATTGGCCAAGTGCGGGCGCGCCACCGCGCATAGGTCGGCGCGGCCCGAAGCGATGATGCTGTTCGCGTGGTCCGCCTCGTAGATCGCGCCGACCGCGATGGTCGGGATACCCGCCTCGTTGCGGATCCGGTCCGAGAACGGCGCCTGGAACATGCGCCCGTAGACCGGCTTTTCGAGCTTCGTGACCTGGCCCGACGAGCAGTCGATCATGTCGGCGCCGGCTTCCTTGAACAGGCGCGCCACATCGACCGCATCGCCCGGCATGATGCCGCCTTCGCACCAGTCGTGCGCCGACACCCGCACGCTGATCGGCCGGTCCTCGGGCCACACGGCGCGGATCGCGGCGAATACTTCGAGCGGAAAGCGGCAGCGGTTTTCCAGCGAGCCGCCGTATTCGTCGCCGCGCTGGTTGGTCAGCGGCGAGATGAACGACGACAGCAGGTAGCCATGCGCGCAGTGCAATTCGAGCCAGTCGAAGCCGGCGCTTGCCGCCGCTTGCGCGGCGCGCACGAAATCGTCCTTGATGCGGCGCATGTCATCGAGACTGGCTTCGCGCGCGACTTGCGAGACGCCAGCCAGGTACTGCTGCTGCGACGCCGACACCAGCGGCCAGTTGCCTTCGTCAAGCGGCAAGTCGGCGCCGTCCCAGGCGCGGCGGGTCGAACCCTTGGCGCCCGCGTGTCCCAGCTGGATCGCGATCCTGGCGTCGGTGTTGGCATGCACAAAATCGACGATCCGGCGCCACGCGTCCGTGTGCTCGGGCGCGTACATGCCGGGACAGCCCGGCGTGATGCGCGCGTCGGCCGACACGCAGGTCATCTCCGCGCACACGAGGCCGGCCCCGCCCATCGCGCGGGCGCCCAGGTGCATCAGGTGATAGTCGCCGGCCACGCCATCCACCGCCGAATACTGCGCCATCGGCGACACCACGATACGGTTCTTCAGCACGGTGCCGCGCATCTTGAACGGCGTAAGCATCGGCGGGATGGCAGGACCGGGCGCCGGCTGCGCCAGCCCGGCCTGGTCGAATGCGCGCGCGGCGATCCAGCGTTCGAAATTGTCCACGTAGGCGGCGTCGCGCAGGCGCAGGTTCTCATGGGACAGGCGCTGGCTGCGGGTCAGCATCGAATAGGCGAACTGCTCGGCTTCCATCGCCGTGTAGCGCTGCACGTTCTCGAACCACTCCATCGAATTGCGGGCCGCGCTTTGCAGCTTGAGCACCTCGATCGAGCGCGCCCGCTGGTAAGCGGCCAACGCCGGATGCATCGCCCCGCCGCCGTGGCTTGCAAAGCTGCGCGCCAGCTCGATCGCGTCCTCCAGCGCCAGCTTGGTGCCGGAACCGATCGAAAAGTGCGCGCTGTGCGCGGCGTCGCCCATCAGCACCACGGGAACGCGGCGGCCGTCGATGTCGTTCCAGTGCACCCATTCGCGGCAGGCGATCTTCGGAAACTTGATCCACATGGCCGAGCCGCGCAGGTGCGAGGCATTGCTCATCAGGGAATGGCCGCCCAGGTATTTGGCGAACAGGCGCTCGCAGAAGGCGATCGCGTCCTGCTGGCTCATCTCGTCCAGGCCACAGGCGCGCCACACTTCTTCCGGCGTTTCGACGATGAAGGTCGAGGTGCCGGCGTCGTACTGGTAGGCGTGCGCCTGGAACCAGCCATGTTCGGTTTGTTCGAACGCGAAGGTGAAAGCGTCGAAGGTCTGGTGGGTGCCGAGCCAGACGAAGCGGCACTGGCGGTTGTCGATCTCGGGCTGATAGGTTGCGGCGTAGCGGGTGCGGATCCGGCTGTTGAGGCCATCGCAGGCGACCATCAGGTCGGCGCCATATTCGGCGGCCAGCGCCTGGTCGTCGGCGACGTCGGTGCCGAACACGATGCGCACGCCCAGCTCGAGGCAGCGCTGCTGCAGGATTCCGAGCAGGCGGATGCGGCCGATGCCGCAAAAGCCATGGCCGCCGGAGGTGACGGTGCGGCCCTTGAAATGGATGTCGATGTCGTCCCAGTGATTGAACGACTGCAGGATGGCGCGCGCGCTCGGCTCGTCGGCCGCGGCCAGGTTGCCCAGCGTCTGGTCGGAAAACACCACGCCCCAGCCGAAGGTATCGTCCTGCCGGTTGCGTTCGATGACGACGATGTCATGCGCCGGATCCTGCTGTTTCATCAACAGGCTGAAATACAGGCCCGCGGGGCCGCCTCCTACGCAGACTATCTTCATTCGCGCTCCATGGGTCCGCTAATAGTTTAAGTATAAAGCAATTTTGGCGCAAGCCTGCTGGACTGGTGGAAACAAGTCAGGGTAGGATGCGGGCAATCCACCACCGCGAGACCGCCATGCAAGACACCACCACACCCGCCCTGCCCGTCCGGCGCAAACACTTCCTGAGCGCGTGGTTCGCCATTCCCCTGTGGAAGCGGGTGATGGCCGGACTGGCGCTCGGCGTGGTGGTCGGGCTGGCCTGGCCGGCCGCAGCGCCGCAGGTCGCCTTCCTCGGCGACGTATTCGTGCGCCTGATCAAGATGCTGGTGGCGCCGATCGTGTTCGTGACGATCACCGCCGGCGTCACCTCGCTGGGCGATCCGAAACGCCTCGGTTCGCTGGGCGGGCGCACCATCGGGCTGTTCCTGTGCACCACGGTCATCGCGGTGGCGATCGGCATGGCGGTCGCTTCCATGCTGCATCCGGGCGTCGGCGCCAACATCGGCGGCGCGGTGCCCAAAGCGCTGGGCGCCAGCAAGTCCGTGGGCGAGCAGCTGATCGGCATCGTCCCGCTGAATATTGTCGACGCCCTGGCCAAGGGCGACATGCTGGCCATTATCTTTGTTGCCGTCCTGCTCGGCGTGGGCGCGATTACCGCCGGCGAGGCCGGGCGTCCGCTGGCCGCCTTCTTCCAGTCCGCCTCGGCGGTGATGCTGCGCGTCGTCATCATCGTGATGGAAGTGACCCCGTTCGGCGTGTTCGCGCTGATCGCCAATTCGGTCGCGGCCAACGGCACGGCGGTATTCGTCAACGTCGGCTGGCTGGCGCTGTGCGTGGTGATCGGCTCGGCGCTGCAGGTGCTGCTGGTGCATGGCGTGCTGATCCGGCTGGTGGCGCGCCTGCCGGTGCTGCCTTTCTTCCGCGGCATCGTCGATGCGCTGATGGTGGCGTTCTCGACCGCGTCGAGCTCGGCCACCTTGCCGGTCGCGATGCGGGTGGCCGGCGAAAACCTCGGCGTCAACAAGCCCGTGTTCATGACCGTGCTGCCGCTGGGCGCGGCAATCGGCAAGGATGGCACCGCGATGTACGTCGGCCTGCTCAGCCTGTTCAGCCTGCAGGCGCTGGGCGTCGACCTGGCGCCGGGCGGCTACCTGATCGTACTGCTGACCGCCACCCTGGCCGCGTTCGGCACCGCGCCGGTGCCATCGGCCTCGCTGTTCATGCTGGCCGCCGTGCTCGCCGCGGTCGGCGTCGGCGTCGACCAGACCGCGCTGGTGGTCGGCTTCGTGCTGCCGTTCGACCGCCTGCTCGACATGACGCGCACGGTGGCGTCGGCCAGCGCCAACCTGGCCGTCACCACCACGGTGGCGCGCATGGAAGGCGAACTGGACGAAACGACCTACCGCGCCCGGCCCGAACTCTAGGCCTGCGCCTTGGCGCGCGACTTGCGCTTCTTGGGCGCCAGCATGGTGCCGTTGCAGGATGGCGTGCCGCAGCGGCACTCGAACAGGCGCTTGACGGCCGCCGTGTGCCGCGGCTCGTACACCAGCGCGTAGTTGTAGTTCAGCTCCTCGCCGGCTTCGATGTCCATCAGCGCGTGGATGAACACCCGGCCGTCCTCCTCGTAGGCTTCGCAATTGGGCTCGCAGGCATGGTTGATCCAGCGCGCGTCGTTGCCGTGGCTGCCGCCGTCGATCACCTGGCCGTCGTCCAGGCTGAAATAGAAAGTGTGGTTGACCGGGCCATCGCTGGCGTCGGTGCGGCGCAGCGCTTCCGGCCAGTCGATGCGCTCGCCGGTATATTCGATGATGCGTTCGCCCGCCTCGATCTTGCGGGTGGCGAATACGCCGTTGCCATGCACGGGCGAACGCTCGACTTTGCACGGTGGGGATGGCGGGTGGGATTCGGTACGTGGACTGGTGCTGTTCATGGTGCGATCAAAATTCACTCAAAAAAATTAAAAACAGGCCTGGCTCACCATCGCACCTTTCGGCGACGATGGCCAGCACACACCTGCCTCCTGCTTGTGGTGCATCAGGCGCCGGGCTCATCCTCGCGGAATTCATCGGCGCCTTGCCCGGCATCGCCGCGCGTGTTTTCTTCCCTGCGCAACTGGACGCGCCGGATTTTGCCGGAGATGGTCTTCGGCAGCTCGCGAAATTCGATGCGGCGGATCCGTTTGTACGCGGCTAGCCTGGCGCGCGCGAACGCGAAGATCGATTGCGCCACTTCATTGCTCGGCTCGACCCCGGCGCACAAGGTGATGAAGGCTTTCGGCACCGAAAAGCGCACCGCATCGGGGCTCGGCACAATGGCCGCCTCGAGCACCGCGTCGTGTTCGACCAGCACGCTCTCCAGCTCGAACGGACTGATCCGGTAGCCGGATGACTTGAACACATCGTCATTCCGGCCGACATAGAAATAGTAGCCATCCGCATCGCGCATAGCGGTGTCGCCGGTATGATAGTAGCCGGCACGCATCACCTCGGACGTCTTCTCGTGCTCGCCCTCGTAGCCGAGCATCAGGCCGACCAGCTCGGGTTCCAGCTTGACGGCGATCTCGCCTTCGTCGGCGCAGTGGTCGTCGGCGTCGAGCAGCTTGATATGGTAGCCCGGCAGCGGCCGGCCCATCGAGCCGGGTTTCAGCAGCTGGCCCGGCGTGTTGCCGATCTGCGCCGTCGTTTCCGTCTGGCCGAAACCGTCGCGGATGCGGAGGCCCCACGCGCGCTCGACCTGTTCGATCACCTCCGGATTGAGCGGCTCGCCGGCGCCGACGAGTTCGCGCAGCGGCAGCTTCCACGCCGCCAGGTCTTCCTGGATCATCATGCGCCACACGGTGGGCGGTGCGCACAGCGAAGTCACGCCGCAGCGCTGGATGACCTCGAACGCGGCCTTCGCGTGGAAGCGCTCGTAATTGAACACGAACACGGTCGCGCCCGCATTCCACGGCGCGAAGAAGCAGCTCCAGGCGTGCTTGGCCCACCCGGGCGAGGCGATGGTCCAGTGCACATCGCCCGGCTGCAGGCCGATCCAGTACATCGTGCTGAGGTGGCCGACCGGATAGCTTTCATGGCTGTGCAGCACCAGCTTCGGCTGCGCGGTGGTGCCGGACGTGAAGTACAGCAGCAGCGGATCGTGCGCCATGGTCACGCCGTCTGGCGCAAAGGCGCTATCGTAGCCGGCGCTGTCGGCGACGTCGTGCCAGCCGTCGGCCTGGCCACCGACTGCGATGCGGGTGTAATCGCCTGCCAGTGCCGAGAACTTATCGGCTTCGGAGGCCTGCGCGATGACGTGGCGGATGGCGCCGCGCTCCAGGCGGTCGGCCAGGTCGGCCGGCATCGCCAGCATGCTGGTCGGCACGACCACCGCGCCCAGCTTGATCCCCGCCAGCATGATCTCCCACATTTCCACGCGGTTCGGCAGCATCAGCAGCACCCGGTCGCCGCGCCTGACGCCGCGTTCGCGCAGATAGTTGGCCATGCGGTTCGAGTGCGTCGCCATGTCGGCGTAGCTGACTTTCTGCTCGCTGCCATCCTCGTCGACGACCCACAATGCCGGCGTCTGATTGCCCTGCGCCTGGATGTCGAAGTAATCGAGCGCCCAGTTAAAGGTAGTCAGCGCCGGCGCGATGTAGCCATGGTAGGCGTGCTCGTAATCGGTGCGGTGCTGCAGCAGGAAATCGCGTGCTTCGATAAAGCGCTGGTACGGCGTCATGGACCTGCCTCCTCTGCCATCGTGAAGTACTGGTATTGTGACATGGACAAGGGTGCGATGCCATTTCACGTGCGCACAAAAACCGGCCAGCCGCGAAAATTTCAAAACCGGGGTCAGACCCAGGTTTTCGAATCTATTTCAAAACCCGGGTCTGACCCCGGTTTTGGAATTCGCGTGGTAGATTTCTGCATGGATAATTTAAGTCATTCGCTAGTGGGACTCGCGGTCGGCGAACTGGTCCAGCGCAGCCTGGCGCCGGAACCGGACCCGCTCGACCAGCGCTTGCGCCGGCGCTTGCTGCTGGTGTCCTGCTGGGCGGCCAGCAATTTCCCCGACCTCGACCTGGTATTGACGCCGCTGCTGCCGCGCCCGCTCGGCTACCTGCTGCATCACCGCGGCCAAACGCACACGCTGCTGTACGCCCTGCCGCAAGCCCTGCTGCTGATGGCGTTGATCTGGCTGCTGTGGCCAGGCGCGCGGCGGCTGCTGGCGCACAGCGCGCCCGCGCGGCGCGGCATGCTGCTGGCCGTCGGGCTCGGCTTCGTGCTGCACCTGGCGATGGATTACTTGAATTCCTACGGTATCCACCCGTTCTACCCGCTCGACAAGCGCTGGCTGTACGGCGACATGGTATTCATCCTCGAGCCGGTGTTCTGGATCGCGTCCGGCGTGCCGCTGGCGATGATGGTGAAGCGCCGCAGCGTACGGATGACCTTGCTCGGCATGCTGACGGGCTCGCTGATGTGGTGCGTCCACGCCGGCTTCCTTCACTGGAGTTCGCTCGTGCTGCTCGGAATGGTCGGGCTGGCGGTCGGCGCCGTCCAGGCAGGCGCGCAGCCAGGCGGCAGGCGCGGATTGCTGGCCGGCTTCGGCGCCTGCCTCGCCTTCGTCGCGGTCCAGGGCGTCGAATCCGCGCGCGGCACGCGCGAACTGGCGGCCGACCTGCGCCAGCGCGATCCGGCCAGCGAACTGGTCGATGCGTCGATGACGGCCTATCCGGCCAATCCCCTGTGCTGGAATTTCGTCGCGGTCGAACGTAACGAGGCGGCCGGCGTCTACCGCCTGCGGCGCGGCGTGTTGAGCCTGGCGCCCAAGCTCATGACCGTCGAGCAATGTCCGGCCGGGCTGACCGGCAACGTCGAACGCCAGTCGTCCGCGCCCGGAATCGCCATCCTGTCCGACAACCCGTCCAGCCTGGCCGCATTTCGCCAACTGGAACAGGAGAATTGCTTCTTCCGCGACTGGCTGCGCTTCGCGCGCGCACCGCTGGTGGCGGGCAACCGGGCCTCGGACATCCGCTTCGGCACCACCCTGGCGCCAAACTTTTCGACCATCGACCTGGCGCAGTTCGCCGGCCGCGGCTGCCCGGCCAACGTGCCGAAGTGGGATTTCCCGCGCGCCGACCTGCTGCGCGCGCCTTGAAGTTTCAGCGCATGCCGGCCGCGTGCATCAGCAGGCGCATCAGGCCGGCAGCCAGCGCGAGCGCGGCCACGCTGGCTGCCCAGATCGCCGCCAGCCAGCCGAAGCGCCTGAGCCAGAGCCAGAGCCGTGCTTTCAATGGTAGGCCTCGCCGGCCTTGACCTTGCCGCGGAATACGTAATACGACCACACCGTGTAACCGAGGATACACGGCAGGATGAACAGCGTGCCGACCAGCGCAAAGCCCTGGCTCTGCGGCGGCGAGGCCGCGGTCCAGATCGACAGGTAGGGCGGCACGATATTCGGCCAGATGCTGATCGCCATCCCCGTGTAGCCGAGGAAGATCAGGCCCAGCGCCGCAACGAAGGGGCTGCGGTTCGGCGCGCCCTTGAGCGAGCGCAGCAGCCAGAACATGCAGGCCGCCACCAGCAGCGGGACCGGCGCGAACAGGAACAGGTTCGGCAGGCTGAACCAGCGCGCGGCAACCTCCGGATGCAAAAGCGGCGTCCACACGCTGACCACGCCGATGGCGCCGAGCAGCATCAGGCCAAACGGCCGCGCCACCTGGATCATGCGCTTTTGCAGGTCGCCTTCCGTTTTCATGATCAGCCAGGTGCTGCCCAGCAGCGTGTAGGCAATCATCACGCCGAGTCCGGAGAGCAAGGGAAACGGCGCCAGCCAGTCGAACGGCCCGCCGGCATACGCCCGGCCATTGACCGGGATGCCATCAAGGAAGGCGCCCAGCGCTACGCCCTGGAAGAACGCCGCGGTGACCGAGCCGCACATGAACGCCTTGTCCCAGATATGGCGCTCGTGGTCCATCGCCTTGAAGCGGAATTCGAAGGCGACCCCGCGAAAAATCAGCCCCAGCAGCATGAAGATCAGCGGCAGGTACAGCCCGCTCAGGATGATCGAATAGGCCAGCGGGAACGCCGCCAGCAAGCCGGCCCCGCCCAGCACCAGCCAGGTCTCGTTGCCGTCCCACACGGGCGCGACGGTGTTCATCATCACGTCGCGCTCATGCCGGTCGGGCACGAAGGGATACAGCATGCCGATGCCGAGGTCGAAGCCGTCCATGACCACATACATGAACACGCCGAAAAATATGATGACGGCCCAAATGACCGGAAGATCGATACCCATCAGTTCACTCCTGGTGCGGGGGCAGCCGACATCGGCCGGCTTGGCGTGCGGTCGTGGCCCGGTCCGCCCTCCGGCGGGTGGGTGGCGTCGAAGTGCTTCGGCCCGCTGCGCACCAGCCGCATCACGTAGGCGATGCCTACCCCGAACACGAATAAATACACCACGACGAACAGGCCCAGCGTCAGCGCCAGCGGGCCCGCGGTGTGCGCCGACACGCCGTCGCTGGTGCGCATCAGCCCGTACACGACCCACGGCTGGCGCCCGACTTCGGTGGTGATCCAGCCTGCCAGCAGCGCGACCAGGCCGCTCGGCCCCATCAGCAGCGCGGCGCGCAGGAAAGGCCGCGACGTGAACAGCTTGCCGCCGCGCCGGTTCCACAGGCTCCATAAGCCCAGACCGATCATCGCGAATCCGAGCCCGACCATGATGCGGAACGACCAGAAGATGATGGCCGCGTTGGGCCGGTCCTGCTTGGGAAACTCCTTGAGCCCCTTGATCTGGCCATCCCAGGTATGGGTCAGGATCAGGCTGCCCAGGCGCGGCAGTTCGATCGCGTATTTGGTGGTTTCTTGCTCCATGTCGGGAATCCCGAACAGGATCAGCGGCAAGGCCTCGTTGCCGCGGTTTTCCCAATGGCCTTCGAGCGCGGCGATCTTGGCCGGCTGGTGCTGCAGCGTGTTGAGACCGTGAAAATCGCCGATCACGGCCTGGATCGGCGCGACGATGACGATCATCCACATCGCCATCGACAGCATCTTGCGCACGGCCGGGGTATCGTTCTTGCGCAGCAAATGCCAGGCGCCGGAGGCGCCGACGAACAGCGCGGTGCACAGGAAGGCGGCCACGCTCATGTGCAGCAGCCGGTACGGAAACGAAGGGTTGAAGATAATCGCCAGCCAGTCTTGCGGAATCACCACGCCGTGCTCGATCGCGTAGCCTTGCGGGGTCTGCATCCAGCTGTTCGAGGCCAGGATCCAGGTCGCGGATATCAGGGTGCCCAAGGCGACCATGCAGGTGGACAGGAAATGCAGGCCGGGACCGACACGGGTCCAGCCGAACAGCATTACGCCGAGGAAACCGGCTTCGAGGAAGAAAGCGGTCAGCACTTCATACGCGAGCAGCGGCCCGGTGACGCTGCCGGCAAACTCGGAGAAGAAGCTCCAGTTGGTGCCGAACTGGTAAGCCATCACCAGGCCGGACACGACGCCCATGCCGAAATTGACCGAGAAAATCTTGAGCCAGAACTGATAGAGGTCGACGAATACCTGGCGCCGGGTGCGCAGCCAGCAAAGTTCGAGCACTGCCAGGTAGCTGGCCAGCCCGATGGTGATTGCCGGGAAAATGATATGGAACGACATCGTGAAGGCGAACTGAATCCGAGCCAGTTCGAGGGCCGTGAAACCAAGCATTGTGCTGCTCCGGGTACGCTCCGCGGATGCGGAACATCACCCGTAATTTATCACGCTTCGGCCAGGCCCACAGCAGAGCTCCTGGCGATTGACCAGCGCCCCGATACCGTTATCGCGCCCAAGGATCGTAATGACCTGGCAAGCCCTCGTTGCGTGCCACGCATGTTGGGCGATCCAATCGAGCTCAAGCGGGAGAAAAGGAGGTCTGCGGAGCAATGGATTGGGGAAAATTGCTGTAAGGTGGAGGCTGGCGCGGCAACCGGCCCCGTCATTGCAAAAAACCTGTTGAATGAACGATCTCACCCTCTCCCCGATCACCCTGCCCGCCCTCAATCCGGATGTCCTGTACGGTCCGGTCGAACCCGCTTTGCTCAAGGAAGAAATCCTCGCCGACCTGCTCGAGGCGACTGCCCGGCGCGTGCCCGGCCAGGTCGCGCTGGTCTACGAAGAGCGCGAACTGAACTACAGCGAGCTCGACGAGCTGGCCGGACTGGCCGCCTCGCGCCTGATCGAGGCCGGCGTCAAGGCGGGCGACATCGTCGGCCTCTGGATGCCGCGCGGCATCGAATTGCTGGTCATGCAGGCGGCCATTGCCAAGACGGGCGCCGCCTGGCTGCCGGTCGACCAGGACACGCCGGTTGAACGCCTGCAGGTCTGCCTGGACGATGCCTGCGCCGCCGGCGTGGTCAGCGCCGAACTGCTGGCGCCCCAGCTGGACGGCGACGCGCGCCCGGTCTGGACCGCCGAGGCGCTGCTCGAGCCGCGCGGCGCCGGCGAAACGCTGCGCCGCCGCGG
>JBKPEJ010000049.1:0-126899 GCA_046728335.1 Pseudomonadota bacterium | reverse complement strand
TTGGCGCGCGCGATGACTTCCTGCGGGTCGGAGATATCGGCGGGGGTAATCTTGTCGACCACGTCGGCGGCGAGGTAGCCGAGCATGCGTTCGGCGCCGACGTTGAAAATCTGGATCACACCCTGGGCGTCGGTGGCGATGCTGGAGAAATTGGCGCTGTTGAAAATCGCGTTTTGCAGCGCGCCGGCCTTCAGCAAGGGCAGCGAACTGTCGGCCGATTCGGCGGCCTGGGATCGGCGCAGCACGGCGTGCACGGCCAGCGCCAGGAATATCAGCAGCAGCAGCGCGCTGACGGCGAGCATCGGCAGCGCGTCCAGCGGTTGGGCATTGCTGCGCATGGCCAGCAGGGCGATGATGAACAGGGCGGCCGAAGCGGCGCCGAAGCCGGCCAGCGAAAGCCGGTCGACCGACTTCTTGGAAATCGAGTGCATGAGTTGAATCCGGGGGCAGGTAAGACTGAGCGCCAGCCTCGGCTCAAATAAGGTAACGGCGAAGCCGTAACGTAGTGATGCGCGGGCCGAATTGCTCAGCCCGTCCGGTGAGGGTAACACATCCGCAAGAGCGAAAAATACTATCTAGAATTTTGTTGATCTTCACATAATTTTGTCTCAAATTGGACATTACCGGTGCGATCTGTTTTTTTTGTTGAAAATTTTGACATCGGTCTTGACGGCGGCATAGTGTTGCCCATCCCTGATTCAAGAGGGCAACCTGAATGTTCGATATTCCGATTGGAGATATGATGAATCTTCGTAAAACGCTGCTGGCAGCGTCGATCGCGGCAATTCCACTGATGGCGTGCAGCGCAGCGACCGCCGGCTCGATGATGGGAGCGCCGGCTGTGCAATCGCAACAAGACAATGCGGCCCTGATCGCGCAGCTCGTGTCGCAGCGCGGAGCCCGCGGCCTCGATAGCCGATTCAACTTCGTGCTGGCCAAACAGCACCCAGGCACGGAAGGCACCACCATCAGCCGTGCCGACCACACCTTCAAAGGCGTGCGCATCTTCAGTTCCGAATCGGTCATCGTCACCGGCCCGCACGGTAGCATCATCAGCGAATCGATCGCCGACCGGCGCGCCGGCCTGAGCAAGAAGGACATCAACGTGGCGCCGGCCTTGAGCGCCAAGTCGGCGATCGACAGCGTGGTACGCGCGATCTCGCCAGGCGGCGCCCACGTGGCCCAGCCGAAGGCCGAACTGATCATCTATCCGGTCATGAAGGAAGTGCGTGCCGCCTCCGCCGCCAACAAGGCCGAGGCCGACCTGAACGCCACCGACCTCGAAGAAGTGGTCGACAGCTACCAGCTGGCCTACCTGGTGGAAACCCGTATGACCAGCGGCAACACGCCGCTGTTCTACAACACCATCGTCAGCGCCACCGACGGCAGCGTGCTCGACCAGTGGAGCATGGTGCAGACGGTAGTTGGCACCGGCAACAGCCAATACAACGGCACCGTGCCGATCAGCACCACGCTCAGCGGCAGCACCTATTCGATGATCGATGCCACGCGTGGCGTCGGCGGGACCTACGGCGCGATGGCGATCACCAACGCCAACCACACCACCGGCGGCGGCCTGGTCTACACCAACACCAGCAACACCTGGGGCGATGGCCTAAACTACATCGCGGGCGGCAGCACCACCAACGCCAACGGCCAGACCGCGGCCGTGAACGCCATGTGGGGCCTGATGAACACCTACGACATGCTGAAGAACGTGATGGGCTGGCAGTCGCTCGACGGCAATAACACCGCAACCTACATCGCCGCGCACGTCAACACCGCGTACGACAACGCTTACTACTCCGACACCTGCAAGTGCATGTATATCGGCGACGGCGGCGCCTCGTTCACCAGCCTCGGTTCGATCGACGTGATCGGCCACGAGATGGGACACGGCGTCACCGCGGCGACCTCGAACCTGACCTACCGCGCCGAATCGGGCGGCCTGAACGAGTCGGCCTCCGACATCCAGGGCGAGATGGTGGAAGCCTACGCGCGCGCGGGCGGCACCGGCAGCGTGATTCCCGCCACCGGCAACGACTGGATGATGGGCAAGGAAATCGCCAAGAACGGCCAACCGCTGCGCTGGTTGTACAAGCCGAGCAAGGACGGCGGCAGCCCGAACGCCTGGAGCTCGTCGATCAAGCGCCTCGACGTGCACTACAGCAGCGGCCCGAACAACCGCATGTTCTACTTCCTGGCAAACGGATCGAACTCGACCCCGACCAGCGACTACTACAGCTCCTATCTGAACAAGGCGCCGCTGGCCATGACCGGCATCGGCAGCGACAAGGCGTTCCGGATCTGGTTCAAGGCGCTGACCACCAAGTTCACCGCGTCGACCAACTACGCCGATGCGCGCCTGAAAGTGATCGCCGCCGCGCAGGAACTGTATGGCGTGGGCAGCGTCGAGGCCAAGGCGGTCACGCGTGCCTACGCGGCGATCAACGTGGGAATCGACATCGCCGAGTAAGGCTCGTCACCGATTGCCTGGCCGCCGACGGGGCGTCCGGGCATGACCGGCCCCGCGAATGGCGCTGCCCCGGCAGCCCGTTTTCGGGGATTCTTGCGTTTCTTCAATAAGCTCAGCCATTTCTCGCCCAATATTCCGTAATGCCCAGTCTGCTTGTCGCCCGGGCGGTCTACCTTATTGGAGAAGAGATGAAAATCCGCAAAACCCTGCTGGCCGGCGCGCTCAGCGCTTTGCCCTGGTTTGCCGCCGGTCCCGCTTCCGCCACCCAGCTGATGAGTTCGCACGTGTTGCAGTCGCCCGCGGCCACCGCCGCGCTGGTGGCCAAGCTGCTGGCGCTGCGTTCCGCACGCGGCCTTGACGCCGATCACAATGTCGCGGTCAGCAGGCAGCATCCGGGCGTCGATGGCACCCAGGTCACGCGCGTCGACCATACCTACAAGGGCGTGCGGGTGTTCGGCTCCGAGTCGGTGGTGGTGAGCGACGCCAGCGGGAAGCTGATCAGCGAGTCGTCGTCGGACCGGCGCCAGGACTTGGGCAAGGGCGAAGCGAATCGGCTGGGGCCGCAGACCGCCGCCTTCAGTGTCGTGCCCAGCGTGACGCCCATGGCGGCGATCGCGGTGGCGATGAAGACTTTGCCTGCAGGCGCCAGCCCGGTGGCGGCGCCCACCGCCGAACTGATGGTCTACCCGATCATGCAGACCGAGCGCATTCCGAGCGCGGTCAACAAGCCGGAGGAAGAGCTCAACGCGCTCGACGTGCAGGATGTCGTGGCCGGCTACGAGCTGGCCTACCTGGTGCATACGCGGATGGTGGCCGGCGACAAGCCGGCCTTCCACGACACCGTCGTCAGCGCGAACGACGGCCGCATCATCGACCAGTGGAGCATGCTGCAGACGGTGATTGGCACCGGCAACAGCCAGTACAACGGCGTGGTGCCGATCAGCACCACGCTCGCTGGCAGCACCTACAAGATGATCGATGCGTCACGCGGCACCGGCGGCACCTTCGGCGCGATGGCGATCACCAACGCGAACCACACCACCTCGCCCGGCGAGGTCTACAGCAACGCGAGCAAGGTCTGGGGCGACGGCAAGCAGTACATCGACGGCGGCAGCACCACCGACGCCAACGGCCAGACCGCCGCGGTCAATGCCTTGTGGGGGCTGATGAACACCTACGACATGCTCAAAAATACGCTCGGCTGGCAGTCGCTGGACGGGCGCAACACCGCGACCTACATCGCCGCGCACGTCAACACCGCCTACGACAACGCCTACTTCAGCGACACCTGCAAGTGCATGTTCATCGGCGACGGCGCGTTCTTCAACAGCCTCGGCGCCATCGACGTGATCGGCCACGAGATGGGCCATGGCGTGACCGCGGCCAGCTCGAACCTGACCTATTCCGGCGAGTCCGGCGGGCTGAACGAATCGAGCTCCGACATCAGCGGCGAGGCGGTCGAGGCGTACGCGCGTGCCGGCGGCGCCGGCGCGACGATTCCGAATAGCGGCAACGACTGGGCGACCGGCAAGGAGATCAGCAAGAACGCCACGCCGCTGCGCTACATGTACAAGCCGAGCAAGGACGGCAGCAGCCCGGACGCCTGGAGCCTGACCTTGCGCTTCCTGGACGTGCACTACAGCAGCGGCCCAAACAACCGGATGTTCTATTTCCTGTCGCAGGGCTCGAACGCCGGCAAGACCGGCGATTATTCGAGCAAGTACCTGGTGAAGACGCCGCTGGCGATGACCGGCATCGGCACCGACAAGGCCTACCGGATCTGGTTCAAGGCCCTGACCACCAAGTTCACCTCGAGCACCAACTACGCCGACGCGCGCGCCAGGATGATCCTGTCCGCGCAGGAGCTGTACGGCGCCGGCAGCAAGGAGGACAAGGCAGTCCAGCGCGCGTACGCGGCGATCAACGTGGGCGCCGATATCGACGAATAAGCGGCGGCCCCAGACGCACGAAAGCCGCCCGATGGCGGCTTTTTACTTAGCTATTGCGGGACGACTTGCGGCATCGACGTGCCACCTCTTCATGCACGGGCCGCGGTCCAAGGGACGGGGTCAGGTCCGGCGGACCTGACCCCGAATTTGTCGCCGCACCGGGCGCTTGCCGCCATTGCCGCGCGGTCACACACTTAACGGTGACATCCGCTGCGCGCGGGGCATGCCGTCAACGCTTCGAGCCGGCCACCAGCACCGCGGCGCCGGCAGCGATCGCGACGATGCTCGCCCACAGCGGGATGTTGACGGTTTTCTCTTCCGCCACCGACAGGTTGATCGGGCCTAGGCTGGCCTTGTGGGTTTCCTTGGTAAAGCTGAAGCCGCCGAACGCGAGGCCCAGCAAGCCTGCGACGATCAGGACGATGCCGATAATTTTGGTAGTGTTCATGGTTTCCTTCTTATGGTTGTTATTCTTATTCGCCCAGCATCGGGTAAGGGTTGAGCGGCGTACCTTTCCACCACTCTTTTTTCGGTGTCAGTTCGAACACCGCGAAGTGCAGGTGGGGCCCGTCCGGATTGGCATTGCCGGTGGTGCCCACATAGCCGACCAGGTCGCCGCGCTTGAGCACGCTGCCTTCCTTGACCCCGTCCGCGTAGCGGTCCAGGTGGGCGTAATAATAAGCGTACCTTTCGGTCGGGTCGAACTGGTAGACGGTCAACCCGCCAGGCTTGCTGTTGAACAGCTTGACGACCTTGCCATCCGCCGCCGCGATCACCTTGGTGCCCTTTGGCGCCATGATGTCGAGCGCTTCATGATGGCGTTCCTTGCCGCGCGGCTGGTCGAAATTGTCGGCCAGCTGCGCCAGCTTGATGCCTTCGACCGGGATCAGCAGCTTGCCGGGCGGTTTCGCCGCGGCATCGCTGCTCACGTCGCCCGCCGGCGCGAATTCGTGCGGGGCGGGGCGCAGCGGCAGGTCCGCTTCGGTCAGGTCGGTCGTCACAACCGGCGCCGCGGGCAGGGCGCCCGAGATTGCGGCGGCGGAGTTGGCCGGCGAGGCGCCGGTCGCCGGCGCGGTGGCAGTGACGACGGCCACAGTGGCAGGCGCGTCGTGGGGAATCTGGCGCAGGTACGCGAACAGCCCGCCCGCGCCTATCACTACGCCTGCCAGGAATGTCAGAAGCCATCTCATTGAATTCTCCTCAGTTTATTGTTGTAGTGAGTGAAGCAGTTTAGTCCTGGAGTACGACATCGGTTCCGGCGCCCACCGACGAGGACAGCGCGGCCACGTCCCAGTTGGTCAGGCGGATGCAGCCATGCGACTGGGTCTTGCCGATCGAGGCCGGCACCGGGGTGCCGTGGATGCCGTAATGCGGCTTCGACAGGTCGATCCAGGCAACGCCGACCGGATTGTTCGGGCCGGCGGGAATCCTGGCTTTCTTTTCGTTGGCCTGGGCGTCCCAGAACAATTGTGGGTTGTAGTGAAACACGGGGTTCTTGGAAATGCCCTTGACCTTCCAGTTACCCACCGGCAGGGGATCGTGTTCGCTGCCGGTCGAGGCCGGGAATTGCGCGATCGCCTTGCCGGACACGTCGAACAAGGTCAGGGTGCGCGCCGATTTGTCGACCACGATCTTGCCGCCCTTGGGCAGCGGCTCGGTGCCGTCCACGTTCGGCACGACGATCTCTTCGCCGGCCTTCGCCAGGTTCTTGCCGGGATTGAGGCGCTTGAGCAGGGCAGGGCTGGCGTGGAATTTCTCGCCCAGGCCTTCTTCGGCGCTGGCGTAACCGAGCGCGGGCAACTTGGCTTTTTCGGCCATGTCTTCCGGGATCGGCTGAAACGGGCCGGCCACGTCGGCGTCGGTGATGGTGTAGGTGGTCAGGGCGTCGGCGCTGTCGGTGTTGAGCGCGTCCCAGGTCGCCGCGTTCATGGCGCCGGTCGCTTCGATGCCCTTGGCCGCCTGGTAGCCGCTGATCGCGGCGCGCAGGTTGGAGCCGGCGGCGCCGTCGATTTCACCGGACGAGAAGTGCGCGCGATCGAGCATGATCTGCGCGCGCAGCACTTCCGCCGTGCCCGGCTTGGCGGACGCACCGGTCTTGCCGGCCGCGTTGACGGACTCGGCATTCAGCTTTTTTGCGGCGGGTGCGGCCATCGCCGGCGAGGCGAAAGCGGCCGCGAGGCAGGCGGCGAGGAGGGCGTGTGGAACTGTTTTCAAGGGGAATCCTGTGGCGGGCTGAAGTCAATACGCCAAGATTAGTTCCTCCAAGACATACCGTCTGTGCGCCAGCGTACTAACGCGCGGGCGCCCGCCAGGCGAAAAAAAGCCCGCGCAAGGCGGGCTTCGTAGCGGCACTGCGACAATCAGAATGCTTCCCAATTGTCGCCGCCGTTGGTTTCCGCCAGCCGGCGCGGTGCCGGGGCGGCACGCCGCGGCGCGATCGCGGCCGGCGTTGCGGCAACCGGGCGCAGGCGGCGCGTGTTGGCCGGTTCAGCCTGGTCGAGCTTGAATACGCCAACGACCTGTGCCAGCGCCACCGCCTGGTCCTGCAGCGAGCCGGCCGCGGCCGCCGCTTCTTCCACCAGCGCCGCATTCTGCTGCGTGACCTCGTCCATCTGGCTGATCGCGGCGTTGACCTGTTCGATGCCGGAAGTCTGCTCGACGCTGGCCGACGAGATCTCGGCCATGATGTCGGTCACGCGCGTGATCGACTGGACAATTTCACCCATCGTGATGCCAGCCTCGTCGACCAGCTTGCCGCCGGTGGCGACTTTCTCGACCGAGTCGTTGATCAGGGTCTTGATTTCCTTGGCCGCCGCCGCCGAACGCTGCGCTAGGTTGCGCACTTCGGTCGCCACTACCGCGAAGCCGCGGCCCTGTTCGCCGGCGCGCGCCGCTTCCACCGCGGCGTTCAGCGCCAGGATGTTGGTCTGGAACGCGATGCCGTCGATGACGCCGATGATGTCGACGATCTTCTTCGACGATTCGTTGATCGACGCCATCGTGTCGACCACCTTCGACACCACCGCGCCGCCCTTGACCGCCACCTCGGAGGCCGAGACCGCCAGCGTATTGGCCTGGTGCGCGTTATCGGCGTTCTGCTTGACGGTGCCGGTCAGTTCTTCCATCGACGAGGCCGTCTCTTCGAGCGAGCTGGCCTGCTGCTCGGTACGCGCGGACAGGTCGAGGTTGCCCATGGCGATCTCGTTGGACGCGGTGGCGATGGTGTCGGTGCCTTCGCGCACCTGGCGCACGATGTTGACCAGGCTGGCGCGCATCGATTCCATCGCGAACAACAGGCTGCTCTTGTCGCCGGCGCGGGTCGTGACCGCGGTCGACAGTTCGCCGGCCGCGATCGCCGCCGCCACCTCGGCCGCATAGGCCGGCTCGCCGCCCAGCTGCAAGCTCAGCGCGCGGGTGATCCACAGGCCGATGCCGGTACTGACGATCAGCGTGCCGAGCGCGAGCACGATCATCAGGGCGCGGGTGCTGCTGTAGACGCTGCTCGCGCCGGCGGCCGCTGTCGCTGCCGCGCCTTCCTTCTGTTTGCCCAGCTGGGTGAGCTTCTCCTCGAACTGTTGGGCCTTGCCTGAATAGGTCGTGAAGGCGTACTGGATCGCCGCCTCCATCGCGTCCGGCACTTCGCTGTGCGCCAGCCGGTTCAGCTGGGTCAGCTGGGCGTCGTATTCGGCAGCGGCGCGGTCGACTTCAGCGAACAAGGCCTTGCCGCCCGGCGTGACGAACAGCGGGCGCGCGATGTTGAGTTCGCTCAGCATCGTGCTCCTGGCCTTGGCGGCCTGGTCGGTGAATTGCAGGCGCTGCGGCGCGCCGGTGGCGAGCATCAGGCCGCGCATCGCCCGGTCGATATGGATCAGGTTGATGTTCGCTTCCTTGGAGTGCGAAATGCCCTGCAGGTCGTGATTGTAGGCGCTCTCGGCCTGGTCGTTCATCTTTGCCATGTTGAAGATGGCGATTGCCGCCACCAGCGCGCCCAGCAGGGCGACCATCATGAAACCGGCCAGCAGCCGGGTTCGTACCGTCAGATTGTTCATTGATTGTTCTCAGTGGGAAGGCGGATACAGTACGGTTCAGGCAGCCAGTTCGGCCAGCATGCCGATCTCGGGGCTCGCCATCAGCTTGTCGATGTCGACCAGGATCAGCATGCGCTCGTCGACGGTGCCGAGGCCGATCAGGTAGTCGCTGGCGAACACGCCGCCCATGTCGGGCGCCGGGCGGATCTGCTGCGGGGTGAGGGTGGTCACGTCGGAGACGCTGTCGACCACCATGCCGACCACCTTGCCGCCCAGGTTCAGCACGATCACGATGGTGAATGCGTCGTAGCTCGTGCCGAGCTTGAACTTGATGCGCATGTCGATCACCGGGACGATGACGCCGCGCAGGTTCATGACGCCCTTGAAGTATTCGGGCGCGTTGGCGATGCGGGTAACCGCCTCGTAGCCGCGGATTTCCTGCACTTTCAGGATGTCGAGGCCGTATTCTTCCTCGCCCATCGTGAAGGCGAGGAATTCGTGGCCGGATTCTTCGTGGGCGTGCGCCTGGCGCTGGCGGACGGTGGCTTCCGCTTCGTGACTATGTAGCATGGGATAGACCTGGTTTGAGTTGATTGCGTGGTGACGTCGCTCAGGGATCTATGCGGGATGGGGCGCTAGCGCTGTATTGACGAAACAGTAAATCCTGTCCGCCGCCGGGATAGTGGCAACGGGGCAATGGAACGTTACTCTTGCCGTATGGAAATGTCAAACTTGCGCGCCAGCGCGTGGTCGTTCCGCCAAGATTTTGGCGGAAAATCGTGGTGGTACTGCAACGAACGCCTGAAGCGTTCAGTCCGCCATTCCGAGCGCCTTGCGGATCGCCGGCAGCACCAGCTTGAACGCCGGCGAACTGGCCGCCACCTCGTCGTAATGGCTGGCGCCGGGCAGCACGATGACGCTGGCGGCGTCGCCGGCGGCGCGCGCGCGCTTGGCGTAGTCGTGCGCGGCGCGCGGCGGCGACACGGTGTCGAGCTCGCCGGTGATCAGGACCGTGCGGCTGCCGTTCGGCATCAGCTCGGCCGCATTGGTGTCGGAAAACACGTCCGGCCGCGCGCTGCTGGGCGTGCCGGCCAGTTCGGCGGTGTCGCGCCCGCAGCTCGATTTGATCAGCGCTCGCTCGTTGCGCAGGTCGGCCAGGCCGCCCAGGCTGATGATGTCGCGCACCGGCAGCGGGTGCGCCTGGAACAGCGGGCTCGACGGCGCAATCCGGCTGCGCCCGGCGATCCACTGCACCAGCTGTCCGCCGGCCGAATGGCCGACCGCGACGATGCGGCCGAGGTCGAGCTGGTGCGCGGGCGCCTGGGCGCCGAGCAGGTCCAGCGCAGCATTGATGTCCAGGTAGGTGCCGGGGTAGCCGCCGCCTTCCTCGTCGACGCGGCGGTATTCCACGTTCCACACGGCGATGCCCCGGGCGGCCAGCGCGCCGGCCAGGTTGCGCATCTGCTCGATGCCGCCGAACTTGATGGTCCAGCAGCCGCCATGCACCAGCACGACGACCGGGAACGGGCCGGCGCCGGCCGGCCGGAACAGCTCGGCGTATTGGGACGGGGCGTTGCCGTAGGCGAACTTCGCGGTCGGCGCCGGTCCGCTCAACGCCAGGTAGTCGGCCAGCTGCATCGGCGCGGCGGAGGCAAAACTGGACAGAAGGAGGGCGGGAAGCAGGGCGCGCAGGGAGAATTTCATCGGGACCGGTCCGGTGGAGGTAAGCGCTGAACTATATACAAGTTTTACCGGCCCCGGCAAGCAGCGGGCGCCGCGCGCACGATTGAAAAGGCTGGGAAAAGCGTTTCACTTCTTCCATGCTAGGCTGCCAAAAACCGATGGAGGACTGATATGCAGGAAGCAGCCGAAGAATACCGTGGCTACAAAATCGTGGTTTCGCCGATCAAGGATTGCGAAGACATGTGGGACTTCGAATACCGCATCAGCCCGGTCGCGGGCGGCGGCGAAATGCGGCGCCGCTCGCAGACCGCCGGCGGGCACCTGACCCCCGACATCGCCTGTCACGCAGGCATCGAAGTGGCGCGCACCGAAGTCGACAACCTGCTCGCGCTCGAACACGCGAAGGCGCCGTAGGGTCGCCGTGGCTGGCGCGCACAGGGCGGCAGCCGTTTGATTTCCGACAGGAACGTAGTGGCGAAAATTGCTACGATTCTTCTTTAGCCAAGGCAAACATGAGCACGAGCAATCCAGATTACGAAGTGGTACAGCTGTCCGGCGACGTCGATGCCTGGGACCGCGGCATCGTCAGCAAGCGCGCCCATTCGACCCCGGATCCGGATGTGGAGCCGCCCGGCCCGAACCCGAATCCCGATGACGTCCCGCCACCGGCGCATGCGCCGGTGCAGGAGCCGACCGTGCCCGAGCCGCCGATCAAGGCGCAGCCCGGCTTGTCGCGGTAAGCAGGGCGGCGCCTATTGCGGCGGACGGGGCTTGGCGTCGCCGGCCGAGGTGTCCGAAGCGGGCAGCGGCGGGATCTGGCGGATCAATTCTTCGGTCTCTTTCTGGGCCGGGGTTTTCTCCCCGCTGCCGATGTCGGCTTCGTCCAGCAAGGCGCGGGTGGGTTGCGGTTCGTTCGGGCGGGCGGTGGAATTCATGTTGCTCTCCTGGGCTGCGTTGCCGTCGCTTGATCGTAGCAGCGCGGCCCGAGCGTCGGCGCGCAATAAGAGTATGGCAATTTGTGTTGCCCTTTTTCTACAAAAATTACTTTTTGTGTTGGGCATCACACAGAGAAATTTTGCGGGGTTTCTATAATCACTCATCAGGTCCTTCATTGTTCTCGGAGAGCGTCATGGGCAATTCTTTACACAACAAAATCTACCTCGGGCGCGCCTCGGCATTGGGCTCGCGCCGCATGCAGGCGCTGATGGCGCTGGGCGCGATGATCGGAATTGGCGTGGCGTGGATGGCATTTCGCGGCTTCAAATAGTCGCGCGCAACGATTGGCGGTTGCCGCCGTGAGCATGCGCGGTTACCATGGGCGCCGAAACGGCTCACATGGAAAGCGGCAATGAAGAACGAGAAACTGACAACGGATGAATACGACGCGCTTGGGCATATCCAGCGCGGCGCCGCCCACGACCGGGTAAACGCCTGCGTCGGACGTAATGCCAAGCGCCTGTCCGGCCTGAAAATGATCCAGTACGCCAAGGACGGGCGGGTGGCGTTGACGGACAAGGGGCAGCAGGTTTTGTTCCTGCGGCGCTGCATCAGCGCGCTGCGCGCGGTGGCGGCCGATCCGGCGGCGCCGATCGACGCCGATGTCGCGGCCTTCCTCGGCAAGAAGTCGCACGTGGTGCCGCGCGAGGCGGGCGGGTTCGATGTCACCGACAAGGGGCGCGAGTCGCTGGCCGATATCGAGGCGCAGGAAAAACTGAAGTGATGATGAAATAAGAACCGGGCAGATGCCCGGTTTTTTTATGGCGGCGTGGTTGCCAGCTCAGTAAAGGTTCCTGCCTGCGCGGGAACGCCGTGTAAAGTGTGACGCTTGGATCCGTCGTTCCTGCAAAGGCGGGAAGCCGTGCACCGCATGAATTCCCCCACACTGAATGTGCTTTACTTCACAATCGGCGCAAACCCGTCAGCATCAATCTCAAGCTCGGTCACATCGCCATACTTGGCCGCGATCTTGCGGATCGACGCCGCCTGGCCGATCAGCACCATCTGCAGGTTCTTGCGCGGGAAATGCTTGTCCACCAGTAGCTTGGCGCGCGCCGGATTGAGGCTGTCGACATCCTTCATGAAATTGTCGATCTGCTCGCGCCCCACGTCCGACACGAACATCTCGCCCAGCAGCGCCGACAGGGCGACGCTGGTCTCGAAGCGCGGCGGGAACTGTCCCTTGACATAGGCCTTGGCCGATTCCAGCGTGGCCGCATCGATGCCCTTGTCCCACAGCCGCTGGTAGGTCTTCAGCGCCAGGTCCAGCGCCGGCTCGGTTTTCGGCAAGGCGGTGAAGCTGGAAATGGCGAAGGTGCCGGTCTGCGCCAAGGTCGCAAATTCGCTGCGCGCACCGTAGGTGAGGCCGGAATTGACGCGCAGTTCGTCGTTCAGCCACGAGGTGAAGCGCCCGCCAACGATGGTGTTGAGCACCTGCAGCGGCACATAGTCCGGGTCGTTGCGGGCGATCCCCGGGCCGCCGATCAGGAAGGTGGTCTCGATCGCGTCCGGCTTGTTGACCAGCCACACGCGCGGCTTGTCGGCCCAGACCTTGCCGTTCAGCTGCGCCTGCGGTGCCGGGCCGCTCGCCTGCCACTGGCCGAACAGCGCTTCGACCTGCTTGCGCATGGCGGCCGGCTTGAAATCGCCCACCATGATGATGGCCGCATTGTCCGGCCGGTAGTAGCGCTGGTGGAAGGCGCGCACATCCTGCCCCGTCAGTGCGCCGACGCTCGCGACCGTGCCGCTGGCCGGGATCGCATACGCGCCGCCGCCGAACAGCATGCTGCGGTAATAGTTCTGTACCACGTTGCGCGGGCTTTCCTTGGCTTGCCGCAGTCCGTTGACCTTGCGCGCGCGCAGCTTGTCCAGTTCGGCCGCATCGAAGCTCGGCTGCTGGACGATTTCGGCAAACAGCGGCAGCAGCGCCGGCGCGTCGTCGCGCGCGAAGTCGGCGGCGACCGCCGACTGTTCGCTGCCCGCCGCGCCCGACAGGCGCGCGCCGCGGAAGTCGAAGGCCTGGTCGAGCTGCGCCTTGCTGTGCTGCGTGCTGCCCAGCAGCAGCGCATCGCCGGTCAGGTTCGACAGCCCGGCCTGAGCGCCGTCGTTGACCGAGCCGGCTTTCAGCACCGCGCGCACCGCGATCAGAGGCGCTTCGTGGCGTTCCATCAGGATCACGGTCAGGCCGTTCGGCAGGCGCGTGGTTTCGTACTGCGGCAGGCGGAATTCGGCGGCGCCGGCGCCGGCCGCCACGCTCATCAGGGCAATTGCTGCGAGTGTCTTCATGCTCAGTCCTCCTTCGCGGCCAGCACGCCGACGGTGCGCTGCGATTTTTTCAGGTATTTGGCGGCGACGCGCTGGATGTCGGCCGTGCTCAAGGCCTGGTAGCGCGCCGGCGTGTCGAACATCTTGCGGTAGTCGCCGAACATGACTTCGCTGGCGCCCAGCTGTTCGGCCTTGCCGTTGATGGTTTCCAGTTCGCGGTAGATGCCCACCAGCTTCTGGTTCTTCACCTTCTGCAGCTCTTCGTCGGTGACGCCATCCTTGACCAGGCGGTCGATCTCGGCCAGCAGCGCCTGCTCGAGTTTGGCCGGCTCGACCTTGGCGGCGGCCACCGCATAGACGTACAGCAGGCCCGGATCGAAGCCGTCCATGCTCATCGCGGCGACCTGGGTGGCCAGCTGCTGGTCGACCAGCGCGCGGTACAGGCGCGAAGTCTTGCCCTCGGCGAGGATGGCCTGCAGGACTTCCAGCGCGTAATAGTCCGGGTCGCTGGCGGCCGGCACTTTCCACGCCACCATCAGGTTCGGCGCGCTGGCCGATTCCTTGGCGACGAACAGGCGGCGTTCGCCTTTCTGCTCGGGCTCGACCGTGCGCACGGCCGGCGGCGCCGCGCGCTTCGGAATCGCGCCGAAGTAGCGGGTGGCCAGCTTCTGTACCTGGTCGGCCTTGACGTCGCCGACAATCACCACCACCGCGTTGCCGGGCGCGTAGTAGACATTGAAATAGCGGTTCAGGTCGTCCTGGGTCCAGGCCTTGATGTCGGACTCGTGGCCGATCACCGGCCACGAATACGGGTGGGCCTGGAAGGCGACGCCGTTAATTTCCTGCATCAGCAGGCGCACGTTCGAGTTCTCCAGTCCGGTGCTGCGCTCGGACAGCACCACGCCGCGCTCGCTGGCGACCATCTTCGGATCGACCGACAGGTGGGCGATGCGGTCCGCTTCCAGTGTGAACACGGTCTCCAGCGACGACGCCGGGAACCAGTCCTTGTAGATCGTCAGGTCGTTGCTGGTGCTGGCGTTGTTCGAGCCGCCTTTGGCTTCCATGGTGCGGTCGAACATTTTCGGGCCGAAATGCTTCGAGCCGTTGAACATCATGTGCTCGAAGAAATGCGACAGTCCGGTGGTGCCGGGCGCCTCGTTGCGCGAGCCGACCTTCCAGAAGGTGTACATGTTGGCATTGGGGATCGTGCTGCTTTCGAGCACGATGAACTTCATGCCGTTGGGCAGGGTGAAGCTCTTGACCTCGTCGGCGCTGAGGGCGTGGGCGAGCGAAGACAGGCCGAGCATGACGCTGGCCGCCAGGAGTTTCCATTTCATGGTTTTCCTTTCGAATTTGCGGGCGTGCAGAGGGCGCGTCTTAGGGCCTGACCCCGCGAGGTCAGGCGGGGCGCCGCGCTCCCGGTTTTTTCGCCTTAATGACGACGGCGGTCCGGGTAGACCAGGGTGCGGATCGCCACTTCGGCCGGGACGTTCATGGCCGAGAGGAATTCGGCGGCGCGCTGCAGGCCCACGGTGGGGATCGAGGCGATCGCCTGGTTGACGACGTCGCGGGTGCGGAAATCGGTGCGCGGGTGCTTGATATCTTGCCGGTTCGGCGTTGCGCTGGGGCTGGTCATGTCGATCTCTTGGTTTGCTCAGTGAGTGGACTGCGCGTTACAGTCTCGGCCGGACTGTTTGCGCTGCTCAAAAGATGATAAACCATTATTAGCGGACGATGTCGAATTGGCTACAATTTATTTTCCCGAAGGCCACTCACGCCAGCGCGTCGTCTTCCATCGCGGCCAGCAGCGGCAGGCGCCTTTGCTGGCGCAGTAATTGTTCAAACTCCTCCGCCGGCAGCGGCCGGCTGAAGTAATAGCCCTGCATCTGGTCGCAGCCGTGGCGGCGCAGGTAGTCGAGCTGCTCTTCGGTTTCGACGCCTTCGGCGATGACGTCGAGCTTCAGGTTGTGCGCCAGCGCGATGATCGAGGCGACGATCGCTGCGTCGTTCGAATCGCGCGTGATCTCGGCCACGAAGGAGCGGTCGATCTTGAGCACGTCGATCGGGAAGCGCGACAGGTAAGACAGGCTCGAATAGCCGGTGCCGAAGTCGTCGATCGACAGGTTCACGCCCAGCGCCTTCAGGCTGTGCAGCAGTTCGACGGCCAGCGTCACGTCGCTCATGAACAGGCTTTCGGTCAGTTCGATCTCCAGGTTTTCGGCCGGCAGCTCAGTCTCGGCCAGCACAGCGCGGATCTCCTCGACCAGGCTGGCGGCGCCGAACTGGCGCGCCGACAGATTGACCGCAACGCGCAGCTTGCCCAGCCCGGCTTGCTGCCAGGCCTTGTTTTGCATGCAGGCGGTGCGCATCACCCAGGCGCCGATCTGGACGATCAGCCCGGTTTCCTCGGCCACGCCGATGAAACGGATCGGCGCCACCATGCCCATTTCCGGGTGCTTCCAGCGGATCAGCGCTTCCATGCCGACGATCTCGCCGCTGGCCAGGTCGACCTGCGGCTGGTAGTGCAGCACGAATTCGTTGCGTTCGAGGGCACTGCGCAGCGCGCTTTCGATGCGCACCCGCTCCATCGCCTCTTCGTTCATGGCCGGAGTATAGAACTGGAAGTTGTTGCGGCCCAGCTTCTTGGCGCGGTACATGGCGATGTCGGCGTGCTCGATCAGGCTGTCGGCCGGCGCGCCGTCGGTCGGGTAGACCGCCACGCCGATGCTGCAGGTGACGAAGAATTCCTTGCTGCCCAACATGACCGGCTGGGCCACCGAGTCCATCAGGCGCTGCACGATGTCGGCCGACAGCTTCTGGTCTTCGTGTTCGGTCAGGATGACGACGAATTCGTCGCCCGACAGGCGCGCCACGGTGTCGGTCTCGCGCAATGCCGAGCGCAGCCGCGCCGCCACCGTCATCAGCAGCACGTCGCCGGCCTTGTGGCCCATGCTGTCGTTGACGAACTTGAAGCGGTCCAGGTCGATCAGCATGACCCACACGGGATGGGCGCAGCGCATCGAATAGGCGATCGCCTGGCTGAGCCGGTCCTGCAGCAGGCTGCGGTTGGGCAGGCCGGTCAGCACGTCGTGCTGGGCCACGTGGTGGATGCGCTGCTCGGACAGCTTGCGCGCGGTGATGTCGGTGCCGGTGCCGCGGTAGCCGGTGAACTTGCCGTGTTCGTCGAACAGCGGCTCGCCGTTGACCGAGAACCAGCGCGCCCCGCCATGGTCGTCCACCATCGCGTATTCGAGCTCGCTGAAACGCTCGTGCGCCTGGACTTGGGCGATGTGGGCCGCGCCCCAGTCGGAGTCGCGCATGTCGGGCACGGTTTCCCAGCGCGTCTTGCCGAGCAGGCGCTCGGAGGCCACGCCGGCTTTTTCGCCGAAGCCGCCGGTGATCGCGGTGAAGCGGTAGTGTTCGTCCTGCTCCCAATACCAGTCGGACGACATCGACACCAGTCGGCGGAAGCGCTGTTCGCTTTCCTGCAGCGCCTTTTCGGTGCGCTTGCGGTCGATGACGTCGTGGATCAGGCGCTGGTTCGACAATTCGAGGTCGGCCGTGCGTTCGTGCACCAGCCGCTGGACCCGGCGCGAACGCTGCACCATTGCCTGTACCAGCGCGCTCATCAGCAAGGTGAGCAGGGCGCCGCCGACCAGCACCAGCAGCGAGCCGAGGTGCTCGCTGAGGAAGGGCCGCGGCGCGGCCGTCACTTCGATGCGCCAGGACTGGCCGGCGACGTCGATCTTGCTCACCAGGCCCGGCTGCGGCTCGAGCGTCAGCCACAGGCGCAGCTTGGCGCCGAGCGAGCGCGCCGCCTCGGGCAGCGGCGCCGCGGAAAGGGCAGTCCCGGCGCTCTGGAACACGAGCGAGGGCTTGCCGTCGTTGCCGGTCGCATACACCGTCATGCGGATGCCGTCGTCGATCAGCAGCTGGTTGCCGGCCAAAATTTTTTGCACCAGTTCGCCCGGCAGGATGACGGCCGCGGTATCGCCGACCAGCGCCGCGCGCCGTTCGGCCACAGTGCTCAAAGCGGCATGCTGGCGGTACACCGGCATGACCACCAGGAAACCGGGCTGCGGGCGCTGCACGCCTACCAGGCCGAGCACCCGGGTGGCGCTGGCCTGCCCGCTGTCGACCGCGCGTGCCAGGGCCGACATGATCTCGACCGAGTCGCTGACGTCCAGGCCGAACGCGACCTCGTTGCCCGCCAGCGGTTCGAGGAAGTCGACCACCAAGTACTGTGGGCGGGGCTGGGCCGGCACCGGCTTGCCGCCGGCCAGCTCGGTGACCACGCTGCCCGGACGCACCCGCTGCAATTGTGCTTCCAGGGCGGCCCGCTCGGCGAGGCTGATCTGGCGGTGGAAATTGAAGGCGGTGATGAACGGATGGCGCTGCTGCAGCGGCGCGGTGAAATCATGGAACTGCCGGCGCGTGACCGGCTCGACCGTGGCGAACAGCTGGTTGGTGACGGTCACTACTTCGACCGCCTCGTCGAGGCCCTTGCGAATGGCGGCGATCCCGGTCCAGGCGCGCTGCTCGAAGCCGAGCCGCATCTTGTCGTACTCGAGATGGCTGACGGCGATGAAGATCACGGTGGTCGCGGCCAATCCGCCGCCCAGCGTAAGGGCGGCGGCGAGGGACAGCGGGAACGGCAGACGGCGACGAAGCATGTCCCGGGAATTCCTGTTGGTTGCAAGGGAGGCCAGGGGCCTCGTTGGTGAGACGGTAGTGTTGCACAATATTATTGAACTTCGCAAACAAATTGTTCATGAGCAACAAGAACAGGCAACTCTGTTGTCACTTTGCCCGCAACGTTATCCAGGACACCACGGCCCGCACCAGCAGCCGGTTCAGCACGCCCAGGCCGAAACCGCGGCGGCGCGCCATCCACGCCCGTACCCGCGGCGCGCGCCCCGCCGCCAGCGCCGGCTCCTGGTCGAGCGGCGCCTTGACGGCGAACAGGATGCGATTGTTGCCCGCCACCTTGTCGAGCCAGCAGACCTGGCCGCCGAACATCAGCTGCAGGCGGCCCAGCATGGCAGGGTAGAGCGGGTCGTAGCTGAAGATGTTCGCCACCAGCACGCCGCCGTGGCGCAGCGCGCGCCGGCAGTCGGCGTAGAACCTGGAACTGCCCAGGTCGGGCGGCAGGCCGGTTTCGTCGAAGCCGTCGACCATCAGCACGTCGACGCTGTCGGGCGCGCCGGCCAGCCAGGCGGTGGCATCGGCGTGCACCACCGAGAAGCGCGCGTCGTCGGGCGGCACGCAGAATTGCCCGCGCAGCGCGATGACGTCGGCGCGCAGTTCGAGCACGGTGATGCGGGCGTCGGGAAAATGCCGGTAGCAAAATTTTGCGAGCGAGCCGCCGCCCAGCCCGACCATCAGGATGTGGCGCGGGCGCGGCACGAACAGGGCGAAACACATCATCGCGCGGGTATAGGCCAGCATCAGCGCACTCGGGCGCGACAGCCGCATCTCGCTCTGGACATTGCCCGCCAAGAATTCGAGCGTGCGCCGGCCGCCGCGGGTGCGCACCAGCGGATAGGCCAGGGACGGGCCCTGGCGCGAGGGTTCTGGATGGCTCGCCATGCTGCCAGTATAGGCGATGGACCTTTCGCCAAGGACACCTTGTTGCAAAGCATGAGTTTCTGATAAGCTGGCCCCTTCCTTCACGGAGACTCCATGTTCCTCGACCACCCGACCATCACCGCGACCAACAGCCTGACCGAACCGGACCGCCTCGAGCGGCTCGGCAGGGTGTATGGCTACGTGATGGCGCTGGCCGACCACAACGGGGCCGATCACTTCATCGAGAAAGTCACCCAGATGCACGACCACAAGGGCACCCTGATCGTGTTCTGGAGCGACGCGCCCAGCGAGGCCGAGAAAGACTTTTTCGTCCAGGCCTGGGCCAGCAAGATCGGCGACGGCAGCCGCAACGTCGAGCACGAAGTCTAGGCGCGGTCCCGGATGGATATCACCACCATGCTGTTCGCGCTGGCGCTGGGTAACCTGACCTTGTGCGCGGCGCTGTTCTTCTTCGAATACGAACGCAAGAAGTCCCTGACCCTGTCGACCTGGGCGATCGCCAAGCAATGCCAGGCCGCGGCCTGGCTGCTGCTGTATTTCCGCGGCAGCGGCGTGGTCGCCGACGCGATCGCGATCCCGCTCGGCTATTCGATCCTGTTCGCCGGCATCGCGCTCGAAGCGGGCGCGCTGTGGGAAGCGGCCGAACGCCCGTGGTGGCGGCGCGCCACGCTGTGGACCCTGATCCTGTCGATCGGCCTGTTCATCGCCTGCTATGTGATCGACGAGACGGGCCTGCGCACGGTGGCCAGTTCGCTGATCCTGGGCGGCTTCTACCTGTCCGGCGCGGCCGCGCTGACGCCCGGCTGGCGCGACGCCACCATGCTGCGGCGCTTCCTGGCGATCACCACCGGCCTGCTGGCGCTGCTGGTCGCCGCGCGCGGCGTGATGGTGCTGACCATGCCGGGAGGCTGGGGCTGGATCAGCAACGGCTTCCTGCAGCTGTGGTCTTCGGCCGCGTTCTACCTGCTGATGGTGCTCAACGGTTTCGGCTACCTGCTGCTCACGCGCGAGCAGGTCCAGCGCGAACTCGAGCGGCTGGAGGTGGTCGATGCGCTGACCGACGTGCCGAACCGGCGCGGGTTCTTCATCGCGCTGGCGCCATGGCTGTCGCTCGCGCGCCGGCCCGGCCTGCCGACCGCGCTGGTGCTGTTCGACCTGGACCAGTTCAAGCGCGTCAACGACAGCTACGGCCACCCGGCCGGCGACACGGTGCTGCGCGCGGTGGTCGAAGTATGCAAGAAACAGCTGCGCGACAGCGACCAGCTGGGCCGCCTGGTGGGCGTCGAATTCGCGATCCTGCTGCCGCGCACCGGCCTGCCGGAAGCGGCGCTGGTGGCCGAGCGCATGCGCGCGGCGATTGAGGCCGGCCCGGTCAAGACCGAGCGCGCGATGATCGGCATGACCGCCAGCTTCGGCGTGACCAGCATCCGCGCCGACGACAGCACCGTGAGCCTGTTCAAGCGCGCCGACGAAGCGCTGCAGGCGGCCAAGCAGGGCGGGCGCAACCGGGTGATCGAGGCGGCGCCGCCGGCCACGCCCGAGCCTTAGCCCGGCAGGGCGCACGCGCGTCATCGGCGTGTCATGCAACAGCGCTATTGTGGTACGATTTTCAGCGCTGGAGCCGCCATGACCATGATTGAGGAAGAAGCTGGAATGTACGCCGCCGTCGATTTGGGATCCAACAGCTTTCGCCTTCACATCGGCAAGCATGACGGCGAGTGTATCCGCGTCGTCAAGAGCATGCGCGAGCCGATCCGGCTGGGCGCCGGCATGGATGCCCACGGCAATCTGACCGACAAGGCGATGCAGGCGGCGCTGGCCTGCCTGCGCGACTTCCGCGCCACCCTGGCCGGCTACCGGCTCAGCGCAGTGCGCGTGGTGGGCACCGCGGCCCTGCGGCTGGCGCACAACGCCGCATCCTTCCTTCCCGCCGCCGAGCAGGCCATCGGCTACCCGATCGAAATCATCTCCGGCGAAGAGGAGGGGCGCCTCATCTACATGGGTGTGGCCAACGCCCTCGCCACGCCCGGCGAACGCCGGCTCGTGCTCGACATCGGCGGCGGCTCGACCGAACTGATACTCGGGCGCGGGCTCGATATCGAACGGGTCGAGTCGTTCAGCGTCGGCACCGTCAAGCAAAGCCTGTCGTTCTTTGTCGGCGGACTGGTCGACCAGGGTTCCTTCGACGCCGCCGTGCTGTCGGCGCGCAGCCATTTCGAAGACGGCGCGCCGCCTTACCAGCCGCAGAACTGGCGCAACGCCTACGGCTCGTCGGGCACCATCCGCGCGATCGCCGAGATCATCGCGCGCAACGAGATCGGCGACGGCAAGGTTACGCCGGCCACGCTGGACATACTCAGGCGCCGCTTCATCGGCTTCGGCCAGGTGGCCCGGATCGACATGCCGGGCCTGCGTCCGGACCGCGCCAGCACCATCATCGGCGGGCTGGCGATCCTGATCGCGCTGGTCGCCGAGCTCGGGATCGAGGTGCTGACGCCGGTCGAAGCGGGACTGCGGATGGGCGTGATGTGGGACCTGTACGCGCGCTCGATGCATATCGACCGGCGCGAACAATCGGTGCGCGTGCTGGGCGAGAAATTCCACGTCGAGCAGCTGCGCGCGAACCGCGTCGCGCTCGAATCGGCCGCGCTCTACGCCCAGCTCAAGCCGTCCGGCGACGGCTATACCAAGCTGCTGTACTGGAGCGCGCTGCTGCATGAAATGGGGATGGTGGTGTCGCAGACCGGCTATCACAAGCACGCCGCCTACATGATTGAAAACGCCGACCTGCCAGGCTTCACCGCACGCGAGCAAAAGGCCATGGCCAGGCTGATCGTGGCCCAGAAGGGCAACCTGCGCAAGATCGGCGACGCGCTCGCCGAGCCCGATTTCGCCAAGGCGGTGCTGGCGCTGCGGCTGGCGATCCTGCTGATGCACGCGCGGATCGAAGCCGATTTCAGCGAACTGAAGCTGCGCATGAAGAGCCGCATCGAACTCGATATCAAGCGCGGCTGGGTCGCGCACCATCCGACCGTGTCGTACTGGATCGAGAAGGAAGTGGAGTGGTGGGACGAAGTCGGGGTCGACTTCAGCGTGAGGACCAGCTAGGGGTCAGACCCCGGTTGAGCCGGCGTCAAAAAACCGCCGCGATTATGCGAAAAACTGCATAATGGTATATATTGTTTAACTTGTTAACCGGAGGTGCCAATAATGCGCAAGCCTGCAGCCGTAAAAAAAACAACAACCGCCGCGACGGCCAAGCCGGCTGCCAGCGCAGCTGCAAAACCCGCCGTGAAGAGCGCGCCAAAGCCGGCCGTGAAGAAGGCGGCGCCAGTAAAAGCCGCAGCGCCCGCCGCGCGTGCAAAGCCGGCTGCAAATGCGCTTCCCGCAAAAGTGGCCAGGAAAGCCGCGCCGGCGCCCAAGCCAGTGCGCAAAGGCGCCGCCAAGCCGGCCGCGGCGTCGCCCGCGCCTGGCACGGCCAATGAGGCGGTCAGGGAAAAAGCGCGCAAGGCGAAGCTGGTGCGCGACAGCTTCACCATGCCCGAGCACGAATACGAAGTGATCGGCCAGGTCAAGAAGGCCTGCCTGAAGGCGGGTTTCGAAATCAAGAAGAGCGAACTGCTGCGAATCGGCGTGGCGCTGATCAGCCAGCTCGACATGGCCACCCTGCAAAACGTGCTGGCCAGCCTGCCGCAACTGAAAACCGGACGCCCGAAGAAGGCTTGAATGTGGGATGTGTGAGATAGCGTGAGAATCTAATTGATATTCTCGCAATGGCATTGGCGTTCGTCGGGGTAGGGGGCGGCGCCGGGCGGGCTGTGCGGCTCCGTCCTCAGTGCATCGACGCATTCGCCAGCTCTTTCAAGTCGCGAATGCTCATGTCCGATTTCTCGTGCATACGCAACAAGATTGTCGCTCCCACCGCAAGTTTCCGGTGCCGGATCTTGCTGACGATCGGCGGCTGCACCTCCAGCACGCGGCATAACTCCGCGTCATTCTTGAGATTCAGCTTTTCGATCAGGGTGTCGAGCAGCTTGTTCGGCACAAAGCTCGACGGTTCCAGCGCTCGAGCACGGTTCATCGCCTCGATCATTTCCAGTTTCTTCTGACGTACGTTCATCTGCTCCTCCACATATTACTCACTGGGTTTGACGGCTGGTCAATGTTTCGAATTTTACAGCCCAACTGTGACATTTGGAGATAATTTATGCAGCTTGGGTTAGTTGCGATAATACTACGCCCGATACTGTTTTGGCAGTATTGCTAGTAAATATATCGACAAAAACGGCGCTTAGCGGCCTCTTAGAGGCCTTTTGACGACAAATTCAGGCCCGAACGCGTCAGGACGAGGATCTTGTCGGCTTTCGCCGCAGCGGCGTGGGAATGCGTGACCATGATGGCGCTGGCCCCGTTGGCCTTGATTTCGGCGCGCAGCAGTTCGAGCACGCTGTCGGCAGTTTCCGGGTCGAGGTTGCCGGTAGGCTCATCGGCCAGCACCAGCGCCGGGCGATGCGCCAGTGCGCGCGCGATCGCTACCCGCTGCATCTCGCCGCCCGACAGCTGGCGCGGGAAGTCGCCGCCGCGGCCTGGTAGTCCGACCGCGGCCAGCATCTCGCCGGCACGGACCTGGCTTTGGTGATTGAGCAGCAGCGGCAGCGCGACATTCTGCCGCAAGGTCAGGTGCGGCAGCACATGGAAGGCCTGGAAGATGAAGCCCATGCGGGTGCGCCGCAGCCGGGTCGCCGCGTCGTCGTCCAGCGCCGACATCGGCTGGCCGTCGACCAGCACCTCGCCGCTGTCGGGCGCGTCGAGCCCGGCGATCAGGTTCAGCAGGGTGGATTTGCCGACCCCGGATTCGCCCATGATGGCGACGAATTCGCCGGCCCGGAAGTGGTGCGACAGGCCGTTCAGCACGACTCTTCCGCCGTAGGATTTGGACAGTGCGCGCAGTTCGAGCATGGCGGCCTAGCGGGTCAGCGCGCGGCGCAGGGCGAAGCTGATGGCGTCGACCATCGCCACCAGCAGCAGCATGCAGATGATCACCGTCGCCGCGTCCTGCATCTGGAACAGCGACAGGTGATACTTGAGCATCTGGCCAAGGCCGCCGGCGCCGACCACGCCCAGCACCGCGGCCGCGCGGATATTGTTCTCCCACCGGTACAGCGTGTACGACAGCATCTGCGGCAGCGTTTGCGGCAGGGTCGCGTAGAAGAACGCGGCCATCGGCGCGGCGCCGTTGGTGCGCAGGGTGCGTTCCGGCAGCGGCTCGGCGTTTTCCAGCGCGTCGGCGAACAGGCGGCCCAGCACGCCGCTGGTGTGCGCGGCCAGCGCCAAGGTGCCGGCGAACGGCCCGAGGCCCGCGGCCACCAGCAGTAGCGAGGCCCACACCAGTTCCGGGATCGAGCGCAGGATATTGAGGGCGGTGCGGGTCAGCGCGCGCGGGATGCGGCCGAAGCGGCCGGCCGCCGGCAGCGCCAGCGCGAGGCCGCCGAACACCGCCAGCAAGGTGCCGAGCGCCGACATCGACAGCGTCTCGGCGGTCGCGTTCAGGCACTTGAGCAGGAAGCGCGTGGACAGCTCGGGCGGCGCGAAGCCCTTCATGAACTCCGCGGTGGTCGCTGCCGCCTCGGGCGTGAAGAAGGCCGCCAGCTGCAGCGGCAGGGACGCGAAGCTGGCCGCCACCAGCACGGCGAGCGCGAACATGAGCAGCCAGGTCGACCAGGAACGGGCCGGCGCGGCCGGCATCTCGTGCGCGTTCATCCGAGCCTCCGGCGCAGCATTTTCGATACCACGTCGGCCAATGCCACCAGCAGCACGAACACGATCAGCATGGTCGACACTTCGCCGCCGACCATGTTGCGGGTCGATTCATCCATGCGCTGGCCAAGGCCGCCGGCGCCGACGAAGCCCATCACCGCCGAGCCGCGGATCGCGCACTCCCAGCGGTACACGGTGTACGACACCAGCTCCGACGCCGATTCCGGCAGCGCGCCGTACAGCAGCGCCGGCAGGCGCCCGCTGCCGTTGGCCAGCAGGTTTTCGGTCGCATGCGCGTCCGACGATTCGAGGATTTCGGCGTACACCTTGCCCAGCATGCCGCAATAGGTGAGGGCGATCGCCAGCACGCCGGCGGTGGGTCCGAGCCCGACTATGCGCACGAACAGCAGCGCCCACACCAGTTCGGGCACGCTGCGCAGCAGCACCAGGATCCAGCGCACGGCCTGGCGCACCAGGCGCGAGGAAGTGCGCATGCGGCTGGTGCCCAGGCGCGAAATCGACAGCCGCTCGGTGACGATCAGGGTGGCGGGAATGGCGCCGAGCAGGGCGAGCGCCAGGCCGGCGGTGGCAATAGCGACGGTCTGCCAGGTTTCGCGCAGCACCAGCTGGAGGAATTCGGTCGAATGCGCCGGCTGCAGGAAGCCGGACAGGAATTTGCCCGCCGCGGAAAGGCTCTGCATGTCGAACAGGATCCACGGCTTGAATTCGCTGAACACCAGCGCCGGCCACAGCAGGCCTAAGCCGATGATGGTGGCGGTGATGCGTGAGCGCCATACGGGATCCGGCGGTATGCGGTCGCTGCTGGCCATGCGCTTAGAAGCAGGCGCCGACGGCAAGGCGTTCCGGCGATTCGTGATGTACCGGCGCGCGCTGTTCGACCGCCTCGTTCTGGTACAGCGCCGCGATCATCGCATCGGTGACCTGTTCGCGCGGGAGGTCGAACACGATGCGGCCTTCGCGCAAGCCGACGATGCGGGCGAAATGGGCGCGCGCGATCTCGACCTGGTGCAGGCTGCAAATAAGTGTGGCGTTGCGGGTCGCGGATTCCTGCTGCAAGGTGGCCAGGGTCAGCTGCGACAGCGCCGGGTCGAGCGCCGACAGCGGCTCGTCGACCAGGAAAGCCTGGGCCGACGACAGCAGCAGGCGCGCCAGGCCGCAGCGCTGGCGCTCGCCGCCGGACAGGCGGTCGACCCGCGCGTACAGCTTGTCGCCGAGGCCGAAGCGCAGCAGCGCGCCGTAAGCCGCTTCCGGGGCAACCGGCTTTACCAGCGAGCCGAGGGCGTGCCAGAAGCCCCATTGCGGCAGGCGCGCCGCGAGCACCGCCGTCACCACGCGCTGGCGCGGCGGCAGCGGCGGCGTTTGCGGCGCCAGGCACTGGCGCGCGCGCAGCTTGTGGCGCTGGTCTTCCGGCAGCGCCCATGGATCCTGGCCGAAGGCCTTAAAGCTGCCGCCGGACGGCCGCTGCGCACACGCGAGCGTGGCCAGCAGCGTGGTCTTGCCGGCGCCCGACGGACCGATGATGGCAAGCTGCTCGCCTTGCGCGACGACCAGGTCGATGGCGTGCAGGGCGGGCGCGCCGCCTCCCGCAGCCAGGTGGCGCACCGTCAGTTTGTCGAGCCGGTAAGTCATGGCGGTCCTGCGATTACTTCAGCAGGCCCGCGTTGTGGGCTGCCTTTTCGATGTCGCCATAGTTCTCGGCCTTGGTCGGGATGAACTTGGTGGCGCGCTGCAGTTCGAGGATTTCCTTGCCTTCAGGCGTGGACTTGTCCAGCGCGAGGAAAGCATCGGTGATCTTCTTCTTGAGCGCAGGGTTCATGTCCGAACGCACGCTCCAGTTGTAATCGAAGTAGCCTGGCGTGGTGTAGAACACGCGCACAACAGCAGGATCGACCTTTTTCTCGGCGACCAGCTTTTCCCACACCGAGATATTCAGCGCGCCGGCATCGACCTTGCCACCGGCGACCGAGGCAACCGTCGCGTCGTGCGCGCCCGAGAAGGCGATGCGCTTCAGGTCGGTGTCCGGGTTGATCTTGGCGGCCAGCAGGTAGGAGCGCGGCATCAGGTGGCCCGAGGTCGACGACTCGGAACCGAACGACAGCGTCTTGCCCTTCAGGTCTTCGAGCTTGTTGATGTCCTTATGGGTGGTGACGAACACCGAGCGGAACTTCTCGTCCTCGGCGCGCTGCACCAGCGGCGTAACCATGCCCTTGCTGCGCACATTGGCCTGCACGAACGTGAAGCCGCCGAACCAGACCATGTCGATCTTCTTGTTGATCAGGCCTTCGACCGAGGCCGCGTAATCGGTGACGGGCGTAAATTCCACCTTCAGTCCGGTCGCCTTCGACAGGTAATCGCCGAGCGGCTTGAACTTGCGCTGCAGTTCAGTCGGCGCCTCGTCGGGGATCGCGGACACGCGCAGCACGCCTGGCGTGTTCTGGGCGGCGACGTGGCTGGAGGCGAGCATCAGGCCGGCGGCGGCGGTTGCGCCGAGGATCGATTTCAGTGTACGGAAGGCGGAAAAGTGGCTCATAGGCCCTTTCGGTCGACGGGTTGATGGGATTCAGCGGCCGCGGCGCGGTACGTTTCAAATCCCGCGGCGCTGAAAAAATGGATATTCAGCTATCATAACAAAAACATAGCCATCCTTTTCAGCCATCCCGTTTTCTGCGCCGCCGTGGTGCGAATGATAAACCCTATGTCGACAACACGCCTGACCGAAACGAACCGCCCCCATGCCAACCCGGCCGTATTTGCCGAACTGGATGCGGGTCTGCGGGCCCGCGCGGCGTGCATCTCGCCCAAATTCCTGTACGACGCCCTCGGATCGCGGCTGTTCGAAGCGATCTGCGAGCTGCCCGAGTATTACCCGACCCGCACCGAAGCGTCGATCTTCGCCCGCCACGGCCACGAAATGGCGCGCGCGATCGGCCCCGGCAGTACGCTGATCGACCTCGGCGCCGGCAACTGCGCCAAGGCCGCCAAGCTGTTTCCGCTGCTCCATCCCGCACAGTACGTGGCGATCGATATCTCGGCCGATTTCCTGCGCGAGGCGATCGAGCGGCTGCAGCAACGCTTTTCCCATATCGAAATGACCGGGCTGGGACTGGATTTTTCCAATTCGCTGGACCTGCCCGGTGTCGTCCGTCCCGAAAAGCGGCTGTTCTTTTATCCCGGCTCGTCGATCGGCAATTTCACGCCGGAGGAGGCCAGCGCCTTCCTGCGCCGCGCCCGCGCGCAATGCGACAACGACGGCGGGCTGCTGATCGGGATCGACCTGGTAAAGGACAGCGCCACGCTGGACGCCGCCTACGACGACGCGCTCGGCGTCACCGCGGCCTTCAACCTGAATCTCCTTCGTCACGTCAACCACCTGGCTGCGGCCGACTTCGACGTGCGCCAGTGGCGCCATCGCGGCTACTACAACGACAGCCAGGGCCGGGTCGAGATGCACCTCGAAGCGCGCGAGGCGCTCACCGTCAGCTGGCATGGAGGAAAGCGCGATTTCGCCGCGGGCGAGCGGATCCACACCGAGAACAGCTACAAGTACCGGCAAGGCGCGGCGGTCGGGCTGCTCGAACAATCCGGGTTCCAGGCCGTCAAAGTCTGGACCGATCCTGCCGGCTGGTTCGCCGTGATCCATGCGCGCGCCATCCCCGCCTGAAATGAAGCCGACCAACGAGTTCACCTGGCGCCGCCATTTTGAGAGCGTGCGCAAGCGATCGCTGATGCTGGCCGAGCCGCTGTCGGACGAAGACTGCGGCGCCCAGTCGATGCCTGACGCCAGTCCCGTCAAGTGGCACCTGGCGCATACCACCTGGTTCTTCGAGACCTTCATCCTGGAGCGGCTGGAAGCGCAGTTCCAGCCTTTCCATCCCGCCTTCCGCTTCCTGTTCAACTCCTATTACAACGGTATCGGCGACCGCCACCCGCGCGCCAAGCGCGGCCTGCTGACCAGGCCGTCGATGCAGGAAGTGCGCGCCTACCGCGCCAACGTCGACGCGCGCATCGCGCGCCTGCTGGCCGAACAGGCCGACAACGAAGAACTGGCCATGCTGATCGAGCTCGGGTTGCAGCACGAGCAGCAGCACCAGGAACTGATCCTCACCGACGTCAAGCACCTGCTGGCGCAAAGCGCGCTGTATCCGGCCTACATCCCGGCGCCGGCGCAGACGGCGGAAACCGTGGCGCCGCTGGGCTGGATCGATTGCGCCGGCGGGCTGGTCGAGATCGGCCATGACGGCGACGGCTTCTGCTTCGACAACGAGCTGCCGCGCCACCGCGAGTACCTGCAGCCTTTTGCGCTGGCCGAACGGCTGGTCACGAATGGCGAGTTTCTCGAGTTCGTCGAGGCGGGCGGCTATCGCGATCCTTCGCTGTGGCTGTCCGAAGGCTGGGACCAGGTCGGCGCGCTGGCGCTGGCACAGCCGATGTACTGGCAGCGCGACGACGCGGGACGCTGGATGGAATTCACGCTGCACGGATTGCGCCCGCTCGACCTGGCGCGCCCGGTGACCAGCGTGTCGCTGTACGAAGCCGATGCCTACGCCCACTGGGTAGGCGCGCGGCTGCCGACCGAGGCGGAGTGGGAGTTCGCCGCGCAGCAGGATGTGGCGCTGCGCCAGATGTTCGGCCATTGCTGGCAGTGGACCAGCAGCAGCTACTCGCCGTATCCCGGCTTTGCCACCACGCCCGGCGCGCTGGGCGAATACAACGGCAAATTCATGCTCAACCAATATGTGCTGCGCGGTTCGTCCAGCGCCACGCCGCCTGGCCACTCGCGCGCCAGTTACCGCAATTTCTTCCCCGCCGGGGCGCGCTGGCAGTTCACCGGCATCAGGCTGGCCAAATAATGACCGTCCACCTGCCGCAAATCGATATCCTCAACCGCCGCGCCAACGCCTATATCCTCGCTCACCCGCTCGATTTTACATGGCAGGTGCTGAAAGCGTTCCGCGCCAATCAGGGCCTGCTGCTGGCTGGCGCGGTCGCGTACTACGCCTTGCTTTCGATCGTGCCATTCCTGATGCTGGTGGTGGTGGTGCTGTCGCACTTCATCGACCAGGCCGAATTGCTGGTGACGCTGAGGCGCTACCTCGAATACCTGGTGCCGGGGCAGTCCAGATCGATCACGGCCGAAGTGGCGCACTTCCTCGAAAACCGCGACGTGATCACCTGGGTGCTGGGCGCGACCATGGTGTTTTTCAGCTCGCTCGCGTTCACCGTGCTCGAAAACGCGATGAGCGTGATCTTCATCCACCGCGTCGCGATCCGGCGCCGGCACTTCCTGGTGTCGGCAATCCTGCCTTACTGCTACATCCTCGCGCTTGGCGCCGGCGTGATGCTGGTGACGCTGGTGGCCGGTTCGCTGCAGGTGATGGGACAGGAGAGCGTGCGCCTGTTCGGCTACGACTGGTCGCTCGGCGGCGTTTCGGGGGTGCTGCTGTATTTGCTCGGACTGGTCGGGGAGATCCTGGTGCTGACCTCGATCTACCTGGTGATGCCGGTCGGCCGGCTGTCGCTGTCGCATGCGCTGATCGGCGGCGTGACCGCCGCGCTGCTGTGGGAATTGGCGCGCCGCGTGCTGGTCTGGTATTTCTCCACCCTGTCGCAGGTGAACGTGGTGTACGGCTCGATGACGACGGCGATCGTGGTGATGTTTTCGCTGGAGATAGGCGCGACCTTGCTGCTGATGGGCGCACAGGTGATTTCCGAATACGAACGGGTAGGGCACGCGGGGACGGAGGTCGAGGCCAAACCCCTCGAAACACGTCCCGTGAAATAATTTGCTGCGTCGCACAAAACTGTGCTACACTTCGTTTTGTGCTGTAGTCCGCTTGCGAACTGCCGCACTACCCGGGCTCTGCGCCTCGATAGCGGCATGTGTAATGCTGCGATTCGTAGATAGTCGCAATAGGCTGGGTTTGTAATTCCGGATACGTTGGTCGATTTACACACCGGCGCACCACGCAGATAGCATGGGCGCACGAGACTTGATTAAAGCATTGGTAATACATTGGAACAGAGCTCGCTTCGGCGAGCTTTTTTTTATGCTATGTCACCATTGGGCGCGGGACCGCGCGGCGATGGCGGCAAGCCCGGGGTCAGGTCCGCCGGACCTGACCCCGGCCTGTGGGCCGCGGCGGTGCAAGAAGAGGCGGCATGTCGGCGCCGCAAGTCGCCGCGCAGGACTCGGCGTCCCCGTCGAACCCCGGTGGGCCTCAGGCGCGCAGCTTGTAGCCGGTCTTGAATATCCACCAGATCGCGCCCATGCACACCAGCATGAAGGCGATCGCCATCGTCGCGCTGAGCGCCACGCTGACGTCGGACACGCCGTAGAAGCTCCAGCGGAAGCCGCTGATCAGGTAGACCACGGGATTGAACAGCGCCACTTTCTGCCACATCGGCGGCAGCATGCTGAGCGAGTAGAAGCTGCCGCCCAGGAACGACAGCGGCGTGATCACCAGCATCGGCACGATCTGCACCTTTTCAAAGCCGTCCGCCCAGATGCCGATGACGAAGCCGAGCAGGCTGAAGGCGACCGCGGTGAGCACCAGGAACACCAGCATCCATACCGGATGGACGATCTCGAAATCGACGAACAGGCGTGCGGTGGCCAGGATCAGCAGGCCGAGGATCACCGACTTGCTGGCGGCGGCGCCGACGTAGCCGAGCACGATCTCGAATGCCGAAATGGGCGCCGACAGGATCTCGTAGATGGTGCCGGTAAATTTGGGCATGTAGATGCCGAACGAGGCGTTGGCCACGCTCTGCGTCATCAGCGACATCATGATCAGGCCGGGCACGATGAAGGCGCCATAGCGAACGCCGTCCACTTCCACCATGCGCGAGCCGATCGCGGCGCCGAATACGACAAAGTACAGCGAGGTCGAGATGACCGGCGAGGCGATGCTTTGCATCAGCGTGCGCCAGGTGCGCGCCATCTCGAATTTGTACAGCGCGCGGATTGCGTAAATATTCATCGTGGCGCTTCCATCAGGTTGACGAAGATGTCCTCGAGCGAGCTCTGGCTCGACTGGAGGTCCTTGAAGTCGATGCCATGCTCGCCCAGCTGGCGCAGCAGGTCGGCGATGCCGGTCTCATTGGCTTGCGCATCGAAGGTGAAGACCAGTTCATTGCCATCGGCCGACAGCGCCAGCGACTGGCCGGCCAGCGCCGCCGGGATCTCGGCCAACGGGTGCTGCAGGTGCAAGGTCAGCTGCTTCTTGCCCAGCTTGTGCATCAGCACCGCCTTGTCCTCGACCAGGATGATCTCGCCGTTCCTGATCACGCCGATGCGGTCGGCCATCTCTTCGGCTTCCTCGATGTAATGGGTGGTCAGGATGATCGTCACGCCCTGGTCGCGCAAGCCGCGCACCATGTCCCACATGTCGCGCCGCAGCACCACGTCGACGCCGGCGGTCGGTTCATCGAGGAACAGGATCTGCGGTTCGTGCGACAGTGCCTTGGCGATCATCACGCGCCGCTTCATGCCGCCCGACAGGGCCATGATGCGCGCGTCCTTCTTGTCCCACAGCGATAGCTGGCGCAGCAGCTTCTCGATGTGGGCGGGATTGGGCGGCTTGCCGAAAATGCCGCGGCTCAGGCTGACCGTTGCCCAGACGCTTTCGAAGGCGTCGGTGGCCAGCTCCTGCGGCACCAGGCCGATCTTCGAGCGCGCCGCGCGGTAGTCGGTGACCACGTCATGGCCGTCGGCGAGGATGGTGCCGGAGCTCGGGTTGACGATGCCGCAAATGGTGTTGATCAGCGTCGTCTTGCCGGCGCCGTTCGGGCCGAGCAGCGCGAAAATCTCGCCGCGGCGAATCTCCAGGTCGACCGATTTGAGGGCCTGGAAGCCGGATCCATACACCTTCGAGACCTGCTGGACTGAAATAACCGCTTGCATGTGCTTCCTTGCCAATGTATCGATGAGCACGATTGTAGTGCGAATCGGCATCGTCATGTCTTTGGGTGACGACGCAAGATTCATAGTCCGCATGAATCGTAATTGTTTCTCTCATTGAATTATCGTTATTGCAATAATCAATGGGTTTCCGGCTGAGATTTGTACGAGAATGTAGCTCCCACGCAAATTTTGAAGGAGATCAACATGCCAAAGCTTGCCTTGATCACGGTTCACGGTATGGGAGTTACGCTGTCGAACTACGCCGATCCCTTGAAAGCGAAGTTGAAGCAGGCGCTCGGCGAACACTATCTCGATCTCACAATTCGTCCGGTCTACTACCAGGATCTGTTGCAGGACAATGAAGCCGCCGTCTGGGATCGGGTCGATAGGACGACCAAGGTGCATTATGACGACCTGCGCAAGTTCCTGCTGTTCGGCTTTGGCGACGCGGCGGGCCTGGAATCGCGCAAAGAGGACGTGGACTCCGCCTACGAGATGGCGCAGCAGGAAATTGCGCGCGCGCTGCTCGACGTGTACAAGCAGTGCGGAAGCGACTGCCACGTCGTGTTCCTGTCGCAATCGCTGGGATGCCAGGTGCTGTCGAACTATATCTATGATGGCCAAAAGGCGAAACTGGGCGGCGTGGTCGATGCGGGGATATGGCGCGACCTTGCCCATACGCGCAACGCGCTGGGCGGACTGGAAGAGCCGGCGATGTTGCCATTCCTGCGCGCAGAAACCTGCATGGCCTGGGTGACAACCGGATGCAACATCCCGATCTTCGCGGCGGCACATAAGGACATCACGCCGATCGAGCGGCCGAACGGCTCGCCGACCTTCAAGTGGATCAACTTCTATGATCCGGACGACGTGCTGGGTTGGCCGCTGCAGCCCCTCTCGCCGGAATACGACGCGCTGGTCGAGGATCGTCCGATCAATGCCGGACAGGGCGCGCTCGACTGGATTTTGAAAAGCTGGAATCCGCTCTCGCACACGACCTACTGGACCGACGATAGCGTGATCAAACCGCTGGCGAGCATGCTGCGGGGCTTACTGACCTAGCGTGCGGGGGATCCATGTTGAGAAGGATCCGCTGGTGAAGTTTGCTCAGTCCGGGTTCCCGCGCAGGCGGAAACCCGGACTGAATTGGAGCCTGGGCGCTATCAGGCCGCGATTGCCGCAGGTACGCTTGCGACCAACGCCAGCTGCCGGTTCACCGCACTGAGCACCGCCTTGAACGAGGCGGTGACGATATTGCTGTCGATGCCCGCGCCGAACAAAGTCGGCCCATTCGCCAGCCGCAGTTCGACATAGCACGCCGCCCGCGCATTCGCGCCCGATCCGATCGAGTGCTCGTGGTAATCCATCAGCTTGATATCGAGGCCGAGCGCGTTGACGAATGCATCGATCGGCCCGTTGCCGCCGCCTTGCAGCGCCATCGGCGCCTGGCGGTGGGTGAGCGCGATATCGATTTGCACCGGCTCGTCGCTGGTCGTGTCTTCCACCATCTTGTGCGAGCCATACGCGTACGGCGACGCCTGGTCGAAATACTCGCGGCAGAAGATATCGTGGATGTCGCTCGCGGCAATCTCGCGGCCGCTGGCGTCCGCCACTGCCTGCACCGCGCGCGAAAACTCGATCTGCAAGCGGCGCGGCAGCTGGAGGCCATATTCCTGCTCGAGCAGGTAGGCCATGCCGCCCTTGCCGGACTGGCTGTTCACGCGGATCACCGCGTCGTAGCTGCGGCCAAGGTCGGCCGGGTCGATCGGCAAATACGGCACTTCCCAGATCGCGTCCGCCTTCTGCTGCGCGAAGCCCTTCTTGATCGCGTCCTGGTGCGAACCGGAGAACGCGGTAAATACCAGGTCGCCCGCATACGGATGGCGCGGGTGCACCGGCAGCTGATTACACTCCTCGACCACCTGGCGTACCGCGTCGATATCGGAGAAATCGAGGCCCGGGTGCACGCCCTGGGTGTACAGATTCATCGCGAGCGTGACCAGATCGACGTTGCCGGTGCGCTCGCCATTGCCGAACAGGCAGCCTTCGACCCGGTCGGCGCCGGCCATTACCGCCAGTTCGGCCGACGCGACAGCGGTGCCGCGGTCATTGTGCGGGTGAACGCTGATGATTGCCAGATCGCGCCGCGCCAGGTTGCGCGACATCCATTCGATCTGGTCGGCATACACGTTCGGCGTGCTGCACTCCACCGTCGAGGGCAGGTTGAAGATGATCTTGTTCTGCGGTGTCGGCTGCCACACGGCGCTGACCGCGTCGCAGATATCGCGCGAGAAATCGAGTTCGGTGGTGGAGAACGACTCCGGCGAATACTCGAAACCCCATTCGGTCTGCGGATGCTGCTTGACCAGTTCCTTGACCAGCGAGGTGCCGGTGACGGCGATCTGGATGATCTCTTCGCGCGTCATGTTGAACACCACGCGGCGGAACACCGGTGCGACCGAGTTGTAGAGGTGGACGATGGCGCGCTTGGCGCCGGCCGCCGATTCCACCGTGCGGCGGATCAGCTCATCGCGCGACTGGGTCAGCACGATGATGGTCACGTCGTCCGGAATGCGGTCTTCGTCGATCAGCTTGCGCACGAAATCGAAGTCGGTCTGCGAGGCGGACGGAAAGCCGACTTCGATTTCCTTGAGGCCGATCTTGACCAGCATCTCGAAGAAACGCAGCTTCTTTTCAGGGCTCATCGGCTCGATCAGTGCCTGGTTGCCGTCGCGCAGATCGGTGCTCATCCAGATCGGCGGGCGCGTGATGGTGTTGTTCGGCCAGGTGCGGTCGGTCAGGTTCACTGCTGGGAAAGGGCGGTATTTGGCTGCGGGATTCTGCATCATCATGGGGTACTCCTGGATCTGAAACTGGGAAAGCCGGGGATCGGCGCGCTGTGGCGGGAAGGCTGCCGGGCGGCCACGGAACACTAGGCCAGGCAACCGATCGGTAGCAGTAGCAGCAGGCGTGCGACCGCAGCGGCGCCACAGGCCAGGGTAGGCTGGGAGCGAGCTACGGATGAAGCGGGGTAGAGGGTAGGGCACATCTGGTCGAACTTTCCTGGGGTCTTACAAGGAGCCTGGCGGGTAGCCGGGCAGCGCACTGCGAGTGGATTACGCGCGGGCAGCTAGTAGCGTCGCTAGCGATAGGACGCCAGCGAGCGATAGGGAAGTGGACAGATGGAAAGAGGAAGACATGGACTTACTGTACGGGACTAGCCGCAGGCTTGTCAAGGGCGCGCGCGCGCCTGTTGCAAATCGCCTGTAAAATCAGATACTTGACTCATCAATAATCTTCCTGGAGGGCAAATTCGCCGATGCACCACAACCTCAGCCTGATTACGACGATCGCCGCCGCCCTCGGTTTCGGGCTCCTATTCGGCATGCTGGCCTTGCGTTTGCGCTTGCCGGCGCTGGTCGGCTACCTCGCCGCCGGTGTGCTGATCGGACCCGCGACGCCCGGATTCGTTGCCGATGTCGCCTTGTCGAGCCAACTGGCCGAGATCGGCGTGATGCTGCTGATGTTCGGCGTCGGCCTGCATTTCTCGATCAAGGACCTGATGGATGTACGCAAGATCGCGCTGCCCGGCGCCATCCTGCAAATCGTCGTGGCGACCGCGATGGGCATCGGCCTGGCGCACTGGTGGGGCTGGAGCATCGGCGCCGGCGTGGTGTTCGGCATCGCGCTGTCGGTTGCCAGCACGGTGGTGCTGCTGCGCGCGCTGGAAGACCGCGGCATCCTCGATTCCATGAACGGGCGCATCGCCGTCGGCTGGCTGGTGGTGGAGGACCTGGTTACCGTGCTGGTGCTGGTGCTGCTGCCGGCGATTGCCGGTCCGCTCGGCGGCGTCGGCGCCGACAGTACTCGGCCGCTGTGGCAGACGCTCGCCATCACCTTCGGCCAGGTCGGCGCCTTCGTCGCCTTCATGCTGATCGTCGGGCGCAAACTGTTTCCGTGGCTGTTGTGGCGCGTCGCCAAGACCGGCTCGCGCGAGATGTTTACGCTGTGCGTCATCGCCGCCGCGGTCGGCATCGCCTATGGGTCGTCCGAGATTTTCGGCGTGTCGTTCGCGCTCGGCGCCTTCTTCGCCGGCATGGTGCTGCGCGAGTCGGAACTGAGCCACCGCGCCGCCCAGGAATCGCTGCCGTTGCGCGATGCGTTCTCGGTGCTGTTCTTTGTTTCGGTCGGCATGCTGTTCGACCCGATGGTGCTGATGCAGGATCCGCTGAAAGTGCTGGCGGTGATCGCCGTCATCATCTTCGGCAAGTCGCTGGCCGCGTTCGCACTGGTGCTGCTGCTGCGCTATCCGCTCAATACGGCGCTGACGGTGTCGGCCAGCCTGGCGCAGATCGGCGAATTCTCGTTCATCCTGGCCGGCATGGGCATGCAACTGAAGCTTCTGCCGGCCGAGGGACAGAGCCTGATCCTGGCGGGGGCGATCATCTCGATTGCGGTCAATCCGCTGCTGTTCAAGGCAATCGAGCCGCTGCAGAATTGGATCCGCTCCAAATCGGCCCTGGCGCGCCGGATGGAGCGGCCGGAAGATCCGCTGGCCGAGCTGCCGATGACGACCGATCACGCCAAGTTGAGCGGGCAGGTCGTCCTGGTGGGATATGGCCGCGTGGGCCGGCGCATCGCGCGCGAGCTGGCGAGCCACGGTGTGCACTTTGTGGTGGCGGAACAGAACAGGGAACTGGTGGAGGAACTGCGCAAGCAAGGCATACCGGCGGTGGCGGGCGATGCGGGCGAGCCGGCGGTGCTGATCCAGGCGCATATTGCGCGGGCGGCGATGCTGGTGGTGGCCACGCCCGACACCTTCCGGGTGCGCGCCATGATCGAGACGGCGCGCGCGCTCAACCCGGCTATCCAGACCGTAGTGCGGACCCACAGCGAGAGCGAAGCGAACCTGCTGCGCAGCGAGCACGCCGGCAAAGTGTTCCTGGGTGAGCACGAGCTGGCCGGCAGCATGAGCGCATACGTGCTCAAGCAGCTGCGCGAAGTGGACCAGGTACCGCTTCACTAATCGCAGTCAATAGCCTCTGGGGTCAGTCGAAGTAGTTCAGGCCCAGCGCGCCCTTGACTTCGGACAGCGTCCGCGCCGCGGCTTCGCGGGCTTTGTCGGTGCCGCGCCGCAGCACGTTGAGCATTTCGCCGCGGTCTTTCGCCAGCCGCTCGCGCTCGGCGCGGATCGGTGCGATGACTTCCTGCAGGCGCTCGTTGAGCATCTTCTTCAGCACGCTGTCGCCGAGGCCTCCGCGCCGGTAGTGCGCTTTCAGCTCGTCGACCTTGGCGGTGTCGGTTTCGAACGCGTCGAGGAAGGAGAACACCACGTTGCCTTCGACTTGGCCGGGATCGTCCACGCGCAGGTGGTTCGGATCCGTGTACATCATCTTGATCGCCTTATTGATCTCGTCCGGGCTGGCGCCGAGCGCGATCGAATTGCCCAGCGACTTGCTCATCTTGGCCTTGCCGTCGATGCCGGGCAGGCGGGTCACCGCCGACAGCACCGCCTTGCATTCGACCAGCACCTGGCGGTCCACCGTGGCGTTGAATTTTCGGACCAGCTCATTGGTCTGTTCGATCATCGGCAGCTGGTCGTCGCCGACCGGCACCAGGGTCGCCTTGAAGGCGGTGATGTCGGCCGCCTGGCTGACCGGATAGACCAGGAAGCCGGCCGGGATGTCGCGCTCGAAGCCGCGCAGGACGATTTCCTGCTTGATGGTCGGGTTGCGCTCGAGGCGCGCCACGGTCACGAGGTTCATCAGGTATTGGGTCAGTTCGGCCAGTTCGATGATCTGCGACTGGATGAAGATCGTCGATTTTTCAGGATCGATGCCGGCGGCCAGGTAGTCCATCGCGACTTCGATCACATTGTCGGTGACTTTCTGGTGCTTGCCGACGTTGTCGGTCATGGCCTGGGCGTCGGCGAGCAGCAGGAACTGTTTGGCTTCGTGCTGCAGCTGGACGCGGGCGCGCAGGGAGCCGAGGTAGTGGCCGAGGTGCAGCGGGCCGGTGGTGCGGTCGCCGGTAAGGATGATCGGTTGCGAGGACATCGTGACTCCGTGTGAGTGCTGGGGATGTCGCCGGTCTTGCGTGCTTGCCGTAGAAACGACAATGCCGCCTGGACCGGCGGCATCACGTTTAAAGTTCGTGCGTGTGAAAACGGGCCGCCGGGATCAGGCGCGCCACCAATGACGAGAGATGGTTTGTTGGGTTTTCATTGCGTTGAGTATATCACGTCCGCGGTCTGACCCCGCGGGGTCAGACCCTCTCACTTGACGGTGACCATTGGTGCGCCGGCCTGCATCTTGCCGATCACCGCGGCGTGCTCGAACCCGCCCTGTGCGAACAGCGCCAGGACTTCATCCACGCTGCCCGGATCACACGCCACCAGCAAACCGCCTGACGTTTGCGGGTCGGTCAGCAAGGCTTGCTGCGCCGGCGTGATGCTGGCCGCCAGTTCGACTTCCTTGCCATACGCGTCCCAGTTGCGGCCCGAAGCGCCGGTAAAGAAACCGTCGTGCGCCAGCTGCTCGACGCCAGGCAGCAGCGGAATGCTCGCCATGTCCAGCTGCGCGGCCAGCTTGGCGCCGCGCGTCAATTCCAGCAGGTGGCCCAGCAGGCCGAAGCCGGTGACGTCGGTCAGCGCGTGCACGCCATCCATCTTGGCCAGCGCCATGCCCGGCTTGTTCAACTTGGTCGTGTTTGCGATCATGGCCGCATAGCCGTCGGCGCCCAGCACGTCCTTCTTCAGCGCGGCCGACAGCACGCCCACGCCCAGCGGCTTGCCCAGGATGAGGACATCGCCATCCTTCGAATCGGCATTGCGCTTGACCTTGGACGGATGCACCAGCCCCAGCACAACCAGCCCGTAGATCGGCTCGACCGAGTCGATGGTGTGGCCGCCGGCGATCGGGATGCCCGCTTCGGAGCAAATCGCTTCGCCGCCCTTGATGATCTGGCCGATGGTTTCGAGCGGCAGTTTGTTGATCGGCATGCCGACCAGCGCGAGCGCCATGATCGGCGTGCCCCCCATCGCATACACATCCGAAATGGCGTTGGTCGCGGCGATGCGGCCGAAGTCGAACGGATCGTCGACGATCGGCATGAAGAAATCGGTGGTGGCGATCAGGGCCTGCTCGTCATTGAGCTTGTAGACGGCGGCGTCATCCGCCGTTTCGATGCCGACCATGAGTTCTTTCGGCACCGGGAAACCGTTGGAATTCTTGAGGATTTCAGCCAGCACGCCGGGCGCGATCTTGCAGCCGCAGCCGCCGCCGTGGGAGAACGAGGTGAGTTTGATTGGCTGGTCGTTAGCTGTGCTCATGAGTGCTTACCTTTGCGTGATTGGTGCGTATCGAGCAGATTATCCACTAATCCGAGCAACGCCGCTTGTTCGGTGGCCGGCGCAAACAGTGCCGCCCGCGCGGCGCATTGCGCGCAAAGCCGCTGATAAAATGCGCTGTCGCCGATGCTGCGGTCGATCAGGCGCGCCAGTGCGGCGGCGTCGCCGGGCGCGAAATAGCCTTCGTAATCGTCGCCCAGCATGCCGCGGTTGCCGCTGATGTCGCTTGCCAGCACCGGCACGCCGCTGGTGACTGCTTCGATGATGACGTTGGCGCCGCCTTCCATGCGCGAGGCGATCACCATCGCGTGGCTGCGCTTGAGGCGCTGGCGGGTGGCCGCGTGCGCCAGGTTGCCCAGCCACTGGTAGCGCGGGTTCGCCGCCTGCGCCGCGGCGGCCGCCTCGCCCAGCGCCGGATCGAGCGCGCCGCCGATGTGGACCATGCGCGCCTTCGGGCTGTTCACCAGCGCCGCGGCGCGGATGAAAGTGAGCGGATCCTTTTCATCGCGCAGGTGGCCTACCATCGAGATCGTCAGCGCGCGCCGCGCCGCCGCGTGTTTGTGCGGTTTTAACGCCGGCGCGGATTGGTAGATCACGCGCGCCTTTGCCCGCACTGCCCCGGGCAGCAGGCTGATGCCCGCTTGCTGCAGCAGCACCAGCGCGCCGGCATGCCGCAACGACGCCTGGGCTTGCGCATCGGTGGCGATGTCGCGATACAGGTCGGTGCCGGTCAGCACCAGCACCGACGGCCGGCCTGGCTGCGCCTGGGTGTAGGCGGCCAGCGAGGCGGCCGAACGGCGCGCGTGCAAGGCGATCAGCAGGTCGGGCGCGGGCATGGCGGGCGTCCATTCGGGCACGATGGCGACGTCGTAGCGGGCGCGCAGGAAGTGCGCCCAGCGGTTGGCGGTCTGCCAGTTGCCATTGTTTTCCCGCGCTTGCGCAGGACTGACGATTACCACACGTTTGAATGCCACCTGCGTTCCTTTGGAAAATCGTTACAATCTGGCCATGAGTTCAATAAATGCCTCTTTCCGCTCCGCCCGCCCGCAACAGCTGGCCGAAGAGTTGCAGGCTGCGCGAAATTATACGCTCGGCTTGTTCGACTGCTTCGCCGCCCACGGGCTGGACGTCCTCGCGCGCGTGCCGCACCTGGCCACGATCAACCCTCCGCTGTGGGAGTTGGGACACACGGCCTGGTTCGCCGAATGGTTCATCCTGCGCGAGGCGATGTCGACCCATCCGGCTGCGGCGCAGCGCCATTCGCTGCTGACGCAGGGCGACGACTGGTTCGATTCGAACCTGGTGCCCCACCGTACGCGCTGGACGCTCGACCTGCCGCCGGCCGGCGCACTGAAGACCTATTGCCATGAAGTGCTGGACCGGGTCCTGGACAAGCTGTCGCGCGAAGCCGGCACCGACGAGGCGCTGTACCCGTACCGGCTGGCGCTGGCGCACGAAGACATGCACGGCGAAGCCTTGCTGTACACGATGCAGACGCTGGGAATTTCGGTGCCGCCGCATCTGGCGCACGACGAGGCGGCCAGCTCGCCATCGTCGGAGATTGGCTACCCGGGCGGCACCATCGTGATCGGCGGCCCGCAGCAGGGCGGCTTTGTATTCGATAACGAGAAGCCGCCCTTGCAGGTCTATGTCCCGCCGTTCCGCATCGATGCCGGACTGGTGAGCAATGCGCAGTACGCCGAATTCGTGGCCGACGGCGGCTACCAGAACGGCCAGTTCTGGAGCATCGCCGGCAGCGCGTGGCTGATGGGGCAGGAACGTTCGTCGCCGCGTTACTGGCAGCGCGAGGGGAGCCAGTGGCGCACGGTGCGGTTCGGCCGCTTGTCGACGCTGGCGCCGTCGGAGCCGGTGCGCCATGTGTGCCTGTACGAAGCCCAGGCCTACTGCGCGTGGGCCGGCCGGCGCCTGCCGACCGAAGCGGAATGGGAGTATGCAGCCGTGTCGGGGCAGGCTGGCTTCAACTGGGGCCAGCTGTGGGAGTGGACCGCGTCGCCCTTCGAGCCGCATCCCGGTTTCGAGCCGGACCGCTACCGCGAATATTCCGAGCCCTGGTTCATGACCCACCAGGTGCTGCGCGGGGCATCGTTCGCCACGCCGTCCAGGTTCGGCTCGGCGCGCTTCCGCAATTTCTATATGCCGGAACGGGACGACATGTTCGTGGGTTTCCGGACCTGCGAATATTGAAGTAGACCTTGCTCCTTGACATCGATACAATGAATTATTGCCATTCCGGCAAAGGGGAGATGAACGATGGATGCTCGTACGATAACGCTGCTGGTCGTGGCGCTGTGCCTGCCGCTGGCCGGCTACCTCGCATTCAAGTGGTTCAGGATCTTCAATTCGGCCGACGGCGAGCGCTACATGAAGCGCCGCATGCAGGGGCCGTTCGTCCCCCTCAGTCCGGAGGAAAACTCGCAAGACGAAGCGCGCAAGCCCTAGCTTCCGCGGCCTGTCTGATGCGAGGGCGTGCCCAGCTGCTTTTGAGCTACCCCAAGCCCGTGCCAATTCAGGACACTGTTCGCTCCGCCTGCAGCTAATCTTGCTGCTGACGGACTCGAGTGGTCTCTTTTGGAATGCATCGGAAAGGCAAATCATGAAGAAAACCTTCCTCCTGGCCTTGGCGCTGTATTGCAGTGGCGCGGGCGCACAGGGAACCATCAGCGGTACATTGCATCGCGCCACGCTGCGCGAATGGCATCAGGCCAACGCGGCGAACCAGTTCGCGACCGCGGCGGATATCGTGGAAGGCATCCTGCAACTCAGGGACCCGCTCGCGATCGCGCCGAAAGCGCGCGACGTGCAATCGTGCATCAACCGGGTGTCAGCCGACTTCAAGCGGGGCTTGCAGACGGTTGCCGATACCGCCATCGCCTGCATGGCCGAACTGGGCTATTTGCCGCGCCAATAAGCCGGCGGGATTTTCCGGTACCATAGCGGACGCGGGGCGCTGGCCGCTTCCGCGCGCCTTCCCTGCATCTTCCCTGTTCATCAAAGTGATTGAAAAATGACCCTATTTGCCGCCCCCGTGTACGACGCCACCGTGATCTTCGAAGACAAGGAACTGTTCAAGGGCAAGGGCGCCGCGAGCCTGTGGGCGGAAAAACTATCGGCAGAAGTCGCCACCGAAGTGACGGTGCAGAAGATCGGCACCGGCTGGGCCTTGTGCGGCAAAGTCGACGGCATCGATGTCATCTGGGGTATCCACGGCCAGCGCCTGATGCGCATCAACTGACCAGGGTGAACTGTGCGCGGCCAGCGAACGGCCGTCGCTTCAAGCCGTTCGCTGTCCCGCACCGCGCACAGTTCATTGCATGTCGATCCTAAGGACGCCTGATCTGCCCGCGAATCTCCCCGGCTGGATACCCCGCGCTATGCACGTTGAAGTAGTAGTTGCCTGCCCGTAGGATGGCGAGCTGCGCTTCGGTGATCGTCACAGTAGTACTCCACATGCCACTACCGGCATACGATTCCGTCAGTGGGAAGATGATCGGGCCACTCACGCCGACGGCTCCCTCATGGATGTGGGCCATCGTGCCGACGATCCCGGACGTGGTGATCGACGCCGTCATCGACAGGGTCGCGGTATCCACCGTCAGAGTCGCGTTGGCAGTGGCCCCACTGGGATTGGGCGGCACTTCACTGCTGCCATTTAAAGTGGCGATGTACTGCTCGCTAGTCGCAGTTGGCGGCGTGGTCATCGGAGGGGGCGTCGGCGCTGGCGGCGTTGTTGCCGGCGGATAAGTTGTCATGCCCCCGCCGCCGCCGTAACCACCGCCGCACGAAGCGAGCAGCGCAAGTGCGACCACCGGTAGAGCACGAACGCATGTGGAGTAATGAAGTTTCATGACTGACCTCTCGATCTGGGTTGAACAGAGGCGGATGTCGATTTTCGTCGATGGCATGGTCTTCCGCCCGCAATTGTTTGCTGCGCTTTCAGAATTCTGAAACCGGCAGCTTCACACCTGTTAATGCTGGTGATCCCGCAATTGGTTCAACGACGCTCGCAAATACCGTGGCGCCTGACTTGGGTGTTGCGCTCAGAATGAATACGATGCGCTGAGGGCCAACGCGCGCGGCGTGCGAACATAGTCCTTGGCGCCCGGGCCGATGCTGGTGCTGCCGAGCCAGGCCAGCTGGATATTGCATGCGCCCGCATCGAAGCCAATGGCCAGCCGCAGGTCGACGCGGTCGCGCACTTCCGCCAACGGACCGCGCAGGCCGTTCAGCAGGCCGATATGGCCGATCAGCTTGATTCGCTCGTCGACGGGATAGAAGCCGTTCAGCTCTGCGTAAACGACGCGCCCGCCATAGCCATAGTAGGAGGGCGACAGATAGATCCGGCCGCTGGCGCGGTCGGACGCCAGCCCGGCATACACCTCGCGGTAGTTGTATTCGGAGGCATTCCGGAACGTGGTATTGCTGGCGCCGGCCTCCCAGCTCAGGCCCGATGCGAGCCGGTGGGCGTAGCCGCCGTAGGCGACCAGCTGCGCCACCCCGGAGCGGTCGGCCAGGCGCAGCCCCGCGGCCGCAAAGGCGCCGGCGTACCAGCCTTGTGGCGAGTCCCAGGCAAGGCTGAACAGCGGCGCCGGCGACCGGTCGCTGAGGGAAACGCCGCGTACGCTGTATTCGGAAACGAGCGAGACGCTGGCGCTGGTTTGCGCGCGCGCCGCGTGGGTCGCCAGCATGGCGGCCGAAAGGAGGAAGATACGCGCGCCCAAGCCGGCGCGCCGGGCGCTGCCTAGGGACTGCTGACTTTCATCGCGGCAATAGGGGGACATGAACAGGCGCATGCTCCGGTGATCCGCGCGATGCTCGCGCAGGCGTCGATGTTACCAGCTTGCGCCAAAGGCTCTGCCGAAACTGCCGCGTAACGTGGCGGACCGGGATTCGGCGCCGTGAGGATCTCGCGCCGCAGTTGCAGCGCATTGGCCGCCGGCTGCAGCTGGGCGATCAGCGCCGCCAATCCGGCAACATGCGCTGCGGCGTATGACGACCCGTTGACGAAATTCCAGCGTGCGCCCGGCGCAGTGGTGGGAATGTCGGCGCCCGGCGCCAGCAAGGATCCTGGCGGCGCCGGTCCGTTCGCTGCCATCGCCACCGCGATGACGCCCGGATGGGACGCCGGGAAGCCGCCATCGGCGCGCCGCGGATCGACCGCCCCGACCACCGCCATGCCGCGCGCGCCGGCCAGGTCGATCAATGATTCCAGCAGCCGGTCGGCCGGCCCGGACAGGCTCAGGTTGATGATGCGCGCCTTGTTCGTCAATGCATAGTTGAGCGCCTTGGCGAGCGTGAAGCTGCTGCAGCGCGTGGCGCCCGCGCTGTCCGGCCAGCAGGCGCGCAAGGCCATCAGCCGCGCGTCCGGCGCGACCCCGGCGATGCCCAGGCCGTTGCCCGCGCGCGCGGCGATGATGCCGGCAACGGCGGTGCCATGCGCCTCCGCGGGCACTGGCGCGCTGTCGACGAAATTCTCGCGCAACAGCACCTGTCCGGCCAGGTCGGGATGGGCGGCGTCGACACCGCTGTCGATGACCGCGACCCGGACATCGCGGCCGGTGCTCGATTTGTGCAGCTCGGCCACGCGCCAGTACCTGGCGGCCGGCTGCACCGGATACAGCGGATCGCCGCCGTCGAGTCCCTGGTACATGTGCATCGGCTGCGCCCACGCCACGCGCGGGTCGCGCGACAGGGCGTCGAGCGCGCGCTCGAGCGGCGCGTCGCCGTCCTGCTGCATCACGTAGCAATCGATGCCGATCACCGGCATCGGCCAGTCGTCCACCAGCTTCAGGCCGTGCGCGGCGGCCAGCTCCTGCGCCGCGCGATGGCGGGCGGCGCGGCCGCTGTCGTTCGGATAGCGGCCGGCGTAGGCCGCGTCCGGATGGTAATGCTGCGGCGGCATGCGCAGCATCACCAAAATCTGGCGCGGCGCCGCCTCGGACCTGCCCTCGGCGGCTGGCATGGGAGCACCGGGGCCGGCCTGGACGGGCAGCGCCGCGCACAGAGCGAGCACGCAGGCAATGACGATCGCCTTCATGGCCGGCTTTCGGCGGAAAGCGGCTGCGCGAGCGTCACCGCGGGTTCCGCGCGCATCCGGTCCAGTGCGGCGTTTGCCTGCGAGGCGGGGAGGGCGAGGACGTACGCGTCGGTCACGGTCGGCCCATCGACCACGCGCGCGCCGTTCGCTTGCAGGATGCGGCGCATCTCGCTTTCGCTGGTGGCTGGCTTGAACACGACCACCAGCTTGCCTTGCGGGTGAGCCGCGCTGCCGAGCGCGCGGTAGTTGGCGTCGTCGTTCCAGGAGCGGGCCAGCAGCACCGACAGGATGCCGATCGCGGCGAGCTGGGCGGCCGCGGTCCAGCGCAGCCACGGGCTGTTTGCCGCGGTCGCGGTGCGCCACCGGCCGAGCAAGCCGATGCGCGGTGCTTGCGGGCCAAGGCGCGGCGACAGCTTCGCGAAGGCGCGGTCGGCGTCGAAGGCGGCGTCGGGCTGGGCGGCCACTGCGGCGCGCACTTTGCGCTGCCAGTCCAGTTCGGCCTGGCATTGCGCGCAGGCCTGCACATGACACTGCAATGGCGCCAGTTCGGCGTCGTCCAGCGTGCCGGCGAGCAGCCAGGGCAGCAGCTTTTGCGCTTGCTGGTGCGTCAGCTCTTCAGGATGGTCGGCAGGGCGCTTCATATACTTTCCTCCAGTTGGCCGGCGAGCAAGGACCTCAGGCGGCGGCGCGCGTGGAACATGCGGGTCTTCACCGTATTGACCGGACAATCCATGATCGCGGCAATGTCCGCATAACCCATCTCGTGGTGATAGGTCAGGTGCATCACCGCGCGCTGCGACGCCGGCAGCTCGTCGAACGCCGCGCCGATCGCGCGTTGCAGGCGCTGCAGTTCCAGTCCGTGCTCCGGTTCGAAGGCGGCGTCGCCCTCGAACAGGTCGGGATCGACGTCGACCGGCTCGTCGAGCCCCCTGATGGCCTTGCACGCCTTGCGGTAGGCGATCGCAAAAATCCAGGTCGACAGCTTGCAGGTGCCATCGAAGCTCCACGCCTTCTGCCAGACCACCAGCATGGTGTCGTTGACGATTTCCTCGACCAGCGGAACACTGCGCGTCATGCCGTTGAGGAAGCGCGTCAGGCGCGGAAAATAGCTGCGGTACAGTGCCTCGAACGCGTGCCGGTCCCCGCCGGCGACCTGGCTGATAAGCTGGGTGTCGCCGGCGTCGGCGACTCTGGCGTTGGTAGCGATGTTCGGGCCGTTGCGGCTGCCGTGCATTCCTCATTTCCTCCCTCGTCCAGCGTTGATACCGGCTGGACGCCGAATGGTTCAAAGCGCGTTTCAAGTATGCCACTGTGGTTGCGGATGGGCGATTTTGCCTTTACGTGCGCCATCCCACTTACTGGAGCGGGCAGATCAGGCATTCTGGACGCAGTTTGAGGCGCGCGACCGCCGCCAGGCAGCCGCGCTACTATCCATTTCGCGTTCTACGCCGAATCACCTGACCGAGACTATTCATGGCCCGTATTGAAACCACCAAACCGCAAGTCCGCGATTCCCGCCTCGAGCGCGAGATCGAGCGCGAGCGCAACGAACACTCCATGAACCAGGACGCCAAGGCCCACCTGAGCGTGGACGAAGACGAACGCCACAAAGACGCGCGCGAGACCAGTTTTTCGTCTAAAGTACGTCGCTAGAACGAATTGAAACGGCTGCCGAGGCGGCCGTTTTTTCGATGGCGCCCCACCGCCTTCGGTGGGTTTGAAATGTCCCTCATTTCCAACGAGAAACCATGCGAATCGCCACCTTCAATATCAATGGGATCGGGGCCCGTCTTCCCGCGCTGTTGCAGTGGCTCGAAGAAACGCAGCCCGACGTCGCCTGCCTGCAGGAGTTGAAGGTGCCGCACGAGAAATTCCCTGAATCGGCGATCAACGACATCGGCTACCAAGCCATCTGGCATGGGCAAAAGAGCTGGAACGGCGTCGCGATCCTGGCGCGCGGGACAAAGCCGGTGGAAGTAGGGCGCGGCCTTGCCGGCGACACCGAGGATGAGCAGAGCCGCTATATCGAGGCGGCGATCGGCGGGGTGCTGGTGGCCTGCCTGTATCTGCCGAACGGGAACCCGGCGCCCGGGCCCAAGTTCGATTACAAGCTGAAGTGGTTCGACCGGCTCATCGCGCGCGGGGCCGAGCTGGTCGCGAGCGGGCAGCCGGTGGTCATGGCGGGCGATTTCAATGTGATGCCGACCGAGCTCGATGTATACAAGCCCGAGCGCTGGGTCAACGATGCGCTGTTCCGGCCGGAGACGCGCGCGGCGTTTCACCGGCTCATCGAGCAGGGCTGGGTGGATTCACTGCGCACCATGCATCCGGGTGAGACGATCTATACCTTCTGGGATTACTTTCGCAATGCGTACGGGCGCGATGCCGGGCTGCGCATCGACCATTTGCTGCTGAGTCCTTCGCTGGCCGGCGCGCTGAAGGCCTCGGAAGTCGACCGCGACGTCAGGGGACGCGAAAAACCGAGCGACCACGCGCCGACATGGGTGGAGCTGGACCTGGGGCGCATCGCATCGGCGTGATTGTCATCGTACTGCCCGGCGCCGACCGGGCTCGACATACCGGCTGCGTACATCAATCCCGAAACGGACGAGCGACCGCTCTTCCGCGTTAGCGCCGATTCAAATCTGTTATTCTTCTGGCAGCAATGCCCTGTGTTGCCAATGGGCTATAGACAATTTCTTGAACCCTGGGAAGAACACCATGATCGTTGACGTACAGGTAACCATCAATGGATCGAAGGCGGCGGTCTGGGCCGCAATCACCAACATCGAGAACGCCTCTGAAATTATCAGCGGAATCGAAAACATTGAGGTTCTCGAAAAACCGGCAAACGGGCTGGTAGGGCTAAAGTGGCGGGAGACCCGAATGCTATTCGGCAAGCCAGCAACTGCGGATAAGTGGATCACAGACGCTGCTGAGAACGAGTTTTACACGACCAGAGCAGAAAGTGATGGATTCATATTCTTGTCCACCATGCGTATTTCAGAGAGCAGGGGCGGCATTACGTTGGCTAGTTCTCATGATTCCCAGCCTCAAAGCATCGTTGCAAAATTAATGTCGATCCCAATGGTGGTTCTGTTCAAGGGCGTGGCGAAAAAAGCCCTCCTGCAGGACCTCAACGATATAAAGTCCGCAGTTGAGCAGGAAAAATCGATTGCGGCCTAACAATGGCATGCAGCGGACGCGCTTGGCGCCCGTGCGTTTCCCTCGATGGAAGGGTTAGGCCTCGTATTCGTGGCAAACCGCTTCGATGTTGTGCCCGTCCGGAGCAATGACGAAAGCTGCATAGTAGTTCGCGTGGTATTGCGGGCGCAGACCAGGCGCTCCATTGTCTTTGGCACCGGCCTCCAGCGCTGCACGATAGAAGGCGTTGACTTGCTGGCGATTCTCGGCCGTGAACGCCAAGTGAAGATGCGCCGGCTTTTGCCCGGTTTGGTACAGGCACAATGAAGCCTTGCCCTTTGAGCTAAGCTCGACACCGTAAGTCGGCGGTCCCTCCGCGACAACCGCTACACCGAGCGGTTCGAGTGCCTTGAGGAAGAACGCTTTGCTCGTTGCATAGTCGCTGACTCCGAATTTGACGTGGTCAAACATGAGTGCTCCTGAAATGTGTGGGCCTTCGCGAGGCCTGACTTGTTGGAGGGCGACAGAAACTGCGCCCGAGCATCAAACCTGTTACGTGACATTGCTGAGCGCAGTCCAGCCAAGTAGTGGATTCGCCTTCGATTTCCTCCGTTCGGTGCCGTCGTTATCAAGCCTAAACGCGGCAAGAGCACAGCAAGACGACACACCTGACGAGAGCCAAGCAGAGCGTGCCGCCAGCTGCACCTTGCGATGTCTGCTTGCATTTGAATCTGCAAACCAAAGCAGCCGTTCACTGCCAGCAGAAAAATACGCTCAACGAGCGTCAGCCGCGTCGGGCCGCCTCGATCGCAGCGATGTCGATCTTTCCCATCTGCATCATTGCCTCAAAGGCGCGCTTGGCGGCCGCTTGATCCGGATCGGCGATCGCCGCAGTAAGGGCGCGTGGCGTGATCTGCCACGACAGGCCCCATTTGTCCTTGCACCAGCCGCATGCGCTTTCCTGCCCGCCGTTGCCGACAATCGCATTCCATAAGCGGTCGGTTTCGGCCTGATCGTCGGTCGCGACCTGGAAGGAGAAAGCCTCGCTGTGCTTGAACTCCGGGCCACCGTTCAAGCCGATACAAGGGATGCCCATCACGGTGAATTCGACCACCAAAGGGTCGCCTTGCTTGCCAGAGGGATAGTCGCCGGGAGCGCGATGGATCGCTCCTACCGCGCTGTCCGGAAAGGTGTCGGCGTAGAACTGCGCGGCTTCTGCTGCGTTGCCGTTGTACCAAAGACAAATCGTGTTCTTGCTGACCATTTTTGTTCTCCGATGGATGACGAATACATAGTTGAATCATGAAGACTGCCCGATTTCTCGGGCAGTTGGCGCTCCTTAGGAGGGCGCTTCCGCGCGCGCGTCTGCCACTATCGTGAATTGCAGCGCCAATGTCAATCAGCTGCTTGGGTGGACTTAGGGACCAGGATTCGGATTGTCGGGCAATGAAGGAATCGCGCGCAAGTATTCGTAAATCGATTCGAGGTCGCGGTCCGTCTTCTTGCCGAAAGCGGGCCATGGCATTACCTGCAGGATCTGGCCGGCTGGATCATTGGGGTTATGTCCGGTGCGCAAGGTCTGAATGAATTGAGCGCGGGTAAGGCCAGCCGGCTTTCCAGCAAAGTCCGGCGTGATGTTCGCCGCGGTGATAAAGGGGCCGAATTTCCGGCCACCTGACAGATACTGCGTCGCATTGACCATTTCCGGTTGCCCAAGGAATGGGTCGCCGCCGGGAGCGTAGCTCGGATGGCTGTGGCAGTCGATGCAGCCGCTCGTGTTGACAATGTAGCTGCCCAGCCCGACCATTGCGTGGTTCTTGCCCATCAGGTTCAGCTTCACACCCTTCGGCACCAGCTCGTATCCTCGCCTGATCTGACTTTCGTCGGGCCGGTCATCCCGGTCATCTGAAGCAAATGCGGAGAGGGCAGCAGCTGCGAGGAAGCAGGCAAACAGCCCTGCAGGCAGGCGAAAGAGTGTTGGGGAATTCATAGTCGGAGTCCTTTTTTCTTGGTTGATATTTGAGTCCGGGTGCAAATTCGGGCGGGCCAGTTCCGGACAAAAAGACCCGCAAGGATTTTCACGAAACCGCGGTGTCTTGACGGGTCGTTCAATAAGTATAGCGAGGCACTCATCAGAGGCAAGCCACTGCACAGCTTGTTTTTTCGAGCCGGCCGTCTTCCCGTTTTGGGGCGAAAAAGCCACCTTCGAAGCGCCAATAGCATATGGATGGTGAGTTCTTGCGGATTTTCAATTGAAGGTTGCTTTGACAACTTTTCTATGCCAGCATGCTGTTGCTGCGGTCCGTTCCAACTTCAAGGAGATCACATGCGTCACAACACGACTGTTCTCAGCCTCGCGGTGGTCGCTGCGTTTATTGCGGGAGTTGCAGTGTCGCCGCTTGCGCTGCAGGCGATTCCTGCCGCGCATGCCGACGTAGCGCCGTTGGCGCCGGCGATGATTGATCTGGCCGCCATCAAGCACCGCGACCTGCCGGGCACGCCGAATCCAGAGATGAATTCAAAGGCCCTGGTCGTCACAGACAATGCCACCATCGCGATTCAATCCGGCAACGTCGCGAAGCATATCCATCCGAAAACCGACGAGATCCAGTACATCCTCGAAGGCAGCGGCGCGATGTGGCTGGGCGGCGAGCGCAAGGACTTCAAGCCGGGCACGCTGATTATTATTCCGAAGGGCACCGCGCATGGGGGCACCATTGTGAGCAGCGGCCCGGTCAAGGCGCTGGCGATCAAGATTCCACCGCAAGCCAAAGACGACGTCGTGTTTGTGAATTGAGTGAGCCCGATCGTGCGGCGTCTCCAGCGAAGCGCAGCTTCATTGCTGATCCTCGGTGATGCGTTCGGCATCTCGTACGCCGCGCCGCCGCCGCCGGCCATCTCATTTTTCGCGCAACAGCACAAGGCCACCTTGCACATGTGGGACCGCGTGGCGACGGCGGCAAGCGCCCGGTGCGGCGACAACCCTGGGGTCAGGTCCGCCGGACCTGACCCCAGTCCGTGGGCCGCGGCGCGTGCATGAAGAGGTGGCACGTCGATGCCGCCTCCACACGTTACGGTGACATAGCCAAAAAAAACGGCTACCGAAGTAGCCGTTTTTCTTATGCTGCAGGTCGATTAACGATCGCCGTACGAACGGCGTGCGCCGTCGGCCGGACGTGGGTTCGAACCCTTGTAGCCGCCGCCGCCGGCTTCGCTGCGCGGTGCGTTCGGCTTGCTGAACGTACGCTGGCCCGGCTTGGCTGCCGAACGGTTGTCGCCCGGCTTCCAGCTGCCTGGACGCGCGGCCGAACGTGGCGCCGAAGCGCTGCGCTTAGGCTCGAAGCCTTCGATCGCGCTGACCGGGATCAGCTGCTTGGTGAAACGCTCGATGCGCTTGACGTTCATGCCTTCAGCGTGGTTCACCAGCGAGATCGCCTGGCCGTTACGGCCGGCACGACCGGTGCGGCCGATGCGGTGGACGTAGTCTTCCGGGAATTTCGGCAGGTCGTAGTTGAACACGTGGGTGATGTTCGGTACGTCGATACCGCGTGCGGCAACGTCGGTGGCAACCAGCACCTTGACCTGGCCGCGGCGCAGGCTGTCCAGGGTACGGTTACGGGCGCCCTGGTGCATGTCGCCATGCAGTGCGGCAGCCGAGAAACCGGCGATGTTCAGGCGGTCGGCGATGGTGTCGGCGTCGCGCTTGGTCGCGGTGAAGACCACGGCCTGGTCGAGCGTGTCGTCGCGCAGCAGGTGATCGAGCAGGCGGTTCTTGTGCGACAGGTCGTCGACGAAGTGGACGCGCTGGGTGATGTTGTCGTGGCGGCTCTGCGAGCTGGTGATCTGGATGACCATCGGATCTTTGGTGATGCGGCGCGCCATGTTGCCGACCATGCCGTCGAGCGTGGCCGAGAACAGCATCGTCTGGCGGTTCGCCGGCGTCGCTGCAATGATCTTCTCAATGTCGTCGATGAAACCCATGTCCAGCATGCGGTCAGCTTCGTCCAGCACCAGGATTTCGAGTTCCGAGAAATCGATCTTGCCCGATTCCATGTGGTCGATCAGACGGCCAGGGGTAGCGACCAGGATTTCCGGGTTGCGCGCCAGCAGTTGCATCTGTTTCGGGTAAGGCATGCCGCCCAGGATCGATACCGCTTTGACGCGGCGGATCTGGGTGCCGTATTTTTCGGTCGCAGCGGTCACTTGCAGGGCCAGTTCGCGGGTCGGGGTCAGCACCAGCATCTTCGGCTGTGCAGCTTTAAAACGTGGACGCTCGCCACGGGCGCGCGCCGATTGTGCTTCTTGTGCGGCGCTCTTGGCGGCCGGCGATTGCTCGGCAACGGCGAATTTGTGCAGGGCTGGCAGCATGAACGCGGCGGTCTTGCCCGAGCCGGTTTGCGACGAAACCAGCAGGTCGCGGCCAGCGATGGCGGCAGGAACTGCCTGCTCCTGGACGGGAGTAGGAACGGTGTAACCGGCGTCGGTTACTGCTTTTACGATAGACGCGTGGAGGCCTAATGCTTCAAAACTCATTGTTTTCTTTTCTTTCGGTAGAGATCAGCGTTCGGTCAAATCCGAACGCAAAATAGCAACGCGAACCAACACAAACGAAATGACTCAGAAATGAAAGAAATTTCGGCACAAAAGCTTTGCGCCGGGACGGTGTCAGGATCGACACACAAGGCGGGAGGGCTTTATAGAGGGGTATCTGAAGATACGCCCTAGGGCTTGCGAAGCTGCTAGTTTTACTTCTTTTGTAACTGCTTTAACTGCCATCGCGAAGCTTGCTTGCGAAACGTATTGCAGCGCACAAACGACACTATACAGTAGATTCACTGTGGGCGTGTGCTTAATTCGGAATTGTGTGCTTCACCGCAGCAAACAAAAAGGGCGGACAGCATGCTGTCCGCCCCGTCCGGAATTGCTGACCGATCAGCCGGCGTGCTTGCGGGTGCGGACTTGCGAATCGGCCACCGCGGTCTTGCGCTTGCCGCTGACGCGGCTCTTGATTTCAGCGACGGCGTCGGCCGCGCGCGCCTTCAGCTTCTGGGCGCCGGTCATCGGGCGGCCGTTGCGCGCACCGCGCTTGCCGCTGCGGTCCGCTTCGAACGCCACGACGGCATTGTCGACGATGTGCTCGGCAATGTCGGTGTTGGTCGAGGTCGACACCTTCGGCACCAGGATCGTCGAACCGGCCTTGAGGTGGCTCTGCGCAGGGATGTTGTTGGCCTGGCGGATCACCTCGGGCGTCGTGCCGAAGCGCGAAGCCAGGCTGGCGATGCTTTCCTTGGCGCTGCTGATCTTGTGCGTGGTCCAGGTCGACAGGGAATGGCCCCAGTTGGCCAGGTTGGCGCTGAACTTCGCCGCATTTTCCTTCGGCAACAGGATCTTGGTCTGCTCGTCGCCGGTGATGACCGGGCGGTTGAACTGCGGGTTGAGCGCCTTGAATTCGTCGACCGACAGCTCGGCCAGCTGGGCCGCGATGGTCAGGTCGATGTCGCTGGTCTTGTCGACGGCAGTGAAGTAAGCGTCGTTGGCGATCGCCGGCAAGGTCACACCGAACTGCGCCGGGTTGGCTATGATGTTCTTGACCGCTTGCAGTTTAGGCACGTAGTTGCGCGTCTCCGCCGGCATCAGTTCTGCCAGGCTTTCGAAATCGGTCGGCTTGCCGAGCGACTGGTTCTTCTTGATGGCCTTCTGTACGTTGCCTTCGCCCCAGTTGTAGGCGGCCAGGGCCAGCTGCCAGTCGCCGAACATGCCGTACAGCTTCTGCAGGTAGGACAGGGCGGCATCGGTCGAGGCCAGCACGCCGCGGCGCTCGTCCTTGAACATATTCTGCTTGAGGTTGAAGTCCTTGCCCGTGCCAGGCACGAACTGCCACATGCCGGCGGCGTTCGCGCTCGAGTAGGCTTGCGGATTGAAGGCGGACTCGATGATCGGCAGCAGCGCCAGTTCGGTCGGCATGCCGCGCTTTTCGAGTTCGGTGACGACATGGAACAGGTAGCGCGAGGCGCGCGCCGAGGTGCGCGCGATGTAGTCGGGACGGGTGCTGTACCAGGTCACGTGTTTGGCGACGAGCTGGTTGTCGATATCTGGGATGGCGTAGCCGGTACGGATGCGGCCCCACAGGTCCGCTTCCTTGTAGTCGTCGGCCTTGAGGACTGCGGCAGGCTGGGGCAGGGGAGCTGGTTTGGCGGCGGGCGCGCTGCTTGCCGGCGCCTGGGGCGCAGCGGCGTCATTCGCCTGGCTGACCACGGGTGCGAGCAAGAAAACCAGAGCTGCCAATGATGCGGTGGTGCGATTCATATGTTGCATAGGCTTCCATTGTGGCGTCCGGTGCGCTGGACTGACGATGAATGAGTACGAAGTGTACGTACCACTTATTCGCTGAGTCAAGCAGAAACACTGTTCAGTTACCAAATTGTTTGACAACTATTTTGAACAAAAAGTTCAATTTTGAAAACAGAAAAGCGCGGGGGTATGCGGAAAATCGAAGTAGGAATTCCATATACGGACGAGGTAAATTTTATATATACACCCGGGAGTATGTGTATTTATCTTGCTATGAGGAATTGAACTTATTCGGGGCGGACGATGTCGGACGACCTATTTCCGGGTGGAAAACAGCTTAATACCAGATCGCTCCCTAACTTGCATACTTCGCCAATCAAATTTTTTTGATGAAAAACATTGCTCCCGAGGCACAACCCCTCCCCGATTAGCACCCTGCAGCGCCAGTGCCGTACAATTTGGGTGTCGCGCATCGCGCCCCTCATTCTTGAAAGCACCACCATGAGCACCGCCAACCTGAACGCCGACGACGACCAGATCATCGCCGCCACCGAACGCTGGCTGGAAAGGGCCGTAATCGGCCTGAACCTGTGCCCGTTCGCCAAGGCCGTGCATGTGAAAAAGCAGGTGCGCTACGTCGTTTCCAGCGCCACCACGCCGGAAGCGCTGCTCGAGCAGCTGATGGAAGAATTGCAGCGCCTGTCCGATACCGATCCCGAGGAAGTCGACACGACGCTGCTGATCCACCCCTTCGTGCTGACCGATTTCCTCGACTACAACGAGTTCCTCGACGTAGCCGATGCCGCGGTGGAAGACATGCAGCTGGCCGGCGAGCTGCAGGTGGCCAGTTTCCATCCGCAATACCAGTTTGCCGATACCGACATCAACGACATCGCCAATTACACCAATCGCGCGCCTTACCCGATCCTGCACCTGCTGCGCGAAGAAAGCATCGACCGCGCGGTGGAGGCATTTCCCGAGGCGGAAGAGATCTTCGAGAAGAATATGGAAACCATGGAAAAGCTGGGCCACGAAGGCTGGGACAAGCTCGATGTCGGGCCTGCCAGGTGATCCGCTGATGGAAGAAACGCCAATCCGGGCCGACACGCCCTGTGTCGCGGTCTGTTCCACCACGTTCGACGAGGTGTGCCGCGGCTGCGGGCGAACCGTGGTCGAAGTCGCACACTGGGTGTCGATGAGCGAGCTGCAAAAGGAGCTGGTCTGGCAGCGCATCCTGGCGCAGGGGTATCCGCGCAGGAATAAGTAATCAAGGCTTGGCATCGTAGCGCGCGATCTATCTGCCAAATATTCACCGTTGACGTAAAAACCGCCGTTCCTGCCGCGGGCAGAAATGACGGTTTTGCAGTTGGCGGCTTACTTAGAAACTACCGATGAAATCTTTCTTGCCGATATCCAGGCCGTTATGGCGCAGGATGTCGTACGCGGTGGTGGCGTGGAAGAAGAAATGCGGCATCGCGTAGTGCATCAGGTAGACCTGGCCTTTCCACTGCTTGGTCTTTTCGCCGCTGCCGGTGGTGATGTCGCGCTGGGCGCTCGCTTCGATGCCATCCTGCGGCAGGCTGTCGATGAACTCGACGGTCTTGGCGATCCGCCCTTTCAGCTCGGCGAAGCTCTGCTCGGTGTCTTCATACTTCGGCACGTCGACGCCGGCCAGCCGCGCGGAGGCGCCCTTGGCGAAGTCGGCCGCTATCTGGATCTGGCGCGTGAACGGTAACATGTCCGGGAACAGGCGCGCCTGCAGCAGGGCGGCCGGGTCGATCTTCTTCTCCGCGGCGTGGGCTTCCGCCTTGTCGATGATGGCCGCAAGGCTGTTCAGAATTTGCTTGAAAACTGGCGCGGACGCCGAGTACATGGAAAACGTCATGATTATGTCCCCTAAAATTAAGTGCTGCGATCATAGCAAGCTGCGCGGTTTCGTGCTTGCCGCACCAACATAACCCGGGTCTGTCGTGTATTCGCCCAAGACCGACACTTGTTGGTGACGCGCGGACCGTTATGCATGATAATTGCATACGGAAAGTTTCTGAAGTGTAATCGATAAGTCAAAAGGCCCGGCGCTGCGCCGGGATCAAGCCCAACATGTCTGTATCGGTAATGAATGCTTAGCACGGCCTTTCGCAACCTGCGCGCCAGGCTGGGCAAACTGTATGGTTTGTCGATCTACGGAGCGTTGCTGCTGGTAGTGTTCGGCGGGCTGGTCATTCCGGCAATCGTCGGCAGCTATTTGCTGATCGGCGTGCAGGAACAGAAGGCGGCCCGTGCCGCGCTTAACGACGCGCTGCAGCGCAATGCCGACATCCTCGCCCTCGGCATGCAGGAATCCCTGTGGAACATGAACGCCGAATCGGCCCGCTCGCTGGGCGATTCGGTGATGCGCGATCCGTCCGTGCTGCACATCCGGGTTAGCGGCCAGTCCGACGCCGAATTCATGAATATCCAGTCGGCGCGGCCCCAGAGCGGCGCCGTGTACCGCACCGCGCGCGAAATCATGGTGCGCGGCGAACGCATCGGCCACGTGCTGGTCGAGATGGACGACGCCCGCAGCCAGCAGGAATTGCGCGGCAAGCAGTCCAATTACGCGCTGGTGCTGGCCGGCCAGCTTGCCATCTCGCTGCTGCTGATTGTCCTGTTCCTCAACAAGCGATTGCTGACGCCACTGCGTTCGCTGATGAATTTTTCCGACCGCCTATCGCGCGGCGATTTCGAAACCCCGCTCGAGCTGCGCGGCGGCGACGAACTGGGACGGCTGGGCAGCCAGATGGACCAGATGCGGGTCGCCATCAAGCAGCTGTTCGAGGATATCGGCCGGCGCGAGGAGCGCTTCCGCACCATCGTCACCCAGGTGCCGGGCGCGGTGTTTCGCATCGTGCCGGACGGGCCGATCGAATTCGTCAGCGACGCCATCGAGGACATCAGCGGCTTTTCGGCGGCGGTCCTGATGCGCAACGGCACCGACGCGTGGGCAAACCTGATCTGCCCGGAAGACCGCCGCATGCAGCGCCGCATGGTGAAGGAGGCGATTGCCTCGGGGCGGCCTTACGAGATCGAATACCGCATCATGGACGCCTCCGGCACCGAGCGCTGGGTGTCGGAGAACGGCCAGCCGCAGTGCGACGATGCGGGGGCGCTGCGGATCGACGGCATCATCTCCGATATCAGCGAGCGCAAACACAACGAGGTGCGCATCGAAGGCCTGCTGGCCGAGCAGAGCGCGATCCTCGACAACGTGATGTTCGGTGTGATGTTCGTGCGCCACCGCCGCGTGGTGTCGGCCAACCGCCGCTGCGAGGAGCTGTTCGGCTACAGCAGCGGCCAGCTGACGGGCGGCTCGACGGCGATCGTGTTCCCCTCGGAAGACGCGTTCGCGGTCGCCGGCGTGGTGCAGTACGCGACCCTCACCGAAGGCAAGTACGTCACCGAGGAGCGCCAGTACCGGCATAGCGACGGCAGCGTGTTCTGGTGCCTGGTCAGCGGCTACGCGCTCGACCCGCTGCGCGCCAACGAGGGCAGCATCTGGGTGTTCGCCGACGTCACCGAGCGCAAGCTGGCGGAAGAAAAGCTGCGCCTGTCGGCCACCGTGCTCGAACACATCGCCGACGGCGTGATGGTCATCGGCGTCGATGGGCGCATCATCGCGACCAATCCGGCCTTCACCCAGATCACCGGCTACACCGAGATCGAGGCGCTCGGACAGGATTCGAGCCTGACCCGTTCTTCGCGCCACGACGAATCGTATTACCATCGCTTGTGGGAAGACCTGCGCGAGCACGGCTTCTGGCGCGGCGAGATATGGAACATGCGCAAGAACGGCGATTTGTACCTGGAGTGGCTGACCGTGTCCGCAGTGCGCGACAACCACGGCGCATGCACCCATTTCGTGGCGGTGTTCAGCGACATCACCAAGGTCAAGGAATCGCAGGAAAAGCTCGATCACATGGCCCATCACGATCCGCTGACCGCGCTGCCGAACCGTCTGCTGTTCCACGACCGCCTGCAGCATGCGCTGCAGCGCGCCGCGCGCGACACCGAGCAGCTGGCGATCCTGTTCATCGACCTGGACCGCTTCAAGAACGTCAACGACACGCTCGGCCATCACGTCGGCGACGAGCTGCTCAAACAGGTGGCGGTTGCGCTGACCGGGCAGCTGCGTGACGGCGATACCCTGGCGCGGCTGGGCGGTGACGAGTTCATCGTCCTGCTGGAGAACGTCGACGGCCAGTTCGGCGCCGGCCAGGTGGCCGAAAAGCTGATCTCGATGTTCGAGCAGCCGTTCATCGTGTCCGACTACGAGCTGTTCGTCACCGGCAGCGTCGGCATCAGCATATACCCGAACGATGCCACCGACCTGAACATGCTGATCCGGAATGCCGACGTGGCGATGTACCAGGCCAAGGCGCGCGGCCGCAACGGCTATCAGTTCTATGCGCCGTCGATGACCGGCGAGGGCGTCGAACGGCTGCGCCTCGAAGCCATGCTGCGCCGCTCGATCGAGAAGAACGAGATTTTCCTGAACTACCAGCCGCAGGTGGAAATCGATACCGGCCGCCTGATCGGCGTGGAGGCGCTGGTGCGCTGGGATAATCCGGAGCTGGGGCTGGTGCCGCCGGTGCGCTTCATCCCGCTGGCCGAGGACACCGGCTTCATCAACCAGCTCGGCAAGTGGGTGCTGAACGAGGCCTGCCGCCAGATGGTCCGCTGGCAGGAAGCCGGCCTGTACGTGCCGAAGATCGCGGTGAACCTGTCGGTCAAGCAGTTCGAGCGCGGCAGCATCGTCAGCATGGTCGCCGACATCCTCAAGGAAACCGGGCTGGCGCCGGAGCGCCTGCAGCTCGAGGTGACCGAGTCGGTCATCATGAACACCGGCGACGCCATCGTGTTCATCAACGACCTGCATGCGATCGGGGTCGGACTGGCGATCGACGATTTCGGCACCGGCTATTCGTCGCTGGCCTACCTGAAGCAGCTGCCGGTGCAGACGCTGAAGATCGACCGCAGCTTCATCAAGGACATCTCCACCGATATCAACGACGAGGCAATCGCGATCGCGATCATCCAGCTCGGCAAGAGCCTGAACCTGTCGGTGATCGCCGAAGGCGTCGAGACCGAAGAGCAGGCGGCGTTCCTGCTGCGCCACGGCTGCAACCTGGCGCAAGGCTACTTCTACAGCCGGCCTGAATTGGCGCAGTCCGTACTCGAGCGCTGGCGCTGACGATGGACAGGGCGAACGCACCACCGAAACTGTCGCGGCGCCACTTCCTGCTTGGCGGGCTGGCCGCCGGCGGCGTGCTGGTGGTCGGCATCGGCCTGCTGCCGATGCGCCAGCGCCTGCGAACGGCGCATCCGCTGCCGGTGACGAACGGCGCCGTTGCCCTCAACGGCTGGGTCGCGATTGCGCCCGACGGCAGCGTTTCGGTGGTGGTTCCGCGCAGCGAGATGGGGCAGGGCGTGCACACCGCGCTGCCGATGCTGCTGGCCGAGGAGCTCGACATTCCGCTGTCGATGGTGCGCGTGATGCAGGCGCCGATCGACAAGATATTTGCCAACGTGGCGCTGATGCGCGACATGCTGCCATTCCATCCGGACGAGCGCGGACGCGCCCGCGACGGCGCCCAATGGGTGTTGGCCAAGGTCTCGCGCGAGCTCGGCATCATGTTCACCGGCGGCTCCACCAGCGTGAAGGACGCCTGGGGACCGATGCGCGAAGCGGGCGCCGTGGCGCGCGCGATGCTGGTGGCCGCCGCGGCGGCCGAATGGCAGGTGCCGGCTGCCGAATGCCGCACCGAAGCCGGTTTCGTGATCCACCGTTCCGGGCGCCGCGCTTCCTACGGCAGCCTGGCCACGCGGGCCGCGCGCGACGGCGCCGGGATCGGCGCGGACGATGTCCGGCTGAAGCAACCGAAGGATTTCAAGCTGATCGGAACGGCCCAGCCACGCAGCGATTCGGCGGCCAAGGTCAATGGCAGCGCAGCGTTCGGCATCGACGCGCGTCCGCCCGGATTGCTGTACGCGGCGGTACGGATGTCGCCGGTGCTGGGCGGGCGCATCGCCTCGGTCGACGCGGCGGCGGTCAAGGCGATGCCGGGAGTGGTTGGCGTCATCGATTTTTCCGGCGCGCTGGGCGCGCACACGGGCGCCGGCGCCGGCGTCGCGGTGATCGCTTCGAGCTGGTGGGCCGCGAAGCAGGCGGCCGCCGCCTTGCCGGTCAAGTGGGACGATGGCGCTTCCGCCACGCTGTCGAGCGCCGCCATCTTCAAGGAATTCGCGCAGCGGCTGGACGCCGGCGCGGGCCATGTCTATCACTCGACGGGCAGCCTGGACGAGGCCAGCGCAGCGGCGAAGACGATCCGCGCCGAATACCGCGCGCCCTTCCTCGCGCACGCGACGATGGAACCGGTCAATTGCACCGCCCAGGTCAGCGGCGGCAAAGTCAAATTATGGGTCTCGACCCAGGTGCCGAGCATCGCCGTCGACATGGCGGCCAAAGTGGCCGGCGTGGCGCGCGAAGACGTGTCGATCGAAGTCATGCTGCTGGGCGGCGGTTTCGGGCGCCGCCTCGAAGTCGACATGGTGGCGCAGGCGGTCGCTGCCGCCAGCGGCGCCGGCGGCCGGCCGGTGCAAATGATCTGGTCGCGCGAGGACGACATCGCGCACGACGTGTACCGCCCGGCGGCGCTGGCGCGCTTTTCCGGCAGCCTGGATGCGGCCGGGCGCATCGTCGCCTGGGATAACAAGTCGGTCAGCGGCTCGATCGGCCACCAGTACTTCCCGCGCAACCTGGGACTGCCCGGGGTCGGCCCCGACAAGACCGCGGCCGAAGGGGAATTCGACATGCAGTACGAAATCGCCAACCAGCGCATCGCCCACGAGATTGTCGACAGCGCGGTGCCGATCGGCTACTGGCGCTCGGTCGGCCACTCGCATAACGCGTTTTTCAAGGAGAGCTTCGTCGACGAGCTGGCGCACGCCGCCGGCCAGGACGGCGCCGCGTTCCGGCGCGGCCTGCTGGCGAAGCATCCGCGCCACCTGGCGGTGCTCGATGCGGCGCTGGCCAGGGCCGGCTCCGCGCCGGCGGGGCGCGCGCACGGCGTGGCGGTGCACCAGTCGTTCGGCAGCATCGTCGCGCAGGTGGCCGAGGTGTCGGTCGAGGGCAAGGACATCCGGGTGCACCGGGTGGTGTGCGCAATCGACTGCGGCATCGCGGTGAATCCGAACATCATCGCCCAGCAGATGGAATCGTCGGTGCTGTTTGGCCTGTCGGCGGCGCTGTCGGGTGAAATTACCATCAAGGACGGCCGCGTCGAGCAGTCCAATTTCCATGATTATTCGGTGCTGAGGATGGGCCAGGCGCCGCATGTCGAGACGATCATCATCGCCAGCGCCGAGCCGCCCGAAGGCGTGGGCGAACCGGGCACGCCGCCGATAGCGCCGGCGGTAGCCAACGCGCTGTTCGTGCTGACCGGGCAGCGCTTGCGCAGCCTTCCGCTACGGCTTGCGTAGGGCTTGTCCCTGCGGCCGGTGTTGCTGGGACTTCCAGTAGTCCATTGGGGATTGCCCGGCCAGCTTCGAAAACTCCCGGGTGAAGTGGGCCTGGTCGAAGAAGCCGAGCGCATGCGCCAGATCTGCCAGGTCCACCGATTCTTGCCGGGACAACTCCGAGATCGCCTCCTGGAGCCGAAAGCGCTGGATAACCCACTTGGGCGACACGCCGACGTAGTTGCTGAACAGGCGCTGCAGGCTGCGTTCGGCGATGCCCAGTTTCGACGATAGTTCGCCAACATTCACCGGGCCATGCCCGACTGCCGCGGCGGCGACCGCTTGCGCGGCGAGGAGAGCCTGGCTGTCCGGCTCAGGCAGCACGCGCATGAGCATCGACTGCGCCACAGCGATCATCGCCGCATCGTCAGGCTGGCCGAGAACGCGTGCTTCGGCCTCGGACGCGCCAATGCCAAGGATGTCGTCGGCCGGAATGGTCGCGTCGGTGAAGGCGGAAAGCGGCTGGCCGATCAATGGGCGTAAGCCGCCAGGCTTGAAGCGAACGCCCAATACGCGGCCGGCGCCGGTCACGACCCGGTCGAATGCGCCGCGCACGACGCCGTGGATCGCCGTGCGGCCCGCTTCGAACACCAGGTGGGCATTCGGGTAGGGCAGGACGCGCTGTGTTTCCGGCGCTCGCCCGCTCATGTCCCACTCGACCACCCAGAAGTAATCGACGAAGCCCTCGAGGGCTGGTGAGGGAGGGTAGACGCCCAGCCGGATCCGGCGCGCCGCACCGGCGGGATCGACGATACCCTTCGGCAGGCCCTGGCCGCTTGCGAGCAGGTTCTGGTTCGTGCCGGGTTTATCCAATATCGCTCTCTTCATTCCGGTTAGAGTTATGCACTGGCGGGACATTCGAACCTGCCCAACGCAGAACAAGGAGTTCATCGCATGGCACACCGGGCAGCAGGTTCCTTCAATGTATCAATGAATCCCGCAGCGCCGTCAGAGCGGGCTGGCCGTACTACGCTTGGCCGAATGTTACTGGAGAAGCAGTACTTTGGTGATCTTGATGGGACGGGAAAAGGCGAAATGCTCACTGCCGTCACCGACACGAAGGGATCGGCCAGCTATGTCGCAATCGAGCAGGTGACCGGCATGCTGCTTGGACGGTCCGGAAGCTTTGTCGTTCACCATGCGGGAACAATGTCGGGCGGAGTAGATCAACTGGAAATTGCCATCGTTCCGGATTCGGGAACGGGAGAGTTCACGGGCATCGCAGGGAAGTTGGCGCTGAAGGTCGTCGAAGGCGAGCACCGGTATGAGCTCGAATGCACGCTGCCGGACTAAAAATTCACAGCGCGTGAATTGACTACGCGCCGGCGGCGCGCAGCAGGGTGCGCAGGTTCGCCTGGCGCTGCCACTCGCGCCGTTCTTCGCTGCTGCCTGCCAGCCTGGCCAGTTCCTCGTCGCTGTGCGTCACTTGCGCCGCGAGCAGCCGTTCGGCCAGCGCCGGATCAGGCAGCACGGTGCCGAAGAAGGCAACCGTCTCGCCGCGCTGGAGCAGCAGGGTAGGGAAGTTCTCCACATCGAGATCGCCCACGACGTCGGACTGGTCTTCGATATCGATCCAGACGAAATGCTTGTCGGGGTGGCGCGCCGCCATGGTCTCGAACGCCGTGCGGTACGACGTGCAGGTGCCGCACCAGCCGGCGCACAGGCAGGCGACGGTCCAGCGCTCGCCGGAGATCGCCTCGGCGATGGCGGCGCGGTTGTCATTGTCGAGAGTCAGGCTATGCATGAGCGGCATTCTACTCCGCGCGCCAATTTTCGGCTGGCGGACACGGGCTCGGCTAATGCGATGGACCCCGGCCGGGTTAAAATACGGGATGCCTATCATTCTCGCCATTGAAACCTCGTCCGAACTGGCGTCCTGCGCCCTGCTCAACGGAGAAACGCTCATTTCGCGCTCCTCGTCCGGAGTGCGCACCCATTCCCAGGCTATCCTGCCAATGGTGCAGGAACTGCTGGCCGAAGCCGGCATCGCGCTGGCCCAATGCGACGCGATCGCCTTCGGGTCCGGCCCCGGCTCGTTCACCGGCGTGCGCACCGCCTGCGGCATCGCCCAGGGCCTGGCGTTCGGCGCCGGCCTGCCGGCGGTGCCCGTGGTGACCCTGCCGGCGATGGCGCTGGCCTGCCGCGAACAGACCGGCGCCTCCGACGTGCTGGCGGTTCTCGACGCACGCATGGGCGAGGTGTATTGGGCGCAGTACCGCTATGCCGACGGCTGGCAGGAGATCGTGGCGCCGACATTGTGCGCGCCGGGCGCCGTGGCCCCGCTGCCGGCGCCGACTCCGCTTGCCGCCTGCGGCAATGGATTTGCGGCCTATCCGGAGGCATTCGCGGGACGCGATTTCGCCGCTGGCGCCCTGGTCGAGGTGATGCCGCACGCGAGCCAGGTCGCCAGGCTGGCGGCCATCGAACTGGCGGCCGGACGCAGCGTGGCGCCGGCCGACGCCCAGCCGCTCTACCTGCGCAACAAGATCGCGTTCACCAGCGCCGAGCGCCAGGTGATCAACGCCGCCAAGGCCGCCGCATGACGTGGTCGCAGGACATACTCCGGTTCGACCGCCTCGACTACGCGCCGATGGGCGAGGGCGACCTGTCCGAGGTGCTCGCGATCGAACAAAGCGTCTATCCCCACCCCTGGACGCGCGGGAATTTCGCCGATTCGCTGGTGTCGGGCTACAGCGCCTGGGTGCTGCGCGACCAGGGCGAACTGGCCGGATACTTCCTGATGATGGTGGCGGTGGACGAAGCCCACCTGCTGAACGTGTCGGTGGCAGCAGACCGCCAGGGCCAGGGGCTGGGCCGCTACCTGCTCGACAAGGTCGCCGCCTGCGCGCGCGGGCATGGCGCCGAATCGATCCTGCTCGAAGTGCGCCCGACCAACCTGCGCGCGCTGACTGTCTACCAGCGCTATGGATTTGCCGAAATCGGCCGGCGCAAGGCATACTATCCGGCCCACAACGGACAACGCGAGGACGCCATCGTGATGAGGTACGTTTTATGAACGGCATGTCCAAGCGCGACGCCGCGTTCCTGGCCGAGATGGGGATTACGCCCCTGTGGAAAGCGCGCGGCAGCGAGCAGGCGCCCGAAGCCGAGGTAGCGGTAGAGGTCGCGGTAGCGCCGCCGGCGCCGGTCGTGGCCGCGGCGGCGCCGGCGCCCCACCAGTCGATGCCGTCGCCCGCCCCCGCGCCTGGCAGCAAGATCGACTCGGCATGGGGCGACGCGCCGCCGCCGCCGCCGGCGACCGACGAAGAAATCGCGCAGATGGACTGGCGCGCGCTGAACGCCGCCATCGCCGCGTGCAGCCGCTGCGGCTGCAAAGGCGAACGCAAACCGGTACTGGGCAACGGCGCCCGCGCCGCGGTCTGGATGGTCGCGGCGGGCGCCAGCACTGCGGCTGACGAGCAGGAGCGCCAGCCGCTGGCGGGCGACCCGGGCACGCTGCTGGCGAACATGCTGGCCGCGGTCCAGCTCTCGCGCGAAGAAAATGTCTATGTGACCAACCTGATCAAGTGCCGCCCCGTCAGCGCCAACGGTGGCGACCGCGCCCCGACCGCCGACGAAGCGGCTGCCTGCCGGCCCTTCCTGGCGCGCGAACTGGCGCTGTGCGGCGCCGGCACCGTCCTCACGCTGGGCCAGGTCGCCGCCAATGCCTTGCTGGGCAAGCCGCTGCAAGAGCCGCTGGCCGGCACCCGCGGCAGCGTGCACCAGGTCGAGGGCGTGCCGCTGGTGGCCACCTTGCACCCCGGCGAACTGCTGCGGCGCGGCGCGGACAAGGCGCTGGCCTGGGCCGACCTGTGCCTGGCGAAGTCGGCCCATGCCGGACCCGGCTGACACCTTCCAGGCGCTTTTTGCGCGGCGCTGGGGCCATCTCAGGCGGCCGCACGTGCGCGCGCTGGCCTGGCTGCTGGACGCTCCCGGCCTGCTCGATCCGGCCGACCCGCATTGGCAGGGCAAGATCGCCGACCCGGCGCCGGCGACGCCTGAAATAGCCGCCTGGCTCGCGCGGCTGGACGCTGATCCGGCCGCACTGGACGCCGCCCTCGGCGCACGCACCTACACCCGGCTGGGCCTGTACGCCGAAAAGCTGATGGCGTTCTATTACCAGCAGCACGGGCAGCTGGTGGCGCACGGCCTGCAGGTGCGGGCCGCCCGCAACGACACCGTCGGCGAGTTCGATTTCCTGCTCGACGCGGGCCCGGACGGCGTCGAACATATCGAATTCGCCACCAAGTTCTACCTGCTCGAAGGGGAGGCCGCTTCGCGCTTCGACACCTTCGTCGGCCCCAACCTGGCCGACAGCCTCGGCGCCAAGATGCGCAAGATCGTCGACAAGCAGCTGGCACTGGCGTCCCATCCGGCGGCGCAGGCGCTGCTGCCACGGCCGGTGCTGCGCGCGCGGGCGCTGGTCAAAGGCTGGTTGTTCTATCCGGCGGGGAGCGTCGATCCGATGGGTGGCATCGCGTCGGTCCATTGCCGCGGCTTCTGGTGCGCGCTGTCGGAAGTGGGCGCGCTGGCGGCGGACGCCTGGGTGGTGCTGCCGCGCCTTCAATGGCTGGCGCCGTACCAGGGCGAACCGAACGGGGACGTGATGGACCGGACAGGCTTGCAGGCCGCGCTGGCGCTCGAATTCGAGACCGCCCGGGCGCCGGTGCTGGTGGCCGCGGTGCGGCAAAGCGAGGCAATGTTGGTGGAAACCGCGCGCGGTTTCATCGTCCCCGACGACTGGCGCGCGCGCGCGGCGCAGCGCCAGCTCGACAAGGCCTAGTGTAATGTTGCGCGCTTGTTGCCACGCCTTTGCGCACCATGCGTCGTTGCAAATCCTCGCGATAGTTCGCTATCGCTGCGGTTTGCACCTGGCCTGGTGTGCAAACGCATCATTTTTATTCGCGGCCCCAAGCGCGCAACACTACACTAGTGTTTGTGCTCGCCGATCAGCGCGAGCGAATCGTGTTCCAGCTGGTTGGCTGCGTGCTTGCGCATGATCAGGTACATCATGCCGGCTACCGAGAAGCCGAACAGCACGATGATCACGTTCAGTTCCAGGTTCAGCGAAATCATGACGGCGTACACCGCCAGCATGGTCAGGATCGACAGGTTTTCATTGAAGTTCTGGACCGCGATCGAGTGCCCCGCGCTCATCAGGACGTGGCCGCGGTGTTGCAGCAGCGCGTTCATCGGCACCACGAAGAAGCCCGACAGGATGCCGATCAGGATCAGCAGCGGATAGGCCAGCGTCACCGAGTGCACCAGCGGCATGCCCATTACGATGATGCCCATCGCGATCCCGAGCGGGATCACCGACAGTGATTTTTTCAGCGGGATGATGCGCGCCGACGTGGCCGCGCCGAGCGCGATGCCGACCGCGACGACGCCGACCAGGCTGGTGGCTTTTTCATAAGGCATGTGCAGCGACTTTTCGGCCCACTTCAGCACGATCAGCTGCAAGGTGGCGCCGGCGCCCCAGAACAGGGTCGTCACCGCCAGCGAAATCTGGCCCAGCTTGTCCTTCCACAGGGTGGCCGAGCAGTTGGCGAAATCGGCGACCAGCTTGATCGGGTTGCGCTCCTGGTGGGCATAGGCCGCACCGGTGAGCGGGATGCGCAGGTTGAACAGTGTCGCCAGGATGTAGATCGCCATCACCACGCACAGCGCCGCTTCGGTCGGGGTGTCGATGCCGGTGTCGATCAGCGGGACGTCGAAGCCGAGCAGGTAAGTCGAGGTGCGCGTCGCCACCAGCGTGCCGCCCATGACGGTGCCGAGGATGATCGAGGTGACGGTCAGGCCTTCGATCCAGCCGTTCGCCGCGACCAGCTTCTCGGGCGGCAGCAGTTCGGTCAGGATGCCGTACTTGGCGGGCGAGTATACCGCGGCGCCGAAGCCGACCACGGCGTAGGCCAGAAGCGGGTGGACGTGGGCGAAAATCAGGAGGCAGCCGCCAACCTTGATCAGGTTCGCGATGAACATCACGCGGCCCTTCGGCAGGGCATCGGCGAAGGCGCCGACGAAGGCGGCCAGCAAAACATAAAACAGCACGAATGACAGTTTCAGTAAAGGCGTCAGCGAGGCGGGCGCCTTCATTGATGTCAGCAGGTCAATCGCTACAAAAAACAGTGCGTTGTCTGCTAGCGACGAAAAAAACTGCGCCGCCATAATGGTGTAAAAACCACGATTCATTCGAGAAGTTCTAAAGTCTGGTCTGGGTTGCTTTATACCATGAATGACCCGGAAGCCAAAGAAATGAGCCGTGCAGGAGAGGCCGGGTCCGGTAAAATACGATCTTCGCAGCTACTTCATATTTCCCTATGCCAAGGCCGTTGAGCGCAACCATTCACCTCGATTCAATGCGGCATAACCTGGCGCGCGCGCGCGCCTGCGCGCCGTCAGCCAAAATCTGGGGTGTCGTCAAGGCAAACGCCTACGGCCACGGTCTCGAGCGCGGCGTGCGCGGCTTCTGCGACGCCGACGGCCTGGCCCTGATCGAAACCGAGAACGCGGTGCGCCTGCGCGAGCTGGGCTGGACCCGGCCGGTCCTGCTGCTGGAAGGGATATTCGACGTCGCCGACATCGAACTGCTGGTGGAACACGGCTTCAATAGCACGGTGCACTGCATCGAGCAGATCAAGATGCTGGAATACACCAAGCTGGCCCGCCCGATCGACGTGCACCTGAAAATGAACACCGGGATGAACCGGCTCGGCTTCCTGCCGTCCGAATACGCCGCGGCGCACGCCAGGCTGCGCGCGATCCCGGGCATCCGCAACATCACCCTGATGACCCACTTCGCCAACGCCGACGAACTCGAACACCCGCGGCTGGCGATCCGCGAACAGGTGCGCCGCTTCCAGCAGGGCGCCCAAGGGCTGGCGGGCGAGCGCAGCCTGTCCAATTCGGGCGGCGTGCTGCAGCAGGCCGAACTGGCGGCCGAATTGTCGAACGACTGGGTCCGTCCCGGCATCATGCTGTACGGCGGCACCCCTGGCGGCAGAAGCGCGGCGGACTACAAGCTGCGCCCGACCATGACGCTGGCGTCCTCCATCATCGGGATCCAGCAGCTGGTGGCGGGCGACACGGTCGGCTACGGCAGCCGGTTCGAAGCGAGCGGCCCGATGACGGTGGGCGTGGTGGCCTGCGGCTATGCCGACGGCTATCCGCGCCACGCGCCGCACGGCACGCCGGTGCTGGTCGACGGCGTGCGCACCACGCTGGTCGGCCGCGTGTCGATGGACATGATGACGGTCGACCTGACGCCGATTCCGAACGGGCGCGTCGGCAGCAAGGTGATCCTGTGGGGCGACGGGCTGCCAATCGACGACGTGGCGAATGCGGCCGGCACCATCGGCTACGAGTTGATGTGCGCGCTGGCGCCGCGGGTGCGGGTGATCGAAGGGCCGCTGGGCCAGCCGGCCTGACCGTCGTCCTCGCGCATGCGGGGATCCCATTCGTGTGCGCCGACGAAGCGTCCGCCGCGGATTCATCGCGTAAATTGGGTCCCCGCATGCGCGAGGACGACGTTTCAAACGCTAACGCATTGAACTGATCCAGCGATCCGCTCGCAGCACTTACAAAGCACACAATGGCAAAAGCAAAAACAAACTACACCTGCAGCGACTGCGGCGGCATCAGCAATAAATGGTCCGGGCAGTGCCCGGCGTGCCAGCAATGGAACACCCTGGTCGAGACGCTGGTCGAGGCGCCCGGCTTGAACCGCCTGTCCAATCCGGTCCACAAAAGCCTGGCGCAGACCGCGCCGGTGCTGTCGCTGGCGGACATCGAGGCGGTTGACGTGCCACGTTTCGGCACCGGCATCGAGGAATTCGACCGGGTGCTGGGCGGCGGACTGGTGGCCGGCGGCGTCGTGCTGATCGGCGGCGATCCGGGCATCGGCAAGTCGACCCTGCTGCTGCAGGCGCTGGCCAACATCTCGCAAGCCAAGAGCACTTTATATGTGAGCGGCGAGGAGTCCGGCGCCCAGATCGCCCTGCGCGCGCGCCGGCTCGGCGTCGAGGCAAGCAGCCTGAAACTGCAGGCCGAAATCCAGCTCGAGAAAATCCTCGGTACGCTGGCCGACCTGAAGCCCGAAGTGGCGGTGATCGACTCGATCCAGACCGTGTATTCCGACGCGCTCAGTTCCGCGCCCGGTTCGGTGGCCCAGGTGCGCGAGTGCGCCGCGCAGCTGACCCGGGTAGCCAAGCAGACCGGCATCACCATCATCCTGGTCGGCCACGTGACGAAAGAGGGCGCGCTGGCCGGCCCGCGCGTGCTCGAACACATCGTCGACACCGTGCTGTACTTCGAAGGCGACACCCAGTCCAGCTTCCGCCTGGTGCGCGCGATCAAGAACCGTTTCGGCGCCGTCAACGAGCTGGGCGTGTTCGCGATGACCGAAAAGGGCCTCAAGGGCGTGTCGAATCCGTCGGCGCTGTTCCTGTCCAGCCACGACAGCGCGGTGCCCGGTTCCTGCGTGATGGTGACGCAAGAGGGAACCCGTCCCCTGCTGGTCGAGATCCAGGCGCTGGTCGACACCAGCCACCTGCCCAATGCGCGCCGGCTGTCGGTCGGCCTCGAGCAGAACCGGCTGGCGATGCTGCTGGCGGTGCTGCACCGGCACGCCGGCATCGCCGCTTTCGACCAGGACGTCTTCATCAATGCGGTGGGCGGCGTGAAGATCACCGAACCGGCGGCCGACCTTGCCGTTCTGCTGGCGATCAACTCGTCGATGCGCAACAAGGCGCTGCCGCGCGGGCTGGTGGTGTTCGGCGAAGTCGGCCTGGCCGGCGAAATTCGCCCGGCGCCGCGCGGCCAGGAGCGCCTGCGCGAAGCGGCGAAGCTCGGCTTCTCGATCGCGATGATCCCGAAATCGAACGCGCCCAAGCAGAAAATCGAGGGCATGACGATCGTGACCGTCGAGCGCATCGATGAGGCCTTCAACAAGCTGCGCGAACTCGACTGACGTGCATGGGAAGCCGGGCTACTCTATATAATGCGAGGCCCGGCTGTGACGGAAAAATTGGAACCATCGTGTTGAATGAACAAAGAACATCCCCGCGCAAGGTCTTGAAGACCCGTGCCCTCGTGACCTTCGCCGGCGCGGCGCCGCTGGCCGCCCGCACCGTCGACGTCGGCGCCAACGGCATTTGCCTATCCTATCCGCAACCGATGGCACCGGGCCAGGACTGCGACCTGGTGTTCGAGGTGTTACTCGACGGTAAGCTCAGCACGGTCAAGACGCGGTCCAAAGCGCTGTACTGCATTTTCAGCAATGGCGAATACAAGATCGGCTTCCGGTTCCTGAGCCTGGACCTGTCGGCCATGACCCTGCTGGCCAAATTCATGCGCTGAGCCGGCAGGCCGCCGTCACGGTTCGGTGACGAACTGGTAGCCGACCCGGTTCACGGTCTGGATACGCGGGGGTGGGGGGGCAGAGTGCTGCCTCCGCTGTGATGCATGCTTGCCAATGGCGCCGGAATGCCGGATTATCGCTTTGGCATATGCAGCTCACTTTCGGAGGGTTCCATGACAGTCAATCGGCAGGCGCGCTTCTCGAAACAGCTTGGAGGGCTCCTCGTGGCACTGGCGGCTGCCTTGGCGCTGGCCGCACCGGCGGCGGCGCGACAGGAAGAAAAGGTCCTCAATATCTACAACTGGTCCGACTACATCGCCGAAGACACCGTCAGGAACTTCGAGAAAGAGACCGGCATCAAGGTGCGCTACGACGTCTTCGACAGCAACGAGATCCTGCATTCGAAGCTGGTGGCCGGCAAGTCGGGTTACGACATCGTGGTGCCGACCGCGCAGTGGGCGCGCCTGCAGATGGACGCGCACCTGCTGCGCAAGCTCGACAAGGGCAAGCTGAGCAACCTGGGCAACCTCGACCCGGCGATCCAGGCCAAGCTGGCCCGGCTCGATCCGGGCAACGAGCACCTGGTTCCGTGGTTGTGGGGTTACACCACGGTGGGCATCAATGTCGACAAGGTCAAGGCGGCGCTGGGCGCCATGCCGATGCCGGCCAATGCATGGGAGCTGGTCTTCAATCCCAAGTATGCGGCCAAGCTCAGGTCGTGCGGCGTGTCGTTCCTGGACTCGCCGTCGGAGGTGCTGCCGGCCGCGCTGGCCTACCTCGGCAAGCCGGCGTATTCGAAGAACCCGGCCGATTATGCGGAAGCGGGCAAGATGCTGCAGGCGATCCGGCCGAACGTGACCTTGTTCAGTTCGTCCGGCTACATCAACGACCTGGCCAACGGCGCGCTGTGCGTGTCGTTGGGCTGGTCCGGCGACATCAACATCGCGCGTCAGCGCGCGCTGAACGCGAAGAACGGCAACAAGATCGCCGCGCTGATGCCGGCCGGCGGTGCGCCGCTGGTGTTCGACACGATGGCGATCCCGGCCGACGCCCCGCATCCGGACAATGCGCACTTGTGGATCAACTACATCCTGCGCGGGCCAGTGCATGCCAGCCTGACCAACAAGGTGTTCTACGCGAACCCGAACACGGCCAGCATCAGGTTCGTGCGCAAGGAGATTGCCGAGAACAAGTTAGTGTTCCTGCCGCCGGGAGAGTTGGACAAGATGATTGCGCCGGAAGCGGTGCCGGCAGACATCCGCCGCATCATCACGCGCACGTTCACGCGGTTCAAGACGGGGATGTGAATTTAGGTTTAGCTTGGAGACTTCACATCGGAGCATTCGGGGCGATGTCGATATGCTTGCCAGCAGGCGCTACGGCACGCTCTACTTGGGCGTGACGTCCGATCTCGTGCGGCGCGTCTGGGAACATCGCGAAGCTTTCGTCGTTGGGTTCACGAAAACCTATTGCGTCAAGCGGCTCGTTTGGTACGAAACACACGAAGAGATCGTCGCGGCGGTCACTCGCGAAAAGCAGCTCAAGCAATGGAACCGAACGTGGAAGATTAATCTGGTTTATCAGACAAATCCGTTGTGGCGTGACCTGTTCGATGAGATTGCTGGCTAGCGCATGTATGGTATAGGTTCCCGCCTGCGCGCACTAGTGTCCGGAATAATCTCGTTGACTTTAAGACCGTCATTCCCGCCATTGGCGGAAACGATTCCTCGCGCAAGCGGGGATCCAATTTGCGGCAAACTTTGCCGGCTTTTAGCGGAGGAAGCTGTCGCCTTGGCTGATCGAAAAAATTGGATCCCCGCTTTCGCGAGGACGACGTGAATATTTAAAGATGAAGTCTCGCTTGAGGGGTTTCTGACAGCACTCCAATGCCCGCAGGAGGCGGTTGAAATATCAATCTAATTATTCCGGACACCAGTGCGCCTCCGCGGGAACGACGGTTTCGAAGCCGCTATCCGTAAAACCGTCGTTCCCGCGGAGGCGGGAACCTATGCTAAGCCGGCTTAAGCGCCGATGTCGTTTCAACGTTAGCGTGATGAGAATTGAAAACGGCGCTTGAAGCGCCGTTTTTTTTGGGGTCGTAAACCTACTCATTAATCGTGATACCTGTCGTGCAGATTGCCGGATCCTCCTCGAACTTCGTCTACTATTTCATAAGCGATCAACGCTGCCATGCCGCCCAGGATCGCCATTACTATGATGTCTAACATTAGGTACCTCCTACCAGGTTGTTACACCTAGAATCTAGCAGGCCCGTTTTACAATTCAAGGGAGTCTAGACAGCTTTATTTTACAATCATGTCCGGCGACATGACGGCCTTCAGGTAGAGGCTGTTTGGATCCTGCGGCTCGCGCTGTACGATCCACCACACGTTGGCCTTCTTGATCTCCCACTCCTGCGCCTTGCCTCCGATGAGCAATGCCGCCACTTGTCCCAGCGTCGGCTGATGGCCGACAATCAGCACCGGCTCCTTGGCGTTTGGCCAGTTGGCCGCGCGCAGCACGTCCTGCGGCCCGGCGCCCGGCGCCAGTTGCGGCGCGACCTTGAACTTGCGCCCCAGCGGTTCCGCCGTCTGCAAGGTGCGCAGGGCAGGGCTGACCAGGATCCGGCAGCCCTCCGGCAACTGTGTATCGAGCCACTCCGCCATCCGCCGCGCCTGCTTCTGGCCTTTCGCCGTCAAGGCCCGCTGCAGGTCCGGTTCACTCTCTTCCGCTTCCGCGTGCCGCCACAAGATCAGCTCCATGTCGTTCTCCCCGGGTGACGCTTAGCCGGCAGTGCTGTCCTCCGCCGATCCAAGCAATTCCATCAGATACCGCTGCGCCGAAAATTCCGTTTGCTTGCCGCGCGCCTTGTGCCGATGGTATTGGCCATCCGCAGTCAGTTCCCACGCGTTCGAGTTGTCTTTCAAATAGGGGTTCAGTCCTTCGGCGATCACGCGCCGCTTGAGCGCCTTGTCCAGCACCGGGAACGCCACTTCGATCCGGCGGAACAGGTTGCGGGTCATCCAGTCGGCGCTGGCCAGGTAGACGTCGTGCGCCAGGTCGTTGCGGAAGTAATAGATCCGGCTGTGCTCGAGGTAGCGGCCGATGATCGAACGCACCTTGATGTTCTCCGACAGTCCCGGCACGCCGGGCCGCAAGGTGCAGGCGCCGCGCACGATCAGGTCGATCTTGACGCCTTCGTGCGAGGCCGCATACAGCGCGCGGATCACCGACTCGTCCACCAGCGCATTGATCTTGACGATGATGCGCCCCGGCCGTCCGGCCTTGGCGATGCGCGCTTCGTTGCGGATCGCCTTGATGATCTCGGCCTGCAGCGCGAACGGCGCCAGCCACAGGTGGTTCAGCTTGTGCGGCTTGGTCAGGCTGGTCAGGTGGATGAACACTTCGTTGACATCCGAGCCCATCGCCTGGTTGGCAGTCAGCAGGCCGAAGTCGGTGTACAGCCGGGTGGTGGTCAGGTGATAGTTGCCGGTGCCGAGGTGCGAGTAGTACTGCAGCCCATCGGCCTCGCGCCGGATCACCAGCGCCACCTTGGCATGCGTCTTGAGGCCGACCACGCCGTACACCACCTGGGCGCCGGCCTGCTCGAGCTTGTCGGCCCAGTTGATGTTGGCCTCCTCATCGAAACGCGCCATCAGCTCGACGATCACCGTCACTTCCTTGCCCGAGCGCGCCGCCGTCATCAGCGCTTCCATCAGGTCCGAATTCATGCCGGTGCGGTAGATCGTCTGCTTGATCGCCACCACGTCCGGGTCGCGCGCGGCCACGCAGATGAAGTCGATCACGGTCTGGAACGACTCGAACGGGTGGTGCAGCAGGATGTCGTGCTTGCGCATCTGCTCGAAGATGGAGAGATTGGCGGTCTTGGTCGGCATGCCGGCGATGAAGGGGTCGAAGCGCAGCGCGGGCTGTTTGGCAAGCTCGATCATCTCAGCCAGCCGCACCAGGTTGACCGGGCCGTCGACCGCATACAGCCGGCTCGGATCGAGTTCGAACTGGTCGAGCAGGAATTGCGACAGCTCGGGCGGGCAGTTCTTCGCCACTTCGAGCCGCACCGAGGTGCCGAACTGGCGGCCCTGCAATTCGCCTTTCAGCGCCTGGCGCAGGTTCTTGACCTCGTCCTCGTCGACCCACAGGTCGCTGTCGCGGGTGACCCGGAACTGCGAATAGGCGATCACGTCGCGCCCGGTGAACATGTCCTCGATGTGCGAGTGGATCACCGAGGAGAGCAGGCAGAACAGCGAGCCGCCGCCCTTGGTCAGTTCGGCCGGCAGCTGGATCACGCGCGGCAGCACGCGCGGCGCCTTGACGATCGCGATCGCGGTGCCGCGCCCGAACGCATCCTTGCCCGACAGCGAAACGATGAAGTTGAGGCTCTTGTTAACTACCTGCGGAAACGGGTGCGCCGGGTCGAGCCCGATCGGCGTCAGCAGCGGGCGCACCTCGCGCTCGAAATATTGCTTGACCCAGGCGCGCTGCGCCTCGTTGCGGTCGGTATGGCGCACCAGGTGCACGCCTTTGGCGCGCAGTTGCGGCAGCACTTCGGTATTCAGGATTTCATATTGCAGCTTGACGAGCGCATGGCATTCGCGGCTGATGCGACTCAGCGTCGCGCTCAGCGCCGGATCCTCGTGCAGCGCGCCTTGCGCCAGCAGGCTGGCCACCCGCACTTCGAAGAATTCGTCGAGGTTGTTGCTGACAATACACAGGTAGCGCAGCCGCTCGAGCAGCGGGATGCGTTTGTCCTCGGCCTGGGCCAGCACACGCCGGTTGAACGTGAGCTGGGACAGCTCGCGGTCAAGGAAGATGTCGGCCTTCGGCGACTCGGCGTGCAACGCTGATTTCATTGTCATTTTGTCTTTATAAAAAGTACTTTATGTCACCTTTATTCTAATAGGGAAATATGACAAGTGCATGACTGCCCGGATCAATCGTGCGCCATGAAAACCGGTTCGGCCAGAGTATCATGCAGCGGAATTTCGAAATATTACAGCTGGCCCGGCAATGTCATAAACGTGTCATATTCGCGCGGTAGACTGCGCTGCATTCACCCGCCACACCTTCTCTACAAGGATTTGATATGCGCATGAAACAGCTGTTCGCTTCGATGGTAATCGGTACCTCGGCAATCCTGGCTACCGGCGCCTCGCTGGCGGCCGACATCACCGGCGCCGGCGCGACCTTCCCGTACCCAATCTACGCCAAGTGGGCTGAGATGTACAAAAAGACCACCGGCAACGGCCTGAACTACCAATCGGTCGGTTCCGGTGCTGGCATCAAGCAGATCAAAGCAAAAACCGTCGATTTCGGCGCCTCGGACATGCCGCTCAAGGCGGAAGAGCTCGACGCGGACGGCCTGGTGCAGTTCCCGGCCATCATGGGCGGCGTGGTACTGGTGGTCAACCTGGAAGGCGTCACCCCTGGCCAGCTGAAGCTGACCGGCCCGGTCATCGCCGACATCTACCTGGGCAAGATCACCAAGTGGAATGCGCCTGAAATCACCGCGCTGAACCCTGGCGTCAAGCTGCCGGCCGAAGAAATCACCGTGGTGCACCGCGCCGACGGCTCCGGCACCTCGTTCCTGTTCACCGACTACCTGTCGAAGACCAGCGCCGACTTCAAGGCCAAGATCGGTTCCGGCACCGCGGTCAAGTGGGTGGTGGGCGTGGGCGGCAAGGGCAACGAAGGCGTCGCCGCCAACGTACAGCGCGTCAAGGGTGCGATCGGCTATGTCGAGTGGGCCTTCGCCAAGCGCACCAAGATGAGCCACACCCAGCTGAAAAACAAGGATGGCGTGTTCCTGCAGCCTGACGACGACAACTTCAAGGCAGCCGCCGCCAACGCCGAGTGGGCCAAGACCCCGGGCTTCGGCGTGGTGCTGACCGACCAGGCCGGCAAGGCCGCGTGGCCGATCACCGGCGCCTCCTACATCCTGATGCACAAGACCCAGGCCGATGGCGCCAAGGGCAAGGAAGTACTGAAGTTCTTCGACTGGGCCTATAAGAACGGCGCCGCCTCCGCTGCCGAACTGGACTACGTGCCGATGCCGGCTGGCGTCGTCAAGCTGGTTCAGGACAGCTGGAAAGCGAACCTGAAAGACGCTTCGGGCAAGGCCATCTGGTAAGCACCGTTTCACCAACAACTTAGAAGAAGTGCCCATGAGCGCAAACCCCCCAGCGGCGATGGCCGACATGCTGGCGCCGGAAGAAGCCGAGCGCCACGCAGCGATGCATTCCACGATGCGCAAGCAGCGCATCCAGGATTTCGTCTTTCACAAGGTCACGATGCTGTTCGCGGCATCGGTGCTGCTGGTGCTGGTGGGTATTATTATTTCCCTGATCATCGGCGCCGTTCCCGCCTTCCGCGAATTCGGCCCCGGCTTCATCACCAGCATCGAATGGGATCCGGTCAACGACAAGTATGGCGCGCTGATCGCCATCACCGGCACCCTGGTCACTTCCTTCATCGCCTTGCTGATCGCCTTCCCGGTCAGCTTCGGCATTGCCTTGTTTCTCACCGAGATCTGCCCGGTCTGGCTGCGCCGCCCGATGGGCACGGCCGTCGAACTGCTGGCCGGCGTGCCGTCGATCATCTACGGCATGTGGGGCCTGTTCGTGTTCGCGCCGATTTTTGCCGACCACGTGCAGCCGGTGCTGAAGGCGACGCTCGGCCAGCTGCCCATCATCGGCAAGCTGTTCTCCGGCCCGGCCATGGGCATCGGCATCCTGACCGCCGGCCTGATCCTGGCGGTGATGATCATTCCGTTCATCGCCTCCGTGATGCGCGACGTATTCGAAATCGTGCCGGCCGTGCTGAAGGAATCGGCATACGGACTCGGCTGCACCAAGTGGGAAGTGGTGCGCAAGATCGTGCTGCCTTACACCAAGACCGGCGTGGTCGGCGGCGTCATGCTCGGCCTCGGCCGCGCGCTGGGCGAAACCATGGCGGTCACCTTCGTGATCGGCAACGCGAATACCTTGTCGTGGTCGCTGTTCTCGGCCGGTAACTCGATATCCTCGACCCTGGCGAACGAATTCGCCGAGGCCGCGAACCCGCTGCACGTGGCCTCGCTGTTCGCGCTGGCGCTGATCCTGTTCGCGATTACCTTTATCGTCCTGTCCGCCGCCAAGCTGATGTTGGCCGGTATGTCCCGCAAGGAGGGCGTGCAATGAACCACCCCAATCCGGTCTACCGCAAGCGGCTGCGCAAGCACCGCCTCGGCATCGCCTTGTCCGTGGTGGCGATGTCGATCGGCCTGGCCGCGCTGGCCTGGATCCTGTCGACCCTGCTGTTCAAGGGCTTCGAAGGCTTGTCCTTCACCATTTTCACGCAGGACACGCCGGCGCCGGGCAGCGACGGCGGCGGTTTGCGCAACGCCATCGTCGGCAGCCTGATGATGGTTGGCCTGTCCACCGCGGTCAGCACGCCGATTGGCATCCTGGCCGGCGTTTACCTGGCCGAGTACGGCGCCGGCAACAAATTCGCCGCCGTGACGCGTTTCGTCACCGACATCATGCTGTCGGCGCCGTCGATCGTCATCGGCCTGTTCGTGTATGCGCTGTACGTGGCCAATGCCAGGCATTTCTCCGGTTACGCCGGCACCATCGCGCTGTCGCTGATCGCCATCCCGGTGGTGGTGCGCACCACCGACAACATGCTGCGCCTGGTGCCCAATAGCCTGCTCGAAGCGGCCTTCGCGCTCGGCGCGCCGCGCTGGAAGGTGGCCACGATGGTGCGGCTGCGCGCGGTGAAGGCCGGCGTGATGACCGGCGTGCTGCTGGCGCTGGCCCGCATTGCGGGCGAGACCGCGCCGCTGCTGTTCACCGCCCTGAACAACCAGTTCTTCAGCGCCGACATGAATGCGCCGCTGGCGAACCTGCCGGTGGTCATTTACGGCTTCGCGATGAGCCCGTACGACAACTGGCGCAACCTGGCCTGGGGCGGCGCGCTGATCGTCACTTTCAGCGTGTTGTTGTTGAATATCCTGTCGCGCACCGTGTTCAGCCAGAAAACCCCGAACTAGATGAATACCATGACCCTGCCAATGCCTACAGCGATCCCGACCGTGAGCGCCAAAAACAAGACCATCGAAATCTCGGACCTGAATTTTTTCTACGGAAAAACCCAGAGCCTGACCAACGTCAACCTCGACATCCACGAGAAGCAGGTGACGGCCTTCATCGGCCCGTCCGGCTGCGGCAAGTCGACCCTGCTGCGCACGCTGAACCGGATGTACGACCTGTACCCCGGCCAGCGCGCCGAAGGCTCGATCATGTACCGCGGCCAGAACATCCTCGATCCGGGCCAGGACGTCAACATGCTGCGCGCCAAGGTCGGCATGGTGTTCCAGAAGCCGACCCCGTTCCCGATGTCGGTGTACGACAACATCGCGTTCGGCGTGCGCCTGTACGAAGACCTGTCGAAGGGCGAGATGGACGAGCGCGTCGAGTGGGCCCTGAAAAAGGCGGCGCTGTGGGGCGAGGTCAAGGACAAGCTGTCCAAAAGCGGCCTGTCGCTGTCGGGCGGCCAGCAGCAGCGCCTGTGCATCGCGCGCGGCGTGGCGGTCAAGCCGGACGTGCTGCTGCTCGACGAGCCGACGTCGGCGCTCGATCCGATCTCGACGGCCAAGGTCGAAGAGCTGATCAGCGAGCTGAAACAGGACTACACGATCACCATCGTGACCCACAACATGCAGCAGGCGGCCCGTTGTTCGGATTACACTGCTTACATGTACCTTGGCGAACTGGTTGAATTTGGCGATACCGACCAGATTTTCATGAATCCCGCGCGCAAAGAGACGCAGGACTATATTACCGGCCGTTTCGGCTGACTAGGGTTGTACCAATAAAACAAGACGGAGAGCAGCATGATAGGCGAGCATTCATCCAAACAGTACGACCACGAACTTGAGGCGATCCGCTCCAAGGTTCTGTTGATGGGCGGCATTGTGGAAACCCAGTTCACCGACGCGATGACCTGTTTCCGGGTCGGCGACGTGGCGCAGGCCGATCGGGTGATCGCCGAGGACGACGCCGTCAACCAGCTTGAAGTGTCGCTCGACGACGCCTGCAGCCACCTGATCGTGCGGCGCCAGCCGACCGCCAACGACCTGCGCACGGTGATGGCGACCATCAAAGTGATCACCGACCTCGAGCGCATCGGCGACGAGGCGGCCAAGATCGCGCGCATGTCCAAGAACCTGCACGGCCGCGGCGTGGTCGGGGTGAACCACTATGAAATGGTGCGCTCGATCGCCGCCGAAACGTCCGACATGCTGCACGACGCGCTCGATTCCTTCGCCCGCCTCGACGGCAAGCAGGCGCTGGCGCTGATTGCGCACGATGTCGTGATCGACCACGAATTCCGCTCGATCATGCGCAACCTGATCACCTTCATGATGGAGGACCCGCGCACCATTTCGTCGGCGCTCGACACCTTGTGGGTGGCGAAGGCGATCGAACGGATCGGCGACCACGCCAAGAACATCGCCGAGTACGTGATCTACGTAGTCGAGGGCAAGGACATCCGCCACACCCGGCCGGCGGCGCCGGTCGAACAGTAAGGCGGCGATGGCAAGCGAGAAAATCACGGTCCTGATCGTCGAAGATGAGCCGGCCATTGTCGAACTGGTCAAGTTTTCACTGCGGGAAGCGGCCTGGCAGGTCGAATCGGTGCAGAACGTGGCCGACGCCTGGGAATTCATCTCCCGGCGCGCACCGCAACTGATCCTGCTCGACTGGATGCTGCCCGACCAGACCGGCCTGCGCCTGCTGGCGCGGATCCGCGCCGACCGCAACTTCCAGAAGATCCCGGTCATCATGCTCACCGCCAAGAGCATGGAAGAGGACAAGATCGCCGGCCTCAACCACGGCGCCGACGACTACATCACCAAGCCGTTTTCGCCGCGCGAGCTGCTGGCGCGGGCCAAGGCGCTGTTGCGCCGCAATGCGCCCGAACTGGCCGAAGCGGCGCTGACGGCCGGCCCGGTCAAGCTCGACCCGGTCAGCAACAGCGTGTCGATCGCCAGCGAGCGCATCGAGATCGGCCATGCGGAATTCAAGTTGCTGAAGTTCCTGATGGCCCATCCCGAGCGCGTGTTTTCGCGCAGCCAGCTGCTCGACAAAGTGTGGGGCAACCACGCGGTGATCGAAGAGCGCACTGTCGACGTCCATGTCCTGCGGCTGCGCAAGGCGCTGAAGGAGGCGGAAGGGCTGATCAGGACAGTACGCAGCGTTGGGTATATGCTGTCGGAAAAATAGAATAATTCTCGGATGAATCCCAAACTGCTGTTCTGGATCCCCGCGCTGCTGCGCGTGATCTTTCTGTTCGTCCTCGCCGGCCTGTGCTGGTGGATCGCCGGCCCGATTGCCGGCCTCGCCGTCGCGGTGCTGCTGCTGGTGATCCAGCTGTACCTGCAGCTGTCCTACCTGGGCCAGCTGAGCGCCTGGCTGGACGATTCCCAAAGCGCCAAGCTGCCGGACGGGTGGGGCGCCTGGACGGACGTGTTTTCGCGCCTGTACCGGCTGCGCCGCGACGACGAGCGCAGCCAGTCCGAGCTGACCGAATGGCTGGCGCGCTTTCGCCAGGCCATGCACCTGCTGCCCGACGGCGTGGCGATCATGGACGACGTGCTGTTCCTCGAATGGTGCAACCCGGCCGCCGAACGGCACCTGGGGCTCACGCTCGAGCGCGACCGCGGCATGCGCGTGACCAACCTGGTGCGCCATCCCGACTTCATCGACTACATCGTGCTGGGGCGCTACGAGCAGCCGCTGACCCTCTCCCTGCGCGACCGCAAGCTGATCTGCCAGATCATCCCGTTCGAGAACCGGCGCCAGATCCTGGTCACGCACGACGCCACCGAAAGCGCGCGGATCGAGGAGATGCGGCGCGACTTCATTGCCAATGCCTCACACGAATTGCGCACGCCGCTGACGGTGATCGTCGGCTTCCTCGAGATTGCGTCGAGCACGCCGGATCTCGACCCGGCCAGCCGCCAGGCTCACCTGACCTTGATGACCGAGCAGGGGCGCCGGATGCAGCGCCTGATCGAGGACATGCTGACCCTGTCGCGGCTGGAATCGGTCGATTACCCGATGCGGCCCGAACCGGTACGGATCGGCGCGCTGGTCGAGGACGTGCTGCAGGAGGCGCGCGCCTTGTCGGGCGGACAGCATGAAGTGACGGCCAGCGTGGACGGCCCGGACATCGTCGGCAGCGCCGAGGAGCTGCGCAGCGCGTTCGGCAACCTGGCGTCGAATGCGGTGCGGTACACGCCGCCGGGCGGCAAGGTGCACCTGAGCTGGCGTGAAGGGCCGGATGGGCCGCAGTTCGTGGTCAGCGACACCGGTATTGGCATCGACCAGATCCACATCGCGCGCCTGACCGAGCGTTTCTACCGGGTCGACAAGAGCCGTTCGCGCGAGACCCAGGGCACCGGGCTGGGACTGGCGATCGTCAAGCACGTGCTGCTGCGCCACCGTGCAACGCTGACCATCACCTCGGAAGCAGGCAAGGGCAGCTGTTTTACCGTCTCGTTTCCCAAACATTAAAAGGGAGCGCGCGGCGATGGGGGAAGGGCCAGGTGCGGCGACAACCCCGGGGTCAGGTCCGCCGGACCTGACCCCAGCCCTTGGACTGCGGCGCATGCAGCAATAATCGGCGGTTAAGTTGGCCAGCCGCGGGAACAAGTTACAATCTCTGCCTTACTGTTCCAGTCACCTATATGCATTCGAAACGACTTACCCTGATCGCGCTCGGCGCCTTGCTGCTCGCGGGCTGCCGCGGCAGTGCGCCGGTCATTCCCACCGAGCCGGTCGTGATCGCACCGCCAGTGGCCGCAGCGCCTCCCCGCAAAGTCAAGATCGCGCTCGTCCTCGGCGGCGGCGCCGCGCGCGGCTTCGCCCACATCGGCGTCATCAAGGCGCTCGAGGCCCAGGGCATCTATCCGGAGATCGTGGTCGGCACCAGCGCCGGCAGCGTGGTCGGCGCGCTGTACGCGGCCGGCAACAACGGCTTCGCGCTGCAGCGGGTCGCGATGGACATGGACGAAGCCACCATTTCGGACTGGGCCCTGCCGCTGTTCGGCAAAGTGTCCGGTGTGCTGAAAGGCGAGGCGCTGCAGAACTACGTCAACAAGGCCGTGCGCAACGTGCCGATGGAAAAGCTCAAGCTCCAGTTCGGCGCCGTCGCGACCGATCTCAACAGCGGCCAGCCGATCCTGTTCCAGCGCGGTAACACGGGGCAGGCGGTGCGCGCGTCGTCCTCCGTGCCGAGCGTATTCCAGCCGGTCAAGATCGGCAGCCATACCTATGTCGATGGCGGCCTGGTGGCGCCGGTGCCGGTGCGTTTTGCCCGCGAGATGGGCGCCGACTTCATCATCGCGGTCAATATTTCGACCCAGACCGACGCCCAGGCCACCCTCAGCTCGCTCGAAGTGCTGATGCAGACCTTCAGCATCATGGGCCAGCGCCTCAATCACTACGAACTCAAGGATGCGGACATCGTGATTTCGCCGAGCCTGGGCACCATGGGCGGCGGCGACTTCAATGGCCGCAACCTGGCCATCCTGGCCGGCGAGCAGGCTGCCGCGGCCGTCATGCCCCAACTCAAGGCCAAGCTCAAGGCCAAGCAGCAACCCTGATCATTATTTCAACGATAACAAGGACGACACTATGCAAACCAAGCCTATCCTGACCCTGGAAGACGTAAAGAAGATTGCCGCCGCCGCCGAAGCGGAAGCGGTTGCCAACAACTGGGCCGTGGTGATTTCCATCGTCGACGACGGCGGACACTTGCTGTGGCTGCAGCGCCTGGACGGCGCCGCGCCGGTTTCCGCGTACATCGCGCCGGCCAAGGCCAAGACGGCCGCGATGGGGCGCCGCGAATCGAAGATCTATGAAGACATGATCAACAACGGCCGCGTGTCGTTCACCACGGCGCCATTCATCGACGGCATGCTGGAAGGCGGCGTGCCGATCGTCGTGGATGGCCATGTGGTCGGCGCCGTCGGCGTGTCGGGCGTGAAGTCGGCGGAAGACGCGCAGATCGCCAAGGCAGGCATCGCGGCCCTGACCGTCTAAATAGAGTAGAGCGGGGCGTCGCGCGGCGAGGCCAGCGGCGCCTGGCTAGAGCTTGCGCACACTGGCGGATCGATCGGCGCCGAGGAAAATCTGATGATTTTCCGGCATCGAATCGGCGGCGTCGCTGCGCCGTAGCCATTCAGCCAGGTTTTCCATGTCGCGCACCAGGATCTCCGCGCCCTCGATAAAGCCCACCTGCACCAGATTGGCCGCGTCGCAACTGAGCTTGTTGACGGTCGGCGCGCGCTCGACCATGCGGCCATAGGCCTTGAACGCCTTGCTTTCCCACTTGTGCAAGCCGCTGTCGCGGAAACGGTTGTTCTCGAAATACACCGTTACGGTGCCATCGGCATTGCCGAATCCGACCATGCCCGAACCGTTGTTGACCGCCTTGGCCACCGCTTCCTCCGCGTCCGTGGCCGGCACGAACAGCGCCGCGCGCCCGCCGGGGTTGGGCCGCTCCATCGGCGTGTCTCGTCCAAATGTGCTCATCGATGTGTTCCATCCTGCGTCTGTGGTGCAATCCAGAAACTCCAGAAGGAATCGGATTGCGAAAGTTTAACTATAACCGGCAATGCTGGCTGGATATTGTTCCGCCACCGATTGCCGAATGAGGCTGTTTGCGCTATAATTCGGAGGTTTAGCCATTCCACATATACCGTAGCGACTACCACCATCCCATCATTCAAAAGACCTCCATAACCGGCGTGCATGTTGCCCGGTAATCATGGTCGTCAGTCTGACGTGGCGCAGCTACGGTAACTTTATCAGGAGTTACCCTTGCCGCCATTTTTTTCTGGCCCTTCCGTTCCAGCCATCCTGGCCTTAGCCGACGGAACGATATTTAAAGGTATTTCCATTGGCGCCGCCGGCCATACCACCGGCGAGGTGGTTTTCAACACCGCCATGACGGGCTATCAGGAAATCCTTACCGACCCAAGTTACTCGCGTCAGATCGTCACGCTGACGTATCCGCACGTCGGCAACTACGGCATCAACGCCGAAGACGTCGAAGCATCGAAAGTTCACGCGGCCGGCCTGATCATCCGCGACCTGCCGCTGCTGGCCTCCAATTTCCGTTCGACCCAGTCGCTCTCCGATTACCTGAAGGCGGAAAACATCGTCGCCATTTCCGGCATCGACACCCGCAAGCTGACGCGCCTGCTGCGCGAAAAGGGCGCCCAGAGCGGCGCGATCCTGACCGGCAACCAGGGCAACGAGCCATCGGCCGCCCAGGCGCTGGAACTGGCGCGTTCCTTCCCCGGCCTGGCCGGCATGGACCTGGCCAAGGTGGTCTCGACCACCAGCCCGTACGAATGGACCGAATCCGAGTGGGCGCTGGGCCAGGGCTACGGCACCCAGGCGGCGCCGAGATTCCACGTGGTCGCCTTCGACTACGGCGTCAAGCGCAACATCCTGCGCATGCTCGCCGAGCGCGGCTGCAAGATCACCGTGCTGCCGGCGCAGTCGAGCGCGGCCGATGCGCTGGCGCTCAATCCGGACGGTATCTTCCTGGCCAACGGCCCGGGCGACCCTGAGCCGTGCGACTACGCGATTGCGGCAACCAGGGAACTGATCGAGCGCGGCATCCCGACCTTCGGCATCTGCCTCGGCCACCAGATCATGGCGCTCGCTTCCGGCGCCAAGACCATGAAAATGAAATTCGGCCACCACGGCGCCAACCATCCGGTGCAGGACCTCGATTCGAAGAAGGTGATGATCACCTCGCAGAACCACGGTTTCGCGGTCGACGCGGCTACCCTGCCGGCCAACTGCCGCGTGACCCACGTTTCCTTGTTCGACGGCTCGCTGCAGGGCTTTGCCCGCACCGACAAGCCGGCATTCTGCTTCCAGGGCCACCCTGAAGCATCGCCCGGGCCGACCGACGTCGCTTACCTGTTTGACCGCTTCATCAACCTGATGCAAGCCGCGGAGAAAAAATAAATGCCAAAACGTAGTGACATTAAAAGCATCCTGATTATTGGCGCGGGCCCGATCATCATCGGCCAGGCTTGCGAATTCGATTATTCCGGGGCACAGGCCTGCAAGGCGCTGCGCGAAGAGGGCTTCAAGGTCATCCTCGTCAACAGCAATCCGGCAACCATCATGACCGACCCGGAGATGGCCGATGTGACCTACATCGAGCCGATCACCTGGAAAGTCGTCGAGCGGATCATCGCCAAGGAGCGTCCCGACGCGATCCTGCCGACCATGGGCGGCCAGACCGCGCTCAATTGCGCGCTCGACCTGCACAACAACGGCGTGCTGGCCAAATACAACGTGGAGCTGATCGGCGCCTCGCCGGAAGCGATCGACAAGGCCGAGGACCGTTCCAAGTTCAAGCAGGCGATGACCAAGATCGGCCTCGGTTCGGCGCGTTCGGGCGTGGCGCACACGATGGAAGAATCGTGGGTGGTGCAGCGCGAAATGGGCTTCCCGACCATCATCCGGCCGTCGTTCACGATGGGCGGCACGGGCGGGGGCATCGCCTACAACGAAGAAGAATTCGAGACCATCTGCAAGCGCGGCCTGGAAGCCTCGCCGACCACCGAGCTGCTGATCGAAGAGTCCTTGATCGGCTGGAAAGAGTACGAGATGGAGGTTGTGCGCGACAAGGCGGACAACTGCATCATCATCTGCTCGATCGAAAACCTCGACCCGATGGGCGTGCACACCGGCGACTCGATCACCGTGGCGCCGGCGCAGACGTTGACCGACAAGGAATACCAGATCATGCGCAATGCGAGTCTCGCGGTGCTGCGCGAGATCGGCGTCGACACCGGCGGCTCGAACGTGCAGTTCGCGATCAACCCGGACGACGGCCGCATGATCGTCATCGAGATGAACCCGCGCGTGTCGCGTTCGTCCGCGCTGGCTTCGAAAGCGACCGGCTTCCCGATCGCGAAGATCGCCGCCAAGCTGGCGGTCGGCTTCACGCTCGACGAGCTGCGCAACGAGATCACCGGCGGCGCGACCCCGGCCTCGTTCGAGCCGGCGATCGACTACGTCGTCGTCAAGATCCCGCGCTTCACGTTCGAAAAATTCCCGGCTGCCGACCAGCACTTGACCACCCAGATGAAATCGGTGGGCGAGGTGATGGCGATCGGCCGCACCTTCCAGGAGTCGTTCCAGAAGGCGCTGCGCGGCCTTGAAGTCGGCGTCGACGGCCTGAACGAAAAAACCCGCGACCGCGAAAAGATCGAAGAAGAACTCGGCGAGCCGGGCCCGGACCGCATCTGGTACGTGGGCGATGCGTTCGCCCAGGGCTTCACCCTGGAAGAAGTGCACACGCTGACCCACATCGATCCGTGGTTCCTGGTGCAGATCAAGGAAATCGTCGACATCGAATTGTGGCTGGACAATCAGACTCTCGATGCGCTGGACAAGCCGCTGCTGTACAAACTCAAGCAAAAAGGTTTCTCTGACCGCCGCCTGGCATTCCTGCTGCATGTGACGGACAAGGAAGTGCGCGAGCGCCGCCACGCGATGGGCATCCGTCCGGTGTACAAGCGGGTCGACACCTGCGCGGCCGAATTCTCGACCGACACCGCATACATGTATTCGACCTACGACGAAGAGTGCGAGTCGAATCCGACCGACCGCAAGAAGATCATGGTGCTGGGCGGTGGCCCGAACCGTATCGGCCAGGGTATCGAATTCGACTACTGCTGCGTGCACGCGGCGCTGGCGATGCGCGAAGACGGCTACGAGACCATCATGGTCAACTGTAATCCGGAGACCGTGTCGACCGACTACGATACTTCGGACCGCCTGTACTTCGAATCGCTGACCCTGGAAGACGTGCTGGAAATCGTCGCTATCGAAAAACCGGTCGGCGTGATCGTGCAATACGGCGGCCAGACCCCGTTGAAGCTCGCGCTCGACCTCGAAGCGAACGGCGTGCCGATCATCGGCACTTCGCCTGACATGATCGACGCGGCCGAAGACCGCGAGCGTTTCCAGAAGATGCTGCAGACGCTGGGCCTGCGCCAGCCGCCGAACCGCACCGCGCGCACCGAAGCCGAGGCGCTCGAACTGGCCAAGGAAATCGGCTATCCGCTGGTGGTGCGTCCTTCGTACGTGCTGGGCGGGCGGGCGATGGAAATCGTGCACGAGCAGCGCGACCTCGAGCGCTACATGCGCGAAGCGGTCAAGGTGTCGCACGATTCGCCAGTGCTGCTGGACCGCTTCCTGAACGACGCGATTGAGTGCGACGTCGACTGCATCTCGGACGGCGAGACCACCTTCATCGGCGGCGTGATGGAGCACATCGAACAGGCCGGCGTGCACTCGGGCGACTCGGCCTGCTCGCTGCCGCCGTATTCGCTGTCGCAGGACACCATCGATGAACTCAAGCGCCAGACCTCGCTGATGGCCAAGGGCCTGAACGTGATCGGCCTGATGAACGTGCAGTTCGCGATCCAGAAGCAGGAACGCGACGGCGAAATGCGCGACACCGTCTACGTGCTCGAAGTCAATCCGCGCGCCTCGCGCACGGTGCCGTTCGTGTCGAAGGCGACCGGGCTGCAACTGGCCAAGATCGCCGCGCGCTGCATGGTCGGCCAGACCCTCGCGCAGCAGGGCATCACGAAAGAAGTAATCCCGCCGTTCTTCAGCGTCAAGGAAGCGGTGTTCCCGTTCGTGAAATTCCCTGGCGTCGACACCATCCTCGGCCCGGAGATGAAGTCGACCGGCGAAGTGATGGGCGTCGGCATGACCTTCGGCGAAGCCTTCGTCAAGTCGCAGCTGGGCGCCGGCGTCAAGCTGCCGGAGTCGGGCAAGGTATTCCTGTCGGTGAAGGCGTCCGACAAGCCGCGCACCGTGGCGGTGGCACGCGACCTGGTGCAGCTGGGCTTCCAGCTGGTGGCGACCAAAGGCACGGCGGCGGTGATTTCGGCGGCCGGCATCCCGGTCACCGCAGTCAACAAGGTGATCGAAGGCCGTCCGCACATTGTCGACATGATCAAGAATCACGAGATCACGCTGGTCGTCAATACGGTCGAGGAAAAGCGCAGCGCCATCGTCGATTCGCGCGCGATCCGGATTTCGGCGCTGGCTTCGCGCGTAGTAACGTACACTACGATCGCGGGCGCCGAAGCGGCGGTCGAAGGCATGCGCCATCTCGACGAGTTGCGCGTGTATGATTTACAAGGCCTGCATAAAACCTTAAACTAAGCAGCAAGCAGTACCTCTTGACCACAGAGTTTGCGCGGTTCACACCGTGTGCCTCTGTGGTTTTCACTTGGTACGACCAATAAACACAGAATAGAAGCAGACAAAATGAACTCAACCGTTCCATTGACCAAATACGGCGCAGAACTCCTCAAGGACGAACTGCACCAGCTGAAAACCAAAGAACGCCGGATCGTAATCGATGCGATCGCCGAAGCGCGCTCGCACGGCGACCTGTCGGAAAACGCCGAATACGACGCCGCCAAGGAGCGCCAGGCTTTTGTCGAAGGCCGCATCGCCGAACTCGAAGGCAAGCTCGGTGCGGCCCAGATCATCGACCCGGCCACCCTGGACGCCGAGGGGCGCGTGGTGTTCGCTTCGACGGTCGACCTGGAAGACCTGGAGAATGGCCAGAAGGTGACCTACCAGATCGTCGGTCTCGATGAAGCCGACCTGAAACTGGCCAAGGTATCGGTGACTTCGCCGATCGCCCGCGCGCTGATCGGCAAGTACGCCGGCGACGTGGTTGAAGTGCAGGCGCCGTCCGGCCCGCGCGAATACGAAATCCTCGAAGTCAAATACATCTGATGTGGCCCGCGCGAGCGCGCCTGCTGGTTGCCTGCCTGTGGGCCGGCAGCCTGTGGACGATCGGCTATGTGGTGGCGCCGACACTGTTTCTAAGCTTGCACGACAATGTGCTGGCCGGGACGATTGTCGGCTTCATGCTGCGTACCGAGGCATGGGTCTGCATCGTATGTGGCGTCATTCTGCGCTTGATGGTGCAGTTCTCGTCCCTCGAATCTGAACGCAAGCGCAAGCTGCACTACCTGATCATTGCGATGGTGGTGTGCGCGGTGGTGATTTACGGTGGACTGCAGCCGATGATGGCGCAGTTGAAAGACGCTGCCGGCACGGCCGGGCTGACCGGCACGCCGCAAGGGCGCCAGTTCGGCATCCTGCACGGGGTGTCGCAGCTGGTGTACCTGGTGGAGAGTGTGCTGGCGGGTGTGCTGCTTGTCAAATTGCGCTAAGGCGCCGAAGCAGGTTTGACTGCAGGGCGCCACAAACTTGAACGTCGTTCCCGCGGAGGCGGGAATCCATACTGAGCATCGTGAATAGCCGACGATGTCACAACGCAGAAGTGGTATAGGTTCCCGCCTGCGCGGGAACGACGGCTTTGAAGCTAACGACGGTTTTTAAGCTAACGGTTGTAACTACCTTACTTACCCAAAGCGCCTTTTTTCGGGCTGGTCTGGCGCGGCTTGGCGCGCTTGATGGTGCCGCCTTCGGTAACGCGTTCATTCCCTTTGATCATGACCTTGGTGACGCTCGGGCGCTTGGTGCCGCTGGCGCTGGCCTTGACGATGGTGACTTCGCGCATGCCCTTGCCGGATTTGCTGCTGCGCTCCTTGACCACTTCCAGCTTCGGACGGTACAGCACCAGCAGCTTGCCGATATGCTGCACCGGGTGGGCCTTGAGTTCTTCGCAGATGCCTTCGTACATGGCGACGCGGGCGTCACGGTCGTCGCCGGCCACGCGTACTTTGATCAGGCCGTGCGAATCGAGGCTGGCCGAGATTTCTTTCATCACCGAAGGGGTCAGGCCCGCTTCGCCGATGATGACGACCGGCTTGAGCGCGTGGGCTTCAGCGCGCAGGGCACTGCGCTCGACGGGTGTAAGTTTTTGCATAATATTTTAGATAATCCTTTAAAAGCAGTATTCTACGCGAATGGCAAAGAACAAATTAAACAAAAACTGGTTGCACGACCACATCAACGACCCCTACGTCAAGTTGGCGCAGAAAGAGGGTTACCGTGCACGCGCCGCCTACAAGCTCAAGGAGATCGACGAAAGCGAAAAGCTGATCAAACCGGGCCAGGTGATTGTCGACCTCGGCAGTACGCCGGGAAGCTGGAGCCAGTACGCCCGCAAAAAGATGTCGGGCAAGGAGGGCGGCGGCATCAACGGCACCATCATCGGCCTCGACATGCTGCCGATGGATCCGATCGCCGACGTCCATTTCCTGCTCGGCGACTTCCGCGAAAACCGGGTGCTGCGCCAGCTCGACACCATCCTGGAAGGGCGCAAGGCCGACCTGGTGCTGTCCGACATGGCACCGAACCTGTCGGGCATCCCGACCGCAGACGCGGCCCGCATGGAGCATCTTATCGATTTGGCAATTGAGTTTTCTCAACTCCACATGAAACCAAGTGGCGCATTGTTGGTAAAGTGCTTCAAGGACATGGGCTTTAGCCAGATCGTCGAGAAGTTCCGGGCCGAATTCAAGACCGTCAAGCAGGTCAAGCCGAAGGCCAGCCGCGACAAATCCTCCGAAATCTTCCTGCTCGGCCGCGGCCTGAAAAACCCCGGCGCCAAAATAGCCGACGAAGAAGACGAATCATCCCTTGATATTCGGCCTTAGCAGCCGCACATCAGCCGGGTACCGGACCATCCGGGCTCGGTTTGACGGCAGATGCATCGGCGTAATCGGGATTTTCAGTGGTTTTTTGGGCAAGTTCGCCGGGCGTGCGTGGCACGGCCTGCGTATTGCGAGTAAAATCGGCGTTCTAAATTCGGTATAAGATGCGCCAGCATCGAAGGAGTTTTCGTGAATAATATGTTTTCCAAATCCGCCATCTGGGTGGTCGTCGCACTGCTGTTGTTCATGCTGTTCAAGCAGTTCGACAATCACAGCGTCGCAGGCGGCAGCAAGACAGTTGCTTATTCCGAACTGCTCGATGACGTCAAGGGCCACCGCATCAAGGATGTGGTGATCGAAGGCTCCAACATCACCGCTACCCGCACCGACGATTCCAAAGTGCGCGCCACCGCGAGCATGCTTGACCGTGGCCTGATCGGCGACCTGCGCGAAAACGGCGTACGCTTCGACATCAAGCCGCCTGAAGAGCCTTCATTCCTGCAGCAAGTATTCATCTCCTGGTTCCCGATGCTGCTGCTGATCGGCGTGTGGGTATTCTTCATGCGCCAGATGCAGGGCGGCGGTAAAGGCGGCGCGTTTTCCTTCGGCAAATCGAAGGCGCGCATGATGGATGAAACCAATAACACCGTCACCTTCGCCGACGTCGCCGGCTGCGACGAAGCGAAGGAAGAAGTCAACGAGATCGTCGACTTCCTGAAAGATCCAACCAAATTCCAGAAACTGGGCGGCCGCATTCCGCGCGGTGTGCTGATGGTCGGTCCTCCAGGTACCGGCAAGACGCTGCTGGCGCGCGCCATCGCCGGCGAAGCGAAAGTGCCGTTCTTCTCGATCTCCGGTTCCGACTTCGTTGAAATGTTCGTCGGCGTCGGTGCAAGCCGCGTGCGCGACATGTTCGAGAACGCGAAAAAGCATTCGCCTTGCATCATCTTCATCGACGAGATCGACGCAGTCGGCCGCCATCGCGGCGCCGGCATGGGCGGCGGTAACGACGAGCGCGAACAGACGCTGAACCAGCTGCTGGTCGAGATGGACGGTTTCGAAGCGAGCTCCGGCGTCATCGTCGTGGCCGCCACCAACCGCGCCGACGTGCTCGACAAGGCGCTGCTGCGTCCGGGCCGTTTCGACCGCCAGGTCATGGTCGGCCTGCCGGACATCCGCGGCCGCGAGCAGATCCTCAATGTGCACATGCGCAAAGTGCCGATCGGCACCGACGTCAAGGCCGACATCCTGGCCCGCGGCACGCCTGGTTTCTCGGGCGCCGACCTGGCCAACCTGGTCAACGAAGCAGCATTGTTCGCCGCGCGCCGCAGCAAGCGCCTGGTCGAGATGATCGACTTCGAGGACGCCAAGGACAAGATCTACATGGGTCCGGAGCGCAAGTCGATGGTCATGCGCGAAGAAGAGCGTCGCAATACGGCGTATCACGAGTCGGGCCACGCGGTGATCGCCAAGCTGCTGCCGAAGGCCGATCCGGTGCACAAGGTCACGATCATGCCGCGCGGCTTTGCGCTCGGCCTGACCTGGCAGCTGCCTGAGCACGACGCGCTGTCCGGCTACAAGGACAAGATGCTGGAGGAAATTTCGATCCTGTTCGGCGGCCGCATCGCCGAAGAGATCTTCGTCGGCCAGATGTCGACCGGCGCCTCGAACGACTTTGCCCGGGCCACCAAGCTGGCACGTGCGATGGTAACGCGCTTCGGCATGTCCGACAGCATGGGCGTGATGGTCTACGAGGACAGCGAGAACGAAGGCTTCTTCGGCGGCGCCACCAAGACGATTTCCGAGGCGACCCAGCAAAAGGTCGACGCCGAGATCCGCAGCATCCTCGACACGCAGTACGCGCTGTCGCGCCGCCTGCTGGAAGAAAACCGCGACAAGGTCGAAGCCATGACGCGCGCGCTGCTCAACTGGGAAACCATCGACGCCGAGCAGATCAACGACATCATGGCAGGGCACGAGCCGCGCCAGTCCGCGACGAGCAACCTGACCAAGCGCAACCCGCCGGGTGACAGCGGTTCGGGCGGCGTTTCGCCGAACGCGACGGCGCCGGCTTGATCGCTTGCACTACCCCTGAAAAGGCATCCCGCAGGATGCCTTTTTTTCGTTCCCGACTCACTTCCTGCTACTGATGGCGCGACTCCTACAATGCGGGCGGTTCAGCTTCTCGCTCAGCGGCATGCCGCTGGTGATGGGCATCCTGAATGTCACCCCCGATTCGTTTTCTGACGGCGGCCGCTTCCAGGCGCTCGAATTCGCCATTTCGCGGGCCGAGGAAATGGCGGCGGACGGCGCGGACCTGATCGACGTGGGTGGCGAATCGAGCCGGCCCGGTTCGCCCGCCGTGCCGCTGGAAGAAGAGTTGCGGCGCGTGATGCCGGCGCTGTATGCGCTGCGCGGACTCGGCAAGCCGCTTTCGGTCGACACCTACAAGGCCGAAGTCATGCGCGAGGCGATCATCGCCGGCGCCGACATGATCAACGACATCAACGGTTTCCGCGCCCCGGGCGCGCTCGAGGCGGTGGCCGCCAGCGATTGCGGACTGTGCGTGATGCACATGCAGAGCACGCCGGAAACGATGCAGCAGAACCCGGCCTACGACGATGTGGTGCGCGACGTCATCGGCTTCCTGCGCGAGCGCGTGGACGCCATGCTGGCGGCCGGCATTGCGCGCAAGCGGATCTGCGTCGACCCGGGTTTCGGTTTCGGCAAGACGGTTGAGCACAACTATGCCTTGCTGCGCGCCATCGGCCGCATCGAGCAGGAACTCGACTTGCCGGTGCTGGCCGGATTGTCGCGCAAGTCGATGATCGGCGCGGTGACCGGCAGGCCTGTCGAGCAGCGCCTGGCCGGCAGCCTGGCAGGCGCGCTGGCTGCGGTGGCGCATGGCGCTAAAATTGTACGGGTACATGATGTTGCGGAAACGGTTGACGCGCTGAAGGTCTGGCGCGCAGCCAATATTTAATTTCACTAAAAGAGAAGAATATGGGACGCAAATATTTCGGTACCGACGGCGTGCGTGGCCTGGTAGGCGTAGCGCCGATCACTCCTGACTTTGTGATGCGCCTCGGCTACGCCGCGGGCAAGGTGCTGGCCAAGACGAGCGGCGCGAGCGGCCGTCCGACCGTGCTGATCGGCAAGGACACCCGCATCTCCGGCTACATGCTGGAAGCGGCGCTGGAAGCGGGCTTTGCGGCCGCCGGCGTCGACGTGATGCTGGCCGGCCCGATGCCGACTCCGGCGATCGCCTACCTGACGCGCGCGCTGCGGCTGTCCGCCGGCGTCGTCATTTCCGCCTCACACAATCCGTTCCAGGACAACGGCATCAAATTCTTCTCCGAGCACGGCACCAAGCTGCCGGATGCGGTCGAGCAGGAAATCGAAGACGCGATCGACCAGCCGATGGGCTGCGTGGGCCCGGAGCAGCTGGGCCGCGCCAAGCGCCTGTTCGACGCGCAGGGCCGCTACATCGAATTCTGCAAGAGCACCTTCCCGAACGAGCTCGACTTGCGCGGCCTGAAGATCGTGGTCGATTGCGCGCACGGTGCCGCCTACCACATCGCGCCGCCGGTGTTCCACGAACTGGGCGCCGAAGTCATCGCCATCGGCGCCACGCCGGACGGCTTCAACATCAACGCCGGCTTCGGTGCGACCGCCCCGCAGGCGCTGTCGGCCGCGGTGGTCGAACACAAGGCCGACCTCGGCATCGCGCTCGACGGCGACGCCGACCGCCTGATCATGTGCGACGCCGCTGGCCGCCTCTACAACGGCGACGAGCTGCTGTACGTGATGGTACGCGACCGCATGTCGACCGGCCCGGTGGCGGGCGCGGTAGGCACCCTGATGACCAATATGGCGCTGGAAGTGGCGTTCAAGGAACTTGGCATCGGCTTCGCCCGCGCCAAGGTCGGCGACCGCTACGTGCTCGAAGTGATGCAGGAGCGCGGCTGGCTGTTCGGCGGCGAAGGCTCGGGCCACCTGCTGGCGCTCGACAAGCACACCACCGGCGACGGCATCGTATCCGCGCTGCAAGTGCTGTCGGCGCTCAAGCGCGGCGGCAAGTCGCTGGCGCAGTGCTGCGGCGAACTGACGCTGTTCCCGCAAACGCTGATCAACCTGAAAGTAGCGCCAGGCTTCGACTGGACCAAGAACCAGGCGATGGTGGCCGAAAAGGATGCGGTCGAGCGCGAGCTGGGTGACGCGGGCAGGGTGCTGATCCGCGCATCGGGCACCGAACCGCTGATCCGCGTGATGGTCGAGGCGAAGAATGCCGAGATGGCCGCGAGCATGGCGCGCCGCATCGCCGACAAGGTTGCCGCCTGACGGATTCAGGGGTGCGACATTGACGGCGCCAGCGCGAAGAGGTATTATGTCGTCTTCGGAGTGTGGCGCAGCCCGGTAGCGCACCTGGTTTGGGACCAGGGGGTCCAAGGTTCGAATCCTTGTACTCCGACCAAAGTTTTAAAGGCGGGCTGTCAATTTTTTGACGGCCCGTTTTCTATTGCGTGCTACCTTTTCAGGTGCACCGCCTCACAATCTGCCCATAGCTCAGTTGGATAGAGCATCAGCCTTCTAAGCTGAGGGTCACAGGTTCGATTCCTGTTGGGCAGGCCAATAAAATAGCCATTTCAGCGATAGCGGGTACTAACCAAATTCGTCCCGGGTTACGTATGGGTTGCAACCGACCGTGGGAATGGTCCCGAACCGTCGAGTCTCGCCGGTATTGCCGGTCTCGTTGAATTCTTACGACGCTCGCATTCAAATCCTTCTGCAAGTTCAGCCTTTTTCGTCTTTGCGTTCGCAACGTCGTTGAGTGACAAAATTTTCTCGTTCTGCTTTACTTAAATATTGATTATGGTTAATAATTGACCAACAATCGGTGGAGGAAGCATGACGATCAACAGTCTTTCGAAGGGCGAGTTCATCGCCAAACTTGGCGAAGTGGTTTCGGCGTCGCGACCGATTCGCTCGTTTCAACGGCTTAAGGGGCGTGAAGAAGACTTGTTCAAAATCGAAAAGGCGTTGACCGCTCCCGGCCGTCATGTGTTCATTTACGGCGACCGAGGCGTCGGGAAAAGTTCATTAGCGGCCACCGCCGCTTACATCTATCAAAGCTCGGATGCGCCGCCAATTTTCGTCTCTGGTTCGGTTAACGACACTTTTAAAACGATAGTCTCCAATATCGTCTATCAAGCGCTTCGGAGATCACGGACCGAAACAAAAAAATCCAGTGCAAGTTTAGGTTTTGAGTGGCGCGGGTTAAAGCTGGGTAGTAGCACCGAGGTGAGTTGGCCGGATATCGCGAACCTGATTCATTCGGTGGGTGACGCAGCCGAGTTACTCAAGGAAGTGGAGACTTTATATGCTGAACGCCCGGTAGTGTTGATCGACGAATTCGACACGATTGGCGACGCCGAGGAGCGTGGCAAATTTGCGTCGCTGCTGAAGCAGCTCGGAGACCAGGATATTTCATTAAAATTTATTTTTACTGGGATTGGCAAGTCGCTCGATGAACTGCTCGGCGCACACCAATCGGCGCATCGGCAGCTTCACACTCACGAACTGCCGAAACTACCTTGGGACGGTAGGCGCGAGATTGTCGAGTCAGCGGCGAAGGAGTTCGATTTAACTGTTCACAATGACGTGATATGGCGGATATCGGCAGTTTGCGACGGCTATCCGTATTACGTTCACTTGATTTTAGAATACATGCTGTGGGCTGCTTTTGAAGACGATGGGGAAGTCGACGAGCTTGACTGGACGCACTACCATCGGGGATTACGCGCGGCAGTGGACTCCATTAATGCCGAATTGAGAAAGCCATACGAACAAGCGGTCGTCCACCGGGATTTGGAATTCGAGGAAGTGGTGTGGTCAACAGCGGACCATGACGATCTATTTCGTGCGCTGCCGAGCATGTATGAGTCGTACCGGATCATCAATCGCAAGCGTGCCACTTTGGCGCCGGTGGACCGCGACCAATTTAGTGCGATGGTCAGAAAACTTAGAAGCACAAGCTATGGTGCGATCTTACAACAGGAAAAGCCAAGGCTCGGTTGGTACTCATACCGGGAAAAGATGCTACGGGGTTACGTGCGGATGCAGGCGGCGGCAAATGGATATGAGTTGACTGGGGAACGGGAGGCCCCGAAACAGTTGATGCATATGAGCAGTGTCCGCCACGGCTACCGCCAAGGCCCGTCTTTGCCGCGAGGTGTGCGGCAAAATGCCGCAATCCGTGAGCCGGAAAAAGAAAAAAAATAAGAGCGCCGAAAAAAACCACCTTCACGCTGTGGGACTCATCTGCAGGAATTATCGCTGCTGGATCAACTACCAGGCGGTTGCCATGAGGGACACCTTTGAACATCGATTGCTGACCTACGGGGCAGACCTTGCCGGTGCCGCCATCGGCTTCACCGCAGAGTTCTTGCAGGCGGTGCCGGCGGGCGCCGGCGGGCCACTTTCGTCACCCATCGCCAGTGTCATTAAGGAGATGGGAGCTCGATTCTTAGGGGCACGTGAACGGACCCGCATTACGGCGGTTACGGATGTGGCTATCCATCGAATCCGCGCCAGGTTGTTAAGTCAACATATATATCGCACGGATGGGTTCTTTAGGGGAGTGAATAACGACCGTTCTCCGAGTGAAGAATTGTTGGAGTCAGTACTTCTGAAAGCGCGCGATTCATTTGAAGAAAAAAAGGTGCGTCACCTAGGACTGTTTTACGCAAACCTCGTTTTCGCTGCCGACGTGTCACCTCAAACGGCACACTTGTTGCTCAAGCTGTTTGAGCGGATTACGTACCGGCAGCTCTGCCTGATCGCGCTGGTGGGGCAGCGTGGAACGATAGACTTCGAGGCGTTGCGCCGACCTGATCAGGTCGATCCTGAAGTTGAGGCGTTGAAGCGTGAAGAAATGGAGCTCCATTTGACGGATATCGGCACAATTGGATTGCTGTCCAGTGTCGGATCATGGACGGACGAACTTAGTTTGCTTGGCAAATTGATGTACGACCTTGCGGGACTTCAGGAACTTGAGTCCGCCGACAAGACCACACTGGAGTCGATTATTCGATCGGTTGGCGTACTGATCTAGTCGATGGTGGCGCGTGTATCACCCGGGCTCGATTTGACGACTTTTAGAACGCTTGCTCGCGAAATCGCGTAAAGCCTCGCCAGCGCACTCACGCTTTGACCGTGCTGGTAATTGGAGATAATTTCTGCGCGCTGCTTGGGCGTCGTTTTAGATGGTCTGCCGAGCGTTTTGCCCTCTGCTCTTGCCCGCGCCAGTCCGGCCTGTGTGCGCTCGATTAAAAGGTCTCGCTCCATTTCTGCCACGGCGGCAAGCATAGTCAACATCAGCTTCCCGGCCGCTGACGTCAAGTCGAGCGCGCCGAGTTGCAGGACGATGACCTTGATGTTCATAGCCGCAAGCGTTTTGATCGTTGCGCCGACATCTTGGGCGTCCCGTCCCAAACGGTCGAGCTTGGCTACGATAAACGTCTCACTGTCCCTGATTTTGTTCAACATCGCGATGAACTGCGGTCGCTGTGCGGCTTGGGTTGCTCCACTTACCCCTTGGTCCTGATACCAATATTCTAGGCGATGGCCCGCGCGTTCGATTTCTTATTTCTGGTTTTGGCTGTTTTGGTAGGCTGGGCCGCTGAGCTAAAAACTGTTGAGCAAAGCAACGCAATTTAGGTGTTGGGCTGCCGTTACTGGGTTTCGCTAAAATTAGGCCCAGGGAGGGAATATTTAAAAATGACCAGGGGTACAGCCAAGGACCGGAAACAAACGCCACCGCCGGCGCTGTGGCCTTTCCCTTGCCCGGTTCACGGAAAGCGGGGACTTACGGAAACGGTTCAGTTTCGACGGAACGGCTCAGTGAAAAAAATGAAGCTCCGCCGTAAAACCGCATAGTTGCCCCGTCATCCCTAACGCGTCGCCTAATTGGCGCTTGACTTGAAATCTATATCGATTTGCAGCGCGCTGCTGAATTGCTAAAAAAGATTGCCATTTTGAATCATAAAATCAATATAATGGTATTGCAATACGGTCTAGGTTGACGTGTTGACTACTAAAATTTATATCAATATTGGGGATGAAAAATGAGAAAATTATCGAAGATCGCTGCGATTGGGATCGCCGCCATTTTGTTGGTGTCCGGTTGTGCTGTGCAGAAGACCATGCAAGCTACGGGCGGAAGCCGCGCGGACGGAACGGTGAAGTTATCCTACGAATTTGGTATGTTCCAAGTGCCAAACGTCGATATGGCCCAAGGCACTGTGGCTGCAGCGCGTCGCTGCGCTTCTTGGGGCTATAGTGGTGCTGAACCCTTTGGTGGACAAACTAAGGTCTGCAATGGGTATGGCGGCGGGAATTGTAATAGCTGGTTGGTTACCGTCGAATTTCAGTGCACCGGAACTCCGATCGCGTCAAAATAATTAGGCTGTCGGGGCCTTCGGTTTTACCGTATGACCAAAAATCCCGGGCTCCGACAGGCCGTTTGCAACCTGTTGCCTTCGCGTCCCTTTTCCATGGGGGCTCCGCGTGGCCCAGCTCGACGTGCTGGGATATGGAATGTCAAAAAACCTTAAATCCTTGCGATCGGGGCGTCGCCCCGAGCGCGCCCCAAAAACGCAGATCGGCAGTGATCCGCCCCAAGGGGGCGCCATCAGCAGCGGTTCAAGCTGGCCAATAAATGCGCCCGTCGGGCCAGAAGTGTCACGCAAAGATCTACCGCCGTCAGGTTCCCTTGCAGCGCCGCGGCATACGTCGGCACGAAAAAGGCTGTCCACACGCTCTGGTTCCACGGCCGGCTGAATCCTCACTCGAATCGCATCATAAGGGCAGGTCGCCGATATCCTTCTTCCATAGAGCATCGTACTCGCCGCTTTGGATCATGCCCGCCAGCGCCGCATTGAAGCGCGGCAGCATGCGCGCGGCCGCACTGTCTTTCGCCGCCACCACGTGCTTGCCGGGAATCGCCGCGCCGGGCAGTGGCACATGCAGCAATTCGGGATCGTTGAGGTAACTCCTTTTGCCGGGGAGCTGGGTGGCTAGCACTTCGAGCTCTTCTGGGAAGTAGTCGCAGCGGCCGGCCTTCAGTTTTTGAATCAGCGCGGTGTAGGTGCTCGCGCCCGTGTCGAGGGTGCCGGGCTTGATGCCGTAGTGGCTGTAGCTCCAGCCGTGACGGCCACAGCCGCGGTACTTCGCCAGGTCGTCGATGTTGCGTACTTTGATGGGGCGGCGCGCGCCGTAGAAAATCTGTGGGGTCAGCACGCGGTAGGGCGTGGAGTAGGCCAGCACGCGCGCACGCTCGGTGTCGTAGTAGGGGCCGACGGCGAAGTCGATGTCGTGCGAGGCCACCATGGCCAGGCAGCGAATCAGCGGCAAGTCGCCGCGCAGGTGCACCTCGACGTTGAAGCTGGCGAAAGCCTTGCGCACGACGTCGGCCGTGAACCCGGCCAGCTCGCCAGTCGGCTTGCCGTCCGGCCCCATGATGGGGTAGAGCCAAGGCGGACCCTTGCTCGGCTCGGCGCAAGCCGTCACCGTCAACGCATGGCTCGCTCCGCTGCAGAGCGCCATGCCGAAGCCCAGCATGCAGATCAATTTCACTTTCATCGATTCCTTCGTTGATCGTGGTGGGCTCAACCAGTATAGCGCAGAGGTTGCTTGGTGAAACATCGCTTGGCGAAAGTCGGCCGCAAATGGCTGCGCACTTTTTTAATTTTTGTTTGTGGCGCTATCGCAAGTGATTCGTCTGTTGGATTCACCGGGAACGCGATTCATTCACATTGAGCTGACCAGTCAATGCCGCCTTGCGCATCAGGAGGGCCACGCACAGTTCTACCGCGCTCAGGTTTCCATCGAGCGCCGCCGCAAAGGTCGGGAAAAATAAGCTGTCGACACGTTCGAGCTCAAGGCAAAGTCCAACGTGATTGGGCGCTTTGGCGGCCACGCGGGTGAGCGCACGCCTGACTGCGTTGTGCGCGCCTTGCCGGTTGGTGTAGCCGATGGCCGCGGCGATCTGCCTGAACGTATGGCCCTTGGCCCGCAGTTCCAGCGCGCGCACCTGCCGCTCGACCGCCAAAAGGCGGCGAGGGCTGACGCAACGAAACGTTACAGATCAGGCTGCGGTCGCGGAGTTCTTCCTTGATACTGAGCGAACAGCCAGAGCGTTGGACATTGTCGAGTTGTATTTTCAAGCGATCACGACCGAAGTGGTGACCAGAGACTATCAGGTCAATACATACGGGCGTTTGTTGTCACCGGCCGATGCCGTTGCTGACTTAAACATACGGTTCCACGAGAATGGCTTGGGCTACCAATTTGAGTCTGGTCATTTGATCCGGCTTGACTCGGACTATCTGCACGCCGAAGCAGTGAAGCCCACTCTTGCAGTTCTGCGTGGTACTAGATTCTCAGGGGCCGACGAGGAGTTCCTTGCAGCCCACGATCACTATCGTAACGGACGCACAAAGGAGTGCTTAGGCGTGCGCGTTCAGGCCGACTTGGCGCCGGCGCAGCACCAGCATCGCACCGAAGCCGAGCCCGAGCAGCGGAAGGCTGCCTGGCAACGGCACGCTGGTCGCGCCTTCGATGACGTCGTTCTGGCAAGTCTCACCCCAGTGCATGGCGAACGAGGAGAAATTGAGCAGATCGGATGTCGCGACGTTGATTTTGAATGTCAGCAGGCCGGCCGATACGGTCCAGTCGCCCGTCAGCTGAGTGTTGTACACGTTTGCGCTGTTGGAAGCGGCAGTATTAACCGCTGTGGCCTGTCCGTTGCGGTAATAGCATTGGGTGCCAGTGGCGCAGGACATGAACGAATCCGACGTGAGGACGTTGGCGGCGTTGGTTGCGCCGTTCAGCTTGTACAAGGTGAACTTACCGCCCGTGTTGCTCCAGCGGTTATCCAGGTTGAAGCCGTACGACCAGAGCGTGCCGTTGCTGGCATTGTCGGCGAGGTGATGTGTATCGGCGGCGGTGCCGAACGGATTCCAGGTTTTCGCGAGGAACACATCGCCATAACCGATGCCACCCGGTGCAGCGCCAGGTTCGACGCCTGCACTACCGGCGAAGTTGGTCGCAATCATCACCGTCAGCACGCTGCCGACACGCGTAATGGTGGCGCCGCTGATGTCGTAGGTGCTGTTGCCGATCACGTCGTTATAACCGTGCCCATCCGCGCCCCAATAGCTATTGACGCCGACGTCACTGATCCCACCGGCCTGGGCGCCATGCATCGCCATCATCGCCATCAAGGCAAATAAGACGCTGAACCGGTTCTTCATGATGGGATGGTTTCCAGAGTATTTGGGGGAACTGTAGTCTTTATAGCATGAATCATTCCCAGAATAAATAAATCTTTATTAAATATGGCGCAGGAAGCACTAGCCGCGGTGATCCTGCATGGGCCAACTAAGGCCTTGTATTTTCGGCCATTTTTCCGTGACGCACGGGGCGTGGCGAACTCCCGTGCTCTGCAGAAATTGTTGCTAAGCAACGTCTTACATGCCAACATGGCGGGACGGGCCGTTGCAAAAATGGTTTCAACTCAAAGGAAATTCATGTTGCGTCTTAACCACAAACTGTCCACCGCTGCAGGGCTGAGCGCGGCGTTGATTTTTTCCGCATCGCTTGGCGGGTGCGAGCAGAAACCCGCGGCCGATTTTCGCACCCAGGTCGCGCAATATCAGCAAAAGGGCGAGTTCAATGCCGCCGCGATCGTGCTGAAGAATTCCTTGATCGCGCAGCCGGACAACGGCGAGGCGCGCACTTTGCTCGCCGGCGTGTACGTCAACCTCGGCGATGGCTTGAGCGCTGAAAAGGAAATCCGCCTGGCGCTCAAGCTGGGCCAGCCCGCAAGCGCCGCGCTGCCGATTCTCGGCAAGGCTTTGCTGCTGCAAGGCCAGTTCCAGAAAGTGCTCGATGAAACCGCGCCGGCGGCAGGGAAGGGCAGCGCCGACCTGCTGTGCGTGCGTGCCGATGCCTACCTCGGCCTCGCCAAGCGCGATCTCGCCAAGCAGCTGTACGACAAAGTGCTGGAAACCCAGCCCAAATTCGGTCCGGCGCTGATCGGGCTAGGGCGGGTGGCCTACCTGGAAGGCGATGCGGAGGCGGCAGGTAAATATTCCGCGCAGGCGCTCGCCGCCGAACCGCGCAACACCGACGCGCTGCTGTTCAAGGGCGACCTGCTACGCGCGCAGAACCAGGCGGCGCAGGCGCTGGCGGTCTACGACCAGGTGCTGGCGATCAATCCCGGACACCGTTCGGCCCACATTGAAAAAGCCTACCTCGACATTGCGATCGGCAAGTTCGACGCGGCCCAGGCGGAGTTGGTTGCGGCCCGCAAGATCACCCCGGCCAGCGTGCTGGTGACCTACACCCAAACCTTGCTGGACTTCTCGCGCGGGAACAATGCGGCGGCCCAGGAGTCGATGCAGAAGGTGCTGCGCGTGGCGCCCGAACACATGCCCAGCGTTCTGCTGGCAGGCGCGATCAACCTGCGCCTGGGTTCGCTGAACCAGGCCGAGCACCACCTGCGGCACTACCTGGAAAATAATCCGAACAACCTGTATGCGCGCAAGATGCTCGCGTCCACGCTGCTGCAAAGCGGACATACGCCAGATGCGCTGACAGTGCTCGCACCGGCACTCAAGACGAGCCAGGAAGATGTGCAGTTGCTCGCACTGGCCGGCGAATCGTACATGCAGGCGCGCGACTTCAACCGCGCCGCCGAATATTTCGGCAAGGCGAGCGAGCTGCAACCGAAAGCGGCCGACCTGCGGACTTCGCTCGCGTTGAGCAAGCTGGGCAAGGGCGAGAAGGTGGCGGCTGTCAACGACTTGCAGGTGGCAACCAAGCTTGACGGCAAATCGCAGCAAGCCGGGATCGCATTGGTCCGCACCGAAATGGGACTGGGGCATTTCGACAATGCGTTTGCCGCGGTGCTGGCGCTTGAGCAGGCGCAGCCGGACAACCCCGCCGTGCACGACCTGAAGGGCATGGTCTATATCGCCCAACACGATGACGCGAAGGCGCGCGCCAGCTTCACCAGGGCGCTCGCCTTGCAGCCCTCGTATTTCCCCGCTGCGGCCAACCTGGCGCAGCTCGACCTGAGCGAGAAGCACCTGCCCGCAGCCAGGCAGCACCTGCAGGAATTCCTCGACAAGAACAGGACCAGCGTCGAGGCGATGACCGCGCTCGGATCGCTGGCGGCCAGCCAGGGCAAGCTCGAGGATGCCACGCCGTGGCTGCAACAGGCCGCCGCGGTCGATCCCAATGCGATCGTGCCGGCGGTGAACCTGATCGGCCAGTACCTGCGGGTGGGGCAGGTGGACAAAGCGCTTGCCTTGTCGCGCACGCTGCAGGTGACCCATCCTGACAATCCCGACCTGCTCGACCTGCTGGGCAAGAGCCAGCTGGCGACCGGCGACCGGGAAAGCGCGCTGGAAACCTACAAGCGGCTGGCGGCGGCCTTGCCGAGGTCGGCGCAGGCGCAGATGCAGGTGGCGGCGCTGCACCTGCTCATGAAGAAGCCGGGAGCAGCGGAGGACTATCTGAAAACGGCGCTGGCAATGCAGCCGGATTTCCCGGCGGCGCAGCTGGCGCTCGCGGAAATCCAGGCGCGCCGAGGGTGGCACGAACTGGCGCTGATGAGTGCGGCGCGGCTGCAAAGGAACTACCCGAAGGCGGCAGCAGGCTACCAGCTTGAAGGCGACGTGCTGATGGGGCAGAACAAAGCCGTGCAAGCCTTGCCTTTCTACGAGAAGGCGCTGGGCTTCAGCACAACCAATGAACTGACCATCAAGCTGGTCAATGCGCTGCGGATGGCCGGCAGGCAGCAGGAGGCGGAGAAGCGCCTGGCGCAATGGATGCAGCTGCATCCCGACGACGTCCGCATGCAGCTCTACAAGGCGGAAACACTGCTGGCCGATAAAAAGTACAAGTTGGCGGCGGGGCAGCTGGAGTCCACGCTGGAACGGCATCCGGACAACGTCATCGCACTCAACAACCTGGCGCTGGCTTATCAGCAATCGCAAGATGCGCGCGCGCAGAAGGTGGCCGAGCAAGCGTACAGGCTGGCGGCCGAAGAACCTGTCATTATGGATACGCTCGGCTGGATCCTGGTCGAGCAGGGCGACGCCGCGAAAGGGGTGCCGATCCTGCAGAACGCGCTTGCCAAGACCCCGCAGGCGCGCGACATCCGCTACCACCTGGCAATGGGACTGTACAAGGCCGGGGATTCGGCAGCCGCCCGCAAGGAACTGGAATCCTTGGTGGCTGGAAACATGCAATTCGTTCAGGCGGCGGACACACGCGCCTTGCTCAAACAATTGCAGTAACCGACGGTAGTGCGACGACGGCTAACTAAGAAGCAATAGTTGTTTCTTAGGTGCTACAATCCTGTGCATTGTAGTGACATTAAGCAATATTTCGGTATAATGGTGCATTGCAGCAAGAATTCTGATGCGCAGTGTGTCAATGCCGTGCCGCGTGCGACATCAAAAGGTATTCTCTTGGAAACGCCCGACAACATCGCGCACTGGCGCATTCAAATTTTCTCCTCGCTGCTGTCGATCGTGCTGGTGCTCGGTACCATCACCGCGCTTCCCAGCATGGCGCTGGCCGCCTCCGAAGGCATGTGGCCGGTCGTGGCGATGGATACCGTCGCCCTGGTCTGGATCACCGCCCTCTGGTGGTTCAAGCGTGTTGCCTACAAGACCCGCGTCCTCAATTTCCTTGCGATCGTCTACATGATCGGGGTTGGCCTGATGGTGACGGTCGGCCCGGTCAGCCAGATCTACCTGATCGCGGCGCCGGTCCTCGCCGCTGTCCTGCTGGGCATGGCGCCCGCACTGTTCACCCTTGGCGCCAGTGCCCTGGCCATCCTGGTGCTGAGCTACGCGGGATACGCCAACCTGCACATCCCCGGCATGCCTGAGTACGGCTTGATGCCGTCGCTGATCATCACTGTGAATTACCTGTTCCTGGGCGCCATCATCACGATATCGTGCTCGGTGCTGCTGCAGCGGCTGGCGCGCTCGCTCGCCGACTCGCGCCTGTTTGCAGACTCGCTCCAGAAAGGCAAGAACGACCTGCATGCGCTCAACGGCGAACTGCGCCTGACCGCGGCGGCGGTGGCGCGGCTCAATGACATGGTGGTGATCGCCAAGGTGGTCGACATACCTGGCGCCGCGCAGCCGATCATTTTCGTCAATGATGCTTTCCAGCGCCGCACCGGATACCAGCGCGACGAAGTGATCGGGCGCAGCTGGCGCATGCTGCTCGGGCGCGACTCCGACCCGGTCGACATCCAGCGCATCGCCGACGCGGTCGCCCGTACCGAACAGGTGACCGCCGTCCTCCAGTACTACACCAAGGCGGGCGCGCCGTACTGGGTCGAGCTGGAGCTGGTGCCGTTTGCCGATGAGGGCGGCGTCAACACCCACTGGGTGGGAGTCGGGCGCGACATCACGGAACGGAAAAAATCGGAAAACCATATCCACCGCCTGGCGTTTTTCGATGTGCTGACCGGCTTGCCGAACCGGCGCATGCTGATGGAGCGGATCGACAAGCTGCTCGCCAGCGCGCAGGCCGGCGCCGGCTTCGGCGCGGTGATGTTCATCGACCTCGATCACTTCAAGTACATCAACGACGCGCGCGGCCACGCCATCGGTGACGCGATGCTCAGGAACGCGGCCGAACGGTTGTCGAAGCTGGTGCGCAAAGGCGATACGGTGGCGCGCATCGGCGGCGACGAGTTCGTCGTCCTGCTGGCGCAACTGGGCAGCGACGTCGATTCGGCACGCGACGCCGCGCTGACAGTCGCCGAAAAAATCCGCCATTCGATCACCGAGAGCTTCGAAATCGACGGCCAAAGCTACAACTCGTCGGCCAGCATCGGCGTGACCTTGCTGCCGAAGGCGGGGCAGACCGTGCACGACTTGCTGCGCGAAGCCGACACCGCGATGTACCGCGCCAAGGCCGACGGCCGCAACGGCGTCGCCTTCTTCGAAGCGACCATGCAGGCCGAGGTGGAACGGCGCCTGACCATGGAACGCGACCTGGCCGCCGCGTTCGAGAACGGCGAACTGCAAATGCACCTGCAATTGCAGGTCGACTGCCTGGGCGCTCCGGTCGGCGCGGAACTGCTGATGCGCTGGCGCCGCGCCGACGGCGCACTGGTGCCGCCGGACCTGTTCATTCCGGTGGCCGAAGAATGCGGCCTGATCGTGCCGCTCGGGCAGTGGGCGCTGCGCCATGCCTGCGTCGGGTGGCTGCAACTGGAGCAGGCGGGCCATCCGATGCCGCTGTCGGTCAACGTCAGCCCGTCGCAGTTCCGCGATCCCGACTTCGTCGCCAAAGTGCGCGAGATCCTCGCCGAAACGGGCGCGCCCGCCAGCCAGCTGATCTTCGAAGTGACCGAGGGCCTGCTGATCGAAAACATGGACGACACGATTTCGCGCATGCATGAACTGGCTGCGCTCGGCATCCGCCTGTCGATCGACGATTTCGGCACCGGTTACTCCAGCCTGGCCTACCTGAAGCGGATGCCGCTGTACGAGCTCAAGATCGACCGCAGCTTCATCCGCGACTTGCCGGGCGACGCCAACGGCACCGCGATCGTCCAGTCGATCCTGGCGATGGCAGGCCACCTCGGCTTGCGGGTGGTGGCGGAAGGGGTGGAGACGCGCGAGCAGGCTGCCTTCCTGGCGGCCAACGGCGAGCCGCGCATGCAGGGTTTCCTGTTCTCCCAGCCAATGCCGCTGGCGGACCTGATCGCCAGCCTCGACGGCTATCCGGCGAGCCAGCTGATGCGCGATATCCGCGACGAACGGCTGGCGCTCGCGGCGGCCTGAGGCCACAGTAAAGAAACAACTCACGCCTTGTCGGGTTTCAACTATACTAATAATTCCAATTCACAACATTGCATAGGGTTATTATGATGAACCGACTGACCGATGTGCGCCGCCTCGTCGCCATCTGCGCAATGTTGCTGTTCGCCGGCTGCATCCAGCTTCCCGCCGCCGCGCAGGCGCCGGTCGTCGCCCATACATCCTCCGCTCCGTATTGCGAGAATTCCCCCGACGGATCGGCTGTCGCCTGCGGCGCGGCCGCTGCGTTTTGCCAGCAGTCGCCGAACGGCCAGGCTGTCGCCTGCGGCGCCGCGGCGGCGCATTGCGCCAAGTCGTCCGACGGCAAAGCGCTCGCCTGCGGCGCCGAAGCGGCATTCTGCGACAAAACGGCCGACGGGCGCATGGTTGCCTGCGGCGGCAAAGCGTCGTACTGCCTCAAATCGTCCGACGGCCAGGCCGTTGCCTGCGGTGGGGCCGCGCCGTATTGCGATAAATCGGCCGACGGACACTCGGTCGCCTGCGGCGGCGCGGCGCCGTATTGCGCCCATTCAGCCGACGGCAAAGCGGTCGCCTGCGGCGGCCGGGCGACGTAATTGCACATCGTTCCTGAATTCGTCTGCGACTGAACACTCGTATGCCCGCATATCTCAAACGGTTCGCCGCGCTCGCCGCGATCGTGATGGTCCAGCTTCGATCGCTTACCCAGGTCGCCGAGCCTGAGCCAGTCGATTATCCGTTCTCCGCCAGCGATATCTCCCAACTGCATCGTATTGCCCACGACCCCGCCGCAGCGTCGGTCGATGATCAGACCTGGAGCGGGCTGCTGGTCGAGCCTTATTTTGCGATGCTCGCCGGCCAGCTGAGCATCTTCGGCAAGCAGGTGCTGCACCACCGTCTGCGCGACGGCTTGCGAGATGGCGAGCGAAGCGCGCGCGGCGACGGTGTTCGACTGGCTCAGCGCCTACCTTGCGCAGCCGCGCGGCGGCAGCCAGGTGCTGGGCGCGAATGCCAATCAATTGAAGCGGGCCTGACATGAACGACAACAAAACTCCGCGGCCTGGCCGGTTTCCGACGATGGGCACTTCGCTGCGGGCCGAAACGCTCGCAGTGCTGCTGTCGTCGGACGACATGGCCGGTGTCGAGAGCCTGTTCGATCATCGCAAGATCACCCTGAACACGGTCATCCGCGCGTTGATGCGCAAATACGGCTGGCCGATCGAACGGCACGATTTTCCCACCAATACGGCCGACGGCAGGGCTGCGTGGGCATCGGTGTATAGCTTGCCCCAGGAAGTGATCGACGCCGCGCTGGATGCCGGCGGTCGCGACTGGATTGATGGCGTCAGGGCGGCGCGCGCCGGCCGCTCGCGCCGCGCGGTTCGACGATAGGAACGGCATGCAAACCAAAGACTGGCGCCCAGTGAACGTCATCATCCGGCTCGCCTTGCCGGGCGAACTCGAATGGATCAACCAGCGCTACGGCGAAATCGATTTTCTGCAGTCCGCACCGGATGATTACCAGGCCGTGGCGGAGATCGACGGCCGTCCCGCGGGACTGGGGCGCATTGTGCCGGCGGGGCCGCGCGTGGGCGAGCTGGGCGGAATGTATGTGTTCGACGAGTTTCGCGGCACCGGCCTGTCGAAGAAAATTATCGCCTTTCTCGCCGCGGCGCCGGACTTCGATTTCCTCTATTGCCTGCCGTTCGCGAACCTGGAAAGCCTGTACGCGGGCTTCGGGTTTCATCTGATCGAGGACGCCAGCGGCGTACCGGACAAGGTGCTCAAGAAGTATCGCTGGTGCGCGGAGTTCTATTCCGAGCCGGTAATCCTGATGGGCCGTGCCACCGCCATCACAACTGCTTGAACATGATGGTGGTCGAGTCGAGCCGGCCGGCGTCGCGCGTGTCGCGGCAAAAGCCGGGGATGACGCCCACCGTACGGTAGCCGAGCGACGCATACAGCGGCTCGGCGCTGTCGCCGCTGCGCGTGTCGAGCGTCAGCAGGGTGCGCCCCAGGCTGCGCGCGCGCTGTTCCAGTTCGGCCATCAGGGCCAGCGCAATGCCCTGGCGGCGGAATGCGGGATGCACCAGCAGTTTGCGCACTTCCGCGCGGTGCGGCTGGTTGGGCGGGGTGTCGTAGTCGAGCTGGACGGATCCGACGATCCGGTCGTTTTTCCGCGCGACCAGCAGCAGCCTGGTGCCGGCCTGCAGCGCGGGCAGTACCTTCTCGTTCCAGAATGCCTCTCCGTCCGCTTGCTCGAACGGCAGCACGTAGCCGATGCTGGCGCCGTCCTGGACGCAGGCATGCATCAGCGCGCCGAGCTGGACCAGATTGGCGGCGACATCTTGCGCCGGCAGCACCGAAATGGTGGTGGTCGCGGCGCCGTTCATCAGGACTTCTTCCGGTCCAGCTGTTCGATCGTCGCGGTCGACGGCTTGCGGGTTTTCTGCAGGCGCGCCGCAACGGTTTCCGCATCGCGCAGCGTGCGGATCAGGTTCAGTCCGGCCAGCTTCTGCAGGTCCGCGTCGCTCCATCCCCGCTTGATCAGCTCTGCAAACAGGGCAGGGTAGGTGGCCACGTCTTCCAGGCCCACCGGCATCGGCGCGCCGCCGTAATCGGCAGCCAGGCCCACGTGGTCCTTGCCGGCGATTTTCGCCACATGGTCGATGTGGTCGGCGACTTGCTGCAAGCTCGCTTTCGGCCGCGGGCCACGGGCTTTCTCATACGCCAGCTCCGCCGCCTTGATCGCTTGCGGATCGGCGCCGGCGGCTTGCACCGCGGCGCGTTCACCCATTCCCCAGGCTGCCGCCTCGGCCGACACGAAAGACGGCACATAGGTCACCATCACCACGCCGCCGTTTTTCGGCATGCGCGCCAGGATGTCATCGGGCACGTTGCGCGGATGGTCGGTCAGCGCGCGCGCCGAGGAGTGCGAAAAGATCAGCGGCGCTTCGGCCGTGTCCAGCGCGTCGCGCATGACGTCGGCGCTGACGTGGCTGATGTCGACCAGCATGCCCAGCCGGTTCATCTCGCGCACCACTTCCTTGCCGAACGGCGTCAGGCCATGGTGGGTCGGCGCGCCCAGCGCGGCATCGGCCCAGTCCAGGGTCACGTTGTGGGTCAGGGTCATGTAGCGCGCGCCGAGCAGGTAGTAGGCGCGCAGCAGGCCCAGGCTGTTCTCGATCATGTGGCCGCCTTCCAGGCCGATCAGCGAGGCGATGCGCTTGCTTTTGAAGGCGCGTTCAATATCGGCGCTGCCATAGGCCGGCGCGAGGTCGGCCGGGTATTTGGCGATCATGCGGCGGGTCAGTTCGACCTGCTCCATGCCCATGCGGGCCCAGCCGGTCTTCAGTTCGCCGGGCACGTAGGCGGCCCAGAACTGCACGCTCAGGTGCCCCTTGCGCATGCGGGCGATGTCGGTTTCGTGCGGCATCGTGCGGTTCAGGTCGTAGCCGTCGACATCGCCCGGCGCCTTCTCGTTTTCGGCGATCAGGATCGGCAGGTCGTTATGGCCGTCCACCAGCGGCGTCGATTTCAGCAGCGCGTGCGCGTGGCGCAGATTGGCGGCATCGTCGGCAAGGGCGAGCTGGGGCAGGGCGATCAGGCAAGCGGCGGCGAGTACGGACAGGCGGTGAAATGAATGCATGGATGGTCAGGAAATTGGCTGAAAGCAATAGCCTAGCACGCCCCGGCGAATGTGGAATTATCTATTTGAGAAGACCACTCGGCCGAGTTGATCTGTTCACTATGCCCACTCTCGCTTTACTGCTGAGAACACGCTATCCTGATGGCCCGATCAATGCCCCGGCCATCGCTGCGCCTTCACGAGCTGCATGAGTTTTGTCACCGCAACCAGTCGCGCTGCTTCCCCTGATCTCGTCAACCGGCGCCTGGTCGTTGGACTGCTGCTGTCGATCGTGTTCCACGCGCTGTTGTTGTCTCTGCAATTCGGCATGCCGGGACTCGGGCTGCCGTCGCCGTTCAAGCCGCGTCCGGTCACCATCACGCTCGCGCCGCCCGAGCCTGTGCCGGCGCCGGCGCCTGTCGCCGAGGCCTTGCCGCCACCTTTGCCTGAACCGAAGACGGGCATGCAGATGGTGGCGCCCGCGCCGCGTCCTGCGCCTGTCCCTCCGGCGCCGGCGAAGGCCAAACCATCCAAGCCACGCCGGATCAGCCGGCCCTTGCCGCCGCGCGAGCCGGTCGAATCGCCCACCCGCGTGATCGCCCAGGACCAGAATCCAAACGAGCGCTTTGTCGTTCCGCTGCCGCAGCCGGAAGAATCTGTGCAGAAGACCGTCGATCCCAAGGAAGCGCAGGAAGGCAGCGACGATGGCGCCGAGGCGCGCGCCGCGCTGGCGGCGGAGGCGAAGCGCAAGGAAGACGAGGCCGCCGCCGCGGCGGCCAAGGTGGAGCAGGAACTGCAGGCACAGGCAGCAGCGGCCAGGCAGGCGGCGGAGGAAAACCGCAAGCTGGCTGAGGATGCCGCGCGCGCCGAGGCGCTGAGGAACCAGGAAACGCAGCGCCGCGCCGCTCAAGAGTCGGCGGCAAAAATGCAGGCCGAGGAGCAGGCCAGGCGCCAGGCAGTGCAGCAGCAAGCGGAGCAACTGGCGGCCAGGGAAAAGGCGGAACAAATCGCGCGCACCCAGGATCAGCTGCGCAGGGATCAGGCCGATCAGGTGGCGGCGAAACAACGGGCGGACGAACTGGCGCTGCGGGAGAAAGCCGAGGAACTGGCGCGCCAGAAAGCCGAAGAGCTCGCGCTGAAGCAGAAAGCCGAGGAGCTTGCACTCAAACAGAAAGCGGAAGAGCAGGCGCTCCGGCAGAAGGCGGAGGAGCTGGCACAGAGGCAGAAGGCTGAAGAGCTGGCAATGAAGCAGAAAGCCGACGAACTCGCGGCGCGCCAGCGGGCCGAAGAATTGGCGAGGCAGCAAGTGGCCGAGGCTGCTCGCCGGCAAGCCGAGGAGGCCGTGCGCCAACAGGCCGAGCAGGCGGCGGCCGGTCAGCGCGAGCGCGAACGGGCAGCGGCCGCGGCGCCATCGGCCGGCGCCGGCAACACAGTGGCCGGCTCGGGCGGCACCGGCGCCACAGTGCCGAAGAACATGCTCGGCAGCGATGCGGGTAATCGGGTGCGCGAACTCGCGCGCGGCATCGACCTGCTCGGTGGCGCGCCGCCGCAACGCGCTCGTCCGGAAGAAGAACGGGGCGGGCGCCGGGTGGTGGTGGGCGCGGGCGAACGCGATGTGCCCTTGCGCATGTACGTCGACAGCTTCCGCCAGAAGATCGAGCGCAATGGCGGCCTGGCGTTTTTGCCGATGGCGGCCGACCGCGTGCGCATCGATCCGCTGGTCAGCGTGGCGCTGCGCAGCGATGGCAGCGTGGAGGACGTCACCATCGTGCGCTCCAGCGGGCACGCCGAGGTCGATAACGCGGTGCGCCGCATCGTCCGCGTCAACGCCCGCTTCTCGGCATTCCCGCCGAACATCGCCGCCAAATACGATGTGATCGAAATCCGCCGGATCTGGAGTTTTGCCGAATCGCTCAAGCTGCTCGAAGAACTGCGCTAGCACCTGCGTGCAGCTAGTGTAGCTGAACAGCCATTTTGATATATAGCAAGGTCTGCCCGGTGACAGGCTTTACTCTGGTGCTTGATTGCCACTGGCTGGCTCGCTTCGGATGGGCAAACATCATGGATATCCCTATCAAGCAACGGACGACCGGCGCCGCCGTCCGCCTCCTGGCATGGATGCTGGTGCTGGTGCTGATGCTGCTGCCACTGGCGGGCTGCGCAACTTTTAGTGGAAATTCACCTGGCCACGCCGCCACCGGATCAGGGTCCGACGCCCCGGTCACCGAGATGATCACACCGCAGCTGATCGCCACCGAGGAGAAAAAACGCGATTCGGTCGTCAGTCAGGACCTGTCCAGGCTGGTGGTGCCCAATCCACCGTCCTACACCATCGACCGCGGCGACATCCTCTCGATCGTCGTGTGGGACCACCCCGAACTGGGCGGCACCGTCATCACCCCTGCTTCCGGCGCGACCGAACTCAATACCAACGGCGCGCCGCCGGCCGGCTTCGTCGTCGACCACGATGGCAGGGTGCAGTTTCCGTTCGCCGGCGCCCTCAAGCTCGCGGGCCTGACCGAAGACCAGGCCCGCGACCTGCTGGCAAGCAAGCTGGCCCGCTATATCGCCAACCCCAACGTCACCTTGCGCGTGCAGGCCTACCGCAGCAAGCGCGTGTACATCGACGGCGAGGTGCGCTCGCCGGGCCTGCAGGCGATCAACGATATCCCGATGACCCTGATGGAAGCGCTGAACCGCGCCGGCGGCCTGCTGCCGACGGCCGACCAGAGCCGCCTGGTGCTCGAACGCGGCGAAGAGCGCTACCGCATCAACATGCGCGAACTGGTACAAAAAGGCATCAATCCCGGCAACGTCATGCTCGAACCGGGCGACGTGGTGCGGGTCCATTCGCGCGACGAGAGCAAGGTGTTCGTCACCGGCGAGGTGGTCGCGCCGCGCGCGCTGATCATGCATAACGGCCGCCTCACGCTCAATGAGGCGCTGGGCGAATCGGGCGGCGTCAGCCCGTTGTCCGGCGACGCGCGCCAGATCTATGTGGTGCGCAAGACCACCGAAGGCACCCGCGTCTATCAGCTCGACGCGCGCGTCACCGGCGCAATGGCTTTGGCCGAAAGCTTCGAGCTCTCTCCCAAAGACGTGGTGTATGTCGCCGCATCCCCGCTGGCGAACTGGAATCGCAACCTCAGCCTGCTGATACCCGGCGCCCTCACTTCCGCGGTAGGCGTCACTACCAAACCCTGAGCCCATCCCAGACAATATGGACACTCACAGCGAGCAGCACCCGGTGTCGACCGTCGAGCATCATTTGCCGGCGCTGAACATGCAATGGGATCCGCGCGGTTCGCATATCGCGGAGGACGACCCGGCGGTCGACCTGAAGCGCTATGTCAACACCTTGTACGACAGCCGCTGGCTGATCGGCGCGATCACGATGCTGGTGACCATGCTCGCAGTGGTGTACGCGCTGGTGGCCAAGCCGGTGTACGAAGCGAACCTGATGATCCACGTCGAGGAGGAAAGCCCGAACGCGTCCAAGAATATCCTCAGCGAGGCATCCTCGCTGTTTGAAACGAAGAAGGCGGCGATCGCCGAAATGGAGCTGCTGCGCTCGCGCCTAGTGGTGTCGCGCGCGGTTGACAACTTGCAGTGGTACGTCGAAGTGCAGCCGAAGTACTTTCCGATCGCGGGGTTCTGGCTCGCCAACCAGGCCCGCGGCGAATTATCCGAAGCCGGCATCTTCGGCTGGGGCGGCTGGACCTGGGGCGGCGAAACGCTGGAGGTGGGGACGTTCAACGTGCCGGATGGCCTGCAAAACCGTGAGTTCGCCATCACCGCGCTGGCCAATCAAGGTTATCGTTTCGGCGGCGGCGGCGGGGCGCCGGCGTTCGATGGAGCGGTTGGAAAGCGCTATCGGGTGCCGACCGCCGACGGCACCATCGAACTCAAGGTCGAGCGCATGCACGCCAATCCCGGCGCCCAGTTCCGGCTGAAGCGCATGTCGCGCCTGGTCACCATCGAGCGGATCCAGAACACAATGGTGATCACCGAACAGGGCAAGCTGTCGGGCGTGATCGAAGTGCGGCTGCAAGGCGACAGCGCGAAGCGGATCAACCAGTTGCTCAGCGAAATCGGGCGCGAGTACATGCGCCAGAATCTGGCGCGCAAGACCGAGGAGGCGGAAAAGTCCTTGGCCTTCCTGAACCAGCAGTTGCCGATCCTCAGGCGCCAGCTGGAGCAGTCTGAAGACAAGTACAACCAGTTCCGCAACGCGCACGGCACCATCGACTTACGCGAGGAAGCGCGCATGAGCCTGCAGCAGGCCGCGGCCGCGCGCACCCGCCGGCTCGATCTGATCCAAAAAAAGACTGAACTGCTATCGCGCTTCACCGAAGATCATCCGATCATCCGAGGCGTCAATGGGCAGCGCAACGAGGTCGATGCCGAAATCGCAGAAGTCGCCAAACGTATCCGTACGCTGCCGGCGCTGGAGCAGTACGAAGCGCGCCTGACGCGAGATATCAAGGTCAACACCGACTTGTATACCGCGCTTTCGAACACGGCCCAGCAGCTGCGCCTGATATCGGTAGGCCGGGTCAGCAACGTGCGCATGATCGACGCCCCGATCGAGCCCGAAAAGCCGCTCAAGCCGAACCGCCCGCTGATCGTCGCGGCGGCTGCGGTGACCGGACTATTCCTGGGCTGCCTGTTCGCGGTCGGGCGCAAGGCGATCAAGGGCGGTATCGACGCGCCCGAGGCGATCGAGCGCCTGCTGCGCGCCCGCGTGGTGTACTCGACCATTCCGCACAGCGCGCAACAGGAAAAGCTGAGCAGGAAAGCGCGCGGCGAAACTGGCATGCTCCCGTTGCTGGCGCAGGCGGCGCCGGAAGATGTCGCCATCGAGAGCCTGCGCAGCTTCCGCACGGCGCTCCAGTTTTCGATGCCGCACTTTAAGAACAACATCGTGATGCTGGCCGGGCCGACGCGCAACCTGGGCAAGTCGTTCGTCACGGCCAATTTCGCGGCGGTGATGGCGGCCAGTGGCAAGCGCGTGCTACTGATCGACGCCGACTTCCGCAATGGCCAGCTGCACCGTTACTTTGGCGTCAGCCGCGAGCAGGGCTTGTCGAAGGCGATCACCGGCTCTATGCAGGTCGAACAGGTGATTCACCGCGGCGTGCTGGAAAATCTGGACTTCATCCCGACCGGCGCCTTGCCGCCGAACCGTTCCGAATTCTTGTTGCACCTCAATTTCGGCGAGCTGCTCGAAACGGTCAGCGCCAACTATGACCTGGTGCTGCTCGACCCGCCGTCGATCCTGGCAGTGGCCGACGCGCTGATCATCGGCACCCACGCCGGCGCCGTGTTCATCCTGACCCGCGCCGGCATGACCACTGAGACTGAAATCAACGAGTCGATCAAGCGCCTGAACCATGCGGGCATCTCGCCGCGGGGGGTGCTGTTCAACGATATGGCGCCCGGCATCGGTCGCCGAGGTTACCTGTATCAGCCTGAATCGGGTGGGCAAATCGCTTATTCAAGCTAGCGCCTGACCGGCGCCGCCGCGGCTCACGGCGGCGCAGAGCATTGCGTTGGGCCGCCGGTTCGCTCCCCGGCCTCTGCGCTTCCCAGCTTGACCGCGTTGATGCTCACGCCGGACGTCTTGCACATCCCTTCGCAGGCCAGGTCGAAGCGCCAGCCGTGACGTGGACACACTACGTTCCTGTCGTCGTCGATGCTGGCATACGCCAGGTCGCCGCCTTGGTGGGGACAATAGCGATTGATCTCGTATTTCTGCCCCTGATGCTCGATGACGATCCGCTCCTTCGACAGGTTCAGGCTCTGGACCAGCGCGTCGGCCAGGTTCGATTCGTCGGCGAACAGAAAAATATTGGCGATCGTGTTGTACACCTCGGGCAGGCGCTGGACCTTGGCCTGCAGGCTCAACGCGATATCCTGCCAGCGCTCATTGCTGCACATCAGCGAAAAATACCGGGTGCTGGCTCGCATGAGGAGGCACGGCGCTTGCGGGGCGTTGGATTGGACGAGGGCTTTGCCAACCAGGTCCACCAGCAGCCAGTCGTCGCCTGGGCCCCAATTGAAGGCGACCGATGGCGTGTCCCGCGGCAGAGCGATCGCGGCAATCAGGTCGAGACGGCGCTGCAGTGCCTGCGCGAAGCGTTCTTTCGAAAACGTGTCGTCGAGTTCCTCCCATACGTTGCGATGGCTTGCGCAGTAGGCCTGGATCTGGTCGACGCTGGGACCGTTGATCGGTGTGCGGTTTGCGGCCTCGTCGACCCGTTCGCCCGGCCTTGGATAGAGAATGTCGGTGATCCCGCTTTGCCGGAGATATTTGTCGAGCTCGTCCTGGTGCACGAAGATCGTTCCGCTGCCGACGCTCAGCGCGGGGTCGAGAAACGGGAAGAAGGCCGGCCCCGCGGCCGGCACGAAGAAGTGCGGCGCCAGCACCCTGGCGCCGCCCAGAACGTTGCGAAGCTTGCTGAGTACCTTCTTCTTGGCCAGCAGGCGGCGCTCGTCGTCAGGCAGCTCGAAGCAGGCAGGGTGCCAGTTCGCGCCGGAAAATTGCACCGTGTAGTAGTCGACTACGCCAAGTTCCTTCTTGAGCACCGGTAGCCGGTCGAAGATCTTGCAGTCGTTCTGGTTGAAGACGGTGAAGCCGGGCGCCGAAACGAAAATGGCGCTGTCGTGATTGATTGCACCGTCGTCGATGAAGATCCGAAACTGAATCGCCGTCCCCGCCGTGTCGCCCTCGGCCAGTTCGACGGCGCGCATGTTCATGCCGCGTAGCGCCGCCAGCAAGAACTTGTCCTTGTATGCCGGGATATACACAATGCAGCGCGGATGCGCGGAGAGCGCGCGCAAGGTGTCCCTGTCGAAATGGTCCTGGTGTTCGTGGGTCAGGAAGATGCTCAGGGATTTTTCACTGCAGCGTTTTTGCAGGGCGCCGCGCAGGTGACTGTTGGGCGGCCATTGATGCCAGCTGCCAAAAAATGCCCCGGTGTCGTTCAGCCAGGGGTCGATCAGCAAAGCTTCGTCGTCGGTCTCAATCAGGAAGCAGTTATGCCCCCAGAATGTGAAATCAGCAGTCATGGAAGGTTACCGGGAATTGTTTCGGGGAGTGGCGGGGCGCTTTCAGCCTAATCCGCAACATCCTGTTTTTCCTTGATGAGGAACAAAGCCGCAACCCCCCGGGTCCGCGGCTTGATGCCGCGTAAGACCTGAGCGATCGGGGCGCCGATTGTGCAACAGCCACTTCTCGCCTAGCGCTCGACTGGCGCCGCGGCCGGTCTTGGCTCGGTTGCGCCGCCCCGCGCCACCAAATGCTTCACCAGGCGGCGGATGCGGTAGGTCTGCGATTCGAACATCAGGAAGAACAGGTAGGCACCGCCCAGCAAGGCAGCGAGCATGCCCAGGTAGATGGCAAGGTGCAGCGGCACGCTGGGCGACAGCTGGCGCAATCCGAACTGGGTAAGGGCCACGTGCTGCATCAAGTCGATCAGCGGCAGGTGCAGTACGTACAGGCTGAACGAAAAATCCGCAAAAAATTTGCCGGTCCGGGCCAATGGTTGTGCCAGCGTGGATGCCGGCGTGGCTTTGAACTGCAGGCTGCACAACAGAAGCAGGAATACCAGGCTGGTCACCACGTCCATTCCCAGCGTGGTTCGATCGAAATTGTCGTTGGCACCAGTCAGGCGAAAATACACCGCTGTGAAGACCGTCAACAGCAGCCAGGCGCTGCGCGTGCCGGCGCCGCAGTCAATCCGCAGGCGTGAAAACCCCACGCCGAGCAGCCAGATGCTGAAGTACAGCAGGATGTCGATCGGCAGCACGGCGCACGCGAGCGCGAGCGCCACGCCGCTGGCGATGCGCGCGGTGCTGCGGCGCGCGGTAAACAGCAGCACCAGCAAGGGGAACATCACGTAATACCAGGTCTCGTTGGCCAGGCTCCATAGCGCGTAGTTTCCGCCGAAATCGGCCATCGCCACGCGCTGCAGGCCGAGCAAGTTTCCGGCAAACGACAAAACGGAAAATTCATTGGCGGCCGAGAAATCGACGCCCTTCGGACGCAGGGCGCCGGCAACCAGGCCGAACAGCAGCGTTAGTCCAAAGGTCGGAATCAGCACTGTCCACAGGCGCGTCGTCCGGTCGATCGCATAATTGGCCACGGCGCCGGGCTGGCCCATCTTGTTGAGCAGGCTGCCGCCGACCAGCCAGCCGCTAATAATGAAAAACACCATCACGGCCTGGTGCCCAAAACCGGTGAAGAAAGCGAGTCCCTTAAACCACAGCGGCGGATCGGCGACGGCGCGCAGGCCGGGATACATCTCGGAACGCAGGTGGCCGGCGGCGACAATCAAAGCGGCGAGGCCTCGCAGCAACGAGATTACGATCGAATGCCAGCAATCTTCCCCAAGCTGGCTCTGTCGCTGGAGCGACAGGCGTGGCGTTTTGATGGTGATCATAATGACTCTTTGGTTGTAGTTAAATTTTTTTAGCAGCCGGCATTCCAGGGGAAAAGGCCAATCCCCGATATCAAGGCAGCGGTGCGGTACATGAAGTAACCATGCGGCACCGCGTGCATCAGCCAGGCCACCGAGGCAAACGCCAGCATCGGAAAAAGCAGGCCGTGCGCCCGTGCGTGATTTGGCAGCGGCGCGCCAGCCATGCAGATCGCGCCCACGCTGATGGTCGCGCCGGTGATCCAGCCGGCCAGCGCTTCGGCCGCACTGTGCTCGTTTTCCACCACCAGCAGCACGGCCATCAGCGCGCCCAGCGTCAGGCCGGCGCCGACACCTGCTCCCTGTGCGCGTGCGCCGCGATGGCGCAACAGCAGGTAGAAAATCATGGGCAACACGGCGGTGACGCCGGTCGCGTGGCCGCTGATTGCCTTGAAGTCCGGGCCGTGCCACGACATGCCCCATGCCATGAACGCGACCTTGTTGACGCCGACCAGGCCGACGCCGAGCGTGAACAACACGCTCCACCACAAGGCCATGCGCCAGGCGCGTGCGGCCACCAGCCAGGCGGTGATGGCGGCCGCCAATGCCAGCGTCAGCTCGATATCGCCGAAGTGCAGCAGTTTGTTCCAGAGCATGTAATGGCCTTTTCAGTGCACGATGGCCGCCAGGGTTCTGAAGATGATCCGCAGATCGGTCCAGAAGCTGCGTTCCCTGACATAGCGTACGTAGTAGTCCAGCTTGGCGGGCAGGATGGTTTCCCGGTAAGCCCGCTCGGGATCTGCCGCGCGTCCGAGAATGGCGCTTTCTTCGCGGTACAGGATCGAGGCCCAGTCGGTAATGCCGGGCGTGACCGAGAGGACGATCGCGCGCACTTCGGGCGGATAGCAGGCGACGTAGCGCGGCACTTCGGGACGCGGGCCGACCAGGCTCATCGCGCCTTGCAGCACGTTGATCAGCTGCGGCAGTTCGTCCAGCTTGTAGCGGCGCAGGAACCGGCCCGCGCGCGTGATGCGGCTGTCGCGGCCCACGGTCAGCTGCAGCGTCGCGCCAGCGGCGGCGGCCATGGTGCGAAATTTGTAGATCGAAAACGGCGCGCCGTGGCGACCCACCCGCTGCTGACGGAAGAGCACCGGGCCGGGCGAATCGAGTTTGATCCACAGCGCCACCAGCACGAACACGGGAGCCAGCAGCATCAGGCCGGCCAGCGACGCAGCGATGTCGAACATTCGCTTGCTCATGACAACAAGGCGCGCAGCGTCGCGATCACCCGCTGCTGGTCGGCGTCGCTCATCCTGGTATACAGCGGCAGCGTCAGCATTGCCTGGTAGCTCGCCTCGGCCGCCGGGAACTGTTCCGGCGACAAGCCGCAGGTGTCGCGCCAGTACGGATGGCGATGCAGCGGGATGAAGTGCACACTGGTGCCGATGCCCGATGCCGACAGCCTGGCAATCAGCTCGTCGCGTCCGAGCCGCGCGGCGGCCGTCAGGCGCACCATGTACAGGTGCCAGGCGTGGCCGCTACCAGCTTCGGCGTCCGGCGGCAGCTGCAGCGGCAGATCCTTCAGGCCTTCGGCGTAGCCGTGTGCAAGTTCCTTGCGGCGGCGCAGGAAGTTGTCGATCTTGCGCAGTTGCTGGATGCCGATGGCGGCGGCGATGTCGGTCAGGTTGTACTTGAAGCCGGCCGCGACGACTTCGTAAAACCAGGCCGGCGTGGTGGACGTATAGCGCGCGAACGCATCCTGCTTGATGCCGTGGATGCGCATCAGCCGCACGCGCGCCGCCAGCGCCGGGTCGCGCGTGACCACCATCCCGCCTTCGCCGGTGGTCATGGTCTTGTTGGCGTAGAAACTGAATACGGTGGCGTCGCTGCCGAGCGTGCCGACCAGCCGGCCTTTGTAGACGGTGGGGAAGGCGTGTGCCGCATCCTCGATCACGCGCAGATTATGGCGCGCCGCAACTGCCAGGATCGCGTCCATGTCGCAGGCCAGGCCGGCATAGTGGACCGGGATCACCGCCCTGGTGCGCGGCGTGATGGCCGCTTCCACCGCGGACGCCTCTAGGTTGAGCGTGCGCGGGTCGACGTCGACCAGCACCGGCTGCGCGCCCAGGTAGCGCACCACTTCGGCGCTGGCGGTAAACGTCATGGTCGGCACGATGACTTCGTCGCCGGGGCCGATGCCGAGCGCCTCGAGCGCCAGGTGCAGGCCGGCGGTGGCCGAGTTGAGCGAGACCGTTTCGAGTCCGCCGCCGAGGTAGGCGCTGAATTCCTGCTCGAACTGGCGCGTCTTGGGGCCGGTCGTGACCCAGCCCGAACGCAGGCAGGCGACCACTTCGGCGATTTCTTCTTCGCCGATTTCAGGCAGGGCGAAGGGCAGGAAGGGCAAGGCGTCGGTAGGCGCCGCGATCGATTCGGTCATGATTTTCCCAGTTTGAAATCATCTGTCTGCACGATGCCTGCCGGTTCAAGAGCAAGCCTTCAAGAAACGTTTTCCCAGCACCGGGTAGGTGAGGTTTTCCAGCGCAAATTTCCGGCCTTGCTGCCCCAACGCCTGGCGCTGGCCGGCGTCCAGCGCCAGCATCGTGCGGATGCCCTGCACCAGGGCCTGCGCATCTTCCGGCGCGATGGTCAGGCCGCAACCCGCTTCGGCCACCGGATCGTTGCCCGCCTCGACGGCATGCAGGATGGGGCGCGCGGCCATCATGTAGTCGAGCATTTTGTTCGGCGAGATCCCGAATCGATACAGGCGCTGGCGCTTCCAGCCGATATAGGCGAGGTCGAAGCATTGCAGCAGTGCCGGCACGTGCCCCTTGGCGACCGGATCGAGGAAACCCACGTTGTGCAAACCTGCACCCTGCGCCCACCGCTGCAGCTGCGCCTTGTCGGGCCCGCCGCCGACCAGCACGAAGGCCACCGGCTCGTCGCGCATCAGGCTGGCCGCGGCAAGGAAAGTGTCGAGCGAATTGGCGATGCCGTGGGTGCCGGCGTAGCCGACGATGAACTGGCCGCGCTGGCGCAATGCCGCGAGGGCGGCGGCGGTGGGAACGGGCAGCGGCGCGGGCTCGCGCAGCCATTCGGTGGGATCTGTACCGTTGGGAACGATATGCAGCTTCTCCGGCGCCATGCCGTGTGCCTCCAGGTGGGCGCGCACCTTGGGCAGCAGCGACACTACCGCGTCGGCGTGGCGGCAGGCATAGTTCTCCGCCGCTTGCAGCAACATGATGAAGGGGTGCCATTTGGAATAGCCGCCCAGTTCCATCGGCGACAGCGGCCACAGGTCGTGCAGTTCGAACAGCAGGCGGGCGCCGGCCAGCCGGGCGATCCGGTGGGCCGGCCAGATATCGAGCGGATAGGTGCTCGAGGCGATGACGACATCAGGATGAAACTCGCGCGCCATGCCGGCGCCTTCGCGGTACAGGCGCGCCACGAAGGCCGCCATATTGCGGGCGCGGCCGACGCCATTGCTGCTGTAGGCCGGCGTGTCGAACCAGGTGTACTCGATGCCGTCGATGACTTCGTCAAGGCGCGCCTTGCCTTGCAGATCGGGATTGTGGGTGCGCAGGTGCGAATGGGCCGCGGCGACTATGCGAACCCGGTGGCCCAGCTGGCACCATTCGCGTGCAAGGTAATAGGGGCGATATTCCATCCCATGCCGCAGCGAACCCGCGTAGTGATTGATCAGCAAAATGTTCACAATGAGCCAGTCGAGTCAGGTCGGGCTTACCAACCCTGTTCTCGGACGATATCAACGTGGTAAGTCGGCGCATTGAAACACCGCAAACGAAGGGGAAGCTGCGCGGCGCTGGCATCCACAAAAGAAAAAACCCACGCGTAGCAAGGCTTCGCGTGGGTTCATGAAAGTCGGGACGGGACGATCCCGCCCAGGCCGTCAGTGCTTAGAAGCTTTCATAGGCGCCGATATCATGCGCAGCGCCGCGTGGGCGTGCGAAGAAGTCGATATCGGTCGTCGGTGCGCCGCTTGCCGTGCCCTTGTTGATCGCCGGCGAGGTGCTCTGCAGACGATAATTGCCGGTGCCGTTGGCCTGATAGTTGACGAACTGCGGATTGGCCGTGATGGTGCCGGTCGCGCTGCCCACTTTCATGATGATGCCCGAGCTGCTGCCGGTTACCAGGTTGTTGGCGACGACGACGCCGCTGCCGATGCAAGCCTGACCCGAGTTGCAGTACTCGTAGATGCCTTTCGCCGGGTTATTGAAGACGAGATTGTTGATGATCTTGGTGTTGGTCAAGATCTTGCCGCCTGGGCTGTCGCCCACGCCGAGCACAATGCCGCCGCCCATGCTGCCGCCACCGTTCTGGAACGAAGTGTTATTCGCCACCATCACGTTGTCCGCAGCATGCCACAGGTGGATACCCCACGACGAAGCGCGGTACACGATGTTGTTATAGATGTGGCCACGCAGGTTCGTGTGGTAGATGCCGTGGACCGAATTGCAGGCGCCCGGTACGCCGATATCGTGCACCACGTTGCCGATGATGTCGCCGTCCGAGGCCGTGTATTCAGCGTTCATGATGCCCGCGCCGCCGCCGCCACCGCAGCCGCCCGACACGGTCAGGTTGTGCACGTGGTTGCCTTGCGCCAGCGTGTAGGACGCCAGGTTCAGGATGCCAAGGCGACCAGGGCCGCTGATATCGAAGCCGACGATGTCGGTGTAGTTGGCGCGGTTGGTCCACATGCCTTCGGTGCCGCTGCCGATGATCTTGGCGCCCCATTTGGTGTCGGACACATAGCGGATGCGTCCGGTCGAGGTGCCATTCACCCTGGTCGTCACGTTTTCGCGGTAGGTACCGGCTGCGACGTGGACGGTGGTCGATGGCTT
>JBKPEJ010000069.1:0-49045 GCA_046728335.1 Pseudomonadota bacterium | reverse complement strand
AGCGGAGGCACCTATCTGACCCACGAGCTCAGAGGCACTTTGTCCGATCAATGTCACTCCGCTCGGACGTTCCAACAGCGCAATTATCGCCTGTCGAATCGGTACGATCAATATACGAGGTCCGGCGGACCTGACCCCGGGGTTGTCGCCGCACCGGGCGCTTGCCGCTTTCGCCCCCCCCTGCGGGCAGCTTCAGATTACGGTATTAGGATCTAGATGCCGGCGGCCAGCAGGCCGTCGTTATGCGCGGCCCACACGTTGGCGCTGCGCATGAATACCTCGGTCGTGATCAGCGAGAAGGTTTGGCTCAGCACATCCCAGCCATAACGGTCGACTTCGACCCGCGCCGGTTCGACCCGGATCACATTGAAGGAATTGACCTCGCCGCGCCCGCGGGTCGAGGTGGCGGTGCCGGCCTGGATCACCAGCGCCGCGTATTCGCTGATCGGATAGCGTTCCTCGGTGCTGTTCGCATGGCTCACGTGCAGGTGCCCCGCCAGCAGCAGGTCCACGCCGCATTCGGCGAACGCGGCCATCGCCATCGGCGCGCGGTCGACCAGGTCGTCTTCGTCATGCAATTTCGGCAAGTCGAACGGATGGTGGGTGACCACGATGCGGGTGATGGACGGATCGAGCCCGCTCAGCTCTTCGCGGATCTTGGCCACCTGCTCCTCGTTGACCCGGCCGTCCTTGAACGTCAGCGAGCGCGCGGTGTTAATTCCCAGCACCGCGATTTCATCATCCACGTGGATCGGATCGAGGTCGTCGGTGATGTAGCGCTGGTAGCGTTCGAGCGGCTTCACGAAGCGCCGGAACACGTTGTACAGGGAGATATCGTGGTTGCCCGGCACGATGATCTGCGGCCCCGGCAAAGTGTCGAGCCAGGCGCGCGCGGCCTCGAACTGCTCGCTCTTGGCGCGTTGGGTCAGGTCGCCCGAGACCACCACGACGTCCGGCGCGAGGCGCTCGACCAGTTCGCGCAGGGGCGCCAGCAGGGCTTCGTCGACACGGCCGAAGTGCAAGTCGGAGAGGTGAACAATTGTACGCATGGGGCACTCCTCAATGGTGTGGGACGATCACCGTCAGCGCGCCCGGCAGGATCCGGTAGCGCAGCGGTGTTTTCATGATGGTGACTTCGCCGTCGGTCGCCACGCGCAAGTGGCGGTGGCGCGTCTCGATGTCGAATTTATCCGATAGCATGATGTCGAAATCGCGCTCCTGCGCCAGCCGCCCGCACAGGGCGCGAAACGCGAAACGCAGCAGCCCCAGCCTGCCCGTGCGCTGTGCGACGTACAGGCTGAGCCGGCCGCCGTCGAGCCGCTCGCGCTCGCCGATTGCCAGGCCCTGCATGATGTATTCGTTATTGCCGATAAAAACGAATGGAGTGCTGCGCGCGTGCTGCTTGCCGTCGACGTTCAGGCCGACGCTCAGAAAGGGATAGCGCCGCAGCGCGGCGAACGTCGCCCACGCCGCTGCCGGCCACTTGCCGCGGCCGAGCCGGCTTTGCTGCTTTTCACGGTCGCGCACGATATCCGGATACAAGCCAAGACTGGAATTATTGAGGAAGATGCGGTCGTTGACCTGCCCCACGTCGACCTTGATGCGCCGGCCCTCGGCGACGTTGCGGATCGCCTCATCGAGCACAAGGGGGATATCGAGGTCCTTGGCGAAATGATTCAAAGTTCCCATCGGCAGCACGCCGAAATCGATCCCGCTGCCGGCCATGACCGAAGCGACTGCGTTGATGGTGCCGTCGCCGCCGCCGGCGACCACGGCGTCGGCGCCCTCGCCGATCGCCTTGCGCGCCGCCGCGGTCATTTCGTCCCCGCTTTTCGCCAGCGTGACCTCGGCCTCGCAGCCGTGCGCGCGGAACTTCTCGCGCAAGTCCTTGGCGGTCTGGTCGTCGTGGCCGCTGCCGGCGCTGCCGTTGATGATGACTGCGATGCGCTTCAGGTGAATCTCCCTTAGTGGTTGGCTTGCTGGAGCGCCCGCCCTTCGCGCCGCCGGCGCAAGGTCGATACCGCGGTGATGCAGACCGCCAGCCAGGTGCCTCCCTCGGCGGCGGCGGCCAGCACGTCGGTCAGGTAGTGCACGCCAAGATACATCCGGCTCACGCCGACCAAAGTGACCATCAGTACGGCCACGGCGATGATGGCCGCGCGCGCGCCGGCGCTGCGGTACTTCATCACCAGCCAGCACGCCAGCAAGCCGTACAGCAAGGCCGCATTCGCCGTGTGTCCACTCGGAAAACTATAAGTGGCCAGGGTCAGCAGCGGATCGTCGAAACTGGGGCGCGCACGCTGGAAAACATACTTTAGCAGCACATTTAGCAACATGCCGCCCGGCACGACAGCAATCAGGGCGAGCAGCCAGTAATGCTGTTTCCGAATATAGAAATACGCTGCCAGCATGAGCGCCATGATGCCGGCGCCGATCATCCCGTGCCAGTTGGTGATGATCAGCATGAAGCGCGTCATCGATGCAGTGGCATGCAGGTGGAACCAGTGCGCCAGCCGGACGTCGAGCAAGGTGATGCTGTCGCCCGTGACCACGTCCTCGGCGATGCCGCCGAATATCCATGCGGCGACTGTCATCAGCAGCACGCCGACGGTCAGGTGCAGCCCGGTTTCGCTCTCGGGCGACAGGCGCTCTTCGACAAACCGCTGCAGGCGGTGAAAACTGTGCGACGACATCGGGGTCCTTGGCGAAAAAACCACACTTTGAAAAATTACTGTTTATTCGTACAGTAGCTGTGGATTTATACAGTAGTTGTGATATTCTGGAATCTCTTGACCAACACAACTCCAATAAGGAAATCGTCATGACCACCTTGAACAGCACCTTCGGCATGGAATACGCACCGACACCTTTCATGCTGCGCCTCGGCCGCCGCGAAGTTTTGGTAACCCGTGACTTCCGCAAGCGCTACTACGCGGTCAACCCGGTCATCGAGTGCGATACCGGCGTCGAGCCTGGCCATGTCGAAGTGTTGCTGATGCGCCGCTGGCTGCTGATCCTGTCCAAGGCGCACTGATCGCCGGATGGGGTTGTGCATCGTCAAAGCACGTTAAAAAAACAGATATCGACAACTGATTTCCTTCGTTCCCTTTCGGCTAGCCCGGCTTTACGCTAGAGCTTCCTTACTTCCGAAAGAATTCAGATGTTGCTCAAAAAAATAAGCCAGTCGCTGATCGCGCTGGTGCTGCTGACGCAAGCGGCATCGGCCGCGGACATCACGCTGCTCAACGTGTCGTACGATCCGACGCGCGAGCTGTACCAGGACTTCAACGCGGCGTTCGCACGCCAGTGGAAGGCCAAGACCGGCGACAGCGTCACCGTCAAGCAGTCGCACGGCGGGTCCGGCAAACAAGCGCGCTCGGTGATCGACGGCCTCGAAGCAGACGTCGTCACCCTCGCGCTCGCTTCTGACATCGATGCTATCAGCGAACGCGGGCTGATCGCGCACGACTGGCAAAAGCGCCTGCAGCATAATAGCTCGCCCTACACGTCGACCATCGTGTTCCTGGTCCGCAAGGGCAATCCGAAAGGCATCAAGGACTGGAACGACCTGGTCAAGCCGGGCATTTCCGTGATCACGCCGAATCCGAAGACCTCGGGTGGCGCGCGCTGGAACCACCTGGCGGCCTGGGGCTATGCGCTGCGCCAGCCCGGCGCGAGCGAAGCGACCGCGCGCGACTTCATCGGCAGGCTGTACAAGAATGTCCCGGTGCTCGACTCCGGCGCCCGCGGCGCCACCACCACCTTCGTCGAACGCGGCATCGGCGACGTGCTGATCGCATGGGAAAACGAAGCCTTCCTGGCGATCAAGGAACTCGGCCCGGACAAGGTCGAAATCGTCGCGCCCTCGATCAGCATCCTGGCCGAGCCGCCCGTGTCGGTGGTCGACAAGGTGGTCGACAAACGCGGCACGCGCAAGGTCGCCGAAGCCTACCTGCAATACCTGTACAGCGACGAAGGCCAGGAGATCGCGGCGAAGCACTACTATCGTCCGGCGATCGACAAGTTCGCGAAAAAATATGCGGGCCAGTTCCCGAAGCTGAAGCTGTTCACGGTTGAGGAAGTGGCGGGCGGCTGGACCAAGGCGCAGAAGGCGCACTTTGCCGACGGCGGCGTGTTCGACCAGATCTATCAGCCGGGCCGCAAGTAGCAGCTATCGGATGCCTGCGGGAGCCATCAGCGGGCTACGGAATGGGATCTCCGCCTGCAGGCGGGGATCCCATTTTTTTGCGTACGCGATGATGCCGTACTCGAACACAGCGATACAGTAATGCCGCCACAACCGGGTTATCATCGTGTCACCGCGCCGCGCCGGCGCGACATGGAGCTGCGCCCGTACCCCATCCTCGAGGAGACCTACGCGATGACACGATTGACCGCCAATGACTTTGACCCGGAAGTGATGAAACTGTTCGACCAGTATGTACACGGCCAGCTCGACCGCCGCGGCTTCCTGAATCAGGCCGGGCGTTACGCCGTCGGCGGCGCCACCGCCGCCAGCCTGCTGGCCGCACTGTCGCCGAGCTTCGCCGCGCAGCAGGTTGCCGCGACCGATCCGCGCATCAAGGCGACCTTCGTTGAATATCCGTCGCCACAAGGTTACGGCAAGATGCGCGGCTACCTGGTGCAGCCTGCCAACGCCAAGGGCAAGCTGCCGGCGGTGCTGGTGGTCCACGAAAACCGCGGCCTCAATCCGCACATCGAAGACATCGCACGCCGTCTCGCAGTCGACGGTTTCATCGCCTTCGCCCCGGATGCGCTGTTCCCGCTGGGCGGCTATCCCGGCGACGAAGACAAGGCGCGCGCCATGTTCGGCAAGCTCGATCAGCCCAAGACGCGGGCCGATTTCGTCGCCGCGGCGCAGCTGCTGAAAACGCTGCCGAACGCCAGCGGCAAAGTGGGCGTGGTGGGATTCTGTTATGGCGGCGGCATCGCCAACTATTTACCGACCGTGATCCCGGACCTGGCGGCAGCGGTGGCCTTCTACGGCGCCCAGCCGCCCGCGGCCGAGGCGGCGAAAATCAAGACCCCGATGCTGATCCACGATGCGGAGAAGGACGAACGGGTGCGTGCCGGCTGGCCGGCCTACGAGGCGGCGCTGAAGGCGGCCGGGGTCAAATACGAGTACTTCGTCTACCCCGGCACCGAGCACGGCTTTAACAACGACACCACGCCGCGTTACGACGAGGGCGCCGCCAAGCTGGCCTGGAAGCGCACCATCGATTTCTTCAAGGCCCACCTGGCAGGGTGAGCGTCGCTGCACTGGGGTCAGGTCCGCCGGACCTGACCCCGGCCCTTGGACCGCGGCGTTTGCATGAAGAGTAGGACGTCGACGCCGCAGCCATCACATAGCGATTATTTGCCGCGCGGCGCCTTGTCCGGCGGGCTGCTTGCCATGAAGTCGATATCGTCGTCGGTCAACGGTACGTCGGGGAAGGACTGGATCGAATCGGTGTCGATGTCGGCGCCGTCGCGCACCGAGGAATCGCGTCCGGCGCTGGCCCGTTCGCCGGTGCCGCCGGAATCGCTGTCGCTGTCGAGGTTGGCGTCGCCCATGTCCGGGCCGGCGCTGTCGGTCGCGTGGCCCGCCTCGCTGTCCTCGCTGGTGCCACGGTCGAGATCGGGCAGCTGGTCGTCATCGACGCCCAGCGCGAAGCCCGGTCCGCCCACCACGTCGCTGCCGGAGTCGGAATTGTCGCTCGGTCCCAGGGCGTCGGTGCCGTGGCCTTTGCCAAGGACTCGGTCAGGCGGTTCCGGAAAATTGTCCGGATCAAGTGTGCTGCTGCCGCTCATTTTGCTCTCCATCACATTGTGAAATGATGTTGAGAGCTTAACGAATTTTGCGCTCAGGCGGCGCGCACCATGCGCTCGGTCACGTCCATGCCGACGCCGCGGAATCCGGCAAACCGGCTGCCGGCGTCGAACATCGGCTCGCCGCTGACCTGCAGGTACTGGACGTGGCCGTCGGCGTGCGTGCGGCTGTAGACGAAATCGAGGAAGGGCCGCCGGTTGGCGATATTGTCGTTGAGGACGGCACGCTGCTCGGCATTCCAGCCGGCGCCGGCGGCGCCCTCGCCCAGCCCGAGCATATCCTGCACCGGTCCCGATGACGCGGTCAGTTTGCCGTCGGCATCCTGCTCCCAGTACCAGTCGGATGACAGCTCGGTGAAGCGCTGGAAACGCGCCTCGCTCGCCCGCAACTCCGCGGTGCGCTCCAGCACGGTCCGCTCGAGCACCTGGTTGTACTCGCCCAGCTTGCGGTACAGCAGCCGCACTTCCAGCATGTTGTGAATGCGCGTCTGCACCTCCACCAGATCGAACGGCTTGCCGACGAAGTCCTTGGCGCCCGCCTTCAGCGCGCGCAGCTTGTGCCCCGGCTGCGCGGTGATCACCAGCACCGGTAGATAGCCGTCGGTCTCGACTTCCTTGAGCGCCTCGATCACCTGGAAACCATCCATATCCGGCATCTGCAGATCGAGCAGGATCAGGTCATAGCGGTGCTCGCGGTGCAGGTCCACCACCTCGCGCGGATTTTGGGTGCTCATGATGTTGCTGTAGCCGGCCTGGCGCAGCACTTCATCGAGCAAGATCACGTTTGCCTCCATGTCATCCACGATCAGGATGCTGGCGTTCAGGATTGCGGAGGAATCAAGCATGGTGTTTTCCAAAAAAATTCGTGATGATGTTCATTAGCGGCCAGGCTCTGCGGGTTCGACCAGGCCGTGTTCGGCCGCATGGTGCAAGGCGACGTCGAGCGCGTCCATGAATTCGCGCACCCGGATCGGCTTGGTCAGGTAGCGGAAGAAACCCGCCTCCAAGCCTTTTTCGATATCGCGCGGCACAGCGTTGGCGGACAGCGCCAGCACCGGAATGTGGGCGGTGGCCGGATCATCGTTGAGGATCTTCAGCGCGCCGTAGCCGCTGATGCCGGGCAGGTTGATGTCCATCAGGATCACGTCGGGCAGGTAGGCGCGCGCCAGTTCGATGCCCAGGTGGCCGTCGATCGCGGTGAGCAGTTTCAGGTCGCCGCGGCGCGCGATCAGCTGCTCGACCAGCGCCAGGTTGGCCGGGTTGTCTTCCACATACAGCAGGGTGGGCTGGTCGCCCGCCTGCCGCGATGGCGTGCGCCGCTCCAGCAAGACCTCGTCGAGGTGCTCCCGCGCCAGCATCGGCGCGTCGGCCGCTGCCAGTTCGACCCAGAACACGGTTCCGATGCCGACAGTGCTTTCGACCCCGATCTGCCCGCCCATCAGCTCCACCAACTGCTTGGTGACCACCAGGCCGATGCCGGTGCCCTCCTCGCTGCTGTCTTCCTGGTTCAGCCGGTTGAACGGCTGGAACAGCTGCGCGAGCTGCTCGGGCGCCAGGCCGGCGCCAGTGTCCTTGACGCTGATACGCACCCGGTCCTTGCCGCTGAGGGCGCATTGCACCATCACCGAGCCGCCGGCCGTGTTGTACTTGATCGCATTCGACAGCAGGTTGATCATCACCTGCTTCACCCTGGTGCGGTCGGCATGGACGTAGAGCAGCTTGTCGAATTTGGGGAAGGTCATCGAAATGCCGCGCTTGGCCGCCTGCGGCTCGATCATGCCCTTGCAATCCTGCAGCACGTCGCCCAGCGACATCGATTCCTGCGACATGGTGACCTTGCCCGACTCGATCATTGCCAGGTCGAGAATCTCGTTGATCAGGCGCAGCAGGTACCAGCCGCCCTTGAGTATCTGGTCGATCGAACGCTGCTGGTGGGCCAGCGGCGCCGGCACTTCCGACGCCATCAGCTGGGCGAAACCGAGCACCGCATTGAGCGGCGTGCGCAATTCATGGCTCATGCTCGAAAGGAATTCCGACTTCGCGCGATTGGCCTTTTCCGCGCCGGCCCGGGCTGCTTCGAGCGCCGTATTGGTCTCCTGCAGCTCATGCTCGAACTGCTTGCGTTCGGTGACATCGCGCGCCGCCGCGAACACGCCCTGCAGCTTGCGGTCGCGGTCGTGGAAGGTGGTGGCGTTGTAGGAGACCACCGTTTCGCGGCCATCCAGCGCCAGCGCCGTCAGCTCGTAGTTGGTGACCTTGCTCTCGCGCAGCACGCGGGTGATGGCTTCCTCGGCACGCTCGGGCTCGGTGAAGTAGTTCTTGAAGGGCGCGCCGATCAGCTCGTCGCGGGTGCGCCCGGTCAGCTGTTCCATCTGGCTGTTGACGTCGCTGATGATGCCGCGCTGGTCGGTGGTGATCAGCGGATCGATGTTCGACTCGATCAGCGAACGGGTGTAGAACTGCTGGTCGCGCAGGCGCTGGTCCAGCAGGGCCTGCTCGGCCTCGACTTCCTTGCGCGCCGTGTTGTCGGTGCCGATCAGCAGGAAGCCGATGACCTTGCCGACCGCGTCGCGCAGCGCGGTGACCGATACCAGCGCGGGAAAGCGCGTCTTGTCGGCACGGATGTAGGTCAGCTCGTAAATGTCTTCGATCCCGCGCGAGGCCTTGTAGACCAGCGCTTCGAAACCTGGACGGATCGGCGTTCCCAGTTCGGTGGTCAGCGCGGCGGCGCGCGCCACCAGCTCCTGCTCGTCCGAGATATTGGCCGGAGTCAGCTTGTCGACTACTTCCGCGGCCGAATAACCGAGCATCCGTTCGGCGCCGACGTTGAAAATCTGGATCACGCCCTGGGCGTCGGTGGCGATACTGGAAAAATTGGCGCTGTTGAAAATGGCGTCCTGCAAGGCCGAATTAATCAACGGGACTTCCATCAGGACCTTCTGCTCCGCCTTGCGTCTTGCCATGGCGCGCGTCACCTTGACGAACAGCAGCGCCAGGAACAGTGCCAGCAGGATGATGCTGGTCTTGATCAGGTTGACGGCGCCGGGCGATTCGACCGCGTAGTTCAGGGCGATGCCGCCGACCAGCAGCAGCACTGCGAAGGTGGCCGCGAAGCCCGCCGCCATCAGCTGTTCGACCGAGGAATTCTTAAAAATTTGCATAACGGAAATCCAATTACCTGACACGGAGCGCTAGCCTCGGCTCCACAAGGTGACGGCAAAACTGCGTCGTCAGGCAGCCTTGCCCGCCGTCGCCGGCGCCTGGCGGTTGCGTACGTCCGACAACAGCCGGGCGAATTCTTTCTTGACGACCGCATAGCACTCGCAGACATCCTGCTCCAGCCCCTTGCGGTCGAGCACGGTGATGTGGCCGCGCCGGTAACTGATGAAGCCGTAGCCTTGCAGCCGGCCAGCCGCCTCGGTCACGCCCTCGCGCCGCACGCCGAGCATGTTGGCGATCAGCTCCTGGGTCATGGTCAGTTCGTTCGATCCCAGGCGGTCGAGCGTGAGCAGCAGCCAGCGGCACAGTTGCTGTTCGACGGTATGGTGGCGGTTGCACACCGCGGTCTGCGACATCTGGGTCAGCAGCGCCTGGGTGTAGCGCAGCATCAGCCGCATCACGGGGCCGTTGCGGTTGAATTCTTCCAGCAGCAGGTGGGCCGGGAGCCGGTAGCCGAAGCCACCGGTTTGCACGATCGCGCGGCTCGGCGTGCTGTCGCCGCCCATGAACAGCGAAATGCCCAGCACGCCTTCGTTGCCAACGCCGGCAATTTCAGAGGAGCCGCCATTTTCCAGCAAATAGTGCAGCGAGATGATCGCGCTGGTCGGGAAATACACGTACTTCAGCTTGGCGCCGGACTCGTAGAGCACGTCGCCCAGCTTCATGGGAATCAGTTCAAGGTGCGGAGAAAGACGATGGAATTCGGCGTCGAGCAAGGCTGCCAGGAGGTGATTCTGATTCGGGTCTTGCGTACTGGACATTCGTTAAACCGCTTCCAGTGTAATTTACATTTAAGGGAGAGGGACAGGGTACCACGTTGTCCCATCCGATCCCCCAAATGTATTGCATAACGGCACTGAGGTCCGTTCGGTAACGCACATAGCGCCCGCGCGACTCAGAATGCGTGGCGCATCCCCAGATTGACCGCGGAAGTGCCGTGGCCCGGCGACGAGGCGTTGCCGACCGTGTAGCCGGCGCCGTTGCGGTTGGTGATGCGCGAATAGGCCGCGTAGAAATCGGTGCGGCGCGACACGGAATAGGTGGCGCCGAACGCCACCTGGTCGGCATCCTGGTTGGCCAGGTCGCGGTCGTTCTTGCGGATGTAGGAAGCGAGCAAGGTGGTGGCGCCGCCGACCGGCACGGCCAGGCCCACCAGGATGTCGCGGCTATCGGTGGAAGGCGTGCTCGCCATCGAGGCGCCATACGGGTTGTCCGGATTGAACAAGGGCGAACTGCCCCAGCCGCGGTTGACGCTGTAGGCCGCGTAGGCGGTGGCGATGCCGACCCGGACGTTGGCGGCCAGGATGGAGTTTTTCGCGTCCGTGTTGTTGCCCATGGGGGTACTCGGCGCGACCTTGGCGACATTGCGGTTCTGGTGCGCGGCGCGAATGGTCAGCGGGCCGTTTTCGAAACCGATCGAAATGCCCCACGCGCGATTCTCGGAAGAATCGCCCGGCACTTCGCCTGCGCCATAGGAAGCTGCCGCCGAGATGCCGTGCACCTCGCCGCTGTAATAGTGGATGCTGTTGTTGGTGCGGTGCTCGGAGCTGCCGATCAGGTTGGTCGCGGCGCCCGCCATGCCGCCCTTGAACGGATCGCCCACGTCGACGAGCGCGGTATATTCGAGATTTTGCTGGCGCCCGACTGTCAGCGTGCCGGCCTTGCCTTGCAGGCCCACATAGGCCTGGCGGCCGAACAGCACGCCGCTCGGGTTCGACTCGCCGGTGTCGACCAGTATGCCCGCTTCCAGCGCAAATATGGCCGACAAGCCGTCGCCGATATATTCGGTGCCGCGTATGCCGATCCGCGATTCGGAGGCAATGCCGCTGTCGATGCGTCCCGTGCAGCCGCCGGGGCAGCCGTTTTCGTTGACGATGCCCGCATCGAGCAGGCCGTACAGTTGCACCGAACTCTGCGCCCAGGCAGTGCCGGCGCTTGCGCCCAGCAATGCAAAAACTAAAGCAGATGGTTTCATGGGCGTACTCCAATACCAGGCGATTTCACCTGTACGCTTACGTTATCCGCTTTTATTGTCCGCCGATCTGTCGGATAGGCCACATAGCAGGCTCAAGCTTTCTCGTATTGCTGTGGGCCTACTCCGACACGCTGGACAATTGTCCTGCACGCCGTCGGCAATCGCTCCTCCCAGACAAGAAATACCCCCGCAATGGAAGTCATTTGTATAGGACAAACAGGTTTCCCTTACAGCTCTGCAGTAGCGCTTTCGCTCCACCCTGCAATCTGGGTCAGAGAAGATTGGATCGTCTCGACCGAAAAAGGTTTCGTCAGCCAGAAGCTGCCAGATGGCAAGTCGCCGCTGGCGCCGTATCCACTGGCAAACAGCACGGCGCGAACGCCAAGCGCACGCGCGCGCTCGGCCAGTTCGTAGCCCGATATGCCGGGCAGGCCGATGTCGGTGATCAGCACCTGCGGCACGTGCCGCGCCAGCATCGACAGCGCCTCTTCGCCCGAAGCGGCGGTCTCGGCCTCGTAGCCCAGCACTTTCAGCACTTCGGTGGTCATCTCGCGCATGTCCGCGTTGTCCTCCACCAGCAGGATCGACAGCGGGGATGGCGCGGGGGTGGGCGCGATCCCGACACGCGGCGCCGCGCTGATCGCCTGCAGGTGGTCGCGGTTGGCGAATTGGTGGCGGATCTTGCGCGCCAGGTCTTCCCGGCTGTACGGTTTGCTCAGCAGCGCGACGCCGCGTTCCAGCCTTCCGTCGTGCACGATGCCGTTCTCGGTGTAGCCCGAGGTGAACAGCACCTCCAGCGCCGGCTGCGCCAGCTTGGCGCGCCGCGCCAGTTCCGGACTGCGCAATTCTCCCGGCATCACAACATCGGTAAACAACAGGTCGACCGGCACGCCGCTGTCGATGATCGCCAGCGCACGCTGGGCATCGGGCGCCTGCAGCACGCGGTAGCCGAGGTCGGCGAGCAAGGCGACCACGATCGCCCGCACCTGTGGATCGTCCTCGACGACGAGGATGGTTTCGCTGCCGCCGACCGCGTCGCGCGGAGCCGGCACCGCGGGCGCTTCGACCGCCGAGAAACTGCGCGGCAAATAGATTCTGACGGTGGTACCGCTTCCCGGCTGGCTGTCGATCTTCAGGTGGCCGCCGCTTTGCGTAACGAAGCCGTACACCATCGACAGTCCGAGCCCGGTGCCGTGGCCTTCCGGCTTGGTGGTGAAGAATGGTTCGAGCGCGTGCTGCAGTACCTCCTCGCTCATGCCGCTGCCGCTGTCGCGCACCGCCAGCATCACGTACTGGCCGGGCGTGGCGCCCACGAGGCGCGCATCGTGCGCGTCCAGGCTGGCGTTGGCCGCCTCGATCACCAGCGCGCCGGCGCCGTCCATCGCATCGCGCGCGTTGATGACCAGGTTGAGCAAAGTATTTTCCAGCTGGTGCGGGTCGACCAGCGTGGTCCACAGGTCGGCGGCAATCACGGTCGCCAGCTCGATCCGCTCGCCGGTAGTACGGCGCAGCATGTCGCCCAGCTCGCGGATCAGCGAACCGGGATCGATGACGACCGGCTCGAGCGGCTGCTTGCGGGCGAACGCCAGCAGCTGCGACGACAGTTTGGCGCCGCGCCGGACGCCGGCGATGGCGCCGTCCAGGCGCTTGCGTCCCGTCGGCTCGGCGCCGACGAAGGGCCGCAGCAATTGCAGGTTGCCGCCAATGACTTGCAGCACGTTGTTGAAATCGTGGGCGACGCCGCCGGTCAGCTTGCCGACCGCTTCCAGCTTTTGCGACTGGCGCAGCGCGTCGTGCGCTGTTTCGAGCTCGGCGCTGCGTTCGGCGAAGCGCAGTTCGAGCGTGTCGTTCATGCGCTGCAAGGCTTCGGTCGCGTCGTACTGGTCCTGGATGTCGGTGTTGATGCCGACCCACATGGTACCGTTGCCGCTGTCGTTGGGCATCGGCAGCCCGCGGGCGCGGAACCAGCGATAAGCGCCGTCCGCCCGGCGCAGGCGGAAATTGCTTTCGTACGGCTGTCCGCTGACGAGCGCGCCGCGCCATCGTTCGAAAGCCGGCGCCAGGTCTTCCGGATGGACCATGCCGGTCCATCCGTCGCCGGCCAGCTGGCCGGCGCCCTGTCCCGAATACTCCAGAACGCGGTCGTTGAACCAGTTCAGCTGGCCGTCGGCGACGGCGGTCCACATCTGGTCCGGCATCGCCTGCGCCAGCGCGCGAAAGCGCTGTTCGCTGGCGCGCAAGGCCATGTCCGCGGCCACCCGCGCGCTCACTTCGAGGAACAGCACCGAAAACCGGTTCGGCGACAGGCGCCGGGCGCGCGTCTCGAACCATCGGCCCAGGCTCTGTATGTGCACGTCGAAATCGTTCGGCTCCCCGCTGGCGAGCACCTGGGCATAGGTGTCGACCAGCGTCTGTTCGAGGCCCGGAATGACGTCGCGCGCGCGCCGCCCGATCGTCGCGGACGGATCGAGTCCGGTTTGTTCCCCGAACGCCGGGTTGGCCTCGATGAAGCGGAAGTCGACCATGGCGCCGGCCTCGTCGCGCACCGCCTCGCCGACGAAAAAGCCTTCCTGCATGTTTTCGAACAGCGACCGCCAGCGCGCCTCGCTGCGGTGCAACGAGGATTTCTCCATCACCTGCTGGGTGGTTTCGGAACAAACGCAGATGGCGCCGGCCACCGCGCCGGCTTCGTCGCGCAACGGCGAATACGAGAACATGAACCAGGCCTGCTCGGGAAAACCGTGGCGTTCCAGCGTGACCGGCAGGTTCTCGAAAAACGAGGCCTCGCCGTCATAGGCGCGCCGGACGATGGGGGAAATCTCGGCCCACATATCCGGCCACACCGCGCCGAACGCGTGGCCGAGGGCCATTCCGTGGCGGTCGCCCAGCACCGGCGCGTAGCTGTCGTTGTACAGCAGGCTGAAATCCGGGCCCCACAGCACGAACATCGGGAATTTGGAGTGGAGCATCATGCCGACGATCGACGCCAGCGCGGCCGGCCAGTGCGCCGGGTGGCCGATAGGCGAGCGCGACCAGTCGTGGGCGCGCATGGCGGCGCCCATCTCTCCACCGCCGTCGAGGAAGGCCGGAGTGCTAGCGTTCAATGTCATATTCCTGGATAATTTGCCCGCCCCGCTTCGGGGCAGGCACAGTGGCTCAGGCGGCCGTCCCCGGGCCACCCATAGTAACAATTGGGGTACTTTTTGTTATTTTGAATGATTCAGCGGCCTCATGCCAACACGATTGCCATTCCCCCGTGCATGTCGGAAAAGTGACCGCGCGTCGAGGTGTCACCTCTTCATGCATGCGCCGCGGCCCAAGGGCTGGGGTCAGGTCCGGCGGACCTGAAAGGAGTCGAGCCTTGCAAGGCTCGACCGTTTCGCAGGAGCGAAGCTTCGCTTCACTAAACCCCTGCTTCCCCCCCGGGGTTATCGCCGCACTGGACGATTGCCGCCATCGCGTCCCACACGAACGGTGGCATAGCCTTTTGAAAGGTCCGAATTATCAGACCTTACCCCTGCGCCAACGGCGCCTTACCAATGCCCATAGTGGCGCACCACACCGCGCCAGAATGCATCCGCATCGCGTCCCATCGTGGTGCCGCCCGTCTTGGCTGTTGCATTGGCCGCTGTCTGCACCATCACCAGCTTCAGTTCCGGATCGACCAGGATCATCTGGCCATAGACGCCGAGCAACGCGAAGCGCCGTTTGTCGGTCGGGAAAGTCCAGAACTGGTAGGAGTAGCCGTAGTATGGCGTCGCCTTGAACGGGCGGAACGCCTCGGGCGCACGGCGCCAGTCGGTGGCCTCGAGCAGGTAGTCGCGCGGGATGATCTGCTTGCGTTCGGGATCGTCGGGACGCACGCCGTCGTTCGCCAGCAGCACGCCGAGACGGCCGAAGTCGCCCAAGGTGGCGTTGAAGCCGCCCGCGGCGCGTTCCAGTCCGGTCTTGTCGGCGCGCCACAGGGCCGACGTTTCCGCGCCCATCGGCTGCCACAGCCGCGTGGTCAGGTAGTCGCTCAGGTTCATGCCGGTTGCGCCCTGCAGCACCGCCGCCATGATTTCCGTTTCCGCGCTGGCGTACGAAAAGCGCGTGCCCTGCGGCGCTTCACGCTCGGTGATCACCTTGGCGGCCTCCCCCACTCCGCCGGCAATCACCGCGCGGGCCCAGCGCTCCAGGTCGTCCTTGCCGTCGTAGCGTTCCTCGAAATGGGCGCCGGACGACATGCGCAGCAGGTTGCGGATCGTGGTTTCGCCGTACAGCGTGCCGGCCAGCTTTGGCGCGTAATGGTCGGCGCGGTCGTCCAGCGAGGCGATCTTGCCTTCCTGGAGGGCGATGCCGATCGCCAGCGAGACGATCGACTTCGCCATCGAATTGGACACGAAGCGCTGCGATGCGTTGCGGTCGTACTGGTAGCGCTCGACCTGGATCACGCCGTCCTTGATGATCATCAGGCCCATGATGCGCTGGCGCTCCATGTACGAATCCACCGTCAGGTTCTTGAAGCGGTCGACGTCCCAGCGGATCGCCGGCTCCTTCTCGCTGCGCGCCAGCTTCATCGGCGCCGTGCTGGCGGCCAGCACGTTCGACTTGCCGTTGAAGATGCCCGGAATCTCGCCCTGGCTGGTAAACGAACCGACCCGCACCGCCTCGTCGTAGAACCAGTTCTTTGCGTTCCCGGCGGGATAACCCTGCGCCTTGCCCAGCTTGTCTTCGTCGGGACCGGCCAACGCCGTGACGGCGATCGATGTCAATACCAGGGGAAGCAGCAGGCGGTTCAGTGTCGGCATGTCCTTGTCTCTCGTCTCGGATTGAACGTGGGCGAATTTCGCCCGGAGAGTCTACATCAGAACATTGCTTTTTAGCACATCAAATTGCTGCGTCAACGCGCCAAATTGTGCAGAGGGAGATCGTTGGAAGAATCGACCCGGCAGACCATCGGATTGAAGGGATCGCGGCTCCATTCGCACCAGCCGCCGTCGTAGACGCCGATACGCTCCCAGTTCATCAGCCATGCGTAGAAAAACGCCAGCGATGCGCGCCATCCGGTGCCGCAATAGAACACCGTGTGCTGGTCGGCCTGGATGCCGGCGGCGCCCCACATGCGGCAGATGTCTGCGGACGATTTCATTCGGCCGTCGTCGTGGTGGAATTCGGTCATGCTGTTGACGTCGTCGTCGCCGCCGCTGCGGCCCCAGCGCGCGCCGGGAATATCGCCCTTGGCGTCGATGTAGCTGTAGCCGGATTTCGCGCCGATGAATTCATTCCAGGTGCGCGTGCTGACCAGTGCGCCGTCGCCCTGTTCCAGCAAGCCACGCGCCTGGTGCATATCGAACATGTACTCGGGACGGGCCGGGAAAGCGGCGCCGAAGTCGGTGGCCGGCGATGCCGTGTTCGAGCAACAGCTGCTCCAACGCCGTATCGGGCACCTTGTTCCAGAGCGGTCCGGTTTCCAGTTGCGCCGTGTCGATATAGCCGGCGCTCGGAATATGGCCGGCGGCAAATGCATCTGCTGCGCCGAAGCCGATTTCGAACAGGCGCCACTCGCTGGATGGCGCGGCGACGACCTCCGCGCCCGCGACCAGGCCGGCCAACCACGCTGGCGTGACGAGCTGCTGCCAGCGATGCAGGTCGCGGCGGAATCCAAAAGGAGCGATGGTGGCGGTGCTGTTCAAGCGGATCTGATACCAGGCTGGAGGCGTACGGCGGACGGCATTTGATACGCGGATGGCGGATTATACCGGTGTCGGCAAGCGCTGGGCCGAGTGCGTCTGCGCCAACCAGTGCCGTCGCCCTCGCGAATGCGGGGGCCCAATTCGCGGCAGTCTTTGCTAGCGCTTTACGGAGGAAGCTGTGGTCTTGAGCTGATCGTACAAATGGGGTCCCCGCATTCGCGAGGACGACGTGATCGATGAAGTCTCGCTTGTGCGATTTCTGCATACGCTCCAAATGTCCCAGGGCGACCAGTGGCGCAAATGACTTGAGATTACCGCACGAGCGTATGGTGGGGTTATGTAGCGAACAGACCATTTTGGCGCGCGCCGTCACGCTGGTTGTATCCCTACCCACCGAGAAAACTGATGACCACCGATCCAAACAAAAGCGCCGCCTCCGGCAACGACGATGCGCACCTGTCCAGCAAGGACGCAGCGCTGATCGCCCGCTACGACGGCGCCCCTGAACTCGCCGCCTTCGTCGCCGCGCTGGGCATGCAGCGGCCGGTGTCGTCGAACCAGGCCGCCCGCCTCATCGAGCACGTCATCAAGGAAACCATGTCGGCAACGGTCGCATTGATCGAAGGCCAAATGCGCACCGACCACTGGGACAAGGACCTGTCCGAGGGCGAATCGCTGACATCCATTGCCGAACGCGCGAATGCCTACTTCGATACACCTGCAGGCGTGCAACTCTTCAACATGTTCGCCAAGACCTTCGCGAAAACGACCGGGGAAATGTTCGACTGATCGCCGCCAGTGATACCACGCGCATCCTGTCCTTAATTAATTCCTACTCACCTTTAAGCAAACTCCGATGTCCGAGCTCACGCGAGCCGCCTACCATACAACTTCTTGCGGAGCCTGAACCGTACGCAGGCCTTGCGAGGGAACTTCAAAGGAGATGATCATGCCAACGAATCAGGACAAACCAACCGGCCCGCGTGGCGGCACGCCGGAGCAGCACGCGGCCGCAGGACGTCAAAGCCACAAGAACGACAACCGCTCGCAGCAATCGGGCTCACCGGGATCGGGTTCCGGCGGAACGCAGGACCGCTCGAAACAATCGGGCTCGTCCGGATCCGGCACCGGCACCCGGGGCGGAACTCCGGAACAGCACGCTGAAGCCGGACGCCAAAGCCACAAGAACGACGACAAGGAAAATCGCTGACCGGGGATAGCGGCGCTGCGAATGTCGTTGTGGGGGAGCGGCTCGGTGTCGCTCCTTTTTTTAGCGGGCCGCGCGGCGATGGCGGCAAGCGCCCAGTGCGGCGACAACCCCGGGGTCAGGTCCGCCGGACCTGACCCCAGCCCTTGGGCCGCGGCGCGTGCATGAAGAGGCGGCACGTAGACGCCGTAAGTCGTCCCACACTTTACGGTGACAAAGCTCTTTTTACGCCCCGCATTCCGGGCTCACGGAAGGTGGCCGCCCTCGCCTTCCCACTTGGTCACTTCCGCCGCCTCCTCATAGCCGGGCGGCCGGTAGACGCTGGTCTTCTTGACGGCCTCGTCAACTTCGTGCGGCGTCAGCAGGACAGTCGTTCTGCACGTGGTTACTCCAGCCGCATTCACCCTGACGGTAAGCGCCGTAGCGGCGGCATTATCCGGAAGATCGCCGATGATGAAGACGTCGCGATCACCGAAGGCAAAGTAAAACGACTCAACCGTACCGCCCAATGATTTGAATAACTCGTCAACCGCCTCGCGGCGCCGGGTTCCGCCCTCTTTGATCAGGCCGTTGAGGCCTTTGGCGAGATAGTTAGCTTCGAAAAGATATTTTGGCATATCGATCTCCTTCCAAGTGCCAATGTCTATCGGAGGGACATCACTCTGACGAATCCGCTTGGCGAGCTGGATCAGCGGGGCATGCCCCACAACCGCAGTATGCGCTTCAATGTATTCAGATGGTCGCCAGTCTAGCTATCGAGCTCTTCCGCCAGCGCGACGAGTAGCTTGCCGCCATCTCCTCGCCAGGCGCTGCCATGCATGCAGGCAAGGACCTTCGGGTTTGCGCTCGCCAGGCGGTCTATCAGGGACCGCGCATTTTTTGTGTGGGAGAAGTAGTCCATCTTCTTCCGAAACGATTCGCTCGGCGCGAGGATATCCGAAGAGCTAATAGGAGGAAGATCAGCGCCGCCCTGCGTGAACAGGTCGCCGCAAAGCAGCGTCCCGGTCGTTTCCTCCATGAGGTATCCGCACTCCCACGCGTGGGGCAAATGCGGCGTGTCGAACCAGCGAACGCGGTACTTCCCCATCGACAGCGCCTCTCCATCGGCGAGCACGCGGGCCGGCCTGTCGAAAGAATCGCCGTTGATCATTGCATTGACTCGGCCGCATAACGGTACTGCATTTGGGGCGAGGCTCAGAAACTCGTTAAGGGATCCACATTCATCCGATTCGAAATGCGAGAACCCGATGTAACGCAGGTCTTTCACGGCAATGACGCTGGAAATTGCCTCCTGAACCACCGGGCGCAAACTCCGTGACCCCGTGTGGAAGAGTAAAGGCTCATCACCCGCAATCAAATATTGGTTGAAAGAGAACCCGCCGGGAATCTCCTTGAAAGGCGTGCTGATCCGATAGATGCCGTCGCTGATTTCATCGATGCGCGTTCCGGCTTGTTGGTTGATGACGGCCATGAGTTCCTCCGTTCATTCTTTTACGGACGCGAGCAAAATTGCGCGCGGTATTGCAGCTTACCCCTCGATGGAAGCGTTGGACAGCACTAAGTGGCTAGATATTCAGGGCTGGACTACGGCCGCACCGTTGCCCCCGCCATCGCGTGCCGCGGTCTTCTGCAATATCTTGTAGTTGAGTGGCTGGCATCTTGGCCTCGCTGGGAAACCAGGCAGGCGAACAAAAGCCCCATCGTGTGGGGCGTTGAAAATCAGTGAATTGCGGGAACCGGCCCTCCTGGAAGCTAGAACCCGTATTTCCAAATATTGTATGCGCCGATCACAACGACCAGGGCAGCAAGAACAGCGAGGGCCGGATGCACCACCAGGCGCATGCGTCGCTTGCTGTAAACCTTCCGGCTCTTCATCCACAGCTTTGCTTCCGCTTCTGCGCGCAGAAAGGCTACTTTCGCCGCATCGACATGGGTATTTTCGTACTCGGTAGCGGGGAAATCAACGAGTCCCGCCGCTTCTCCGTTTTCGAACAGGTGCAGGTTCCACCCACCCTCGCGATTCGTCGAGTTTGGTCGAATGTCGTACGTGTAGCTCATCTTGATTTCCTAAGTTGAGGAGGTTCAGCGAGGGCGCCGAACGGGCTTACGGGGAATTGCGCCTAAAAAAGCGTCAAACCCGCGACTACGCGCGGCGTTGCGGGATCAAAAGCGCGTCAAACCACCCACTGCAACTCGCTTGCGCCCTTACTTTTTGTTGCTCAAATATTAGCAACCGATGGTGGGCAATCTTCGTACGGTACCTAACATAGGTGCAATTTTTTTTTGGAATGGATCCAGTCGACGGACGCATGAGATACGGCTCAGTCCGTGTCGGCTGACCCTCAAGGCGCTCGAATGTCGGCGCTGACCCTCAAGGCGAAGGCAGAGAGGCCTGCAGCAAGCGGACGCCCAGGCGCAGTTTCATGAAACATTCAGGCTAGATGTCGAGCACTATGTCTTCCTGCGGCCGGGAACAGCAGATCAGGACATTCCCCTGCGCAGGTGGATCGAGCGGATCAGGCTGGTAGCTAACGGCCCCCGAAATCAACCCGCTCTCGCAGTTGTGACAGACACCGGTGCGGCACGACCACCGGACGGGCACGTCACACGCCTCGGCCAGTTCGAGCAGGCTTTGATCGTCGACGCGCCAGCGAACCGAGATGCCGCTGCGTGCGAAAGACACCAGTGGTCCCGTTCCGGGGGGACCCGACGGTTGATGAGGCGTGCCCATCCGGGCGTCGATTACACCGGGCGTTAATGAAGGGCCTCCGGAGAAGACCTCAGAATGGATGCGCTCGCCAGGCACGCCCCAACCGGCCAGTCCCGTCCGCAGCTCTCCGAGAAAGCCCGATGGCCCGCAAAGGTAGAAATCGCCATCTCGCGGAACGCCCAATTGGTCGAGGCTCATCACCCCCAAATGACCGGTCGCGTCGTAGTCCCGCCCCTCTCGATCATCCGCTGCTGGTCGGCTGTACCAGATTCGACTGCGCCCGCGGGCAAGCATTGCCAGAAGCTGTCGTGCCTCGGTGGCAAAAGAATGGGTTTTGCCATCGCGCGCACCGTGCAGCCACCAGACTTCCCGAGGCGAAGCGCTCATGGCCAGGGCATGCAGCATCGCGAGCACGGGCGTCGCGCCGATTCCCGCGCTCATGAGCACCACCGGCCGATCTCCTGCCTGCAAGGTAAAGCTGCCTCTCGGTTCGCTGACATCGAGGACATCGCCCGCCCGAATGTGTTGGTTGAGGTAATTCCCCGCAGCGCCGTTTGGCTCCGCCTTGACGCTGACGCGATACTGCAGATCGGAAGGAGGTCCGGAGAGCGAATAGCTTCGGAAAAGCAGAGGACCGTCCGGGCTCGGGTGTAAACGGAGAACGACGAATTGACCCGCGAGTGGTGTCGTAAGCCGCCTGCCATCAATTGGCTGCAGCCCGAACGAGATCACGTTCCCACTTTCGCGATCGATCCGCGAAACGCGCAGCGGCCAAAACCCAGGCGCTGCGGTCTGCGCAGCCCGCGCCGGCGCCAGACCCGCGTTGCCCGTCGCGCCGGGGTGGGCGGTCAGGTTTAGCAGCAAAGCCTCGAACGACGAGCGCCACCCCGGGGACAGCGCTGGAATTCGCAGCGCCCGCTCGAGCAGATCGCGTGGGTGGCGGGAAGAGTACAGTAGCGCATTGACCTCGGCGACCGTCATGCGCTCCGGCCCTTTGCTGACCGGGAGGATCGGGTCGCCGGCGCCGACCTCACCTTCCTCGAGAACGCGGAGGTAGAAGCCAGGCCGCCCGCTGGATGTCAGGAGCGCAGCCATTTGCGGCTCATCCATGCGAATCCCGACGCGGTAGCAGGTGACGCGGGGCTGCGTCACTTCGAACAGGGCAGTTCCGATCCGGTAGCGGTCGCCGATGCAAACCTCGCTATCTGGCAAGCCTTCAATGGTGAGGTTCTCGCCGAACTGCCCAGGGACAAAGTCGCGGCGGACGAGCCGCTCCTCCCAGTAGCGATACGACTCGATCTGATAGACGAAAACCGCTCGCTGCTCGCCTCCATGACCGCCGGGGTCTCCCTGACCGTCGCCTTCGACGTTGAGCCGCTTGACGCGACAACGGCCCTGTACCGGCTCCTTCCAGATTCCGGTGTGCACGGTCTTTCCGCGCCACTCGATGTCGCGCGGCAACCCGACATTGACGGAGAGTAACTGGGCCATGGCGATGCCTCCTATCGAACGCTGAGAGCGCTGTCGCAAGCGCGTCGCTATCCCGCGAATTGGCCAAGGTAGTATCCGAGCCGATCTTCGACATCCCCCGGCTTGTGGAACCCTCGCGCGAACAGCGCCTTCATGCGCTCCTGTGCCGCGGGTCGCCCTAGCGACGCAATGCACGCGTCCCACCCGGCGCCGAGCTCGACATCGGGCGGTAAGCTGGTGTTGACCAAGCGCTTGGTATTGGCGATTGCCCACTTGTCAAACCCGGCGATCCGCGTCGCCAGCGCGTCCACGAATGCGTCGAGGTCGGCATCAGGCAATGCCCGGTTCACGTAGCCGTACGCCTCAGCCTGGTCGCCGCGGATGTCATCCGAGCCCAACAGAACCTCCAGGGCGCGGTTACGGCCGATGAGCTGGGGCAGCCGGGCCATGGGACCGCCGCCGGCGACCATCCCGACGCCCACCTCCCATTGCGAGAGGATGGCCTTTTCTCGACTGGCGAAACTCATGTCGCAGGCGAGCGCGAGCTCGCTGCCATTGCCCGTCGCCCGTCCACGGATGAGAGCGATGGAGACGACGGGCGCGCGTGGCAGGCGCACGAGGAAATCCGGCCACTGCGGCAAGCCTGTGGGACCGGGCGGCATGGCGGTCAGGTCCTCGAGCCTGGCCTGGAAATCCGAGTGATTCAGGAAGTAGCCGTCGACAGCGCTGTCGAAAACGACGACTTTGACATGCTCGTCAGTTTCGAGGGCGTTGATGATCTCGTGGAACTGCCCGACCATTGGCGGGCCCATGACGTTGATCGGCGGGTTGTCGATCGTGACACGCCAATAGGCCGGAGATTGCCGGCCAACTCTGATCTGAAGGGACGGCGTCGTTGCGTTCATAGGGGCCTCCTATCGCCGACACATGCGCGCGGATTTCATGGTCGGCGCCGGATTCATACTAGGCCTGCAAAAGCTTGAGCAACTCACGGGCAGCCGGGCCGGATGAGGCCGGGTTCTGGCCGGTGATCAGCCGCCCGTCGACAATGGTAAACACGCCCCAATTGGCCACCTTTTCAAAGCGGCCGCCGAGACGCTTGAGCTCATCCTCGACGAGGAAAGGCATGACCTTGGTCAGGCCTACTTCTTCTTCCTCATCATTGGTAAAGCAGGTGACGCGCTTTCCCTTGACGAGAGGCTGTCCCTGGTAGCTAGCCTTGAGCAGAGCGCAAGGGCCGTGGCAGACGGCGGCGACCGGCTTGCCGGCGTTGTAGATAGCCTCGATCAAGGCGATCGAGTTCTTGTCATTGCTCAGATCCCACATCGGGCCATGGCCACCGGCATAGAAGATCGCATCGTAGTCGTCCGCCCTGACGTCGGTCAGCTTGACGCTTTGGGCCAACACCTTCTGGGTCGCAGGGTCTTTCTTGAAGCGTTCCATCGACTCGGTCTGGTTGTTCGAATCGTCGCTTCTGGGATCGATCGGCGGCTGACCGCCCTTGGGCGAGATTATGGTGACCTCTGCACCGGCGTCCTTGAATGCATAGTAGGGGGCGGTGAACTCTTCAAGCCAGAAGCCGGTCGGCTTGCCGGTATCTCCAAGCACGTCGTGCGAAGTCAAAACCAATAGGATTTTCATTGCAAGTCTCCGTTCATTGAGGCAAATGCTTAAACGCGGCATCGCCGGGGCAAGTTCACGGGTGGCATCCAGTCTCGACGAAGGGGACACCGTCACGCTGTCGGCTAATTTTAGGAGCCAAAGGTCTCGCCTACAAGAACGGACTCTCTTCAGTGCTGTCTTTCTCCTATATCTGATCGGGTGTCAGGTGGCGGCGCGAACCTCCCCCGAGCGGCATGCGGTCAGGGTCGCAAACTCCACGGCGCACGCGGCGACTCCTTCTCGCGCAACGAGTTGCGGCATGAACGCGGCGATCTCTAACCAGGGCAAAGCGGTGGGAATTCGTGACCGGCGCGATCTTGTTAGAAATAGCCAGCAAGTTCTCAAGACGACGCGCCACCTTGCTGGGTTCTCGCCGATACGGTATTTGCAGACGGTAGCCCAGTCGAGGATGCTTTCGATCCGGCCACGCAACAGGACAGCCGTCTCGGCCTTGGTATCCCAAATTGGCCGCAGCACCTTGACGACCAGGTCGTTATCGACGTAGGACACCGGCAGCGCCCCGAACACTGGCGATGAGTAGTTCGCCAGGGACGTCTCCCACTGTGCCGCATGCTTGGCGCTCCTCCAGGCACCGCAGTGCGCCTTGATGTACGCGGAGGCGCACTGGTCAAACGTCTTCACTCGCGCCAGGCTGAGCGCGGGAAATTGAGCGACGACATACGCCGCCTTCAGGCTTCAGGCAATCGAACTACCGTTGAGACCTGGAATCTCAGCGAACACCGCTGCGATAAAATCGATGAACACTGCTGCGCTCTGTGGAAGCAGGCGCTCTGCGGAATACACTGCATTCAGAGGCGTCCGCGAGGGGAGGTGCTCGCTCAGCAACGCCTGCACCACGCCGCTGCGGAGCTGCTCTGCCACCATCCACGACGGCAAATAGCCAATGCCGATGTCCTCCAACACCGCGCGGCGTATGCCCTCAAGACTGTTTATCCGCAACCGGCCTGCTACATGCATCTCTCCATTTTTGAATGGCCAGCCGCCTCCGCCACCTGCCATCAATGTATAGATAAGGCACTGATGCTGAAGCAGATCCGCAGGTTGCTCAGGCGCGCCGTGCTTTTTCAGATAGGCTGAGCTCGCGACGCAAATACGTTCGGAAGTGCCGATGCGCCGGGCCCGAAGTGCACTATCCTTTAAGACACCGCCTCGAATAGCGACATCAATGCCTTGGGCTACCAGATTGATGTACTCGTCGCTGAACCGAAGTTCCAGTTCTACATTCGGGAAGCGGGACAGAAACCCTGGCATGACTCCCATTATTATTTCAGTCCCGAGGCTCGGCGCACAAGCCACACGAAGCAGCCCGTGCGGGTTCTGCTGTCCGCGCGCATCGGACTCGGCTTGAGAGATCACATCTAGCGCCTGGCGCGCTTGAGTGTAATAGCGCTGCCCATCTGCAGTAGCCACCAGGTGCCGTGTCGAGCGGTGTAACAAACGCGTGCCCAATACCTTTTCAAGCGAAGCGATATGGCGGCTGACATTTGGCTGACCGATGCCCAATTCGCGAGCCACCGCTGAAAAGCTACCCGTCTCCACAGCGCGCACGAAGCAATGCATCCAAAGCAATTTATTCATTTCTACAACCTGATCTCCAATTCATTCAATTAAAGCATAGATGATATGAGCGCCGCCTGTCTTATCGTTCGGACGTTTCACCTGCACACTGAATCTGCGTTCTATCTCAGGTACAAACACTCGAATTATCAAGGAATATCATGACACTGAAATTAGCTGAAAAAGTAGCTGTTATTACAGGCGGCAGCACCGGTATCGGATTGGCCATCGCGAAGCGGTTTGCCAGCGAAGGCGCAAAGGTTTACATCACTGGCCGACGCCAGGAGGAACTTGATGCGGCCGTGCAAGCCATCGGCGGCACCGCCGAGAGCGCCCGCGTTGACTCTGCGGATATGTCGCAGTTGCATGCGCTGTTCGATCATGTCAAAGCAAAGCACGGCAAGCTCGACGTGCTCGTGGCGAACGCGGGCGGCGGGTCGCTTCTGCCTCTGGGCCAAATCACGGAAGAGCACTTTGACGACACCTTCGCTCGCAATGTCAAAGGCACGCTGTTCACTGTGCAGACCGCGTTGCCGCTGCTGGGAAAAGGCTCCTCAGTGATTCTGACTGGCTCGACCGCAGCTAGCGGTGGCACCGAAGCATTCAGCGTGTATGCCGCTTCCAAGGCTGCTGTACGTGCCTTTGCACGCAACTGGATCTTGGATCTGAAAGGCCGCGATATCCGTGTCAACACCCTCAGCCCAGGCCCGATTAAGACGCCAGGCTTGGTCGGGCTGGTCGGCACCGAGCCTGCACAACAGCAGGGATTCCTGGATCATTTGGCTTCGCTGATTCCAATGGGTCGGGTCGGAGATCCCGATGAGATCGCCAAGGCTGCCGTATTTTTGGCATCAGAGGATTCCAGCTTCGTCAACGGCATCGAATTGTTCGTTGACGGCGGCATGCGCCAGATCTAGCGTCGTTGCAAGTCGTGGCGGCAGGCATTCGCCGCCGCGTCATTCACCACGGTGACGCTGTCGCCAACTTTCACGTGACACCGTACGTTAGCAAGCGCGCCTTCGCCCTGGATCGGGGAAGCTGCGCTATGCTTGTCCACTGTAACTGACTTCCTCTGAAGCAAACGATGGTGGACCATGTTTTCCGAACTCGAAATCACCGGCCGCAGCCGCACCCATATCACCCAGTTTGAAGGGCCGCGCTTTGCGGCTACCGACGCGACGGCGGCAGCGTTCCTGAGAATGCGCCAGGCAGCCTGGGCGGACGGAATCGATCTCGTGCCCTACGCCTCATTTCGGGACTTTCCTGCTCAGCTAAGGATCTGGAACAAGAAATTTTCCGGCAACAAAACGCTGTATGACTTGAACGAACAGGCGCGCGCCTTTTCTTCGTTGAGCGAAGAGGACCTGGTCTGGGCCATCCTCAACTGGCACTCGCTGCCCGGGGCGAGCAGGCGCCACTGGGGCACCGACATCGACGTGATTGACCGCGCCGTCATGACGCCGGGCTACAAACCGAAGCTATTGCCATCCGAAGCCAATGAAGGCGGCGTCTTTCACGGCCTGCACCAATGGCTGGATCGGCACATCCACGAACACGGCTTTTTTCGGCCATATCAGCATCTGACCGGTGGCATGTACCCGGAACCATGGCACTTGAGCTACGCGCCGCAATCCCTGGCGGCCAGCAAGTTACTCAGTTGCGAGCTACTGGCACGGACCATCGAAGATTCGGAAATTCTCGGCAAACAGACCATCCTGAAATTGCTGCCGGAGATACTCGCACGGCATATCCTCAACGTCGCCGCTCCGGCCACGTCATACAATGAGGACAACTAACTTTCTGAGCGTCGACACCACGCTGCTTGCAGTCATAACAGACGGCAAACCGCCGCAGAACGGTGTCAACCAGGAGATGCAACCCGTGCCACGCAATAGTCTGCCCAGGCCTGCATCAGAGGGATACGCTTCTCGAGCAAGTCGCCCCGCCGATAGGCTGCTTCGACCTTGTTTGGCAGGCTGTGCGCCAATGCGTGCTCACAGGTCTCACGTGAGAAGCGTTACCCGCCGCCTCCGCGCACCAATCGCGAAACGTCGAGCGGAAGCCATGGACGGTGATATCTCTTCGTCCCATGCGTCGCAGGACCGCGGTCAGACTCATGTCGGACAGCGCGACATCGCGAGAACGGCTGGAGAAGATGAAGGCGCCATCGCGTGGCACCTGCCGAAGCACGGCTATTGCGGCCGAGGACAACGGAACCCGGTGTTCCTTGCCTGCCTTCATCCGCTTCGCGGGAATGGTCCACACCTTTGTGTCCCAATCGATCTCCGCCCAAGTGGCGCCGCGCACTTCGCCCGACCTGCATGCGGTCAGGATCGCGAATTGAACTGCAAGCGCCGCTGCGCCACAAAGGCCCCCGCCATCGCCATAATATCCTGGCGAGCTCAGCGTGTTCACGAGTACTACGGAGAGTTTTCTTACGCGCTGAGCCATTTCGTCTGTCCCATGTTCTGTCCCATGCGCCGTTTCCGATAGGTGCTGAACATTGTGGGATGTTGGCGGACAACGTTTTTTGATTTCCCCCTATGCAGAGGCGAAAAAAAAGCTCCTGGTTAGGGAGCTTACTGATGAGCTGCTGGCGGAAGCGGTGAGATTCGAACTCACGAACGGCTCACACCGTCGCCAGTTTTCAAGACTGGTGCCTTCAACCGCTCGGCCACGCTTCCTGCAAGTCCCGCATTATACATAAATCATCTCCCCACCGGTAGCCGCCCTACCCCTGCAGCAGCCAGTTCTCACGCAGCGCCTTTTCGAACGCTTCGGCGGCCAGCGGACGCGAATACAGGTAGCCCTGCACTTCATTGCAACCCGACTCGCGCAGGAACTCCAACTGCTCGACCGTCTCCACGCCTTCCGCGATGACCTTGTGCTTCAGCTGCCGGCCCATGCTGATGATGGTCGTCGCAATCGCGCAATCGCTGCTGTCGCCCGGAAGCCCCGTGGTGAACGAGCGATCGATCTTCAGCGTCTGGATCGGGAAGCGCTTCAGGTACGACAGGCTCGAATAGCCGGTACCGAAATCATCCAGCGACAAGGTCACGCCCAGCTCATTGATCTGGTCCATGATGGCGATCACCCGCTCGATATCCTGCATCAGCGCGCTTTCGGTAATCTCGAGCTCGAGCCAGCACGGCTCCAGGCCGTAGCGCGCCAGCGTGGCGACCAGGCGGCCCGGCAAGGCGGCGGTAAATTCGCGCGCCGACACGTTGATCGCGATGCGCAACGCCGGCACTCCCGCGCGTTGCCAGATCGCCGCCTGCGCACATGCCGCCTCCAGCACCCACTCGCCCACTTGCAAAATCAGTCCGGTCGTTTCGGCCAGCGGGATGAATTCCATCGGCGGCACCATGCCGCGTTCGGGATGCAGCCAGCGCACCAGCGCTTCGGCGCCGATGATGCGGCCGCCTTCGATCTCGAATTTCGGCTGGTAGTGCAGCAGCAGTTCGCCGTTGCCAAGCGCATGGCGCAGGCCCGATTCGATGCGCATCCGTTCGTGCATGCCCTGGTTCATGTCGAGGCTGTAGAACGCGACGCTGTCTTCCGAACTCTCGTGGCTCTGCTTGGCGCGCGCCATCGCGATGTCGGCCAGCCGCAGCAAGGTTTCCGCATCGCCGCCATCCTGTGGAAACACGCTGATGCCGATGCTGGCGCCGACCCGCAGGTCGTGCCCTTCGATCAGGAACGGGTCCACCAGCGACGCCTGCAATTTCTGCGCGACCGTGGTCGCTTCGAAGTGCTGGCGGATGTCGAACAGGCCGACCACGAACTCGTCGCCGGACAGGCGCGCGACGATGTCTTCCTCGCGCAGCGTGCCGCGGAAGCGCAGCGACACCTGGCGCAGCAGCTCGTCGCCGATGCGCCGGCCCAAGGTGTCGTTGATCCACTTGAAGCGGTTCAGGTTGATGAACAGCACGCAGCCGGACGAATCGTTGCGCTGCGCGACTATCAGCGCCTGGTCGACCAGCTTGGTCAGCAAGGTGCGGTTGGGCAGGCTGGTCAGCGCGTCGTAATAGGCCAGGTGGTGCAGGCGCTCTTCGGCCTGCTTGCGGTCGGTGATGTCGGAGAGGTAGGCGATCAGGCCGACCGCCCGCTCGTCCGCGTCGCACAGCGGGGTCAGCGTCATGCTGGCCCAGAACACTTCGCCGGATTTCTTGCGACGCCGCACTTCCATCATGCGCCCGCCCTGCTCCGCGAAGCCGTCATGGAAATTGGCGTCTTCGTCCACGTACAGGAACAGGATGTGGTTGCCAATCGCTTCAAGCGCCGTGTAGCCGAACAGCCGCTCGGCGCCCTTGTTCCAGCTGGTGATGTAGCCGGTCTGGTCCAGCGTGAGCACCGATTCCTGGATCTGGTCGAGCACCTGCAACTGGCGCGCCAGCTGCGCTTCGACCTGCACGAAGGCGTGGGTCGAGCGCTGCGCCAGCGAATGCACCTGCAGCAGGCTGGCAGTCAGCCTGGCGAAGCTGGCCAGGTGATGGCGGTCTTCGACGCTGAAATTCTGGCGGCCGAACACTTTGTAGCAGCCGAAATAGTGGCCGTCCGCGGACACCTCGTTGCGTAGCTGCTCCACGCTGTTGGGGAACAAGTCGCCTTCCCCGCTCGGGCTTGTCGAGCCTTCGCCGGCCGGATCGAACACGCCGTACGGGGTGGCCACCAGGCAGCGCGCGATGCGGCCGAGTTCTTCGTGCAGCACTTTGCCGCGCAGCCGCAACACCGCTTCGCACAGGGCTGCGCTACTCGCGATGAAGTCGGTGGCGGGGCTGGTCAACATCTACAGGTTCCGGCTAACTTGGATCGCCCAGTGGTAGGCGTGCAACTGGCTTTGCCACCATAGCGAGGGCGTGATGTCCGAGTCCTGCAATTGGCCGTGCGACGGGAGCCGCGTTTCGACCAGTTTCAGCAGGCGGCCGAGGCTGCCGCTGCGGTCGAGCAGGGCGGCGGCGTTGTCGGGCGACAGCTTCAGGGCGTCGACGATCTCACCCATCGGCATCGCCAGCAGCACGTCGAGCAGCGAGAACACCCCGATCATGAAAGCCAAATCTTGTTCTTCGCGGCTGCCACCTCGCTGCTTGCACAGCGATTCCATCTGCGAGGCGCGCAAGGCGGCTACCGGCAGCAGCGGATTGGCAAGGCCGTCGGCGCGCTGGCGCGCGTACAGCAGCAATTGAAGCCAGCGCTGCAACTGGCGCCGGCCGAGCAGCCCGATGGCCTGGCCGAAGCTGGTGATCGGCGTGCTGAGCGCGAACGCGGCCGAATTGGCCAGCTTGAGCAAATGGTAGGACAGTGCCGGATCCTGCTTGAGCATGGCCTCGAATTCGCGCGTTTCGGCGTCGGCCGCCAGGAGTCCGAGCAGGCTGAGCAGGCGCTTGCGCGAGCTGCCGTCGTCCGGCTCGGTGCAGGGCACTGGATGGATCGGGTAGTCGCCGCAGAACCAGCTGAAGCCGGCAATGGCGCATTCGTCCAGCCGCGCCACCGTGTCGATCCCGCGCGCGAGGTGCGGGCCGAACAGGACGCCGAGCGAGCCTTCCGCCGGAGCGGCATCGGCGCAATCGAGCGCAACCGCGCACAAGGTCGGCGGAATTGTCACGCCTTCCGGCGCAGGGCCGTCGATCAGGATGCGGTAACCCCGCTCCTGCAGCGCAGCCATGGATTTGAGGGCCTCCTCGTCGGCCAACGCGCCGACGGCGATTGCAAACATCACGCGGCTGGGCGGCATCAGCTCGAGCAGCGCGGGCGTGAGCACGGCGGGAGCGGAAATCTGGAGCAGGCAGTCGAGCGGCGCCACCGCGGACAAGAGGTCGGGCGTGCCGAAAATGGCGTGCCAGGCGGCAGTGGAATCATCGCCCCCGGCGTCGACCCGCAAGGTCAACGCAACCCACTGGTTGCCAGCGTTCGATGCAGCTTGAATGTCGACCAGCGGTAACGGGGGGAATTCGGGCGCGGCCATGGAAATCTTCAATACTGGAATACCGCCAATAGTAGAGCAGCGTTTGATGAAAAGCAATCAATTAATTGCTCTACGGATACATTTTACGGCAAGAATGCGCAGGCGTTCAGCCCTGCCCGCCCTCGAAGCGGGCATGCTGGACGGCAAACTTGATCAGCTCGGCCTGCCCTTCGATGCCCAGCTTGCGCTTGATGTTGAGGCGGTGCGTTTCCACCGTGCGCACCGACAGGTCGAGCGCGCGCGCGATCTGCTTGTTGGAATGGCCGTTAGCGATGTGCTGCAGCACCTCGTGTTCGCGCGTGGTGAGCTGGTTGTCGGCCACATGCGGGCGCGCCAGTTTCTTCGCCAGCGCCTCGCTGTAATAGATGCCGCCCGCCATCACGGTGTCGATCGCCAGCACGATGTCTTTGCCCGGCGCGTCCTTGAGCACGTAGCCGCGCGCGCCGGCCTGCATCGCCTGGCCGACGTATTCGACCTTGTCATGCATCGACAGGATCAGCACGGCGATGGCGGGAAAAGCCTGGTGGAACCTGCCCGTGGCCTCGATCCCGCTGATGCCGCGCATGTTGATGTCCATGAGCACCAGGTCGATCGGCACCACGCCGGCCTGGCGCAGCGCGTCGTCGGCGTTGTCGGCTTCGGCCACCACCCGCAGGTGAGGCATCGCTTCGAGACGTGCGCGCAGGCCGTCGCGCACCAGCGGATGGTCGTCGACCAGCATGATGCGGATGATGGTGGCCGTCATATGATCCTCAGTCATCGATGGCGACGCTGGCCTGCACGGAGGTGCCGGCGCTGGAAGAGACGATGTGCAGCTGGCCGCCGATCGCCTCCATCCGCTCCAGCATGTTGCGCAGGCCGATGCCGCGCTTCGGGTGGCTGGCGACGCCCTCCGGATCGAAGCCGCGGCCGTCGTCGGCCACGGTCAGCAGCACCCTGCCCTTGCTGCGCGCCAAAGTCAGGTCGATGCGGCGCGCGCCGGAATGCCGCTCGCTGTTGGTCAGCGCTTCCTGCGCCACGCGGAACAGGACGGTGTTGATCACGTCCGGCAAACCGGTACTGGCGCCGTCCGCGCTGAAATACACCGGCGCGGCGCCGGACTGGGCGAATTCGTGCGCCAGGTGGTCGAGCGCGGCGGCAAGGCCAAGGTCGTCGAGGATGGCCGGGCGCAGGTCATGCGAGATGCGGCGCACTTCGCCCAGCACGTCGTTGAGCTGGCCGGCGGTGCGCTCGAAGCTGGTGCGCGCGGCCTGTTGCTGTTCGGCAGTGCCGGCCAGCCGGATGATGCCGGCCTCGATCTGCAGCTTGATCGACACCAGCCACTGGCTGATGCCGTCGTGCAGGTCGCGCGACAGGCGCGCCCGCTCCTGCTCCTGCGATTCGACCACGCGCTGCGCCAGCGCCTTGAGCTTGGCGTCGGCCACGCGCAGTTCGGTAATGTTGAGCACCAGGCCGCAGCTGCCGACCACCAGCGCGCCGATGATCGCCAACGCGCCGATCCACAGCATCGTGTTCTGGATGTTCTGCGACTGCTGCGCGTCGATCTTGGCCAGCGCTTCGTCGACGTCGTCCAGGTAGATGCCGGTGCCCATCATCCAGCCCCAGCGCTGCATCGGCACCACGTAGCCAAGCTTGGGCGCCGGCTTGCTGGTGGACGGCTTGAGCCAGACGTAGCGTTCCAGTCCGCCGCCCGCGTTGGCGCGCTGGATCAGGCGCTGCACGGTTGGCGAGCCGGTCGGGTCGCGCAGGTTCCACAGGTTGTGACCCACCAGCTCGGGCTGGCGCGGATGCATCAGGTTCTTGCCCTGCAAATCGTAGATGAAGAAATAGCCGTCGTCGCCGTAGCTGAGGGTCGACAGGATGCGCTTGGCCTCTTCCAGCGTGGCGGGATCGTTGCGGCCCGAGTCGTACAGGTGCGCTACCGAATGGGTGGCCAGCGCGACGTAATGCTTCAGCTCGGCTTCCTTGCTGGCCAGGTAGGCCTGCTGGATCGTGGCGCGCTGCTGCTGGGCGAGCGTCACGGCCTGGTGGCGCACGAACAGCGCGATCGTGCACAGCGCCAGGATCAGCGGCGCGATCGCCAGGAAGATTACTTTTTGCCTCAGTTTCATGCGGTTCCGCAATGTGGTTCGAAGCACGGATTCTATTCTGTTCCGCTCGCCGTGGCTATGCGCCGCGATACGCGGGACCACCAGCTTCAAGACCGTCGCCCTCGCGAAGGCGGGGGCCCAATTCGCGGCAACCTTGGTTAGCGTTTGCGAGGCAAGCAGTCGCTTTAAGCTGATCGCATAAATGGGGTTCCCGCCTCCGCGCACTAGTTCCGGAATAATCTCGTTGACTTTAAGACCGTCGTTCCCGCCACTGGCGGAAACGACTCCTCGCGCGAGCGGGGATCCAATTTGCGGCAAACTTCGCTGGCTTTTAGCGGAGGAAGCTGTGGCCTTAGCTGATCGCAAGAATTGGATCCTCGCTTTCGCGAGGCCGACGTGAATATATAAAGATGAAGTCTCGCTTGAGGGGTTTCTGACAGCACTCCAATGCCCGCAGGAGGCGATTGAAATATCAATCTAATTATTCCGGACACCAGTGCGCCTCCGCGGGAAGTCGTTGCTGCCAGTGGCAGGAACGACGAATCATGAGTTAGCGGCATTAAAGCCAACCCGGCGTTTCATCTACGTAGTATTACGCATGCCGCCTGCGTAATGCTGCGCTTGTTACCGATCATTCATTGGCAGATACTTACCGCTACACCGCGCGGAATTGAAATCGGCTTAGACCGGTCCAAGCAACAGGTGGCCATCAATCTTGGAGGAGTCAACATGAAACGTTTATCAAGCCAGCTCGGCTGGGCTGCGCTATCGGTGTTCGGTGCCGCTTCGCTCGCGTATGTCGCGCTCAAGCGGGGCGAGTCGATCAACGCAGTCTGGATCGTCGCGGCCTCCGTCTGCGTCTACCTGATCGCATACCGCTTCTACAGTCACTTTATCGCCAACCCCGTGCTCCAGCTGGACACGCAACGGCAGACTCCCGCCTACAAATTCAATGACGGCCTCGATTATGTGCCGACCAACCGCTACGTGCTGTTCGGCCACCATTTCGCCGCGATCGCCGGCGCCGGACCGCTGGTCGGGCCGGTGCTGGCCGCGCAGATGGGCTACCTGCCGGGCATGCTGTGGATCCTGGCCGGCGTGGTATTCGCCGGCGCGGTGCAGGACTTCATGGTGCTGTTCATTTCGATGCGGCGCGACGGCCGCTCGCTGGGCGACCTGATCAAATCCGAACTGGGCGAAATCCCGGGCATGATCGCCCTGCTCGGCACCTTCATGATCATGGTCATTATCCTTGCGGTGCTGGCGCTGATCGTCGTGAAGGCGCTGACCGGCTCGCCGTGGGGCAGCTTCACCGTGATGGCCACCATCCCGATCGCGCTGTTCATGGGCGTGTACTCGCGCTTCATCCGGGTCGGCCGCATCGGCGAAATCTCGATCATCGGCTTCGTGCTGCTGATGCTGGCCATCGTCGGCGGCCAGTACGTGCACGACTCGGCCACGCTCGGCCCGATGTTCACCTTCACCGGCCAGCAACTGACCTGGATGCTGATCGGTTACGGCTTCGTCGCCTCGGTGATTCCGGTCTGGCTGCTGCTGGCGCCGCGCGACTATTTGTCCACCTTCCTCAAGATCGGCACCATCGTCGGCCTGGCGATCGGCATCGTGATCGTCGCGCCGCACCTGAAAATGCCGGCGTTGACGCGCTTCATCGACGGCAGCGGTCCGGTCTGGGCCGGCAGCCTGTTCCCGTTCCTGTTCATCACCATCGCCTGCGGCGCGGTGTCCGGCTTCCACGCGCTGATCTCGTCGGGCACCACGCCGAAGATGATCGAAAACGAACAGCACGCCCGCTTCATCGGCTACGGCGCGATGCTGATGGAATCGTTCGTCGCGATCATGGCGCTGGTGGCCGCCTCGACCATCGAGCCGGGCATCTACTTCGCAATGAACAGCCCGATCGCGCTGCTCGGCAGCACAGCCGAATCGGCCGCCGCCGCGGTAGCCAAGATGGGCTTCGTGGTGACGCCGGAAATGCTGGCGCAAACCGCGGTCGACGTGGGCGAGCACAGCATCATCTCGCGCGCCGGCGGCGCCCCGACCCTGGCGGTCGGCATGGCCAACATCCTCGCCGGCGTGGTCGGCGGAAAGACCATGATGGCCTTCTGGTACCACTTCGCGATCCTGTTCGAAGCACTGTTCATCCTGACCGCGGTCGATGCCGGCACGCGCGCCGGACGATTCATGCTGCAAGACCTGATGGGCGTGTTCTCGCCGACACTCAAGCGCACCGACTCGCTGCCGGCCAACCTGATCGCCACTTCGCTGTGCGTGGCGGCGTGGGGCTATTTCCTGTACCAGGGCGTGGTCGATCCGCTGGGCGGCATCAACACCTTGTGGCCGCTGTTCGGTATCGCCAACCAGATGCTTGCCGGCATTGCGCTGATCCTCGCGACCTGCGTGCTGTTCAAGATGAAGCGCGCAAGGTACGCCTGGGTGACCGTGGTCCCGACCATCTGGCTGCTGATATGCACCCTGACGGCGGGCTGGCAGAAGATTTTCCACGAGGACGTACGTGTCGGCTTCGTCTCCCACGCCCGCAAGTTCCAGGACGCGCTCGACCAGGGCATCTTGCTGGCGCCGGCCAAGTCGGTGGCCCAGATGAAACAGATCGTCTTCAACGACTATCTCGACGCTTCGCTGGCGGGCTTCTTCATGTTCGTCGTGATCGCGGTGCTGATTGCCGGCGTGATGACGGTGATGAAAGCGCGCGGCCATGGCGCGCCGAGTTCGAAGGAAACGCCGTTCGTTCCTTCGCCGATGCCGCAGGCGCACTGACATGTTCAGCGAACTGGCACAGGCCGGCCGCTACCTCGGGCAAAGCATGCGCCTGATGGTCGGCCTGCCCGAATACGATACCTATGTCGCGCACATGGAGCAGACCCACCCGGGCGAGCCGATGATGAGTTACGACGACTTCTTCCGCGAGCGCCAGGAAGCGCGCTACGGCGGCGCCGGCAAGCGCGGCGGCTGCTGTTAATAGGCAGCTGCAGAAAAAGGACGCCTCGCCGGCGTCCTTTTTTTTTGGGTATGCGCGGCGATCGCGGCGAGCGCCCGCTGCGGCGACAACCCCGGGGTCAGGTCCGCCGGACCTGACCCCAGTCCTTGGGCCGCGGCGCTTGCTTGAATAGGTGGCGCGTCGATTCCGCAATTCGTCTTGCGGTGACATGGGCACCTATCCTCGTCGTTCGTTTCCACCGAAAAACCTATCTGGTTCCTTCCAGTGGGGCGTCCTTTGCGTCACGTCAAGAGTCTCAATATTCTTTAGCCGTATATTTTTCCTGCCGGAATTGCCATCGTCCGTGGAGGGCGTCATCTTTCGCCCATCCCTTAAACGTTCCGCCCGTCAGGTTAAGCCATGCTGAACTTCGAGCGTTCCAGCCTCAACCAGAAACTGACGATCATCTCGTTCCTGTCGACTGGCACCGCCTTATTATTCGTATTCATCGCCTTCGCCGTGACCTCGGTGTTGAACCACCGCAAGGACGAAGGCATGCAGCTGTCTTCGTTCGCCGGCGTGATCGGCACCAACAGCGTCGAGGCGCTGGTGTTCAACGACCGCAGTTCCGCCCGGAATACCTTGTCGGCCCTGAAGGCGAAAGTCGAAATCGCCAACGCCACCTTGTTCGACCGCAACGGCAAGGTGTTTGCGCGCTACGTCGCGCCCAGCCGCCTCGAGGAAGCGTTCGACAATGTCGAGCCGGTCGGTCTGAGCGAAGAGGCGCTGGCCGAGGCGAATGCGAAAGGCAGCGTGTTCTGGAGCACGCGCATGCGCCTGTACCGTCACGTGGCCGGCAGCGGCCAGCCGGTCGGCGTAGTCATGATCGAGGCGGACCTGACCAATATGTGGCTGGACATTGTCAAGAGCCTCGGCGTGATCGCCGCCGCGATGGGCGGCTCGCTGCTAGTGGCGCTGCTGCTGGCGAGCCGCTTCAAGAGCAGCATCGCCGACCCCGTGACCAAGCTGATCAATGCGGCGAAGAAAGTCTCGGCCAGCCAGAACTACACCTTGCGCATCCCGCACCAGCGCACCGACGAGCTGGGCACCTTGATCGACAGCTTCAACGACATGCTGGCCCAGATCGAGGGCCGCGGCGCCGCCCTGACCCATCACCGCGACGAGCTCGAGCGCCAGGTCGGCGTGCGCACCGAGCAGCTGGAAAAAGCCAAGAACGCCGCCGAGTCCGCCAGCCGCGCCAAGAGCGCTTTCCTGGCCACCATGAGTCACGAGATCCGCACCCCGATGAACGGCGTGCTTGGCATGACCGAGATGCTGCTCGGCACCAACCTGACCGAGGTCCAGCGCAAGTTCACCAAGCTGGTCAAAAGTTCCGGCGAGCATCTCCTGGTGATCATCAACGACATCCTCGACTTTTCCAAGATCGAGGCCGGCAAGCTGTCCGTGGAATACATCAACTTCAACCTGTGGGACCTGCTCGACGACATCAACAGCGTCTACACGCCGCAGGCCCAAGGCAAAGGGATCGGGCTCGATTTCGACATCGCCAACAATATCCCGATCTCGATCTGCGGCGATCCGAACCGGCTGCGCCAGATCATGGCCAACCTGCTCGGCAACGCGATCAAGTTCACCGATCACGGCCGCATCCTGGCCAGCGTCCAGGTGTCCGGCGAGGACGCGCAATCGGTGGCGCTGCGCTTCGAGGTGCACGACACCGGCATCGGCGTCTCGCGCGAGGCGCGCGGGCGCATCTTCGAGGCCTTCTCGCAGGCCGATGGCTCGACCACGCGCAAGTACGGCGGCACCGGGCTGGGGCTGGCGATCTCGAAGCAGCTGGTCGAATTGATGGGCGGGAAAATCGGGGTCGACAATGCACTAACACAAGGCTCCATCTTTTGGTTCACGGTAAGTTTCGACAAGCGACGCGTCGATCCCGACGAGCCCGGCTTCACACTGACCGCCATCGAAGGGCTCCGCGTTTTGATCGTCGACGAACATCACAGCAGCCGCGCGGAACTCGAACAGCAGATCGCCGCCTGGAACGTACACGTGGACAGTGTCAGTTCGGCCATGGATGCGTCGGCCCGCCTGGTCGCCGCCGCGCGCGCCGGCCAGCCCTACGATGTCGCGATCCTCGACATGGACCTCGACGGCACCAGCGGGCTGTCGCTGGCGGCCGGCATCAAGGCCGATCCGGCCACCCGCGCCGCCCGCATCCTGCTGGTCAGCTCCGACCGCCTCGCGGCCGATCCGGTGCAGCGGCGCGAAGCGAGCGTGGCCTACCAGCTGATCAAGCCGGTGCGCGCCGGCGACCTGTTCGAATGCATCGCCACGCGCGCGCGCAAGGGCGTGGCCGCAATTGCCGTCGCCGAGGCGCCGCAGCCGGCGCGCCAGGCCGGCAGCGGCGCCCGCCTGCGCAAGGTGCTGCTGGCCGAAGACAATCCGGTCAACGTCGAAGTGGCCACCGCGATGCTCGACAGCCTGGGACTGGAAGTGAGCTGCGCGCGCAATGGCGACGAAGCGCTGCAGGCAGTGCGCGCCGGCCAGTACGACGTGGTGCTGATGGACTGCCAGATGCCGGTGATGGACGGTTTTGCCGCAACCAAGGAGATCCGCCGCCACGAACACGAAAACGGCCGCGCGCGCAACCTGCCGGTGATTGCGATCACCGCCAACGCACTGCAAGGCGACCGCGAATCGTGCCTGGCCGCCGGCATGGACGATTACCTGAGCAAGCCGTTTACCCAGCAGCAGCTGAGCGCCGTGATCGGCCGCTGGATCGCGCTGCCGGCGACGGCGGCGCCGGCGCACGACGCGCCGCGTAAGGCCGCGCCGCTGTCGGCCAGCGTCCACCACGATGAACAGCGCCCGGCGCTGCCAGCTGAGACGCGCGAGCAGATCCAGCGCGACGTGATCAACCTGCATGCGCTGAACAACATCCGCGCGCTGTCGGCAGACCGTGGCGCCGCACTGGTCCAGCGCGTGGTAACCGCTTACGTCGACGACACGCCGCAGCACTTGCGGACATTACGCCGCGCCATCGAAGTGCTCGATACCGGCAAGCTGCGCAAGGTCGCGCACAGCCTGAAGTCGAGCAGCGCAAACGTCGGCGCCGAAGCGCTGGCGCAAATGTGCAAGGACATGGAGAACCTCGGCCGTACCGACAGCACTGAAGGCGCGTCCGGCATCCTCACCGACATGGAGCATGAATTCCAGGCGGTCCGGCATTCGCTCAGTGCCATCCTAGAAAAGGAAACATGACATGGCCTCCCCCAACCCCACCAAGCGCGGCGTCGTCCTGGTCGCGGATGATGATCCGGTCATGCGACTGCTGATGCTCGAAATGCTGGGCCAGGTCGGGCTCGACGGAATCGAAGCCGAAGACGGCGCCCAGGCCGTCGCCTATTTCCAAAGCATGAAGCCGGACCTGATCCTGCTCGACGTGGAAATGCCGAACATGGACGGCTTTTCAGCCTGCCGCGAAATCCGCCGGATCGAAACCGGCGCGCCGGTGCCGATCATCATGGTCACCGGCGGCGACGATATCGAGGCAGTAACCAACGCCTACGAAGTGGGCGCCACCGATTTCGTCTCCAAGCCGATCAACTGGCCGATCCTCGGCCACCGCGTGCTATATGTGCTGCGCGCCAGCGACGCCATCGTACGCCTGCGCATGGCCGACGCCCACAACCGCGCGGTGCTGGCGGCGATCCCCGACTCCTTCTTCCGCCTCAACCGCGACGGTTTCTATCTCGACTACGAGCCTGGCCACGAGCGCCACGGCCACGATGCGATCGCCGCGTTCCCCACCGATTCCTGCGTCGGCAAGCACATCACCGAAGTGCTCCCGCATGACATCGGCGAGCGCCTGCTCGAACAGATGCGCAGCGTGCTCGATACCCAGCATATCCGCTCGGTCGACTACGAACTGGTGCGCTTCGGCGTGGTGCATCACTTCGAGGCGCGGCTGGTCGCCACCGGCCCCGACGAAGTGCTCGGACTGGTGCGCGACATCAGCGAACGCAAACGCACCGAAGAACAGATCCGCCGGCTGGCCTACTGCGACAGCCTGACCGGCATCCCGAACCGCCAGGCCTTCCTCGAAACGCTGGAGCGCGAACTGCACCGTTCGAAAATGGGCAACAAGAAGTTCGCGGTGCTGTTCATGGACCTGGACGCGTTCAAGCGCATCAACGACACGCTGGGGCACAACGTGGGTGACCACCTGCTCAAGGTAGTTTCCGAGCGCCTGCGCGAAACCATCCGTCCGAGCGACCTGGTTTCACGCGGCGACCAGTCGAACAACCTGGCCCGCCTGGGCGGCGACGAATTCACGATCCTGATTCCTGACCTCGAACGGGTCGAGCATGCGCTGAATGTGGCGCACCGCGTCAAGGAAGCGATGCGGCGACCGTTCCTCATCGAAGGCAATGAGATCTTCGTCACCGCCAGCATCGGCATTTCGCTGTTCCCCGAAGACGGCGACGACTGCAATTCGCTGCTGAAGTTTGCCGACACCGCGATGTACCACGCCAAGAACTGCGGCAAGAACAACGCCAAGCTGTACAGCTCATCGCTGACGATGCAGATCATGAGCCACGTGAAGCTCGAAGTGGGCCTGCGCAAAGCGCTCAAGAACGAAGAGCTGTATCTGCTGTACCAGCCACAGATCGAAGTGCGCACCGGCGAACTGGTGGGAGTCGAGGCGCTGGTGCGCTGGCGCCATTCCGAGCGCGGCATCATTTCGCCCACCGAATTCATCCCGCTGGCGGAGGAAACCGGATTGATCGTGCCGATCGGCGAATGGGTGCTGCGCACCGCCTGCCACCAGGCCAAGGCATGGCAACGCCTGGCCGGACGCTCGATCCGGATGGCGGTCAACCTGTCGGCGAAGCAGTTCAAGGATGAGAACCTGACCCAGATCGTGGTGTCGGCGCTGCACGACACCGGGCTCGATCCGAAGCTGCTGGAACTGGAACTGACCGAAGGCACGCTGATGGACGATGCGCGCGCCACCATGGCCACGCTCGAACAGCTGCGCGGGATAGGCGTATACCTGTCGATCGACGATTTCGGCACCGGCTATTCGTCGATGAACTACCTGAAGCGCTTCGATGTGCGGGCGCTGAAGATCGACAAGAGCTTCATCAGCGGCCTGCCGCAGGATTCCGAAAATGCCGCGATCACGCGCGCGATCGTCGCGATGGCGCATGGGCTGAAAATGGTGGTGGTGGCCGAAGGCGTCGAGACCGACGAGCAGCTCACGCTGCTGGACGAATACGGCTGCGACCTGGTGCAAGGCTTCTACCTGGGCCACCCGTCGCCGCACGAGTCGATCACGCTGATGCTCAAGCAGTGTGCTGAAGCGGCGCCCGTCAAATAGCCCAACCGTCGTTCCCGCGGAGGCGCACTGGTGTCCGGAATAATTAGATTGACATTTCAACCGCCTCCTGCGGGCATTGGAGTGCTGTCAGAAACCCCTCAAGCGGGACTTCATCTTTAGATATTCACGTCGTCCTCGCGAAAGCGGGGATCCAATTCTTGCGATCAGCTAGGGCGACCGCTTCCTCCGCTAAAAGCCAGCAAAGTTTACCGCAAATTAGATCCCCGCTTGCGCGAGGAGTCGTTTCCGCCAATGGCGGGAACGACGGTCTTAAAGTCAACGAGATTATCCCGGACAGCAGTGCGCCTCCGCGGGAACAACGAGCTACGGAGTCGCAGGCTCGGGCGGCTGGAACCTCAGCGTATGCACCGCCGCACCAGGCAGCAGCGGCATCGCCTTCCCCGCTACCCACTCCTCATGCCCGCGCAGGAAGAACGGCGACAGCGGATGTCCGCTCTGCCCGCCCGGCATGTTGAACACACCCTGCTCCTCCCTGCCCGGGCTGACCGTCATCCGCTCCGACTGCCCGAAACTGCGGCCCGCGACCCGCGGCATGTTGGAGTCGCCAGGCAGCGGATCGGCCGGCGCAGTCAGCCAGCTGCGCAGCGCCGGCGCGGCCATGCTGATCGGATGCGCGATGGCCGCCGTGTTGCGCTGTCCCCAGGTGGCCGACGCCAGCGGCTCGCCGTCCCTGGTCAACTCCGCGATCACCTGGTCGATCGCGGCCAGTTGCAGCGCCTTCCAGTCCGGATACGCGGCCGGCAGCCAGCCGGCCGGCTGCGCGTCGAGCAGGCGCGCTAGCACCACGGGCCAGCGCGAGGTCGCCGCGTTCATGCCTGCCTTCGCGTCGATCGCCTCCATCTCGCCGTTGGCGGCATCGAACATCAGGTCGTGCAAAGCCCACATGTAGCCGCGCGCCAGCCGGTATCCGGTCGACTCGACACTGGCGCGGCCGCTCCATCCCGTGTTCAGCAGGCGCAGGAATTCGGCGCGCTGCGGCTTTCCTTTGACGGCCGCGGCATCGAGCGCGCCGATCGCGCGGGTGCGCCAGCCGGCCATGAAGATTGCCCGGTCGTCCATCGTGATGCCGTACACCGCCTTGACATCGGTCTTCGGCCCCAACGCCAGCAGACCCTCGCGCACCTGGCGGTTGCGCGCCCCGAGGTCGAAGCCGCCGTCGCCGATAGCCTCCGCCCCCGCGCCCATCAGCTGGCGGTTGTTCGCGGTCGACAGCTGGCCATGGACCGGATTGACCAGCCTGGGATAGTCCTTCTCCGGCAGCGCGCCGTCCCAGGTCGCGTTGGCGCCGCCCGGCATGATCGGGAAACCCGCTGCGCCGGATGGCGCGCGTTGCGGCAGAAGGCCGATGATGGTCCAGCCGATATTGCCCTTGTCGTCGCCAGCCACGAAATTCTGGGCCGGGATGCCGATCCTGTTCGCCTGCGCCAGCGCGGCCTCCAGCGTGTCGGTCGTCTCGAGCTTGAGGTGATTGAGGTTCAGCGCTCCCGGCAGGTGCGCGACCCAATGGATCGCATACGTGCGCCCGCCGGCCTCGCGCAGCGGTCCGAGCGAACTTTCGCGCACGACGAATCTTTCCGGCGCGGCGCCTTTCACCAGGATGGTCTCTTCAATGCTGGCCAGCGTCTCCCAGCCTTTCGGCGTGCGCACCCGCGCCGGATTGGCCGGATCGGCTTCGAGCGCGACCAGGTCGATGAAGTCGCCATAGCTGTTGGTGAATCCCCACGCCACGTGGCCATTGCTGCCGACGATGATGACTGGCGGCGCACCCGGCAAGGTGACGCCAACCATGCGCCGCGGCTTGCCGTTCGGATCGGGGAACTGCAGCGCGAGCCGGTACCAGGTAGTAGGCAGCTGGATCCCGAGGTGCATGTCGTCCGAGACGATGGCGGCGCCGTCCTGGCTGCGCCTGCCCGCCACGGCCCAGCTGTTGCTGCCGACCGAGTCGACGAATTCGGCCGACGCCGTGCGCAGCGGGGCCGCCTTCGCCCGGCGCTGGCCCCACCAGCGCGGCGCGTTCGGCGGAATCGGCGAGGCCGCTGCCGCGACGGCGTCCTGGTCGAGCGGCGCGTCCCATTCGCTTGACGCGGGCAGCAGGAAATCGCGCTGCGCCGCGTCGGTATGATCGGCGATCCAGCCGCGCGCCAGTTTGCGCGGTTCCTGGGCACCCTGCAAATCGAAGAACATGGCCCACACCACCAGCAGGGAATCGGCCTCGGTCCATGGACGCGGCCGCGCGCCAGTCAAGACGTATTCGAAGGGCCGCCCCTCGAGCGCCTTGAGGCCGTCGTTGACGCCGGCCACGTAGCGCGCGATGAAGCGGCGCTCTTCGGCAGGCATCGCCTTGAGCGCCAGTTCGGCGCGCGCGCGAAACCGGTGCAGCCGGTGGGCTTTGTCGGCCGGCAGCGCGCGCGGCCCGAACAGCTCAGCCAGCTCGCCGGCGCCGACGCGGCGTAGCAAGTCCATCTGGAAGAAGCGGTCCTGCGCGTGGATGAAGCCGGTGGCGTAGGCCAGGTCGTTGCGGCTGGTCCCCTTCAGCAGCGGCACGCCATGGTCGTCGCGCGACACGCTGACGGCGCCGGCCAGGCCGGCCGGGGTACGGATGCCGTCCAGCTGCGCCATGCTGGCGCGCAAATACAGCCAGGCGAGCAGCAGCGCCAGCGCCACCAGGCCGAACAACCCTGCTGCTACCCTTACCAACCACGTTCTCGCACGGCTGTTTGTCATCGCATGCCCCGTTATTGATACTTTGGGAATACTGCCAGAAAAACACATATGAGGGAAAAGTTTCGAGGCGCCTCGGCTGTGCCATTTTCCGTGCAGGTTTGACGTGGATCATGTATCGAGGGTATCTCGCACCTAATCTGAATCATGAGGGAGCGCCCGCAAGGTGCGCCCTTTGCTTCGGAAAGGAAACGATAATGCGACAGTTCATCATCGCCGCGGCCAGCGTGCTCCTGCTGGCGGCCTGCAGCACTCCACAGGAGCGGGCCGCGAGAATGCAAGCCGAGATGGATCGCATCATCATCGAATACGGCCCCGCGTGCATCCGACTAGGCTATGCGGCCAACACGGATCCTTGGCGCAACTGCATGCTGCAGCTGAGCACGACGGACGACATCCTGCGCTACGGCTACCCTAGCCGGGTATATGGGGGTTACGGCCGCTCGCACTGGGGCGGCGGCGGACTGTGGGGCCCGTACTGGTAAGGTGCGCGGCGTTCTCGCCGGCAAACGCGGCCTTGGTGAGCGGGCGCCGGGTGGCCAGCAGGCGCTCGACCAGCCGCTGCGCATGGCGCACCAACGCCGGATAATGCGCGTCGGCCGGATGCAGGCTGAGCCGCACCAGCGGCGCCGGCGCCATCAGCGCAGCCAGCGCATCGGCCACGTACGGCGACAGCAGCCGCCCGCCGGCATTGCGCGCCGTGTACACCAGCGAAGGCGCCCACACTGCGTGGCGTGCCTTCAGCAAATGAAAGTGGCTCATGGTCGTGGTGTAGTCGAACGGGGATTCGCGCAGCACGCGCCACGCCGCCTCGCCCAGCAGCCATGCCGGCGGCACGAAGCCGCGCACCGGCCACCCGCGTTCGGCGAACCACGCAAGCCCGAGCGCGATGCGCAGGCGCGCGTCTGCTTCGCTGATCGCGGCGAACTCGCCCTCGCCGCGCGTGAAGACGGTGCGCAGGAAGCGGCTGCGCAAGTCCTCGCCCAGCGGCGCGCTGTCGAGGTGGGTGTAGCCGTGCAGCGCCAGTTCGTGGCCCTGCGCCAGCAGCGCGTCCAGCGCGCGCTCCATCGCCGGCGCGGCCGGCGCGCGGCAGTGATAGCGCGGCACCACCAGCCAGGTCAGCGGGATGTCGGCCACCGCGCGCACGGCCTGCTGCAGGCGCACGCACTCGCGCCAGGTTTCGGGCGCGACATCGTGGATCGAAACGCACAGCGCCTGGGATTCAGTCGGTTGCACAGATGCGCTCGGCGTCGAATTCGGCACGCTGGTGGCTTGCCAGCAGTCCCGCGTAACGGTTCAGCAGTTGCGGCATGATCAGGTTCCAGTCGTAATGTTCCTGTGCCTTGCGGCGCGCATTGGCGCCCAGCGCCGCCAAGTCCCGGCGGAAGATTTCCTCGATGCCTTCGGCGAGGCTGGCCGCGCTGTCGGGCGGCACCACCAGCCCGGTGTGTTCGTCCACCAGTTCGGCCACTCCGCCGCCGGTGCCCACCACCGGCAGCCCGCACGCCATCGCCTCGAGCACAATCAGGCCGAAGGTTTCGCAATCGCCGGGATGGACCATCACGTCGCAGCTGGCCAGCAGCCGCGCCAGCACGCGCTGGTCGCGCTTGAACGGGATGTAGGTGATCTGTGGATACTGCGGCAGCGCCTCCCCGCCGCCCACCAGCACCAGGTGGTAGGGCCGCCCCAGTTTGCGCACCGCGTCGATCAGGAACTGGAGTTTCTTGTCCGCCGTAAAGCGGCCCGCGTAGACCAGCAGGCGCGCGCCGGGCGGCAGGCGCAGGTGCTGGCGCAAGGTGCTGATGCGGCGCTGCGGCCCGAACACGCCGATGTCGATGCCCAGCGGCTGGTGCACCGCGTCATCGATACCCATGTTGCTCAGCTGCTGCACCATCAGCCGGCTGGGCGCCAACACCATGTCGAACTGGCGATACAGGCGCGCAAGGTAGTTGCATGAGCCGCGCATGGCCAGGTCGCCGAAACGGTTCGACATCAGGCGCGGCAGGTCGGAATGGTAGAACGCGACGGCCGGAATGCCCAGTTCGCGCTTGGCGCGCAGTGCTGCCCACGCGCAATGGCCGGCGTCGCCCGCTTCGACCAGGTCCGGCTGCAGCGCTTCGAGGATGCGCGCCGATGCGGTGATCGACACGGGCATGCGGTAGCCGTTAATGCCGGGAAATGGTATGGCGGGAATTTCGACCAGCGCCGGCGCGGCGCCGCCGGTATGGACATTGGGGCTGAGGATGGTGTGGCTGATACGGCTGCGCCGGGCCAGCCAGCGCGCCTTCGCGTTCAGGTAGGTGCTGACGCCGCCACCTTGCGCGGCGTAGAACATGGTGATATCGACGAGATGCATGCTTGAAGGCCCCTGAGTGTGGCCACGATAGCAGTGGACGGGGAAGGCGGCTTGCGCATACTCAAATGGATTCAGACAGCTATATATTACTCCGTCGGGCGGGAGATGGCGGGCTCTGCAGTAATGAATGCGAGCTCATGCGGAGCCCGTGTCACTGCCCCATAGTAGAGACCGTCGTTCCCGCGCTCGGCGCCCCTTGGTGGGAACGACGGTTTCAAAGTTAGCGGCCAGGGTGGATTTAGCGCGTCGACAGTCACCCACCCGCTGCCTTAAGCCGGCTCAGGTAGCGCGGCGGTCCAGCATCGCGCGCGCGATGGTGCCGGCGTCGACGTATTCGAGTTCGCCGCCAACCGGCACGCCACGCGCCAGGCGCGACACGCGCAGTCCGCGCGCCTTGAGCATCTCGCTGATGTAGTGCGCGGTGGCCTCGCCTTCATTGGTGAAGTTGGTGGCCAGCACCACTTCGCCGACCACGCCGTCGAGCGCGCGCCCGATCAGCTTGTCCAGGTGGATGTCCTTCGGGCCGATCCCGTCCAGCGGCGACAGCCGCCCCATCAGCACGAAGTACAGGCCTTTGAAGGTCAGGGTCTGCTCGATCATGATCTGGTCGGCCGGGGTCTCGACCACGCACAGCAAGCTGCGGTCGCGGGCGTCGTCCTGGCACAGGTCGCACACCTCGGTCTCGGCGAAGGTGTTGCAGAGCGCGCAGTGGTGCACCGTGTCGACCGCCTGATACAGCGCGCGCGACAGCATCGCGGCGCCCTCGCGGTCGTGCTGCAGCAAGTGGAAGGCCATGCGCTGCGCCGACTTCGGACCCACGCCGGGCAGCCGGCGCAATGCCTCGGTCAGGAAATCGAGCGACTTGGACATCGGGAAATCAGAACGGCATCTTGAAACCTGGCGGCAGCGCCATGCCGGCGGTCAGGCCGCTCATCTTTTCGGCCGAGGTCGCTTCCGCCTTGCGCACCGCGTCGTTGAAGGCGGCGGCGACCAGGTCTTCCAGCATGTCCTTGTCGTCGGCCAGCAGCGACGGATCGATCGAGACGCGCTTGACGTCGTTCTTGCAGGTCATGACGACCTTCACCAGGCCGGCGCCCGACTGGCCTTCGACTTCGACCAGCGCCAGCGCATCCTGCGCCTTCTTCATGTTGTCCTGCATGGCCTGGGCCTGCTTCATCAAGCCTGCGAGCTGGTTCTTCATCATGATGGTGTTCTCCGAAATCTAAAAAGTAGACAAATAATAGGGGATTAAATTCAAACTTCAGGCGGCCGCGGCCGGCGGACGCACCGAACCCTGCACGACGAAGGCGCCCAGCTGGCGTCCCATCTCCTGGACGAACGGGTCGGCCGCGACGGTGGCTTCGGCCTGCTGCATGCACTGCTCGCGGTAGGCCTGCAATTCGGCGCTGGCCGTGTACCAGACCGGGCCGATGTCGATCTCGACGCTGACGCGGGTGCTCGGGAAGCGATCCTGGATTGCCGCCATCAGCTTTTCGGTGTTGCCGCTGGCGCGCAGGGTATCGATCGGAGCGCGCAGGCGGAACGTGCTCTGGTGGCCATCGCTGGTGCACTCGACCAGTTCGGTTTGCAGCGCCAGCTGCTGCGACACGCCGCGCAGGCTCAGCGTTGCAGCCAGTCCCGGCCAGTTGCCGTCCCATTCGATCTCAGGGACCGGCGTGATCACATAGGCATGGCGCGGTGCGGCCGGCGCGCGCGCGACGGCCGGTGCGGCTGCCACGGCAGGCGTTTCCTGCGCCACCGCGGTGTCGTCGGAGAATTCGGTCACCCAGGATGGCGGGCCTTCGTCCTCATCCGCTTCGGCCTGCTGCATCGCCTGCACCGGCGGCGCGGCGGTGGCGGCCTGGACGCCAGGCTGGTCCCACGGCGGCGGAGCTGTTGGTGCGGCCGCCTGGGCCGGCGCCGATGGGGCTGGAGCCGGTGCAGGCTCGGGTTCGGGCGCGGCCGCTTGCGGCGGCTGCGGTGCGGCGGCAGCGCTTGCCGCAGCCTGATTGGACATGGCGGTCGGACGCTTCGGCGAAACGTTCTGGCCGCGGCTGGCGGCCCGCGCAGCTTCGAGCGCCGCGTTGATCGCGGCGCGCGCGGAATTCATCGCTGGCGCGCCAGTGGCGGCGGGCGCTGGTGCGGGCGCCTGGATCGCGGGCGGTGCTACGGGTGCCGGTGCCGGCGGCGGCATTGGGCGTGCC
>JBKPEJ010000022.1:0-85290 GCA_046728335.1 Pseudomonadota bacterium | reverse complement strand
AGCGGAGGCACCTATCTGACCCACGAGCTCAGAGGCACTTTGTCCGATCAATGTCACTCCGCTCGGACGTTCCAACAGCGCAATTATCGCCTGTCGAATCGGTACGATCAATATACGAGGTCCGGCGGACCTGACCCCGGGTTTGTCGCCGCACTGGGCGCTTGCCGCCATCGCCGCACTTAACGGTGACATAGCCTTTAAAAAAGGTCCCGACCAAGCCTGGCCAAATAAAAACCGGGTCTGACCCCGGTCTTGAGGAAACGTTGTTTACTCGGCGCCAGTGGCGACGGGCCTGGCCTGGTCCGCGCTCCATTCACTCCACGACCCTGGATACAAGGCCGCGCCGGGCATGCCGGCCACTTCGAGCGCCAGCAGGTTGTGGCAGGCGGTGACGCCCGAGCCGCACTGCATCACGGCCTTCGCCGCATCATCGACCAGCGGCGCAAAATCGGCCTTCAGCTGGTCCGCTGACTTGAAGCGGCCGTCGGCCTGCAGGTTGTCCTTGAAAAAACGGTTCTTCGCGCCCGGGATGTGCCCGCCCACCGGATCGATGGTTTCGTTCTCGCCGCGGAAGCGGTCCGGCGCGCGCGCGTCGATCACGGTGCGCTCGCCGCTGGCAATATTGGCCAGCACGTCGCCCGAGGTGACGGTCTGCACCAGCGGCGCGCGTTCGGCGATGGCGCCGCGCGCCTTGACCGGCACCTCGGTCGACATCGGCAGCGCCTGCGACTGCCATGCGGCCAGGCCGCCGTCGAGCACCGCGACCGCCTGATGGCCGACCCAGCGCAACAGCCACCACAGGCGCGCGGCGAACATGCCGCCGTGCGCATCATAGGCGACCACCTGGGTGTCGTCGTTGATTCCCCATGAACGCAGCGTCTCGATCAGCGCGGCACGCTCGGGCAGCGGATGGCGGCCGCGGAACTGGCCGTCGGCGCCACGCTTGGCGCCCGACAGCGCGGTTTCGAGGTCGGCGAAGACGGCGTTGCGGATATGCCCGACCGCGTAGCCTTCGCGGCCGGCGGCAAGGTTCATCAGATCATGGCGGCAGTCGACGATGACGACCGACGGGTCGTCAATATGTGCTGCCAGCTCGCTTGCTGAGATCAATGTGGTATTCATGGCGTCCTCAGGTTTCACTTGCAATCGGATCGGTCTTGTCGACCGCGATGCCGCGATCGGTGCTGCGGGTATTGTAATAGGTGACAGCCAGGCCGGAAACGAGGATCACGGCCATGCCGAGCCAGACATGCCAGTCGAAGCGGTCGCCCCACAACAGCATGCCCCACACGCTCGAGAAAATGATGCCGGTATACTGCAGATTGGCCACCACCAGCGTCTTGCCGGTGCCGTAGGCGCGCGTCATCGCCATCTGCGCCAGCGTGGCCGAGACGCCCATCGTCAGCATCAGCGCGGCGCCGCGCCAGTCGAGCGCGTGCCAGGTGTCGACCGATGGATCGCCCACCGTGGTGGCGCTGCCGATCAGCCCCGCCAGCAGGTTCGTCACCGAGAAATAGAACACCACGCGGTATTCGGGTTCGCCCAGCTGGCTGAGGCGGCGCACCTGCAGATAGGCGGCGGCCGACAGCATGCCGGAGAATAAGGTGGTCATGGCGCCGATCCACTGGCGCGATTCGAACGCGGGGCGCAGCACCAGCGTGACGCCGACAAAGCTGAGCAGGATCGCGCCGACCAGCGCCCATTCGACGCGGTCCTTCGAGTGCCACCAGCCGGCGCAGAACAGGAAGGCGGCCATCCAGATCGGCGACATGTAGTTGAGCGTGACGGCGGTCGCAAGCGGCAGCTGCGAGATCCCGTAGAACCACAGCCACAGCGAAAACACGCCGACCATGCCGCGCCATGCGTGCTCGCGCAGGAAGTCGGTGCGCAGGCTGCCGCCGCGATGGCGCACCAGCAGGGACAGCATGACCACGCCGATCAGGCCGCGGTACATGACGATCTCGGAGATCGTGTAGGTGCTGGACGCCATCTTGACGCACGCCCCCATCACGGAGAATGCGAAAGCGGCGAACAACATCCATAACGATGCCATCTGGTTCCTAGCGTTGAAGGTCTATGTTGTTGCGGTACCACTCGTGGAAGTGCTGCATGCCGTCTTCCATCGGCGACTGGTAAGGCCCGGTCTCGCTGACCCCGCGCGCCATCAGGATGCGGCGCCCGGCATCCATGCGCAGCGCGATCTCGTCGTCCTCGATGCAGGTCTCCATGTAGGCGGCCCGTTCGGCTTCGATGAATTCGCGCTCGAACAGCACGATCTCTTCGGGGTAATAGAACTCGACCACGTTGCGCGTCTTTTGCGGGCCGTCCGGCCACAGGGTAGAGACGATCAGCACGTGCGGATACCACTCGACCATGATGTTCGGGTACAGCGTGAACCAGATCGCGCCGTTTTCCGGGGCGACGCCGCCGCGGAACTTGAGCACCTGCTCCTGCCACTTCCGGTAGATCGGCGAGCCCGATTTCTGCAAGCCGCGATTGACGCCGACGGTCTGCACCGAGTAGTCGCGGCCGAATTCCCAGCGCAGGTCGTCGCAGCTGACGAAGCCGCCCAGGCCGGCGTGGAAGGGCTCGACGTGGTAGTCCTCGAGGTAGACCTCAATGAAGGTCTTCCAGTTGTAATTGCAGGTCTGCACTTCGACGTGGTCGAACATGTAGCCGCTGAAGTCGAAATCCTTGGTCACCGACAGGTCCGCCAGCTTTTCCATGACGTTGTAGCCGTTCTGCTCGAACAGCAGGCCGTTCCAGTTTTGCAACGGGGTCTTGGACAGGTTCAGGCAGGGCGTCTCCGGGAAATGCGGTGCGCCGATCAGCTCACCCTTGAGGTCGTAGGTCCAGCGGTGCAGCGGGCAGACGATGTTGTCGGCGTTGCCGCGGCCATTGAACATCAGCGCCTGGCGGTGGCGGCAGACGTTGGACAGCACCTCGATGCCGTTGGGGTTGCGCACGAGCATGCGTCCTTCGTGCTCGGAAGCAAGCGTGGCGAAGTCGCCGACCTCGGGCACCATCAGTTCGTGCCCGACATAACGCGGGCCGCCCTGGAATAATTGTTGCATCTCGCGCTTCAGCAGCGCGTCGTCAAAGTAGACATCTACCGGAAGCTGCGCGTTCGGGCGCGCCAGCTTGGCGTGGGTAGCCAGATCGGACATCCCAACCCCCCTTTAATAAGAGCTTCAAGCAAAAGAAGAGAAAGAATCCAAAGACCAGTATTTTGGCTGCGGAATACGGTATTTCGGACAGAACCGGCGATTATACCGTGGAACGAGCTCTACAGTCTCGGGCCAGCGCGGGAATGTGGTGCGGAACGGTGCGAGTATTGCCTCAGGGACATCGTTTTCAGTGGGGGGCGACCGATTGCGATAAAATGTGGCCTTGCTTGCAAGTTGGCAAAACGAACCGTCGCCACCGAACAGGATGGATTGTTCTAGAATAAGGAATTAGACTGGCCGCCCCGGCACAAGTTGCGCGGCGCCGTTTCTCAAAAGCACCTATGGCAAAGAAATTATTAGCGGAAGACGTGGCCGGCGCTGCGCCCGAATCGTTCGAACAGGCGATGGCGGAACTGGCGCAGCTGGTCACCCAGATGGAATCGGGCCAGTTGCCGCTCGAGGTCTCGGTCGCGGCGTACGCGCGCGGCTCGGAACTGGTCAAGTACTGCGCCGCGCAGCTCGAAAAAGTCGAGTCCCAGGTCAAGGTACTGGAAGGCGACATGCTCAAACCCTTCGCTGCCGACGTGATCGACGAGGGCGTGCAATGACGCTGTATGCGGGCTTTGAAGGATGGATGAAAACGGTGCAGGTGCATGTCGAGGAAGCGCTCGGCGGCTTCCTGCCGGCGGCCGGGACGGAGCCGTCCAGGCTGCACGATGCGATGCGCTACACGGTGCTGGGCGGCGGCAAGCGGGTGCGCCCATTGCTGGTGTTCGCGGCCGGCGGCATGTTCGGCGCCGACCTCGATGCGCTGATGCGCGCGGCATCGGCGGTGGAGATGATCCACGCCTATTCGCTGGTCCACGACGACATGCCGTGCATGGACGACGATGACCTGCGGCGCGGCAAGCCGACGGTGCACGTGGCCTACGACGAAGCGACCGCGCTGCTGGTGGGCGATGCGCTGCAGGCGCAGGCCTTCACGGTGCTGGCCGAAGAACAAAGCGTGCCGGCGCCGCGCCTGGTCGCGATGCTGCGCGTGCTTGGCACCGCGGCTGGTGCGGCCGGCATGTGCGGCGGCCAGGCGATCGATCTCGACAGCGTCGGCGTGAGCCTGACGCTGGACCAGCTGGAGCGCATGCACCAGCTGAAAACCGGCGCCTTGCTGCGCGCATCGGTGATGCTGGGCGCCCTAGCGGGCCGCGACGTCACCGACGCCGAACGCATCGCGCTCGATACGTATTCGAATGCGATCGGGCTGGCGTTCCAGGTGGTCGACGACGTGCTCGATGCGACGGCCGATTCGGCCACGCTTGGCAAGACCGCCGGCAAGGATGCAGCGGCCAACAAGCCGACCTATGTGTCGATCCTTGGGCTGGAAGAGTCGAAGCTGCTGGCGGAAAAATTGAGGCGCGAGGCGCATGAAGCGCTGGCGCCTTTTGGAGAAGAAGCACGGCGGTTGCGCGAACTCGCGGACCTGATCGTGCAGCGGAAAGCGTAAATGAAACTGCTAGAGACAATCAACGAACCGGCCCAGCTGCGCAAGCTGGCGCGCACCCAACTGACGCCGCTGGCCGATGAGCTGCGCCAATACCTGCTCGAGTCAGTGTCCAAGACCGGCGGCCACCTGTCGTCCAACCTCGGCACGGTCGAGCTGACCATCGCGCTGCACTACGTGTTCAACACGCCGCACGACCGCATCGTGTGGGACGTGGGCCACCAGACCTATTCGCACAAGATCCTGACCGGCCGGCGCGAGCGCATGCACACGCTGCGCCAGTTCGACGGCATCTCGGGCTTCCCGAAGCGCGACGAAAGCGAGTACGACACCTTCGGCACCGCGCACTCGTCGACCTCGATCTCGGCGGCGCTGGGCATGGCGCAGGCGGCCAAGATCAAGGGCGAACACCGCCACGCGATCGCCGTGATCGGCGACGGCTCGATGACGGCGGGGATGGCGTTCGAGGCGCTCAACAACGCCGGCGTACAGGAAGACATCAACCTGCTGGTGGTCCTGAACGACAACGACATGTCGATCTCGCCGCCGGTCGGCGCGCTCAATCGCTACCTGGCGCGCCTGATGTCGGGCCAGTTCTACGCCGCCGCCAAGAACGTCGGCAAGTCGGTGCTGCCCGGCCCCATGCTCGATCTGGCCAGGCGCTTTGAAGAACACGCCAAGGGCATGGTGGTCCCGGCCACGATGTTCGAAGAATTCGGTTTCAACTACATCGGCCCGATCGACGGCCACGACCTCGAGTCGCTGATACCGACGCTGGAAAACATCAAGAAGCTCAAGGGCCCGCAGTTCCTGCACGTGGTGACGAAAAAAGGGCAGGGCTACAAGCTGGCCGAGGCCGAGCCTATCCTGTACCACGGCACCGGCAAGTTCAATCCGACCGAGGGCATCAAGCCTGCGGCCGCGGGCAAGACCACCTACACCGAAGTATTCGGCAACTGGCTGTGCGACATGGCCGCCGCCGACGGGCGCCTGGTCGGCATCACGCCGGCGATGCGCGAGGGCTCGGGCATGGTGCGTTTCGAGCAGCAGTACCCGGACCGCTATTTCGACGTCGGCATCGCCGAGCAGCATTCGGTGACCTTCGCCGGCGGGCTGGCGACTGAAGGCCTGAAGCCGGTGGTGGCAATCTACTCGACCTTCCTGCAGCGCGCGTACGACCAGCTGATCCACGATGTGGCGCTGCAAAACCTCGACGTGGTGTTCGCGCTCGACCGCGCGGGCCTGGTAGGCGCCGATGGCGCGACCCATGCGGGCAATTACGACATGTCCTTCCTGCGCTGCATCCCGAACATGGTAGTCATGGCGGCTTCCGACGAAAATGAATGCCGCCGCATGCTGACGACCGGCTTCCATTATCCGGGTCCGGCTGCGGTGCGTTATCCGCGCGGCGCGGGCATTGGTGCGGCGATCGAGAAGGAGCTGACCTCGATCGAGATCGGCAAGGGCGAAATCAAGCGCAAGGGCGCCGGCGTGGCGATCCTGGCGTTTGGCTCGATGGTGGCGCCGAGCGTGGCGGCCGGCGGGGAGCTCAATGCGACGGTGGCCAACATGCGCTTCGTGAAGCCGCTCGACGTCGAACTGGTCAGGAAGCTGGCGCGCGACCACGATTATTTCGTGACGGTGGAAGAGGGCTCGGTGATGGGCGGCGCTGGTTCCGCGGTGGCCGAGGCGCTGGCCGCCGAAGGCATCGTCAAGCCGATCCTGATGCTTGGCCTGCCCGACAAGTTCATCGACCATGGCGATCCGGCCACGCTGCTGGCAGGCGTCGGGCTCGATGCCAAGGGTATCGCAGCTTCGATCCGCAAGCGCTTCGGCGCGGGCGAGCCGCGCCTGGTGGTCAACAACACCTGAGTCCTGCACGTTCAGCATAGGCGCCCCCCTTGGCGGGAACCTATGCTGAGCGTGTGGAAGCTCATAGTGCAGATTTTCCGGCACGGTGGCAAAAAAAGCGCGGGGCAGGTCGGACCTGCCCCTACCGCGACACCTACCCCCGCTTGCGCTCGTGCTGCCACAGCACGTCGCTGCCGCCGGCAAACCGGTTCAGCACCCGCGACAGCACAAACATCAGGTCCGACAGCCGGTTCACATACTGCCTCGGATGCTCGTTGATCTTCTCGTCCTTGCCCAGCGTGACGATGCTGCGCTCGGCCCGCCTGCAAACGGTGCGGCACACATGCGCAATCGACGCCGCGCGCGAACCGGCCGGCAGAATGAACTCCTTCAGCACCGGCAGATCCGCATTGTACTTTTCCAGCAATCCATCCAGCCGGGCAACGTGCTCGTCCGTGATCATCTGGTAGCCCGGGATGCACAGCTCGCCCCCCAGGTCGAACAGGTCGTGCTGGATCGAGATCAGCTCCTCGCGCAGCTCGGCCGGCATGTCCTCGCACAGCAGCAGCCCGACGAAACTATTGAGCTCGTCCACATCACCCAGCGAGGCGATGCGCGCGCTGTCCTTTTCGGTGCGGCTGCCATCGCCCAGTCCGGTGGTGCCGTTGTCGCCGGTCCGCGTCGCGATTTTTGAAAGCCTGTTTCCCATGATATTTCCCTCGAATCGAATAGGCTGAGGATACGTTAAAACGCCAATCCAGTACAATCGTCTTATGTCCCAGTCACTCCCCATCGATCCCGTGCGCCGGCAGCAGGTCGCCGCCGCTTTGCGCGCCGCCCTGCCGGAACGCTGCGTGCTGTCCGACCCGGAAGACACGCATCCCTACGAATGCGACGGCCTGGCCGCCTACCGCCAGCTGCCGATGGTTGTCACGCTGCCCGACAGCGAAGAGCAGGTGCTGGCGATCCTCGATATCTGCCGCAAACTGAACGTGCCGATCGTGCCGCGCGGCGCCGGCACCGGCCTGTCCGGCGGCGCGCTTCCGATGGCCGACGGCGTCGTCATCTCCACCGCGCGCCTGAACCGCATCGTCCGTGTCGAGCCTTACGCGCGCACCGCGGTCGTGCAGCCTGGCGTGCGCAACCTCGCCATCTCCGAGGCCGCGGCGCCGCACGGCCTGTACTACGCGCCCGATCCGTCCTCGCAGATCGCCTGCACCATCGGCGGCAACGTGGCGGAAAATTCGGGCGGCGTGCATTGCCTCAAATACGGCCTGACCGTGCACAACGTGCTGCGCGTGCGGGTCGCCACGATCGAAGGCGAAATCATCGAGCTTGGCGGCGAGGCACTCGACGCACCGGGCCTGGACTTGCTGGCGATCTTCATCGGCTCCGAAGGCATGCTCGGCATCGTCACCGAAGTGACAGTCAGGCTGGTGCCGAAGCCGGCGTCCGCCCGCGTCATCATGGCCTCGTTCGACGACGTGGTCACCGGCGGCAACGCGGTGGCCAGCGTGATCGCCGCCGGCATCATCCCGGCCGGCCTCGAAATGATGGACCGCACCTCGGTGCGCATGGTCGAGCCCTTCGTCAAGGCCGGCTACGATACCGACGCCGCCGCCATCCTGCTGTGCGAGGCCGACGGCACCCAGCTCGAGGTGGACGAGGAAATCGCGCGCATGACGGCAGTGCTGGAAGCGGCCGGCGCCAGCGCGATCGCGGTGTCGCAGACGGAAGCGGAACGGATGAAGTTCTGGTCCGGCCGCAAGAACGCCTTCCCGGCCGCGGGCCGCATCTCGCCCGACTACTACTGCATGGACGGTACCATCCCGCGCAAGAAACTGGCGCAAGTCCTGACCGGCATTGAACTGATGGAGGCGGAATACGGCCTGCGCTGCGCCAACGTGTTCCACGCCGGCGACGGCAACCTGCATCCGCTGATCCTGTTCGACGCGAACAAGGCTGGCGAATTCGACCGCGCCGAAGCGTTCGGCGCCGCGATCCTGGCCTTGTGCGTCGAAGTGGGCGGCACCATCACAGGCGAACACGGCGTGGGCATGGAGAAGATCAATTCGATGTGCATCCAGTTCAGCAGGGCCGAGCTGGATGCTTTCTTTGCGGTCAAGCGCGCATTCGATGTGCCCTTCCTGCTCAATCCGGACAAGGCGATTCCCACCCTGAACCGCTGCGCCGAATTCGGCAAGATGCGGGTCACCGGCGGCTTGCTGCCGTTCGCGGATCTGCCGCGCTTCTGACGAGGGAATGACAGTGCAGGAAATCGAACAATTCAAGGACCGGATCCTCACCGCAGCCGCCAGCGGGCAGAAGCTGCGCATCCGCGGCGGCGGCACCAAGGACTGGTACGGCCAGGCGACAGGTGGCGACATCCTCGACACGCGCGCGTTCAGCGGCATCGTCGACTACGAGCCGACCGAACTGGTAATCACTGCGCGCTGCGGCACGCCGCTGGCGGAGATCGAGGCGGCGCTGGCCGAACGCCACCAGATGCTCGCTTTCGAGCCGCCCCATTTCGGCCCGGGCGCAACCTTCGGTGGGGCGGTCGCCGCCGGCCTGTCCGGCCCGCGCCGCGCCACCAGCGGCGCCGTGCGCGACTTCGTGCTCGGCGCGGTGCTGATGGACGGCAAAGGCGACGTGCTCACCTTCGGCGGCCAGGTCATGAAGAACGTGGCCGGCTACGACGTGTCGCGCCTGCTCGCCGGTTCGATGGGCACGCTCGGCCTGATGCTGCAGCACTCGATCAAGGTGCTGCCGCGCGCGGTCAGCGAGGCCACCTTGCGCTTCGAGTCGAGCGAGATCGATGCGATCCGGCGCCTGAACGAGTGGGGCGGGCAGCCACTGCCGATTTCGGCGAGCTGCTGGCACGATGGCGTGCTGACCGTACGCCTGTCTGGCGCCAAGGCCGCAGTCGATGCGGCGGTGCGCGAATTCGGCGGCGAGGCGGTGGCCGATGGTCCCGGATTCTGGGCCGGCCTGCGCGAGCAGCAGCACCCGTTCTTCGCCGGCGCGGACAGTTTGTGGCGCCTCTCGGTGCCGTCGACAACCAGCGCTATCATCCTCAAGGGCGAGCAGCTGATCGAATGGGGCGGCGCGCAGCGCTGGCTCAAGGCCGGCAGCGACGCCGACACTGCGCGCAATATCCGCAGCGCGGTCACTGCGGTCGGCGGCCATGCCACGCTGTTCCGCGGCGGCGACAAGAGCGTCGGCGTATTCCAGCCGCTGGCGCCGGCGATCGCCAGGATCCATGAACGCCTCAAGGCGGCATTCGACCCGTCGCACATTTTCAATCCTGGACGGATGTACTAAACCATGCAAACCAATCTCGCCGACTTCATCAAAGGCACTCGCGAAGGCGACGAAGCGGAAGCGATCCTTCGCGCCTGCGTGCACTGCGGCTTCTGCACGGCGACCTGCCCGACCTACCAGATACTGGGCGATGAACTCGACGGCCCGCGCGGCCGCATCTATCTGATCAAGCAGGTGCTCGAGGGCGCCGAGCCGACCCGCAAGACCCAGATCCACCTGGACCGTTGCCTGACCTGCCGCAATTGCGAAACCACTTGTCCGTCGGGTGTGAAGTACGGGCGCCTTGCCGACATTGGCCGCAAGGTGATCGAGCAGCGCGTGGCGCGCCCGATCGGCGAACGCATCACGCGCACGCTGCTCAAGGAATCGCTGCCGCGCGAGTGGCTGTTCAAGCCGGCCTTCAAGGCCGGGCAGATGGTGCGCCCGCTGCTGTCCGAGAACCTGCAGGACAAGCTGCCGGCAACGCCCGGCGCCGGTGCGTGGCCGGTCCGCTCGCATGCGCGCAAGATGCTGGTGCTCGAGGGCTGCGTGCAGCCGTCGATGGCGCCGAACATCAACAGTGCGACGGCGCGCGTGCTCGATGCGCTCGGCGTGCAGCTGGTGGTGGCGCCGAAGGCCGGCTGCTGCGGCGCGCTGCGCTTCCACCTAAACGACCAGGAAGGCGGCCTTGACGACATGCGCCGCAATATCGACGCGTGGTGGCCGCTGGTGGAGCAGGTCGAGGCGATCGTCATGACCGCGTCCGGCTGCGGCGTGACGGTCAAGGAATACGGCCACCTGCTGGCGCACGACAGCGCGTACGCGGAAAAGGCGGCGCGGATCTCGGCGCTGACGCGCGACCTGAGCGAGATCATGCCGGAGTTCGAGGCAGTACTCGGTGCGCGCCTGAAAGGGAAGATCACCAGGCGCATCGCTTACCATCCGCCGTGCACGCTGCAGCATGGCCAACAGATCCGCGGCAAGGTCGAAGGCGTGCTGCGCGCGGCTGGCGTCGACGTCACGCTGTGTGCCGACAGCCACCTGTGCTGCGGTTCGGCCGGCACCTATTCGGTGCTGCAGCCGGAGCTGGCGCACGAACTGCGCAACCGCAAGCTGGCCAATCTGGCCGCGACCGGCGCCGACGAAATCGTCTCGGCCAATATCGGCTGCCTGACCCACCTGCAGTCTGGCACCGACACGCCGGTCACGCACTGGATTGAGCTGATCGACCGCGCGCTGGCGCAAAATTAATAGCTATGTCACCGTGAAGTGTGGGACGACTTGCGGCGTCGACGCGCCACCGCTTCATGCACGCGCCGCGGCCCACAGGCCGGGGTCAGGTCCGGCGGACCTGACCCCGGGTTTGTCGCCGCACTGGGCACTTGCCGCCATCGCCGCGCGGTCCCACACTGAACGGTGCACGCCGTCAGGCATCTTCATCCGGCGCTCGGAACAGGTCGTTCAAAGCGTCGCGTGACTGGGATGATGAGCGCGGCGCCGCTCGGCGCCCGCTGAACTCCTCTTCAATTTTGTCGCGGTAGTAGCTCCACGCCGCGCCGGAGGTGGAGAGCTTGCGCCACACCTCGCTGTCGACGCCGGAGTATTCGATGGCGCTGCCGTCGTCGAGTTCGACGCGCAGCAGGCGTTCCCGGCTATCGTATCCAATGGCCCGCAGCTTGCCGGCATTAACGCGCTTCATTTCCATGGTCAGCTCCCTCTAGTTCCTTACGCCTGGCTTTGCTCAGCGAGTCGAGCGCGCGCTCGTATGAGCACTGTACGAGTTCCCGCAGGTAGTCCTCCGGAAACTTGAGCACGTCGACGATCGTGATCCAATGATACCGCCCCATGTAGCGGGCCGGCTTCACGCCCGGCATGTCGGTCAGTTCAAGGAAACGGTCGGACGCCACGCGGATGCTGAAACGCCAGCGTTCGGGTTCGCTGGTTTTGAAGTACGCGAAGGTCTTGCCCCCGACTTTGTAGACCAGGATGTTGCTTGGGGCGCCGTGCAAGATTTCGACGGCGCCGGGCTTTTGCGCGCAATGGGCCTTGAGCTGTTCTGTATTCATCTTCTTCCGTATACTCAGCGATTTGCTGACTAATTCAACCGTGGCGCTGCTGAGCCCAGGCGACGGCATGAGCCACCTGGGCTACAACCTCGTGATCGATGCGTTGCGCGAAATGGGCTACGCGTTGGCGAGCATTCAGCAGCAATTGCCGTCTGATCCAAAGTTGGACTGTAACGGCAATGTACAGCAACAGCGCGAGATGCTGTGGAAACAAGGGGGGCAGAATATCGAAATCGTTCGAAATGAATTGGTCAGGCGCCATCTGGAATTGGACTGGCGGCGATTGCTGCTGGTCGGCCATTCACTGGGTGGTGATAGCTCGGCTGCATATGCTGCGAAACCCGGAACGGCGGCGGCGCTGATTAAGCTCAGCATGGAACGCCATGCGGATTTCTCCGCATGGCGAGTCCATAAACGTTAAGTCTTATCGTTCGAGAATTGAATTCCCGCAGTACCGCCGGTCTCAATGAACAGATCGATGAATGCCGGCACGGTTTCCTGGCGGGCCCAGTCGCGTTGCAACTCGCAGAACAGTTGCACCACGCTGATCATTTTTCCACCAGCCTGTTCGATGCGACGCAACGCCGCTTCGTGCGCGGCCACCGACGTTCCGCCCACCGCATCGACTACGACGTACACCTCGAATCCTTCTTTCAGTGCGTCGAGCGCGGGGAAGGTCAGGCAGGCCTCGGTCCATAGTGCCGTCATGATGAGCTTCTTGCGGCCGGTCGCCTTGACCGCAGCGCGGAATTCAACGTCCTCCCACGAATTGATGGTGGTGCGGTCGTAGGTCGGAATCCCCTCGAGCGCCTTACGCAGTTGTGGAATTGGCGGCTTATTGAGACCGGTCTTGACGTTGACGGTAGAGTGCACGATCGGCAGGCCGTATGCAATGGCGGCCTTCGATGCGCCAACAATGTTGTTGATCATGAGCTGCCGGTCCATCGAGGCGATGGAGTTTACCTGTACCGGCTGGTAGTCGATGATGATAAATGTTGAGTTTGCTGGCGTGAGCAGGTGGTCCTTGCCGGCGTCTCGGATGGTTTCACTGGTCATTGTGTTCTCCTAAAATACATGATGAGTTGATGTGCAAACCCACTATTCTTCTGAGGCGACGCCTCAGCTTTCCAAAAAATGCCCGAACTGCACTACGCCAAGTGCATACCTGAAATGCTTGCCTCGCGGGGCATCGTGGAGCTAGCCGCGCGCTGAATCCAGTTGCTCATTTTTGGTAGCAACCTCCATTGCCTTCGTGTAGCTGTCGATCAACAACTGATATTCCGGGAATATCCTGGTGTAGACCTCGGCCCACTGGAGCGCATCTTCGCGATGCCATGTTTTCTGAAGCTCCGATGCCACCGCTGCGGTGTCCATCGGCACCACGCCGGCCTGGACGACGCGCGCCAAGCTGATCTCTTGCGCCATCTTCGAATAGGTGCCGGAGGCATCGACCACCGCGAACACCTTGTAGCCGTCGTACACAGCGCTGATGGCAGGAAAGGCCATGCACACGCTGGTGATGGTGCCGGCGATAATCAGGGTCTTGCGCCCGGTCGCCTTGACCGCGGCGACAAAATCCGGGTTGTCCCACGCGTTGATCTCACCCTTGCGAGCGACGTATTGAGCGTGCGGCGCATTTTCGTGAATTTCCGGGATTAGCGGCCCGTTCGGCCCCTGCGGAACGGACGCAGTCGTAATTACGGGGATGTTGCACAGCGTCGCCATCCTGGCCAATGCCGCCGCGTGCGCACGCAGCTTGGGCATCGGCATGTCGTTGATGGTCTGGAACAGGCCGCTCTGGTGGTCGATGAGAAGCATCGCCGCGTCGCCAGGGTCGATGACAGGTCGAGCGCCGTTGAAATTGGCGATGTTGTTGGGAATACTCATGAAAATCCTCCTCAGGATGATGTCGGTAGAAGCGCCGACCCGCAAGGCAAAATGCCCAAATGCTTCCCCGTTCGCCTCATTGCAGGGGCGCCATTAGCATGTCGTTGGAACAGTGAGTACCTTATTGACTCACCTGGCCGAATTGACCACTGTTAAAGTCAGCAATCGCCTGCTGAATTTCCTCTTTCGTGTTCATCACGAATGGCCCGTGTGAAACTATCGGCTCATCAATGGGATCGCCGCTCAATAGCAAGACAGTGGCATCCGTTTGTGCCTCGAGAGACAGCCCCGTACCGTCACGGCCCAACACGACCAATTGCGCTTCGCGGGCCACGTGCTTACCGTTGACCAAAACGGTGCCGCGCAAGACAACGAGCAAGGTATTTCGCCCCTCGATTTGCTCGAGTTTTGTGATGCCGCCTTGATTCAGTCGCAAGTCCCACACATCCATTGGTGTGAACGTGTGGGCCGGACCGCGCGTGCCCAGGAATTCCCCCGAGATAACACGAACCCGGCCGACATCGCCCGGAAGCGGTAAAGAAGGGATATCCCGGTTGAGAACCGTTTGATAGCCAGGAGCTGCCGACTTATCTTTCGCGCGCAGGTTGACCCACAATTGGATCATCTCCAGCGTGCCGCCTTTTTCAGTAAAGTCCTTGGAATGGAACTCTTCGTGGAGAATGCCGGATCCTGCCGTCATCCACTGCACGTCTCCAGGGCCGATGTGCCCTCCGCTGCCGGTGGAGTCAAGATGCTCGACTTCGCCCTGATAGACGATAGTCACGGTCTCGAACCCGCGATGCGGATGCTCGCCAACGCCGCGCAAGCGTGGTGCCGGAGAGAACTGGGCTGGTCCCGCGTAGTCCAGCATCAGAAAAGGGCTGACGTGACTTCCGTGGGATTGGTGAGAAAATAAGGTGCGAACTGGAAACCCGTCGCCTACCCAATGTGGCCTGGCGCTGGTGTAGACGCCGAGAACTGTCTTCATGACTGCCTCCTTGTGTTCAGTTGGAACTGCCGAACTGAGATAAAAGTAGATGCTAATCCTGAACACCTTGCATCGGTAGCCCCCCAAATTTATACTCAGAGTCCTATTGATGGAACACTGGAGGCCAGATGCCGCCCGACCTGAACGACCTCTTCTATTTCGCGCATGTGGTTGAGCATCAGGGATTTTCGCCCGCAAGCCGGGCGTTAGGTGTGCCGAAGTCGAAACTGAGTCGACGCATTTGCGTACTCGAAGAGCGGCTTGGCGTGCGGCTTCTCCAGCGTTCGACGCGGCATTTTTCTGTGACCGAAATCGGCCAGAGCTACTATATGCATTGCAAGGCAATGTTGGTGGAGGCTGAGGCTGCCCAGGAAGCAGTCGACCGGACGCGTGCTGAGCCAAGGGGTGTCGTTCGCATCACATGTCCGATTGCGCTTCTGCATGCGCGCGTGGGCGCGATGCTCGCCGAGTTCATGCTTGAAAACCCATTGGTCACTCTGCACTTGGAGGCAACAAACCACAATATCGATGTCGTTGCGGAGGGAGTCGATGTGGCGATTCGAGTTCGTGTTCCTCCGTTGAAGGATAGCGACCTGGTCATGAAGGTTTTAAGCACCAGACGTTGGTGCGTTGCCGGAAGTCCGGTATTGCTGGAGAAATTCCCAACCCCGAAAGTGCCAGCCGATTTAAGTGGCTTGCCAACGCTGGACTGGGGTTCGCCGAAGCCCCAGCATGTATGGCATCTGGATGGCCCGGACGGCGCCGTTGCTTCAATTCACCACATACCGCGCCTGGTCACCGACGATATGATTGCGCTGAGAACCGCTGCGGTTGCCGGTATCGGTGTCGTTCAACTCCCCACGATGATGATTACCGACGAGGTCAAACAGGGCAAGCTGATAGTACTAATGCCCGAATGGATACCCGAAAGCGGGACCATCCACGCAGTCTTCTCTTCCCGGCGATGGCTGCTTCCGTCGGTTCGCGCGCTGATAGATTTTTTAGCGGCCAAGTTTGAAACGTTGGATGAACCATGAGCGAGCCGATACGCTAAGATACGCCGCTGCGGCGCCATTCCATGCGTGCGCAGCCGCCGGCGGGTTGCGTGGTATCAGGTGATTGCCTGCGCCTGGCGCGGCGCGATTTCCGCCAGCAGCTTTGCCAGCTGCGTCGTATCGACCGGCTTGGTCAGGTGATGCTGGATGCCGGCGTGCGCCGACTGTTCGCGATCGGCCGTGCTGCCGTAGCCGGTAATGGCAAACATCGCGGCGTCACGCGTTTCAGGCAGCTCGCGCAGGCGGCGCGCCAGTTCGTAGCCGTTCATGTCGGGCAGCCCGACGTCGAGCAGGCAGGCGTCGGGGCGTATCTGCGCAACGCGCGCAAGCGCATCGTGGCCGCCGAATGCGACGTGGATCTCATGGCCTGCAGCGCCGAGCAGCATGCCCAACGTTTCGGCCGCGTCGCGGTTATCGTCGACGATCAGCAAGCGAAGTCCGGTTGATGCCGGTGCCGTGCCGGCCTTGCCGGCAGCCTGCGGCCGCTCAGCTCCCGCCGCCAGCAGCGGCAAGCTAACCACGAACTCGCTGCCCAGGCCCTTGCCGGCGCTATGTCCGCTGACCGTGCCGTTGTGGCGGTCGACCAGGCTTTTGACCAGCGCCAGGCCCAGACCCAGGCCGCCGTTCGAGCGGTCCGACGAACGGGCCGCCTGCGAAAACAGCTCGAATGCCTTGTCCAGCGTTGCCGGCGCCATGCCGATGCCGTTGTCCTTGAGGCTGATGCGCGCATTTCCCGGCTCGCACTGCATCCGCAACCTGATGCTGCCCCCGCGCGGCGTGTACTTTGCGGCGTTGTTGAGCAGGTTCGCCAGCACCTGAACCAGGCGCTTGTCGTCGCCAAAGACATAGGCAGGCGAAGGATCGAGCTGCACCGTGAAGTCATGCTGGTATTGCTCGATCATCGGGCGCGCCTGTTCGACCGCGTCGGCGATCACGCGCTTCAGGTCCAGCCGCGTCATTTCGAGCGTAACCAGGCCCTGCGTGACGCGCGATACGTCGAGCAGGTCGTCGAGCAGGTGGTTCATGTGGCGTGCCTGGCGGTCGATGATTGCGCCGGCCTTGACGGTCAGCGCATGGTCGGCGCGGCCCATCGACAGAATCTGGGCCGCGGCGCTGATCGGGGCGAGCGGGTTGCGCAATTCGTGCGCCAGCATCGCCAGGAACTCATCCTTGTTGCGGCTGGCCTCCTGCAGCGCCTCGGTGGTGCGCATCCGTTCGGTGATATCGGATACCAGCCCGATGAGCCGGTCGGGCCGTCCCGGGCTGCGATACAGGCTGCCATGTGCGCTGATCCAGTGGTTGCTGCCATCTGGCCAGATGACTCGGGCGTCGAAACGCAGTGGCCCGGATCCCGCGGCGGCCGCTTCCAGCGATGAGTGGACGTGCTCACGGTCAGCAGGGTGGACGTGTTCGAGCATGAAGTCGACATTCCACTTCGGTGCGCCATCGGGGTAGCCAAAACATTGATCGTGGCGCAACGAACGCGTCGCGGCCAGCGTGCCCAGGTCGAGTTCCCATTCCCCGAATTCGGTCACCTCGAGCATATTCTGCAGGCGCGCTGCCAGTTCGAGCTTATCCTCGACGGCGTGATGGACCTCGGTGATGTCACGCGATACCGCCAGCAGGCTGTTGACCTTGCCGTCGCCGCCGAGGATCGGGGTGACCAGCACGTCCCACCACTTTGGGGTGCCCTTCGCGGTTGGGCAAAAGGCGTCGAAGTGTCCTTCGCCGCCACCCAGCGCGAGCTCCATGGCCGTCACGACCTTGGTGCGCGTGACAGCGGGCCACAGATCCGGCCACAGTTCGCCGTTCAGTGCGGCGAAATCGTCGATCTCCATCGCGCATTGGCCGTTGCGGTTCATCGCCTGCAAGGCACCGTCCACGCTCATGATCTTGATGCAGTCGGGACTTTGCTCGAACGCCCAGTCCATATTGACGGAGCCGCCGGAAATGGCGTTGTCGTTGGGGGAGGGGCGTGAGGTGGAATCCATGTCGCTGCGCGCTTCGCTAATCTGTGGACTTGCGATGATAACGGAAACACCGAAATCGGAGCGCGCGGGGCAGCCGAGCTATATAGCCAGTAGCTTTTCTATGTCGCCTGTCAGTCCCTTCGGTTCGGTCGATGGCGCGTAGCGTTTGTACACCGTGCCATCCTTCCGCACCAGGAACTTGGTGAAGTTCCACTTGATCGCCTCGGTGCCGAGCAGCCCCGGGCCTTCCTTCTTCAACTGCTTGAACAGCGGATGCGCGTTGTCGCCGTTGACATCGACCTTGGCGAACAGCGGGAAGCTCACGCCGTAGTTTTTCTCGCAGAAGGCGCCGATCTCGCTTTCGCTGCCCGGTTCCTGCGACCCGAACTGGTTGCACGGGAAGCCCAGCACCTCCACGCCCTGGTCCTTGAATTGCTGGTAGACCTGCTCGAGGCCCTTGTACTGCGGCGTGAAGCCGCAGGCGCTGGCGGTGTTCACGATCAGCAGCACCTTGCCCTTGTACTGCGCCAGGTCCACTGGCGCCCCGGCCAGGCTGGTTGCGGTGTAGTCGAATATATTCATGGTCAGACGATCCCCAAATGTTCGGTGCCGGCGGACAGGTCGCGGTTCTTCGCGTCCTTGCCTTGCAATTTGATTGCGAGGCGCAGGTCGTTGACCGAGTCGGCATTGCGCAGCGCGTCCTCGTAACTGATCTTGTCGGCCTCGTGCAGGTCGAACAGGGCCTGGTCGAAAGTCTGCATGCCCAGTTCGCGCGACTTCTTCATGATTTCCTTGATCTCGTGGACGTTGCCCTTGAAGATCAGGTCCGAAATCAGCGGCGAGTTGAGCATGATCTCGATCGCCACCACGCGGCCCTTGGACTCCTTGCGCGGAATCAGGCGCTGCGAGACCATGCCCTTCAGGTTCAGCGACAGGTCCATCAGCAGCTGTGCGCGGCGCTCCTCCGGGAAGAAGTTGATGATCCGGTCGATCGCCTGGTTCGAGCTGTTCGCGTGCAGCGTGGCCAGGCACAGGTGGCCGGTTTCGGCGAAAGCGATCGCGTGCTCCATGGTCTCGCGGTCGCGGATCTCGCCGATCTGGATCACGTCCGGCGCCTGGCGCAGCGAATTTTTCAGCGCCGCTTCAAAGCTGTCGGTGTCGACGCCGACCTCGCGCTGCGTGATCACGCAGTTCTTGTGCGGGTGGACATATTCGACCGGGTCTTCGATCGTGATGATATGGCCGTAGCTGTTCTCGTTGCGGTAGCCGACCATCGCCGCCATCGTGGTCGACTTGCCCGAACCGGTGGCGCCGACCATGATGACCAGGCCGCGCTTGGTCATGATGATGTCGGCCAGCACAGGCGGCAGGTCGAGGTCCTCCAGCTTCGGAATGGTGGTGGTGATCACGCGCAGCACCATGCCGACGCAGCTCATCTGCACGAAGGCCGACACGCGGAAGCGTCCCAGGTCGCCCGGGCTGATCGCGAAGTTCGCTTCCTTGGACAGCTCGAAGCCGGCGGTCTGCTTGTCGTTCATGATCGAACGGGCCAGGTCGGAGGTGTGGGCCGGCGTCAGCGCCTGGCTCGACACCGGCGTCATCTTGCCGTCGATCTTGATCGCCGGCGGGAAGCCGGCGGTGATGAACAGGTCCGAGCCGCCCTTGCTGGTCATCAGCCGGAGCAGGTCGAACATGAATTTTGAAGCCTGGTCGCGTTCCATGGTCGTTCCTGGTTAGCCGGGGAAGTTGTCCGGGGTTTTCGCGGCCGAGCGCGCGGCGCCGGTGGAAATGATATTGCGGCGAACCAGGTCGGTCAGGTTCTGGTCCAGCGTCTGCATGCCGACATTGCTGCCGGTCTGGATCGACGAATACATCTGCGCGATCTTCGCTTCGCGGATCAGGTTGCGGATCGCCGGCGTGCCGATCATGATCTCGTGCGCGGCGACGCGGCCGCCGCCGTCCTTGGTTTTCAACAGGGTCTGCGAGATCACCGCCTGCAGCGATTCGGACAGCATCGCGCGCACCATCTCCTTTTCATCGGCCGGGAACACGTCGACGATACGGTCGATGGTCTTCGCGGCAGAGGAGGTGTGCAGCGTGCCGAACACCAGGTGGCCGGTTTCGGCGGCCGACAGGGCCAGGCGGATGGTTTCGAGGTCGCGCAGCTCGCCGACCAGGATGCAGTCCGGGTCTTCGCGCAGCGCCGAACGCAGCGCGTTGTTGAACGAGAGCGTGTGCGGACCGACTTCGCGCTGGTTGATCAGGCACTTCTTCGAGTCGTGCACGAATTCGATCGGGTCTTCGATCGTCAGGATGTGGCCGTACTCGTTTTCGTTGAGGTGATTGACCATCGCCGCCAGCGTGGTCGACTTGCCCGAACCGGTCGGGCCGGTCACCAGCACCAGGCCGCGCGGCTTCATCGCCAGGTCGGCGAAGATGCGCGGCGCGTTCAGGTCTTCCAGGCTCAGGATCTTCGATGGAATGGTCCGCAGCACCGCGGCGGCGCCGCGTTCCTGGTTGAAGGCGTTGACGCGGAAGCGCGCCAGGCCGGGAATCGCGAACGAAAAATCGCACTCGAGCACTTCCTCGTACTGCTTGCGCTGGCCGTCGTTCATGATGTCATAGATCATGCCGTGCACATCTTTGTGCTCGAGCGGCGGCAGGTTGATGCGGCGGACGTCGCCGTGCACGCGGATCATCGGCGGCAAGCCGGATGACAGGTGCAGGTCGGAAGCCTTGTTCTTGACGGAGAATGCGAGTAATTCGGAGATGTCCATTTATAATCCCTGTGCCGTGAATGGGCGCGTGCTGCAAGTATGCCCCTTCGCATCGACTTGACCTGCTATTAATTGCCCGCTGACAAGATTATGTCCACAATCGCCCACAAACTGCAAGCAGTCGATGCGACTATACATGCCGCGAGCAATGCCGCCGGGCGGGCGCCACAGTCGGTGCGGCTGCTGGCCGTGTCGAAGACCTTCCCGGCCGGGGCGGTGCTCGAAGCGGTCGCCTGCGGCCAGCGCGCCTTCGGCGAAAATTACCTGCAGGAGGGGCTCGACAAGATCGCCGCAGTGGCCGCCGCGTTGCCAACTGAACAAGTCGAGTGGCACTTCATCGGTCCGATCCAGAGCAACAAGACGCGCCCCATCGCAGCGAGCTTCGCCTGGGTGCATACGGTCGAGCGGCTGAAGATCGCCCAGCGCCTGTCCGAACAGCGGCCGGCCGGTCTGCCGCCACTGAACGTGTGCATCCAGGTCAACATCAGCGGCGAGGCGAGCAAGAGCGGCGCCACGCCGGACGAACTGCCGGATCTGGCGCGCCAGGTCGCGCTGCTGCCGAACCTGAAACTACGCGGCTTGATGGCGATTCCCGAGCCCGAAACTGACGTGGCAAAACAACGCGCGGCGTTCGCCAGGCTGCGCAAGCTCGCCGAACAGCTGCGCGCCGACGGGCTGGAACTCGACACCCTGTCGATGGGGATGTCGGCCGATATGGAAGCGGCGATCGCGGAAGGCGCCACCATCGTGCGCGTCGGCAGCGCTATTTTCGGATCACGCAATTACGGAGACAAGGCATGAAGATCACATTTATCGGCGGCGGAAACATGGCGTCGGCGCTCATCGCCGGCCTGGCCGGCAAGCTCACTGACGGCGCCAACATCCGCGTGGTCGATCCGAACGCGGACCAGCTGGCGCGGCTCGCGGCCACCTACGGCGTCGCCACCGCCCAGCAGGTCGACGCGGCGGCCGGCGCCTCGGACGTGATCGTGCTGGCGGTGAAGCCGCAGCAGATGCATGAAGTCGCCGCGGCGCTGCTGCCGCAATTGGGCGCCGCGCGGCCGTTACTGCTGTCGATTGCCGCCGGCATCCGCGGCGCCGACCTGGCGCGCTGGCTCGGCGGCTACGGCGCGATCGTGCGCACCATGCCGAATACGCCGGCGCTGATCGGGCAGGGCATCACCGGCATGGTGGCGATGGCGGGCGTGTCGGCCGTGCAGAAGCAGGCCGCCGACGACATCATGAAGGCGGTCGGCGCGACCGTATGGCTGGACGACGAAGCGCTGATCGACCCTGTGACGGCGGTGTCGGGCAGCGGCCCGGCGTACGTGTTTTATTTTATCGAGGCGATGCAGCAGGCGGCCCAGGAACTGGGGCTGTCGGCGGAGCAGGGCAAGCAGCTGGCGCTGGCGACATTCACCGGCGCCGCGCAACTGGCGGCGCAGTCGCCCGACGAGGTGTCGGTGCTGCGCGAGCGTGTGACGTCGAAGGGCGGCACAACCTACGCGGCGTTGACCAGCATGGAGCAGGCGGGGGTGAAGCAGGCGATCATCGACGCGGTGAAGGCGGCGTCGGCGCGCGGGAAAGAGTTGGGCGAGCAGCTGGGCAGCGGCGCGTAGCCACGAACCGCCGTCACAGTGGCGATGCGAACGCGAGCATTGTTCGCGCAAATTGGATCCCCGCTTTTCGCGAGGACGACGTGCTTGAGTTATCGCTCCCTGATCGGCCAACGCTCGGTTTCGGTACGAAGGCTAGCTGCGGCGCAGGAGCCGCAGCAACGGCAGCACCTTGCTCACCAGCTTCCACAGGCCCAGGCCCGCGGTCACGAGCGGCATCGCGCGGCCCGAACGAGTCACGATCATTCCCAATACGACGCTGGCAATGGTCAGCGGCAGCTTCAGGTTGCCGGCGATCGAATGCGCCTTATCGGCCGGTGCAAACAGCGAACGCACTTCCTGTGCGGCGTCGAGCCGCTGCTGCGCGCACTGCGCCACCAGCGCCGCGCGGCGTTGCGCAGCCGGCAGGCGTCTGTCCTTATTCGTCATGGCCGTGCCTCGCGGTGTTGAGGAACTCGATATCCTTCTGCAGTTCGGCCATCGTGGCCGACAGCAGCGCGGGCTGCGACGCAAAGCCTGAACGCACCTGCATGCCGATGATCACGGCCGCCAGCGCGAACACGCCCGCCATTCCCAGCACCGCCGCGATCCGGTAGGTATCCCAGAACAGGATGATGACGAGCAGTGCCACCAGCACGATTGCGATTCCGAACAGGAACAGCGCCAGCAGCGACATCAGCAGATAGCCGAGATAGCGCTGCGACTGCTCCTCCATCTCGACCGACGCGAGCTCCATCCGCGTCTGCACCATGGCGAGGAGTGTGGCCGCGAGCCGGCCCACCGTTTCGGCAATCGCCATCGATCAGCGGCGCGAGATCGCGACGCCGAGCAGCAGCCCGATGCCGGCGCCGATGGCAATCGAACGCCATGGGTTCTCGTGCACGTACTCGTCGGTCGCCTTGGCCGCTTCCTTGGTCTTCTCGACCACGACTTCCTGGTAGTGCAGCAGGTCGGCTTTGGCGCTGACCAGGGTGCGCTCGAACTTCTCCCTGGCGGCTTTCAGGTCGTCGCCGGTCAGCGAGCTGTTGCGCAGCCAGGACTCGGCGTCCTGGATCACGGATTTCAAATCGTTCATCAACTGGTCGCGTGCGCCGGTTTGGGTAGGGATCTTTTCCATCATTGGGTAGCCTCGTTAGTGAAAATTTTTTGAAAAACGCCAAGCACGGACGTTCGCATCGCGCAGTGCAATTGGGACAACATTATCCTAAAGCATAGTCTAACGCTACTCCGGCGAAAAGGGCCGCACCCAACCAATTGTTGTGGCGAAACGCGGCAAAGCAGCGCATCCGGTCGCGCTCGCGGATCAGGGTGTAGTGGTAGAGGGCGATGGCGGCCGCCACCGCCACCCCGCCGACGAACCACCAGCGCAGGCCCAGGTGCCAGCCGCACGCCAGGTCGATCGCCAGCGCGGCGCCATAGCACAGCATGACGGCGGCGACGTCGAAGCGGCCGAAGGTGATGGCCGAGGTCCGGATGCCGATCTTGAGGTCGTCGTCGCGGTCGACCATCGCGTATTCGGTGTCGTAGGCGACCGCCCAGAACACGTTGGCCAGCAGCAGCCACCAGGCCACGGCCGGGACCTGGTCCACGGTGGCGGCGAAGGCCATCGGAATGCCGAAGCCGAAGGCAATGCCGAGGTAAGCCTGGGGAATCGCGAAAAAGCGTTTGAAGTAGGGATAGCTGCCGGCGATGATCACGGCGGCGATCGACAACTGCCTGGTCAGCGCGTTCAGCGGAACGATCAGCAGGAACGAGGCCAGTGCGAGGGCGACCGCGACGGCGACCGCCTCCCACGGCTGGATGCGCCCGCTCGTGAGCGGGCGTTCGGCGGTGCGCTTGACGTGCTTGTCGATGTCGCGGTCGGCGAAGTCGTTGATGGCGCAGCCGGCAGAGCGCATCAGGGCGGTGCCGAGGGTGAAGATCAGCAGCAGCGTGAGATCGGGCTTGCCGCCCGAGGCCAGCCACAGCGCGATCAGGGTCGGCCACAGCAGCAGAAGGATGCCGATCGGCTTGTCGGCGCGGATCAGCTTGAAGTACAGGGCCAGCTTATTCATAGGTACGGTAAGAAGGGGCGATGGGCCGAATTCTACCGGGTTTGCAGTCTGGCATGCTTTTGCGACTTCGCGGAGTCAGCATGGATTCCCGCGGACGCGGAACCTATACTGAGTCAGAACTTGCCGCAGCGGCCAGTCAGGCCGCGGCCGCTTCCGGCCCGATCATGTCGATGCCCGGCAGGTCGCACTCCGCGACCGCTTCGCAGATCGCGTCGATCGCCGCGCGCCGCGTGAAACTCTTGCGCCAGACGATCACCACGCGGCGCGATGGCACCGGGGCACTGAACGGCAGGAAGCTGAGCATGCCGTTCTTGTCCTTCATGTCCGCCACCGACGTGCGCGGCAGCACGGTCAGGCCGATGCCGCTGGCCACCATGTGCCGGATCGTCTCCAGCGACGATCCCTCGAACGTGCGCTGCATCCCGTTACCCGGTGTCGAAAAGCGCGCCATTTCGGGACATACTTCCAGCACCTGGTCGCGGAAGCAATGGCCGTTGCCAAGCAATAGCATGGTCTCCGACTTCAGATCCTCGGCCGACACATCCTTGCGCTTGGTCCACGGATGGCCTTTCGGCGTCGCCACCACGAACGGCTCGTCGTACAGCGTCTGCATCGACATGCCGTGTTCGGGCAGCGGCAGCGCCATGATGGCGGCATCGAGTTCGCCCTGGCGCAACTGCTCCAGCAGGCGCACGGTGAAATTCTCCTGCAGCACCAGCGGCATCTGCGGGACGTTCTCGATCAGGTTCTTGACCAGCAGCGGCAGCAGGTACGGGCCGATGGTGTAGATCACCCCCAGCCGCAGCGGCCCGGCCAGCGGGTCCTTGTTCTGCTTGGCCAGCTCCTTGATCGCAGCGGTCTGCTCGAGCACGCGTTCGGCCTGGGCGATGATCTGCGCGCCCAGCGGCGTGACCGATACCTCGACGCCGCCGCGTTCGAACAGCACGACGCCAAGTTCGTCTTCGAGCTTCTTGATGGCAACCGATAGAGTGGGCTGGGCAACGTAACACGCCTCTGCGGCGTGGCCGAAATGTCTCGCACGCGCTACGGCAACGATATATTTCAGTTCAGTCAGGGTCATGGTTGTATTGAGCAGCAGGGATTTCAGGAGGGCGCCAATAGCCCCATATTGACAGAAAGTTGTTTTTTCGTCAGCAAAGAATTTATATTTTACCGGAATGGCAGTCGATATAATTGCCGCGAAGGCGGTTTTTTCGCCGCTTCACTCTTGAAAGGTGCGCATGACCACGACTTTTGGCCCGGCCGAAGCACAGGCTTATATTCACAAATTGCTCACCGTGATGCACCACCAGGGCGGCTCCGACCTGTTCGTCTCGGCCGATTTCCCGCCGAGCATGAAGCACCAGGGCGCGATGAAGCCGCTGAGCCAGCAGAAGCTGTCCGGCGAAGTGACCCGCGCGCTGGCGCTGTCGCTGATGAACGAGAAGCAGAAGGCCGAGTTCGAATCGGAGATGGAGTGCAACTTCGCGATCGCGCTGCCAAACGTGTGCCGCTTCCGGGTCAACGTGTTCGTGCAGCAGCAGTGCGTCGCGATGGTGGTGCGTACCATCGCCTCCGAAATCCCGAATTTCGAAAAGCTCGACCTGCCGGACGTGCTCAAAGAGGTCATCATGACCAAGCGCGGCCTGGTGCTGGTCGTCGGCGGCACCGGCTCCGGCAAGTCCACCACGCTGGCGGCGATGATCGACTACCGCAACGCCAACTCGGCCGGCCACATCATCACGGTGGAAGACCCGGTCGAATACGTGCACAAGAACAAGGGCTGCCTGATCACCCACCGCGAGGTCGGGGTCGACACCCACTCGTGGCACAACGCGCTGAAGAACACGCTGCGCCAGGCGCCGGACGTGATCCTGATCGGCGAGATCCGCGATACCGAAACCATGGAGCACGCGATCGCGTTCGCCGAAACCGGCCACCTGTGCCTCGGCACGCTGCACGCGAACAACTCGAACCAGACGATGGACCGCATCATCAATTTCTTCCCGGAAGAGCGCCGCAACCAGCTGCTGATGGACCTGTCGTCGAACCTGCGCGCCATCGTCTCGCAGCGCCTGGTGCGCACCGAGGACGGCAAGGGCCGCAAGGCCGCGATCGAGATCCTGCTGAACACGGCGACCATCGGCGAGATGATCCTGAAAGGCAATTTCCAAGGCATCAAGGAAATCATGCACAAGTCGCGCGAACTGGGCATGTGCACGTTTGACCAGGCCTTGTACGAGCTGTATAACAAGGGACAAATCGGCTACGACGAAGCGATCCGCAACGCCGATTCGGCCAACGGCCTGCGCCTGCAGATCAAGCTGCGCGGCGACCGCAAGGAGCCGGGCAACGCCAGCGCCACCACCTCGGACGACCTGTCGATGCTGGTGGAGGAAGAGCCGGAGGAATAACAGCACGGAGGTGCGATGGAGCTGAGCCTGCAGGAACTCGAAGCCGCGATCAATTACTGGCGGGCCAGGCGGCCCGCGCGCGGCAACGAGTATGCGCTGTCGGCCGAAGTCAAGGTCCTCGCCCGCGTGTATGCGCTGATGATTTACAACCATGCTTCCAGCCTGACGCTGGAGCAGCTCGACGCGAGCGCGCGCAAGTTGCTGCTGTCCTGGCGCGCAAGCAATCCCCCTACTTGATTGAAGCCTGATGCCTGAATTCGAAAAAAAAATCTGCACCCGCGAAGAACTGAAACAGCGCGTGGCGGCATTGCCCAAGCCGGTCGTGCTGACCAACGGCGTGTTCGACATCCTGCACCGCGGCCACGTGACTTACCTGGCGCAGGCGCGCGCGCTGGGCGCCTCGCTGGTGGTGGCCGCCAACACCGATGCCTCGGTCAAGCGCCTGGGCAAGGGAGATGACCGTCCGCTGAACATGTGCGCGGACCGCATGGCGGTGCTGGCGGCGCTCGAATCGGTCAGCCTGGTGGTCGACTTCGACGAGGACACCGCGCTCGAAGTGGTGCAGGACGCGCGCCCGGAGATCTACGCCAAGGGCGGCGACTACGACATGACCGCGATCCCGGAAGGCCAGGCGGTTCTGGCGTATGGCGGGCAGGCGATCGCGATCGATTTCAAGCATGACCGCTCGACCACCAAGCTGCTGACCAAGGTGCGCAGCAAGTAGCGCATGCCGAGGGGGCTGACCCGATTTTTGGGTCAGACCCCGGTGTCGCGGGCGCGCGGCTTCTACACCGGGGTCTGACCCCGACAGCGGGTCAGACCCCAAGGGTTCATGCGCCGCCAGCGTAGCCGTTCTGGCGCCAGGCCTCGAACACCACCACCGCCACCGTGTTCGACAGATTGAGGCTGCGGTTGTCGGGCCGCATCGGCAGGCGGATGCGCTGGGCTGGCGGGAACGATTCGCGCAGTTCGGGCGCCAGGCCGCGCGTCTCGGCGCCGAACACGAACACGTCGCCCGGCTGAAACTTGGCATCGGCAAACGGCGACGAGCCGTGGGTGGTCAGCGCAAACATGCGCGCCGGATCGGGCTGGGTGTCGGCGATGAAGGCGTCCCAGTTCTTGTGCACCTTCATGGTCGCGTAGTCGTGGTAATCGAGCCCGGCGCGTTTCATCTTGGCGTCGTCGAGCGGAAAGCCGAGCGGTTCGATCAGGTGCAGCTGGGCGCCGGTGTTGGCGCACAGGCGGATGATGTTGCCGGTATTCGGCGGGATCTCGGGTTCAACCAGTACGACGTGGAACAAGTAATTCTCCTTGAATGAATTAACGGGGCGGGGTGCGCGCGAACACGAAGTTGCTCACGCGCGCCGCGCCGAATCGTTTGAACGTGGCCGCCAGTTCATCGAGCGTATGGCCGCTTGTCATGACGTCGTCGACCACGCCGATGTGCTGGCCGCGCACCATCGCCAGCAGCTCCGGCGCGACGATGAACGCATTGCGCATGTTGCGCGCGCGCTGATCGGGCGACACGCCCGATTGCGCCGGCGTGTCGAGTGCGCGGATCGCCAGCCGCGCGCGCAGCGGGATGCCGAGCGAGCGCGCCAGCGGCCGCGCCATCTCGAGCGCCTGGTTGAAGCCGCGCTCGACCAGCCGCTGCGGACCCAGCGGCACCGGGCACAGCACGTTCGGCAGCAGAAAGCCGCGGTGTTCCAGCACCCTGTCGCGCAGCACCTGCGCAAACCACGGCGCCAGGGCCAGCTTGCCGCCGAACTTCAGTTGCAGCACCAGCCGGTCGAGCGGGGCGAGATAGTCGGCGCCCGCCAGCGTCGCGTCGAACGCTGGACGGCGCGCCAGGCAGGCCGCGCACTCGCGCCGCGCATCGGCCGCGCCGAGCGGATTGGCGCAGCGCGGACAGCGTGGCGCCGGCGTGACGAACTGCGCATGGCAGGGCAGGCACACCGCGCCTTCGCACCGGCCGCCGCACAAGGCGCACGACGAGGGCAGCAGCATGTGCGCCAGCATTTTCGGCCATCGTCGCAATCTGGCGCGCATCGAGCCTGCTCCCGAACAAAGCTTGAACAACCATGTACACTCCCGCCATTATCTCATTTCACCACGCTACGCCCATGGTTTCCCCTCAATCCCCATCCAAAATGAGCGCCCCGATCGACCAGTCGCGGGTGCGCCGCCTGTTCGCGCAGCCGGCCCGGATCGCGCCGTCCGATTTCCTGCGCCGCGAAATCGCCAGCCGGATGCACGACCGGCTCGGCCTCGTCAAGATTTCGCCGCAGCGCGTGCTGGACGCCGGCTGCGGCGCGGGTGCCGACCTGGCGCTGCTGCAAAAGGATTATCCGGCGGCGCACATCGTCGGCATCGATGCGGCGCAGGCAATGGCCGCCGCGGCGAGGGCGCCGCAACCCAAGTCGCTGCTCAGCCGCCTGCTGCCCGCCAAGGCCGGCATCGACTTGCTGTGTGGAGATTTCGGCCAATTGCCGTTCGGTCCGAACTCGCTCGACCTGGTGTGGTCGAACCTCGCGCTGCATTGGCATCCGCAGCCCGACCGCGTGTTCGCCGAATGGCGCCGCGTGCTGAGAGTGGAGGGGCTGCTGATGTTTTCTAATTTCGGCCCGGATACCCTGCGCGAACTGCGCACGGCCTTCGCCGAGGTCGACGAACATCCGCATGTGTTGCCGTTCGTCGACATGCACGACTTCGGCGACCAGCTGGTGGAGGCGGGCTTTTCGACCCCCGTCATGGACATGGAAGTGATCACCGTGACCTACGACACGGTCCAGGCCTTGCTGGCCGATGCGCGCGCACTGGGCGGCAATCCGCTGGCGACGCGCGCGCGCGGCCTGGCAGGACGCACCGCCGGCCAGCGGCTGACCGCGGCGCTGGAACGCCAGCGCCGGGCGGACGGCAAGCTGGCGCTGACCTTCGAAGTGATTTACGGTCACGCATTCCGGCCGGCGCCGCGTGTCACGGCAGCGGGCGAAGCGATCGTCAGGTTCCAGCCGCGCCGTTAATACGCGTGTAAAAGCTTGCAGAAATTGAAACAAAATGTGTGTGGCGCAAGGAAAAAACGGGCGCGTGTACCCACGCCGGGCTGGATTTCCCCTTGATGGTTAGGCTACTCCTTGAGTATAATCAACGACTAATTTTGTCGACTCACGCCATGAGTGCAAGAAAAACAGGCAGTCGTGGCGTCAGGATCCATATGTGGTCGACAGCAGCAAATGCAAGTCAGCGTTCATCAGTGTGTTCAGTCACCTCTTGGTCGATGTCACGGTTCCTGCCAGATCCGGCGCACCTGGTGCGGCCGGGCCCGGCTCGGGGCCTTTTTGCGCGATAGTTTGGGAGTGCGGCGATCCGGGTTCGGCTCGTTGACGATAAAAAGATATTCTTTATTTTTGGGTGGTTGGGGAAAACATGACATATGCAAAGCGACTTCAAGCCTTGATGCTCGGTCTGGCAATTACGGCCAGCATCCCGGCAATGGCCGGCCCAGAGGTGACGGGGCGTCCAGTTGAATACCAGTTGAATCTGCAACCGCCCGTGACGCGCATTGCGTCCGAAATCTACGACTTGCACACCTGGATGATGGTCGTTTGCGTGGTCATTTTCGTCGGCGTGTTCGGCGTGATGTTCTACTCGGTGTTCAAGCACCGCCGCTCGCTGGGCCACAAGCCTGCCACCTTCCATGAATCGACCGCGGTCGAAATCGCCTGGACCGTGGTGCCGTTCCTGATCGTCATCGCGATGGCGCTGCCGGCCACCAAGACCGTGGTTGCCATGAAAGACACCTCGAACGCCGACCTGACCATCAAGGCCACCGGCATGCAGTGGAAGTGGGGCTACGATTACCTGAAGGGCGAGGGCGAAGGCATTTCCTTCCTGTCGAACCTGACGACCCCGCGGTCGCAAGTCGGCTCGCCCGGCGTTGCGCCGACCGAAGCGCGCACCGAGAACTACCTGCTGGAAGTGGACAATGAAGTCGTCGTCCCGATCAACAAGAAAGTCCGTATCGTCCTCACCGCCAACGACGTGATCCACGCCTGGATGATTCCAGCGTTCGGCGTCAAGCAGGATGCGATCCCCGGTTTCGTGCGCGACACCTGGTTCAAGTCGGAAAAAATCGGCACCTTCCGCGGCCAATGCGCCGAGCTGTGCGGTAAAGAACACGCCTTCATGCCGATCGTGGTCAAGGTCGTCTCCGACGCCGACTACTCGGCCTGGGTCGCCGGCAAGAAGAAAGAAATGGCTGCGCTGGCTGACGATCCGTCGAAAGTCTGGACCATCGACGAACTGAAGACCAAGGGCGAAAAAGTCTACACCACCAATTGCGTGGTCTGCCACCAGGCCAACGGCAAGGGCGTTCCAGGCGCCTTCGCCGCACTGGACGGCTCGGCAGTGGTCACCGGCCCGAAAGCCGACCAGATCCACGTCCTGCTGAACGGCAAGAAGAGCGGCAAGTTCCCTTCGGAAATGCCAGCATGGAAGCAACTGTCGGATTCGGATATTGCTGCGGTGATCACCTACACCCGCAACAACTGGTCGAACAAGGCCGCGGAAAACATCGTTCAACCAGCCGAAGTCCTGGCTGCACGTAAGTAATCGGGAGTAGAAGAATGAGCACAACAACTGTAGATCACGCACACGACCACGCGCACGATCACGACCACGGCCATCCGCACGGCATCGGCCGCTGGCTGTTCGCCACCAACCACAAGGACATCGGTACCCTGTACCTGTGGTTCGCGATCGCCATGCTGATGTCCGGCGGCGTGCTGGCGCTGATGATCCGCACCGAACTGTTCCACCCGGGCCTGCAGTTTTTCCAGCCTGAGTTCTTCAACCAGCTCACCACCATGCACGGCATCGTGATGGTGTTCGGCGCGATCATGCCGGCCTTCGTCGGTTTCGCCAACTGGATGATCCCCTTGCAAGTGGGCTGCGCCGACATGGCGTTCGCCCGCATGAACAACTTCTCGTTCTGGCTGCTGCCGCCTGCCGCGATCCTGCTGGCGACCTCGTTCTTCGTTCCTGGCGGCGCCACCGCTGCCGGCTGGACGCTGTACGCACCGCTGTCGACCCAGATGGGACCAGGCATGGACATGGCGATTTTCGCCCTGCACATCATGGGCGCCTCGTCGATCATGGGTTCGATCAACATCATCGTCACCATCCTGAACATGCGCGCTCCTGGCATGACCCTGATGAAGATGCCGATGTTCTGCTGGACCTGGCTGATCACCGCCTACCTGCTGATCGCCGTGATGCCGGTTCTGGCAGGCGCGATCACCATGACGCTGACCGACCGTCACTTCGGCACTTCGTTCTTTAACGCTGCCGGCGGCGGCGACCCGGTCATGTACCAGCACATCTTCTGGTTCTTCGGCCACCCTGAGGTCTACATCATGATTCTGCCGGCCTTCGGCATCGTCTCGCAGATCCTGCCGGCCTTCGCCCGCAAGCCGCTGTTCGGCTACGCATCGATGGTGTACGCCACCGCGTCGATCGCGATCCTGTCGTTCATCGTCTGGGCGCACCACATGTTCACCACCGGCATGCCGGTAACGTCGCAGCTGTTCTTCATGTACGCCACGATGCTGATCGCGGTTCCGACCGGCGTGAAAGTGTTCAACTGGGTCGCCACGATGTGGAAGGGCTCGATGACGTTCGAAACCCCGATGCTGTTCGCGGTCGGCTTCATCTTCGTGTTCACCATGGGCGGCTTCACCGGCCTGATCCTGGCTGTGACCCCGATCGACATCCAGCTGCAGGATACCTACTACGTGGTTGCCCACTTCCACTACGTGCTGGTGGCAGGTTCGCTGTTCGCGCTGTTCGCCGGCTTCTACTACTGGTCGCCGAAGTGGACCGGCCACATGTACAGCGAGTTCCGCGGCAAGTTCCACTTCTGGGCGTCGCTGATCACGTTTAACATCACCTTCTTCCCGATGCACTTCCTGGGCCTGGCAGGGATGCCGCGCCGCTACGCCGACTATCCGGCGCAGTTCACCGACTTCAACGTGGTGGCAACGATCGGCGCGTTCGGTTTCGGCCTGTCGCAGGCTTACTTCCTGTTCTTCGTCGTGATCCCGACCATCCGTGGCGGCGCCAAAGCGTCGGCGAAACCATGGGATGGCGCGGAAGGCCTCGAGTGGACCGTGCCTAGCCCGGCGCCGTTCCACACCTTCGAGACCCCGCCGCTGGTGAAGTAAATAGTTGCGTAGTCAAGTAGTTTAAGCGAGTAAGCCTCACGGGAGGGCGGCGCGAGCCGCCTTCCGGCGAAAGTAAGTGGACACCATGCCTGATCCGAAAAAACCGAACAACCTGAAACTGGGCCTGATCCTTGCTGGGGTCGCGCTGTTTTTCTTCGCGATGGTGTTCATCAAACGCATCTGGCTGAGCTGACGTGAGCACCGAACCGACAGGGCGCTTGCGCCTGAACCGGGCGATGCTCGGCAAACTGGTGGTGGTGGCCGTAGTCATGTTCGGCTTCGGTTACGCGCTGGTGCCGGTCTACCGGCAGATGTGCGAGCTGCTTGGCATCAACGTGCTGACGCAGAAGGATGGCACGGTGGCGCGGCCGGCGAATACGCAGGTCGATACCAGCCGCACCATCACTGTCGAGCTCGATGGCAATTCGCAGGGGCCGTGGCGCTTTCGCCCGACCACCAGCAGCATCCAGGTTCACCCGGGTGAGCTGGCCACCGTGATGTATGAAGTGGTCAACACCCAGAACCGCACGGTGCAGGCGCAGGCAATACCGAGTTATGCGCCGCAGTCGGCAACGCCGCACTTCAAGAAGGTCGAGTGCTTCTGCTTCAAGCAGCAGACCTTGAAACCGAACGAAGCGCGCCAGATGCCAGTAGTGTTTTTCATCGACCCGGCCTTGCCGCGCGAAGTGAAGACCATTACGCTGTCGTACACGTTTTTTGAAATTGCCGGCACCCAGGCCGCGAACTAGGGGGTGCCGATGGATGAATTGAAGAAGGCTGGCGGACGCAAGGCGTCGTTCGGCGCCACCATGAAAGCGGTATTCTGGTCGTTTTTCGGAATCCGCAAACGCAGCGATTACGAGCACGATTCGGCCAACCTGAATCCGGTGCACGTGGTGATCGCGGCGCTGATTGGTGTGGCGCTGTTCATTGGCGTGCTGGTCGCGCTGGTGCGGATCGCGGTAGCCAAGTAACAACCAGGAATGGCGGGGGCGCCGAGCCCACGGGCCGGACCCAACCGAATACAAAGTTTTGATTTAGGAGATGAAGATGAGTTCACCACACGCCGCACCGCACTATTTCGTGCCGGGTCCTTCCAAGTGGCCACTGGCCGGCGGCATTTCCATGCTGGCGACGATGGCCGGCGCGGCCGGCTGGGTCAACGGCGCGAGCTGGGGCCCGATGCTCAACATCGCCGGCATCCTGGCCACCCTGGTGGTGCTGTATTTCTGGTTCGGCGACGCCATCGGCGAATCCGAGTCGGGCAAATACGGCAAGAACATCGACCTGTCGTACCGCTGGTCGATGAGCTGGTTCATCTTCTCCGAAGTGATGTTCTTCGGCGCCTTCTTCGGCGCATTGTTCTATGCCCGTTCGATCAGCCTGCCTTGGCTGGGCGACCTGGATCACAAGATCATCTGGCCTGACTTCGCGGCGCACTGGGGCGGCGTCGGCCCGGCCGGCACCGTCGAAGAGTTCCAGACCATGACGCCGTTCTGGATCCCGACCATCAACACCGCGCTGCTGCTGAGCTCGGGCGTGACCTTGACCATTTCGCACCACGCATTGATAGCCGGCAAACGCGCCAAGACCGCGTTCTGGCTGTTGGCCACGATCCTGCTGGGCGCGACCTTCATGGGCTTCCAGGTCTACGAGTACATGCATGCGTACAGCGAACTGAACCTGAAGCTGACCTCGGGCATCTACGGTTCGACCTTCTTCATGCTGACCGGCTTCCACGGCTTCCACGTGACGATGGGCGCGATCATGCTGTCGGTGATGCTGTACCGCGTCCTGAAGGGCCACTTCACGCCTGAGCATCACTTCGGTTTCGAAGGCGCCGCGTGGTACTGGCACTTCGTCGACGTCGTCTGGCTCGGCTTGTACGTCGTCGTCTACTGGCTGTAATCGGTGGCGGCGCTCGCGCCGCCCCATGAAAAAAGCCGCACGCGGGATAATCCCTCGTGCGGCTTTTTTTCCGAGGCGGGCCGGCGCAATCAGCGCAGGCCGGTGGGCGCGATCCAGCCCATCTTGTAGGCGCCGAGGATCAGCAGGAACAGGGTGATCGACAGGCCGACGCGTATCGCCAGCGCCTGCACCGTCCGGTTATTGCTCTTGCCCTTGTCGCGCATGATGAAGAACAGGGCCGAACCGAGGCTGGCAAGGATCAGGATGAAGGCGATGGCGACGAGAATTTTCATGGCGGTGGTGGAAGCAAGTTCGGCAAAGGATCCATTGTAATGCGTATCAGCTTCCGGTTTCGACCTATTCCCTTTGTGGCAACCGTGCTGCTGGTCGCGCTGGGGATATCGCTGGGCAACTGGCAAGAGCGCCGCGCCGCCGAGAAGATCGCCCTGCAGCAAAAACTGGAAGAGCGGGCGGCGCAGGCGCCGCTGGTGATCGGCCCTGACCTGATGATGGCCGGTCCGCTCGAGTATCGCCACGTCAAGGTGACCGGGCAGTTCGTGGCGGGCTATCCGGTGTACCTGAACAACCGGCCGCAGGACGGGCGCGCCGGCCTGTACCTGCTGATGCCCTTGAGGATCGCCGGATCCGCCACCCACGTGCTGGTGGCGCGCGGCTGGCTGCCGCGCAACATGGCCGAAGCCGGCAAGATCGCGCCGTACACGACGCCGGCCGGCACGGTGACGGTCGAAGGCATCGTCACGGCCAGCATGGGTCACATCATGGAGTTGGGCGCGGCCGAGCCGGTGAAGCCGGGCGCAATCTTACAGAATATCGATCCGGCCCAGTTCGCGCGGGCCAGCGACCTGGATGTGCAGCCGTTTTTTGTTGAACAGAGCGGCCCCGGCGCCGACGGCCTGGTGCGCAACTGGCCGGCGCCGTCGCTGGGCGTGGAGAAGCACCAGGGATATGCATTCCAATGGTATGCGCTGGCAGTGATGGCGCTCCTATTTTTCGTGATGACAGGATTTCGACGTGGAACAAACCAAACCAAATAACTCCCAGAAGCAACGTGGCCGCTGGAAACTGCTCGCCGTGCTCGGCGTGTGCGCGGCGCCGCTGATCTTTTCCTACCTGACCTATTACGTCATCAAGCCGACCGGGCGCACCAACTTCGGCGACCTGATCGACCCGCGCGCGCATCCGATGCCGGCGCTGGGCGCCACCACGCTGGACGCCAAGCCGGCCAGCCTCGAGTCGTTCAAGGGAAAGTGGGTCATGCTGAAGGTCGGCCCGTCCGCCTGTGACAAGACCTGCATGGACCAGATGTTCGCGATCCGCCAGGTGCGTTCGATGCAGGGCAAGGAGATGGAGCGCATCGAACGGGTATGGCTGGTGACCGACGCCGAGCCGATGGAGACGATCCTGATCCGTGAACTGGAAGACGTGCACATGCTGCGCGCGCCGCGCGACGCGGTCGCCAAATGGCTGCCGCTGGAGCAGGGCGCCACGCTGGAAAACTCGATCTTCCTGATCGACCCGCTGGGCAACCTGATGATGCGCTTCCCGCCGGTGCCGGCAACCGCCACCGAAGCCGAAAAAGTGCAGCACTACGCCAAGATCAAGAAGGACATCGGCAAGCTGCTCAAAGCGTCGGCGATCGGCTAAGCAATGCAAGCGGCGATGCAAACAACGACGCTGGTGCAACTGGGCGTCACCGGCCTGATGGCGGCAAGCCTGCCGCTGGCGATGGTCTGGATCTCGTCCGACGCCAACAAGTACCGCAAGCTGGTATGGGCGGCGGTGTTCCTCACTTTCGACCTGATCGTGTTCGGCGCCTTCACGCGGCTGACCGATTCTGGCCTCGGCTGCCCGGACTGGCCGGGCTGCTACGGGCTGGCCAATCCCTTTCTCGCGCATGAGCAGATCAGCGCGGCGAACGCGCTGATGCCAACCGGTCCGGTCAGCGTCGCCAAGGCCTGGATCGAGATGATCCACCGCTACCTGGCGATGGGCATCGGCGTGCTGATCATGACACTGATGGCGAAGGCCTGGCTGCAATGGCGCCGCACCCGCAGCGACGCGTTCGCGCCGGCCTTGCCGACCGCGCTGTTCCTGTTCGTCTGCCTGCAGGGCGCGTTCGGCGCCTGGACCGTGACGATGAAGCTGCAGCCGGTGATCGTCACGATCCACCTGCTGCTCGGCATGGGCCTGCTCGCGTTGCTCACCTGGCTGGGCGGGCGCGAGGACTACCTGGTCAAGCCGCAGCGCCCAGGCGGCAATCCCGCCGCGCTGCGCACGGTGCGCGCGCTCGCGCTGATGTCGGCCGTGCTGTTGCTGGTGCAGATCGCGCTGGGCGGCTGGGTCAGCACCAATTACGCCACCCTGGCCTGCAGCGACTTCCCGCTGTGCGGCGGGCAGGTGGTGCCGCCCATGGATTTCGAACACGGCTTTACCTTGTGGCGCGAACTGGGCAAGACCGCCGCCGGCCACTACCTGCCGTTCGCGGCGCTGACCGCGATCCACTGGGTGCACCGCAACTTCGCGCTGGTCGTCGTCATCGGCCTCGGCTGGACTGCCTGGCGCGCCTGGGCGCAGCCGGCGCTGCGCCCGACCGCGCGCCATATCGCCATCGCGCTTGGCGTGCAGGCGGCGACCGGCATCGCCACCGTGTTCTTCAGCTTCCCGCTCGCTATTGCCGTACTGCATAACGCCGGCGCCGCAGTGCTCGTGCTACTGGTGACCATGTTAAACTACAAGACAAAGTACCAACTCGACCTCGCCCTGCGCACACCCGCGCAGGCGCCGCTGCCGACCCAGACTCACGCCCGATCGCCCTCATGACAAGTCAAACCGCAACACAAAAACCGCGCAAGCCGGCCAACCGCATCGCCCAGTACTGGGCGCTGACCAAGCCGCGCGTGACCCAGCTGGCGGTGTTCTGCGCCGTGATCGGCATGTTCCTCGCCACCGACGAGCTGCCGTCGTGGCGCATCGTGGTGCCCGCCACCATCGGCATCTGGCTGCTGGCCGGCGCCGCGTTCGCCGTCAACTGCCTGGCCGAAGCCAAGATCGACGCGCGCATGGCGCGCACCGCGCGCCGCGCCACGGCGATGGGCGAACTGACCACGCAGCAGACCATTATTTTCTCCTCCATCATCGGCGGCGCCGGCATGTGGGTGCTGTACGCGCTGGTCAATCCGCTGACCATGTGGCTGACCTTCGTGACGTTTGTCGGCTACGCGGTGATCTACACCATGATCCTGAAGCCGGCCACGCCGCAGAACATCGTCATCGGCGGCCTGTCCGGCGCGATGCCGCCGGCGCTGGGCTGGGCCGCGGTCGCGGGCGACGTGCCGATGCAGGCCTGGCTGCTGGTACTGATCATTTTCGTCTGGACCCCGCCGCACTTCTGGGCGCTGGCGATGTACCGGCGCGACGACTACGCCAAGTCCGGCCTGCCGATGCTGCCGATCACGCACGGCATGAATTTCACCGGTTTCCACGTGTGGCTGTACTCGATTGCGCTGGCCGCCACCACCATGCTGCCGTTCGCGGTGCACATGAGCGGCCTGATCTACCTGGTCGCCGCGGTCGCGCTGAACGCGGTGTTCCTGTGGCATGCATGGCGAATCTACCGCCACTACACCGACCTGATCGCCCGCAAGGCCTTCACCTGGTCGATCATCTACCTGTCGCTGCTGTTCGCCGCGCTGCTGGTCGACCACTACCTCAAATTCTAAGATGAAAAAACTGTTTGCCGTCTCCGCCCTCGCGCTCGCAATGGCGCTTGGGCTGGCCGGGTGCGACAAGCTCGGACCCAAGCCGCCCAGCTTCCAGAACACCGACGTGACGGGCCTGCCGTACGCGTCCGGATTCGCACTGACAGACCACACCGGCAAGCCGCGCACCTTGGCCGACTTCAAGGGCAAGGTCGTGGTGATGTTCTTCGGCTATACCCAGTGTCCCGACGTCTGTCCGACCACGATGGCCGAGATGGCCGCGGTGATGAAGGAACTCGGGCCGCAGGCTGACCAGGTGCAGGTGCTGTTCGTCACGATCGACCCGGAGCGCGACACCCGGGAGCTGCTGGCCCAATATGTGCCGGTGTTCGACAAGCGCTTCCTCGGCCTGTACGGCGACGCCGCCGCGACCGCGGCCGTGGCCAAGGAATTCAAGGTGTTCTACGCCAAGGTGCCGGGCAAGGAAAAGGGCAGCTATTCGATGGATCACACCGCCGGCAGCTACGTGTTCGACAAGGACGGCAAGGTGCGCCTGTTCCTGCGTCACGGGCAGGGCGCCGCGCCGATCGTGCACGACCTCAGGCAGCTGCTGAACTGACGCGCATGGAGACGTCCTTCGGCAAGAAGTACGCGCAACTGGCGACCGTGCTGCTGCTGGCGCTAGGCTGCGTCTACGTGCTGCGTCCCTTCTTTGCCGCGGTGCTGTTTGCCGCCGCCGTCGTGATCTCGTCCTGGCCGCTGTACCAGCGCCTGCTGGCGCGCATGCGCGGCCGGCGCACGCTGGCCGCGCTGACCATGACGCTGAGCCTGACCTTGCTGGTCATTATCCCGATCGCGCTGGTGGCCTACAACATGGCCGATGACGTCGCGCGCATTTTCGAACGGGTGAAGGCCACGATCGACGCCGGCAACGTGCAGTCGCCGACGTGGCTGCGTTCGATGCCGCTGGTGGGCGGCTGGATCGACCAGTACGTCAACGGCCTGTTCGCCAGCCGGGAGCAGATGACCGAGCTGGCCAAGCGCATGCTCGAGCCGGCGCGCCATTTCCTGACGGCCGGCGGCCTGCTGCTGGGCGGCGGTGTCGTGCAGATGAGCATCGCGGCCTTCGTCAGCTTCTTCCTGTACCGCGACGGCGCCGCGCTGATGCGGGTGATCGCCGCGGCGGCCGAACGCATCTTCGGCGAACGCGCGGCCAAGGTGTCGGCCACCGTCACCCAGACCGTACGCGGCGTCATGTACGGCCTGCTCGGCACCGCGCTGGCGCAAGCGCTGGTGGCCGCGCTCGGCTTCGCGATCGCCGGCGTGCCGGCGGTGCCGCTGCTGGCCGTGCTCACCTTCGTTTTCTCGCTGGTGCCGGTTGGCCCGCCGATGATCTGGGGCGGGGCCGCGATCTGGCTGTTCGCCCAGGGCAGCACCGGCTGGGGCATCTTCATGCTGGTCTGGGGCGCGCTGCTGATCAGCGGCGTCGATAACGTGGTGCGGCCGGTGCTGATCAGCCGCGGCAGCAGCCTGCCGTTCCTGCTCGTGTTCCTCGGCGTGCTGGGTGGCGTGATCGCCTTCGGCTTCGTTGGCCTGTTCATCGGCCCGACCTTGCTGGCCGTGGGCTATTCGCTGATCAGCGACTGGACCGGCGTCGGCGAAGAGCTCGCGCCCAGGGCCTGAGGCGCCTGCGCCACCCCCAGGGTTCAACACCTAGCCATCACCTCCAGGTATTCCGCCTCGACGAAGGTCGTGCGGTCGGCCGCCTTGTTTTTGCTGCTCCAGAGCTGCGTCAGTTCCTGGCCCAGCGCGGCCTGCGCGGCCGGGTCGAGCGCCGCCAGCGCGCGCAAGGTCGGGCCGTAGAAGCTGAAGAAAAACTCCACCACCTCGGCCGGACCAAACGGATAGCGCATCGGGTACCGGCGCCACGTCGCCTCCACCTTCAGGTGCCTTGGACGAGCCGTTCGCGCACGTCGCCTCGTCGCCCCATTTCATCGACGATGGCATCAACGCCGGCGGCGGGACGTGCTTGCCGATAATTTTGAACATCTGGCCGACATGGCCCTCGGGCGGCACACGCGCACCAGTTCGGCGGCCACGCGCTCGGGCTGCGCCTGCTGAACAGTATTGCAGGTATTTATGTCGTTTCAAGCGAGTTCGTGAGGCGGCGGCGATCGATCCGGATTTGGCTAGCCATGGGGGCATGATCAAGCTCAATGGGCGTCATTCCGGCCGGCATATTCTTGGTCAACGAACACAACATTGGGGAGGCTGCCATGGACCTTGCGCATTTCGAAATTATCGTCAACGCGATGCTCGCCTGGAGCGTGGAATCCAAGGCGCCCAAGAAGACGCTGGGCGGTGCGCCCGAACCTGCATGGCCGCGCGACGAGCTCGACGATGACGAAGACGAGCCGCTGGTCGACGACGCCGATGAGGAGGATGACGAAGCAGTGGAACCGCGGCGCAGCTGGCCTAGCGCCGATGAAACGGCCGCGGGCGACCCGGACGACGCGGAGCTGGAGGAGCAGGCCGACTAGCGGCGCCGCGCTTCAGTCCATATCGTCGGTATCGACTTCGCGCTGAAGTTGCGGGATCACCTTGACCAGCACGATGCGCGGGCCGTTCATTTTCTTGACGACGATATCGAAACGGGGGAACTCGATGCGCTGGCCCTGTTTCGGGATGTCGCCCAGTTTCACCATCAGCAGGCCGCCGACCGACTCGACCTCGTCGAGCCCCAGTTCCTCGTTATTGATGTCGATGCCAAGAATGCGTTCGAGCGAAAAAATCGGCAGGCTGGCCTTTCCCACCAGCGTGCCATCCTCCTGGCGCAGCCAGTCGTTTTCGTTGAGGCGGAATTCGTCGCGGATCTCGCCGACCATCGCGCCGAGCAGGTTGTCGAGCGTGATGAAGCCCACCGGGCGCTTGCCCTTTTCGCCGATCAGCGCGAAGTGCGGGGCGCCGTCGCGGAAGCGGCGGAACATTTCCTGCGCCGGGGTGCGCGCCGACATCGTTTCCACCGGGCGCAGATACTGGGTCAGGTCGCTGATCGGGCGCCCCGCCTGCTGCGCGAAGAACAGGTCCTTCAGGTGGATCACGCCGAGCACGTCTTCGCCGTTGGCATCGAAATACGGATAGCGGCTGAAGCGGTTGCGGCGCACCGTTTCCAGGTTGTCCGCCAGCGACTTGTTGGCGTGCAGCGCGATCACTTCGTTAATCGGGCGCATCAGGTCGGACACCTGCAAGTGGCTGAAGTCGAGCGACTGCGCCAGGATGTGGCGTTCGTCGCGCGTGAATTTCTCGCCTGGCTGGCTGGTGCGCAGGATCAGCTTCAGTTCCTCGGTCGAATAGTGGGTATCGTGGCCGCCATGGGAATCGAGCCCGGCGATGCGCAGCACCATGTTGGCGCTGCTGTTGAGCGTCCAGATCGCCGGATACATTGTCCAGTAGAAGCCGTACAGCGGGATCGAACTCCACAGGCCGATGATTTCCGGATTGCGGATCGCCAGCGTCTTCGGCGCCAGCTCGCCGACCACGATGTGCAGGAAGGAAATCACGCAGAACGCGAACACGAAGGACACGCCGTGCACCACGGCGGGGGCGGTCACGCCGACCAGCCCGAACAGCGGCTCGAGCAGGCTGGCGAAGGCCGGCTCGCCGACCCAGCCGAGGCCCAGCGAAGCGAGCGTGATGCCGAGTTGGCAGGCCGACAGGTAGGCGTCGAGCTGGCTGTGGACTTTCGCCAGGATGCGCCCGCGCAGGCCCTGGGTCTTGGCGATGGCGCGCACGCGCGTCTTGCGCAAAGTGACGATGCCGAATTCGGCCGCCACGAAAAATCCGTTCAGCACGACGAGGATAAGGGCCAGCAGGACTAACAGAACGTTTTGCATAAATGGTGTGATAACAAACAAGAGAACCCCTGGGGTCAGTGCCGACATTCGGACATTCAGCGCATGAATGTCCGAATGTCGGCACTGACCCCAGGGTTTTGGTGTGGCAACTACAGCCGCATTGTACCGGTCAGGCGGCGTTCAACACGCCGTGGTGCACCGCGGAGAGGATCGCCTCCACCGCTGGGTGCTTGATCTTGCGCTCGTTGGAGATCGCGTAGAACTGCTCGCGCACCTGCGGCACCGGACCGACCAGCACTGCGCCGAACTGCTCGGCGATATCGGCGGCCAGCGCGGCCGGCGCAAAAAACAGGCCCAGCCCGCGCCGCCCGAACGTGTTCAGCAAGGCGTTGTCCTCGAACTCGCCGACGATGTCCGGCCGCACCGCGTGCTGCTCGAACCATTCGTCGATCCTTCCTCGCAATGCATTATTGCGTGTCGGCAGCAAAAACGGCGCGCCGTTCAGTGTGCCCGGGAAACCAGGCTTGTGGACCGCCGCCAGCGCCGGGGCGCCGACCACCATCGTCTCGCTCTCGAACAGCTGGTGGCTGAATACGCGCAGGGTGGTGCCGGAACGCACCGCGCGGTCGGTCAGCACCACGTCGAGCTTGTGCAGCGCCAGGTCGCCCAGCAGCGCCTCGAAATCGTCTTCGTAGCAGACCAGCCGCACCGGCCGCTCCAGGTGCATGGTCGCCTCCAGCAGGCGGTACGCGGTCAGCTTGGGCAGCGAATCGGAAATGCCCACCGTCAGCCGGGTCTTGTGGCTGTCCGCCTCGCCCAGCGCTTCCTGCATCTGCTCGCCCAGCAGGAAGATCTGGTCGGCATACGCGAGCGCAAGCCGGCCAGACTCGGTCAGCACCAGGCGCCGCCCCTGCTGGGAAAACAGCGCCTTGCCGACCGATTGCTCGAGCAGGGTGATCTGGGTGCTGATGGTCTGGACGGCCAGCCCCAGCCGCTCGGCCGCGCGCGTCACGCCGCCTTCCTTGGCCACCACCCAGAAGTAGTACAGGTGGCGGAAATTCATCCCGGTATTTTTCATGACTTCCGTTTTTACGAAGTAATTGTTCGATTATCTTCCCTTTTTCAATTCTCTGCCACGACCTACACTGAGCGCCATCAACTAAAACATGAAGGGGAAACAAATCATGAAGTATTTCCGGGTTTCATTCATCGTCACCTTCCTCTGCCTCGGCGCAGCGGGCTGGTGGGGCTATTCGCATACCGGCTGGACCGGCGCGCTGACCGCGGTCGGCATCGCCGCCATCCTCGGCGTGATGGAAGTGTCGCTGTCGTTCGACAACGCGGTCGTCAACGCTTCGGTGCTGAAGACCTGGGACGAATTCTGGCAAAAGCTGTTCCTGGGCGTCGGCATCATCATCGCCGTGTTCGGTATGCGCCTGCTGTTCCCGCTGGTGATAGTGGCGATGGCGGCCGACCTGGGCCTGATGGACGTGTGGCACCTGGCGCTGAACGATCCGAAGCAGTACTCGGCGCACCTGACGGCGCACCACGCGGAAGTGGCGGCATTCGGTGGCATGTTCCTGCTGCTGGTATTCCTCAATTTCCTGCTCGATGAAACCAAGGAAATGCACTGGCTCGGCCACGTCGAAGAGAAGCTCGGATCGCTCGGCAAGGTGTCGTCGATTTCGGTGATGATCGCGATCGGCGCGCTGATGGGCAGCCTGTCGCTGGTGGCCGAGGCGCAGAAGATGGTGGTGCTGATCTCGGGCCTGTGGGGCATCCTGATCTACGTCGGCGTCGATGCGATCAGCAGCCTGCTGGAGAAGGAAGAGACCGACGGCAGCAACGTCGGCGAGATGGTCAAGCGCGGCGGTATCGGCGCCTTCCTCTACCTCGAGGTGCTCGATGCATCGTTCAGCTTCGACGGCGTGATCGGCGCGTTCGCGATCACCACCGACGTCGTCATCATCATGCTGGGCCTGGCGATCGGCGCGATGTTCGTGCGCTCGCTGACGGTGTACCTGGTCAAGAAGGGCACGCTCGACGAATTCGTCTACCTGGAGCACGGCGCCCACTACGCGATCGGCATCCTGGCGCTGATCATGCTGGGCAGCATGAAGTACCACATCCCGGAAGTGTTCACCGGCCTGGTGGGTGTCGCCTTCATCGTCGCCTCGCTCTGGTCCTCGATCCGGCACAAGAAAGAACAGAAGCTGCTGCAAGCGGCGGCGTAAGAATCCCGCGGCGAACGGAAGAACACCAGTTCGCTGCGTGTGTGAAGAAGTACCCGGTGTTCACTTTGAAGTCCATTGTTTCACTTACTAGGAGATTCACATCATGGCTATCAGTCTGCAAAAAGGCGGCAACGTCAACCTGAGCAAGGAAGCTCCCGGCCTCAACAAGATGGTGATCGGCCTCGGCTGGGACACCCGCGCCACCGACGGCGCCGCGTTCGACCTGGACGGCGCGATTTTCCTGCTCAACACTTCGGGCAAGGTGCGCAGCGATGCCGACTTCGTGTTCTATAACAACCTGAAGTCGGTCGACGGCTCGGTCACCCACTCGGGCGACAACCGCACCGGCGCCGGCGACGGCGACGACGAAACCGTCACCATCGACCTGTCCAGGGTGCCGGCCGACGTCGACAAGATCGCGGTGTGCGTCACGATCCACGAAGCCGAGCAGCGGCGCCAGAACTTCGGCCAGGTGTCGAAGGCCTTCGTGCGCTGCGTGAATGCGAGCGGCAACGCCGAGATCGCACGCTACGACCTGTCCGAAGACGGCTCGACCGAAGCGGCGATGGTGTTCGGCGAAGTCTATCGCGCCGGCGCCGACTGGAAGTTCCGCGCCATCGGCCAGGGCTTCAAGGGCGGCCTCGGTCCCCTCGCGAAGAACTACGGCGTGAACGTGTAACGTCACCCCGTCAACCCATTTGCGGCCCGCGCCCTCGCGCGTCGGGCTGCAATCGAACAGCACTCGAAAGGAAACTCCAGATGCCAGTGTTTACAGTCACGGGAGACGTCGATCCGTTCCTGCATGCCTCGCTCGCGAAGGGCGAAACCATCTACTGCGAATCGGATGCGATGGTGATGATGGAATCGACGCTCGACCTGAAGGGCAAGATGAAGGGCGGCCTGGGCAGCGCCCTGATGCGCACCTTCGCCAACGGCGAATCGTTCTTCCAGCAGCACATCGAAGCGGTGCGCGGCGACGGTGATTGCCTGCTGTCGCCGACCTTGCCGGGAGCGATGCAGGTGGTCGACGTCGGCCCGAGCCACTACATCATCAGCGACGGCGCCTTTGTCGCCGCCAGTTCGGGAGTCGACCTGAAGGTGCGCACGCAGAGCATCGGCAACGCGCTGTTCGCCCAGAGTGGCGGCTTCTTCGTCACCGAGACTGCGGGAAGCGGGCAGGTGGTGGTGTCCGGCTTCGGTTCGATGTCGGTGCTCGATGTCGAGCCGGGCAAGGACGCCATCATCGACAACTCGCACGTGGTGTGCTGGGACAGCACGCTGCGCTATGAAATATCTGTCACGACCGGCAACAGCGGCGGCTTTCTCGGCAACCTGGTGAACAGCCAGACCAGCGGAGAAGGCGTGGTGCTGCGGTTTTCCGGCCGGGGCAAGGTCTATGTCTGTTCGCGCAACCGGGCTGCATTCCGCGCCTGGGCCCAGCAGGGTGCGCGTTAACTCAAGGAGAAATACATGTCAGTCAATCTGCAAAAAGGCCAGAAAATCTCGCTCGACAAGGAAGCCGGCGGAGCGCTCTCGCGCATCGTCATGGGCCTGGGCTGGGACGCCATCAAGAAGAAAGGGCTGTTCGGCTTCGGCGCCAAGACCGAGAGCGTCGACCTGGACGCGTCCTGCGTGCTGTTCGACGAAGCCAACCAGCCGGTCGACTTCGTCTGGTTCCGCCAGCTGAAAAGCAAGGACGGCAGCATCACCCACACCGGCGACAACCGCACCGGGGCGGGCGAGGGTGACGACGAGCAGATCGTGGTCGACCTGTCGCACGTGCCGGCGCAGGTGCGTTCGCTGGTGTTCACGGTGAACAGCTTCACCGGCCAGAACTTTTCGCAGGTCGAGAACGCCTACTGCCGCATCGTCAACGCGGCCGACCAGAAGGAAGTGGCGCGCTACGACCTGTCGGTGCAGGGCGCGCACACGGCGCAGATCATGGCCAAGCTGTATCGCCACAACGGCGAATGGAAGATGCACGCGATCGGCGAAAACGGCAGCGGCCGCACCTTCGACGACCTGATGCCGCAGATCACGCCGCACCTGTAAGACCGCGAGGTTCTTGAAGTGTCCCGTTTGCAGGTCCAGTAACACGGACCTGCCTTTTTTTTGCTCCCAGAGCTTTGGTTTTTCTGCTTGACACGAAGTTCTGGTGCGTATACTGTATTAGTTAATTAATACAGCAGATAAATATGACCGCCCACTCCGCCCACCTGTTTTCCATTGCGCCCGGATCTTCCGAGCCGATCTACCGGCAGCTGGTCGACCAGGTTCGCCGGCTCGTGGCCGGTGGCCAGCTCGCGCCTGGCGACTCCATGCCGTCGGTGCGCGAGATCGCCCAGGCCCTCGCGCTCAATCCGATGACGGTGTCGAAAGCTTACGGCATGCTCGAGATCGAGGGTGTGCTGTCGCGCCGGCGCGGCATCGGCATGGTCGTCGCCGATGCGCCGAAACGCGGGCACAGCGTGTCGGCCCGCGCCGAATTGCTGCGCCCGACACTGGAGCGCGCCGCCCTGGAGGCGCGCCAGCTCGAGCTAGATCCTGCAACCGTTCTCGCCCTGTTCACCAAAATCATGAAAGAAGCGCCATGACCGCACCGCTTATCCAGGTTTCTTCGGTTTCCAAGACATTCGGCGACAAGCCGGTGCTGAACCGGCTCGACTGGCAGATTTTTCCGGGGCAGGTGATTGGCCTGCTGGGCCGCAACGGGGCCGGCAAGTCGACCCTGCTCGAGTGCATGCTGGGATTGCGCGAAACCGACACGGGCACCGTCACCGTCTACGGCGAACCCGCCGACAATCTGTCCGCCGAGGCGCGCGCGAAAATCGCCTACGTGCCGCAGGCGCCCGACTTGTTCGGCTGGCTGACGCCAACCCAGATGCTCGATTACTTCAAGGCGCTGTACCCGCACTGGAACGGCCCCAAGGTCGCGGCGCTGCTGGCGCGCTGGGGCTTCGACGCGGCCACGTGCGCGCGGCCGATCAGCCGGTTGTCCGGCGGTGAAAAGCAGCGCCTGTCGATCATCCGCGCGCTGGCGCACGATCCGCAATTGCTGATCCTGGACGAGCCGGTGTCGGCGCTTGATCCGGTTGGCCGGCGCGACTTCCTGCGCGAACTGGTCAATGGCGTCATCGAACGCGACACCACAGTCGTGTTCTCGACGCACATCCTCACCGACCTCGAACGGGTTGCGCTGGATGTCGCATTTCTCAAGGACGGCAAGATCGCCTTGCAGGGCGCCCTCGATACATTGCTGGAGAATTCGGCGCTCACGCTGGAAGACCTGTTCGTCGAGGTCACCCAGTGAGCGCCGCCATGGTCTCGTCCGCGCGCCGCAGCGACTGGCCGGCCTACTGCGCGATCCTCGCGCAGCCGCTGCTGCAGCGCCGTGCGCAAGGCAGCCTTTGGGTGAGCTGGATGCTGATCGCGATGCTGCTCGCATTCGGCGCGCTCGCGGTAGCGAAGTCGAACAAGATATTGTTCGCCATCGGCGTTGGCCTGCCGCTGGGGATGCTGATCCTGATGTGGTGGGTGCTCTACTTCGGCAGCATCCTGGCCCAATTCAATCCGATCGCGGTGCAGCTGGCGCCGCGCATGCGGGAGCGGGCGCTGCGCGTCACCATCGCTGTGTGGGCAGTCATGGTGCTGTCGATGACCCTGGTGGTGGGCCTGCCCACCGGCTATCCCGGACAAGTGGCCGTCGCCACCGGCCTGGCGCTGATGGAAATGACGGTGATGCTGAAGTTCTGGCGGCTCGCAGCGCTGGCAGTGGGAAATTGGCTGCTGTGGCACTCCGGTCCGGCCGTGGCGGATTGGTATGTCGCTTTCCTCGGCAGTAGCGCCGCCGTCGCGCTCGGGCTGCTGTTGATTTGTCTGGACGGACGCCTCGCGCTGCGCCGGATGTTTTACACGCCGCGCCGCTTGTCGTCGTCAACGGTGCCCGAGACGATCATCCCGCCTGTGATTTCCCGGCTCGCCCGGATTTTCCAGCGGATCGGCGGTGACACCTCGCGCGGCCAGCCCCTGATCATGCGTATGCTGGGACCTTCCGCTTTCGCCGGCGGCCGGCTGTACCTGGTGCTGGTGGCCACGGCCTGCCTTGCGGCGCGCGGCTGGCTGGCGCTGCGGGGCGGCGTGGCGCCGCACGAAGAACTGTTCGTGACGCGTGTTGTGCTGCTGGCGCTTTTGCTCGGCATGCAGGGGCTGATGACGTTAAGCGAAATGGCCAACGGCTACAAACGGGTCGTGGAGCAAGCGCTGGCCCGGCTTGCTCCGGGCGCGCCGGCGGCATCGGGGCTGAACCGATTCCTGGCCCGCAACCGCCTGCTGCGGTTTATGCGGATGTGGACCTGGGCGAGCGCCCTGGCACTTGGCGCACTGGTGGCACTGGGGGCATCCTGGAGCGAAGTCTGGCGTGCGGCCATCGTGTGCAGCTTCACGCTCGGGCTGGCGGGCGTGCCGCTGCGCGATTATGCGCGGCACAAGGTGTCGCAACCGATGGCGACTGCCATCGCTGTAGTGTTCGAAATGGCGACTGCCATTGGAGTGTTCGCAGCCCTGCGCGGCGAAGGGGCGCCTTCGGTGTGGGCTTGCTGCGCGCTTGCCAGCCTTGCCTTCGCGGCTTTGTTCGCATGGCGCCGCTGGGCCGGCATCGTCAGGGCCGCGCCGGCATTCCCGGCAGGGCGCAACTGCTGACCGCGGCAAGCCGCTACTTGACGACCACGTTGACTTCGACCGCGGCCTGCGCACCGGGTACTTCCGGCGCGGGGTCGCGTGCCAGTGCGATCGTGACGCCTTGCAGGTTGGCCGAGTCGAACTGCCGGTTGTCGGTGCCGAGCGTGAAGCTTTCCTTGCCCGCTTTGCTGGTCAGCGTAAAGCGGTGACTCACCTTGCCGGCCACCACGCACTGGACGCTTTTCGGGCAGCGGCTGTCGGCGACGCTATCGTAGCTCAGGGAAATGGCCGGCGCGAGCGTGACGCTCTGGTGTTCGGCGAGTTGCACGCTGCGGCTGCGCAGCGCCGGTTCATTGTCCGGGCTGGCGCAGGCGGCCATGCTGGCGAACAAGGTGGCGGCGCAAGCGGCCCGCGCCAGGCTGGGAGCGTTTTTCATTGTTAGGTTCCATGCGGAAGTGATGCAAGCATGGTATCAAACTCATTCGCATCGGCGCGCGCGCAAGATACTGCCGCCGGGCGCCTAATTGGCGATCAGCTCGAGCACGACGGCATGCTGCTCGATGGGTCGCGCGCGCACTCCCGCGAACGAAATACCGAACGTCACGCCAGGCAGCGTGGTCGAGGCGTGCCTGTCGCCCTCGTAATCGAGCGCGAAGCCCTCGCTGCCGGCCTTGCCGGTGACGGTAAAGTGGTAGCTGACCTTGCCGGCCCAGATGCACATCGCGCCTTTCGGGCAGCGGCTGTCCTCGAAGCGGTCGTAGCGCACCGACACGCCGCGGTTGAGCGCAACCGTCTCGTGCTCGGCCAGCCGATAGCTGGCGCTGCGCAGCGGCTCGTCGGCAACCATGCCGGCGCACCCGGCGAGGTTGTAGGCGGCTGCGGTGCACAGTACGCGCGTCCACATGGCGATGCGTTTCATCCTTGGGCTTCCGGGAAATCGAGACGAAAGCATAGTATCAATCTTCCCCGCTCAGCAGAAATAAAAAGGCTCTCCGTTCAGTGTGGGACCGCGTGGCGATGACTGCAAGAACCCGGTGCGGCGACAACCCCGGGGTCAGGTCCGCCGGACCTGACCCCGGCCCTTGGACTTCGGCGCATGTATGAAGAGGCGGCACACCGACGCCGCAAGTCGTCCCACACGTTACGGTCACAGCGCCAATAAAAAAGGCGCCCGGGATGCAGGCGCCGTTTTAGCAAGTTCAACAGCGCCGCTTACACGAACGCGCTGAGCGAGCCCTTCATCTTCTTCAGCGCGGCCGCTTCGATCTGGCGAATGCGCTCGGCCGATACGCCGAATTCTTCGGCCAGCGTATGCAGCGTGGCGCCCGAGCCGTCGTCGTTGGCCAGCCAGCGCGCTTCGACGATCCGGCGCGAACGCGGATCGAGTTTGCCCAAGGCGCTTTCCAGGCCTTCCGATTGCAGGCGCGTGACTTGCTCCGCTTCCAGCACCTTGGTCGGCTCCGACAGGTCGGACGACAGGTAGGCGATCGGCGAGAACTTGTCGTCCTCGTCATCGGTCGGCGATTCGAGCGCGATGTCGCGGCCGGACAGGCGCGTTTCCATCTCGATCACTTCTTCGCGCTTGACGTCGAGCAGCTTGGCCAGCGCATCGATCTGGGTCGGCGTCATCGCGTCCAGGCCCACCTTGTTGCTGCGCAGGTTGAAGAACAGCTTGCGCTGCGCCTTGGTGGTGGCGACCTTGACCAGGCGCCAGTTCTTCAGAATGTACTCATGCATCTCGGCCTTGATCCAGTGCATCGCGTACGACACCAGGCGCACGCCCTGGTTCGGGTCGAAGCGCTTGACCGCCTTCATCAGGCCGATATTGCCTTCCTGGATCAGGTCGGCGTGCGGCAGGCCATAGCCGAGGTAGCCGCGCGCGATCGACACCACCAGGCGCAGGTGCGACAGCACCAGCTCCTGCGCGGCGCCGAGGTCGTTATTTTCCTGCAGGCGCTTGCCCAGCGAAATTTCTTCCTCGTGCGTCAGCATCGGCAGACGGTTTACTGCCGAAATGTATGCATCGAGGTTGCCAAGATTGCCAGTAAACCCCAATCCCAGAGCACGGTTACCAGTGGGTACCAGGGCCGATTGCGCGGTCATCGTCGTCATGTGTGCCTCATATATAAGCTTTACTGCATCTTTAAAGCCCGGAGGACATATCCCCCGGCGCGAAACCTTGCGGTTTTTGTTACCGGATGCTGGCGGTGGTTCTTGTGTTTCCCCGCCACGCAATCATAGTTTAGCACTCTCTGGTGTAGAGTGCCAATCGTCACAAACTATGGCGTTGATAGGTGAAAAGTTGCCTTGGAGAATCAGTTTTCCGAGCAGGTTTTACTGTAGAGGAGGCGCGAAGGTGATTGTTGATATGGATCAATCCGAGCGCAGCGCTGCACAGGAAAAGTTGGCGGAATGGTCAGTTAACATCATAGCAGCCCGGCGGCCGCGGTTCTGTACGTTCGCGCACGGTGCGCACGGGGCGCAGTGCAGCGGGGCGGCAAGGCGCCGCCCGCTTCAGTTGAGGCGCGCCAGGTGGCGCTGTACCGACAGCACCGCACCGACCAGGCCGAGGGCGGCGCTGACCGCGAGCAGCGCGGCGATGCCGGCCGGCGAGAGCGCGTTGAGCTGGAATTCGCTGGCGTACAGCCTGGCGAATTCGGCAATCGCGGTGTTCAGCGGACGCAGCGCCAGCGCCACCGCGCCCAGCGCCACGGCGCCGGCGCACAGGCCGAGCAGCGCGCCGGTGTAATAGAAGGGACGGTGGATGAACAGGTCGGTCGCGCCGATCAGCTTGGAAACGGCGATCTCGTCGCGCTGGGTCAGCACTTGCAGGCGGATGGTGTTGAACACCACCGCGATCACCACCATCCCGAGCGTGACCGCCAGCAACGCCAGCGCCAGGCGCAGCACGCCGAGCAGGGCCGCCAGCCGTTTCACCCAGGCCGAATCGACCTGCACGGTATCGACTCCGGGCAGTGCGCGCAGCTGGTCGGCCAGCGCATCGACCTTGCCGGCGTCGGAAGCGCTCTTGAAGCCGTCGAGCTTCATCACGTAGCCGTCCGGCAGCGGATTCTCTCCCAGCGTGCCGAGCACGTCGGCCAGGCCGTTCTTCGCTTTCAGCGTTTCCAGCGCCTGTTCGCGCGGCACGAACACGATCTTCGCTTTGTAGTCCTTGAGCACATTGCGCAGCGCCGGCGCCAGCGCCTGGGCCTGCTCGCGGCTCGATTGCGGGCTGACGAACAGGCTCATCTCGGGGTCGACCGACAACTGCGCCGACATCGGCCGCACGTTGTCGAGCAAGGTCAGGCCGGCAAACGGCAGCGCCAGCGCGATCGCCACCACCGCCACGTTGAACAGGAAGCTGCCGGGCGCCTTGCCCAGGTTGCCGAGCGCCGCGCCGATGGCGAAGCGGTGTTGCCGCATCCAGCTCTTCATGCCGCCACCTGCACCAGTTGGCCCTGGTCGAGGTGGATCACGCGCGCGGCGGCATCGAGCACCTGCTCGTCATGGGTGGAAATCATGCAGGTCACGCCGACCGAATGGAAGGCGCGCAGGGCGTCGAGCACCTTGTCGGCGCTGGCCCGGTCGAGGTTGGCGGTGGGCTCGTCGGCCAGGATGATCTGCGGGCGGTTGACGATGGCGCGCGCGATCGCCACGCGCTGCTGTTCGCCGCCGGACAGCTCGAGCGGCAGCGCCTTGGCGCGGTCGAGCAGGCCGACCTTGTCGAGCGCGGCCCGGGCGCGCTGCTCGGCCTGCGCATTCGAGGCGCCGGTCACCAGCAGCGGCAGCATGGTGTTGGCGAGGATGTTGCGGTCGTTCAGCAGTTTCTGCTGCTGGAAGATCAGGCCCAGGTTGCGGCGCAGGAAAGGCACGCCGGCCTTGCCGAGGCGGCCGATGTCCTGGCCGTTGACCAGCACGGTACCGGAAGTGGGACGTTCGATCGCGGCGATCATCTTCAGCAGGGTGGACTTGCCGGCGCCGGACGGACCGGCCAGGTAGACCAGTTCGCCCTTGGCGACGTTGAGCGAGACCTCGCGCAGGGCGACGGCGTGGGCGGAATACTGTTTCGAGACAGACTGGAATTCGATCATTGGGCTTATCCGAGCAGCGCTTCGACGAATTCGTCGGCTTTGAACGGCTGCAGGTCTTCGATTTTCTCACCGACGCCGATGAAGTACACCGGCACCGGGCGGGTGCGCGCGATCGCGGCCAGCACGCCGCCTTTGGCCGTGCCGTCGAGCTTGGTGATGACCAGGCCGGTCAGGTTCAGCGCATCGTCGAAGGCCTTCACCTGCGCCAGTGCGTTCTGGCCGGTGTTGCCGTCGATGACCAGCAGCAGTTCGTGCGGCGCGCCGTCCATGCCCTTGCCGATCACGCGCTTGATCTTCTTGAGCTCTTCCATCAGGTGCAGCTGGGTCGGCAGCCGGCCCGCGGTATCGACCATCACAACGTCCATGCCGCGCGCTTTGCCGGACTGGACCGCGTCGAACGCGACCGCGGCCGGGTCGCCCGATTCCTGCGAAATCACGGTGACGTTGTTGCGCTGGCCCCAGACCATCAGCTGCTCGCGGGCGGCGGCGCGGAAGGTGTCGCCGGCGGCCAGCAGCACCGATTGCTGGTACTTCTGCATGTGCTTGGCCAGCTTGCCGATGGTGGTGGTCTTGCCGGCGCCATTGACGCCGGAAATCATCATCACCAGCGGCTCGTGGCGGCCCAGCTCGAGCGGCTTTTCCAGCGGACGCAGCATTTCGGTCATCAGCACTTTGAGTGCGCCCTTGACCTCGGCGGCGTCGAGCAGCTTGTCTTCCTTGACCTTGCGGCGCAGGCCGTCGAGCAGGAACTGGGTGGCGTCCATGCCGGCGTCGGCCATCAGCAGCGCCGATTCGAGTTCTTCGTACAGGTCTTCGTCGATGCGGGCGCCGACGAACAGCAGGCTCAGGTTGCTCGAAGTCTTCGACAGGCCGGCCTTCAGGCGCGCCATCCAGGAAGTCTTGCGTTCGGCTTCGGTGGTCGGGCGTTCGGCCGTTTCGGCGATCAGTTCGGCGACCGGGGCTGGCGCTGGAACCGGCGCGATCACCGGGGCAGGGCGCACCGGCGCGTACAAACCTGGGTCAGACCCCGGACGTGGCTGCGGCACAGCCGGTGCCGGCGGAATGGCCGCGGGCGCAACGAAGGTTGATGTGGTGCCGTAGCGGCGCGACGGGGATGGCGCCGGCGCGGCTACCGGATCGGGCGCGGCGACAGGGGCGGGCTGGGCGATCGGCGCGGGAGCTGGCGCTGGCGCGGCAACAGGCTCTGGCGGTGGCGGTGCTGTCTCTGGAACAGGCTGTTTTTTCTTAAAAAAACTGAACATTTATATGTGGGGGACGGGCGCTGCATGCACATGCCCTGGATTGCCGGGCACGACGAATCGACTGGCCGGTATTTTACCAGAGCAGGGCGGCAGGACCCCGCGAGACTTGCTCAAGCGGCAAGCGCGGCGTTCTGCGCCCGCCAGCGCGCCACGGCGGCGGGAATCGTCGCCAGGTCTAGCACGGTGCCCGGGTTCAGGTGGCGGCGCGCCATTTCGATGCCGGCGCCGCCGGCCCACACTTCCGCCTGTCCGCTGAGGCGGGCGCGCAATTCGTTGACGTTATCGACCGCCACGCGCGGCGACGTGCCCCCTGAAAACGACAGCGCGACGATGTCCGCCCGCTGCGCCTTGGCCGCAAGGACGATATCGCCGAGCGGCGTCTGCACACCCAGCGACACGCAGTGCACGCCTTCCAGCGCGAGCAGGGCCTCGGCCATCAACAGCCCCAGCCCGTGACGCTCCTGCGGCACGGTGGTCAGCAACACGCGCGGCGCCGCTTGCGCATGGCCGGCCTGCTGGGTGGCGGCCAAGATCGCGTTGCGCATCACGCCTTGCATCATTTCCGAATACAGGTGCTCCTCGAACACGGCGACGTCGCCGCGCGCCCAGGCCAGGCCGACCGCGGTGGTCAGCGGCGCGATCAGTTCGGTCACGCAGCGCTGCAAACCCATCAGCAGCACGGACTGCGACAGGCGCTGGCGCAGTTCGGAGACCTTGTGCGCCTTGAGCAGGCCGATGCAGGCGTGGATCTCGGGATCGTCGAGGCCGCGGGCCGGCGCGGAGGCGCCCGGCCTGGCGCCCAGTTCGGCCAGTTCCGCCGTGCCCAGGCCCATGATCTTGCCCGGCCGGTAACCCTGGTCGAGCAGTCGCTTGACCAGCGACAGGCGGTGCACCTGGTCGGGCGGATACGCCCGTTCGCCATTGGCGTCCCGTTCGGGCTGGGGGAAACCGTAGCGGCGTTCCCACACGCGCAGGGTTTCCTTGGCGACGCCGATGTCGCGCTCGACATCGCTGATGCTGCAGAGGACGGCGAAATGGGCGGTGGTCATGGCAAGCTCGGTCGAGGTTCGGTTCTTGTACAGGACATCACCGGAGGCCGCCGGCAGTCATCATTTTACATTGACTATTGGTGTGTACAACAAGAACATCATTAATTGCTTTATTGCATCGAATTCATGCAGCTTTCCTAGGTGCGCTTGAATCCGATTTCATTGCGAGCCGATACGTGCTTGGGCACTCGCTTGTCCAGGCAGTGGAGTGATCGTTGCCATTATTTTAGCAATTATTCACTCTGCATGAAACTGTCCTAGGCAAAGCAAGGAAATGTGAGGCGGGACAGTTGACGATGGCGGCAATGGGCGGATGCTGGCTGAAAAAGCGCGGCGAACCGATAAAGCTGCCGATCCTTGAAGCAGATCAGCCGACGGCGCTTTTTCGGCTGGTATAAATTACTCTTCTGTTATCGGAAGAGCCACCTTCCCAAGAGGTAATCATGAGAATTTCGGGATACATCAAGCGCATCATGTGGAACGACAAGATGGTAGTGCGCGGCGCCGTCACCCTGCGCATGGTGCTGTGCGGCCTGTTCATCGCACTGATCGCACTGTTCTTTACCAGCCCGGTCGGTGAGCGCAGCGTGTATGACAAACCGCTGCCGCTGCCGGCGGAGCTCGGGCTCGAGTAAATCACACCGTTGTCGCTTCCGCGGAGGCGGGAGCCCATACCAATTCAACCCAATGAGAGCCCGCGCACTTTAGCGTGCCGCCTTCACTTTTTCCGCATTCGCCCGAATGGTCTCCAGCGTCGCACCAGGCGTGATCAGGTTGCCGTCATAGCGCAGCTCGATCACCGCCGGCAGCTTGTTGACCCGCGTGTGTTCCAGCGCGCGATCGAAGGCAGGCCCGAATTCGGCGGTGGTCACCACGACTTCGCCATGCGCGCCATACGCCTTCGCCAGCGCGCAGAAATCCGGATTGTGCAGCGTGGTGCCCGATACCCGGCCCGGATAATCGCGCTCCTGGTGCATCCGGATGGTGCCGAACATATTGTTGTTGAAGATGATGATCACCACGCCGGCCTTGTACTGTACCGCCGTCGCCAGTTCCTGGCCGTTCATCATGTACTCGCCGTCGCCCGCGAAAGTGACCACGGTGCGCTGCGGGTCGATGATCTTCGCCGCGATCCCGGCCGGCACGCCGTAGCCCATCGCGCCGCTGGTCGGCGCCAGCTGCGTGCGCATTGCGCCGTAGCTGAAGAAACGGTGCGCCCAGGTCGCGTAGTTGCCGGCGCCGTTGGTGATGATGGTGTCCTTCGGCGCCGCTGCCATCAGCTGCTGGACCAGCTGCCACAGGTCGAGCGGGGCGCTGCCATCCTTGAAGATCGGCGGCTGTTCCTGCCATGCCGCCAGATCGGCCCTGGCTTCGGCCACGGTGTGGCGCCACGCGTCCGCCGCCACCGGCGCCATCGCCGCCAGCATCGCTGCCGCTTGAGCTGCGCCGGCGTTGATCATCAGGTCCGCCTGGTACACGCTGCCCAGTTCTTCCGCGTCGGGATGGATGTGCACCAGCTTCTGCTGCGAAACCGGCGACTGCAGCAGCGAGTAGCCGCTGGTGGTCATTTCGCCCAGGCGCGGGCCGAATGCGATCAGCAGGTCGGCGTTTTTCACGCGCGCCGCCAGCTTCGGGTTGATGCCGATGCCGACGTCGCCAATGTAGTTCGGATGCGCGTTGTCGAGCAGGTCCTGGAAGCGGAACGCGCAGGCCACCGGCAGCGAATTGGCTTCGGCGAAGCGGCGCGCATCGGCGCAGGCTTGTTCGTTCCAGGTGCCGCCGCCCAGCAGCAGCAGGGGATTTTTCGCCGAAGCGAGCATCGCGCGCAGCGTGTCGATCTGGGCCGCCGACGGCGAAGCCTGCACCGGCTGGTAGCGCCGGGCGTCGGCCACTTCGGCCATCGTCACCAGCATATCCTCGGGCAGCGCGAGCACCACCGGTCCGGGGCGGCCGCTGGTGGCGACCTGGAAGGCGCGCGCGATATATTCAGGGATCCGGTCCGCGCGGTCGATCTGCGCGACCCACTTGGCCATCTGGCCGTACATACGGCGGTAGTCGATCTCCTGGAACGCTTCGCGGTCCATGAAATTGAGACCGACCTGGCCGATGAACAGGATCATCGGCGTCGAGTCCTGGTAGGCGGTATGCACGCCGATCGACGCATTGGTGGCGCCCGGGCCGCGCGTGACGAAGCAGATGCCCGGCCGGCCCGTCATCTTGCCGTAGGCTTCGGCCATGAAAGCGGCGCCGCCTTCCTGGCGGTTGATGATGAAGCGAATGCTGGAGTCGTGCAGCGCGTCGAGCACATCGAGGTAGCTCTCGCCCGGCACGCCGAAAGCAGTGTCGACGCCGTGGATCTTGAGTGCGTCGACCAGGATCTGGCCGCCGGTGCGGGATGGATGGGTCATGTTGTTCATACCTCTGCTGGTTGTCCGCGCCAGGCAAACTGGCCGTCGCCCATTCTATGCGAGCCGTTTCGGCCCGGCTTTTGAAATGGCGACACCAAATTTCAAAAATGCCCGGCGCACTGGCCGGCAGCAGGGGTAGGTGCGCATTGAAAATATCAAATCGACACAATGGTGATAATAATATTTATTGACTTGTTTCGCTTTTCGGGATTAGAGTCCTCGTGGCAATAAGAAGAAAGAATCCGATTCACAATAAAAGTCATAAAACAAGGAACAATGAAGACACTAATTATTGCGACTTTGTCGGCGAGCCTCGTATTATCTGGATGCGCGACCGCCTCCAAAGACATTTCGCCGACCTATACATCGCCTATGCAATATCAATCTTACGATTGCGACCAGCTCGCCAGTGAATCTCAGCGCATTCAGGTGCGCGTGGTGCAGCTCGGCGGCCGTCTCGACACCGCCGCATCGAACGATAAAGCAATCGCGGGCGTCGGGATGATCCTTTTTTGGCCTGCCTTATTTGCCTTGGGCGGCACCAAGCAGCAGGAAGCCGATTACAGCCGGCTGCGCGGAGAATATGACGCAGTCCAACAATCGGCAATTATAAGAAAATGCCCAGGTATGGTCACTGCGGCCAATTCCACCAATGATCGTAAGGAATAAAAAATGAAAAAAATCGCTTTTGCGGCGCTCGCCGTTTTATCGGTTTCCTTATTGTCCGGATGTGCGGCGCCAGCGCGCACGGATCAAATGACCGCGCAGATCAGCCCGGCGCAGCGGGTCGTGAATACGCCGTTGCGGAACAACGTCGCGGTGCGGGATGTTACCGGGGGCAAGGAAACAAATCCGATGTGGGTATCGAATGTCGGGAACAGCGAGTTCGAGCAGGCGCTGGAAGGTTCGCTGCGCGACGCCGGCCTGCTCTCGGCCGGCAAGCAAGCCGGCAAATACCTGTTGACGGCGCACATGGAGAAAGTCGAGCAGCCTATGTTCGGCGCCAGCATGACCGTCACAGTGACGGTGAATTACTCGCTGACGGAACGGGCCGGCGGGAAAGAAGTGTTAAACCGCACTGTCAGTCTTCCGTTCACCGCGGCGTGGAATTCGTCGTTCGTCGGTACCGAGCGGCTCCGCCTGGCCAATGAGGGCGCAATTCGGGTCAACATAGGCAAGATCATCGACGACATGTTCGCAATTCGTGCCGACCAGGTTGTCGTCAACTGAGCGAAGCATCCCTTTCCTCCCGCGCAGCGGGTACAATGGCGCCGTGAAGCAGGCCAGACAGCCGCTGGCTGGCGTGTAATGCGTCGGCGGGAGGAAGGTCCGGACTCCATAGAGCAGGGTGACGGTTAATGGCCGTCCGCCGAAAGCCGCAAGGTATAAGGCGAGGAATAGGGCCACAGAGACGAGCGTATTAAGTTACGGTGAAACGCGGTAACCTCCACCTGGAGCAATCCCAAATAGGCACGCGTTGAGGCGGCTCGCGGAGCGTGCGGGTAGGGAGCTTGAGCGCAGGAGTAATTCTGCGCCTAGAGGAATGGCTGTCATAGCGGGTGTTCGCAAGGGCGCCTGCCGTAACAAAATCCGGCCTATCGGCCTGCTTCACCTTGAATTTTCCGGCCCCGGCGGGACCGCGTCAGCGGGGCGCGACCGCGGGCCGCGCCGGGGAACTGCCTATGAAACAGTACATCCTCGCCCTCGACCAGGGCACGACCAGTTCGCGCGCCATCCTGTTCGACCATAGCGGCCGCCTGTGCGGCAGCGCCCAGCAGGAATTCCCCCAGTATTTCCCCACGCCCGGATGGGTCGAGCACGATGCCAACGACATCTGGAACAGCCAGCTCGCGTGCGCGCGCCGCGTGCTGCGCGAGTCCGGCGTCGGCGCGGGACAGGTGGCCGGCATCGGCATCGCCAATCAGCGCGAGACGACCATCGTCTGGGATCGCAACAGCGGCGAGCCGATCGCGCCGGCCATTGTGTGGCAGGACCGGCGCACCGCAGATGCGTGCGAACGGCTGCGCGCGGAAGGCAAGGCGGGCCAGATCCAGCAAGCCACCGGGCTCGAACTCGACGCCTATTTTTCCGCCACCAAGCTGCAATGGCTGCTCGATCACGTCCCCGGCGCGCGCGAACGGGCGGTGCGCGGCGAGCTGGCGTTCGGCACGGTCGACAGCTGGCTGGTGTTCAAGCTCACCGGCCGTCATGTCACGGACGTCGGCAACGCCTCGCGCACGATGCTTTTCAATATTAACGACTTGCGCTGGGATGACGGCCTGCTGGCCCTGTTCGGCATTCCGGCGGCAGTGCTGCCGCAGGTGGTCTCCAGTTCCGAAGTGGTGGGCCATTCTGATGAGGCCTGGTTCGGGCAGCCGATCGCCGTCGCCGGCATCGCGGGCGACCAGCAGGCGGCAACCTTCGGGCAGGCTTGCCATCGGCAGGGGATGGTCAAGAATACCTACGGGACCGGCTGCTTCATGCTGATGCACGCGGGCGCGCAGCCGGCCGCGTCGCGCAATCGCCTGTTGTCGACTGTGGGCTGGCGTATCGGCGGCGCCACCGACTACCTGCTCGAGGGTAGCGTGTTCATGGGCGGGGCGACCGTGCAGTGGCTGCGCGATGGCCTGGGCATCATCGGGAAATCCTGCGACGTCGAAGACCTGGCGCTGAGCGTGCCGGACAACGGCGGCGTGTACCTGGTGCCGGCGTTCGCCGGCCTCGGCGCGCCGCATTGGGATCCGTACGCGCGCGGCACGCTGATCGGCATGACGCGCGGCAGCGGGCGGGGGCACATCGCGCGTGCGGCGCTTGAGGCGATTGCGTACCAGAGCGCGGAGCTGCTGATGGCGATGCAGAAGGATGCCGCCGTGCCGGTGTCCGAAGTGCGCGCCGACGGCGGCGCGGCGCGCAACGACTTGCTGATGCAGTTCCAGGCAGACCTGCTGGACGTACCGGTGGTGCGGCCTAAAGTGACTGAAACGACGGCGCTCGGCGCCGCTTATCTGGCGGGACTCGCGCTGGGGTTCTGGGAGTCGCGCGAGGAAATCGCCGCCCAGTGGGAGGCCGAGCGGCGCTTCGATCCGGCGATGTCGGCCGACCGCAGGGAAAGCCTGCTCGCCACCTGGATGCGGGCGGTGGAAAGATCGCGCGGCTGGGCGGAACCGTCCGCTGATTGATCGCGCAACGCGGCGACGTGTCCGTTCAGTGTATGCCCAGCAGGCGTTTGACAGCCGTCGCGCCGGTGCCGGCTTGCTGCACAGCCTTCTGGAGCTGGTCCTTGCTGACGCCGAGCTCCTTGGTCCAGTACGCGATCTCCATTTCCTCATGCAGGTAGATCGAGCGATCGGCGGCGGGAGGGCTTTGGAAGGGTTCGTTCATGATGGCGGCCTCGTAGAGTGTGGCGTGGTTGGGTGATCAAAGATTCTCACGCGGCCTGATCTCTTTCCGTTCGATAACGCACCTTGTTTGCCGATATTTTCAGGACCAGGTCCCTGGCAAATGCGCCCCCGCTAAAAGCCGATCCGCGCTTTCCCCGACGCCGGCTTGAGCCGGACGTCCTCCGGCGTGACCTGCTCGCGTCCGGCCGCCACCGCATAGCCGAGCGTGTCGAGCAGGGTCTTGCGCATGTCGCGCGGCGAGACCGGAACCACCTTGTCGAGCACCGCCTCGCTGAGCCGGGGCGCGAACTGGCCCAGGTGCAGTTCGCGCAGCAGACCGACGTAGATGCGCTGCGCGATGCCGGCCGCCTGCTCGGGCGTCGGCGCCGGCACCTCGTACACCGCCATCCGGTTCAGCAGCGGCGCCGGAATCCCCTCGGTGCTGTTGGCCGTCAGTACCCAGAAAATCTGGCTGGCGTCGATCTCCACGTCGATGAACTCGTCGCGGAACACCCGTGCGGTCTCCGGTTCCAGTAATTGATACAATGCTGCCAGCGGATCCGACTGCGACGATCCACTTGCCTTTTCGACCTCATCGAGCACCACCACCGGATTCGCGTACTGCCCCCGCACCAGCCGTTCCGCCACTTTCCCACACTTCGCGCCCTTCCAGCTTGCCGAACTTCCCGTGATGACAAACCCCGCCGACAGCGCATTCATGCTGATCAATTCGCATTCGGTCTGCATGACATTGGCCAGCCGGCGCGCGAAATGGGTCTTGCCCACGCCCGGGTCGCCCAGCAGCAGGATCGGCATCACGTTGAAACCGCCGTCGCCCGCATGCGCCAGGCCCAGGTAGCGCGTCAGGTCGCCCAGCACCTCGTCGAAGTTGGGACATTCTTCGGCCAGCGGCGCCAGCGCGGCGGTCGAGGAGGGCGTGGTGACGAAGCGCTCGGCGCCGGTGTCGAGCATGCGCTCGTAGAACGCTTCGAGTTCGGGCGAGCGCCCTTTGCTGCGCTCGAGGGCGCCCTGGACGTCGCCGAGGTCATACAGCGCGCGGGTGCGGGCGAGGGTGATGCTCACGACAGTCTCCTTCCAGTCGCCGGCCTGGCGTCGGGAAAACGTCGCGAAAACTTCCCGGAAATGCCCGGCCTTCGCTGTGAATCCTACGCTGGACTGTTTGAACGCGCAATTTTCTCCCGTGCGCGCACCGGGCGGCCGATGTTGCTGAAATTGAACTGTGGCTATTTATTTTTGAAGATGTCTAACAGGAAATACCCATGTGTAAAGATGAGGTAGCACATTCAATGTCTTTTATAAGTGCCTAATTTATCGACATATTTTCGGGTGATGCTACTTCAGGGATGTGCGCTAAGTCCTTGACTTCATTGGCAAATTTCGGATTTTCCTTATGGAAACCGCTTGACCCTATGGAATGCTTCATCTAAAGTGGGCAACTGTGTGGAAAAGTGTAGTTTTGTGGGAGAAATTTAAAGCTCCCGACGCGCAAACTAAGCCAATTCATCAAAACTCTAAGTCAGGTAAAAATCGTGTTTCAAGGCGCGTCCGCAATCAATCTCGATGCAAAAGGCAGGATGTCTATCCCTGCCAAGCATCGTGACGCACTCGCAGTTCAGTGCGAAGGACGCCTCACGCTCACCAAACACCCGCATGGCTGCCTGCTGTTCTTCCCGCGCCCCGTGTGGGAATCGCACCGCGAACAGATCGCCGCCTGGCCGATGTCGGCCCGCGCCTGGCAGCGTATTTTCCTCGGTAACGCCTGCGACGTCGAGCTCGATTCGGCGGGGCGCATCCTCATTTCGCCGGAGCTGCGCGCGGCCGTCGGCCTGTCCAGGGACGTGATGCTGCTCGGCATGGGTACCCACTTCGAAATCTGGGATGCCGCCAGGCTGTCCGACAACGAGCAGGAAGCCGTCGCCGGCGGCATGCCCGATGTCCTCTCCAATTTCTCCTTCTAGGGCGCCGCGATGACCCATGTGGCGGTGCCTGAATTCCAGCATCGGACGGTGCTGCTTGATGAAGCGGTCGATGCGCTGAACCTGTCCGGCGCGCGCGCCGACGGCATCTATATCGACGGCACCTTCGGGCGCGGCGGCCACAGCCGCCTGATCCTGTCGAAACTGGGCGCCAAGGGCCGCTTGTTCGGCTTCGACAAGGACCTGCAGGCGATCGCCACCGCCGAACAGATCGCCGACCCCCGTTTCGCCATCGTGCACGACAGCTTCGCCACCATGCGCGCGGCCATGGGCGAGCGCGGCATCGGCCAGGTCGACGGCATCCTGCTCGACCTCGGCATTTCGTCCCCGCAAGTGGACGACGCCGCGCGCGGCTTCAGTTTCCGCAACGACGGCCCGCTCGACATGCGCATGGACACCACGCGCGGCATGTCGGCGGCGCAATGGCTGGCCATTGAAACTGAACAACAATTAGAAAAGGTGATACGCGATTATGGGGAAGAACGGTTTGCTTTTCAGATTGCAAAGGCGATTGTTGCTCGCCGGGCAGTCGAGCCAATTTCAAGCACACGACAGCTTGCCGGTATCGTGGCAAACGCGGTCAAGACACGGGAAAAGGGTAAGGACCCGGCCACCCGTACCTTTCAGGCTATCCGGATTTTCATCAATCAGGAGCTTGAGGACCTCGCGACCGGCCTGAGCGAAGCCTACGCCATGCTCGCGCCCGGCGCGCGGATGGTCGTGATCAGCTTCCACTCGCTGGAAGACCGCATCGTCAAGCAGTTTCTGGCCAGCAAGGCGAAAGTCGAGCAGCCGGACCGCCGCCTGCCGATCCGCGCGGTGGACCTGCCGCAGCCGCTGATGAAGCTCATCGCCAAGATCAAGCCGTCCGACGACGAAGTGGCGCAGAACCCACGCGCCCGTTCGGCCGTGATGCGCGTGGCCGAACGGCTGCCCGCGAAAGGCGCACAATGAACGTCAAGCTCAACTTCGTGCTGGTCGCTCTGCTGGTCGGTTGCGCGCTGTCGCTGGTGAACTCCCAGTACCGCAGGAACCACCTGTTCATCGAGCTCGAAGTGATGCAGCAGCACGCGCGCCAGCTCGACATCGACTGGGCCCAGCTGCAGCTCGACCAGTCCACCCTTGGCAAGAACGCGCGCATCGAGCAGATCGCGCGCACCGATTTGAGCATGGCGCCGCTGACCCCGGCGCGTACGCAGTATCTGACGGAAGGCGCCAAATGAAGCGCGGCGGGAACAGTGTGAACGGATCGCGGGTGGCCGCCTCGAAAGGCGTCGCCTTTTCGAAGAGCCCGGTGCTGGCGGTGCGCCTGCCGATCTGGCGTTCGCGCGTGGTGCTGTTCGTGCTGTTCGCCGCCTTCGCTGCGCTGGCCGGCCGCGCCCTGTGGCTGCAGGCGATGAGCACGCAATTCCTGCAGCAGGAGGGCGACAAGCGCTACGGCGCGACCATCGAGCTGCCGGCCACGCGCGGCAAGATCATGGACCGCAATGGCCAGGTGCTCGCTTCGTCGATCCCGGTCAAGGCGGTATGGGCGATTCCGGAAGACGTATTGAAATCGCCGCCCGAAAAACTGCGTGCACTGGCCACACTGCTCGACATGCCGGAAGCAGACCTGCGCAAGAAGCTCAATTCGGACCGCACCTTCGTCTACCTCAAGCGCCAGGTCGAAATGGATGTGATCGACCAGATCAAGAAGCTCGACATCGAAGGCCTCGACACGCGCAAGGAATACAAGCGCTTCTATCCGCAGGGCGAAGTGATGACCCACCTGGTCGGCTTCACCAATGTCGAAGACGCGGGCCAGGAGAGCATGGAGCTGGCGCAGCAGAAGACCCTGGTCGGCGCCACCGGCAGCCGCCGCGTGGTCAAGGACCGCCTCGGCCACATCGTCGAAGACGTCGGCCTGTCGAAGGAGCCGCACGACGGCAAGGACCTGACCCTGTCGGTCGACAGCAAGCTGCAGTACATCGCATTCTCCAGCGTCAAGGACGCGGTCGAGAAATTCCACGCCAAGGCCGGCGCCGCCGTGGTGCTCGACGTGCACACCGGCGAAGTGCTGGCGCTGGCGAACTGGCCTACCTACAACCCGAACGACCGCACCAAGCTGACCGGCGAGCAGTTGCGCAACCGCGTGCTGACCGACACCTTCGAGCCAGGTTCGACGCTCAAGCCGTTCACCGTGGCGCTGGCGCTCGACACCAGGCGCGTCACGCCGGGCACGATGTTCGACACCGGCAACGGCCGCATGATTGTCGGCGATCGCACCATCCGCGACACCCACGCGCACGGCGTGATCGATGTCAGCACCATCATCCAGAAATCGTCGAACATCGGCATGACCAAGATCGCGCTGCCGATTCCGTCGCAGGAAATGTGGGAGATGTTTACCAAGTCGGGCTTCGGCACAGCGCCGCGCTTCGGTTTTCCCGGCGCCGTCGCCGGCCGTGTGCGTCCATATAAGATCTGGCGCCCGATCGAGCAGGCCAACATGTCGTTCGGCCAGGGCATCTCGGTGTCGCTGCTGCAGCTGGCGCGTTCGTACATGATCTTCGCGCGCGACGGCGACATCATTCCGCTGTCGTTCCAGAAGGTGACCGAGAACCCGGTCGGCCAGCAGGTGATTTCGCCGAAAACCGCCGCCCAGATGCGCGTGATGCTCGAAACCGCGGCCGGCCCCGGCGGCACCGCGCCCCTGGCGCAGATTGCCGGTTACCGTGTCGGCGGCAAGACCGGCACCGCGCAAAAGTTTCTCAATGGCCACTACTCGCAGACCAAGTACATCGGCTCGTTCGCCGGCATCGCGCCGATGTCCAATCCCCGCTTCATCATCGCCGTCATGATCGACGAACCGGTCGGCGCGATCCACACCGGCGGCGGTGTCGCCGCACCGACTTTCGCCGCGCTCGCCGCCAACGCGCTGCGCGCTGCCAATGTGCCGCCCGATTCGTCGGTCACCGAGATCATCATTCCAGAGCATCCGCTGGAGGACTAATGGGCGCCATGACGACACAAGACATCTGCCAGTGGATCCGCCAGGCCGCGCCGCAAGGCCGGCTCGCGTCCGACTCGCGCCGTGTCCAGGCCGGCGACGTGTTCTTCGCCTATCCCGGCGAGGCGGGCGACGGCCGCGCCTTCATCGGCGCCGCTATCGCGCAGGGCGCCGCCGCCGTGGTGTATGAAGAGTGCGATTTCGCCTGGAACCCGGAGTGGCAAGTGCCGCACCTGGCGGTCGCCGGCCTGAAGAAAAACGCCGGCCCGATCGCGCACGCCTGCCACGGCGCGCCGGACGCGGGCATGTTCACCGTCGGCGTCACCGGTACCAACGGCAAGACCTCGTGCGCGGTATGGGTCGGCCAGGCCCTGGCGCGCCTCGGCAATCCGACCACCGTGATCGGCACTCTGGGCGTCGGCCTGTTCAAGGGCCGCGCCGAGCCCGAATTCGACGTCACCGGCTACACCACGCCGGACGCCGTGCTGCTGGCCGAGAAAGTCGCCGCGATGCGCGACGCCGGCGCCACCGCGCTGGCGATCGAAGTGTCGTCGATCGGCCTGGAACAGGGCCGCGCGCTCGGCATGCATTTCGACGTGGCGCTGTTCACCAACCTGACGCGCGACCACCTCGACTATCACGGCGACATGGACAGCTACGAAGCTGCCAAGATCAAGCTGTTCGAGTGGCCCGGCCTGAAGGCGGCGGTATTGAACCTCGACGACCCGGCCGGACACCGGCTGGTGGCGCACCTCCAATCGCGCGCAGGTGGCAAGTTGCCGCTGATCGGCTACACCTTGCGCGACCAGGCCGCGCAGCCGGATATCGAAGGCGTAGCGATACTGCGCGCCTCGCAATTCCGCAGCCGTAATTCGGGCACCGATTTCCACCTCGAGTCGCCGTACGGCAGCGCGACCGTCAAGACCCAGCTGGTCGGCCGCTTCAACATCAGCAACGCGCTGGCGGTGTTCGGCGCCCTGATGGCCAAGGGCGTCGCACTGCGCGCCGCGGTCGACGCGATCGATGCGCTGACGCCGGCGCCGGGGCGCATGCAGCAGGTCGGCGGCCAGGAGGCGCCGATGGTCGTGATCGACTATGCGCACACTCCGGATGCGCTGGAGAAGACTTTGCTGGCGCTGCACCAGGTCGCGCGGGAGCGCGGCGGCCAGCTGTGGTGCGTGTTCGGCTGCGGCGGCGACCGCGATGCCGGCAAGCGGCCGCAGATGGGCGCGATCTCGCAGATCGCCGAGCACGTGCTGGTCACCAGCGACAATCCGCGCAGCGAAGAAGCTTCCGCGATCATCGCCGACATCGTCAAGGGCATGGACGCGGCGCATCCGACTTCGACCTTCCAGGCGATCGAAGATCGCGCCGCTGCGATCCTGTCGGCGGTCAAGCACGCCGCCAAGCCGGACGTGATCCTGCTGGCCGGTAAAGGCCATGAGCCGTACCAGGAAATCAAGGGCCGCAAGATGCCGTTTTCCGATGCCGACCACGCCGCCCTGGCGCTGGCCGCACGGGTCACCATGATGAGGACAAACTGATGCGCGCTTCGCTGGCCCACTTGGTCGCCTCGCTTTCGGGCGCACGGATGACGCAGAATGTCGCCTTCGAAGGCGTCTCGACCGACAGCCGCACGCTGGCGCCGGGCGAACTGTTCGTCGCGCTGCGCGGCGAGAGCTTCGACGGCCACGACTTCCTGCCGAAGCTGGCGGAAAAGGGCGTCGGCGCGGTCATCGCCGAACAGCTGCCGCCAGGCTGGACCCTGCCGGCGATCGTCGTGCCGAACACCCTGACCGCACTGGGCCAGGTGGGGAACTTCTGGCGCTCGAAATTCGCGATCCCCGTGATCGGCGTCACCGGCAGCAACGGCAAGACCACGGTCAAGGAAATGATCGCGGCGATCCTCGCCGCGGCCTACGGCGAAGAGGGCCGGCTGGCCACGCAAGGCAACCTGAATAACGAGATCGGCGTGCCGCTGACCCTGATGCGCCTGCTGCCCGGGCACAAGGCCGCGGTGATCGAACTGGGCATGAATCATCCGGGCGAGATCGCGCGGCTGACCAAGTACGCTGCGCCTACCGTTGGCCTGGTCAATAACGCCCAGCGCGAGCACCAGGAATTCATGCACACCGTCGAGGCGGTAGCGCTGGAAAACGGCGCCGTGCTGGCCGGCCTGCCGAAGGACGGCGTCGCCGTCTATCCCGGCGACGACATCTATACGCCGCTGTGGCAGAAGCTGGCAGGGCAGCGCCGCAGCATCACTTTCGGCCTCGACGGCGCGGCGAATGTCAGCTGCACCCATCGCGCCAGCGTGTTCGGCAGCGAACTGGCCGTCACCGCGCGGCTCGACGGCCGCCAGGACGAGAAATTCACGGTCAGGCTGGCGGCAGCCGGACTGCACAACGTGCGCAATGCGCTGGCCGCTATCGCCTGCGCGCTGGCGGCCGGGATCGAGATCGCCGCCGTGGTGCGCGGGCTCGAATCCTTCGCGCCCGTCAGCGGACGGCTGCAGCGCAAGACCGCGGCCAACGGCGCCACCGTGATCGACGACAGCTACAACGCCAACCCGGATTCGGTGCGCGCCGCGATCGACGTGCTGGCCCAATCGGCCGAGCCGCGCATCCTGGTGCTGGGCGACATGGGCGAAGTCGGCACGCAGGGACAGCAGTTTCACGAAGAAATCGGCGCGTACGCGGCAAGCCGCGGCATCGGCACCGTACTGGTGACTGGCGAACTCGCGCGCCACATGGTGGGCGCCGGCGCCCACCATTTTGAACAGTTTGACGAATTATTGGCAGCACTGGATACAGCACTGGGCAGTAAATCTGACGCGACTGTGTTGGTGAAGGGCTCGCGTTTCATGAAGATGGAACGCGTCGTCCAGCACCTGCTTGGATCACAAAACACTGGCAAGGAAGCCCATTAATATGCTGCTCTGGCTCGCACAATTCTTTCAGCAGGACCTCGGTCCTTTACGTATCTTTAACTTCATCACGTTCCGCGCGGTGTTCGCCACCATTACCGCGACGGTGATCGGCCTCGGCTTCGGCCCCGCCGTGATTCGCAAGCTGACCGCCATGAAGGTGGGCCAGGCGGTGCGCGCCTACGGTCCGGAATCGCACCTGGTCAAGCACGGCACGCCAACCATGGGCGGCGTCCTGATCATCATCTCGATCGGCATTTCCACCTTCCTGTGGTGCGATTTCTCGAACCGCCTGATCTGGCCGGTGCTGGTCGTCACGCTCGGCTTCGGCGCCGTGGGCTGGGCCGACGACTATCGCAAAGTGGTCTACAAGGATCCGGAAGGCATGCGCTCCGGCGAGAAGTACTTCTGGATGTCGCTCATCGGCGTGGCCGCGGCGCTGTACCTGGCGTTCTCGGTGTCGGCGCCGACCCCGATCAAGGTGTGGGAACTGTTCTATGCGTGGGTCCAGTCGGGCTTCTCGATGGACCTGCCGCCGAAGGCCGACTTGATCGTCCCGTTCGTCAAGACCATCAGCTACCCGCTCGGCGTGTGGGGCTTCATCGCGCTGACCTACTGCGTGATCGTCGGCACCAGCAATGCGGTCAACTTCACCGACGGCCTCGATGGCCTGGCGATCATGCCGACCGTGATGGTCGGCTCGGCGCTCGGCCTGTTCGCCTACCTCACCGGTAGCGCGACCTACTCGAAGTACCTGTTCATCCCGCACATTCCGGGCGCCGGCGAACTGCTGATCTTCTGCGGCGCGATGGCCGGCGCGGGCCTGGCCTTCCTCTGGTATAACGCGCATCCGGCCCAGATGTTCATGGGCGACGTCGGCGCGCTGGCGCTGGGCGGCGCGCTCGGCACCATCGCCGTCATCGTGCGCCAGGAAATCGTCCTGTTCATCATGGGCGGCGTGTTCGTGGCCGAAACGCTGTCGGTGATCATCCAGGTCGCCTGGTTCAAGTTCACCAAGAAGCGCTACGGCACCGGGCGCCGGGTTTTCCGCATGGCGCCGCTGCACCACCATTTTGAACAACTGGGCATGAAAGAGACCAAGGTTGTCGTGCGATTCTGGATCGTGACGATGATGCTGGTCCTGATCGGCCTCTCCACGCTGAAGCTACGCTGATGAGCTACGCAGGCAAACAGGCACTGGTGCTGGGACTCGGGGAATCCGGGCTGGCGATGGCGCAATGGCTCGCCCGTTGCGGCGCGTCCGTGCGCGTCGCCGACACCCGCACCGAGCCGCAACGCCTGCATGCCCTGCGCACCGCGGTGCCCGGCGTCGAATTCGTCTGCGGCGAGTTCACCGACGCGCTGCTCGACGGCGTCGACTTCGTGACCCTCAGCCCGGGCCTGGCGCCGCAACGCGAACTGCGCGCCATCGTGCCGAGCGCGCGCGCAAAGAATATTCCGGTGTGGGGCGAGATCGAACTGTTCGCCCAGGCGCTGGCCCGGCTCAAGCTCGAGCGCGGCTATGCGCCGAAAGTGATCGCCATCACCGGTACCAACGGCAAGACCACCGTCACCAGCCTGACCGGCCTGCTGTGCCAGCGCGCCGGCCTGTCGACCCGCCTGGCAGGGAACATCAGCCCGGCAGCGCTCGACGTGCTGCGCGAAGCGCTCGAGCAGGATGCGCTGCCGCAGGCGTGGGTGCTCGAGCTTTCCAGTTTCCAGCTGCACGCGACCTTCAGCCTCGACGCCGACGCCGCCACCGTATTGAACATCACCCAGGACCACCTCGACTGGCATGGCGACATGCAGTCGTATGCCGCCGACAAGGCGCGCATCTTCGGCGAGCACACCGTGCGCGTGCTGAACCGCGACGATGCCGCCGTAATGCGGATGGCGTCGCCGGCCGCGCCGGCCGTCACCTTCGGCGCCAGCGCACCGGAGCAGGCCGGCGACTTCGGCCTGGTCAGCGAGCGCGGCGTGCTGTGGCTGACCGTCGGCATAGCGGGCGAAGAGAGCGAAAAGAAGCGCAAGAAAAACGAAGTCGCCGAGCCGGTCGAATGCATCGTCAACCGCCTGATGCCGGCCGACGCGCTGCATATCCGCGGCCTGCACAACGCCTCCAACGCGCTGGCGGCGCTGGCGCTGTGCCGCGCGATCGGACTGCCGATGGCGCAGCTGCTGCACGGCCTGCGCGAATACAAGGGCGAGCCGCATCGGGTCGAGCTGGTGGCCGCGATCGACGGCGTCGACTATTACGACGACAGCAAGGGCACCAACGTCGGCGCCACCGTGGCCGCGCTGAACGGCCTGGGCAAGGCCTTCAGCGGCGCAGCCCAGCGCATCGTGCTGATCGCCGGCGGCGACGGCAAAGGCCAGGCATTCGAGCCGCTGGCCGAACCGGCCTCGCGCTATGTACGTTCGGTCGTACTGATCGGCCGCGACGCACCGAAATTGCGCGAAGCGCTCGAGCCGGCCGGCGTCGACCTGATCGACTGCCGCACCTTGCCTGAAGCGGTGCAGCGCGCCGCGGCGCTGGCGCAGCCGGGCGATGCGGTGCTGCTGTCGCCGGCCTGCGCAAGCCTGGACATGTTTACCAATTACGCACACCGCGCGCAGGTGTTCGTCGATGCGGTGCGCGACATCGCACTGTCGAAAGGCCAGGAGATCTGATGGCCTTCCAGCTCCCGTTCAAGTTCTCCGGATCGTCGGCCGACGCGCTGTCGGGCAGCCGCGGGCGCGTCTCGAAGATGATGGAGTACGACCAGCCGCTGGTGTGGGTCACCCTGCTGCTGATGCTGTTCGGGATGGTGATGGTGTATTCGGCGTCGATCTCGCTGCCCGATTCGCCCAAGTTCGCCAATTACAAGAACACCTACTTCCTGCAGCGCCAGGCGATCTTCATCGCGGTATCGCTGGTGGCGGGCCTGTTCGCATTCCGCATCAAGGTCGAGACCTGGCAGCGCATGGCGCCATGGCTGTTCGGCTTTACCCTGCTGCTGCTGGTGCTGGTGTTTGTGCCTGGACTTGGCGTGACCGTCAACGGCGGCAGGCGCTGGCTGAACCTGGTGGTCTTCAAGCCGCAGCCGTCCGAGATCATGAAGGTGGTGGCGGTGCTGTACGCGGCCGATTACACGGTGCGCAAGCAGCAGTACATGCACAAACTGACCAAGGGCTTCCTGCCGATGGCCGGCGCGATCGGCCTGGTCGGCCTGCTGCTGCTGCTCGAGCCCGACCTCGGCGCGTTCGGCGTGATCGTCTGCATCGCGATGGGCATCCTGTTCCTGGGCGGGATCAACGCGATCTGGTTCGGCGGCATCGGCGCGCTGCTGGTGGTGATCTTCAGCACCATCATTGCGCTGTCGCCGTTCCGCCGCGCGCGCATGTTCGCCTACCTCGATCCCTGGCAGGAAGACAACGCCATGAACAAGGCGTACCAGCTCACGCACTCGCTGATCGCCTTCGGCCGCGGCGAGCTGTTTGGCGTCGGTCTCGGCGGCAGCCTCGAAAAGCTGCACTACCTGCCGGAAGCGCACACCGACTTTTTGCTCGCCGTGATCGGCGAGGAGCTGGGCCTGGCCGGCGTGCTGGTGGTGATCGCGATGTTCTACTGGCTGGTCAAGCGCGCCTTCGATATCGGGCGCCAGGCCATCGCCATCGACCAGACTTTCGCCGGCCTCGCCGCGAAGGGCATCGGCATCTGGATCGGCGTGCAGACTTTCATCAACATGGGCGTGAACCTCGGCCTGTTGCCGACCAAGGGCCTGACCCTGCCTTTGATGAGCTACGGCGGCACCGGCGTGTTCATCAATTGCGTCGGCCTGGCGATCCTGCTGCGCATCGATTACGAGAACCGGGTGATGATGCGCGGAGGCCGCCCATGAAGCGCCTGATGATCATGGCGGCCGGCACCGGCGGGCATATCTTCCCGGGCATCGCGATCGCGCAGACGATGCGCGCGCGCGGCTGGGAAGTGAGCTGGCTCGGCACGTCGACCGGCATGGAGCAGGACATCGTGCCGAAGAATGGCATCGAGATGGATTCGATCGATTTTACTGGCATGCGCGGCAAGGGCCTGCAGCACACCCTGGCCGGCGCCTTCAAGCTCACCGCCAGCTTCGCCACCTGCCTGCGCATCATGGCGCGCCGCAGGCCCGACGTGGTATTGGGCATGGGCGGCTACGTCACGGTCCCTGGCGGCATGATGGCGCGCCTGCGCCGCATCCCGCTGGCGCTGGTCAATGCCGACGCGGCGCTGCTGTTGTCGAACAAGACCCTGACCCCGCTGGCGCAGCGCGTGCTGTTCGGCTTCCCGGCCGATTTCGGCCGCGCCGCCGGCAAGGCCAGCGTCACCGGCAACCCGGTGCGCAAGGCGATCCTCGACGTCACGCCGCCGCAGTCGCGCTTCGACGGCCGCGAGGGGCCGCTGCGGATCCTGGTGGTCGGCGGCAGCCTGGGCGCCAGGGTGCTCAACGACAGCGTGCCCGCGGCGCTCGCGCTGATGCCGGAAGCGGCCCGCGCGATCGTGACCCACCAGTCGGGCAAGAAGAATATCGATGCGCTGCGCAAGTCGTACGCGGATGCGGGCGTCAAAGCCAACGTGGTCGACTTCATCGAGGACATGGCCGCGGCGTACGCCGAGGCCGATCTGGTGATCTGCCGGGCCGGCGCGATCACCGTGTCCGAACTGACCGCGGCGGGCGTGGCCAGCGTACTGGTGCCCTTCGTGGCGGCGACGACCAGCCACCAGCGCGACAACGCGAAGTGGATGGCGGAGCAGCATGCGGCGATCCACTTGCCGCAGGGTGAATTGAACGCGGCAAGACTGGCGAAACTGCTAGCATCGCTGTCCCGCGGCGAGTGCCGCGACATGGCGATCGCGGCACAAGCTGTCGGCAAGCGCGATGCCAACGAGGCTATCGCGGACATCCTGGAAAAAATGGCGAACACATGAAACACAAGATTAAAAATATCCACTTCGTAGGCATCGGCGGCAGCGGCATGAGCGGCATCGCCGAAGTGCTGCTCAACCTCGGCTACAAGGTGTCCGGTTCCGACCTGGGCAGCAATGCCGCCAGCGTGCGTCTGGAAGGCCTGGGCGCGAAGGTGATGCTGGGCCACGATGCGGCCAACGTGGCCGGCGCCGACGTGGTGGTCACCTCGACCGCCGTCAACGAGAAGAATCCCGAAGTGATCGCCGCGCGCGCCGCGATGATCCCGATCGTGCCGCGCGCGATCATGCTCGGTGAACTGATGCGCCTGAAGCGCGGTATCGCGATCGCCGGCACGCACGGCAAGACCACCACCACCAGCCTGGTTGCTTCGGTGCTGGCGCAGGGCGGCCTCGATCCGACCTTCGTGATCGGCGGGCGCCTGAACAGCGCCGGCGCCAACGCCAAGCTGGGCACCGGCGAATACATCGTGGTCGAGGCGGACGAATCGGACGCCTCGTTCCTGAACCTGGCCCCGATGATCGAAGTCATCACCAACATCGATGCCGATCACATGGAGACCTACGAGCACGACTTCGAAAAACTGAAGTTGGCGTTCGTGCACTTCACCCACCGCCTGCCGTTCTACGGCCGCGTGATGCTGTGCATCGACGACCAGCATGTGCGCGACATCATCCCGCACATTTCCAAGCCGGTGACCACCTACGGTTTCAGCCCGCTGGCGCAGGTGCGCGCGACCAATGGCCGCGCGGTTGGCCTGCAGATGCATTTCACGGTGATCCAGGAAGGCTATCCGGACACCGATTTCGTGCTGAACCAGCCTGGCATGCACAACGTGCAGAACGCCTGTTCGGCAATCGCGATCGCCCGTGAAATCGGCATCGCGGACAGCGCCACGCAGCAGGGCCTGGAAGGCTTCAACGGCGTTGGCCGCCGCTTCACCCGCTATGGCGAAGTAGCCATTCCGGGCGGCGGCAGCTTCGCGCTGGTCGACGATTTCGGCCACCATCCGGTCGAAACCGAAGTCACGCTGGCCGCGGCGCGCGGCGCCTATCCCGGCCGCCGCTTGGTGCTGGCGTTCCAGCCGCACCGCTTCAGCCGTACCCGCGACTTGTTCGAAGACTTCGTCAAGGTGCTCTCGACTCCCGACGTGCTGCTGCTGGCCGACGTGTACGCCGCCGGCGAAGCGCCGATCGTGGCCGCCGACGGCCGCGCGCTGGCGCACGCCCTGCGCGTGGGCGGCAAGATCGAACCAATTTTTGTCGAATCGATTGCCGACATGCCGGCCACCATCATGAACGTGGTGCGTGACGGCGACGTGGTGATCACCATGGGTGCCGGCTCGATCAGCGGCATCCCGAACAAACTGACTTCTTACCCAAAGGCTTGAACGTGAGCTCAATATCCCCTACAGACGCAGCAGCACTCGGCAAGGTCGGCGTGCTGTTCGGCGGGCGTTCCGCGGAGCGCGACGTTTCGATCATGTCCGGCACCGGCGTGCTGGCGGCCCTGAAGAGCCGCGGCGTGGACGCCCACGCCTTCGACCCGGGCCAGCGCAGCATCGCCGAACTGGCGGCCGAAAAATTCGACCGCGTGTTCATCGCGCTGCATGGCCGCTTCGGCGAAGACGGCAGCCTGCAGGGTGCGCTCGAGCAGCTCGGCATCCCGTACACCGGCAGCGGCGTGATGACCAGCGCGGTCGGCATGGACAAGATCACCACCAAGTTGATCTGGCTGATGCACGGCCTGCCGACGCCGAAATACGCGACGCTGGAAGAGGGCGCCGACCTGGACAAAGTGGCGGCCGACCTGGGCCTGCCGCTGATCGTCAAGCCGCCGCTCGAAGGCTCGACCATCGGCATCACCAAGGTGACCGCCGCGGCGGACCTGAAGGCAGCCTATGAACTGGCCGCCAAATTCGACGAAGTGGTGCTGGCCGAGGAATTCGTCACCGGCCGCGAATTTACCGTCGCTGTCCTCGGCCGCGGCAAGACCGCGCGGGCGCTGCCGATCGTCGAGATCGTGGCGCCGCAAGGCAATTACGACTACCAGAACAAATATTTTACCGACGATACCAAGTACTTCTGCCCGGCGGCGCTGGACGCTGCCACTGCGGCCGAGATGGAACGCATCGCCGTCGAAGCCTATCGCGCGCTCGGTTGCGAGGGCTGGGGCCGGGTCGACGTGCTGCTGCGCGAATCGGACAACCGTCCTTTCCTGCTCGAGGTGAACACCTCGCCGGGCATGACCGGGCATTCGCTGGTGCCGATGGCGGCGCGCGCAGTCGGGATCAGCTACGAAGATTTATGCGTCGAGATCTTGTCGTCGGCGCGCCTGAAGATGGTCAAGGGACAGGGTTAATACGGAATGTGGCAAGACGCACGCGCATTGAACGCAACGGCCAACGGGCTGATCGCCCTGGTGGTACTGGCGTGCATCGCTTCCGGAGTGTGGTGGGTGTCGCAGCGGCCGATGTTTACGCTCAGGTCGGTGCGCGTGGAGAGCATGTACGACATTGAACTGAAGCGGGTGAACGAACTGACCTTGCGCGCCGGCGTGCTTGGCAAGATCAAGGGAAATTTTTTCACCACCAACCTGGAGCAGGTGCGTACGGCCTTCGAATCGGTGCCCTGGGTGCGGCGCGCAACGGTGCGGCGCGAATGGCCCGACCAGCTGATCGTCTCGGTGGAAGAGCACGAGCCGCTGGGTACCTGGGGCGAAGACGGCCGGCTGCTGTCGGTGAAGGGCGATGTGTTTACGGCGAACCTGGCCGAGGCGGACGAAGACCATCCGCTGCCGGAGTTCGAAGGTCCGGAAGGAAGCGAGAAGGAAGTGTTGGCGCGGTTTTCGGAGTTGCGCGCGTGGTTCGCGGCGATCCACCTGGCGCCCGAAGCGCTCAGTTTGTCGAGCCGGTACGCGTGGACCGTGAAGCTCGATAACGGCATGAAGGTCGCGCTGGGGCGCGAGCAGGACCACAGCACCTTGCGCAACCGGGTGCAGCGGCTGATCGGGATTTATCCGCAGCTGGTGGCGCGGGTGGCGGGCGGGATCGACACCGTGGACATGCGTTACCCGAACGGCCTGGCGCTGGCCGCCGCCGGACTGAAGTTGCCGAAAGATGGAACCAAGCCTGTGAAGGCCGTCGCGAAAATGACTCATACAACAACCAAGAAAACAAGCAAGCACTAGGCCACAGCAAAATGACAAAAGACGCTAAAAACCTGATCGTCGGACTCGATATCGGCACCTCGAAAGTGGTGGCGGTGGTCGCCGAGGTGATGCCCGACGGACGCCACGAGGTCATCGGACTCGGCCAGCACGAGTCGCGGGGACTGAAGAAGGGCGTCGTCGTCAACATCGAGGCGACCGTCGAATCGATCCAGCGCGCACTCGAGGAAGCGGAGCTGATGGCCGACTGCAAGATCCGCAATGTCTACGCCGGCATCGCGGGCAGCCATATCCGATCGTTCAATTCGAGCGGCATGGTAGCGATCAAGGACAAGGAAGTGACCGCGACCGACGTGGCGCGCGTGATCGAGACGGCCAAGGCGGTGAACATCCCGACCGACCAGCAGCTGCTGCACACGGTGCCGCAGGAATTCATCGTCGACAGCCAGGAAGACGTGCGCGAGCCGATCGGCATGAGCGGCATCCGCCTCGAAGTGAAGGTGCACATCGTCACCGGCGCGGTGTCGGCGGTGCAGAACATCGTCAAATGCGTGCGCCGCTGCGGCCTCGAAGTATCCGACCTGATCCTGCAGCCGATGGCTTCGGCCGACGCGGTGCTCACGCCCGACGAAAAAGAGCTGGGCGTGGTCCTGATCGACATCGGCGGCGGCACGACCGACATCGCGGTGTTCTCGGACGGCGCGATCCGCCACACGGCAGTCATTCCGATCGCCGGCGACCAGATCACCAACGACATCGCGATGGCGCTGCGCACGCCGACCTCGGAAGCGGAAGAAATCAAGATCCGCTACGGCGTCGCCAAGCAGGTGCTGGCCGATCCGGGCGAATCGCTCGAAGTGCCGGGGCTGGGCGACCGCGGTCCGCGCAACCTGTCGCGCCAGGCGCTGGCCGCCGTGATCGAGCCGCGCGTCGAAGAGCTGTTCGCGATGGTGCACCAGGTGGTGCGCGAGTCCGGCTACGAGGGCGTGCTCTCGTCGGGCATCGTGCTCACCGGCGGCACCGCGATCATGCCGGGCATGGTCGAAATGGCCGAAGACATTTTCCTCAAGCCGGCGCGCCTTGGCACGCCGGAATACCGTGGCCAGCTGGCCGACGTGGTGCGCAGCCCGCGCTACGCGACCGTGCTCGGGCTGCTGCTGGAAGCGAAAAAGCAGTACCTGCGCGGGCACATCGTGACGCGCCAGGATGGTTCGGTGAAGGCGGTGTGGCAGCGAATGAAGGAATGGTTCTTAGGGAATTTCTAAGGCGGGCAGGCGGGTGGCGGTTCGGGTTGGCAGCAGAATTTACATTTATTTTTTACTTTAAACGCGGTTTTCAATCTCCAGGTTTCATGCCCAAGTATGAGTCCTGGCGCTTGGAAACGGCAATTTGATTAGGAGTTTCATCATGGAGTTCGATATGGTCGACAACGCAGCACTGGGTACTGTCATCAAGGTCGTCGGCGTCGGTGGCGCGGGTGGCAATGCGGTTCAACACATGATCAACAAAGGCGTGTGCGGCGTTGAATTCATTGCGGCCAATACCGATGCCCAGGCATTGGCTGCGTCGAGCGCGCACAACGTCATCCAGATCGGCGATTCGGGCCTAGGCGCCGGAATGAAGCCGGCAGTCGGCCGCCAGCTGGCCGAGGAATCGCGCACCCGTATCGAAGACTCGCTGCGCGGCGCGCACATGGTGTTCATTGCCGCCGGCATGGGCGGCGGCACCGGTACCGGCGCCGCTCCGATCGTGGCGGAAATCGCCAAGTCGATGGGTGCGCTGACGGTGGCGGTGGTATCGAAGCCGTTCTCGTACGAAGGCCAGAAGTGCATGGACATCGCCGAGGAAGGCCTGGACGAGCTGTCCAAGCACGTCGACTCGCTGATCATCATCCTGAACGAAAAGCTGGAAGAGATCTACGAAGACGAAAGCATGATCGACTGGATGAAGCATGCCGACGACGTTCTCAATAACGCGGTGGCCGGAATCGCCGAGATCATCAACGTGCCTGGCCATATCAACGTCGACTTCAACGACGTCAAGACCATCATGGGCGAGCAGGGCAAGGCGATGATGGGTACCGCTACCGCTTCCGGCGTCGATCGTGCACGCATCGCGGCCGAACAGGCAGTCGCTTCGCCGCTGCTCGATGGTATCGACCTGTCCGGCGCGCGCGGCGTGCTGGTCAACGTGACCGCCAGCCGTGGCCTGAAGGGTAAGGAAATCAAGGAAGTGATGGCGGCGGTACGCGCCTTCGCCGCTCCCGATGCATCGATCGCGCAAGGTATCGCGTACGACGACAACATGGGCGACGACATCCGCGTGACCGTGGTGGCCACTGGCCTTGGCAAGGGCAAGAAGACGATGCAGCTGGTTCAGCAGCCAATGCTGCGCACCGGCACCCACAATGCGCCGCTGATGGCGTCCGGTGCTGGCCTGCACGCGTCGGCCGGCCTCACCATGGGCGCGACTTCGGTCGGCGGCCACGCCGGCGGCATCGACTCCGGCATGAAGCAGCCGGCCGTATGGCGCCGCGAGCAGGCATCGGAGCAGGTCCAGGCGATGCAGCGCAATGGCGTCGAGACCTACGACATCCCGGCGTTCCTGCGCAAGCAAGCCGACTAAGCCAAGCCGCATCAAGGAAGCACGCGCCGCATGGGGGAACCCATGCGGCGCGTGCTTTTTTATGTGCCGCGAATTGTTGTCGCGTGCTGCGCCTGCTACAAGACGCTAAGGGGCTTGCAATCACTTTGAGACCGCCTATTCTTATAGACGGCGTATAGCGTATGGGATGTCAGCTGAACAGACCAGCCGCGATGGAGTCCGCTTCGTCGCGTCGATTTTTTTGGCTGCTCTTTTCAATCATCCGGCGTTCGTATTGTTCAACAGCCCAACATGGTATTGGCTCCCCGTCGCTGAGGCCCTTCCGGATTCTCAGAGGGAGTTGAGCTATGACTACGGCAGCTGCGGGAAGTGACAAGACCGCCATTCGTCCGTTTCGCGTGAATTTTTCCGAAGCGGAACTGGTCGATCTGCGTGTGCGTATCAGCGCAACCAGATGGCCTGAAAAGGAAACGGTCAGCGATGCCTCGCAAGGCGTGCAGCTCGAACGCAGGCGCGCCCGCGCCGTCGGGCCTGTCGGAAGACGAACTGGCAGCTTACGAACGGCTGGTGTTCGCGTACTCGAAGGCGATGGGTTTGCGCCCGCAGACGCTCTACGGCAATGCCGATTCACCCGTCGCTCTGGCCGCCTACCAACTCGACCAGGACGCGCGCAGCTACGCCCACATCGCCGAGCTTTTTGCCGGACAGCCCTTCGGCGACATTACACGAGACGACATCCTCGACAACATCCCCCTTACTGGCTGACGAACACGGGGGTGTCGTCGGGCCGGTTTTACTGGGAGAACAAGCTGGTTTTTTTCGGCCCCAAGAACGTCGCCCTCCCGGTTGCTGTCAGCGCGTTTCCGGAAGAGCTCTTCCAGTGTCGTCGGAGTTGGGCGGAGCGGGCGTATCCCAAGCTCGTCTACTTCAACAAGGCTGCCAAAGGCGGGCACGTTCCGGCCTGGGGACAGCCGCAACTCTTTTCACAGGAGGTTCGCGCAGGCTTCAGGCCGATGCGATGATCTTGCGGCCACCGAGACCGAGACCGCGACCGACGCGGCCTCACCTGGCGGCAATTTGCGTCATGAGGAGTTTTAATAATGAATACGAAGAATACCTCGCAGGCGATCAACGATGATCGCCGCCGTTTTATCAGAACCGCTGCGGTGGGAATGGCCGCCGCGGGGACCCTCGATTTGCTTCCAGGGTTTGCGGCCGCGGCCACCGACGACAACGCAATCCGCCCCTTCCGCATCAGCGTTCCGGAAGCGAAGCTCACCGAACTGCGCAGGCGCATCAACGCGACAGTGTGGCCCGAAAAGGAAACGGTGACGGATGCCTCGCAAGGCGTGCAGCTCGCCACGACCCAGGCACTCGCGCGCTATTGGGCGAAGGACTACAACTGGCGCAAGGTCGAGGCGCGGCTGAACGCCCTGCCGAATTTCGTCACCAGGATCGATGGACTCGATATTCATTTTATTCACGTGCGGTCGAAACATGAGAATGCGCTGCCGCTCGTCGTCACGCATGGATGGCCCGGATCGATTATCGAGGAGCTGAAGATTATCGATCCGCTTGCCAATCCTACGGCACACGGCGGCAGCGCAGCGGACGCTTTCCATCTGGTGATTCCGTCGATGCCGGGCTATGGATTCTCGGGCAGGCCGGCCACGACCGGCTGGGATTCCCCTCGTATCGCCCGTGCCTGGATCGAGCTGATGAAGCGCCTTGGATACACGAAGTACGGGGCGCAGGGCGGCGATTGGGGGGCGATCGTCACCGATATGATGGGTGTGCAGGCGCCTCCGGGACTGGTCGGCATCCACTCCAACATGCCTGGCGCGGTGCCACCCGACCTCGAAAAGGCTGTCTCCGGCGGGGCGCCGCCGCCGGCAGGACTTTCAGCTGACGAACTACGGGCTTACCAACAGCTGGCGTTCGTGTATACCAAGGGAATCGGCTATGCTTACCAGATGGCTTTGCGCCCGCAGACGCTGTACGGAATTGTGGATTCCCCCATCGGGCTGGCAGCTTACCTCCTCGACCACGACGCACGCAGCTACGCCCACATCGCACAGCTGTTTGCCGGACAGCCCTATGGCGACATTACACGCGACGACATCCTCGACAACATCACGCTCTACTGGTTGACGACCACGGGGGTTTCATCGGCCCGTCTCTATTGGGAGAACAAGCTCACATTTTTCGGCGTCAAAAAGGTCGGCATCCCGGCTGCCGTCAGCGCGTTTCCTGAGGAGCTCTTTCAGTGTCCGCGGACCTGGGCAGAGCGCGCCTATCCCAAACTCGCGTATTACAACAAGCTCGACAAAGGCGGCCACTTCGCGGCGTGGGAACAGCCGCAAGTCTTTGCACAAGAGGTTCGCGCCGGCTTCAGGCCGATGCGATGATCTTGCGTCGGCCGGGACCGCGCGCAACGCGGTCTCGTTTGCGCTTCCACGTGCCTTGGGCAAATTCTTGCCTCTCCAGCAAAGAAAACCGGGATCGGGCATACTGCCGGGAGCATGTCAAAACTGCCGCAACGTGCGGCCTACGATCACCATATACCAGCACAGGAGTCATCAATGACCATCAAAATCGGCGACAAATTGCCAGAAGGCACCCTCGCAGAATTCATCGAAACCGAAACCGAAGGCTGCGCGCTCGGTCCGAACAAGTTCCAGGTCACCGAATTGGCCAAGGGCAAGAAGATCGCGATCTTCGGCCTGCCAGGCGCCTACACCCCGACCTGCTCGGCCCAGCACGTGCCAGGCTACGTCGCCAATGCGGATGCATTGAAGGCCAAAGGCGTCGACGAAATCTGGTGCATCTCGGTCAATGACGCGTTCGTGATGGGCGCATGGGGCCGCGACCAGAAGGCCACCGGCATCGTCCGCATGATGGCTGACGGCAATGGCGACTACAGCAAGGCGCTCGGCCTGGACGCCGACTTCTCCAAGCACGGCATGGGCACGCGCTCGAAGCGCTACTCGCTGCTGGTCGAGGACGGCGTGGTCACCCAGATGAACCTGGAGCAGGGCGGCGGTTTCGAAGTATCGAACGCGGAAACCCTGCTCAAGCAACTGGGCTAAGTTTTCCCGCGGTTTCGCAAAACGGCGCTGCGGCGCCGTTTTTTGTTCTTCACGCAGTCCTGAGGCAGATTGTTATGGATCACGCACTGACCCGGCCGCGCGGCAACCTGCGCAGCATCTACGCGATGCTGCTCGCCGTTTCGCTGTTTTCGCTGATGGACACAGCGATGAAGCTGTTGTCCGGGCACTATCCCGCGATGCAGGTTGCGGCGCTGCGCGCCCTCACTTCGCTGCCGCTGGTCGGCGCCTACGTGGCCTGGCGCGGCGCGTTCGGGTCGATGCTGCGGATCCGCTGGCCGATGCACCTGATGCGCGCTGGCCTCGGGATCGCCATGCTCGCGCTGTTCGCGTTCGGCCTGCAGACCTTGTCGCTGGCCGAGGCCTACACCATCTTCTTCATCGCGCCGGCGCTGATCACGGCGCTGTCGGTGGTGTTCCTGAAAGAGCATGTCAACTTCGCGCGCTGGGTCGCCATCGCGGTTGGCATGGGCGGCGTGCTGGTGGTGCTGCGCCCGAGCGGCGCCGGCTTCTTCACGCTCGGCGGCCTGGCGGTGCTCGGCGCCGCCGCGTTTTACGCGATTTCGGCGATTTCCGCGCGCATCCTGGCGCGCACCGACCGCAGCGAGCACATGGTGCTGTGGCTGATGGTGATGATGTCGATCGGCGCCACCGCGCTGGCCGCGCCGGGCTGGGTCCCGCTGCGCGCGTCCGACACCATGTTGTTGTCCGTACTGGCCGTCAGCGGCTTCCTCGGCCAGCTGGCCATTACCGAAGCCTTCGGCTCGGGCGAAGCGTCGAAAGTGGCGCCGTTCGAATATGCGGCGCTGGCCTGGGGCGTCGGTTTCGACTGGCTGCTGTGGCACACGCTGCCCGATGAATACACCCTGCTTGGCGCGGCGATCATCATCGCCAGCGGGATCTACCTGATCCGCCACGAGAGCGGTCACGCCGAGGCCGAACATCCCTAGCGCTCTGCGCCGGGCATTCAAGTTCGATATAATCGCCCCATGCTAAAACAAAGAACCATCAAGCAGCTGGTGCGCACTATCGGAGTTGGTTTGCACTCTGGCACCAAGGTCGAGCTGACCCTGCGCCCGGCCGCGGCCGATACCGGCATCGTATTCCGCCGTGTCGACCTGGACCCCGTGGTTGAATTTCCGGCAAGCGCCGGCGTGGTGGGCGACACCCGCATGGCCTCGGTGCTGATCAAGGACCAGGCGCGCGTATCGACCGTCGAACACCTGATGTCGGCCTGCGCCGGCCTCGGGATCGACAACCTGTACGTCGACGTCTCGGCCGAAGAAATCCCGATCATGGATGGTTCGGCGTCGTCGTTCGTGTTCCTGCTGCAGCAGGCCGGCGTGCAGGAGCAGGCCCTGGCCAAGAAATTCATCCGCGTGCTGAAGGACGTCGAAGTACGCCACGGTAGCGGCGACCAGGAGAAATGGGCCCGCCTGTCGCCGTTCGACGGCTTCAAGCTCGACTTCTATATCGAATTCAACCACCCTGCGGTGGACGGCACCACCCAGAGCGCCTCGGTCGATTTCGGCGACGTCTCGTACGTGCACGACGTGGCGCGCGCGCGCACCTTCGGCTTCATGCAGGATGTGGAAAGCTTGCGCGGCATGGGACTGGCGCGCGGCGGATCGCTGGAAAACGCGATCGTGATGGACGAATACCGGATCCTCAATTCGGATGGCCTGCGCTACGATGATGAATTCGTGCGCCACAAGATCCTCGATGCGATCGGCGACCTGTACCTGGTCGGCCATCCGCTGCTGGCCAGCTACCACGCGCACAAGTCGGGCCACGCGCTGAACAACCAGTTGCTGCTGGCGCTGTTGGAGCGGCCGGATGCGTATGAAATCGTCTCGTTCGACACGCCTGGAACGGCGCCGCCGTCGTACGTGCGCCAGATGGCGCGGGAGTGGGCGCTCACCTGAGGTGTTCGCCTGCCGGGTCTGGGGTCTGACCCCGCGGGTGTTTTGTAGGGAGACATGGGTAACACATTGTCGGGAGACATAGGTTACACATGAAAATGCTATTTTACGGCACGCTCCCTCAAGTCGATCTGTCGCACTAGGTGATGACGGAAGTAGACATCCAAAACATCGTCGGC
>JBKPEJ010000051.1:0-119184 GCA_046728335.1 Pseudomonadota bacterium | reverse complement strand
ATTTTTTTAATGATACGGCGACCACCGATATCTACACGTTGCAGTTGTCGTCGGCAGCGTCAGATGTGTATAAGAGACAGTGGCAGCACCGGCACCGGCACCCGCAGCGGCGGGCGCCACCAGCATCGTCGAAGTGAAGGTGCCGGACATCGGCGATTTCAAGGAAGTGGAAGTCATCGACCTGATGGTCAAGCCTGGCGACACCATCAAGGTCGACCAGTCGCTGATCACCGTCGAATCGGACAAGGCCAGCATGGAGATCCCGTCGTCGCACGCCGGCGTCGTCAAGGAACTGAAGGTCAAGGTCGGTGACAAGGTCGCCGAAGGCTCGCTGGTGCTGCTGATCGAGACCACCTCGGCCGGCGCACCTGCACCTGCAGCTGCCGCACCTGCGGCCGCCACTGCGGCCGCTCCTGCACCGGCCGCCGCGCCTGCAGCGGCGCCTGCCGCGGCAGCAGCTCCCGCAGCTGCCACCGCAGCGCAGGTCGATGCCTCGAAAGCGCATGCTTCGCCATCGATCCGCAAGTTCGCCCGCGAACTGGGCGTGGACCTCGGCCGCGTTGGCGGCAGCGGTCCGAAAGGCCGCATCACGCAGGAAGACGTGCAGAAGTTCGTCAAGGGCGTGCTGGCAGAAGCGGGCGCACCGACTGCGAAGGCAGCCGGCGGCGGCACCGGGGTCGGCCTCGACCTGCTGCCGTGGCCTTCGCTCGACTTCAGCAAGTTCGGCCCGACCGAAGTGCAGCCACTGTCGCGCATCAAGAAGATCAGCGGCCCTAATCTGCACCGCAACTGGGTCATGATCCCGCACGTCACGCAGTACGACAAATCGGACGTCACCGACCTGGAGCAGTTCCGCGTCGATTCGAACGCCGCGCTGGCCAAGGCCAAGTCGACCGTCAAGCTGACCATGCTGGCGTTTGTCATCAAGGCCAGCGTGTCGGCCCTGAAGAAATTCCCGGCATTTAATTCGTCGCTGTCGGTAGACGGCGCCAGCCTGATCCTCAAGCAGTACTACAACATCGGCTTCGCGGCGGACACGCCGAACGGCCTGGTGGTGCCGGTATTGAAGGACGCCGACAAGAAGTCCGTATCGCAGATCGCTACCGAAATGGGTGAACTGTCCGCCCAGGCGCGCGACGGCAAGCTGAAGCCGGCCGACATGCAAGGCGCGACCTTCACGATCTCGTCGCTGGGCGGCATCGGGGGCACCTACTTCACGCCGATCATCAATGCGCCTGAAGTGGCGATCATGGGCCTGTCCAAGACCGCCATGGAGCCGGTGTGGGACGGCAAGGCCTTCCAGCCGCGCCTGATGCTGCCGCTGTCGCTGTCTTACGACCACCGCGTCATCGACGGTGCCATGGGCGCGCGCTTCACCGCCTACCTGGCCGACGTCCTTGCCGACTTGCGCAAAACCCTGTTGTGATTGGAGCGCATGATGAGCACAATTGAAGTAAAGGTCCCGAATATCGGCGACTTCAAGGAAGTCGAAGTGATCGAGGTGATGGTCAAGCCGGGCGACACCATCAAGGTCGACCAGTCGCTGATCACGGTCGAATCGGACAAGGCCAGCATGGAAATCCCGGCCAGCCACGCCGGCGTCGTCAAGGAACTGAAGGTCAAGGTCGGCGACAAGGTCGCCGAAGGTTCGCTGCTGCTGACGCTCGAGGAATCGGGTGCCGGCGCCGCGCCAGCCGCAGCGGCTCCCGCACCGGCTGCCGCCGCGCCTGCTCCGGCTGCGGCGCCAGCTGCTCCGGCTCCGGCGGCAGCACCGGTTGCCGGCAGCTACGCCGGCAAGGTCGATGTCGAGTGCGACATGATGGTGCTCGGCGCCGGTCCTGGGGGTTACTCCGCCGCGTTCCGCGCGGCCGACCTGGGCATGAACACGGTCCTCATCGAGCGCTACCCGACGCTGGGCGGCGTGTGCCTGAACGTCGGCTGCATTCCATCGAAGGCGCTGCTGCATGTGGCGGCCATGATCGATGAAGCTGCGTCGATGTCGAAACACGGCGTGACCTTCGCCAAGCCGCAGGTCGATATCGACGAGCTGCGCGGGTACAAGGAAAAAGTGGTCGGCAAGATGACCGGCGGCCTGTCCGGCATGGCCAAGGCGCGCAAGGTTACGGTGGTGCAGGGCGTCGGCCAGTTCGTCGGCCCGAACCACATCGAAGTGACGGCGGAAGACGGCAGCAAGAAGATCGTCGGCTTCAAGAAAGCGATCATTGCCGCCGGTTCGTCGGTGGTGAACCTGCCGTTCGTGCCGAAAGATCCGCGCATCGTCGATTCGACCGGTGCGCTCGAACTGCGCGCGATTCCGAAAAAGATGCTGGTCATCGGCGGCGGCATCATCGGCCTCGAAATGGCGCATGTGTATTCCACGCTGGGTGCGCGCATCGACGTGGTCGAAATGATGGACGGCCTGATGCAGGGACCGGACCGCGACATGGTCAAGGTATGGCAGAAGTTCAACGAGCACCGCTTCGACAAGATCATGATCAAGACGAAGACGGTCGGCGTGGAAGCGCTGCCCGAAGGGATCAAGGTCACGTTCGAAGCTGCCGAAGCCGGCGCAGCCGCGCCCGAGCCGCAGCTGTATGACATGGTGCTGGTGGCGGTGGGCCGCAGCCCGAACGGCGGCAAGATTGCTGCCGACAAGGCTGGTGTGACGGTGACCGACCGCGGCTTCATTCCGGTCGATGGCCAGATGCGCACCAACGTGGCGCACATCTTCGCGATCGGCGACCTGGTGGGCCAGCCAATGCTGGCGCACAAGGCGGTGCATGAAGCGCACGTTGCGGCCGAAGCGGCGCACGGCGAAAAAGCCTTCTTCGACGTGAAGGTGATTCCGTCGGTGGCGTACACCGATCCGGAAGTGGCGTGGGTCGGCATGACCGAAGACGAAGCGAAGGCGAAGGGAGTCAAGCTGGAGAAGGGGCACTTCCCTTGGGCGGCGAGCGGCCGCGCCGTGGCCAATGGCCGCGACGAAGGCTTCACCAAGCTGCTGTTCGACGCTGAAACGCACCGTATCGTCGGCGGCGGTATCGTCGGCACACATGCAGGCGACATGATCGGCGAGATCGCGCTGGCAATCGAAATGGGCGCCGATGGCGTCGATATCGGCAAGACGATCCATCCGCACCCGACGCTGGGCGAATCGATCGGCATGGCGGCCGAAGTGTACGAAGGCGTTTGCACTGACTTGCCGCCGCCGCGCAAGCGTTAATCCGAAGTGGGACGACTTGCGGCGTCGACGTGCCACGTTTTGATGCACGCGCCGCGGTCCAAGGGCCGGGGTCAGGTCCGGCGGACCTGACCCCGGGGTTGTCGGCGCACCAGGCGCTTGCCGCCTTCGCCGCTAGGACCACATGAGAGCGGGACATAGCACAAAAAAACCGGGACATGTCCCGGTTTTTTTCATCTTCAACGCCCGGCAAATCAGTCGTAACTGGTCCAGCTCTGCGGGATATCGATATTCCCTTTGTGCGCCGCGTCGGCATATGCGCGCATCTCGGCCATCACCGCTTCCATCTGCTCCGCGCCCGGGTTCAGCTGGAATCCCTTCATCCGTTCATTCAGCGACGCGTGCTGATCGCGCCATTCGTAGCGTGCGGCCTTGCTCATGCGGGCACCTTGCGGCTTGTATACATCATGATCAGTCTCCTGTAATAAGCCGCCAGCATGCCGGAATTGCAAATCTGAATCAGTACGCTAGCGCACATTGATTCCTATTTCAATACGCTGCGGTAGAACAGGTCGAGCCGCAGTTCCAGTTCGCGCAGCACCTGCGAGCGCGGCACCGGCACCTGCTCGAACAGCAGGCGGCTGTAATGGTCGCCGCTGATGCAGTTCAGCAGGTACACCGGCAGGACCTCGAGGTCGAGGTCGGCGCGCAGCTGGGCGCGGATGTCGGCGCGTGAAAAGAAGCGCAGCAGCATGTCGCGCGTCTGCTTCGGTCCGGCGTCAAAGAAGGTTTGCGCCAGTTCGATATTGCCCGGGGCGTCGGCAATCACCATGCGCATCATGTTCAGCGCCTCCGGCATGCTCACCAGGTCGAGGAAATGGACAGCGAAATCGCTGACGATCTCCTTCAGGGCACGCTGGTCCTGTTCCATGTCCTGGGTATTGAAGTAGCGCTCGCGGTTGGCCACCAGGACGGCTTTGAGCAGCCCGGCCTTGCCGCCGAACTTGACGTAGATGGTACGCACCGCCACGTGGGCTTCGCGCGCCAGCATTTCCAGGCTGACATTACGGTAACCATGCTTGAGGAACAACTGTCCCGCTGTATGGATGAGGTCCTGCATGCGGGCTTCTTGCTCGCTGCTGCGCGGGCGGCCGGCACACTTGACGCTGGATGAGGTTTGCGTATCGGTAGTCATGCCCGCACTTTAGCCCAAATTAAAATGAAATGCAATCGTTTCATTTCTTGACTTCGCCTGACATCTGTCCAATAATGCGCTATCGCCATTTCATTTTTCTGGAGTTGTTCCATGTCAGCCACGCCCACCAAGCTCGAGCACAAGCCCTTAGCCGCCGTCGAACCCGCGGCCGATGCGGCTCCCGCCAGCACGCCGCCGAACAAGCGCGTGATCGGCATCGTGGCGGTGATCGCCCTGATCGCATTGGGCGTGGGCGGCCGCATGTGGTACCGCAGCCATTACTTTGTCGAGACCGAAAACGCCTACGTGTCGGGCCATGTGCACCCGGTGTCGTCGCGCATTTCCGGCGTGGTCACGCGCGTGCTGGTCGAGGACAACCAGGCGGTCAAGGTTGGCGACGTGATCGCCGAACTCGATCCGGCCGACCAGCGCGTCAAGGTCGAGCAGATCCAGGCGCAGATCGCCAGCGCCGAGCAGCAGGTGCTGCAGGCCGACGCGCAGCTTGCGCAGGTCAAGGCGCAGGCCTCCGGCGCGCAGGCCCAGGTGGCCCAGTCGCAGGCAGCGCTGGTGCGCAGCCAGCAGGACGCGGAACGCTACGGCCAGTTGTATAACACCCAGATGAAGGCGGTCTCGAAGGCCGAACTCGACGCGGCCAACGCCGCCCGGGCCGGCGCCACCGCCGACCTGGCCGCGCGCAAGGACAATGCGCTCGCCGCCCAGGCCCAGATTACCGCTTCCGGCTCGGCGCGCGAAGTGCTCAAGGCGCAGATCAAGGTACTGCAGACCCAGTTGAAGGATGCGAAGCAGCAGCTGGCCTACAACCAGATCGTCGCGCCGGTCGCCGGCCGCATCGGCAAGCGCAGCGTGGAAGTGGGCGCGCGCATCCAGCCGGGCCAGCAGCTCGCCGCGATCGTGCAGGACGAAGTGTGGGTCACCGCGAACTTCAAGGAAACCCAGCTGGCCGACATCGTGCCGGGCCAGGCCGTGCACGTCGTCGTCGACGCGATGCCGCACAATCCGCTGGTGGGCCGCGTGGACAGCTTCTCGCCGGCGTCGGGCAACCAGTTCGCGCTGCTGCCGGCCGATAACGCCACCGGTAACTTCACCAAGATCGTCCAGCGCGTGCCGGTCAAGATCGTGCTGCGCGCCGAAGACGTGCGCAAGCTGGGCGGACGCCTGGTGCCGGGCATGTCGGCCCTGGCCGAGATCGAACTGAATCAGAAAACCGCGCAACCGGCCGTCGCCGCTGCCCACTAAGCAGCCATCATGACGAGCACTACTCAGACACCGCGCGGCGCCATGATGCCCGCGGCGGCGGGACAGCATGTCGACCTGCGTACCTGGATGGCGGTTGCCGCCGGCATGCTCGGCGCCTTCATGGCCGTGCTCGACATCCAGATCACCAACTCGTCGCTCAAGGATATCCTTGGCACGCTGTCGGCCACCCAGGAGGAGGGCTCGTGGATCTCCACCGCCTACCTGTGCGCCGAAATCGTCGTCATTCCGCTGACCGCGCTGCTGGTGCGCGTGTTCGGCATGCGCGGCTACATGATGGGCACGACCGCGCTGTTCCTGGTCTTCTCGACATTGTGCGGCGGTGCGTGGAGCCTGTCCTCGATGATCGTGTTCCGCATGATGCAGGGCTTCACCGGCGGTGCGCTGATCCCGATGGCGATGACCCTGGTGATGGCCAAGCTGCCGCCGTCCAAGCGCGCAATCGGCATGGCGATCTTCGGCCTGACCGCGACGCTGGCGCCGACCATGGGCCCGACCTTGGGCGGCTACCTGTCCGAGCTGTATGGCTGGCCGTCGATCTTCTACATCAACTGGGCGCCTGGCCTGCTGCTGATCTTCGGCGTCTGGTGGGGACTGGACAAGGAAAAAGTCCATCTCGAATTGCTGGCGAAAGCCGACTGGTTCGGCATCGCGCTGATGGCGATCGGCCTGGGCAGCCTGACCATCTTCCTCGAGGAAGGCAATTCGAAGGACTGGTTCGACTCGAGTTTCATCATTACGTTCGCGGGCCTGGCCTTGTTCGGCATCGTCGGCTGGGTCGCCACCAGCCTGACCCGCGCCGACCCGTTCGTGAACCTGCGCCTGTACGGCGAGCGTAACTTCCTGGTCGCGACCGCGCTGTCGGCCTGCGTCGGCATGGGCCTGTACGGCGCCTCGTTCCTGCTGCCGCTGTACCTTGGCCAGATCGCCGGCTACACGCCGATGCAGATCGGGGAAGTGATCATGTGGGCCGGCCTGCCGCAGCTGTTCATCATGCCGTTCGCCGCCGCGCTGTCGTCGAAGGTCGACAACCGCATCCTGTGCTCGATCGGCCTGGGGATGTTCGGCATCTCGTGCCTGATGAACGCGAACCTGGACGCCACCACGGGCTATGACCAGCTGCTTTGGTCGCAGGTGATCCGCGCGCTCGGCCAGCCGTTCATCATGCTGACGCTGTCGAACTTCGCCATGCAGGGCATCGCCCCGAAAGACATGTCGTCGGCTTCGAGCCTGTTCAACATGACGCGCAACCTGGGCGGCTCGGTTGGTATCGCACTGCTGGCCACCGCGCTGACCAACCGCGAGCATTTCCATTCGGCCCGCCTGGGCGAATCGATTTCCAGCTACGCCGCGGCGACGCAGGAGCGGCTGGAGCAGATGACCCAGGCCTTCGTCTCGAACGGCATCGACCCGGCCACCGCCGCCAACCAGGCGCTCGCCGCGCTGGACCGCATCGTGCGGCGCGAGTCGTACATCATGGCCTACAACGACGGCTTCGTGATCATGGGAGCGGTGCTGCTCGGCTGCATCGTCGTGCTCTGGTTCGCCAACAAGGTCAAGTCGCCATCGGGCGGCGGCGCCGGCGCCCACTAAACAAGAATATTTTGAAGAGAATGAACATGACCCAGTCCTTTGTCCGCAGCGCGATCGCGCTTTCGATCGTGGCCCTCACCGGTTGCGCCACGGTCGGTTCCGATTTCACCGAGCCGAAGTCGCCGCAGGCGGCTGCATGGCGCCACATCGATGCCGCAAAGCTCGACAGCGCGCGCCTGCCCGCCGAGTGGTGGACCGTGTTCAACGACCCGGCCCTGAATGCCCTCGAACAGCGTGCGGTGCGCGACAACCCGGGCGTCAAGGCCAGCGCGCAGCGCCTGCTGCAGGCGCAGGCCCAGCTCGGCGTGTTCCGCGCGGCGCAGCTGCCAACCGTGAACGTGGGCGCATCGGTGGCCAATGCACGCAGCTCGGCCGAAACGCCACAGGGGCTGGCGCTGGGCAACCGTTCGATCAAGGGCAACACCTATTCGATCGGCGCTTCGCTATCGTATGAGCTTGACCTGTGGGGCCGCGTGCGGCGCGTGGTCGAATCGGCCGACGCGCAGGCGCTCGCCGCGCAGGACGACCGCGACGGCGTGATCCTGCTGCTGTCGGCGCAGGTGGCCGCCAACTACTGGCAGCTGCGCGGCCTGGACGCCGAGATGGCGATCCTGAAAAGCGCGCTGGCAAGCCGGCGCGAATCGGAGCAGCTGGTCGAGGCGCGCTTCAACGGCGGCCTGTCCAACGAGCTGGACCTGTCGCGCGCCCGCGTCGAGCGCGCCAATGCCGAAGCCGACCTGCACGATGTGCAGCGCCAGCGCAACCTGCTCGAACACAGCCTGGCGACCCTGGCCGGCGTATCGCCATCGGCGCCGCTGATTGCCTCGCTGGGCACGGCCGACTTGCCGCAGCCGCCGGCGATCCCGGTCGGCCTGCCGGCCAGCCTGCTGTCGCAGCGGCCTGACCTGGCCGCCAGCGTGGAGCAGCTGCGCGCGGCGAACGCGCAAGTGGGCGTGGCGCAAGGCGCGTTCTACCCCTCGCTCAGCCTGACCGGCAATTTCGGCTATGCGTCGGAGAGCCTGCACAACCTCACCGACGGCGGCGCGCGCCAGTTCTCGGTCGGGCCGCTGGCCTTGTCGCTGCCGATCTTCGACGGCGGCCGCAACAAGGCCAACCTGGCCGCTGCCAAGGCGCGCTATGAAGAAGCGATCGCCAATCACGAAGGCCGCCTGCTGACTGCCCTGCGCGAAGTGGAAGATGCGCTGTCGGACGTGCAGGAGCGCCAGCAGCAGGGCGAGGCGCAGGCCCAGTCGCAGCAGGCTGCCGCGCGCGCTTATGTGGTGGCGCAGGCGCGCTACGAGCGCGGCGTGTCGAACTACCTCGACGTTACCGATGCGCAGCGCAGTTCGCTGAGCGCCGATCGCGCCGCGGTGCAGATCCGCACCCAGCGGCTGCTGGCCACGGTGGCCGTTGCGCGCTCGCTTGGCGCGGGCTGGACCCAGCAGGCGCCGCTGGCGACCATCGCACAGGCGCAGTGACGGCGCGCAGCTGCTAACGAAAGCTGGGGCCAGGTCCGACAATCGGACATTTCGACTTTCTTGAAATGTCCGATTGTCGGACCTGGCCCCAGCGGGTTCGCGGCGCCCCTGTTTTCACAGGTTCCCCGAAGGATTACAATGCATTTCCTGCATTCTTTTCCCTCAAAGGACCCATGAAGAATATTCTCGTTCCATTCATCCTGCTGGTCGCGGCAGGCGCCGCCGGCGCCGTCGAAACCGTCAAGCCAGCCGCGGCGCCCGTCGCCGCCACCGCCCCGCAACTCGACGCGATGGCCAGGCGCTTCGCACCGGTCGACCTGACCGCCGACATCTCGCAGCTGTCGGCCGGTGACAAGGCCGCCATCGTCAAGCTGATCGAAGCGGCGCAAATCGTCGATACCTTGCAACTGCGCCAGCGCTGGTCGGGGAACGAGGCGCTATGGGCCGCGCTGAACAAGGACCAGACGGCGCTCGGCAAGTCGCGCCAGCGCTACTTCTGGCTGAACAAGGGCCCGTGGTCGATCATCGACGGCAACCAGTCCTTCATGCCGGTCAAATATGCGGGCATCAGGATCCCCGCCAAGAAGCCCGACGGGGCCAACTTCTATCCGGCCGGCGCCTCCAAGGAAGCGATCGAAGCCTGGATGAACGCACTGCCGGCCAAGGACAAGCAGGAAGCGCAGTGGTTCTTCACCACGATCCGCGGCGGCGCCGACGGCAAGTTCAGGACGGTCAAGTATTCGGACGAGTACAAGGCTGAAATGGAAAAGCTGTCCAAACTGCTGAAGGACGCCGCCACCGCCACCGACAATGCCTCGCTCAAGAAATTCCTCAGCCTGCGTGCGGACGCCTTCCTGTCGAACGACTACCTCGCTTCCGATTTCGCGTGGATGGATCTCGATTCACCGGTCGACGTGACCATCGGCCCGTACGAGACCTATAACGACGAACTGTTCGGCTACAAGGCCGCGTTCGAAGCATACGTCAATGTGCGCGACCAGAAGGAAACCCGGAAGCTCGACTTCTTCGGCAAGCACATGCAGGAACTGGAAGACAATCTGCCGCTCGACAAGCAGTACCGCAATCCGAAGGTCGGCGCGCTGGCGCCGATGGTGGTGGTGAACCAGGTGTACGGCGCCGGCGACGGCAACATGGGCGTGCAGACCGCGGCGTACAACCTGCCGAACGACGAGCGCATCATCAGCCAGCGCGGCTCCAAGCGCGTGATGCTCAAGAACGTGCAGGAAGCGAAATTCAAATCGAACCTGCAGCCGATCGCCAAGCTGGTGCTGCGGCCGGAAGCGCAGAAGGATCTCGACTTCGATTCCTTCTTCACGCATATCCTGGCGCATGAAATCACGCACGGCCTGGGTCCGCACATCACCAGGAACGCCGGCAAGGAATCGACGCCGCGCCAGGACCTGAAGGACACCTATTCGACCATCGAAGAAGCGAAGGCCGATGTCACCGGACTGTGGGCGCTGTCGCACATGATGGACAAGGGCCAGCTGAAAGACACGCTGGGGCAGGGCGAGGCGGCGGAGCGCAAGCTGTACAACACCTTCCTCGCGTCGGCTTTTCGCACGCTGCATTTCGGCCTGACCGACTCGCATGCCCGCGGCATGGCGATCCAGGTCAACTACATTCTCGACAAGGGCGGCTTCGTGTCGCACGGCGACGGCACCTTCTCGGTCGACTTCAAGAAGATCAAGCAGGCGGTGATGGATCTCGACCGCGAGTTCCTGACCATCGAAGCGACCGGCGACTATGCACGCGCGAAGGCGCTGATGACCCGATATGTGGTGATCCGCCCGGATGTGCAGAAGGCGCTGGACAAGATGAAGGAGTCGGTGCCGAACGATATTCGGCCGTCGTTTGGGACGGCGAATGCGCTGATGGCAAAAGCAGCAGAGTAAATTCGATCGTGCCGTTACAAAGCCGCCGCGGCTGATACCGCGGCGGTTTTTTTGTGCCTCAACAATGTGGTGTTCCGCGTGACCTTCAAGCTCAGTACAGGGGGAACCCATGCTGAGATTGAAACGCACGAACGCATTAGCAATCCAGCATTGCTTTTCTTCCCACACAGAAATATAAATTCCCAAAAGAGGTTTAGCGCGCTCAAGAAGTGCCGATAGGCATGTATGGACTTCGGGAGGACTACTCCATGCTCAAGCAAATTCTGGCCACGGTACTTTGTCTCTTTTTCACCTCCGCCCCGGCGCATGCCGAGGGTAAACTGACCGCCCAGGAAACCCGCTGGCTGACCGCAGCCGCTCCCGTGCTGGCATATTCGCAACGTCTCAAGCTTCCGATCGACATCGTCGTTCAGCCCCAGGCCGGCCCCAACGATGTACCGTTGGCAATGGGCTTCGACGGCCAACGCTGCAAGCTGGTGCTGTCGCTACGCGGCAATTCCGAAGCGGAAACGATACTCGACAGCGTCCCGGAGGCGCGGCGCGGCCTGCTGATCGAAGCGATGACCGCGCATGAGGTCGCACACTGCTGGCGCTATGTCCAGCACGCGTGGCACGCGCTGCCGGCCGGCTTTGTCGAAACCGGAGAGGAGAGCGCTAACAGCGCGCAGACCCTGGCCGAGGCAAAAGCGTTGCGCGAAAACCGCCGCGAAGAAGGATTTTCCGACCTGGTGGCACTGGCCTGGACCGCGCGCGCGCATCCGGCCGAATACGCCCTGGTGTACGGCTGGCTCGCGTCGGTGCGCGGTGGCCAGCCGGTGGCGCGCAATGCCCACGATACCCGCGCCTGGGTGCGGCTGGCGCGCAGCGCCGGCGCCTTCGCCCAAACCGCCACCGCCTTCGAGGATGTCGAAGCGCTTTGGACAGAAGGCCTGCTGGGGGCCGAATGAGATACTAAAATATCAACAAAAAAGCAATGAATTGGTGGTTTATTCGATAAGCGTTCGGTGACGCACAGATTGTTGAGCTTGTTAGAGCGTTAAATACTGCTACTTACAACAATCAACAAAGGGACCACCATGAAAACCACATTTATCGCAACGCTGTTGGCCACCGCCGTCAGCTCGAGCTTTGCAGCCGCGCCGACCGCCGCGCTGAACCACGATCCTGCCACCTACCATAACGTAACCCAGAAGGCCGCCGCCGACTACAAGATGGCGGCCGCGAAATGCACCGGCATGGCCGGCAACGCCAAGAGCATCTGCATGGAAGAAGCGAAAGCTGCGCGCGCCCACGCCGAAGCGGACGCGATCGCCCAATACAACAACACCCCGGTGGGCCGCACCAAATCGCGCACCGCCGTCGCCGATGCCGATTACGCGCTGGCCAAAGCCAAGTGCGGCGACATGAGCGGCGCCGACAAGGACAGTTGCCTGGCCAACGCCGGCGCGACGCACACCGCGGCCGTTGTCGACGCCAAGGCCGACCGCGCAATCGCCGCGACCGGCGCCACCGATACCATCAGTCCGGTGACCACTACCGGCACGCGCGACGCCACCAAGGCTGCCGCAGTCGACAAGTGCGCGCAGATCGCCGGCCAGCCGAAGACCGGCTGCCTGATCGATAACCGCGCCGCGGTCGCCACCACCGGCGCCACCGCCACGACGACGACCACGGTTGCTCCAGGCACGGTTGCCAACCGCACCGCGAACGCCGTCGACAACGCCGCCGACAGCACCCGCACCGCCGCGGCGGCCGCCGCCGACAAGACGCGCAACGCAGCAGCCACGGCAGTCGAGAAGACCAAGGAAGTCGCGGCGACTGCCACCGACAAGGCCCGCAATACCGCCGCCGTCGTGGCCGACAAGACCGCGCGCGCCACCAACAAGGCGGAAGCCAAGAGCGAAGTGGCCGCCGCCAAGACCGGCGTCGTGGTAACTGATTCGGTCATCACCACCAAGGTCAAGGCCGACATCTTCAAGGAGCCTGAGCTCAAGTCGATGGCGATCCACGTCGAGACCGAGAAAGGCGTGGTCATGCTGAGCGGCTTCGTCGATACCAAGGCCGACGCCGACAAGGCAGTGCGCCTGGCCAAGAGCGTCGAGGGCGTCAGCACGGTGAAGAGCGCCATCAAGGTCAAGTAATCCTGCCCACGCAGTGCCGATGCCCGCGCGGTGATGCAAGTCGCCGCGCGGGCATCGTGCATTTCGGGGTGAAGATTGCGCGGCACAATTCGAATTTTCATTTCGACTGATGAGCCTCAGCCCAGAGTATAATTTTCAAGTGAACAGATTAGAAACCTTTGGACTTATTGCCGCCCAGGCCGAGCGCGGGGAAATTATTTTTCCTACCAGCGTGAACGCCGCCCTGCGCCTCCAGCTCGCCCTGGACAATCCCGACTGCCATATCGAAGACGCGATCAAGCTCGTGCTGGGCGAACCGCAACTGGCGGCGCGCACGGTGGCGCTGGCGAACTCGGCAGCCTTCAACCGTAATGGCGAAGCGATCGTGACGAACGTGCGCGCGGCGGTGATGCGGATCGGCTACCGCAGCCTGCAGATGCTGGTCGCGAGCCTGGTGGTGCGCCAGTTCGGCAGCCGCATCGTCGATCCCGAGCTGCGCTTCAAGGCCGAACAGCTGTGGGAACATACGGCCCACGTGGCCGCGCTGGCGCAGGTATTCGCGCGCCGCGTCACCTTCATCAATCCCGATACCGCGCTGTTCGCCGCCATCGTGCACGAGGTGGGCGGCTTCTACCTGCTGTCGCGTGCCGACGAATTCCCCGGCTTGCTGGACGCCGATCCGGAGAACTGGGTCGAACTGTGCGAAGAAGTGGTCAGCCGCGAAGTGATGCGCAAGCTGTCGATTCCCGGGACCGTCGTGACCGCCATAACGAGCATGCGCAACGGCTTGCTGGAAATGCCCCCAAGCACGCTGCTCGATACGCTGTTGCTGGCCAACCAGTTCGCGCCGGTGCGGTCGCCGCTCGCGACCAAGGAGTTCAATCCGCTGCCTCACGAGGAGACCGCGCTCGACTTCGTGCTCGACAAAGCCACGCTGGACAGCATCCTGCAGGAGTCGAGCGACGAATACCAGATGATGACCGCGGCGCTGATGGTCTAGCCGGTTCTCTAACCGCTCCCGCGCGGCACGCGTAACTGATTGCCTTTCTGAAATTCTGGCCTACGATGAAAGTAGCATCGGGCCTTTCCCGCTGGACGCGTTCACAAGGAGCTTGTATGCCCACGCATGAGCAGTTGCTGCGATTTACGCAAATGGAGCACGATGGCGCGCAACTGCGCTCGCGATTTGCCTCCTTGACGTCGGCCCACAGTTTTTTCCAGGCGAACGGGCTGAAGTCCATTTCGGTATCGGACGAGCTTGATGACGGCGGCATTGAAGTAGTGTTCATGCACGTCCGGATTCGATTTCAGATGCTGATGATGTTCAATGACGCCTTCGAGGCACGCGGGCGCGTGTTTTGCACGCATTGCCACTGCATTTACGGCGAGCCGGTGCAGGAAAAGCTCGGCGGCTTCATCTTTGACATCGAAGGCGCCACCGACCTCGACACCTGCGTCGAGGGGCCGGTGGTTGGGCTCGCGCGCAACGCGCCGCAGATCGTGCTCACCTTCCTCGAGCGTGCCATGGCGGCCAACCGCGGCTTCTAGCGTCAAAGGCGGTATGGGCTTCCCGGCTGCACGCCAAGTTTGTGTCTATTTTGCAAGATTTGCTCTAGAATAACTCGGAATGATGTCGCAATCGAAACTTCCGAAGGATTGAATAATGAGTTTGAGTACCTACCTGACCGTGCTGTTGGTTGGCGCAACTCTCGGCATGGCTAATGCCGGTACGGTCCAGGCGTCGCCCCGTGCGGCGCTGCCGGTTTGTGCTGCCGTCGGCAACCAGTCAAGCCTCGCCGGCGCGCAGGACGCGAAAGAAATTCAACGCATCATCCCGACACATCCATTTTTTCTGAGGGCTGCCGCCGGCTCCCGATTCCAGTCCTGCACAGTCCGATTCGAATCGGAGGGACGTCTCGAGCTTCAATACCGGTTTCGCGGGGAGGAATCCTTGCGTGTCGTGAGCGATCCAAGGCTGGAGCATACGTCCATCACCGCGGCGATCCGGCTCGCGCGGGACGAGCAGGCCGAGACCATCCTCTTGCAGGCGGAGCGCGCGAGTTATGGAAGCGGCTGCGGCCTCGATATGGCGCATCCGCAAAAGCAGGCCGTGAAGGGCGAGGCGGGGATAAGCGAAACCGTGTACCAAGGCAGTGCCTGCAACTGTCGCGGCACCATACGCCGCGATGCAAAAAGCAAGCTCACCGGTTTCGTGCTGAGCATGGCTTGTTGATTCAAGGGACGGCTTCGTCGAAGGGAGATGCCGTCCCTGGCTCAGATAGTTTGTACAATTTATCGCGCCATCACTCGCTTACCAGCCGAATAGCTTGGCAAGTGCTCGCAGCAGTTGCAGGATGTCTCCCCAGGCGTCGACCATTACCGGAACTGCTTGTACGAGAAAATCACTCATGTAGTTCTCCAAGTTGAGAATTGAGCTGCGGGTGCCGTCTGGAATTTGGACGGCAGGTTTTGACTTTGCCATGTGCGGTGGCAGGCGTGGTCATCTGAAGCGATCTCCACTCTAAAGTGACGGCAGCTTGGCATTTTGCGCCAGCTTAATTATCAATAAGATAATGTCGATTTAGGCGCGCGCAGCCAGCAACCATGGTGGGAATGCAGTGATGGCTGCTTTAGTGGGTGTGCAGGTGAAGCCGTTGCCGATCAACTCGACCAAGGATGCCTCGGCGTGCGAGGTACCGGTGGCAGCATTGCCAGGGTGATTGTCGCTCCCCATGCGTATCGCAGGTATAGGATACGGCGGGCTTGCACCGTACAAGGCGAGCGCGCAGGCCAAAGAAGGCGTTGTCTTGGACGATAATAAGAAAAATTTTGAACCAGAGATAATTGTTTTCGCGCTGAATTCGGTGATGAAGAGCCTTGATCACCTCGTTTGCCTCGACGCAAAAATGATCCGGGTTGGCCAGAAAATCGGCTTCCTTGCTCCGCCAGATTCATCGGTGAATGTAGTAGTTCCTGTAGATTTGATCGGACCTGCACCGTGATGTATCCAGCTCGATCCTTTTGTATATGGCCGCGACCAGAGAGCGACCAGAACATCGAAGCGCTCGACGTCGTTGTAAAGGTCGAGGGCGGATTGCGCTCCGCAATATATTCGAGGATTGCAGCGAGATTTGCTTGTGCTTCAGCGCGCCACAGAATCGGAAGCATGGGCGCGGCGCTTTGCTTCGATGATTTGCCGCAGTATGGCCATTACCTGATCGTGCGGCGTGGACGGACGCTGGTCGTCGAGCGATGTTTGAACTTTGGCTCGAAACCAGCGGTCATGCGCTTCGGCTTCTTCCATCGTGGCGAACTCGGACTCAATCGGTGACAGGACTGTACTTATGGCCTGCCAATTATACGCAGACTGGCCAGGGGACGTCGCCGCTTGCGGCATGACTGTCGACAGACATCGCGGCGATATGACCGAATTTTTCCGGCAGCATGGCGCTGTGCCCGATTGGCGTTGCGTGTCACTTGCGTCGATGAGTGATGACGTTTCGTGATGACTTTCCGTCACATGAATATGTGCAGTGGGCGCCTGTTGGCAAGTGAAGCGCCTGGTGCCGAGCCACGGAGTTCAAATCCGTGGCTCAGGCCGTGGCGGAACAGCGTAAGGCCATATGGATGAGATGGCCCAAGTTTAAAGTTGTCTAAATGCTGGTGCTGCGCTATGCCGACCGGACGCCGTCACTTGGGTCGTCGACCCGACGTTTCGCTCCCTCATCGGTCGCGAGCTAGCGAACGGTCGGCTGTCCCGACTTGACGGCCATCTCGACCTGTGTGATATTGGACGCCATGAAATTCAAGCTTTCCTCGCCAACTACTATCACCGCGTTCGTGCTGTGTTGTGATGTCGCGCTTGGGGAGAGCGTCGCATAGCGGCAGTGCTTTCAATTTCCTCAAGGGCCACAGCGTTGAAAAACCTGTGGCCCTTTTTGTTTCTAGTAAATTTCATCGGGAAAGCAGCATGGTACTTCACTTGTATGACACTTACACTCGTAGCCTGCGGGAACTCCACGCGAACGAGCCGGGCCGAATCGGCCTGTATGCCTGCGGCCCAACAGTGTATGACTACGCCCACATCGGCAATCTACGCACCTACCTGTTCGTCGATTTTTTGCGGCGTACGTTGGAATGCGCTGGATTCGATGTCAACCACGTGATGAACATTACCGATGTCGGGCACCTGACCTCCGATCAGGACACCGGCGACGACAAGATGGAGAAAGGCAGCTTACGCACAGGAAAATCTGCTTGGGAAATCGCCGCGGAGTACACACAGGCCTTCAAAGAAGATCTCACGTTGCTGAACATCCAACAGCCCGCCACATGGTGCCGCGCGACCGATCACATTGCTGAGCAAATCGAATTCATCGCCGACTTGGAGCGCAGGGGCTACACTTACCGTACCGGCGACGGCATCTATTTCGACACGTCCCGCCAGCCGGATTACGGTCATTTGGCGCGCCTCGACCGCGCCGGGTTGCAATCTGGTAAACGGGTCGATATCGGAGAAAAAAAGCAAACAACCGATTTCGCGCTATGGAAATTTAGCGGCACCGTCGGTTTGCGCCAAATGGAATGGGACAGCCCCTGGGGCGTCGGTTTTCCCGGCTGGCACATCGAGTGTTCGGCGATGTCGGCGCGCCATTTGGGCGAATATTTCGATATCCATTGCGGGGGCGAAGATCACGTGCCGGTGCATCACAGTAACGAAATTGCCCAATCCGAAGCCCGATACGGAACGCGACCGGCTAATTTCTGGCTGCATGGGGCCTTCCTCAAAAGCGGAGACGGTAAGATGTCGAAATCGGGAGGCGCGTTCCTGCGCTTGCAAACGCTGATCGATCGCGGCATTGATCCCTTGGCTTATCGGTATCTTTGCCTGACCACGCACTATCGCAGCCAGTTGAATTTTACTGACGATGCGTTAAATAGTGCGGCGAACGGATTTGATCGCATGAGATTGCAGGTGCATCGGCTAGGCGCGCCACAGGTACCGGATGATGGCTATCTGGTGCGTTTTCGTGCCGAATTAAGTAACGACCTGAACTTGCCAAGAGCACTGGCACTCGCGTGGGAATTGCTGAAAAGCGAACTGCCTGACGGGGTAAAGAAAGCGACGATATTATACTTTGACGAAACGTTCGGCCTACGACTTGCTCTTTGGCAGCCCGCTGTTGTTGTCATTCCAAAAGCGATGGTCGAATTGATGGCGGAGCGCGAGCGGGCCAGGAATGAGCGACGCTGGTTGGACGCTGATCGAATACGCGTACAAGCGAAGGAAATTGGCTACGAACTGGACGATACGCCTCAGGGCCAGCGAATACGCAAGATGTGAATCGATGGGTGCTAGTAACTGTCTGCAATGGGGGGCGAGGCATGATGCGAGTAAGCACCACAAGACGCCAGAAAATTGCGAGTGCGGATATGCCCCGCTTGGGGAATAAGCAAAAAAAGGGTTTCGCGCCAAAGCGGGAAACCCTGATCTGTACTGCTGTATTCGTGGTAGGCCGTGCGGGATTCGAACCTGCGACCAACGGATTAAAAGTCCTCGATGCCATGGACTCTGAAACCGCATAGATAAAGCGTTTCAGCGAAATCGGTGGGGAATATTTTCTCTTGTTCTGCGCTGTTTTTGGCCCGGAATGATTGATTCTAGTCTCTGAATATTCCCCAGTTAATTGCCTACAACGTATTGTTGTCAATAGATGGCATCACAGTCAATATTGGCCGCATGTACAATGCCAAGAATGCTCTTACCTTCCGGCTATCAAGAATTCCCGGCCCACTGGCCACCTGGTTCTCCGATCGAGGCTGACTGGTCGTATTTTTCGACGGAAGCAGGTTTGCACCGTGTCCTTCCGGATGGCCGCATCGACTTGCTCGCACATTTCCACTTGAATGAAGACGGCACGATCCGAGATGTTCAGCTAATCGTCGCCGGGCCTTCGACGGCATTCTTTATGGTTCCCGTGCAGGCGCATACAGCCTTTCTGGGCGTGCGTTTCCGTGCAGGTTGGGGCGGTGCCTGCCTTGGTGTTGAGCCTGCAGAAATTTGCAATGTGACACTTGACGATACGCAGGTGGACGTATTACTGGGCGAGGGTGCCACACCGCTACGCGATGCGCTTGACCTTGTCAGCCTGCACGCGCGGTTGCATACATTGGCGCGCCGGCTCGTCACAGGCGCCAAACCGTTAGCGAACTTAAAAGTACAAGAAGCAATTGATCTTCTGCACATCTCCGGAGGTCGCCTTCCGGTCGCGGATTTGGCGCGCCGCGCAGGTATGAGTGAGCGAAATTTGCGCCGAGCAATGCAGCAAGCGGTCGGCTTGCCAGTCAAAACTCTTGGCTTGATCTTGCGCTTCCAACGTACCGTTCGCCTGCTGCGGGCCGATCCTGTGGGCAGCTTGGCTGCCGCAGCGGTCGAGGGCGGCTATAGCGATCAAGCGCACATGACGCGAGAGTTTCGTCGACTCGGCGGCTTTGCCCCCACCGACCGTAGTATTGTGGCGCACGGCGATTTGCCGCTCTAAAATTTGGCCGATTTATTCAAGATGCCAATCGGATAGGTGCTTAAGATGCCCTTACTCTTTTAACTACTGAAAGGTTCACCATGCGATTTGGCTATACGATTCTCTATGTTCCTGATGTCGCCGCAGCAGTGACGTTTTACGAAAAGGCTTTTTCTCTACAGCGGCGCTTCCTGCATGAAAGCGGCATGTATGCCGAGATGGAAACAGGCGCGACCGCACTTGCATTTGCTCATGAACAGATGGCCGAGATGCATGGCATTGCAATTCGCGCGCACCGATCCGGCGACACACCGGCTGGCGTGGAAATCTGCTTTGTGACGGATGCACCAGAGCAGGCCTACACGCACGCTGTGGCACAGGGGGCGGTGCCGCTGAAGGCGCCCGAGGCCAAACCGTGGGGCCAGATCGTCGGTTATGTGCAAGACCTTAATGGCTGCTTGGTGGAGATTTGTTCGCCAGTGTCAGCATAAGCTGGTTGGGAACGGCCCAGTCGAGTACGGAATATTTGGTGAGTGTAAATAGAAGAAAGGCTTACGCGCCGAAGCGGGCAAGCCTTTGTACTGCTACATCCGCATTCATTCCTCCTAACTAGAGTTCCCTCTATGCACTTATTGGACTTTTTCGCTTCCTGCAGAGTTGACTGTTAACCGGATAACGGATAATGTCTGCTAATGTCGATCCAATCCTTTGCATGCCATGAAACGGAGGCTCTGTTTACCACAGGCAAGAGTCGCAGGTTCGCCAACATCAAGAGCGTAGCCGAACGTAAATTAGCCCAGCTGGATGCTGCGCCTTCGGTGAACTTCATGAAGGCGCCGCCGGGTAACGACCTGAAGGAGTACGACGGCGCTTGGCATGTGCGGATCAACGAACAGTGGCGTTTGAGCTTCAAATGGGGCGAGAGCGGTCCGTATGATGTGCTGATCGAAGACCCGCATTGAATCGGGCCTAGCCCGGAATCGAAACCCTGAACAGAAACGGAGTGCATCATGTTCAAGAACGGTATGCGTCCTGTCCACCCTGGTGAGGTACTGGTGGAGGACTACATCAAGCCCATGGGTGTAAGCGTACGCGCTGTGGCGCTGGCCCTGCACGTTCCTTATTCTCGTCTCAGTGAGATTACCAAGGGCGAGCGCGGTGTGACCGCTGATACAGCCCTTCGCTTGGAGCGCTATTTCGGTAGCGAGGCCCAAGGGTGGTTAAACCTGCAAAGTGCGTATGACCTTCGTATCGCTCAGACTGCTGTCGGCAAAGTTATCGTCAAACAGATCCAGCCACTCGTGCCAGTAGTTTAGAAATTAAAAGAGTTTCGGTCAAACCCGGCAAGCGGACAATTCGCAAGCGACTTCGGTAGTTTGAGTCCAGGTCGATTCCCAACTTCGGCAAGACGTGGAACTTGAATTGGCGGCAAATATTCCACACCCTATTGAATATTCCCCACTAGAACGCAAAAAAGGCTTACGCGCCAAAGCGGGTAAGCCTGATCTGTACTGCTGTATTCGTGGTAGGCCGTGCGGGATTCGAACCTGCGACCAACGGATTAAAAGTCCGCTGCTCTACCAGCTGAGCTAACGACCCGAAGAGGCAGAATTATATATGACGAATTGCAATTCGGCTAGGGCTACGAGTCCGATACGCAAAATTAAGACAAGGCCGCCGTCACCTTCAGCACTTCTTCCACCGTCGTCACGCCTTCCACCACCTTCATCGCGCCCGCAATGCGCAGCGGCTTCATGCCGTCGGCCACGCTCTGCTGGCGCAGCGCGAGCAGGTCGGTTTCCTCGGCGATGAGCTTGGTGAAGCTTTCCGACACCGTCAGTAATTCGTAGAGGCCGGTGCGCCCGCGATAGCCGGTCTGGCGGCACTCCGGGCAGCCGATCGGCCGGTAGACTGTGGCCGGCTTCGGAATATTCCACGCGCCCCCGACGCTGTGCCAGATCTCGTCGCTGATCTCGCCGTCGGGCGCCTTGCAATCGGCGCACAGGGTACGCACCAGGCGCTGGGCCAGGATGCCGATCAGGGTCGCTTCCAGCAGGTAATACGGCACGCCCAGTTCGAGCAGCCGCATCACGGCGGACGGCGCGTCGTTGGTGTGCAGGGTCGACAGCACCAGGTGGCCGGTCAGCGCGGCCTGGATCGCCATCTCGGCGGTGCCCAGGTCGCGGATCTCGCCGACCATGATGATGTCGGGATCCTGCCGCATCAGCGCCTTGACGCCATCGGCAAAGGTCAGGTCGATGCTGGACTGCACCTGCATCTGGTTGAAAGAAGCTTCCACCATCTCGATCGGGTCTTCCACCGTGCACACGTTCACTTCGCTGGTGGCCAGCGCCTTGAGGGTGGTGTAGAGCGTGGTGGTCTTGCCCGAGCCGGTCGGACCGGTGACCAGGATGATGCCGTGCGGGCGCGATGTCAGGCCGTCCCAGCGCTTGGCGTCGTCCACCGGAAAGCCCAGTTCCGGCAGGGTCTTGACGACGACCTCGGGATCGAAAATCCGCATCACCAGCTTTTCGCCGAACGCGGTCGGCAAGGTCGACAGGCGCAGCTCGACTTCCTGGCCGCCGGCGGTGCGGGTCTTGATGCGGCCGTCCTGCGGGCGGCGCTTTTCGATCACGTCCATGCGGCCCAGCAGCTTGATGCGCGCGGTCATCGCGATCATCACCACCGCCGGCACCTGGTAGACCTGGTGCAGCACGCCGTCGATGCGGAAGCGGATCGAGGCGAAGTCGCGCTTCGGCTCGAGGTGGATATCGGAGGCGCGCTGCTCGAACGCGTACTGCCACAGCCAGTCGACGATGTTGACCACGTGCTGGTCGTTGGCGTCGAGCTGTTTGTTGGTCTTGCCCAGTTCGACCAGCTGCTCGAAATTATTGCGCAGCGCGAGGTCCTGGCCGTTCGACTTGTTGGCGCTCTTGATCGACTTGGCCAGGCTGAAGAACTGCGAGATGTACTGCGCGATGTCGAGCGGATTGGCGATCACCAGCTCGATCTTGCGGCGCGAAATCTTGGCGATCTCGGCTTCCCATTCCAGCAGGAAGGGTTCGGCCGTGGCCACGACCAGCTTGGTCGGCGTCAGTTCCAGCGGCAGGATGTTGAAGCGCGCCGCATAGCCGGCCGACATCACGTCGGCCACCTTGGTGAAGTCGATCTTGAGCGGGTCGATGCGGGTAAATTGCAGGCCCACCTTGGCGGCGGCGAATTCAGACAGCACGTCCAAGGTCAGCAGGCGGTGCGGCGGCTGGGCCGAGGTCAGCTTGCACTGTGCGATCGCGGTCAGCGGGTGCATCGAGCCGACCGCGTTTTTCAGGGTGGCCTGGGCCTGCGCGAAGTGCGCCTTGACGCCATCTTTGTCGACGATGCCGTCGGCCAGCATCCAGGAGAACAAGGTTTGCAGGTCGAGCGACTTGGGACGCGCCGGCTTGGCCGCGCTGCGGCCTCCTGCTGCGCTTGCTGCTGATGCGTCTGCATTCAAAGCTGATCTCCGATCGGGACTGCGGAATTTATTGCGCTGCCTTGATGCCCTTGACCCACGATTTGGCCGGCAGCTTGGTGCTGGCGACGATCTGGAGCGCGCGTGCAGCCAGCGCTTCGGCATCCTCGGCAGGGCGGCTCTTGAAGCAGAGCGCCACTACATTACCATCATGCACTTCCGGCAGGCAAATAACGTGGTCGAAGCCATATTTCATGGCCTTGATGTTTTTCGCGAAGCTGGGATGGTCGCCGAACAGGTTGACCGTCATGACGCCACCCGGCGCCAGGCAGGCATTGCAGGAGCGGTAGAACTCGGGCGTGTCGAGCACCGGGCCGCGCGCGGTGGCGTCGTAGAGGTCGCACTGGAGCACGTCAAAGGCGCCCAGGTTGGCCGGATCGTCGACGAAATCGAGCGCGTCCATCTCGAGCACGCTGAGGCGCTCGTCGTTGGGCGGCAGCTTGAACATCGATTCGCAGACGGAGATCACGGAAGCGTTGAGCTCGATCGCGGTCACGCTGGCTTCAGGGAAGTTGCGGTAGCAGAACTTGGTCAGGGCGCCGGTGCCGAGACCGAGCTGGGCAATCGCGCGCGGGGACTCGATGTACAGCATCCAGGCCATCATCTGCTGGGCGTATTCGAGTTCGGGCCAGTCGGGCTTGCGGATGCGCATCGCACCCTGTACCCATTCGGTGCCGAAGTGCAGGTAGCGCACGCCAGCCTGTTCGGACAGGGTGACGGGAGCAAACTTGGGCTTGCGCGCGGGACGGCGCGAGGACTCGACTTGTTCGATAGATTTTCTTCTGATAAGCATAGGGCGACCTGATTAGATCGCCCTATTATCGTTGGACGGGTTCCCCTAGCGCAAGCAGAACCCATTCCCTTGGCGGAACGCCAACGCCGAGCTTACTGGCGCTGATCCGGCTCGACCGACACGTGCAGGCGCACGCGGTCGCCCGGGTCGCGCGCCAGCACGGTGGTGTAGTTGCGGCCGCGGTAGTCGTAGGTCACGTCGTAACCGTTGGTGCGCGACTCGTAGGCTTCGACGGTACGGCACTGGCGCACGGCCTGTTCCTGGGTCACCGGCTGCTGGTTGACGGCCTGGCCGTCGTTCTGGACACGGTCGCCGATCACGGCGCCGGCGATCGCGCCCGCCGCGGTTGCCGCGACGCGGCCGGTGCCGCCGCCGACCTGGTTACCCAGCAATGCGCCGGCCAGGCCGCCGACGATCGAGCCGCCCGCGCTGCGCCCCTGAGGCTGCTGCTGCACCTGGGCCTGCACGTAGTCGGTACGGCACTCCTGGCGTGGCACGCGGATCTGCTCGACGCGCGGCTGAACCCGCACGACGCGTCCGAAGTCTTCGAATTCAACAGCGTGCACCAATGGCAGGGCGGTCAGGCCGAGTGCGGTGATCATCAATTTGGCTTGCATGTTCATGTGAACCTCGTTAGGTGTGGGCTTGGTTTGGTTAGCCAATACGGCCATGTTTGTATAGTAGACCGCCTTCATGAACAAAGGCGATCCTCAAGGCAACAAAATGTAACAGGACGTCATCGTCCGATTCCATCGTCGCAGGGTGCAAATTCGAGGAAACCGCATCTTTTATCGTAAAACCTTCTGTTTTTTTACAAATATTTAGCAAGCGATCACATTCGGGTTGATTCAGTTACCACAAAACGTTACCCTAACAGAAAATTATAGGGCGTATTGGCGCCAAGCAACGATTTTCAGGAGAACGGCGTTCCTTCAGGAGCGCGCCGCACAGGCAATCACGCGCAAAGAATACCACCGGTAGATACAGGTCGATTTGAGGGAAAAATGAGTTTGTTGATAACAGTGCCGCCTAACCTTGTGCAGTCCATTCGCGCTTTCCGTGTCGTGGAACTGCAAGAGGAAGCCGTTCGCCTTGGGCAGCATTTCCTGTACGCCCATTGCGCCGACGCGCTGACCAAGCAGCAGGTGTGCGCCCGCATCGGCGAAAACTTTCATTTCCCCAAGCCTTGCAGCAAGAATTTCGACGCCCTGCGCGAGTGCCTGACCGACACCATCAGCAAGGCCGGGCCGCAGCCAGGGTTCATCGTGGTCCTCGAACAGTTGCCCAACACCCAGAAATTCGACAAGGAAGCACGCGAAACCTTGCTCGACGTATTCCGCGACGCGGCCGACTTCTGGGCCGAGAAAAAAGTGCCGTTCCGGGTATTCTACTCGTTCGAATAACTCATCCGCAGCGGCCATTCCCGCGACATTGTTCCGATCTCAGCATGAAGTAAATTCATGCAATGCATGGATTTGCGGGTTCCGCGACGACGATGCAACGGGGATCGCGAGTCGTGGTGCGCTGCAACATATTTCAGCCCGTTTACTCGTCGGCCCCTCTGGTCAGGGTACAATGCGCGCTATGAAAAATATTGTGATCCTCATTTCCGGGCGTGGCAGCAACATGGAATCGGTCGTGCGCGCAGCGCAGGCCGAGCAGTGGCCGGCCCGGATCGCAGCGGTCATCAGCAACAAGGCGGACGCGGGCGGACTGGCGTTCGCCCAGGCGCAGGGCATTCCCACCGCAGTGGTTCCGAGCAAGGAATTCGCCAGCCGCGAAGCATTCGACGCGGCCTTGCAGAAGGCGATCGATGGCTTTTCGCCTGACCTGGTGGTGCTGGCCGGCTTCATGCGCATCCTGACCCCGCCGTTCGTGGCGCACTATGCAGGGCGCATGCTCAATATCCATCCGTCGCTGCTGCCCGATTTCCCCGGCCTGCACACCCACCGCCAGGCGCTAGATGCCGGCGTGGTACGCCACGGCGCATCGGTCCACGTCGTCACCGCCGAGCTCGATCACGGCCCGGTGCTGGCGCAGGCTGAAGTCGAGGTGCTGCCGGGCGACACCGAATCCACGCTGGCGGCGCGCGTGCTGGCCCAGGAACACATCCTGTACCCGCGCGTCGTGCGCATGTTCATCGAAGGCCAGTTCGACGCTGAAGCGGCGCGCGCCGCATCGCCGACCTAATACCTATACGCAGTAGTTAATAACCAAGGAATATCATGAGATTGCCTCCAGCGATCCTCGGCAATACTGAAGAAGTATTGCGCGAGATCTTACGTTTTTCGGCGCCTGCCGACACCACTTTGTCGCGTTACTTCAAGGACCACCCGCGCCTTGGACCGCGCGAGCGCGGCGCCGTCGCTGAAGGCATCTACGCAATCCTGCGCAACAAGTCGTTCTTCACCGACTTCGCCGAAGCCGGCCAGGAGTCGACCATGCGCCGCCTGACCATCCTCGGCCTGGCCGAAGCCGTCGGCGCGGATGCGCTCGCCGGCCTGACCGAAGAAGAAACCGAATTCCTCACCCGCATTGCGCAGATCGACCGCAAGCTGATGCCGCCGCAAATGCGTTCGAACCTGCCGAAATGGCTGTTCGACAAATTCGTCGCCCAGTACGGCGAAGCGGAAACGCTGGAACTGGCGCACGCGCTGAACCAGCCGGCGCCGCTCGACTTGCGCGTCAATTCGATCAAGGCGACCCGCGAAGACGTCGTGGCCAAGCTGGCCGAAGCGCCGATCGCCGCCGTGCCGACGCCGTTCGCACCGCTCGGCCTGCGCGTGCTGAAAAAACCGTCGCTGCAAAACCTGCCGCTGTTTAAAGAAGGCGCGATCGAGGTGCAGGACGAGGGCAGCCAGATCCTGGCGCAGATCGTCGGCGCCAAGCGCGGCGAGATGGTGGTGGACTTCTGCGCCGGCGCCGGCGGCAAGACGCTGGCGCTGGGCGCGCTGATGCGCAATACCGGCCGCCTGTACGCCTTCGACATCTCCGAGAAGCGCCTCGCCAAGCTCAAGCCGCGCATGGCGCGCAGCGGCCTGTCGAACGTGCATCCGGTGCAGATCGCGCATGAGCGCGACGCCAAGGTCAAGCGCCTGGCCGGCAAGATCGACCGCGTGCTGGTCGACGCGCCATGTTCGGGCCTGGGCACCTTGCGCCGTAATCCTGACGTCAAGTGGCGCCAGAAAGTGGAAGCGGTCGCCGAAATGCAAGAAAAGCAGGCAGCGATCCTGGACAGCGCGGCGCGCCTGCTCAAGGGCGGCGGCCGCCTGGTGTACGCCACTTGCAGCCTGCTGACCGAAGAGAACGATTTCATCGTCGAACAGTTCCTGGCAGCCCATCCGGAGTTCGACCTGGTCCCGATGAGCAAGGTGCTGGCCGAGCAGAAGATCGACCTCGAGATGGGCGACTACCTGAAACTGCTGCCGCACAAGCACCAGACCGACGGTTTCTTCGCCGCGGTGCTCGAGCGCAAGCCGTTGCCGCCGAAGCCGCCACGGGCCAAGCCTGAGGACGACGCCGACGCTGAAGCACTGCCTTCCGAAACCGAAGAGTAAGCCAACTACCAGACGCCCATGCACCTGTCCACCCTGCTGTCCGACCTGTTCGGCGACCTGCGCGAGCCTGGCATCATCTGGCAAGTGGCCGCCATTGTTCTGAGTGTAGCGATCGGGTGGGGCATGGCGCGGTTCATCCGCCACCGCTACCTGCAGCAGGCCGAGGCGGCCAGCGCGCAGGGCGGACGGGTGCGCCGCATCGGCGTCGAGAGTTTCGCGCGGGTGCTCAGCCCGCTGCTGGTCCTCGGCCTGCTGGCACTGGCCAAATTCGTCATGGCGCGCTACCAGCACGTCAACCTGATCCGCGTGGCGCTGCCGCTGTTCGCCTCGTTCGCGCTGATCCGGATTGCGTTCTACCTGTTGCGGCGCGTGTTCGCGCGGCGCGGTCCGGTCGGCGCGGCCATTCTCACTTTCGAAAAAATCTTCGCGTTGCTGGTCTGGGTCGCGGTGGCGCTGTACATCACCGGGCTGTGGCCCGACATCTTCGAATACCTCGACAACACGCTGCTTCCGCTGGGCCGCCACAAGGTGTCGCTGGCCAGCATCCTGCAGGCGTGCGCGTCGGTGGTGGTGCTGCTGATGCTGGCGCTGTGGGCCGGCGCCGCGCTCGAAGAACGCCTGATGGGCGTGCAGGGTATCCATTCTTCGCTGCGGGTGGTGATGGCGCGCATGAGCCGCGCGGTGCTGATCGTGGTCGCGGTGCTGGTCAGCCTGAACCTGGTCGGCATCGACTTGACGGTGCTGTCGGTGTTCGGCGGCGCGCTGGGCGTCGGCCTCGGCCTCGGCCTGCAAAAGATTGCGAGCAACTACGTGTCCGGCTTCGTGATCCTGCTCGAGCGCAGCCTGTCGATCGGCGACATGATCTCGGTCGACAAGTATTCCGGCAGGGTCAGCCAGATCAACACGCGCTATACCGTGCTGCAGGGACTCGACGGCGTCGAAACCGTGCTGCCCAACGAAATGCTCATTTCCGGGCCGGTGCAGAACCAGTCGCTGTCGAACAACTCGGTGCGGGCGTCGACCGTGCTGACGGTGGCGTACGGCAGCGACCTCGCTGTCATCATTCCGATGCTCGAACAGCTGGCGGCCGGGGTGCCGCGCGTGCTCGCTTCGCCGGGCCCGGGTGTATCGCTTAACAAGTTTGCGCCCGACGGTTTCGAACTCGAGCTTGGCTTTTGGATAAGCGATCCGGAAAGCGGACGCGGCGGCGTGGTGTCGGATGTCAACAAACGCATCTACGCGCTGGTTCAGTCCGGCGATATCAAGCTGGCACTGCCGCCGCTCGATCCGCGTGTTTTAGATGCGCATATAGCATCGACGGTCGCGAAAATCTCGCAAACAGTCACGAATTGATCGCTGGTAAGTGTGCCGTGCGACATGGAACCGCGTAAAATGTGAGGCTGTCTGACCGTTTCGTAGAAAGCGGCGGCGACGACAAAAATCCACATTGGAGCAGTAATGAATTTGTTAAGCACCACGTTTGACGCCGTACTCGGGTTCCTGGACGGCGGCATCGTCGGCCTGTCGGGTTGGCAAGTCTTTTTCTACACCCTTGCCGTGACGCACATTACGATCGCCAGCGTAACGATCTACCTGCACCGCCACCAGGCGCACCGCGCGCTTGAGCTGCACGCGATTCCGAGCCACTTCTTCCGCTTCTGGCTGTGGCTGACCACCGGCCAGGTGACCAAGGAATGGGCCGCCATCCACCGCAAACACCATGCCAAATGCGATACCGAGGAGGATCCGCACAGCCCGGTCACGCGCGGTATCAAGAAAGTATTCTGGGAAGGCGCCGAGCTGTACCGCGCCGAGTCGAAAAACCTGGAGACCATGGAAAAGTATGGCCATGGCACGCCGACCGACTGGATCGAGCGCAACGTCTACACCCGCTTCAGCTGGCAGGGCGTGGTGCTGCAGCTGGTCATCAACGTCGCGCTGTTCGGCGTCATCGGCATCACCATCTGGGCAATCCAGATGATGTGGATTCCCGTGATGGCTGCCGGCGTCATCAACGGCATCGGCCACTGGTGGGGCTATCGCAACTACGATTGCGCCGATGCCGCCACCAACATCATCCCGTTCGGCATCCTGATCGGCGGCGAAGAACTGCACAACAACCACCACACGTTTGCGACGTCGGCCAAGCTGTCGTCCAAGTGGTACGAGTTCGATATCGGCTGGCTCTACATCCGCATCCTGGAAACGCTGGGCCTGGCCAAGGTGCGCAAGACCGTGCCGGTACCGAAGTTCGAACACGGCAAGCTGGTCGCCGACTTCGACACCCTGCAGTCGGTGATCGCCAACCGCTATGACGTGATGGCCAAGTACGCCAAGTCGTTCAAGCACGCATGGCACGAAGAAGTACTGCACCTGCGCCACAAGCCGGAGCTCGAGTCGCGCTTCCTGAAGTCCTCGCGCAAGCTGTTGCAGCGCGAGCCGGGCAAGCTGGAAGCGCCGCAGAAGCAGCAACTGGTCGAGCTGTTCCAGCACAGCAAAGCGCTCGAGACGATGCACCACATGCGCGTCGAACTGGGCGCGATCTGGGAGCGTTCGCACTTCACGCGCGACCAGCTGCTGCATCAGCTGCAAGACTGGTGCGTGCGCGCCGAAGCGTCGGGCATCAAGTCGCTGCAAGAATTTTCGCTGCGCCTGCGCAGCTACGCGTAATACCCGCCGGCAGTCATGCCGCAAAAGAAAAAGGCTCCTCACGGAGCCTTTTTTGTTTTACGACGCTGACTTCTCCACCGTGGGGCTCCGGATTAGTGGGTCGGCTGCGCGTGCAGCATGCCGGACGCCGGCTCGATTCGCATCGCCGGAATCTTCATGTAGGTCACCGCGCGCCACAGCCATTCCGCAGGGCCGTAACGGAAGCGGGCCAGCCACCAGTGGCTGAACGCAACCTGCACCACGCAAATCGCGAGCGCCAGCACCAGCTGCCACGCGCGTCCCAGACCCCAGTAACCAAGGCCGTAGCCGAAGAAGATCGACGACATCACCAGCGACTGGCACAGGTAGTTGGTCAATGCCATGCGGCCGAACGGCGCCAGCACGCGCACCTTCGACAGCGACGAGCCGCTATGCAGCATCAGCACGATCATGCTGACGTAGCCCAGGCAGGCCGGCAGGTTGCCGAGCATGAGCAAGCCGCCGGCGAGCATGAAGCCGTCGTGTTGCGCGCCCGGCAGGTGGGTCGTCGCGATCAGGCTGCCCGCCACGCCCATGGCGATGCCTAGCGGCAGGCCAATGTAGGCGAGCTTGCGGAACAGCGGCAGGTGCGCGCCGGAATTTTCCATCACGCCGGAGCGGATGAACCAGGTGCCGAGCAGGAACATGCCGATCAACACAATGGCGAAGTTCGACTCACCGGGCGCATGCTCGGCAAAGTGTTTCGCGCGCAGCCTGACGACATCGGCGTAGCTGCCGGTGCTCATGACCTTGTTTTCGGTGGCGACTTCTGCAGCGCGCTTCTTGAGGTTCTTTTCGCGCTCGGCTGCGCGTTCGGCCTTTTTCTGCGCTTCGGACAGTTCCGGCTTGGCGGCCGGCTTTTTCGGATCGGCCTTGGCGGCCACCGCGACCGCTGCTTCGGCCTTGGCCACGGGCGCCGCCGCGACCGGAGCGGCAACGGGGACTACCGGCTCCGGCGGCGTGAAATAGTCGACCAGGCCGCCGATTGTCATCATCGTGAACACGAATACGTAGATGCCGGCGCCGGCGCGCCATGGACGCGACTCGACCGGGTTACGGTATTTGTTGGCCAGGAAGGACAGCAGCAGGAACAGTACGCTCATCGCGGAGATTGGTCCGCGCGCTTCCGCCGGGCCGACCTTCAGGCCCCACATCACGGAGGCGCTGATCGCGCCGATCACGCCGAGGACCAGCAGGATGAGCGACATCACCGACAGCGACAGCGGGCGCTTCTCATTGCGCATGAACAGCGCGATCAGACCTGCAAACGCAAGGGTGCCCGCGGCGCCGCCGGCGCCCGGACCGAAGCCCGGTATGAAGGCGAGGCCGATCGCGACGACGATGGCGCCCACGATCCACTTCCAGGTTCCGTACAGCACCACCAGCAGGAATACCGCGCCGACCGCGTAGCTGAACAGGATGTCGCCCGAAAACAGGAAGATATGGTGCAAGGCGCCGAACACGGCAAGCGCCGCGATCCGCCGGATGTACGGCTTGAGAAAAGGGCGTCCGGCGGTTTCCGCGCGCGTCAGCATGACGGCGAAGCCCATGCCGAACAGCAGCGAGAAGATGGTCCAGAACTTGCCGGCAACGAAGTAGGCCACGAAATACGAAGCAAGCCAGTCGATCCCGGTGAGGCTGGGCGGCATGCCCTGGCCGAGGCCGGCGATGGCCCGGTTGAAGAACTCGATGTTCATCAGGCAGATGCCGATCAGCGCGAAGCCGCGCACCGCGTCCAGCGCCTGGATCCGCTGGTTGGCGGGCACAGGCGCAAGCTCCATCGCTTGAGGCGATTCCGTGAGGGTATTCATGTTTTTATAGTTCCCATTAATCAAAGTTATGGACTTTGCATGTTACCGGCGGGTGTGGGAAAAAGCCCGGATAATGCGACGAAATGCGGAAAATGTGGCCTCAGCAGCGTAATGGCAGTATCGGTGTTGTCAACGAAACATTCAAATGCACTTATACTTTCCATCCCTGAGTTCCGATCGAGAAGCCATATGATGCGACCACTGCGCCTGCTGCCATCCCTCCTGTTGTGCATCGCCGCGGGAGCCGCGGCGGGCGCGACGATCCAGACCATCAAGGTGGCCGGGCTGGAGCAGGGCGCGGAAATCCTGGTCGACCGCTGGGGCGTGCCGCACATTTATGCGCAAAGCCAGGACGACGCATTTTTCGCGCAGGGCTTCAACGCCGCGCGCGACCGGCTGTTCCAGATCGACCTGTGGCGCCGGCGCGGCCTGGGTGAACTGGCGTCGGTGTTCGGACCGGCCTACCTCGAGCAGGACAAGGCGAGCCGCCTGTTCCTCTACCGCGGCGACATGCAGAAGGAATGGAAATCCTACGGCAAGGGCGCGCAGCGCGTGAGCGAGCGCTTCGTCGCCGGCATCAACGCGTACATCGATTATGCGAACCAGACTCCGGGCGCGCTGCCGTTCGAATTCCGCCAGCTTGGCTACGCGCCGGCCAAATGGAAGGCCGACGATGTGGTGCGCATCCGCAGCCACGGCCTGACCCGCAACCTGACGCTCGAAGTGGCGCGCGCGGAAGTCGCCTGCAAGGCAGGCCTGGCCGCCGACTCGGTGCGCAGCACCTTGCAGCCGGCCTGGGAAACCTCGATTCCCGCCGGACTCGATCCATGCCTGCCGGGCGGCCTGCTCGACGTGTTCAAGCTGGCCACCGAGAACGTCTGGTTCGGCGCCAAGGACCAGAAAAGCGCGGCGCTGGACGACCAGCCGCTGCGCATCGCGGGCGCCGATCTCGACACCCAGCGCATGGAGGGCAGCAATAACTGGGTGGTCGCGCCATCGAAATCGGCGACCGGTCGGCCGATCATGGCCAACGATCCCCACCGCGCCTACTCGGCGCCGTCGCTGCGCTACATCGCGCACCTGAGCGCGCCGGGCATGAACGTGATCGGCGCCGGCGAGCCGGCCTTGCCGGGCATATCGATCGGCCACAACGGCACCATCGCCTTCGGCCTGACCATTTTCAGCATCGACCAGGAAGACCTGTACGTGTATGAACTCAATCCGTCCAACCGGATGCAGTACAAATACCGCGGCCAGTGGGAAGACTTCAAGGTGCTCAGGGAAAGCATCGAGGTCAAAGGCGGCGCGCCCGTCAGCGCCGAGATGGTGTTCACGCGCCACGGGCCGGTGATCTTTACCGAGGCGGCGAAACAGCGCGCCTTCGCGGTGCGCTCGGGCTGGCTGGAAGCGGGCATGGCGCCGTATTTTGGCAGCATCGACTATATGAAGGCGACCAATTTCGAGCAGTTCAAGCGCGCCATGCTGAACTGGGGCGCGCCGACGGAAAACCAGGTCTACGCCGACACCAGCGGCAATATTGGCTGGGTGCCGGGCGGACTGACGCCGATCCGTCCGAACTGGGACGGCCTGCTGCCGGTGCCTGGCGACGGGCGCTACGAATGGGCCGGCTTCCTGTCGGGCGACAAGTTGCCGTTCAGCCTGAATCCGAAACAGGGCTGGTTCGCGTCCGCCAACGAAATGAACCTGCCTGCCGGCTATCCGTACGCCAAGTACAAATTGGGCTTCGAGTGGCCCAACGATGCGCGCCGGGCGCGGATCGGCGAAGTGCTGAACGCCAAGGCCAAGGTGTCGATCGAGGATTCGATGCGCTTGCAAAACGATCTGCTGTCGATTCCGGCGCGCCGCATGACGGCCTTGCTGGCGCCGTTGGCGTCAAGCGAACCGAAAGCGCGCGCCGCGCTCGAGTTGCTGCGCGGATGGGATGCGGTCGAAAGCGGGCAATCGCCGCAGGCCGCGCTGTTCGAGGTATGGTGGTCGCGCCACCTGAAAATGGCTTATGCGCGCGCGGTGCTCGATTCGAAGGCCGCTGCGACGATCGGCTCGGTCGACGTGACCGCCATGATGGATGCGCTCGAGCGTCCCGCGGCGCGCTTCGGCCGCCACGCGAAAACCAAGCGCGACCAGCTGCTGCTCACCACGTTGGGCGCGGCCTACGCCGAACTGGAAAAGGCGGGCGGGCCGGATCCGAAGGCCTGGCGCTGGGGTAATCTGCACTACAGTTATTTCGCCCATCCGATGAGCATCATCGGCGACGGTTCCTTGCGCGGCAAGCTCAACGTCGGGCCCTTTCCCGGCCAAGGCGGGCCATACACGGTGAGCCAGTCCAGCTACCGGCCGAACGACTTCCTCAAGCTCAACGGGCCGTCGTTCCGGGTGGTGGTCGATGTCGGCAACTGGGACAACTCGCGCGCGATGAACACGCCGGGGCAGTCGGGCGATCCGGACAGTCCGCATTACCGCGACCTGGCCTCGCCGTGGGGCAAGGGGGAATATTTCCCGCTGCTGTATTCGCGCAAGCTGGTCGAGGCTGCAACCGAAAACACGATCCGGTTGCAGCCTTTGCGCTAGGCGCCTAGCGTACCGGGATATCCCACACGCCGCGGCCGTAGGTGGACGCGCGCAGGAAGCTGCCGTCGCGCGGCATGTACAGGTCGCTCACCTCGACGGTGGGCAGGCCGGCGCCGTACTGGGTCCAGCTGGCGCCGCCGTTGACGGTGCGGTACACGCCCAGCCAGGTGGCCGCGTAGACCGTGTTGCCGCTAGTGTCATTCGGCGCGGCAAGCAGCTTCTGAATCGGCACGTTCGGCAAGCCACTGCTAGCCGGCGCCCATGTGGCGCCGCCGTCAGTCGACTTGACCACCCGCACCGACTGGCCGGTCGGATTTTCCGACGCGACATACAGCACCGTGTTGTTGGCCCACGCAATGTTGCTGTTGAAGCCGGCGTAGCCAGCGACCTTGTTGTTACGTTGTGACCAGGTCGCGCCGCCATCGCTGGTGATCAGGATGGTGCCGCCGGTCGACACCGCCGCCACGTGGTTCAGGTCGAGCGGGCTGACCGACACGCTGTGCGCGCTGCCGCGCACGTACGTGAATCGGGTGTCGCCGGCAAAGATCGGCCGCCATGACGCGCCGGCGTTGTCGGTGCGGTAGATCAGGCTGGCGGTATTGGTGAAGTAGGTGCTGCCGACCGGATCGGCAATGGCGCTCGGGGTTTCGATCGGCGTGACGAAATAAGCATTGCAGGCGTTGATGCCGTTGTAGCTGCAAGTGGCGTCGTCGAACCCGGGATCGGTCCATTTTTTCTGGATGGTCGGATCCTTTTGCGTCGAATAGATGTAACCGTAGACATAGCTGCCGAGCGCGGTATTGCCTTTGGCCTGGCTCCAGCCGACTCCGAAACCGTCGCCGCCATAGCTCTGGTTGAACACACCTGTGTTGCCGGAACGGATACGGGTGCCGTTGTCCTGCAGGCCGATCAGCACGCTCGTCGGATCGGCCCCGGAAGTTGCCATCGAATAGATCAGGTGGTCGACCAGGCCGACATTCTTCTGGTCGTTCCAGCTGGCACCCTCGTCGTTGCTGACGAACAGGCCGCCGTCGGTGCCGAACATGATCCGCTTCTTGCCGCCGGCCGTGGAGATAGCCGCCGTGTGGTGATCTGCGTGCACGTAGCCAAGGCCGAACTGGCCGAGCCAGTTGCTCAGCAAGCGCCAGGTCTGGCCGCCGTCGGTGGTCTTGCCGGTATTGAGCTGGCCGCCGAGGTACACCGTGTTGCGCGCCGGATCGGTCGGATCGACTACCACCATATGGTTGTAGAAGCCTTGGCCGCCCATCAGTTCCATGGTCGGATTCTCTTCGTTCGGATTGACCGGCGCCTTGGTGTTCAGGCCCAGTGGGGTCCAGCTGTAGCCGCCGTTGGCCGAGCGGTACAAATCTTTCTGGTCGCAGCCGGCGTCGCACGAGCGCGCCACGTAAGCGTACACGACAGCGTCCCCCGGCATGCCCACGGCCAGCGTGATGCGGCCGGCGGTGTTGGTCACATTGGGGGCGGACAGCGCCGACCAGCTGCTGCCGTCGCTCGAGACGTACAGCGTGGCCGGGCTGTAGTAGCCACTGGTGGCGACCGTCGCCAGCCAGCCGATGCTGGTGCGCGCCAGGCTCCAGACCCGCCCGCCGTTGAGCACCCTGGCGTAAGTATTGCCGCCGTCAGCGGAGCGATAAATGCCGGCGTCCGTGGCCACCAACACCATGTCGGTGGCGCCGCGCGTGTCGACCTTGACATCGGTGACCATGCCGGAGGCGCCGAGGAAGACGAATGGCGACCAGCTGTTGCCGCCGTCGGTGGTTTTCAGCATCGCGCCGCCCACCAGCGGGATACCGTCGAACGGGTCGCCGGTGCCGTAGTAAAGTGTGTTCGGATCGCGTCCCAGCGCGGCCGCGCCGCCGCTGGTGGTGATGGCCTTGTCGGTGATCGGGTTCCAGACCGGGTAAGGCGTCTCAAAGTTGGTCGTCTTCCAGATCCCGCCGCTCGACGACAGCAGGTACACCGTGTTGGGGTCGGTCGGGTGCGGCATGATGGTGCGAAGGCGGCCGCTGTCGGTCACGCTCAGCTTGATGCCGTTTTCGGTCTTGTTGGCGCGGGTCGGGCCGATCGACTGCCAGGCCGGCACGCCGGCCGGGACCGCAGCGCCAGGCGCCAGTTGCGGATAGGTGCTGCGCTGGCGGTAGAATTCCTGCGCCATGCGCTGCGAGAAGTCGGCCGGCAGGGTAGCGCCGAAACGCGCCTTCTGCCATTCGAGCCGCCCCATCACGGTCGGGTGCTCTTCCTCGCCGCCGCCGGCTGCCTGGAATGTGCGGAAATTTTGGGCGCTGCGGTAACCACTGTCGTCGGTCGCCGACTGCGCTTGCGCGACTGAAATTGCGCCGGCGGCGGCGAACAACGCCCCGAGCCAGCTTGCTGCACGAATAAAAGTCATGATTGTCCTTTGCTTGTCGTGAGTGTGCCGCGCAAGTGTGCGGATCAGATGGGTCCGCTGCGCGTCTGACAAGCATAGGCTTTATTTGTCTTTTAAATATTATTTTTTGATATGTAATTACGCCGATCCGCCACATGACAAAAGAGCCGCGCACAATGAAGTGGGCGGCTCTTCTGGTACTGAAAGCGGGATCGCGGATTACTTGATCTTGGTTTCTTTGTACATGACATGCTTACGTGCCTTGGGATCGAACTTCATGATCTCCATTTTTGCAGGCATCGTGCGCTTGTTCTTGTCGGTGGTGTAGAAGTGACCCGTGCCTGCGGTCGATTCCAGTTTGATTTTGTCGCGGCCAGTTTTTGCCATGATAGCTCCCTAATTAAACTTTTACGCCACGGGCGCGCATGTCGACCAGCACGGCATCGATGCCGACTTTGTCGATGACGCGCAGACCGGCGTTGGACAAGCGCAGGGAGACCCAGCGGTTTTCCGATTCTACGAAAATACGACGGTTCTGCAAGTTAGGCAGAAAACGACGCTTCGTTTTGTTATTAGCGTGGGAGACGTTGTTACCAACCATCGGACCCTTGCCAGTTACTTGGCAAACACGTGCCATAGCGCACTCCTTAGTAAACTTCCGCAATCGGGAAAAATGAGAGTATAGCGCGAAAAGCATCGCGGAATCAATGACTTGTGAAAAACAATTGTGTCTTGAGATTTGCGACAGATTTAACAATTTGGCGAGCTGTAACACGGCCTAGATCTGGCCGTGCTCCGCGAAGGAATGGACCTGCGGGCCGGCGACGACGAAGTGGTCGAGGATGCGCACGTCCACCAGGGCCAGCGCTTGCACCAGCGCCCGGGTCAGCAGCAGGTCGGACTCGCTCGGCTCGGGCGCGCCGGAGGGATGGTTATGGGCCAGCATCACGCCGGCGGCGTTGTGTTTGAGGGCGGCCTTGACCACTTCGCGCGGATAGACGCTGGTGTGGGTGAGGGTGCCGCGAAACATTTCCTCGCACTCGATCAGGCGGTTTTTGACGTCCAGGAACAACACCACGAAGGATTCGTGCGCGTGTTTGCTGAAGTGCATGCGCAGGTAAAGCTTGACGGCTTCGGGCGAGCCGAGGGGGCGGCCGGCCTGGAGCTGCTCGCCGATGGCGCGCTGGGCCAGCTCCATGACGGCCTGCAGCTGGGCGAATTTGGCGGGACCCAGGCCGTGCAGCGCGGAAAACTGGCCCAGGCTGGCGCTGAACAGCGCGTTGAGCGAGCCGAAGTGGGCGAGCAGGTCGCGGCCCAGTTGGACGGCGTCCTTGCCCTTGACGCCAACGCGCAGGAACACCGCCAGCAGTTCCGGGTTCGACAAGGCGCGGGCGCCCTCGGCGATCAGGCGTTCGCGGGGGCGTTGCTGTTCTGGCCAGTCGTTGATGCCCATCCATCGTCTCCGTTAACCTCGACCTGGAACACGTCGTCCTCGCGTTAGCGGGGATCCATGCTGAGCGAACCGGGGTGGCGAACGTAGCTCAGCATGGATCCCCGCTGCGCGAGGACGACGTGAAGATTTTTACCGATGATTTGTACTTCTGCGGTTTCTGCGGGGGCGATATCCAGAGGGGCGGTGCTGGCGGCAGCGCGCACCGGCCCGGTTTCGGCCCCGGTGGCTTACAATATCGGTTTGCACGCCAGAACCAACACCATGACCCAAGCGTCTCCTGCCGTCGTCACCGACTCGGCCTACCTCACCCTGCATTATCGGCTCGCTACGGCCGAGGGTACTGATATCGTCACTACCTTCGCCGGAAATCCTGCCACGCTGATGCTGGGGCAGGGGCAACTCGCGCCCTTCCTCGAGCAGCGCCTGCTCGGCATGGCCGAAGGCAGCCACCAGACTTTCGAGCTGGCGCCGTCCGAAGGCTTCGGCGAACGCAACGCCGACCTGATCCAGCCGGTCTCGCGCGCGACGCTCGACGAGAACTCCGCACCGGGTGCCGACTACAAGATCGGCGACCTGGTCGACTTCGCCGCGCCAGGTGGCGGCCGCTTCGCCGGCGTGCTGCGCGAACTGGGCGACAGCTCGGCCCTCTTCGACTTCAACCACCCGCTGGCCGGCAAGGCCCTGCTGTTCGAAGTCAAACTGATCTCAGTGTTGTAAACAGAATTCAAACAGGATTCCCATGGACAGCGAAATTCTCCTAGCCCAGCCGCGCGGTTTCTGCGCCGGCGTCGACCGCGCCATCGAAATCGTCGAGCGCGCCCTGCAGCAATTCGGCGCGCCGATCTATGTGCGCCACGAAATCGTCCACAACGCCTATGTGGTCGAAGACCTGCGCAGCAAGGGCGCGATCTTCATCGAAGAGCTCGATGACGTCCCGGCCGGCAATACGCTGGTGTTTTCCGCCCACGGCGTGTCGAAGGCGGTGCGCGCCGAAGCGGCCGCGCGCGGCCTGACCATCTTCGACGCGACCTGTCCGCTGGTGACCAAGGTGCACATGGAAGTGGCCAAAATGCGCAAGCTGGGCTGCGAAGTGGTGATGATCGGCCACGACGGCCACCCGGAGGTGGAGGGCACCATGGGCCAGACCGAGGAAGGCATGCACCTGGTCGAAACGGTGGCCGACGTCGACCAGCTGCAGGTCGCCAATCCGGACCAGCTCGCCTATGTGTCGCAGACCACGCTGTCGGTGGACGACACCGCCGCCGTGATCGAGGCGCTCAAACGTAAATACCCGAACATCATCGAGCCGAAGAAGGGCGACATCTGCTACGCCACCACCAACCGCCAGGAAGCCGTCAAGTTCATGGCGCCCCAGGTGGAACTGGTGATCGTGGTGGGCAGCCCGAACAGTTCGAATTCGAACCGCCTGCGTGAAGTTGCCGAGAAGAAAGGCACGCCTGCCTACATGGTCGACAATGCCGCGCAGATCGACCCGCAATGGCTGGTCGGCAAGCTGCGGATCGGCGTCACGGCCGGGGCGTCGGCGCCGGAAGTGCTGGTGCAGGCCGTGATCGACCGCCTCAAAGAGCTGGGCGCGCGCAGCGTGCGGGCGCTGGAAGGGGTTGAGGAGCATGTCACCTTCCCGCTGCCGAAGGGCCTGGACGGCGCCAAACCGGTCATAGCGTAACGTTGTTAGTTGATAACCGGCAAATTTAATTTGGGACAGTTGTTATTTTCCGATATTAGTTTTTACCAAACCTCGCTATCATTGCGACGCTCGGATTGCGCATAGTTTTGCGCGGTCGCGATAAATACATGTAACACCTTGCGTTGCAGCTGGTTGTAAATCATGGAGTTCGTCAGCGCCGCGGCGCTGACCTACGGCGCAGGCCAGGAGCGGCACTACGGGGACTACCCGGAGTGCCGTTTTTGTTAGAACGAAAAGAAAGAGGCATCAAAAAATATGGATACATTTATCCAACAGATCATCAACGGCTTGGTGCTCGGCAGTATGTACGCGCTGATCGCGCTGGGCTACACGATGGTGTACGGCGTACTGAACCTGATCAACTTCGCCCACGGCGACGTGCTGATGATAGGCGCGATGGTCGGCCTGACCATCCTGAAACTGCTGGAAACCTTCATGCCGGGCTTGCCCGGCTATGTCGACCTGTTCATCGCAATCGCCGGCGCCGTGCCGGCCTGCATGCTGGTCAACGTCATCATCGAGCGGGTCGCCTACCGCCGCCTGCGCAATGCGCCGCGCCTGGCCCCGCTGATCACCGCGATCGGCGTCTCGATCCTGCTGCAAACCTTTGCGATGATGATCTGGGGCCGCAGCCCGCTGCCGTTCCCGCAGCTGCTGTCGACCGAACCGATCATGATCGGCGGTGCGCTGATTTCGCAAACCCAGCTGCTGCTGCTGGTGCTGGCCGCGCTGGCGATGTTCGGCCTGGTGTTCCTGGTCGAGAAGACCAAGATGGGTCGCGCGATGCGCGCCACCGCCGAGAATCCCCGCGTCGCCGGCCTGATGGGCGTCGATTCGAACATGGTCATCGTCGCCACCTTCGCCATCGGCGCGGCGCTTGCGGCCGTGGCCGGCGTGATGTGGGGCGCGAACTACGCCTCGATCGCGTTTGCGATGGGCACCTTGCCCGGCCTGAAAGCGTTCTGCGCCGCGGTACTGGGCGGCATCGGCAACATCTACGGCGCGATGATCGGCGGCATTTTGCTCGGCATCATCGAGAGCCTGGGCGCCGGCTACATCGGCGACCTGACCGGCGGTTTCCTCGGCAGCCACTACCAGGACATCTTTGCGTTCGTGGTCCTCATCATCGTGCTCACGATCCGGCCGTCCGGCATCATGGGCGAACGCGTCGCTGACCGCGCCTGATCCGGAAAAGGAACATCATGGCTATCCTCAATTTCGACGTCCAGAGCAATCCGCGCCGCGCCTACGGCAGCATGGCAGTGCTGCTGATCGGCTTGATCATCTTCCCGTTCATCGCGGCGCAGTACGGCAATTCCTGGGTCCGCATCATCGACATCGCGCTGCTGTACATCATGCTGGCGCTGGGACTGAACATCGTGGTCGGCTTCGCCGGCCTGCTCGACCTGGGCTACATCGCGTTCTTCGCGGTGGGCGCCTACCTGACCGGCCTGCTGGCCTCGCCGCAATTTGCCGCGCTGCTCGAATCGGTCGTCAACTACAACCCGGCCATCGGCAACGCGCTGGTGGCGGTGATGGGGCCGGACATCGTGCAGAACGGCATCCACCTGTCGGTCTGGATCATCGTGCCGCTGGCAGCGGCGGTGGCTGGCTTCTTCGGCGCACTGCTGGGCGCGCCGACCTTGAAGCTGCGCGGCGACTACCTGGCGATCGTCACGCTCGGTTTCGGCGAAATCATCCGCATCTTCATGAACAACCTGAACGACCCGATCAACTTCACCAACGGTCCGCAGGGCATCAACCTGATCGACCCGATCCGCATTTTCGCGGTGAACCTGGCCGGCGAGCCGGGCTCGCGCGCCAACGTGGTGCTGGGCGGCTTCTCGATGCCCTCGGTGAACGCCTACTATTTCCTGTTCCTGGCGCTGTGCATCGCCATCGTGTTCATCACCACGCGCTTGCAGCACTCGCGCCTGGGCCGCGCCTGGGTCGCGATCCGCGAAGACGAGATCGCCGCCAAGGCCATGGGCATCAACACCCGCAACATCAAACTGCTGGCGTTCTCGATGGGCGCCTCGTTCGGCGGCGTGGCCGGCGCCATGTTCGCCTCGTTCCAGGGCTTCGTCTCGCCGGAATCGTTCTCGCTGACCGAATCGATTGCCGTGCTGGCGATGGTGGTGCTGGGCGGTATCGGCCACATTCCGGGCGTGGTGATGGGCGGCGTGCTGCTGGCGGCCTTGCCGGAAGTGCTGCGCCACGTCGTCGAGCCGGCCCAGATGGCCATCTTCGGCAAGGTCGTGATCGAATCGGAAGTGCTGCGCCAATTGCTGTACGGCCTGGCGCTGGTGCTGATCATGCTGAACCGTCCGGCTGGCCTGTGGCCGTCGCCGAAACACGAAGACCGGCCCGAAGCGGCCGAGACCAACAAGGGCGAAACGTTCCCGGCCTGATGGCCGCGGACGAGGACAAGCAACCATGAGCGAACAGATCATTCTCAACATCGCCGGCGTGAACAAGCGTTTCGGCGGCCTGCAGGCGCTGACCGATGTCGGCATCAAGATCATGAAGGGCCAGATTTACGGCCTGATCGGACCGAACGGCGCCGGCAAGACCACGTTTTTCAACGTCATCACCGGGTTGTACCAGCCGGACACGGGCACCTTCGAGCTGGCCGGCAAGCCGTATTCGCCGTCGGCGCCGCATGAAGTGGCCAGGGCCGGCATCGCCCGCACGTTCCAGAACATCCGCCTGTTTGGCGAAATGACCGCGCTGGAAAACGTCATGGTGGGGCGCCACGTGCGTTCGCACCAGGGCGTGTTCGGCGCCGTGTTCCGCCACAAGGCCGCGCGGCTGGAAGAAGAGTCGATCCGTGCCCGCGCGCAGGAGCTGCTCGATTTCGTCGGGATCGGCCAGTTTGCCAGCCGCACCTCGAAATACCTGTCGTACGGCGACCAGCGCCGGCTCGAAATCGCGCGCGCGCTGGCGACCGATCCGCAACTGCTGGCGCTGGATGAGCCGGCGGCCGGCATGAACGCCACCGAAAAGCTCGCGCTGCGCGAGTTGCTGGTGAAGATCAAGGCCGAAGGCAAGACCGTGCTGCTGATCGAGCACGACGTCAAACTGATGATGGGCCTGTGCGACCGCATCACCGTGCTCGAATACGGCAAACCGATCGCCGAAGGCTTACCAGCCGACATACAAAAGAATCCGGCTGTGATTGAAGCCTATCTCGGAGGCGGGCATAAATGAGCGACAACATCCTTAAAGTAGCGGGACTGAAAGTCGCGTACGGCGGCATCAAGGCGGTTAAGGGCATCGACCTGGAAGTCAACAAGGGCGAGCTGGTCACCCTGATCGGCGCGAACGGCGCCGGCAAGACCACCACCCTGAAAGCGATCACCGGCACCCTGCCGGCATGCAGCGTCGACGGCGTGGTGAGCTACATGGGCCAGCCGCTGAAGGGCGTGCATTCGTACCAGATGGTCGAGCGCAAGCTGGCGATGGTGCCGGAAGGGCGGGGCGTGTTCACCCGCATGACGATCCAGGAAAATCTGTTGATGGGCGCCTACACGCGCGATGACAAGGCCGGGATCGACGCCGACATCGAGAAATGGTTCAGCGTGTTTCCGCGCCTGAAAGAGCGTTCGGCGCAGATGGCGGGCACCTTGTCGGGCGGCGAGCAGCAGATGCTGGCGATGGCGCGTGCGCTGATGAGCCACCCGAACCTGTTGCTGCTGGACGAGCCGTCGATGGGCCTGTCGCCGATCATGGTCGAGAAAATCTTCGAAGTCATCCGTGACGTGTCGAAGCAAGGCATCACGATCCTGCTGGTCGAGCAGAACGCCAAGCTTGCGCTCGAAGCGGCGCACCGCGGCTACGTGATGGATTCCGGCTCGATCATCATGACCGGCAACGCCGCCGACATGCTGCACGACCCGCGCGTGCAGGCCGCCTACCTCGGCGAATAAACACGCGCCGCGGTCCAAGGACGGTTGTCGCCTCACCGGGCGCTTGCGGCCATCGCTGTGCGGTCCCACACTTAACGGCGACATAGCTTTTTTTTCCCGATTAAGTGCGGCGATGGCGGCAAGCCCCCGGTGAGGCGACAAACCCGGGGTCAGGTCCGCCGGACCTGACCCCAGCTCGTGGGCCGCGGCGTGTGCATGAAGAGGTGACACGTCGACGCCGCAAGTCGTCCCACACTCCACGGTGACATCGCTAAAAAAAATGCCTCGACGAATCGAGGCATTTTTTATTCCGGCGAACCGGCGCGTTGGATTACTTCTTGGAAGCAGCTTTCGGAGCGACTTTCTGGGCAGCTTGCGTGAACTGGTTCACGGCGGCGCTCATGTTGGTCTCGATCGCTTCGACCGCTTGCTTGGTGCTCTTGGTGAATTGCTCGTAGCCGGCGTTGGCATTGCCGATCGATGCCTTGAAGGCGGCAACAACGTTTTCCGAACCGGCCGGTGCGTTTTTGCTCACTTCGTCAACCAGCGAGATGACCTTGCGGTTGGTCTCGGCGATCGTCGTTTCGGCAGCCTTGGTGAACTCAGCCTGGGTGCCGGCAGCGATCGACGCCAGCTGGCGGCCGTACGAAATTGCCTTCTCGGCGGTCGGCTGGGCTTGCGCAGCGGTCAGCGAGAAAAATTCTTGTGGGTCTTTGGCCGACAACAGCTGGCGGGCTGCGATCGACGACTCTTCCAGCGATGCCTTGGCCGCGGTGATGTTCAGCTCGACCAGCTTTTCCATGCCTTCGAAGGCTTTGGCGGTCAGCGACGCGAAGACTGCGAACTGCGATTCGAAGTTGGCTTTGGTGGCGTTCGAAAACTGCTCAGGGATTGCAAACATATAATTCTCCAGTAATTTGATGAATAGCGTTAAAAACGAATGTTGCTTTGCGCCGGTGAAGCAGATGAATCCGGGAAATCTCTCGCTGGACACGTGTATTGTGCAGCGCAACAAAGCCTATTTTACTGAGATTTAGATTCGAGTCAAGCACTTTTTGTGCGGCGCACCAAATAAAAATAAGTCAACTGTTTGATGTGATGAGTTGACCGATGCACCGTGCATGATTTGCCGTCTTCTCATAGGAGAATTGGAGCGCGGAAACGGTTCTTGCCTTGCCCATGCTAGACTGCTTGTATCGCGCTTTCTTGCCTGCTGATCCGGCGCATCGGCTGTGGTTTTGTCCCGAAGCGCTTTTTGGTCCATGTTAAACACACCTACTAATGCTGCGGCGCGCCGGAGCGCGGCCTGGCTGTCCCCGATTCCCATCTTTTTCGTGCTGTTGTGGAGTACCGGCTTCATCGTGGCCAAGTTCGGGCTGCCATTCGCGCCGCCCGTGACTTTCCTGATCTTGCGTTGTGCCAGCGTATTGCTGGTGCTGGTGCCATGCGTGCTGATCTGGAAGGCGCCATGGCCGCAGGCTGCCGGCATCGGCCACATCGCCGTGGCGGGCCTGCTGTTGCAGGCCGGCTACCTGAGCGGCGTCTGGTGCGCGATCAAGCTGGGCATGCCGGCCGGCTTGTCGGCCCTGATCGTGGGCATGCAGCCGATCCTGACGGCCGCCGCCGCGCCGCTGATTGGCGAAAAGGTGCTCCCGCGCCAATGGCTGGGGCTGTTGTTCGGCCTGACCGGCGTCGCGCTGGTGGTCGCCGCCAAGATCACGCTGGTGGGCTTGTCGGCCGTATCGATCGGCTTTTGCCTGATGGCGCTGCTGTCGATCACCGTGGGCACCATGTACCAGCGGCGTTTTTGCCCCCGTTTCGACCTGCGCACCGGCACCGTGATCCAGTTTGCGGCGACCGTCGCCGCGCTGCTGCCGTTCGCCGTGCTGTTCGAAGGCTTCAACTTGCCTCTCACCACTGTCGACTGGACGCCGCGTTTCATCGGCGCCTTGCTGTGGTCGGTGTTCGCGCTGTCGATCGGCGCCATTTTCCTGCTGTTCAAGCTGCTTCGCCGCAGCGATGCGACCCAGGTCACCAGCCTGCTGTACCTGACCCCGCCGACCACGGCGATCATGGCCTGGATCGTGTTCGGCGAAGCGTTCAGCCTGCTTGGCATCATCGGTATGGCGGTCGCCGTGATTGGCGTTATATTCGTGGTTAAAAAATAGGGGCCGCCGTGATCTCGAACCAGCAGCAGCAAATCGTCGACGCCGCGATCGCGTCGCGCCGTTCCATCCGCGCCTTCCTGCCGACCCCGGTCGCGCGGGAGGATATCGAGGCGATCCTGGGCGTGAGCGCGCGCGCGCCGTCCGGCACCAATATCCAGCCCTGGAAAGTGACGGTGCTCACCGGCGAGGCCAAGCAGCGCCTGTCCGATGCGATCCTAGCGGTGTACCACGACAAGAACGCGGCCAGCGCGCACACGGAGGAATACGCCTACTATCCGCGCCAGTGGGTCTCGCCGTTCATCGACCGGCGCCGCAAGGTCGGCTGGGACTTGTACGCGCTGCTCGGGCTGACGCGCGAGGACAAGGCCGGCATGGCGGCCCAGCATAGCCGCAACTACCGTTTTTTCGATGCGCCCGTGGGCCTGATCTTCACCATCGACCGGGTGCTCGAGCAGGGATCCTGGCTCGATTACGGCATGTTCCTGCAAAACATCATGGTCGCGGCGCGCGGACGCGGACTCGATACCTGCCCGCAGGCTGCGTTCACGCAATTTCACCGCATCATCGCCGAGCAGCTCGGGCTGCCTGCCAACGAGACTGTGGTGTGCGGCATGGCGCTCGGCTACGCCGACCCTGGCAAGATTGAAAATACCTTGATCACGGAGCGCGCTCCGGTTGCCGAATTTGTACGCTTTTTGGAATAAAGTCGTACACTATTAAGAAGACAAGGCTTTGACTTTTGGTCCGTTGCGCAAATGCATAAGTATTGCTTTGGGCGTTAAATACGCTTGCCATTGCCGAGTGTTTTGCTACACTGCAACTAGACGTCATCAGTTTCGCTTCAAAGGATTTGCAGATGTATAAGCTTGCGCTGGGCGCCCTTGTTTCCTTGTTGTTTGTGCTGTCCCCGGCCTCTGCTGCCGGTGCCGACGGAGACGCGCACGGCGCGACGGCGAAGAAGCATGTGGTCAAGAAATCGGTCGCCAAGCGCAGGGCGCCGGCCATTGCGGCAGGGGCCGAACGCACCCGGATGGTCAGGCACGTCAGCGTGGTGCGCGGCAAGCGCATCGTGTCGATGCGGCCGGTGCGCAGCGCCCATTTCATCGCCACGCCGGCCGCCCGCAGCGCCGGCGACGTCGCGGGCCTGAACCTGACGCGCGATCCGCTCGCGCTCGCCTCGAACGTGGCCCTGGTGCTCGATCAGGACAGTTCCGAAGTGCTGTTCGAGAAAAACGCCAGCGTGGCGCTGCCGATCGCCTCGATCACCAAGCTGATGACCGGCCTGGTGGTGGTGCAGGCGAACCAGGACATGCATGAAGTGCTCTCCGTCACCGACGACGACGTCGACCACGAAAAGCACACCAGCTCCCGCCTGCGCGTGGGCGCACGCATGACGCGTGGCGACCTGCTGCACATTGCCTTGATGAGTTCGGAAAACCGTGCCGCGGCCGCTCTGGGCCGCAACTATCCGGGTGGAATCAACGCTTTTGTCGATGCGATGAACGCCAAGGCACGCCAGCTCGGCATGATCGACACGCACTATGTCGATTCGAGCGGATTGTCGAGCCGCAATGTGGCCAGCGCCCGCGACCTCGCCAAGCTGGCCGTGGCGGCCCACCATGAGCCGCTGCTGCGCGAGTATTCGACCGACTCGAAATATGAAGTCGATGCCGGCGGCAGGATCATGCATTACTCGACTACGAATCACCTGGTGGGCAACCCGGACTGGGACATCGGCCTGCAGAAGACCGGTTTCATCAACGAAGCGGGTCGTTGCCTGGTGATGCAGGCGATGATCCAGGGCCGCGCCGTGATCATGGTGTTCCTCGATTCCAAGGGCAAGCAGTCGCGCACCGCCGATGCGGGCCGGATGCGCCGCTGGCTCGAGGCGCTCAGGCCGCCGGGCGTGGGCTGAGCAAAGCCGGGGTCAGGCCCTTCACGGCGCCGGCGAATAGCCGAGCGTCGCGGAAATCCGGTTGGCCGTCTGCACCAGGTCTTCCAGCCATTCTTCCTGCAGCCGGTCGGCCGGCGCAGAAATCGACAGGCCGGCGATCAGCTTGCCCGTGTCGTCGTGGATCCCGGCGGCCATGCAGCGCACCCCCAATTCCAATTCCTCGTTGTCGCGCGCATAGCCGCGCGAGCGCACCAGGCTCAGCTCGCGTTCGAGCTTGGCCAGGTCGGTGATCGAATTCTTGTTGTGCCCGGCCAGCCCGGTGCGGGTGGCGTACGAACGGATCGCCTTGGGATCGTCGACCGACAGGAACAGCTTGCCGGTCGAGGTCAGGTGCAGCGGGCCGCGCCCGCCGATGGCGCGCACCACCTGCATGCCCGAGCGCTCGGAAAACGCCCGGTCGATATACACGATCTCGTCGCCCTGGCGCACCGACAGGTTGATGGTCTGCTGGGTCTTTTTGTGCAGCGCGCGCATGAAGTCGAGCGCCGCTTCGCGCACCGACAGCCGGCTCTTGACCACATTGCCCAATTCCAACAAGCGCATGCCGAGCCGGTAGGTGCCCGGTTCGACCCGGTCCACGAAGCGCGTGATGACCATGTCGTTGAGGATGCGGTGCGCGGTCGACGGGTGCAGGCCGGACACTTTCGACAATTCCTTCAGGCTCACCGGATCGCTGTAATTTGCCAGGGCATCGAGCAGGGCAACCATGCGCTCGATCACCTGAATCGAGGTTTTGGCGCCGGAAGGCCCGGCCGGTTCAAGGGATTCGATTTTCATGATGTGGTTGGTGCAGTGCGGTATGAATGGAACCTTTATACCACATTGTAAAATTGATTGGCAAACTCTCCACGTCTTGTCGAACTATTTCCCTGCGCGGCGCATAATGATGCATCACATGCCTTTATCAATACATCACCATGGTCCAACCAGTCAGCGAATTCAAAAGCAAAAGCGGCATCAAGCGCATCTTCTCGGCATTTAACTATTCGATGGACGGCTTCAAGGCCGCCTGGCAGCACGAGGCATCATTCCGTCAGGAAATGCTGGTGGTGGTAATCGGCACGGTGACCGCGCTCAGCATGAAAATTTCAGCGTTCGAGAAGCTGATGCTGGTCGCAGTGCTGGTCTTCGTGCTGATCGTGGAACTGATCAATTCGGCCATCGAGGCAGTGGTCGACCGCATTTCGCTCGAGCCCCACCCGCTGTCCAAGACGGCCAAGGACATCGGCAGCGCGGCGGTGGCGCTGGCGATCGGTATTGCCGTGGCCGCCTGGGGCGTGGTGCTGTTCAACCGCTTCTACTAAGCCGATATGCGCGCGCGGCATAAGCAAGTGCCAAACGATTCCTTCTGTTTCGCGCGCTGAGGCCGTAACCTCCAGTTCAGGAGGCAACATGCGGCAAGAACTTTTTCCTGATTTTCAAGTCATTCTGGTGCCCGGCCTGCACGACAGCGGCCCTGGCCACTGGCAGACGCGCTGGCAAGGTGCGCATCCCGAATTCTGGCGCGTGACGCAGGACGACTGGGCCGATCCCGACTTGCCCGCATGGGCGGCGCAGGTCGACCAGATGCGCCGGCGCGATCCGCGGCCGGCGCTGCTGGTCGCGCACAGTTTCGGCTGCCTGGCAGCGATCCACAGCATCGCCGCCGATCCGCAGGGCGTCGCCGGGGCTTTCCTCGCGGCGCCGGCCGATCCTGGCAAATTCGGCGTTTTCGGCATGTTGCCGAGGACCCCGGTCAGCTGCCCTACCGTGGTGATCAGCAGCCGCAACGATCCATGGATGCGCGCGGACCAGGCCGCCTTGTGGGCGCGCCGCTGGGGCAGCGAGCTGGTCGACGCCGGCGCGGCCGGCCACATCAACGCGGAATCGGGCCTGGGCGACTGGCCGCTGGGGCAGGAAAGATTGCAATTATTGTATGACTTGGCGCACAATGAACGTCCGGCGATGTCGGCATGATGCTAGGCTCGCTGGAAATTCCCCCTAATCACTGGAGACGACCATGACCTTACGTTTGGGCGATACGGCCCCTGACTTCGAGCAGGATTCTTCGCTTGGCAAAATCAAGTTCCACGAGTGGGCCGGGGACTCGTGGGTGGTACTGTTTTCCCATCCGGCCGACTTCACGCCCGTCTGCACCACCGAGCTCGGCCTGACCGCCAAACTCAAATCGGAATTCGAAAAGCGCAACGTCAAGGCGATTGCGCTATCGGTCGACCCGGCCGAGACCCACAAGACCTGGATTCGCGACATCGAGGAAACCCAGAACACCGTGGTCGGCTTTCCAATCATCGCCGACCCGGACAAGAAGGTGTCCGTGCTGTACGACATGATCCACCCGGAACAGTCGGTGACGGCGACCGTGCGCTCGCTGTTCGTGATCGATCCGCAGAAGAAGGTGCGGCTGATGATTACCTACCCGATGAGCACCGGGCGCAACTTCGACGAAGTGTTGCGCGTAATCGACGCGCTGCAGCTGACCGACAAGTACTCGGTCGCCACGCCGGGCAACTGGCGCGATGGCGATGATGTGATCATTCCGCTCACGGTGCAGGATCCCGAGGTGATCAAGCAGAAGTATCCGAAGGGGTTCACCGCGCCGCGGCCATATCTGCGGATGACGCCGCAGCCGAACAAATAAGCTTGAGTACTCAACAAAATCGCGCCTTCGGGCGCGTTTTTTTATTACCATGCACGCGCCGCTGCCCATGGCCCGGGGTCAGGTCCTGCGGACCTGACCCCGGGCTTGTCGCCGCACCGGGCGTTTGCCGCCATTGCCGCGATGCATGCTTCGTCGCCGCGCCATAGCGCGCATAAGCAAATAAGTTCTCAGTCGTTTGCCCAGCCCATCAATTAGCTTAAGCTCGCGGCTAAATGAGGGATCCTGTATGTTACTGACCTATGTAGTTTCCGGCTTCGCTGTAGGCCTGCTGGTCGGCATGACAGGTGTCGGCGGCGGCTCGCTGATGACGCCGCTGCTGACCTTGCTGTTCGGCGTTCCCCCGTCCGTCGCGGTCGGCACCGACCTGGCGTTCGCATCGATTACCAAAACCGCCGGCACCTTCACCCACCGCCTGCGCGGCACGGTCCGCTGGGACATCGTGCGGCGCCTGTGCGTCGGCGCCTTGCCGGCCGCCGTGCTGGCGACGCTCGCGCTCAAGCACTACGGCGCGCTCGACCACCAGATCGGCCAGGTCATTCGCTATTCGATTGCCGGCTCGGTGCTGCTGACCGTCACCGCGCTGCTGTTCAAAACCAAAATGTTGGCGTGGGTCAACGCCAGCCCGACCCGCCAGTTTCACGGCAAGGCGCTGGTGGCGGCCACCGTCGTGGCCGGCGCCGTGCTCGGCACCCTGGTTACCGTGTCGTCGATCGGCGCCGGCGCCATCGGCGCAACCCTGCTGGTCATGCTCTATCCGCGCATGAGTTCGGCGGAAGTGGCGGGCACCGATATCGCCTACGCCGTGCCGCTCACTGCGATCGCCGCGTTCGGGCACTGGTGGCTGGGCTCGATCGACTGGCAGCTGCTGGCTACCTTGCTGATCGGTTCGGTTCCCGGCATCACGCTCGGCTCCTGGGCTGCGCGCGCCGTACCGGAGCGCTTCCTGCGCGGCCTGCTGGCAGCAACCCTGACCGGCGTGGCCGCGAAACTGATCTACTAGTCATTCTCTTAATAGCCGATCGATCTATGCAAATGAGAAATGCTTCGTTTGCCTTATGAGTATTAGGTGAGATTATCGAGTTCTGATAGAAGAATTCGTAATAAGAGGACTGCATGCCCGCTATTTCCCTTCCCAAGCCACAAGGCGCGCCATTCCGGGTCATGCCCGGTTTCGGCCTGTCGCTCGGCTTCACCATTTTCTACCTCGGGCTGATCGTCCTGATCCCGTTGTCGGCCGTCTTCATCAAGACGTTCACGATGACGTGGGAGGCGTTCTGGCATGCGGTCACGTCGGACCGGGTGGTCGCTTCGTACAAGCTCAGTTTCGGCGCCTCGCTGATCGCCGCCTTCATCAACGTGATCTTCGGCGGCATCGTCGCCTGGGTGCTGGTGCGCTACAAATTCCCCGGCAAGCGCTTCGTCGATGCGCTGGTCGACTTGCCGTTCGCGCTGCCGACTGCGGTCGCCGGCATCACGCTCACCGCGCTGTATTCGTCGAACGGCTGGATCGGCCGCTACCTCGAAACCTTCGGCTTCAAAGTCGCGTTCACGCCGGTCGGCGTGGTCGTCGCGCTGACCTTCATCGGCTTGCCCTTCGTGGTCCGCACGGTGCAGCCGGTGCTGGAAGAAGCCGAGCGCGAACTGGAGGAAGCGGCCGCCAGCCTGGGTGCGAGCTCGCTGCAGATTTTTGCGCGCGTGGTATTCCCGACCATCATGCCGGCGCTGCTGACCGGCTTCGCGCTCGCGTTCGCGCGCGCCACCGGCGAATACGGCTCGGTGATTTTCATCGCGGGGAACATGCCGATGGTGTCCGAAATCACGCCGCTGTTCATCATCACCAAGCTTGAACAGTACGACTACGCCGGCGCCACCGCGATCGCGGTCGTGATGCTGCTGGCGTCCTTCATCATGCTGCTGACGATTAACCTGTTGCAGGCATGGACCCGCAACCGCGCGGGCAAGAAATGAGCGCCGTCCTCGACACCCCCGTCCCCGTGGCGGCGCCGCGCCGCGGCGAACTGCCGTCGGCCTCGAACGTGTTCGAGCCGCCATGGGTGCGCATCGCACTGATCCTTGTGGCACTGGCCTTCCTGACGCTGTTTCTGTTCGTGCCGCTGGTGGCGGTGTTTGCGGAAGCGTTCAAGAAAGGCTGGCAGGCATACCTCGCCGCGATCACCGATCCCGACGCGGTATCGGCCATCAAGCTGACGCTGATCGCCGCTGGCATATCCGTGCCGCTGAACCTCGTGTTCGGCGTTGCGGCCGCTTGGGCCATCGCCAAGTTCGAATTCCGCGGCAAGAGCATCCTGCTGACGCTGATCGACCTGCCGTTCTCGGTGTCGCCGGTGATCTCGGGCCTGATCTACGTGCTGATGTTCGGCGCCCAGGGCTGGTTCGGCCCATGGCTGCAGGCGCACGACATCAAGATCCTGTTCGCCGTGCCGGGCATCGTGCTCGCTACCGTGTTCATCACTTTCCCGTTCGTCGCGCGCGAGCTGATCCCGCTGATGCAGTCGCAGGGCACGGAAGAGGAAGAGGCCGCGCTGGTGCTGGGCGCCTCCGGCTGGAACACCTTCCGCCGCGTCACACTGCCGAACATCAAATGGGGCCTGCTGTATGGCGTGATCCTGTGTAATGCGCGCGCGATGGGCGAATTCGGTGCGGTGTCGGTCGTGTCGGGCCACATCCGCGGCGAGACCAACACCATGCCATTGCAGGTCGAGATCCTCTACAACGAATACAACTTCGCGGCCGCATTCGCGATCGCCTCGCTGCTCGCCTTGCTGGCGCTGGTGACGCTTGCGCTCAAGTCGTTCATCGAATGGCGGCTGCATCAATCACATTCCGTCGAAGCCGACACGCGTATTTTGGAGCACACAGCATGACGATCGAAGTCAAAAATATCCACAAGCAGTTCGGCCAGTTCGTCGCCCTCGATAACGTGTCGCTGCAATTTCCGGCCGGCGAGCTGACCGCGCTGCTCGGGCCTTCCGGCTGCGGCAAGACCACGCTGCTGCGCATCATCGCGGGCCTCGAACACCCCGACTCCGGCCAGGTGCTGCTCGACGCGCAGGATGCGTCGGCGCGCCACGTGCGCGAGCGCCAGGTCGGCTTCGTGTTCCAGCACTATGCGCTGTTCAAGCATATGACCGTGTTCGAGAACGTCGCCTTCGGCCTGCGCGTGAAGGCGCGCAAGGACCGCCCGTCCGAACAGGTCATCCGCGACAAGGTCAGGCAGCTGCTCGAGCTGGTGCAGCTGGACTGGCTGGCCGACCGCTATCCGCCGCAGCTGTCGGGCGGGCAGCGCCAGCGTATCGCCCTGGCGCGCGCGCTGGCGGTGGAGCCGCGCGTGCTGCTGCTTGACGAGCCGTTCGGCGCGCTCGATGCCAAGGTGCGCAAGGAACTGCGCCGTTGGCTGCGCCGCCTGCACGATGACCTGCACGTGACCAGCATTTTTGTCACCCACGACCAGGAGGAGGCGCTGGAAGTGGCCGACCAGGTGGTGCTGATGAACAAAGGCCGGGTCGAGCAGCTCGGCACGCCGGATTCTGTTTACAACCATCCGGCGTCGCCGTTCGTCTACGGCTTCCTTGGTAACGTGAATCTGTTCCATGGCCGCGTGCACGAGGGTGTGCTGGCCAGCGGCGACGCCAACTTCCATGTGCCCGACCACGCCGAAGTGGTCGACAGCACTGGGATCGCCTATGTGCGGCCGCACGACCTCGAGGTGGATCGGTACGCCGCCGGCGCCGAAGGCATCGTCGTCAAGCTGCGCCGCGCGCATGCAATCGGCCCGCTGGCCCAGCTCGACCTCGAGCGCGCCGACAATGCGGAACTGATCGAAGCGGTGATTCCGAACGAACGCTATCGCGAATTGCAGCTCAAGGACGGCGAGACGCTGGTGGTGCGGCCGCGCCGCATGCAGGTGTTCGTCGACCAGGGAGCGGCGATATGAACTTCCAGCAGCTTCGGTCGATCCGCGAGGCGGCCCGCCGCAACTTCAACCTGACCGAGGTGGCCAATGCGCTGTTCACGTCGCAGCCGGGCGTGAGCCGCCAGATCAGGGAGCTCGAAGATGAACTGGGCGTGGTCATCTTCGAACGCAACGGCAAGCGCCTGACCGGGCTGACCGATCCCGGCAAAGGAATTCTGAAAATCGTCGACCGCCTGCTGGTCGAAGCGGAAAACCTGCAGCAGGCAAGTCTCGAATACGCCGGCCAGAAGAGCGGCACGCTGACCGTGGCCGCCACCCACACGCAGGCGCGCTATGCGCTGCCGAAAGTGGTGCAGTCGTTCCGCGCCGATTTTCCCGATGTGCGGATCGCGCTTCAGCAAAGCGCGCCAGATCATATCGCGGAGTGGGTCTTGTCGGGCAAGGCGGATATCGGCATCGCCACAGAGGGGCTGTCGCAGTTTCCCGACCTGGTGTCGTTCCCGTGCTACCGCTGGAGCCACCTGATCGTCGTACCTGACGGCCATCCCTTGCTGGCCAAGTCGCAGATCCGGCTGGAAGACCTGGCGGAGTTTTCTTTGATCACCTACGACGTCGGCTTCACCGGCCGCGGCCACATCGACGCCGCTTTCGCGCAGGCGGATGTGAAGCCGGACATCGTGCTGACGGCGATGGATTCGGACGTGATCAAGCAGTACGTCTCGCTGGGATTGGGAGTAGGGCTGGTGGCGGCGATGGCGTTCGACCATGGGCGTGACAAGGGACTGCGGGCGGTGGAGGCGTCGCACCTGTTTGCGCAGAACGTCACGCGGCTGGCGGTGAGGCGCGGCGCGTACCTGCGCGCGTATGCTTATCACTTCATCGAGCAGTTCGCGCCGGCACTCACGCGTGAGGAAATCGATCGCGCTATGAATACCGACGCGCCGCTGGCGGGGTAAGGTCTGATATTCGGACATTTGGCTTTTCAAATGTTCGAATGTCAGACCTGACCCCGACGGTCTTGAGTCTACTGGCCTGGGTTCGGCATTCGAGCGTGGATCGCGTCGATCGCCACCACCACGTGTTCCGGCAGCGTGGTATCGGCCGCGTCGATATTCTCCTTCAGCTGCGTCAGGTTGGTGGCGCCGATAATGGTCGAGGCCACGAACCAACGCGAATAACACCAGGCCAGCGCCATCTGCGCCGGCGTCATGCCATTCTCGCGCGCCAGCTGCGCGTAATCCTTTACCGCCGCCAGCACCGTCGGGCGCAGGTAGCGCGGGCTCCAGGTAGGCGGGAAAATCGTCAGCCGCCCGCTGGCCTTCGGATTGTCGAGGTACTTGCCGCTCAGCTGCCCGAACGCCAGCGGACTGTATGCCAGCAAGCCCACGTTCTCGCGGAAGCAGGTCTCGTTCAGTAGGCTGGTCTCGAAGCCGCGCGCCGTCAGGTTGTACAGGTTCTGGATGGTCGCGATGCGCGGAAGGCCCTTGATTTCGGCCTGGCGGGTGAATTCGCACACACCCCACGAGCTCTCGTTCGATACGCCGATGTGGCCGATCTTGCCGGCGTCGATCAGGCTGCCGAGCGCCGCCAGCGTGTCTTCGATGGCCACGCAGCTGCGCTCCTTCTGCGGCTCGAACGCGGTCGCACCGAAGATCGGCACATTCCGGCTCGGCCAGTGCAGCTGGTACAAATCGATATGATCGGTCTGCAGGCGCTTCAGGCTCGCCTCCACCGCGGCGCGCAGGTTGGCCGCGTCGAGGTTCTGGGCGCCGCCGCGCACCCAGTGCAGCGCCGGGTTGGGGCCGGCCGCCTTGGTCGCCAGAACTACGCTTCCGCGCTTGCCGGATTTCTTGAGCCAGGAGCCGATGAATCGCTCGGTCGATCCCTGCGTCTCGGCGCGCGGCATCACCGGATACATTTCCGCGGTGTCGATGAAATTGACGCCGCGCTCCAGCGCGTAATCGAGCTGGCTGTGGGCTTCGGCCTCGCTATTCTGTTCGCCGAAGGTCATCGTGCCGAGACAGACTTTCGAAACGCGTAAAGGGCTGGCGCCGAGCAGGTTGGTTTGCATGATGTGATCCCGTCAGGTACTAGCGTTTCAGCGCGCGCGCGCACTCGCGCACCAGCGCGGGGCCGCCGTAGATCAAGCCGCTGTACAGCTGGACCAGCGAGGCGCCGGCGTCGATCTTGGCCTTCGCGTCAGCGCCGGACATGATGCCGCCCACGCCGATGATCGGCAGCGCATCGCCCAGTTCGGCCTTCAGCGCGCGGATCACGATGTTCGACAGCTCGAAAACCGGCGCGCCGGACAGGCCGCCGGCTTCCGCACCGTGCGGCATGCCTTCGACCGCGCTGCGCGACAGCGTGGTGTTGGTGGCGATGACGCCGTCGATCCCGTGGCGCAGCAGCGCGCCGGCGATGTTCTTGACCTGCTCCGAGTCGATGTCCGGTGCGATCTTGAGCGTGATCGGCACATAGCGCTTGTGCTGGTCGGCCAGGCGCGATTGCGCTTCCTTCAGTTGGGACAGCAGCGCGTCCAGTTCCGACGCTCCCTGCAGCTGGCGCAGGTTCTTGGTGTTCGGCGACGAGATGTTGACGGTCACGTAGCTCGCGTAGGGATAGACCTTCCGCAGGCAGTGCAGATAGTCGTCGGCGGCGCGCTCGATCGGCGTGTCGGCGTTCTTGCCGATGTTCAGGCCCAGCACGCCCTCCCTGTTCTGATAGAACTTCGAGGCCTGCACATTGGCGACGAAGGCGTCGACGCCGCCGTTGTTGAAGCCCATGCGGTTGATGATTGCATTCGCCTGCGGCAGGCGGAACATGCGCGGCTTCGGATTGCCGGCCTGCGCGCGCGGCGTCACGGTGCCGATTTCGATCGAGCCGAAGCCCAGCGCGGCCAGGCCGTCGATGTAGGCGCCGTCCTTGTCCAGCCCCGCGGCCAGGCCGACCGGGTTGGGAAAAGTGATTCCCATGACGGTGCGCGGGTCGGCCGCCGGCTTGGCGAGCGCGCGCGTGAGCCCCAGCGCGGCGGCGCGGCGCAGGGCGGGCAGGGTCAGGTTGTGGGCCGCTTCCGGGTCGAGCGCGAACAGCAGGGGACGGGTCAGGGCGTACAGCAGTTTTTCAGACATGGGGAATGAGGGTTGTGCAGACCGCTCATTTTACCTACTTGTCGAGCAGCCCCCAAGTGCCATTGATGCGCGCCTCGAGCGGCCGGAAGTTGATCTTGTACGCCATCTTGGGACTTTGCTCGATCCAGTAGCCCAGGTAGACGTATGGCAGGCCCAGTTCGTGGGCCTGGGCGATCTGCCACAGCACGTTGTAGGTGCCGAACGAGGCGCCCGGCACATCCGGGTCGAAGAAGGTGTACACCGACGACAGCCCGTCCGAGAGCACGTCGATGATCGACACCATGCGCAGCGTGCCGTCCTGTTCGCGGAACTCGACCAGGCGGGTGTTGACACGGCTTTGCAGCAGGAACTGGGCGTACTGGTCGCGGCTGTCCTGGTCCATGCCGCCGCCGACGTGGCGGGTGCTCTGGTAGCGCAGGTAGAGCGCATAGTGCTCGTCCGAGAAGCCGAGGTTGGCGACGATCGCGGCCAGGCCGGCGTGGCGGGTGGCCGCGCGGCGCTGGCCGCGGCTCGGCTTGAACTCGGCGGTGCGAACCCGCACCGGGATGCAGGCCTGGCAGCCGTCGCAATACGGCCGGTAGGTGAAGATGCCGCTGCGTCGGAAACCGCTCTTGACCAGTTCGGAATACACGTCGGCGTTGATCAGGTGCGATGGGGTGGCCACCTGGGAGCGGGCCTGGCGCGCGTCGAGGTAGCTGCACGGGTACGGCGCCGTGGTATAGAACTGAAGCGTGGAGAATGGCAAGTCGTTAAGGTGCGTCATGCGGATGCTCTCGGTGCGACGTGGTTGCGCGACTATCGGACTGTGAGTTCTATTCTATCGAAAGTTTGACTTCCTTACCGCGCCGATTCGAAAGGCGGCACCGGCGCCCAATCCGTAATGCCCGGTTCGCGGATCGCCTCGCGTACGTGCTCGAGGAAGGCGGCGCGCGAAATGGGCGCGGCGCCCAGCGAGGCAAGGTGCCCGGTCTCCTGTTGACAATCGATCATCGCGACGCCATGGCTGCGCAGGAAGGCGACCAGGTAGGCCAGCGCGATCTTGGAGCCGTCGGTGACCCTGGCGAACATCGATTCGCCGTAGAACATGCGGCCGATGCAGACTCCGTAGGCGCCGCCCACCAGTTCGCCGTCGAGCCACAGTTCGGACGAGTGGGCGTGGCCCATCTCGTGCAGCCCGGTATAGCCGGCGATGATGTCCTTGGAAATCCAGGTGCCCGGGCCGTCCCGGCGCGGCGCGGCGCAGGCGCGCATCACGGCGTCGAAATCGCTGTCGAAGCGCACTTGCCAGCGGCCGCCTTCCCGCATGCTGCGCTCGATCCTGCGCAAGCTCTTGCGCAGGCTGTCGCTGATGCGGAAGCGATCGGTCATCAGCACCATGCGCGGGTCGGTGCTCCACCAGAGGATAGGCTGGCCCTCGGAAAACCACGGAAAGATGCCGTGCTGGTAGGCGATCAGCAGGCGTTGCGGCGACAGGTCGGCCCCGGCCGCGAGCAATCCCGGCGCGTCGATCGTCAGCGCGTGGGACACGTCGGGAAACGGCGTATTCGTTTCGAGCCAGGGAATCATGGGTCAGTCGGGGCTGCTGGCACTGCGCATCGGGCGCACGATATCGTGGCTATGAAAACCGTAACTGCCGCCTTCCCGGATTTTGACGCGATCGGCGAAGAAGAGTTCCAAGGTTTTGCGGATGGTGGGGAAGGCCAGGTCGTCCCACGGGATCTCGCTCTCGCTGAACAGGCGCACTTCGAGGCTTTCGATGCCGGCCGCGAAATCGAGGTCGCGCAGGCGCGCCAGGTAGAACAGATGGACTTGATGAACCTGAGCAATATTAAGCAGGGTGTAAAGCGGGCCCAGTTCGATGTTGGCGCCGGCTTCCTCCTCGGTTTCGCGGATTGCGGCCTCGGCAGTGGTTTCTTCGTTTTCCATGAAGCCGGCCGGCAAGGTCCAATACCCGTAGCGCGGTTCGATCGCGCGCTTGCACAGCAGCACTTTTAATTCGCCGCCGCTTTCCCATACCGGAATGGAACCGATGACCAGCTTGGGGTTTTGATAATGGATTGCATCACATTGCGCGCAGACGTAGCGCAGCCGGTTGTCGCCTTCAGGAACAGCCAGTGCCACCGGATGGGCGCACTCGGAACAGAATTTCATAGGTAGCCGGGAGAATGGTATTTCGCTTACTTTACACCGATTGGGCCGGCCGCGCCGCAAGGGGGAGGCGGCAAAAGCGGGCCAAGGCCGGATTATGGGTGCTGCTATCGCACATCGGCTATGGATTAATATTGCCTAAAGGGCGGAATGACCGTATAATGATTGCACAGACGCGGGGTGGAGCAGTCTGGCAGCTCGTCGGGCTCATAACCCGAAGGTCACAGGTTCAAATCCTGTCCCCGCAACCAGAATTCACGATCAGCCGTTAGTTTCGAAAGAGACTAGCGGCTTTTTCGTTTTCGCCCGCTTTTCATTCGTGTGGGGCAAGCCTTCGACTCCTCGATGTGCGTCAATCCGTCCGCAGCCAGCCGGGACAATGGCGCGCTGGCGCGGTCGAACTGACGGCGCCGAGGTGATTCGGACGCCCTACGAGGGGAGCGGCGAAATAATGATTACTGTGGATGAAATTAATGAATCGTGGGGATGGGTGGGGCTGAGCGCCGTCGAAGTACTCGGGGCAAACGATTTCGGCAACCTGATCATCCGGGACGAGGACGGCAAGTACTGGCGCCTTTGCCCGCAAGAACTGCGCTGCCAGACGGTGGCGGGCGACCGCGAGGAACTCGACGCGCTGTCGTACAACCAGCAATTCCTGCATGGATGGTATATGACCGAACTGGTCACGCTGGCGCGGGAAAAGCTGGGGCCGCTCGCGACGGGGCGCAAATATTGTCTGAAGGTGCCGAGCGTGCTGGGCGGCGAGTATGGCGGCAATAATCTCGCGACGGTGCCGCTGCCGGCGCTGATCCGTTTCAGCGGGGAGGTGGCGCAGCACATGGAGTCGATTCCTGCGCGAAAGGGGGCGCCGTTCCGCCTGGTCTGATCAGTCGTCCGGCTTGGGATGCAGGCTGGCCCACAAGTGCGCGGCGGCCATGGTCCGGTGCGGCTTGTAGCGCTCAAGCAAGGCTTCGGTGCGCGCCATGTCGGGCTTGGCGTCTTCGCCCAGCAGATGCTGGAAAGCGGCGCGGATCGCGACGTCGCCGTGCAGCGAACAATCGGCATAGCCATAGCCGCGCAGCAGCGCGTAGTTGACGGTCCACGGGCCAATGCCCTTGACCGCCAGCAGGGCGGCGCTGGCGCCGGCGATGTCGCCGCTGCGTTCCAGCGTCAGCTCACCGTCGGCCACCATGCGCGCCAGGCGCAGCAGCGTTTCGGCCTTCGAGCGCGAGAACTTGCGCGAGGTCAGGTCTTCCAGCTCGAGCGCCGCCACCTGGCGCGCCTCGGGATAGCACCACAGGCCGCTGCTGTGCTCGACGCCGGCCTGCAGGATGAATGTGCGGCGCAGTGCAATCGCGAACGTCAGGTTGATCTGCTGGCCGATGACCGCCCAGGTCAGCGCTTCGAAAATCGTGGCCGACTGCACGATGCGCAGGCCGGGACGCTTGCGCGCGACGGCGCCCATCAGCGCATCGTCGCCCGCCAGCGCGAGGAAAGGCGCCGGATCGATGCGCAGGCCGAGGATATTGAGCAGCGCTTCGTCGACCATCGCGCCTGCCGCCGGCGTCAGTGCGCCGTCGGCCAGCACCTCGCACCGCGCCATGTCCGGCGCCAGCGTCACGTCGAGCAGCACCGGCACACCGTCGAGCAGAACGCCTTTGCGGATGCGGCCCGGCGTGACCTGCTCGGCCACGCCTTCGGCATCGCGGCTGTGGAAGGCCAGCACGTCGGCGGCCTGGTAGCCGGGCGGGAGCGGAATCGCAATCTGCATCGTCTTATCGATCCGCGGCCACGGCCACCGGCCGGGCGCCGAAGCGCGGCACGAAGCCGGTCACCAGCGCGGTCCCGGTGATGACGATGGCCGCGCCGGCGGCGGTGTACCAGCCGACCGTCTCGCCGAGGAACAGCACGCCCCACAAGATCCCGAACAGCGGATTGAGGAAGGTGACGGTCAGCGCCGAGGTCGGGCCGACTTCCTCGATCAGTTTGAAATACAGGATGTACGCAATGCCGCTGCACAGGACGCCGAGCGCGAGCGCCGCGCCCATGATGCCGATGGTCGGATCAAACGGAGCCGGGAAGAACGGCAGCGCGGGAATGACCAGCAAGGTGGCGGCCCACATGCTGCCGTGCGCATTGGCGAAGGGCTCGACGCTGCGGGCCGAGCGCGAGTAGGCGCTGGCAAAGCTGTAGCTGAGGGCGCCGGCCAGCGCTGCGATGACAGCGAGCGCGGCGCCGGGACGCGAGGTGGCGTGGTCGAAGCCGACCAGCAGCGCGACGCCGGCGGTGCCAAGCAGGAGGCCGAGCGCGGCGCGTGCGCTGATCTTCTGGCGCGACCAGAGCGCGCCGATCAGCGCGCCCCACATCGGCGCGGTGGCGTTCAGCACCGACAGCACGGACGCGGTCAAGGTGCGCGCGGCAAAGGCGAACAGCAGGAACGGCAGCGCGGAATTGAACATCCCGAGCATCAGGTAGTGCTTCCAGTTGGCGCGCAGGTCGAGCCGCTTCTTGAGGATCAGTCCGACAATGAAGAGGAAGATCGCGGCGAATCCGACGCGATATTCGATCAGCACGGCCGGACCGAGCACCGGCGCGGCGATGCGCATGAAAAGGAAGGAGCTTCCCCAGATCGCCGCGAGCAGCACCAGGCGGAGCAAGTTTGCTGTGTTCATAAAAGAATCCGGTCAGTGAAAATTCATAGTGTGGCTTGCGCGCGCTCGCGTGCGAAAGCTGTTTCTTGCGATTGAATCGGTGGCCTAGTCGCGCATGCAGGCGTTTGCGCCGGGCGGCGTCAGCGCGTCGGCGTGGTTCACCAGCAGGATGGAAGGCACGCCGTTTTTCACGGCGGTCATTTCGGCCAGGATCGAGATGGCGATTTCGGCCGGCGTCTTGCTGCCGATGTAAAGGCCGACCGGACCATGCAGGCGCGCCAGCTGTTCGTCGCTGAGGTCGAATTGCTTGAGGCGTTCGCGCCGCCTGGCGTTGTTGATGCGCGAGCCGATCGCACCGACGTAGAACGCGTCGGACTTGAGCGCTTCCATCAGCGCCAGGTCGTCGAGCTTGGGATCGTGGGTCAGCGCGAGTACGGCGCTGCGTCGGTCCAGCTTCGATTCAAGCACCAGGTCGTCGGGCATCATGTGCACCAGCGCGACGCCGGGAAGATGCCAGCCGCTGCGGTATTCCTCGCGCGGGTCGCATACGGTGACGTGGTAGTCCATGGCGGTGGCAACCTGCGCGACGAAACGCGACAGCTGGCCGGCGCCGATGATGAACAGGCGCCAGCGCGGGCCGTGCACGGTGAGCAGGGTGTGGCCGTCGATGTGCTGGGCGGTGCCGGGCGCGGCGTTCGACAGGCTGACCGCGCCGGTATCGAGGTCGAGCCGACGCGCCACCAGTTCGTGGCGCTCGAGCCGTTCCAGCAGTTCATGGACGCCGCTGTCGCGCGACAGCGGCTCGATGGCCAGTTCGATGGTGCCGCCGCAAGGAAGGCCGAAGCGGTGCGCCTCGTCGGCGCTGATGCCGTAGCTGACGATCTCGGGAGCGATGCGAGTGATGCCGTGTTCGCGCACCTGCTCGATCAGGTCATCCTCGATGCATCCGCCCGACACCGAGCCGACCACGCGGCCGTCGGCGCAGATGGCGAGCGTGGCGCCGATCGGGCGCGGGCTCGATCCCCAGGTCTTGATGACGGTGACCAGCTGGCAGCGCAGGCCGTCGGCAATCCAGCCGGCGGCAGTCTTTAATACTTCGAGGTCGATGCTGTCCATGGGATCGAATATACTGGGGGCTTGAACTCCAGCGCGGTGAAAAATATGACCCATGATACAAAAAAAGACGATGGCTCGCCGAAGTTCGGCCGTTTGCTCATCATCCTGGTGGCGGCGGTGGCGTTTTGCGGGCTGCTGACCTACGTGATGGGGTCGATATTTCCGGATTTCCCCAACTTCTGAAGGGGACTGGGCGCGGCGTCACGGAGCCGAAATGGTATAGGTTCCCGCGCAGGCGGAAACCCATACCACCTTTGATCAGCCAGGCTTAAGGCAGCAGCGGCTTCTTGCCCGCCTGCTTGCCCTTGACCTCAGCAACCGCCTTCTCGATCGCGGCCACGCGGAAGGCGGTGGCCGGATGATTCGCGACGTAGCCGTTCAGCACCGTGGCCGGATGGGTCGCCGCAAGGCGTTTCACGAACGGCGAGACGTCGTCGATGTTATAGCCGGCGCGGGCCAGCAGGTAAATGGCCAGGCGGTCCGCTGCGGCATCGAGATCCTGCGGCATCGCCTTGATGCCGCCGCTGCCGATCAGCATCGAGGTGTCCGGCTTCACCGCTACCAGGTTGTCGATGATGCTGCCGATGGTGCTGGCGTTGCGCTGCGACGCGGCATGTCCGAGGATGTTGTGCGCCATGCCCTTGGCCAGCAGGTACGCCAGCTCATCGTCGTCGCGGATGAAGCCGATCATTCCACGGGTGACCATCACGCGCGTGCCGTCGGCATACGAATTGAAGTTGTCCGCGTTGCCCAGCTCGATGCCGAAGCCGCAGGCGCGGGTGACCGGAATGGTCAGCTGCTTGCTGGCGCCATCGCGCTCGATCCCCATCGGCAGGCTGGCGTGACCCGCCACCAGCGGCCCGAAAACGGCGCCGGCCAGGGTCGATGCATTCGGTCCGCTCGGCAGCGGCTTGGAGCCGGCCGAAATGAGCCGGTCGCCACGCCGCAGACCGGCCTGCGCCGCGCCACTGCCGGCCAGTACGCCAGTCACTTGCAGCCGGTCGCCCATGCCGAAGGCGACGTGCGCCGCTTCGTTGTATTCGCCCGGGTAGGAGTAGCGATTCTTGGCGGTGAAGCCGAGCAGGTTGCGCGCCTGGGACTTGCACAGCTCCGCGTTGTTGATCAGCAGCGGCGCCGCGATCCGGTACAGGCGATCCTGCATCACCGCCATCTTGTTCAGCGCGTCCGCCTCGGCCGCCATGCGCGGCGTCAGCACCGGCGCCGCTTCTTCCGGCGCCTGCGGCGCTGGGAGGACGGGGCCTTGCTGTAATGGGGCCTTGGTGGCGCAGCCGGACATCAGCAACGCCAGAACCAGTGCCGGCAAGGCCGGCAGCAGACCATGGATGCGCTTCATAGATTTCCTCACTTATTATTGTTTGCCGGTGCTGCCGAAACCGCCGGCACCGCGTTCGCTTTCCTTCTCCGAATCGAATTCGTCGACGACGTTGAAACCAACCTGCACTACCGGGACGATAATGAGCTGCGCCAGCCGTTCCATCGGGTTCAGCGTAAAAGCCTGCTGGCCGCGGTTCCAGGTAGAGACCATCAACTGGCCCTGGTAATCGGAGTCGATCAAGCCTACCAGATTCCCCAGGACGATGCCGTTCTTGTGGCCCATGCCGCTGCGCGGCAGGATCATGGCGCAGTAGCCCGGGTTGGCCACGTGGATCGCCAGCCCGGTCGGGATCAGCACGGTGGCGCCGGCTTCGATGATGATCGCCTCGTCGATGCAGGCGCGCAGGTCGAGGCCCGCGCTGCCTTGCGTGGCGTAGGCCGGCAGCAGTTCTTTCATGCGCGGGTCGAGGATCTTGATGTCGATGGTCTTCATGGTGCCTTGTATTCAGGTAAGCAGGGAGCGCTGTTCGATTCGCTTGGCGATCTCGGAGATCAGCTGGCGCGCCAGGGTGAGCTTGTCGGCGCGCGGCAGCACGGTGTGGCCGTTTTCGTCGAACAGGATCACGGTGTTGTCATCCTGCCCGAAAGTCTGGGGGCCGATATTGCCCACCAACAGAGGAATGCCTTTTTTTTCGCGCTTGACGGCGCCGAATTCGACCAGGTTTTCCGATTCGGCGGCGAAACCGACACAGTAGGGCCAGCCGGAAATGGATGTTGTCGCGGCGACCGAAGCCAGGATGTCGGCGTTCTGGGCGAATTCGAGCTGCGGCGCGCCGCCGTCCTGCTTCTTCATTTTCTGGTCGCTGGCGTTGGTGACGCGCCAGTCGGCCACCGCGGCGACGCCGATGAAGACGTGCTGGCCGCCGATGGCCGCCATGACCGCATCATGCATCTGCTGCGCGCTTTGCACATTCTCGCGCCGCACGCCGTGGGGCGTCGGCAGGGTGGTCGGGCCGGATACCAGCACCACGTCGGCGCCGGCTTCGCGCGCGGCACGCGCCACTGCGTAGCCCATCTTGCCTGACGAGAGATTGGTGATCCCGCGGACCGGGTCGATCGCCTCGAAGGTCGGGCCGGCGGTGATCAGGACGCGCTTGCCGGCCAGGACCTTGGGCTGGAACGAGGCGACCAGCTCCTCGAGCAGTTCTTCCGGCTCGAGCATGCGTCCGAAACCGGTCTCGCCGCAGGCCTGTTCGCCGGCAGCCGGGCCGAACACGCACAGGCCGTCGGCGCGCAGCTGCGCGACATTGCGTTTGGTGGCCGGGTTGTCCCACATTTCCACGTTCATGGCCGGGGCGATATGCAGGGGCACGTTGCGCGGACGCGCCAGGCACAAGGTCGAGAGCAGGTCGTCGCAGGCGCCGTGCGCAAGCTTGCGGATGAAATCGGCGGAGCAGGGCGCGACCAGGATTGCGTCTGCACCGCGCGTGAGGTCGATGTGGGCCATGTTGTTGGCGATGCGCGGGTCCCACTGGTCGGTATGGACCGGGTTCCCAGACAGCGCCTGCATGGTCACCGCGCCGATGAAGTGGGTGGCCGCTTCGGTCATCACCACCTGGACCGACGCGCCTTCCTTCACCAGCTGCCGGCACAGGTCAGCCGCCTTGTAGCAGGCTACCCCGCCGGACAGGCCGAGAACGATTTTCTTGCCCTTCAAATCCATCGTCATGCTGCTGCTCCTGGTGGTCAGTTCTTGTTCACGCGCCGCAGTTCGTCGAAGATGAACAACATGGCGCCCAGCGTGATGGCGCTGTCGGCCAGGTTGAACGCAGGGAAGTGGCCGAAGCTGGCGAAGTGAAAATCGAGGAAATCGATCACGTGGCCGTACAGCAGGCGGTCGATCGCATTGCCGACCGCGCCGCCCATGATCAGCGCCATCGACCAGCAGAACATGCGCTGGCCCGGATTGCGGCGCAGCTGGAAGATGATGAAGATGACCGCGACCACCGCGATGGCGGTAAAGAAGTGGCGCTGCCAGCCGCCCTGGTTGGACAGGAAGCTGAAGGCCGCGCCGCGGTTGTACGCCAGCACGAGGTTGAAGAACGAGGTAATCACCTTTTCTTCGCCGAATACGAACATCTTGGTGATGGCGATCTTGGAAAGCTGGTCGAGCAGGATCACGATGGCCGCAATGCCCAACCATGGCGTCAGGCTTGCGCGGTTCTTCGAGGAGGTGGAAAATGTATTGGTCTTTTTGGTTGCCATGGGTGTCTAAGTCAGGTTGGAGTCCGATTGGTCAAGCGAAGGCGCGCTTTTCGCCGGCGCCGAACAGGTTGCTCACGCAACGGCTGCACAGGCCTTCATGGCCGGCGTGGCTGCCCACGTCGGCGCGGTAGTGCCAGCAACGCTCGCACTTGGGCGCCGTGGAAGCGGCGACCGCGATCGCTTCATCAGCATCGCTGGCCACTTCGACCGCTTTCGCCTGCGAAGTGATGAACAGGAAGCGCAGGTCGTCGTCCAGGCTGGCGAGCAGCTTGTACTTTTCCGGCGCGGCCCTGATGGTCAGCTCGGCCTGCAGCGACGAGCCGATGGCGCCGGAGCCGCGCAGTTCCTCGAGCTCCTTGGCGACGTCGGTACGCACCGCGCGCAAGGCGCTGTATTTGTCGAGCAGCGCGGCGCCATCGGCCACGGCCGGCAGCTCCCAGTAGGTCTGGGTGAAGATGGTCTCGTCGCTGGCGCTGAATGCCTCGGCACCGGCGAACACTGCCCACGCTTCCTCGGCGGTGAACGACAGCGTAGGGGCCATCACGCGCAGCAGGCTTTGCGCGATGTGCCACAGCGCGGTCTGGGCCGAGCGGCGCGCGTGCGAGGTGGTGCCGGTGGTGTACAGGCGGTCCTTGAGGATGTCGAGGTAGAAGCCGCCCAGGTCTTCCGAGCAGTAGTTCTGCAGGCGCGCGATCACCGGATGGAATTCGTAGCGCTCGTAGTGGGCCAGGATGTCGGCCTGCAGCGCGGCCATGCCGGCGATGGCATAGCGGTCGATCTCGAGCAGTTCGGCGACCGGTACCGCATCCGTCTTCGGATTGAAGTCGGAGGTGTTCGCCAGCAGGAAGCGCAGCGTGTTGCGGATGCGGCGATACGACTCGGTCACGCGCTTCAAGATCTCGTCGGAGATCGACAGCTCGCCGGTGTAGTCGGTCGAAGCGACCCACAGGCGCAGGATGTCGGCGCCGAGGGTGTCGGAGATCTTCTGCGGCGCCAGCGTGTTGCCGAGCGACTTGGACATCTTCTTGCCTTCGGCGTCGACCGTGAAGCCGTGCGTGAGCAGCGCCTTGTACGGCGGACGCCCGTTCAGCATCGAGGACGTCAGCAGCGACGAGTGGAACCAGCCGCGGTGCTGGTCCGAGCCTTCCAGGTACAGGTCGGCGGGGAAGGCCGACTGCGCCGCGTGCGAGCCGCGCAGCACGGTCTGGTGGGTCGAGCCGGAGTCGAACCAGACGTCGAGCGTGTCCTTGTTCTTGACGTACATGCCGGCGTCGGCGCCCAGCAGGTCCTTCGGCTCCAGCGTCAGCCAGGCGTCGATGCCGTGCTTCTCGAAGAGCTGGGCTACCTGCTCGATCAGCTCCGGCGTGCGCGGATGCAGCTGGCCGGTTTCCTTGTGCAGGAAGAAGGCCATCGGCACGCCCCACTGACGCTGGCGCGACAGGGTCCAGTCCGGACGGTTGGCGATCATGCCGTGCAAGCGCGCCTGGCCCCAGTCCGGGAAGAACTTGGTGTCCTCGATGCCTTGCAGCGCGGTTTCGCGCAGGGTCGGACCGCCATCTTTCGGCGTCACGTCCATGCCGGCGAACCACTGCGAGGTGGCCCGGTAGACGATCGGGGTCTTGTGGCGCCAGCAGTGCATGTAGCTGTGGTCGAACATCTTCAGCTCGAACAGCGCGCCCGCCGCGGTCAGCGCGGCGCAGATCGGCTTGGACGCTTCCCAGATAGTCAGGCCGCCAAACAGCGGCAGGGTCGAAGCGAAGCGGCCGTCGCCCATCACCGGGGTCAGGATTTCGTCATCCTTCATGCCGTGCGCCTTGCACGAGACGAAGTCGTCCTGGCCGTAGGCCGGCGCCGAGTGGACCACGCCGGTGCCGCTTTCGGTGGTGACGTAGTCGGCCAGGTACATCGGCGAGATGCGGTCGTAGAACGGATCGGCCGCGTGCAGCGGGTGGCGGAAGCCGATGCCGCCCAGCGCGGCGCCCAGGCAGGTGGCGATGACCTTGCCTTCGAGCTTGTAGCGCTGCAGGCAGGCTTCGACCAGTTCGGCGGCCAGGATCAGCAGCAGCGGCTTGCCGTCGCGTTCAGTCTGGACCAGCGCGTAGCTGATCTCGGGATTCACGTTCAGGGCCTGGTTCGACGGGATGGTCCACGGCGTGGTGGTCCAGATCACGATGAAGCCGGGAGCGGCCGGCAGCGCGGCCAGGCCGAATGCGGCGGCCAGCTTTTCCGGCTCGGCGAACGGGAAACCGACGTCGATCGCCGGATCGCGCTTGTCCTGGTATTCGACTTCGGCTTCGGCCAGCGCCGAGCCGCAGTCGAAGCACCAGTTGACCGGCTTCAGGCCGCGGTAGACGTAGCCTTTTTCGAACATCTTGCCGAGGGCGCGCAGCTCGTCGGCCTCGTTCCCGTAGGCCATGGTCAGGTAGGGATTGTCCCATTCGCCCAGCACGCCGAGGCGGATGAAGCCGGCGCGCTGGCGGTCGACCTGTTCGAGCGCATAGGCGCGCGCCTTGGTCAGCACTTCGGCGGTCGGCAGGTTTTTGCCATACAGTTTTTCGATCTGGATCTCGATCGGCATGCCGTGGCAATCCCAGCCCGGCACGTACGGCGCGTCGAAGCCGGCCATCGTACGCGATTTGACGACCATGTCCTTGAGGATCTTGTTGACGGCGTGGCCGAGGTGGATGTCGCCGTTGGCGTACGGCGGGCCGTCGTGCAGGATGAATTTCGGACGGCCGGCGGAGGCCTTGCGCACGCGCTCGTAGATCTTCTTGTCCTGCCATTGCTTGACCCAGCCCGGCTCGCGCTTGGCGAGGTCGCCGCGCATCGGGAACGGGGTGTCGGTCATGTTGACCGGGTATTTGCTCTCGGGCTTCTTGGCGCCCTTGGGAGCCGCGTTCGGGTTTGCTGGTTTGCTGTTATCGGACATATTCTTCTTCAAAAGTGATGTTCTGCTTGGGATGTCGGCGGGCGCTGCGGCCCATGCAAGATCCGGTTCAAATTCGGTCGGTGGCGGTCTGCGCGCCGGAACGCTGGGCAAGCCGGGCAAAAAAGCCGCGCGCGTGGCAGGCATCGCGCTCGATGGCGGCGGTCAGGGTCGGCAGGTCCGTGTATTTCTCTTCATCGCGGATTTTTTCCAGGAATTCGATCCGCACCAGCTTGCCGTAGCAGGACTGGGCGAAGTCGAACAAGTGCACTTCGAGCAGCACGCGGCCGCTGTCGTCGACGGTCGGGCGCACGCCGAGGCTGGCCACCGCGGGCAGCGCATGCGGCGCCAGGCCGTGCACGCGCACGACGAAGATACCCGACAGCGCCGGGCGGTGCGCCACCCGCAGGTTCAGGGTAGGGAAGCCGAGCGTGCGGCCCAGTTTCTGGCCGTGGATCACATGGCCGGAGATGGTGTATGGATGGCCCAGCAGTTCGCTGGCCTGGCCGAAGTCGCCGGCCGCCAGCGCGGCGCGCACCGCCGACGAGGAGATGCGCTGCGCGCCGTGCATCACGGTGGGCAGCGTCTCGACCTGGAAGCCGTGGCGCCGGCCTGCTTCGATCAGCATCGGCACCGTGCCGGCGCGCTTGGCGCCGTAGCAGAAGTCGTCGCCGACCATCAGCCATTTGACGTGCAGGCCCTCGACCAGCACGCGGCTGGTGAATTCTTCCGGCGGCATGGCGGCGAAATGGGCGTTGAAATGCTCCACGATCACGCGGTCGATGCCGGCATTCGACAGCGACTCGAGCTTGTCGCGCAGGTTGGCGATGCGGCTGGGCGCGCGCGACAGGTCGCCGGCGCGGGCGGCGAAAAATTCGCGCGGATGCGGTTCGAAGGTCATCACCGCCGCTTCGAGCCCGCGCGCGGACGCGGCGGCGCGCACGCGCGCCAGCAATGCCTGGTGGCCGAGATGGACACCGTCAAAGTTGCCGATCGTGAGCGCACAGGGTGCACGCGCGATATCGTTGGGAAGTCCGCGAAATACCTTCATGGGTGTGTGGAGCTTAAAACTGCATGCGAAATAGAGGATTATACGGTCAAGTTGCGCCTTGCACACCCCGGCGGCCCGGCGGCCGGCCGGCCACAAGAAAAAAGCGCCGCCCGCGGATGCAGGCAGCGCTTTTCAGGGGAGGGCGCGAAGCAGGTCGATCAGGTCATCGGATGGTTGATCGCCATGATCCAGTAGCGCGCCAGTTCGGCCGTGCCGTCGCTGCCGCCGACCGTTTTCAGGGTCGAGATCGCTTGCTGCTTCTTGCCGGCCGCCGCGTAGGCTTCACCCAGGCGCAGCTTGGCGTCTTCCGGATTGCGCAGGCCGCCTGCCTTGATCGCCGCTTGCATCATCGTCAGGCCCTTGTCGGCCTGGCCGGCTTGCACCAGGCCGTAACCCATTGCCAGCAGGCCGTCGTTGTCCTTGGCCTTGACCAGCGCGGCCTCGTCCACTGCCAGCGTCTTGTTGGTGTCAGCCAGGGTCTTCTCGGCCAGGTCCTTCAGGCGCTGGTGGCGCGCAGCTTCGGCGCCGACGCCCAGCACGCCGCTCTTGTAGCCCTTGTCGATTACCTTCAGTGCTTCGGCTGGCGCCTTCGCCTGCAGCACCAGCTGGGCCATTTCGACGAATTCGCTCGGCTTCTTCAGCAGGTTGTTGGCCAGCTTGAGGCGGTACACGTCGACGTTCAGGCGGTTCGAGAAGTTCGGCTTGGTGACCACGCGGTTCAGCAGGTCGGTCCAGTACGAGGTCTTCGGATAGGAAGCCGCCAGCTTTTCGATGGTGTTGACGTAGCCGGCCTTGTCGCCTTTTTTCAGCTGGATGTTGGCCAGCAGGCCCAGCTGGTCTTCGCTCAGGTGGCCGTTCTTTTCAATGGTGCGCAATTCCGATTCGGCCTGCGACAGGTTGCCCTGGTTGTAGTAGTTCTGGATCAGCAGCGCGCGCAGTTCGGCGCTGTCGTGGTCCTTCAGCTGGCGATTGATGGCCGCGTTGGCCTTGCCGAAATCCTTGGCGCGCATGTAAATGCCGATCAGGCCTTTGGAGAAATTCTCTTTTTCGGCGCCCGACAGGCGGCCCGACGCGAGCAGGGTCTCGAACGACTTGGCGGCGGTGTCGTAGTCGCCCGCAGCGGACGAGGCCGCGGCGCGCACGCGCTCGATCAGGTAGCTCTCGTTGGCGCTCTTGTTGCCGACATTGTCGGCTTCGCGCAGTTTCGCGAGCGCTTCCTTGTTCTTGCCCTGCTTCATCAGCGTTTGCGCTGCCTGCAGGGGATTGCCGATTTCCGGACGCACGGTTTCAGCTGCGTAGGCGGAGGACAGGCCGAGAACAGGAGAGGCTGCGGTGAAGCCGAGAGCGGCCATGACGAGACCGAGGTGTGCGAGACGGAATTTTGGCATTTGTTGGAATTCTTTCTTTAAAAAGAGAAACGGCAGGGGATACCTGCCGTGTTCGTCGAACTAAAAGCGATTACTGGAACTGCTCGTTGCCGACCATACCGATCTTGGTCACGCCAAGACGCTGGGCCGACGCCATCACGCCAGCAACATACTTGTAAGACACCAGCTTGTTCGGGCGCAGGTGCACTTCCGGCTGGTCCGCCTGGGCTGCCACATTGGCCAGCTTGGCTTCCAGCGCCGCACGATCCGGCACCATCACGTTGTCCCACAGGATGGTACCGTCGAAGTCGACATCGATCGTCACGACCACAGGCTCAGTTGTCGGAGGCGGTGGATTGCCGACCGGCATGTTCAGATTGACCGAATGGTTTTGCTTCGGAATCGTGATAATCAACATGATAATCAAGACCAACATCACGTCGATCAAGGGTGTCATGTTCATTTCCATCATTGGTTCCGGATCAGCATTTTTGCTGCCGGAGCCTGAACCGACGTTCATACTCATGGTGTTTCCTTTTCAAATGTTGGGATGCCCCCGCTGCGGCCACCGGAGTGGCCGCGGCCGGGGAAGGGGATTAGCCCTTGTCAGGCGGTTCGGTGATAAAACCGACCTTCTGAACCCCAGCACGTTGTGCCGTGTAAATCACCTTGCCGATGTATTCATATTTCGTTTCTTGATCGCCACGAACATGCACTTCCGGCTGCGGCAGCTTCACCGACTCTTTTTTCAGGAACTCGAACAGTTCGTCCGTGTTCGCAAGCTTCTTCTGGTTGAAGTACATATCGCCGTCTTTGTTGACCACGATATTGACGTCTTCCGGTTTGGTCTTGGCAGCCTGGTTGATCTCGGTAGGCAGCTGAATCTTCTGCAACTTCAATACGACCGGGCTGGTAATCAGGAAGATGATCAGCAGAACCAACATGATGTCGACAAGCGGCGTCGTGTTGATTTCTGACATGACTGCATCTTCTTCTCCGCTATCGGAGCCGACGCTCATCGACATAATTTATCCAATCTTTTTAGCACCGGCCAGGCGGCCAGCTTCGCTGGTCGACATCGCGCCGGAAATCAGGACCGAGTGAACGTCGGCGCTGAACGAGCGGACGTCTTCCATCGCGCTCTTGTTACGACGCACCAGCCAGTTGTAACCCAGAACTGCTGGCACCGCCACGAACAGACCGAACGCGGTCATGATCAGTGCTTCGCCGACTGGACCTGCAACCTTGTCGATCGATGCGTTACCGGTCATGCCGATGTTGGTCAGCGCGCCGTAGATACCCCACACGGTACCGAACAGGCCGATGAACGGTGCGGTCGAACCAACGGTTGCCAGGAACGACAGGCCGTCTTGCAGACGCGATTGAACTTTTTCAACAGCGCGCTGGATCGACATCGTTACCCAGGTCGACAGGTCGATCTGCTCGAGCAGGGCGCCGTCGTGGTGCTGGGTAGCCTTGGTGCCGGTTTCAGCGATGAAGCGGAATGGGCTGCCTTCTTTCAGCGAAGCCGAACCTGCAGCGATCGAGGACGCTTTCCAGAACTTGGCCGAAGTCTCTTTGGCTTGCTTGAAGATCTTCATCTGGTCGAGCAGCTTGGTGATGATGATGTACCACGAACCCATCGACATCAGCGACAGGATCACCAGGGTTGCGCGTGGAACGAAACCACCGGCCCAAACGGCTTGGATACCGAACGGGTTTTCGACTTCTTCCTTGGCGCCGGCAGGCGCTGCCGCCGGAGCTGCTGCTGCATCGGCAGCAGGTGCTGCTGCTGCGTCAGCGGCAGGAGCCGCGCTGGCCGCTGGAGCTGCTGCTGCCGCTGCGGATGCCGGAGCGTCCGCGAATGCTGGTGCGGACACCAGGGCCGCCGCTGCGGTTACCGAGAACAAGACAGCCGCCAGGACAGCGGACAAACGGGTATTCTTAAACATGCTTCCTCCAAATATATAAAATAATCAGTTCGCTGAAAATAATGACAACGAAAAATCACAAGTTGGGACGGTAATGCTGTCCCGGTTTATTCCAGCGTCCAGACGTACTGCATACTCATCCACGCTTTTTCCGGCTTGCCATCGACGCTGCCAGGTTTGAACCGGCATTTGCTGATGCCGGTGACGGCGGCTTTGTCGAGGTCACGGAAACCGCTCGACTTCAGGATTTTCGAATCGGCGACACGACCATCTTCGCCAATCAGGAATTGCAGGGTGACCGTACCGGTTTCTTCGTTGCGCAGGGAGGCTTTCGGCCACTCTGGTTTAGCGCAAGTGTTGAAGTCGGCGACCGCAGCAACGCGGACTGGGTTCGGGTTCACTGGACCAGCGGTCGCAGGAGCCTGCGGACGGGCCAGCTCGTTTGATGCCGGTTTCGCCGTAGACGATACCGCGATCGCGCTTTGCACCGGTGGTGGCTGCTGCACGTTTACCTCGACTGGCGGGATGAACGGAGGCGGCGGCGCCTTCATTTCCGGCGGAGGAGGCGGTGGCGGAATTTCCTTCGGTGGAGGAGGTGCCTTCTCCTCGATAATCTTGGTCTCCACTGCTTCGGCCATCTTGGTGACCATACGCTTGCCGAGACCGGTGACGATCCCATAGGCGACGAGCACGTGCAAGATGATCACAATGGTGATGCCGGTGAAATTCTTCCCGGGCTGCTTATCATGCGAAAAATTCATGCCTGCTTTCTCCAATACCAACTCTTTTTGTTGCTACTTAAACCCACAAAACACGACAAAAGCTCGGGCCGCATCCGGGACATCGGCGAATTATACCTACGAATTCTTTTTTGCACATACATTTTTACTGCTTCAAACGTCGGCGATTTCACTATGAAAATGATGCTGTCAAGACTACATCTCGCAGGAACCGGAAAAAATGCCTTAATAAAAATAGTAGATAGAAAAACTACTCGTTCTGGGTAAGGCAAGGGCGAAAGTGGAGCACAGGAGGTTTGAGGCGCGTCCGGCAGAACAATCGACAGTTCTATTTACCTCCGGGCAAATAGGATATGGCGGGACCATGGCGATTGTGATAAGTATAGACAGTTTCGCCGACCGGTGGCGTCCTGTTGAAACGGCCCAGCTCGCCACGACCCGCGCCCAGGGTATAGGCGCAGGTGATGGGAGGCGGATGTCTTGGTATATATAGTAGGCAGCTTGAAACCTGCGCCGCCGCTGTCAGCCGCGGTTGCGCTTCTCGCGCCGGCACTCGAGGCTGCTAACGACGTTGCCTTGCGGGTCGACCGTTTCGAGGTGGACGTCGAAGCCCCACAGGCGCGCCACATGCTTGAGCACTTCCTGCGCCTGCTGGTTCAGCGGGCGCCGCTGGAACTGCGTATGGCGCAAGGTCAGCGCGCGGTCGTCGCGTGTATTTACTTGCCAGACCTGGATATTCGGTTCGCGGTTACCCAGGTTGTACTGCTCGGCCAACTGCTGGCGCACGTAGCGGTAGCCGCGCTCGTCATGGATCGCCGAGATCGTCAGCTTCTCCTTGCGGTCGTCGTCGAGCACCGCGAAGAAGTGGAAGTCACGGATCAGCTTGGGCGAGAGGTATTGCGCGATGAAGCTCTCGTCCTTGAAATTGCGCATCGCGAAATCGAGCGTCTTGCGCCAGTCGCTGCCGGCGATCGACGGGAACCACTCGCGGTCTTCCGGCGTCGGGTCCTCGCAGATGCGGCGGATATCGCTCATCATGGCGAACCCGAGCGCATACGGATTGATCCCGTTGTAGTACTGGCTGGTGGCCGAGGGCTGGTACACCACGTTGGTATGGCTCTGCAAGAACTCCATCATGAAGCCGTCGCCGACGATGCCTTCCTTGTACAGCTCCTGCAGGATGGTGTAGTGCCAGAAGGTGGCCCAGCCTTCGTTCATCACCTGGGTCTGGCGCTGCGGGTAGAAGTACTGCGAGATCTTGCGCGTGATGCGCACCATCTCGCGCTGCCACGGTTCGAGCAGGGGCGCGTACTTCTCGATGAAGTACAGCAGGTTCTCTTCGGGTTCGGGCGGGAAGCGCGGCGGCGCCGTGTCGGCCAGCTCCTCGTCGCGGCGCGGCACCGTGCGCCACAGCGCGTTGACCTGCGACTGGGCGTATTCCTCGCGCTCTTTCTGGCGCGCGTTCTCCTGCGCCAGCGACAGCTTGGCCGGCCGCTTGTAGCGGTCGACGCCGTAGTTCGACAGCGCATGGCAGGAGTCGAGCAGCATCTCGACCGCGTCGATGCCATGGCGCTGTTCGCATTCGGCGATGTAATTTTTGGCGAACACCATGTAATCGACGATGGCGTCGGCATCGGTCCAGGTGCGGAACAGGTAATTCCCCTTGAAGAAGGAGTTGTGGCCGTAGGCCGCGTGCGCGATCACCAGCGCCTGCATGGTCAGGCTGTTCTCCTCCATTAAGTAGGCGATGCAGGGATTCGAGTTGATGACGATCTCGTAGGCCAGGCCCATCTGGCCGCGTTTGTAGCTTTTTTCGGTCGACAGGAAATGCTTGCCGAACGACCAGTGGTTGTACGAGACCGGCATGCCGACCGAGGTGTAGGCATCCATCATCTGCTCGGCGGTGATGATCTCGAGCTGGTTGGGGTAGGTGTCGAGGCCGAAATTCTTGGCCACCCGGCGGATTTCTTCGTGCGCGTGCTCGATCAGGTCGAAGGTCCACTCCGACTGTTCGGGCAGGGCGCGCGGGTTTTTAGGATCTCTTGGCATAGTGTGCTCACCTCATTGCTCACTTCGGCTGTTTCTTGAACAGTTCCCGGAAGACCGGATAGATATCGGCCGGCGTGACGATCTTTTGCATCGCGAAATTCGGATGGTGGTCGCCCACTTCGGCGTACTGCTCCCACAGGTTCTGTTGCGGGCCGTCGGTGATTTCCACGTAGGTGTAGTACTGCACCGCCGGCATGATGGAGTTAATCAGCAGCTGCTTGCACAGCACCGAGTCGTTGTCCCAGTTGTCGCCGTCGGACGCCTGGGCCACATAGCTGTTCCATTCGCCGCTGCCGTAGCGCTCGCTGATGATCTTCTGCAGCAGGTGCAGCGCCGACGACACCACGGTGCCGCCCGATTCGCGCGAATGGAAGAATTCGTTTTCGTCGACCTCGGCCGCGGCGGTGTGGTGGCGGATGAAGACCACCTCGATCTTGTCGTAGGCGCGCTTGAGGAAGAGGTAGAGCAGGATGAAAAAGCGCTTGGCGGTGTCCTTGCGGCTTTCGTCCATCGAGCCCGACACGTCCATGATGCAAAACATGACGGCCTGGGTGGTCGGCTTGGGCACCTTGATGCGATTGCTGTAGCGCAGGTCGAACGGATCGATGAAGGGGATGGCGATCAGCTTGGTGTGCAGGTGGTGCACCAGTTTTTTGAGCTCGATCACGCGCGCATCGTCGAGCGCGACGCCTTCCTCGATCAGCTTGACCAGTTCGTGTTCGGCGATGGTGAGCTGCTTGCGCGAGTTGCCGCCGACGGCGATGCGCCGGCCGAGCGCGCCGCGCAGCGAGCGCAGCACGTGGATGTTCGACGGCGTGCCCGAGATGTTGTAGCCGGCACGCTGGTTCTTGAATTCGGTGGTCTGGGTCAGCTGCGTCTTGACCATGTTGGGCAGCTCGAGGTCTTCGAAGAAATAATTCATGAATTCTTCGCGCGAGAGCTCGAAGATGAAGTCGTCCTCGTTGGTCTGGTCGCTGTTGCCGGCCTTGCCGCGGCCCGAACCGCCGCCGCCGCGCGGGCGGTTGAACTGGTCGCCCTTCTGGTATTCCTTGTTGCCGGGATTGACCGTTTCCCAGACGCCGCCGTGGGCGTGGCCGAAATTCGGTTCGTTGACATCCTTGACGGGAATCGACACCTTCTCGCCATTTTCAATATCGGTGATCGAGCGACCCTTGATCGCCCGCCCGACAGCGTCCTTGATCTGGCTCTTGTAACGCCGGAGGAAGCGCTCTCGGTTGATCGCTGACTTGTTCTTGCCCTGCAAGCGTCGGTCGATGAGGTAAGTCAAAACGTGCCTCCTGCTTAAAGTCGCGGCGGGCCGGCGAAACGCGCCCGGCCCTACTATCTTACCCCTTCGCCGCTAAGAAGACTTCCGCACGCGCAGATACCATTCGCACAGCAGGCGGACCTGCTTCGCGGTATAGCCTTTCTCCACCATGCGCGCGACGAAGTCAGCGTGCTTGTTGGCATCCTCGGCCGACGCCTTCGCGTTGAACGAGATCACCGGGAGCAACTCCTCGGTGTTCGAGAACATCTTCTTCTCGATGACGGTACGGAACTTCTCGTAGCTGGTCCAGGCCGGATTTTTGCCGCCGTTGGTGGCGCGCGCGCGCAGACCGAAATTGACGATCTCATTGCGGAAATCCTTTGGATTCGAAATGCCGGCCGGTTTCTCGATCTTTTCCAGCTCGCTGTTGAGCGAATCGCGGTCGAAGGACTCGCCGGTGTCGGGATCGCGGAACTCCTGGTCCTGGATCCAGAAGTCGGCAAACGTCACGTAGCGGTCGAAGATATTCTGGCCGTATTCCGAATAGCTTTCCAGGTAGGCGGTCTGGATTTCCTTGCCGATGAAGTCGACATAGCGCTGCGCCAGGTGTTCCTTGATATACGACAGGTAGCGCTGCTCGGTTTCCGGCGCGAACTGCTCGCGCTCGATCTGCTGCTCGAGGACGTACAGCAGGTGGACCGGGTTGGCCGCCACTTCGGTATTGTCGAAGTTAAAGACCTTCGACAGGATCTTGAAGGCGAAGCGGGTCGACAGGCCGTTCATGCCCTCGTCGACGCCGGCATAGTCGACGTATTCGTGCATCGACTTCGCTTTGGGGTCGGTGTCCTTCAGGTTTTCGCCGTCGTAGACCAGCATCTTGGAGAAGATGCTCGAGTTCTCCGGATCCTTCAGGCGCGACAGGATCGCGAACTGGGCCATCATCTTCATCGTTCCGGGCGCGCAAGGAGCGTGCTCGAGCGAGGAATTGCGGATCAGCTTGTCGTAGATCTTGATCTCGTCGGACACGCGCAGGCAGTACGGCACCTTGACGATGTAGATGCGGTCGAGGAAAGCCTCGTTGTTGCGGTTGTTGCGGAAGGTCTTCCACTCGGACTCGTTGGAGTGGGCCAGCACGATGCCGTCGAACGGAATCGCGCCGAAGCCCTCGGTGCCCTTGTAGTTGCCTTCCTGGGTAGCCGTCAGCAGCGGGTGCAGCACCTTGATCGGCGCCTTGAACATCTCGACGAATTCCATCAGGCCCTGGTTGCCCAGGCACAGGCCGCCGGAATAGCTGTAGGCGTCCGGATCGTCCTGGGCATAGTCTTCCAGCTTGCGGATGTCGACCTTGCCGACCAGCGAGGAAATGTCCTGGTTGTTCTCGTCGCCCGGCTCGGTCTTGGAGATCGCGATCTGCTTGAGCATCGACGGGTAACGCTTGACCACGCGGAACTTGTTGATGTCGCCGTTGAACTCGTGCAGGCGCTTGACCGCCCACGGGCTCGGAATGGTGCGCAAGTAGCGCCGCGGGATGCCGTAGTCTTCTTCGAGGATGACGCCGTCTTCCTCTTCGTTGAACAGGCCGAGCGGCGATTCGTTGACGGGCGAGCCCTTCAGGCAGTAGAAGGGCACCTGCTCCATCAGCGACTTGAGCTTTTCGGCGATCGACGATTTGCCGCCGCCCACCGGGCCCAGCAGGTAAAGGATCTGCTTGCGCTCTTCCAGTCCCTGCGCCGCATGGCGGAAGTAGGACACCACCTGCTCGATGACTTCCTCGGTGCCGTAGAAGTCCTTGAACGCGGGATACAGCTTGATGACCTTGTTGGCAAAGATGCGCGATAGCCGGGTGTCGTTGCGGGTATCGACCAGGGTCGGCTCACCGATGGCGGCCAGCATGCGCTCCGGCGCGGTGGCGTAAGTCAAGTGATCCTTCTTGCACAGTGCCAGATACTCAGAGAGGGAAAATTCCTCTTCCCGGGTACGCTCGTAGCGAGCTGCGTAGTTGTCAAAAATGGTCATTTGAATGTCCTTTAATGTGCTTACACTGATCACTTTGGCGGGCAGGAAAACCTGCCTGGGCCTGGCCGCTGGCGTACTCCTCTTCTGGATCGGCAAGAACGTTTCTTGAATCAAACTTCGGAAACAAAAAACGGATGACGAACTATTATTTTTTTGCCGGATTTTTCCGGTGAATCGCGCGTTCTGACAACGTCTTCTTACGCCTATGAAATTTATTATGTGCTTAATGGAAGCGGAAGTCAAAGCAATGTCGTGTGACCGTTTGTAACTAAGTTAAACGATTGATTATTAAGGATAAATAGCGAATTGAGCAGTATTTTCCGTGTCGCATTCCGGCCTCATTCGAGACTATTTCTATGCACCATATTGGTCCGGTTGACGACTATTACAAGAAGTGCATCGCGTTCAAAATCGAACGGCCAATGCGGCGCAAAATGACAGGCAGCTGAACCATTTGCACCGCCCCCCATGACACACAATTTCTTTCATGAATCGGGCCGGCGGCGAACCCTGCCGACGCCTTGCGCTACACTGTCCGCATGACACGGCGAACCTGGAGAAAATGATGCCTAACGAACAGTTGCAAATGATTTTGCAGCAGATGCCTAAGGCAGAATTGCATATACACATCGAAGGGTCACTGGAACCCGAGCTAATCTTTGAGTTGGCTCAAAGAAATGGGGTCGCTTTGAGCTACGAATCGGTCGACACCCTGCGCAAAGCTTATGCATTCGACAATTTGCAGTCCTTCCTCGACATTTACTACGCCGGCGCCAGCGTGCTGTTGAAGGAGCAGGATTTCTACGATATGACTATGGCTTATTTGCGGCGCGCCGCGCTTGATAATGTGCGCCATGCCGAGATTTTCTTCGACCCGCAGACCCATACCGCGCGCGGGGTGCCGTTCCAGACCGTGGTCGACGGCATCTGGCGCGCCTGCCAGGACGGGCCGATCAGCGCGACGCTGATCATGTGCTTCCTGCGCCACCTCTCCGAGGAAGACGCGCTGTCCACGCTGGAAGAGGCGCTGCCATTCCGCGACAAGATCATCGGCGTCGGGCTCGACTCGTCCGAGCTCGGCCATCCGCCCGAAAAATTCTGCCGCGTGTTCGAGCGCTGCCGCCAGCTCGGCCTGCACCTGGTCGCCCACGCCGGCGAGGAAGGCCCGCCCGAATACATCGAGACCGCGCTCGACGTGCTCAATGTCGAACGGATCGACCACGGCGTGCGTTGCCTGGAGGATCCGCTGCTGACCGAGCGCCTGGCGCGCGAGCAGATTGCGCTCACCGTTTGTCCGCTGTCGAACATCAAGCTGCGCGTATTCGAACACATGGGCCAGCACAACCTGCTGCAGCTGCTTGACGCCAATCTCGCGGTCACCGTCAATTCGGACGACCCGGCGTACTTCGGCGGCTACCTGAACGCGAACTTCCTGGCCGCGTTCGAGGCCTTGCCGCTCGGACTGTCGCACGCGCACCGGCTGGCGCGCAACAGCTTTACCGCCTCCTTCCTCGAGCCGGAGGCCAAACGCGCCTTCCTCGACGAACTCGACACATTCTTCGCAAAGATTTAGGCGCCCATGCTCAGACTTTCGTTCCGCATGACCGCGCGCGACTGGCGCGCCGGCGAGCTGCGTTTCCTGCTGGTCGCGCTGATCATCGCGGTGGCCTCGCTGTCGGCGGTCGGCTTCTTCATCGACCGCATGCGCACGAGCCTCAATCGCGACGCCCACCAGCTGCTCGGCGCCGACCTGCTGGTCAATTCGGACCAGCCGATCCGCGCCGGGTGGAGGGCGGAAGCGCAGCGGCGCGGCCTGCTGCTGGCCGATACCGTCACCTTCCCGAGCATGGCGCAGGCCGGCGAGGGCGAGCAGTCGGTCGCGCTGCTGGCGTCGGTCAAGGCGGTCAGCCAGGGCTACCCGCTGCGCGGCCAGCTGAAAATCACCACCAGCGCGGAAGAGGCCAACGCGGCGCGCGGCGCCACGACCGAGGCCACTCCCGCGCCAGGCACCTTGTGGGTCGACGCGAACGTGCTGACCGGCTTGAAGGCGGCGATCGGCAGCACTGTCAAGCTGGGCGACAAGACCTTCACCATTGCGCAGCTGATCGCGGCGGAGCCGGATCGCGGCCCGTCGTTCGCCAACTTCGCACCGCGCGTGATGCTGTCGTCGGCCGACCTGGGCGCCACCGGCCTGGTCGACAACGGTTCGCGCGTGACCTACCGGATGCAGGTGGCGGCGCCGTCGAACAACGACTTCACCCGCGTCAACCAGTACGAACAGTGGCTCAAGGCGCAGATCGGCGCCGCGCGCGTCAAGGGCGTGCGCATCGAGTCGCTGGAAAACGGGCGGCCGGAAATGCGCGCCACGCTGGACCGGGCCGACCGCTTCCTGTCGCTGGTCGGCCTGCTGTCGGCGATGCTGGCCGCGGTGGCCGTGGCAATGGCGGCGCGCCGCTTCATGCTGCGCCACCTCGACGCCTGCGCCATGCTGCGCTGCCTGGGCCTGTCGCAGAACCAGGTCAGCGCGATGTACCTGACCGAGTTCGTGCTGGTCGGCCTGGCCGGCAGCCTGCTCGGCGTGCTGGCGGGATTCGGCGCCCATTACGTGCTGCTCGAACTGATCGGGAAATTCATCAGCGCCGACCTGCCGCCGGTGTCGCTGCTGCCGGCGCTGCAGGGCGTCGCCACCGGCATGCTGCTGCTGGTCGGCTTCGCGCTGCCGCCGGTGCTCCAGCTGCGCAACGTCCCGCACAACCGGGTCATCCGGCGCGAGCAGGCGCCGCCCCGCGCGATGGCGCTGGCTACCTACGGATTCGGCGTGGCGGCGTTCGTCGCGCTGCTGCTGTGGCAGGCCGGCGATGCGCAACTGGCGCTGCTGACGGCGCTCGGCTTCCTGGCCGGCTTCGGCCTGTTTGCGCTGGCCGGCTGGCTCGGGCTGCTGTCGCTGAAGAAGCTGCGCGGCGCGGTCGACCACCAGAGCTGGCGCTTTGCCGTCAGCGCGCTGCAGCGCCGGCCAGGCGCGACCATCGTGCAGGTGGTCTCGCTGGCGCTCGGGCTGATGGCGCTGCTGCTGCTGACGGTGGTGCGGGGCGACCTGATGACCGCCTGGCGCAGCGCCACGCCGGCCGACGCGCCGAATCGCTTCATCATCAACATCATGCCCGACCAGAAGGATGCGATTGAACAGCGCCTGGCGGCTGCGCGCGTCAAGGATGTGGTGCTGTACCCGATGATGCGGGGCCGCCTGACGGCGGTCAACGACCAGCCGGTCACGCCCGCGACTTATCCGGCCGAGGATGCGCGGCGCCTGGCCGAGCGCGAATTCAACCTGTCGAGCATGAAGGACATGCAGGCCTCGAACCAGCTTGTCGCCGGCAAATGGTATGCGGACAAGCCGGGCGAGGCGGAAGCGTCGGTCGAGCAGGGTATCGCCAAGACGCTGCGCCTCAAGCTGGGCGACACGCTGCGCTTCGACATCGCCGGGCAGGTCGTGCAGGCCCGGGTGACCAGCCTGCGCAAGCTCGAATGGGGTTCGATGCGGGCGAATTTCTTCGTCATCATCAACCCGAAAGCGATGGAAGGCACGCCGCAGACCTTCATGACCGCGTTCCACCTGGCGGGCGCCGACGCGACCCTGACCAATGCGCTGACGCGCGAATTCCCCAACCTGACCGTGATCGACGTCAGCGGCATCATCGGCCAGCTGCAGCAGGTGCTGGACCAGGTGGTGACGGCGGTCGAGTTCCTGTTCATGTTCACGCTCGCCTCGGGCGTGCTGGTGCTGTATGCGGCGCTGATGGGATCGCAGGACGAACGCACGCGCGAGTCGGGCCTGCTGCGCGCGCTGGGCGCCACCCGCAAACAGCTGTCGCAGGCGCAGTGGATCGAGTTCGCGCTGGTGGGCAGCCTGTCGGGCGTGCTCGCCGCCTCGGGTGCGGCGGCGATGGGATGGGCGCTCGCGACCTACCAGTTCAAGTTCGCCTGGACCTTCAGCCCGGTGGTCTGGCTGGCCGGTCTGGCGGTCGGCGTGGTGTGCGCGATCGCGGGCGGCTGGCTAGGCTTGCGCAACGTGCTGAAACAGCCGCCGCTGCAAACGCTGCGCGAAGGGTGACCGCGCCGCCGTATCAGACGGTGCAGGGATGGCCGGCCTGGTAACGGGCAAACGGCGCGACCGGCTCCGGCAGCTCATGCGGCTCCAGGTCGAACAGCGCCCAGAAGTAGGGCTGGGCGCCGAGGCAGACCTGGGCCGGCGCGCAAAAGCGGTACCAGCGTTCGCCCGCGCTGCCGTTGTACATGCCGTCGCCGTTGCGGAAGAACGGGATGATGCAGCGCGCCTCGATCGCCTGCAGCAGCGAGGGCGGTGCGCCGCTGTCGCGCGCGATTTCGTAATGGGCCTGCATGCCTTCGCCAGTCTCGATCGCCAGCAGCCTGGCGCGGCCCGCGGCGTCGTACAACAGCAGTCCGCTCGGCTGCGAATACAGGTAGTGCTCGACGATCGCGTGCTCGGAGATCAGGCCGCGCGCCAGTTTGGCCACCGCGGGATCGCCGATGAAACTGAAAGCCGGCAGCGCCGCCAGCCCGCACAAAGTGGCCGACACGTCTTCGAAGTAGCGCTGCTGCAGGGAAGCCATCGCGCACACCAGCTGGTCGAGCGCATCGCCGTCGCTCTTTCTGATCGCGCGGTCGATCAGGCCGCGATTGAATGCGTCGAGCGCGGCGCCTTCGTCGCTTGCGTTGGTGAGCAGGATCTTCTTGCAGGGCAGGTCGGCCAGCGCTTCGCACAACTCGACCCCGCTCATCTTAGGGATGCGGCAATCGGCCACGATCACCGAGGGCAGCATGAAGCGCTGCGGCCGGAAGCCGATACGGAAGATCCGTTCGGCGGGGAGCGCCACGCAATGCGGCTGCATGAATGCGCCATCGCAGGCAGTGGGCGCGAGCATCCGATCAGCTGCCACCGCATGCTGGCGCCGCAGCCACGACAAGGCTTTGCGGGGATCGCTGAACGCCTTGCTCGGCACGGCCGACCCGAGTTCGAATTGAAGCCGGGTCAGGAACGATTCGCTGTCGTCGACCAGCACGGTCAGGCTGGGGTGCTGGTAAATCGGTAGCCGCATGGCACGCCTTTGCGAGGGCCTCAAGGGATTGATATTGCTTAATTTGACAAAAATCAACCCCGATGATGTCGCATTTTTGCGTTTTGCCTTTTGATGCAAATCAACCTCAGCTGTCGTGCGGGATTGACATCCGCCTCAAACGGCTGAGCGAGCACAGGCGAGACGACGGGCGCCGCGGTGCGTTATGATTGCAGGCATGACACAAACCCCCACTTTGTATGACGCCGTCGGCGGCGAGCAGCGCGTGCGCGAACTGGTCGACCGCTTCTATGACCTGATGGAACTCGAGCCCGAGTTCGCCGGCATCCGCGCCCTGCACCCGACTCCCATGGACGGCTCGCGCGACAAGCTGTTCATGTTCCTGTCCGGCTGGATGGGCGGGCCCGACCTGTTCGTCCTGCGCCATGGCCACCCGCGCCTGCGCGCGCGCCACCTGCCGTTCGCGATCGGCAGCAGCGAACGCGATCAATGGCTGCGCGCGATTGCGTGGGCGATGGAAGACGTCGGCATCGACGAGGCGCTCAGGCTGCGGCTGATGGAATCGTTCTACCAGACCGCCGACTGGATGCGGAACAAGGCCGATTGACCGATGACACACAGCGAATTCATTCTCCTTGCCGGCCTGGCGGCAATCGCGGTGATCCTGCAGCTGGTGCTGTTGATGCGCGGGCGCGGCAACCAGGAAGCCCAGTTCGAACGGGTCGAACGCGCGTTGCGGCATGAGCTGCAGGCGAGCGCACAGGCGACGCGCCAGGAGCTGTCCGCCAGCCTCGCGCACAACCACGCGGCCAGCGTCCAGCAGCTCGACGGCATGCGCCAGCACATCCACTTGCAGGGAACCAGCGGGCGCGAAGAGCAATCGGTGACGCTCAAGCGCTTCGCCGACACACTCGGGCAAAGCCTGTCGACGCTGACCGAGTCGAATGCGCAGCGCATGCTTGAAGTGCGCGCCACGCTGGAGGCCAAGATCAAGGATCTGCAGGTCGATAACGCGGCGCGGCTGGAAGAGATGCGCAAGACGGTCGACGAAAAGCTGCACGCGACGCTCGAGACGCGGCTGACCGAATCGTTTCGCCAGGTGTCCGAGCGGCTCGAAAAAGTCCACCAGGGCCTGGGCGAAATGCAGCAGCTGGCAATCGGCGTGGGCGACCTGAAGCGAGTGCTGACCAACGTGAAAACGCGTGGCACCTGGGGCGAAGTGCAGCTCGAGATGCTGCTCGAGCAGGTGCTGACGGTGGACCAGTACGCGAAGAACGTCGAGACCATCCCGGGCACCGGAGCGCGGGTCGAGTTCGCCATCAAGCTGCCCGGCGGCTCGGATGACGGCGCGCCGGTGTGGCTGCCGATCGACGCCAAATTCCCGAAGGAACAGTACGAACGCCTGGTCGACGCGGCCGATCGCGCCGATGCGGAAGGCGTGCTCAATGCCGGGCGCGAACTGGAGCGCGCGGTGCGTGGCGAAGCCAAGACCATCTGCGAAAAATACCTGTCGCCGCCGCACACCACCGATTTTGCGATCCTGTTCCTGCCGACCGAGGGGCTGTACGCCGAGGTGATGCGGCGCCCCGGCCTGGCCGACGATTTGCAGCGCAGCCTGCGGGTCAGCATCGCGGGGCCGTCGACGCTGTCGGCGATCCTCAACAGCCTGCAGATGGGCTTCCGCACGCTGGCGCTGGAAAAGCGCTCGTCGGAAGTGTGGCAGGTGCTGGGCGCGGTGAAGACCGAGTTCGGCAAGTTTGGCGCGGTGCTCAGCAAGACGCGCTTGACGCTCGAGCAGGCCGCCAAGAGCATTGAAAACGCCGAAGTGCGCAGCCGCCAGATGACGCGCAAGCTCAAGTCGGTGGAAGCGCTGCCGAGCGAGACGGCGGAACTCATGCTGGGCACCGAAAGCGCCGACACCGATCTGGATCCGGAGCTGCTCTAAACACTGGGGGGCAGGTCCGACAGTTGGACATTTTTAACAATTCGCTGCCGCTGTTCTGACTTTCGCACAATTTTTTGTGTTCAAATTTGTTAATAGTGTCCGAATGTCGGACCTGACCCCAGAGGGAGCAACGATGCGCGACAAGATTGTCTCGGCGGCAGAAGCAGTCCAGCGCATCCACGACGGCGACACGGTCGCTACCGGCGGCTTCGTCGGCGTGGGCTTCGCCGAGAACATCGCGGTGGCGCTCGAACAGCGCTTCACGTCCACCGGCCTGCCGCGCGACCTGACGCTGGTCTACGCGGCGGGGCAGGGCGACGGCAAGCTGCGCGGCCTGAATCACTTCGGCCACGAGGGACTCGTCAAGCGCGTCATCGGCGGGCATTGGGGGCTGGTGCCGGCGCTGCAGAAGCTGGCCATCGATAACAAGATCGAGGCATACAACCTGCCGCAAGGCGTCATCAGCCAGCTGTTTCGCGATACCGCAGCCGGCAAGCCGGGACTGCTGTCGCCGGTCGGTTTGGGCACCTTCGTCGATCCGCGCTTCGGCGGCGGCAAGATCAATGCGCTGGCGCGCGAGGATGTGGTATCGCTGATGGAGATCGACGGCCGCGAATACCTGTTCTACAAGGCGCGCCCCATCAATGTGGCGATCATCCGCGGCACTTGCGCGGACCGGGCCGGCAACGTGACCATGGAAAAAGAAGCGCTGACGCTCGAGGCGCTGGCCATCGCGATGGCGGCCCACAATTCCGGCGGCATCGTCATCGTCCAGGTCGAGCAGGCGGTCGCCAACCGCACGCTGAACGCGCGCCAGGTGAAGATCCCCGGCATCCTGGTCGACTGCGTGGTGGTGGCCGAAAAGCCCGAGTACCACATGCAGACTTTCGGCACGCCGTACAGCGAGGCCTACGCCAGCGCGCGGCGCATGCCCTTGTCGTCGATCGCGCCGACGCCGCTGTGCGAGCGCAAGATCATTGCCCGCCGCGCGCTGATGGAGCTGTCGGACGGCGACGTCGTCAACCTCGGCATCGGCATGCCGGAAGGCGTGGCGCAGGTGGCCGCGGAAGAGGGCATGCTGGAAGCGATCACGCTGACGGCGGAAGCGGGCGTGATCGGCGGGATGCCGGCCGGCGGCCTCGATTTCGGCACGGCGACGAATGCGGACGCCGTCATCGACCAGCCTTACCAGTTCGACTTCTACGACGGCGGCGGCCTGGATGTGGCGGTGCTCGGCCTGGCGCAGGCGGACCGGCAAGGCAACCTGAATGTCAGCAAATTCGGGGCTATCCTCGCCGGCGCCGGCGGCTTCATCAACATCAGCCAGAATGCGCGCAAGGTCGTCTTCGTCGGGACCTTTACCGCGCGCGGACTGGAGGTCGCGATCAGCGATGGCCGCTTGCAGATCGTTTCGGAAGGTTCGATGCGCAAGTTCGTCGACGAGGTCGAGCACCGCACCTACTCGGGCGAATTCGCCTACGCGCGCGGACAGGAGGCGCTGTACATCACCGAGCGCTGCGTGTTCCGGCTGGTGAAGGACGGCCTCGAATTGATCGAGGTTGCGCCGGGCATCGACGTCGAGCGCGACATCATGGAGCAGATGGCGTTCCGGCCCCAGGTCAGCGCGCAGCTGAAGTCGATGGATGCGCGCATCTTTGCGGATGGACCGATGCAGTTGGGCCGCCATGGCGACTGAACCCGCCCTGGAAATAATGCCATTCATGCCATTGAATTGACATACAATCGGCAGGCCCCTTTACTCAACAAGGAAAAAAATGCCGCCGGTACGAAGACTGTTCGACCGATTGATGCCGCTCGCGCTGATGGCGTTCCTGCTTGGCGCCATGAGCCCTGCGTATGCTGAACTGAGCTTCCAACTCACGGTGGCGACGCATAATCAGCCGGGCCCCGGCAGTAGCGGAGGGCCTCCGGACGATGTGCGGACCAACCAGGTGGCGCTGGGCGAACGCTACATGTCCGTCACGGCGCCGGGCCAAATGAATATTTTCGATTTCGCGACTCGCCGCCGCTACCTGGTTGACCTGAAGACCCGCACCTACGTTGGCTACTCGCTGTTCGATACAGTCGGTTTTCGCGTGATGGAGCTGCAGAACCGGGCTAACCTGGGCCGCATGTTAGGGGAGATGAAGATCGAGCGGCCAGTGTCGAACGCCGTATTCGACGAGCAGTCGCTGTCGGTGCTCGGGAAGCCGGCGCGGACAATGGCCGAAAGAGCCGACGGCGCCGATATGGTCCTGTCGATTGACGGCGAGACGATGATGCGCATCGGCGCGGGCGGCCCATCGGTCAGCGCGAGCGATGCCGCGGCGTTCATCCGCTACTTGCGCTATCAATTCGGCGGCCACCCGCTGGTGCTTGCCAAGCTGTCCGAACTGCGCCGCATTCCGCCCACATTCGTGATGTACTACAGTGATGTTGGCGGCAGCCAGACGCGTACTTTCACGATCACAGGTTTGACGTCGGCCGCGCCGCCCGCTTATGACCTCGCTGCGTTCTCGGAGCGCGCAGAGGGCGGCGATGAAATCGACCAGTTGCTCGACCGGGCGGCGCGCGCGAAGCCGCCGGCGCCGGGAGTCGGGCGCCAGCAATCCGAGGCGGAAATGCGCGCAGCGTTCGCCGAGAAGCGCCCGCTGGACGCGATGCTCGGTGCGATCGAATGGACGCTCGCGAGCGGCGCGGCGATGGCGCCGTTTTCCGCCGAACAGCAGGAAGCGCTGAAGTCGGACCAGAACGTGCGCGCAGTGCTGACGGCGATGAACCCAGCCGACAAGGCCGGACTGAGCGCTTCAGTACGGGTGATGCAGGCGATGCGGTCGCAGACGATGCGCAAGCGGCACATCCTGCAGCTGTTCGAAGCAAACAATCGCGTGAAACTCGGTGACCGCAGCACTGCTTTGCCGATGTACGCCAGCGTGCTGCGCGCGAATCCGGCCCTGGCCGGCGCGTACAAGGATATGGGCGACACTTTGTTCGCTGGTTTCGACATGCCTCGGGCCTGGCGCAGCTGGGATGAGGGCAGGCGCATCGCGCCAGGGCTGAACCTGTTCACCGCGGTCAATCAGTTCGAGCAAGGGCTGGTGCGCGATCATCCCGAGTATTTCTGAGTTCACAGGCTCGTCAGAGCAGGCCTTCGAACAGCACCACGTCGACCATGTCGCCGGCGGCCACGTTGCCCATCTCGTCGTGCAGCACCACCATGCAATTGGCTTCCGACATCGAGCGCAGGATGCCCGATCCCTGCGATCCGGTGATGGCAACCTGCTGCTCGCCGTTCGCGTCCAGCGACACGATGCCGCGCTGATACTCGGTGCGGCCGGACTTCTTGCGGATCGCGTCCTTCGACTTCACGCGCAGCATCGGCAGCGGCGCGTCGGCGCCCATCATGTAGAGCAGGGCGGCGCGCGCGAAGAAGTAGAACGACACCATGACCGCGACCGGATTGCCGGGCAGTCCGAACAGGAAGGCGCTCTGGCCGTTCGAGTTGATCTTGCCGAAGGCGAGCGGACGCCCCGGGCGCATGCCGATCTTCCAGAAGGTGACGTCGCCCAGCTTGGCCATGATCTCCTTCGTGTAATCGGCCGCGCCGACCGACACGCCGCCGGACGTGACGATGGCGTCGACGTTTTCGCAGGCGTTGCGCAGTGCGTCTTCCAGCGCCTGCGGGTCGTCCTTGACGATGCCCATGTCGACGATGTCGCAGCCCAGGCGTGTCAGCATGCCGTACAGCGTGTAGCGGTTGCTGTCGTAGACGCAGCCGGCGTCGAGCGTTTCGCCGATCGAGCGCAGTTCGTCGCCGGTCGAGAAGAAGGCGACGCGCAGGCGCCGCTGCACCGGTACTTCGGCGATTCCCAGCGAGGCAAGCAGGCCGAGGTCGGCGGGACGGATGATCTTGCCCTTGCCGAGCGCGGCGCTGCCGGCCTTCAGGTCTTCGCCGGCAAAGCGGCGGTTATCCCCCAGGCGGATGGTGCCGGCATCGATGGTGATCTCGGACTCGCTGATGCTGGTGCAGTGTTCCTGCGGGATCACGCTGTCGCAACCGGCCGGCATCACGCCACCGGTCATGATGCGCACGCATTCGCCGGCAGCCGGGACGATATCCGTCGGCCGTCCGGCGTAGATGGTCGCGACGACTTTCAGCGAGGTGGCGCCGTCGGCGCGCAGGTCGGCGCCGCGCAGCGCGTAGCCGTCCATCGCCGAGTTGTCGTGAGCAGGCACGTCGATCGGGGAGACGATGTCGGCCGCGAGCACGCGATCGAGGCTTGACCTCAGCGCGACTTTTTCGACCGAGCGGATCGGGGTGACGAAGTCGCGGATGATTTTCTGCGCATGGCGCACCGGCAGCGCGTCGGGATCGTAATCGGACAGGCAGCTGACCACATCCTGCAGGCGTGGCGCGCGCGTGATGTCGAGGGTGTGCAGTTCGTCGAGCGTATTGATGTTGCGGAAGGCATCGCTGTCGTCGAACAGCACTTCGGCCACTTTCAGATCGGCGTACCAGCCATCCATCTTGCGGCCGCCCTCAAGCAGGTAGCGGGACAACAGGGGCAGCAAACTGGTCTTGATCAGGCAGAAGACCGGGTGCGGCTGCTTGCGCATGCCCGCTTCCTGGGTGACCGCCAGTGCGACATCGGCGCCTTGCGATTGCAGTGCGTCGAACAGGCGCGACGCCAGGTCGGCCGGCAGGAACGGCGAATCGCAGGGCGCGCTCACCAGGTAGGGCGTGGAGCATTGGCGCAGCCCCGCTTCGAGGCCGGCCAGCGGCCCGGCGAATCCGGTGGTCTGGTCGGGCCACACCGGTACGCCGAACGCGGCATAGGCGGCCAGATTCTGGTTGGCGTTGATGGAGACGCTGCCCACTTGCGGCGCAAGCCGTTCGAGCACGTGCTGGACCATGGTGGTGCCGCGGAACGGCTGCAGCCCCTTGTCGACGTGGCCCATGCGCGAGCCGCGCCCGCCCGCCAGGATCAGTGCGCTGATCTGTTCATTTTTCTGCATGCTGTGTTATCCGCCGATGTAAGACATTTCGACCCGTTTCGGGCCGCGTTCAATGCCAGTGGTGTTGATGGTGCGTGTGTCGGAATAGCGGTCGGTGCGAGCGCGCCACAGCTGTGCGACGGCGCTGGAAATCTCGGCGTCGCTGCGACCTTGGCGCAACAGGCCGCGCAGGTCGTGGCCGCGCGTGGCGAACAGGCAGGTGTAGAGCTGCCCTTCGGTCGACAGGCGCGCGCGCGTGCAGTCCTTGCAGAACGACTGGGTGACGCTGGAGATCATGCCGACTTCGCCGCTGCCGTCGGCATAGCGCCAGCGCGCCGCGGTTTCGCCGGTGTAGTTGGCGCCGATTGTCTCGAGCGGCATCTCGGCCGAAATGCGGCGCACCACTTCCGCCGATGGAATCACCTCGCTCATGTTCCAGCCGTTGGAGGCGCCGACGTCCATGTATTCGATGAAGCGCAGGATGTACGGCGTGTTCTTGAAATGGCGCGCCATCGGCACGATTTCCTGGTCGTTCATGCCGCCCTTGACGACCATGTTGATCTTGATCGGGCCCAGTCCGACCTGGTGCGCGACGTCGATGCCGTTCAGGACATCGCCGACTGCGAAGTCGACGTCGTTCATGCGCTTGAAGGTGGCGTCATCGAGGGAATCGAGCGAAACGGTGACGCGGTTCAGGCCGGCGTCCTTGAGCGACTGCGCTTTTTTTGCCAGCAGCGAGCCGTTGGTGGTGAGCGTCAGGTCGAGCGGGCGCCCGCTCGGGGTGCGGATTTCGGCCAGCATGCCGACCAGGCGCTCGAGATTCTTGCGCAGCAGCGGTTCGCCGCCGGTCAGGCGGATCTTCTCGACCCCATGGGCGACGAAGATATTGGCGACGCGCGTGATCTCCTCGAACGACAGCAGGGAAGTGTGCGGCAGGTAGGCGTAATCCTTGTCGAACACTTCCTTCGGCATGCAGTACACGCAGCGGAAATTGCAACGGTCGGTGACCGAGATGCGCAGGTCGTGCAGGGGGCGCGCGAGCGCGTCGTCCACGCGGCCGGCGGGCGTTTCGAGGACGGCGGGAATGGCCAGCTGTGGCCTGCGCTCGTCATTGAGCATGATGATTTTTTCAGCCATGCCAGTACGATAGCACGAGGCCGACAACAGCACAGGCGAAGATCAATTTGATGGTGCCTGCCCGAAAGCGGAACAGGGCCACGCAGGCGGCGGCGCAGATGGCGACGGCGGCCGGATCCCAGCGGCCATCCCGGATGAATACGTGCTGGCCGAAAAACACGGCGAGGCTGACGATCACGCCAACCACGGCTGCCGAGATGGCGGTCAGCGGTGCGGTCAGGCGGACATTGTCGCGGGTGGACTCGACCAGGGGGCCGCCGGCCAGGATGAAGACGAAGGACGGCAGGAAGGTGAACAGGGTCGCCACGCACGCGCCGGCCACGCCCGCCGTCAGCGGCGCGGATGCGCCAGATAACGCTCCGGTCCAGGCGCCCACGAAGCCGACGAAGGCGACGATCATGATCAGCGGGCCGGGCGTGGTTTCGCCCAGCGCCAGGCCGTCGATCATCTGGCTGGCGGTGAGCCAGTGGTAATGCTCGACGCCGCCCTGGTAGACGTAGGGCAGCACGGCGTAGGCGCCGCCGAAGGTCAGCAGCGCGGCCTTGGTGAAGAACCAGCCCATCTGGGCCAGCGCGCCGGCGGCGCCGAAGCGGACGGCCAGCAGAAGCCAGGCGCCGGCGCCGATGGCGCAGCCGTATAGCGCGACACGAACCAGGCGCGGCCAGGTAAATGTGGCGTGGGCCGGCGTGGGGGTGTCGTCGTCGATCAGCGCGCGGCCGTACGATTCGTGGCTGCCGGGATGCTTGCCGCCGACCTGGAACCAGGCCGGCCACCAGCGCCCGCCGATCAGGCCGACGATGGCGGCGCCGAGTACGATCAGGGGGAAAGGCAGGCTGAGGACCGCGATAGCGAGGAAGGCGGCGACCGCGACCGCGACCAGCACCGAATTCTTCAAGGAACGGCTGCCGATGCGCCAGGCCGCAGCCAGCACGATGGCGACCACCGCCGGCTTGATGCCGTACATGATGCCGGCCACGGCGGGCAGGTTGCCGTAAGCCATATAAATCCAGGAAAGCACGATCAGGATCAGCAGCGACGGCAGCACGAACAGCACGCCGGCGACGATGCCGCCGCGCGTCTTGTGCAGCAGCCAGCCGATGTAGACGGCCAGCTGGGTCGCTTCGGGGCCCGGCAGCAGCATGCAGTAATTAAGGGCGTGCAGGAAGCGCTGTTCGGAGATCCAGCGGCGGCGCTCGACCAGTTCAGTGTGCATCAGGGCAATCTGGCCGGCCGGGCCGCCAAAGCTGATAAAGCCGAGTTTGAGCCAGTACCAGAACGCTTCGCGCAGGGTGACCGGGGCGGGGCGGGTGTCGGGCGGAGGAGTTTTATTCATTGTCAGCCCGTCGTTTTGCGAAGGTGGAAGCGCATGCTTTTCCTCAATGCTGAGCTTACTTCAAAGTTCGTGCTTGCGGGTCATGGATCCCGGCTGCGCGAGGACGACATGATCAATTACGGATAAAAAAGGGAAGCACGCGGCTTCCCTTTTCATTTCAACACACCGTCAGTATTACTGGCGGGTGGTGTCGACCTGGATCAGCGGCTCGTCCGCTTGCGGCGGCAGCGGCTTGCGTTCACGCGGTACACGTACCGGTGGCGCTGCCTTGGCGGCCGCTTCCTGTGCCGCGCGCAGCTTCTCAGGATCGGTTGCCGCCAGGGTCAAACCGGCTGAACCCAGCAGTTCTTTCAGGTCGGCAACCGGCGCAGGCGCCGGAGCGACTGGAGCGGCGACGACTGGAGCTGGAGCCGGCGCTGGAGCAACCGGAGCGGCAGCAACTGGAGCTGGTGCAGGTGCAGCAACCGGCGCTGGCGCTGGAGCAACAACTTCTTCCGGCGCGGTCTGGACTGCAACCGGCACGGCCACGACACGCTCTTCTGCAACCGGCTCGGCAACGACCGGCTCAGCAACGACCGGCTCAGCAGCGACTGGCGCTTCCGGCGTGAACAGCGATTTCTGCGATACCGCAGGCTCAGGTGCGGCGACAGGAATCAGCGATGGCTGCACTTCAGCCACGACTAGCGCTGGTGCAACAGGCTCGGCAACTGGTGCCGGCGCTGCGACAAGCGGCGCGGCTTCCACCGGGGCTACCACCACATACTCCGACACCGGTACCGGGGCCGCCGCAGCAACTTCCTGCTCCGCTACCGGGGTGAACGCGGCGGCGGTTGCCGGCGCTTCTTCTTCACCTTCGGTCTCGCCTGCCTCGTTTTCGCTGCCTTCGACCTGGTCGCGGTCGCGGCGGTTGCGGTTGCGTCCGCCCCGACGACGGCGACGGCGCGGCTCTTCGCCACCCGCTTCGACTTCGATCTCTTCACCGTTCGGGCCGATGGTCGTAATCGTCTTGACCAGGTGCTCGGCGACCTGCTGTTCGCCTTCGGCGCCCAGGGTGACTTCCGCTTCCGTCGCTGCCATCACCTGTTCGGTGACAACCGCTTCATCCGACTTCGCTTCCGTCACGACGGCACGGTAGTCGGCGCGCTCGCGCGGAGGACGGGGGGCGCGCTCGGCACGATCCGGACGCTCGCCGCGTTCGGCGCGCGGCGCTGCCGGCGCTTCAGCCTGCTCACGCGGCTCGCGTGCCTCACGCGGTGGGCGTGGCGGACGCGGTGGACGCGCGGCGCGGGTTTCCGCGTCGGCCGCTTTCACGGACTCGTCGGCTGCACCTTGCTTGGCGCCTGGCTCGCGCTCTTCGCGCTCGCGGCCGCCTTGCTTGCCGCCACGGCTGCGGCCGCGCGGGCCACGGCCGTTGCGGTCGCCGCCACGGTCGCTCGATGCGGCCGACTTGGCTGGCGCTGCAGTTGGAGCAGGCGCGGCAACCGGGGTCGCCTTCTTGCCCGTGAAGAAATTGATGATCTTGTCGAGGAAGCTTTCCTCGGCAGGAGCGGTCAGCACCGGCGCCACCACGGCAGGCTTGGCCTGTTCGGTGCGGTCGACCATGGGCGCCGGCTGGGCCGGGGTAATCGTCTTGACGACGGCTTCCTGGCGCGGCTTGAGCTCTTCCTTCTGGCGCTTGCTGTAGGCCATGTCGGTATCGGCCTGCTCGGCCAGGCTGTAGCTGGCCTGGCTGTCTTCGAGGCGCGGATCGTCGTGCTTGATGCGCTCGAGCTTGTAGTGCGGGGTGTCGAGGTGCTTGTTCGGGATCAGGATCACGCCGATGCGGTGGCGGTTTTCGATTTTCAGCACTTCGCCACGTTTTTCGTTGAGCAGGAAGGCGGCGACGTCGACCGGCACCTGCACATGGATGGTGGCCGAGTTTTCCTTCATTGCTTCTTCCTGGATGATGCGCAGGACTTGCAACGCGGACGATTCGGTATCGCGGATGTGGCCGGTGCCGGAGCAGCGCGGGCAGGTCACGTGCGAACCTTCCGACAGCGACGGACGCAGGCGCTGGCGCGACAGTTCCATCAGGCCGAAGCGGGAAATCTTGCCCATCTGGACGCGGGCGCGGTCGTGGTGCAGCGCGTCTTTCAGGCGGGTTTCCACCTCGCGCTGGTTCTTCGCCACTTCCATGTCGATGAAGTCGATGACGATCAGGCCGCCCAGGTCGCGCAAACGCAGCTGGCGCGCCACTTCTTCGGCCGCTTCGCAGTTGGTGTTGAACGCGGTGGTCTCGATGTCCGAGCCGCGGGTCGCGCGGGCCGAGTTGACGTCGACCGACACCAGTGCTTCGGTGTGATCGATGACGATCGCGCCGCCCGATGGCAGCGGCACGGTGCGCGAGTACGCGGTTTCAATCTGGTGTTCGATCTGGAAGCGCGAGAACAGCGGCACGTCGTCGCTGTAGCGCTTGACGCGGTGCACCATGTCGGGCATCACGTGGCTCATGAACTGATGGGCCTGTTCGTAGATGTCGTCGGTGTCGATCAGGATCTCGCCGATATCCGGCTGGAAGTAGTCGCGGATCGCACGGATCACGAGCGACGATTCCTGGTAAATCAGGAAGGCGCCCTTGCCCTGGGTGCCGGCGCCTTCGATCGCGCGCCACAGCTGCATCAGGTAGTTCAAGTCCCACTGCAGCTCTTCGACGTTGCGGCCGATGCCGGCGGTGCGGGCAATTACCGACATGCCTTGCGGCAGGTCCAGCTTGTCCATCGTTTCGCGCAGTTCCTGGCGCTCTTCGCCTTCGACCCGGCGCGATACGCCGCCGCCGCGTGGGTTGTTCGGCATCAGCACCAGGTAGCGGCCGGCCAGCGAGACGAACGAGGTCAGGGCGGCGCCCTTGTTGCCGCGCTCTTCTTTTTCGACCTGGACCATGATTTCCTGGCCTTCGCGCAGCGCTTCCTTCACCGATGCGGTGCGGACGTCGACGCCTTCGCGGAAGTAGGTGCGGGCGACTTCCTTGAATGGCAGGAAGCCGTGGCGGTCTTCGCCGTAGCTGACGAAGCAGGCCTCGAGCGAAGGCTCGATGCGGGTGATGACGCCCTTGTAGATGTTGGATTTGCGCTGTTCGCGCCCTGCGGTTTCGATATCGATGTCGATCAGCTTCTGGCCGTCGACAATTGCTACGCGCAGCTCTTCTTGCTGCGTAGCGTTAAACAACATACGTTTCATTTTTATTAACTCCGCGGCCCGGGGGCCGTTCTAGTCCGCCTTGTCAGGGCGGCGCAATGTACACGGGATGTACGCGGGAGCGGAAAGTTGGAGGGTGGGTATGCCTTTACGTACGGCGCAAACGCTTCGCGTTATGGCCGCAACAGGGCGCAGTGGGGTCGATCGACATGCCGAGTGCACGCATCACCTGAAACTTACCTGATTGCTGCCCGGTCGAACCGGGGCACAGGCACAGCCAGGCGGTGAGCAAATCAACGAGCCAAACCGTAGCCAGCGAACACACCAAGACTTCGAACCACCGGCGAATGGATCCGCCATTATTCTCAAGCCTTTAGGATGAGGCTTACATCGGGTCGGGCGAAAACGACAAGCGTTATCGACGCCATCAACCGGCGAGCTGGCCACGGGGGACAGCTTGCCAGTACTTATCCTTACAATTCCAAACAATCCTATCCGGCAGCCTTGCGCGTTATCCGATTACAACAACGGTGCAACCTTGATTCGCGCAGGGATGTGCGTACACGTTTTTCCATCGAATTTGCAATTTGGCGAGGCCGATGGAGACGCCCCTGTGTAAAATATCGTTTTAATTCTTACACCAGCAGAGGTTTGACCGCCGCCTGTCGATTATATATTCAAAATGAAGGACTTAGAGAGAATTTCTGGGAAGACAGAGCAAATGAAGATGCAAGACGATGTAGTCCCCCCTTCATCACCATCGCAGCCGCAAGCCTATTTCGTCACAATCACCGAAGAAGAGGCGGGGCAGCGGATCGATAACTTCCTGCTGCGGGTGTGCAAAGGCGTCCCGAAGAGCCATGTTTACCGCATTTTGCGCTCCGGCGAAGTGCGCGTGAACAAAGGCCGGATCGACCAGCTGTACCGGCTGGCGAGCGGCGACGTGGTGCGGATCCCGCCGGTGCGGGTGGCCGAGAAGTCGACCGCCGTGGTGCCGGGCGCCGAATTCACCATCTTGTACGAGGACGCCCACCTGCTGGTGATCGACAAGCCGTGCGGCACTGCCGTCCACGGCGGCTCGGGCGTGTCCTACGGCGTCATCGAGCAGCTGCGCGCGGCGCGCCCGGACGCCAAGTTCCTGGAGCTGGTGCACCGGCTCGACCGCGAAACCTCGGGCGTGCTGATGCTGGCCAAGAAGAGGTCAGCGCTCACCAACCTGCACGAGCAGATGCGTGACGGCCTGACCGACAAGCGCTACCTGACCGCGGTCGGCGGCGACTGGAAGAACAAGCGCCAGCATATTAAGCTGCCGCTGCACAAGTTCACCACGGCGGAGGGCGAGCGCCGGGTGTGCGTGCAGGCCGGCGGCATGGAGTCGCATACCGCGTTCACCCTGTTGCGCAAATGGCAGCATTTCGCGCTGCTGGAAGCCGAACTCAAAACCGGGCGCACCCACCAGATCCGCGTTCATCTGGCTTCGTCGGGCTTTCCCATCCTTGGTGACGATAAATACGGCGATTTCGCGCTCAACCGCGTGTTGCTGAAGGCCGACGCCACGCGCGGCGCGCTCAAGCGGATGTTCCTGCACGCCCACCAGATCACCTTCACGCACCCCGAAAGCGGCAAGCAAGTGACGATAAATGCTCCCTTACCCGCAGAATGCGAGCGTTTCTTGGTAAGCTTGGGCAAACCGCTGAATATTGCGCAGCGTTAAGAACGCGTGCATCCGACAACCCTGGAAGGAGCCGGCCGCCACAAGCAGCCGGAACACATGGCAAGAAAGCAATTTGATCTGATCGTTTTTGATTGGGATGGGACGTTGATGGATAGCACTTCCACCATCGTCAAGTGTATTCAGGCGGCAGCGCGCGACCTCGGCCTGCCGGTTCCCCGCGATGAGCAGGCATCGCACGTCATCGGGCTCGGATTGCACGAGGCGATGCAGGCGGCGATGCCGAACATCGATCCGGCGCTGTACCCAAAAATGGTGGAGCGTTATCGCTTCCATTACCTGTCGAAGGACCATGAACTGGTGTTGTTCGACGGCGTACGCGACATGCTGATGGAATTGTCGCAGCACGCCTATTTCCTGGCAGTGGCGACCGGCAAGAGCCGGGTCGGCCTGAACCGCGCGCTGAACGCGGTCGGGCTGCTGTCGCTGTTCGACGCGACGCGTTGCGCCGACGAGACATTTTCCAAGCCGCACCCGGCGATGTTGCAGGAAATCACCCGCGAACTGGGCCAGGACTTGAAGCGCACGGTGATGATCGGCGACACCACGCACGACCTGATGATGGCCAACAATGCAGGCGCGCAGGCTATCGCCGTCGAATACGGCGCCCACCCGGTCGACCAGTTGCAGTCATGCAATCCGGTGTTTTCGGCGCAAACGGTGGGCCAGTTGCACGAGTGGCTTAGCGGAAACGCCTGATGAGCGAGGACGCGCCCCTGTTCATTTGCGATGCCGACTCCGTGCTCGAAGGCGGCCGGGGCGTGCGCTTCGAGGTGGCGGCGTTCGGCGACGCGGCGACCGGCTTCGTGGTGCGCTACGACGGCAAGGTGTACGGCTACCTGAACCGTTGCGCCCATGTGCCGATCGAACTGGACTGGGCCGAGGGCGAATTCTTCGAGTCGAGCGGCTTGTACCTGATGTGTTCCACGCACGGCGCGCTCTACGTTCCGGAGAGTGGCGAGTGTGCCGGCGGACCGTGCAAAGGCGGGCGCCTGCGTCCGATCGCCGTGCGCGAAGAAAACGACAAGATATACTGGCAGCCCGATGAGTTCATCAAGCTGCCGCGGATTATCCCTATCAAACCCCTACCCAACGATCTATGAGCGACAACACGAGCAGCACCCCGCCGGGCGAGGCCAGCCAGGCCGCTTCGCCAATTAACGCCAACTGGGAACGCGAGACCCTGGAAAAACTGCTGTTTGCCACCGTCAAGGAGCAGCGTGCGGCACGCCGCTGGAGCATCTTCTTCAAGCTGTTGGTCCTTTTCGCGATCTTCTTTTCGCTGTGGGCGTATTTCGATTTCAGCACCGGTTCCGACATCGAAGCGCTCGGCAAGCATACCGCGCTGATCGAGATCGACGGCAGCATCGAATCCGAAGGCAGCGGCTCGGCCGACTCCGTGATTCCGTCGCTGAACAAGGCGTTCAGCGATGCCGGTTCGGTCGCAATCGTGCTTCGCATCAACAGCCCGGGCGGAAGTCCAGTGCAGGCAGGCATGATCGTCGATGAAATCCTGCGCTTGAAAAAAGGCTATCCGAACAAGCCGGTGTACGTGGTGGTCGACGAGATCTGCGCATCTGGCGGCTATTACATCGCGGCCGCGGCCGACAAGATTTTCGTCAACAAGGCCAGCATCGTCGGCTCGATCGGCGTGCTGATGGACGGCTTCGGTTTCACCGGCACGATGGAAAAGCTCGGCGTCGAACGGCGCCTGCTGACGGCGGGCGAAAACAAGGGATTCCTCGATCCGTTCAGCCCGCAGTCGGACAAGCACAAGGCGCACGCGCAGGCGATGATCAACGAGATCCACCAGCAATTCATCGGCGTGGTGCGGGCAGGGCGCGGCAAGCGCCTGAAGGAAACTCCGGAGATGTTTTCCGGCCTGTTCTGGAGCGGTGCGAAAGCGATCGACATGGGCCTGGCCGATGGCTTCGGCAGCGTCGACAGCGTCGCGCGCGAAGTGATCAAGGTGGAAGATATTGTCGACTACACCGCGCACGAAGGCTTGCCGGAACGGGTGCTGAAGAAGTTCGGCGCGTCGGTCGGATCCGGTGCGGCGAAGGCGCTCTACCATGGGGCGCGGCCGGTGCTGCACTGATAGGCTATCGATTTTCTCCTTGTAAGTTCAGGCAATTGTTCTATATTGAACCCGTAGTTCATACAAGGGGGCCGATATAAAAGTTCAGTAGTTTTGCATCATATATTCGAACCGAACTACTAACCGCATCCTATGCGGCATTGAGAGAATTTCGATTCCTCGCAAGGAGTCTCCAATGGAGACCCGGAAGCGGCGGCGCAATGCCGCCGTTTCCTTTTTGGGGTCAAGCAGTGATGCGGCGCCCGATCCGGCGGCGTGCGCCTATTTGATACATCGTTGGGCGGCGCAGCTTGGTGGCCATGGGCAGCGCCGCGGAATCGGCTTCGGCGGCCTCGTCCGGGTTCGGCGCGGCCCCTTCGACGCGCGGGGTGTCGTATTGTGCGAATCCCCCGCGGCCCAGCCATTCCTGGAAATTCTCCTGTGCCTGGGCGTACCAGGCGGTGCGCGGCGACGTCGGGGCCGGCGGCTTGGTGCGCAGCGCCGCGTCGGCGCTGGAATTGATCCAACGGGCAATCGCCAGCTGGGCGGCGTACAGGGCCGATTGCTCGAGAGCGAGCACGGAATGGGCCTCTGCCTGGGTTCCGGGCAGCTTGTCGTCGTCGTCCCGGCCGCAGTCGTTGTCCATGGTCATGTTTCCCTCGTTGGTGGTCTAGTAAGTTGTCCTACCGCTCAGCTAAGATTTGGGTGAGTGCGGTAAGCCGATTCCTAATGAGGTTTCACTGTACCAATGAGCTGGGGCATTTGATTGATCTGTGTCAAAGGTGTGGTTTGCGGATCCTCAAATTTCCCGGTTGCAACGGCAACACCAGAGGGGCAAGGGACCGGCGTGCGCTTTCGGCGACAACTGCGTTCTGTTAAAGTCTCGCCCATGAGCAAATTATCCCTGGACCGCATCCTCCAATCGCAAGGCTTCGGCACGCGCAAATACTGCCGCGCGCTGATCGAAGACGGCGAGGTCGTCATCGACGGCGCCCCGCACACCAGCTACAAGACGACGTTCGACACCGATGGCCTGGTGTTGACCGTTTTTGACGAGGAATGGGTGGTGCGCGAGCGCGTCTACATCGCCCTCAACAAGCCCGCCAATTTCGAATGTTCACGCAAGCCCAGCCACCATCCCGGCGTGCTCACCTTGCTTCCCGAGCAATTTACCTGGCGCGACGTGCAGCCGGTCGGCCGGCTCGACCACGACACCACCGGCATGCTGCTGATGTCGGACGACGGCCCCTTCATCCACGCGCAGTCCTCGCCGAAGCGCCATGTGCCGAAGATATACCAGGCGACGACCCAGGAGCCGGTGACCCAGGCCCTGGTCGACCAGCTGCTCGAAGGCGTGAAACTGCACGACGAGCCGGCGCCGCTGAAGGCGCTGACCTGTATCCAGCGCGGCGAACACCAGCTTGAAATCGTGCTGGAGCAGGGCAAGTACCACCAGGTCAAGCGCATGCTGGCCGCGGCCGGCAACCACTGCCTCGCCTTGCACCGCTCGGCGATCGGCAGCCTCACGCTCGAGTCGCTCGGCATTGCCGAAGGCGAATGGTGCTTCCTCGACCAGGCCCAGCTGGAGCTGCTCGCATGAAGCTCGCCACCCTGAACGACGGCACCCGCGACGGCCAGCTGGCGGTGGTCGCGCGCGACCTGAAGACGGCCCACCTGGCCGACGGCATTGCGCCGACCCTGCAGGCGGCGCTGGACGACTGGGCTTTCATCGCGCCCCAGCTGAATGATTTGTACCAGCAGCTCAACGCCGGCCGCGGCCACCGCAGCTTCGACTTCGACCCGGCCAAATGCATGGCGCCCTTGCCGCGCGCATTCCAGTGGGCCGACGGCTCGGCCTATGTCAACCACGTCGAGCTGGTGCGCAAGGCGCGCAAGGCGGAGATGCCCGAATCGTTCTGGGAAGATCCGCTGATGTACCAGGGCGGCAGCGACGACTTCCTCGGCCCGATGGACGACATCGTGCTGGCGCACGAGGAGTGGGGCATCGATTTCGAGGCCGAAGTGGCGGTGATCACCGACGACGTGCCGATGGGCTCGACGCCGGACCAGGCCTTCCAGCAGATCCGCCTGCTGATGCTGGTCAACGACGTATCGCTGCGCAAGCTAATTCCGCCCGAGCTGGCCAAGGGATTCGGCTTCCTGCAGTCGAAGCCGGCCACCAGCTTCTCGCCGGTGGCGGTCACGCCCGATGAACTGGGCGACGCCTGGGTCGGCGGCAAGGTGCATCTGCCGCTGCGTTCCACCTGGAACGGCAAGCTGGTCGGGCAGCCGCACGCCGGGTCCGACATGGTATTCAACTTCCCGCAACTGATTGCACACCTGTGCAAAACGCGGAATGCACGTGCCGGCAGCATCGTCGGCTCGGGCACCGTGTCGAACAAGGACGCCGGCCGCGGCTATTCCTGCATCGCCGAGAAGCGATGCCTGGAGATGATCGCAGATGGCGTCGCAAGCACGCCATTCATGCTGTTTGGCGACACGATCAGGATAGAAATGCTCGATGCCGCGGGCAAGTCCATCTTCGGCGCGATCGACCAAGCCGTGAAGCAGGCCGAGGCGCGCAAACTGAAGTAAGCGCCGGCCCTGCCGAAAAGGAGGGCCTTTGCGCGCCTGTTCGATCGATTGTCGCTGGGCAATATCGCCAATAATGTCATCTGCCGTTCCTGCACCCTGGCTAAAGCCGGGGGCGGGGCGTAACCGGAGTGGACATGGCAGAAGACAGCGACGCAGAAAAGACCGAATCCGCGTCACCCAAGCGATTGGAGCAGGCCCGTGAAGAAGGCGACGTGCCCCGATCGCGGGAATTGGCAACTTTTACAGTATTGATGACCGCCGGCGCCGGCCTCTGGATGACCGGCGGCAGCGTCGTGCGCAGCCTGCACGCCACCATGGTGTCGGGCCTGGCGCTCGACCGTGAACAAATCTACAACGCCGACGTGCTGATCCGCCGCGTCGGCCTCGACATCGCTTCCGTGATGCTGACCTGCCTGCCGCTGGCCGGGGCGATCATGCTCGTCGCGCTCGCTTCGCCGCTGCTGATCGGCGGCTGGCTGTTCACGCCCAAGTCCTTCATGCCGAATTTCGGCAAGCTCAACCCTGCCAAGGGCCTGGCCAACATGATTTCCACCAACGCCCTGGTCGAGTTGCTGAAGGCGATCGCCAAGACCATCGTGGTGGGCAGCGTGGCCTATATGGTCGTGATGAGCCAGAAGGACGCCGTGATGGGCCTGGCGGTCGAGTCGGTCAGCGCCGGCAGCGCGCACCTGATCCACCTGCTTGCCTCGGCCTTCCTGTTCATCGTCGGCGGCCTCGGCTTTGTCGCGGCGATCGACGGTCCCTACCAGGTCTGGCATTACGCCAACAAGCTGAAGATGACGCGTCAGGAGATGATCCAGGAATCGAAGGAATCGGACGGCAATCCCCAGGTCAAGGGCAAGATTCGCCAGATGCAGCGCGAGATGGCCAAGCGCCGCATGATGTCGGCGGTGCCGACCGCCGACGTGGTGGTCACCAACCCGACCCACTATGCGGTGGCGCTGAAATACGCCGACGGCATGGGCGGCGCGCCGCAAGTTGTGGCCAAGGGCAGCGACGAAGTGGCGGCCAGGATCCGCGAGATCGCCAAAGAGAACAAGGTCGCACTGCTGGAAGCGCCGGCGCTGGCGCGTGCGCTGCACCAGCACACCGAGATCGGCGACGAGATTCCCGAAGCGCTGTACTCGGCGGTGGCCGAAGTGCTGGCGTATGTGTTCCAGCTGCGCGCCTACAAGCCCGGCGGCAAATATCCGGATCGTCCGACCAGGCTGGCAGTGCCGCCCGAACTCGATCCGCACAACCCCGCTTTCAAGAAAAAAACCGACAGCAAGCCTGACACGAACACCGGAGCGACACCATGAACAGTATGAGAATGCCAGCGTGGCTCAGCGGCTTGAGCGGACAAGGCAACGCACTGGCCGCGCCGATCCTGATCATCCTGCTGCTGGCGATGATGATCCTGCCGCTGCCGGCCTTTTTGCTCGACGTGTTCTTCAGCTTCAACATCGCGCTGTCGGTGATCGTGCTGCTGACCAGTTTGTACACCGTCAAGCCGCTCGACTTCATGGCCTTCCCGTCCATCCTGCTGGTGTCGACGATGCTGCGCCTGTCGCTCAACGTCGCCTCGACGCGCGTGGTGTTGACCGAGGGCCACACGGGCGGCGCCGCGGCCGGCAAGGTAATCGAAGCGTTCGGCCACTTCCTGATCGGCGGCAACTACACGGTCGGCCTGGTGGTGTTCATCATCCTGACCATCATTAACTTTACCGTCGTCACCAAGGGTGCCGGCCGTATCGCCGAAGTGGGCGCGCGCTTTGCACTGGACGCGATGCCGGGCAAGCAGATGGCGATCGATGCCGACCTGAACGCCGGCCTGATCGGCGAAGACGAAGCGCGCCGGCGCCGTTCCGAAGTGGCGCAGGAAGCCGAGTTTTACGGCGCGATGGACGGCGCCAGCAAGTACGTGCGCGGCGACGCGGTGGCCGGCATCATGGTGACCGTGATCAATATCATCGGCGGCCTGCTGGTCGGTATCCTGCAGCACGACATGGCGTTTGGCGACGCGATCAAGACCTACACGCTGCTGGCCATCGGTGACGGCCTGGTGGCGCAGATTCCCTCGCTGATCATCTCGACCGCGGCCGGTATGGTCGTCTCGCGCGTGGCCAGCGATCAGGACATCGGTTCCCAGCTGGTCGGTCAGTTGTTCGCCAAGCCGCAGGTGCTGTACATCACCGCCGGCATCCTGGGCGGCATGGGCCTGATCCCCGGCATGCCGAACCTGGTATTCCTGCTGCTGGCCGCGCTGCTGGCCGGCTCGGCCTACCTGGTCAGCAAGCGCAACAAGGAAGCGCCGGCCAAGCAGGAAGAAGCGGCAGCCGCCGCAGCCGCCGCGATCGCGCCGGCCGCCGCCGAGCAGGAAGAGGCGAGCTGGCAAGACATCATGCCGGTCGATACGCTGGGGTTGGAAGTGGGCTACCGCCTGATTCCCCTGGTCGACAAGGCCCAGGGCGGCGAGCTGCTCAAACGCATCAAGGGCATCCGCAAGAAGTTTGCGCAGGAAGTTGGTTTCCTGGCGCCGCCGGTGCACATCCGCGACAACCTGGAACTCAAGCCGTCGGCCTACCGCATTACGCTCAAGGGCGTGGAAGTGGGCAGTGGGGAGTCGCTCAACGGGCAGTTCCTGGCGATCAATCCGGGCATGGCCAGCGGCAACCTGCCGGGGCTGGTGACCACCGATCCCGCGTTCGGCCTGCCTGCCACCTGGATCGACGCCGGCCTGCGCGACGAAGCGCAAAGCATGGGCTATACGGTGGTCGACGCCGGCACCGTGGTGGCGACCCACCTGAACCACCTGATCACGACCCATGCGGCCGAACTGCTGGGGCGCACCGAAGTGCAGGCGCTGCTCGACCATATCGCCAAGGATACGCCGAAACTGGTGGAGGACCTGGTGCCGAAGATGGTGTCGCTGTCGACCTTGCAAAAAGTGCTGCAGAATTTGCTGATCGAAGGCGTGCACATCCGCGACATGCATTCGGTGATCGAAACCCTGGCGGAGCATGCGACGCACACGCAGGATCCGAACGAGCTGACGGCGCTGGTGCGGATCGCGCTGGGGCGGGCGATCGTGCAGCAGCTGTTCCCGGGAACCAATGAGTTGTCCGTGATGACCCTGGACAACCGTCTCGAGCGCTTGCTGCTGCAGGCGATGGGGGCGGGGGGCGACGGCACCGGCATCGAGCCGGGGCTGGCGGACACGATCGCGCAGCAGGCGGGGCAGGCGGCGGCGCAGCAGGAGCAGATGGGGCTGACGCCGGTGCTGCTGGTTCCCGGGCCGTTGCGCGCGCTGCTGTCGCGCTTCCTGCGCCGCGCGCTGCCGCAGCTGAAGGTGCTGTCGCATAGCGAGATCCCGGAGACCAAGACGATACGCGTGACCAGTCTGGTGGGGGCGCCGGCGTAAGGATGCGTACGAAAAAATGGGGTCCCCGCGTTCGCGAGGACGACGGGGCTAGTGGCGGCATCATCCTCAGTCTGACGATGAGCCTCTGCCGTCGTCCTCGCGAAGGCGGGGACCCCATTTCGCGGCATCGCAATGTCCGTGTTCCCTGCGACAGTCACGCCGTAAAATCCTCATACAAGTCGCGCCATTCCGGATTTTCTTCCTGAATCAACGCGATCTTCCACGCCCGCTTCCATTTCTTGAGCGGCTTTTCGCGCCAGATCGCCGACACGATCGTGTCATGTGTTTCGAACCACACCAGGCATTTGGTCCGATATCTTTTGGTGAACCCTTCAGCCAGCCCTTCGCGGTGCTCCCAAACCCGCTTGACAAGGTCGGACGTTACAGCGTGCCATAGCATTCGCTGGCAAGGATGTACACGTAACCGGATCGCTCCATCGAAACCCTCACGGTTCGCGAACTGACCGGCTATCGTCGACCTTTTCCCCGCATGCGACGCTGGCTTACCTCAAGAGTGGTCCAGGCACTCCGCCTCATCCCTGAATAGCGGCCCAATCACCCACCTTTTCGCTCGATGGTTTCTTTGCGGCATCGTCAATAATTGTAACTGTGAGATGTATACCGGTGCCTCATGTGAGCGCACCAACGCAGGTACCCAGGAGTTTGATCGATGAATGTCAAAAAATTTACCGCAGCCACCTCGCGTGAAGCCCTCCGTAAAGTGCGCGATGCACTCGGTCCGGATGCGGTCATCCTGTCGAACCGCCCGGTCGATGGGGTCGTCGAGATCCTGGCGCTGGCCAACGACGACGTCGCGTCGATATCCTCGCCCGCCGACGGCACCGAAATGTCCCACCCGCAGCCGTCGCTGCAGCACCTGAACCCGCCCGAAACCTACGCCAACCGCCGCGCCCCCGCGCCGCCCCAGCCGGACAGCTTCGACGTCGCGCACATGGCGCAGATGTCGTCGATGATGACGGCCGCGATCGCCCACGCGAAAGACACCGCCGCCGCCGAAATGTCGGGCATGATGAGCGAAATCCGCGCCATGCGCGGCCTGATGGAGACCCAGCTGGCAGCCATTTCCTGGAGCGCCACCCAGCAGCGCGAGCCGGAAAAGGCCGACGTGCTGCGCGAAATGCTGGGCGCCGGCTTCTCCGCCAGCCTGGCGCGCTACCTGATCGAGAAAATGCCGGCCGGGAAAGACGCGGCCGCGAGCATGCGCTGGATTAAAACGGTCTTGTGCCGCAACATCACCAGCATGACCGACGAAGATGAAATCCTGGAAAAGGGCGGCGTGTTCGCCCTGGTCGGCCCGACCGGCGTGGGCAAGACCACCAGCACCGCGAAACTGGCGGCGCGCTGCGTGATGCGCCACGGCCCGGACAAGCTGGCCCTGATCACCACCGACGCCTATCGTATCGGCGGCCACGAACAGCTGCGCATCTACGGCAAGATCCTCGGCGTGATGGTGCACTCGGTGAAGGACGAGGCCGACCTGCGCATCGCCCTGAAGGAACTGCGCAACAAGCACACCGTGCTGATCGATACGGTCGGCGTGTCGCAGCGCGACCAGATGGTCACCGAACAGGTCGCCATGCTCAGCGAATCGGGCGCCGACGTCCAGCGCCTGCTGTGCCTGAACGCCACCTCGACCAACGAAACGCTCAACGAAGTGGTGCGCGCCTACCAGGGCAGCGGGCTGGCCGGCTGCATCATGACCAAGATGGACGAAGCGGCCTCGATCGGCAATGTGCTCGACGTCGTGATCCGCCAGAAACTGCGCCTGTTTTATATCTCGAACGGCCAGCGCGTGCCGGAAGACCTGCACCTGGCCGACCGCGCGATGCTGGTCGATCGTGCCTTCCGCCTGACGCGCGACAGCGGCGCCGGCCAGTTCTCGGACGCCGAGCTGCCGCTGCTGATGGCGCAGACCACCAACGCCGGCAACGACCGCAGCCTGCGCGAGGTGTCGCTTGGCTAATTTCGATTTCGACCAGGCCGAAGGCCTGCGCCGGATGCTTGCCGGCCCCAAGCCGCGCATCGTCACCTTCCTTTCCGCCACGCCCCAGGACGACAAGGGCGCCATGCTGGTCAACCTGGGCGCCTCGCTGGCGCGCGCCGGCAACGACGTGCTCATCGTCGACGCCTGCCAGCACGAATACGGCGTGGCCCAGCGCCTCGGCGTCGACCGCGGTGCGACCTTGCTGCAGGTGGCGCGCCAGGAATGCGGCCTGAACGAAGTGATCCACCAGGTGCCGCAGGGCTTCGGCGTGGTCACCATGAAGCCGGGACACGGCGCCGTCCGCTCCGGCCCGGACGAGCTGCGCCGGCTGGCCAAGAGCTTCGACGTGCTGGTCAAGCAGACCGGCATCGTCATCGTCGACGGCGAATTCGGCAACGACGACAGCTTTCCGGTGCCGATCATGGACAGTTCCGAGATCGTGGTCCAGGTCTCCACCAGCGCCGCGTCGATCACCGCCGCCTACAGCCTGATCAAGCGGCTGTCGCAGCAACTGGGCCGGCGCCCGTTCGGCATTCTGGTGACCGGCGCTTCCGAAACCGAAGCAAAGGTGGTATACGATAATATGTGTTCCGCGGCAAGCCGGTACCTCGCGGTCCAGCTGACGTCGATGGGCTCGGTGCCGGCCGACGAATACCTGCATCGCGCCGCGCGGCTCGGACGCGCGGTGGTCGATGCGTTTCCGCTGGCGGGCGCCTCCGTTGCGTTTCGCCGCCTGGCCGGGCGTTTTGCCCTGCCGGGAATGCCACAACTCGGCAGGACAGGGGGGAACACCCGTTTTGGCTCTTAAGAATAACAAAGCATAACCATGTACACGGTCAAAGGGAAAGCGGACAAGAATCAGTTGCTGACGGATCATATGCCGTTGGTGAAGCGTCTCGCCCACCATATGAAGGCAAAGCTGCCGCCGAGCGTGGAAGTGGACGACCTGGTGCAAGCCGGCATGATCGGCCTGCTCGACGCGATCAGCCGCTATGAAGAAACGCACGGCGCCCAGTTCGAGACCTACGCGGTGCTGCGCATCCGCGGCGCGATGCTCGACGAACTGCGCAACAGCGACTGGCTGCCGCGCTCGATGCGCCAGAACATGCGCAAGATCGAAGCGGCGATGAGTTCGCTGCAGCAGAAGCTCGGCCATCCGCCGACCGAATCCGAAGTGGCCAAGCTGCTCAAGCTGTCGCTGTCCGAGTATCAGGACATGCTGGGCGACGGCGGCGGCCACCAGCTGGTGTACTACGAAGATTTCCACGATAACGAAGGCAACGACAGCTTCCTCGACCGCTATGCCGTCGACGACGCCGATCCGCTGCGCAGCCTGCTCGACGGCGACTTCCGCCAGGCTGTGATCGACGCAATCGACGCACTGCCGCCACGCGAAAAGATCCTGATGGGCTTGTACTACGAAGAAGAAATGAACCTGAAGGAAATCGGCGCCGTGATGGGCGTGTCTGAATCGCGCGTATCGCAATTGCACACCCAGGCGGTGGCGCGGTTGCGGGCGGCACTACGGGAGCAGGCGTGGACTGGGCAAGCTTAGTCGGCATCGTCCTCGCGCTGGCCGGGCTGTTCATCGGTCACGGGCTGGACGGCGGCAAGCTCGCCTCGCTGGTGCAGCCGGCCGCGTTCGCCATCGTCGTGATCGGCACGGCCGGCGCGGTGCTGCTGCAGACCGAGGCGCCCACCTTCGTGCGCGGCATGCGCATGCTGCGCTGGGTGTTCCAGCCGCCGCCGAGCCAGCGCCAGAAGCTGGCGCGCGAGATCGCCATCTGGAGCCAGCATGCGCGGCGCGACGGCCTGCTCTCGCTCGAGCAGCACATGCTCGACACGCCCGACAAGTTCATCCAGAAGGGCTTGCGCCTGATGATCGACGGCATCAATCCAGACAAGCTGCGCGGCCTGCTCGACACCGAGGTGACGGCCTACGAATTCGGCCAGCGCCAGGCGGTGAAGGTCTGGGAATCGGCGGCCGGCTATTCGCCCACGATCGGCATCCTGGGCGCGGTGCTCGGCCTGATCCACGTGATGGAAAACCTGACCGATCCGTCCAAGCTGGGCGCCGGCATCGCAGTCGCGTTCGTCTCTACGGTGTACGGCGTGGGCCTGGCCAATCTGTTTTTCTACCCGGTTGCCAACAAGCTCAAGGGCATTGTCGCCGAGACCGTCACGCAATATGAAATCCTCACCGATGTGTTCTACGACATCGCCAGCGGCGACCATTCGCGCGTGATCGACGAGCGCGTGGCCAGCCTGTTGTCGCGCCCCTGACGATGGCGCGCAAGAAATTCGATGAAGAGATGGAACACCACGAGCGCTGGCTGATCTCGTACGCCGACTTCATCACCTTGCTGTTCGCCTTTTTCGTCGTGATGTATGCGATATCGGTCGTCAACGAGGGCAAGTACCGCGTGTTCTCCGACGCGCTCGGCAGCGCCTTCGGCGGCCGGGCCGCGCCGAAAGCCGCGCTCGACGCGCAGACCCCGATCGCGTTGCCGAACCTGGCCGCGCGCAAGCGCAGCGAAGCGATGCGGCGCGAGCGCGAGCGGCTCACCACGCTGGCGCGCGACCTGACCTCTACCCTGGCGCCGCTGGTCAAGGAAGGCAAGGTGCGGGTTACGCAGAACAGCCGCGGGGTCAGTGTCGAAATCAATGCCAGCGTGCTGTTCGACTCGGGCGAGGCGACCCTGACGGCCGACTCGAAGGAAGCCTTGCGCGCGCTGGCGGTCTTGCTGCGCGACGATCCCCATGTGCTGCAGGTGGAAGGACACACCGACATCGCGCCGATCCGCAGCCCCGTGTTCCCGTCGAACTGGGAACTGTCGGCCGCGCGCGCGAGCGCCGTGGTGCGGCTGTTCATCGACAGTGGCGTGGCGGCCGGGCGCATGACCGTGGTCGGGCATGGCTCGAACATCCCGGTGGCGCCGAACGAGGACGCGGAAGGGCGTGCGCGCAATCGCCGGGTGGCCGTCACGATCCTGTCGGCGCTGCCCGACACCACCACCGAAATTCCAACCCGCTAACCTCCAGAGTCCCCGCCTGTTTGTAACTTTGCGCAAGCGAGCTTGGCGTTCGCCGGCGCGCGGCGCACTATTCAGGGAAGGCTGATTTTTGGAGTAATTGATGGGCAGGGCAACACACGTGACAAATCATCTACTGGCGGCAATGCTCGGCGCGGCATGCCTGCTGGGCGCAAACGGCGCCATCGCAAGGGACGGGATGATGAATTCGGTCAGCGAGAAAGTCCAGGTCGAGTCGCGCGACGGCAAAGTGCTGGTGCGCGTGACCTTCGATAACCAGAGCGACCGCACGGTCTACGTGCCGCGCACGGTCGCCTCCGACAAGGAGTTGTTCGGCAATTGGTTCGAGGTGCGCGACAGCTCGAACGGCGACCCGATCGACTACATCGGCCCCACCGTCAAGCGCGCGCCGCTGGGGAAGGATGATTTCCTGGCAGTCAGGCCGCACTCCAGGCACCGCAACACCATCGACATCACCAAGGCCTACGCCTTCATGTCGGGGCGCCATACTTACCAGCTGAACTATTCCGGCAACTATGTCGCCGACGTCAAGCAAGTCGATCAGCTCACCCAGGTCGAGCCGGATTCGGTGATGTTCGCCCACGTCGGAAAATAATAAAAATAAAGGGCAGCCTTTCGGCCACCCTTTCACACCACCTTCGAAGCGCCGGCGGCTAACTACAGCGCCGGCGTGTTTTCGCCAAAATATTCGTGCGAGTCGGCATTGTCGATGGCTTTCGACGGATCGCTGATCGCCAGGCTGGCGGCGCCGGACTGGCCATACACCCAGTCGTCGGTAGAGGCCACCACGTTGAAGTGGCTCATCTCATGCACCAGGGTGCCGCCCTTGGAATCGGTGCCGGTCATCGGCGCGGTCCAGAACGCCTTGCATACGTAGATCACGTACGGCTGGGTTGGGTACACATAGGCGTAGTAAGGTTTCTTGCAGCCGCAATCGACTGTGACCGGCTTGTTGGCGAACGCATCCTTGAGTGCGACGAAGTGCGCCTTGACGGTGGCCACGCGGCCCGAATCGGTGGCGCCGAACCACTTGTTGTAGCGCGCGCCCACCGCGCCGCCCGCCATGTAGGAGTCGCCGCTGGTGGCCATCGCCAGGCCGGCGCTGAGCGCCTGCGTCACCGTGGTTTGCTGCGATGCGGTGCACTTGTTGAACGCCAGGCTTCCGACGGTGGCGGCGGCGCGCATGTCGTCGATCGTGGTGCTCTTGGCCACCGTGCCGCGCGGCTGGCTGCCGTCGATCCAGATCGACACCGGCGCCGACTTGATCTCGCCGATCTCGCGCTGGCCGTTGCCGGCGCCGCGTCCGCTCAACTCCTCGCTGAACAGGCTCAAGGACTTGGTGTCGTAACTGATCGTGTAGTCGCCGGTGATGCTCATGTCGTACAGGCCGGACAGTTCGACCTTCGCGCTGAACGAGGCGCCAGGCTTGAGCAGGTAGTAGTCGGCGGCGGTCGGAGCCGCCCGCTTGTAGTGCGCGCCGAGGTAGGGCACCTTGACGCCGTCGCGCGTGACCTCGAACAGCGATTCTTCGATCTCGCCGCCGAACGGGGTGTGCCACTTCAGCACGTATTGCGGACTCGACGAGGTGTTGGTGATGGTGACGTTGACGATCACGTCGTCCGACTTGCCGAGCGTGTGCTTGTCCGGGCTGATGCTGACTGTGACACCGTTCGAGGCCGCCTGCGCGCTGACGCACAGCGCAACTGCCATGGCAGCAATACCCGTCCTGAAGATCTGGTTCCAGTTCATGCGCTTCTCCGTTGAATGTTTTATGGTCATTTCAGATGAGTTTCCATATGGAAAATCTTCTGCCTTCGATAACAAAAACTCATCAATTCATGATCACGGATCGCTGCATTTATGTAAACTTTTTTCGGAAAAATCTGCGCCGGAATGCGCAAAATGCAATCCGCCCGCGGCAAGTTAATCGTGCGGCTTGGAAAGAATCGAGGGGTGTGCCAGGGCCGGCCGGCCATGGTGCGGCCGCAGGAATTGCGTCCGGGAAATGCAGTGTGTCAGCCGACCACGAAGCGGCGCGACGGGCCGCCGCCGCTGGTCTGGCCGCCGGGGCCGTAGACACCGGTATCGGCAGCGCCGGCCGGCGTGCGCATGGCGTTCAGCACCACCTGGGTGTTGGTCATCTGCTTGTTGATCAGCATGCCGTTGACGCGGTTCAGTTCCTTGGCTTCGCGGGTGCGCTCGAGCAAGCCGAGCCACAGGGCGCGGGCGTTGTCGTCTTTGCTGCTGGTAAGGAAATCTTCCATGCCCGCTTCCCGGGCCGGGAAGCCGGCGGCGCCGAGCGCCTTGTGGCGCTGGCTGGCCAGGGCGGCCGCCTGGTGCACCAGTGCGGATTTTTGCGGGGTAATCGTATTCAGGCCGTCACTGTCGGCGCTCACCAGGAACTGCTGTTCCTGTTTCATCAGATCGACCAGAGAGGTGATCAGTTGTTGTTCGTCGCGCAGGGTGGTGATCGGGCTGGTCATGAAGTCTTATCGTTTTCGGGAGTGCAGCAGGTCGCGCACTGTTTCCAGCAAGCCATCCGCTACTTTTTCTGAATTTACCTGGAACTGTCCATCGGCAATCGCCAGCTTGATGCGCTCGACTTTCTTGGTGTCGAACACCGCGCTGCCGCCAACCGCACTGGCCATCGCTTGTCCCTGTGCCGACAGGCGCACGCTGTCGCCTTGGGCGGGCGCCGCGCCGGCAGCCTTGTCGGCGCCTTTGGCGCCAGCGGCCGGCGTGCTCGATGCCGGCAGGCCAGGGGTACTCTTGAGTGTATCGTTAATTTTCACAGCATCATCCTTCTCTGACCGAAGCAAGAAACTCCGGGATATGCGTAAGTAACGGCGATCGGCCTGTAAACTTTAGCGCACATCAATGGTATTCCAAACGAATTGTTTAAAAAACCACTTCGACCAGGCCTCCCGCTTTTGCCACGCCACTGATGATGGCGCCGGCCGCCGTACGTACTTGCACCACCTGGCCTTCGCCCGCGTTGCCGATCGCGCGCGCCTCGGTCGACACCTGGAATCCGGCGCCGGTGGACATCACGCGCACTTGTTGTCCTTGTTGTACCACCGGCTTGCTGCGCAGGGCGTCCAGCCGCAGCGGCGCACCGGACGGCATCGACATCGTCGAGCTGCGCCCGATCGCCTGGGCCATGTCGGTGACCACGCCGTTCGGCATGGCGGCGATGTCGCCCTTGACCAGCACCAGCTGGGACTGCTCGATCGGCTGGCCCTGGGCCAGCGGCACCGCGGCCGCCACATACTCGGCCTGCACCGCCACCTTGGCCTGAATATACACCGTCCACACGGACGGGGCCGCACAGCGCACGCCGACCGTGGTCTTTCCCCAGGCGCGTGCGCCGGGCTGCTGGAATGCTTGCGGGGCAGGGCAGGCGGCCAGGCTCATGCGCGGATCGAGGGCGCCCACGTCGACGCTCACTTCGCCCGGCAGGCCGGCGCTCTGCGCCTTCAGGAACTGCTCGACCACGCCGCGCAACGCCGCCAGGTCCTGGCGGGCGCCAGCCGCCGGCTGGCCCTGCTGGGCCAGCGCCAGCGGCGCGGTCAGGAGAAGTGCGGTGAAGAGCTTGAAGTTCATGGGAATGTGGCCTGGTGGAATGATGCCATCTTAGGGCGCATGGTTCTCATGTGAAACATTGAATAGCCGTGCTTTGCATGTCCTTATCCTTCGATTGAGATGTGTTGCCCAGCCGTATGATCGATCCTGTCATAACAAGATCATTGCCGCCAGCCTGGCGCCAGTGACAGACCTGGAGCTGACATGATTGGCAAACTCGACGATTACCTGCGCTTTAACGAAGCCGCCCTGAGCCTGCGCTCGCAGCGGCAGCAATTGATCGCATCCAATATCGCCAACGCGGACACGCCGAACTACAAGGCGCGCGACATCGATTTTGCCAGCGCGCTGCAAGGCGTCATGGCGCGCACCTCGCCCCCGGCCGGCGTACTGGCGGCCACCGCCGCGGCCCATATCGGCGGCGCCGCGCAGAACGCCGACCTGCTGCCGGACGGCACCGCTGTGCAGTACCGCGGCGTGGTGCAAGGCGCAGTCGACGGCAACACGGTCGATATGGACGTCGAGCGCAACCAGTTCGCCGACAACGCGGTGCGCTACGAAGCGGGCATCACCATGATCAACATGCAGATTCGCGGCCTGATGGCGGCGATCCAGGGAGGCCAGTAATCATGTCGCTATTTAATATCTTCAACGTGTCCGGCTCGGCCATGAGCGCCCAGGCCCAGCGCCTCAATACCGTGGCCTCGAACCTGGCCAACGCCGACAGCGCCACCAGCGCCACCGGCCAGGCTTACCGCGCCAAGCAGGTGGTGTTCCAGGCGGTGCCGCTCGAGGCCGGCGCCACGGCGGTCAAGGTCGCCCAGGTAATCGAAGACCCGAGCCCGCTCAAGCAGGTGTACGACCCGAAGCATCCGATGGCCGACGAAAAAGGCTATGTGTCGATGCCCAACGTGAACGTGGTCGACGAGATGGTCAACATGCTGTCGGCCTCGCGTTCCTACCAGACCAACGTTGAAACCATGAACGCGGCCAAGACCATGCTGCTCAAGACCCTCACGCTCGGTCAATAATCCATTAGGCAACCATGTCCACTACCGTCAATACCACTTCGAACACCGTCCCGGCGGACCTGCTCGCCACTGTCAATCCGAAGAAATCCACGGCGGTCGACGGCAGCGTCGAAGCCGATACCAACAAATTCATGACCCTCCTGGTGACGCAGTTGAAGAACCAGGATCCGATGAACCCGCTCGACAACGCCCAGCTCACCAGCCAGCTGGCGCAGCTGTCCACGGTGACCGGCGTGAACAAGCTCAACACCACGCTCGAATCGCTGAAGGCGAGCTACCAGTCGTCCGAAGCGGTGCAGGCGGCCGGCATGATCGGCCACGGCGTGCTGGTCGAGGGCAACTTCATCCAGCTGCAAGGCGGCAAGTCGATCCTCGGCGTGGACCTGGCCACGGCCGCCGACAATGTGCAGGTGATCATCACCGATCCGAGCACCGGCAAGGACATCCAGACCATGGACCTCGGCAAGCAGGACGCCGGCACGATTCCGATCGTGTGGGACGGCGTACTCGACGCGACCAAGCTGGACGCCGCGGGTAAGCCGGTCACGATGAAAGACGGCAAATATTTGTTCCGCGTGGTCGCCACCAAGGGCGACGAAACGCTCAAGGATGCCAAGGCGCTGTCGTTCGACAGCGTCGCCAGCGTCACCACCAGCGCCAAGGACGGCGTCAAGCTGAACCTGCCCACCAAGGGCGTCGTCACGATGGCAGACATCAAACAGATTCTGTAAGCCAGGCCCTTAATAACTTAATACCAGGAGAACACCATGTCTTTTCAACAGGGACTTAGCGGCCTGAACGGCGCAGCCAAATCGCTCGACGTCATCGGCAACAACATCGCCAACGCCAGCACGGTCGGCTTCAAGAGCTCGCAGGCGCAATTTGCCGACGTGTACGCCAACTCGCTCAACGGCGCTGGCGGCAACCAGGCCGGTATCGGCACCAAGGTGTCGCAGATCGCCCAGCAGTTCACCCAGGGTAACGTCGAATCGTCGGCCAATCCGCTCGATATCGCCATCAACGGCGGCGGTTTCTTCCGCACCACGGTCGCCGGCGCGATCCAGTATTCGCGCAACGGCCAGTTCTCGCTGGACAAGGACGGCTTCATGGTCAATGCCCAGGGCGCCAAGCTGACCGGCTTTTCCGCCAGTCCGACCGGACTCATCCTGGCAGGCTCGCCGATCCCGCTGCAGATCAGCATGGCCGACCTGAAACCGGTCGCGACCACCCGCGTCGATACCGAGCTGAACCTCGATTCTGGCAGTTCCCCGCCGGTCACCTCGCCGTTCAACGCGGCCGACCCGACCAGCTACAACAAGCCGCCGAGCCCGATCGACGTGTTCGATACGCTGGGCAACCCGCACGTGATGACTTCGTACTTCGTGAAGACCTCGGCCGGCCACTGGGACGTCTACGTCGCCAGCGACGGCACCGAGATCACCAACCTGAAGGTGGCCGCCGCCGCCCAGGGCACCACCGCGCCTTTCGCCGCCGTCAATACCGCTCGCGCCGCCTGGGTGACCGCCTCCACCGCGGTGCCGCCGGCACCGGCCGTGACTGCCGCGGCGCTGGTCCTGTCTCTTATACACATCTCCGAGCCCACGAGACGTTGCG
>JBKPEJ010000054.1:0-43305 GCA_046728335.1 Pseudomonadota bacterium | reverse complement strand
TGCCAGCGCCGCACGCGGGCCGTGATGGCCGCGCCCCGCGCATCGATGAGAGCTTGCGCGCTCCCGGGCCAGCGCGCCCAAACGCCGGCCATCGCCGGGTCCGCCTGCAAGGCCTCGCGACTCGTCCAGCTCTCGATCTGCGTGCCGCCCCAACTGACGTCCAGGATGCCAATGGCCACACCGCTACCGGCCTGGACCTGTCGCGCGAAGTGATAGCCCACGGCGCTGAAGCTGCTGGCCGTATCGGGGGCGCTGACAACCCATTTCAACGGCTCGATGTCGGCTTGGGGCGCCAGGCCGAGCCGATTGGCGACCTTGGCGTGACGAATGCGCAGGTTGGCGCAGGCAGCGATGTCTTCAGCGGCGCGGTCGGTATTCGCGAGCGGCCATTCCATATTGGACTGGCCGGAAGCGATCCACACGTCGCCCAGCATCAGGTCGCGCAGCTGCAGCCGCTTGTCGCCAGCGCTGACCTGCATCTCGTAAGGGCCGCCTGCCGCCATGGCCTTCAATGCAGCCTGCCAGCGTCCGTCTGCACCCGCTTGAGCACTACCCTGCCGTGCGCCGAGATGGACATCGACGCGTTGGCCCGGCGCGGCACGGCCCCAGATATGCAGGGTCTTGTCGCGCTGCAACACCATGTGGTCGCCGAACACGCCGGCCAGTTCCAGCGCCGAGGCGTTCATCGTGGCAAGGCCCAGCACACAGGCGAATGTCGCGGCCTTCATGCCATCGGTACACGAGGTGCGCGGAGCTGTACCAGGGACAAGGTCATCCATCGACGTCACCTCAGCGCAGAAACGCTGGCCAACGGTTAGGACGACGGTGGAAATCGGCAGTGTTAAACGCATGAGGGAACCTCGTGGAAAATGATTCATGAAGGGGAACGGCGGCGGCCGGACAGCAGCACCAGCGCGCGCTGCAGGCCACAGAACAGCCCGAGCAGTGCGCCGATGACGATGCGCGTCCACCAGGAGCTCAAGCTGCCGTCGAACAGGACCAGCGTCTGGATGAGCCCGAGCATCAGCACGCCGGTCAGCGCGCCCAGCACATGGCCGGCGCCGCCGCTGAGCAGGGCCCCACCGATGACCACCGCCGCGATCGCGTCCAGCTCCAGGCCCTGCGCATGCAGGCCGTAGCCGGACAGCGTGTAGATGCCGAACAGCACGCCGCCCAGCGCCGCGCACAGGCCGCTGACGGCATAGACGACGATGCGCGTGCTCGCCACGGGCAGGCCCATCAGCCGGGCCGAGGTCTCCTGCCCGCCCAGCGCGTAGACCGCGCGGCCGAAGCCGGTCGAGCGCGCCACCCTCGCGGCCAGCGCCAGCAGGGCCAGCGCGCAGACGGCACCCGGCGTGATCTCACCGACCGGCCCAAGCGACCAGCGCGCCTGCGACCACCCGGCCAGCGTCAGGTCGGCAATGGGAATGGAGTCGACGCTGAGCAGATAGCACAGGCCACGCGCGAGGAAGAGCCCGGCCAGCGTGACGATGAAGGCCGGCACGGCGAAGACGTGGATGACCCAGCCCATGGCCGCACCGAAGGCCGCACCGCCCAGCAGCAGCAGCGGGATCACCAGCCACGGCGACCAGTGCGCCCGCTCGACGCCCAGCGCCAGCAACATCGTCGTCAGCGCGACGACGGAGCCCACCGACAAGTCGATGCCGCCCGACAGGATCACGAAGCTCATGCCGACCGCGACGACGAGCAGGAAGGCGTTGTCGATGAGTAGGTTCAACATCACCTGGCCTGCCAGCAGGCCAGGATAGGCGGCGGCGCCACCGAGCGTGGCGAGCACGAGCAGCAGCAGCGCCGCCCAGCTGGGCAAGTTCTGCCTGCTCATGACTTGCGCCTCCACACGGCCGACTGGCTGATGGACACCGCGAACACGACGGCCGCCTTGACGACCAGCGTGACCTCGGGCGCGATGCCGAGGGCGTAGATGCTGGTTGTCAGCGTCTGGATGATCAATGCGCCGAGCACGCTGCCGCGCAGGCTGAAGCGCCCACCCAGCAGCGAGGTGCCGCCCAGCGTCACGGCGAGGATGGCGTCGAGCTCCAGCATGAGGCCGGCGTTGTTGGCGTCGGCGCTCCTGATGTTGGCGCTGATCATCAGCCCCGCGATGCCTGCGCACAGGCCGCAGGCGATGTAGACAGCCAGCAGCAGGCCGGCCGCATGCACGCCCGCCAGCCGCGCGGCGGCCGGGTTGGCGCCAGCTGCCTGCAGGAACAGGCCCAGTGCCGTGCGGTGCTTCAGCGCGCCCAGCGACGCGGCCAGCGCACAAGCAAGCCACGGCGCGAACGGCAGGCCGAGCAGGAAGCCGTTGCCGAGGAACGCGTAGGCCGGGTTGTCGATGGTGAGGATCTGACCGTCGGTGATGAGCTGGGCGATGCCGCGGCCGGCGGTCATCAGGATCAGCGTCGCGATGATGGGCTGGATACCACCGGCGACCACCAGCAGGCCGTTGAACAGGCCGCACAGCGCGGCCGCGCCCAGGGCCCCGGCGAGGGCCAGCGCCAAGCCGCCAGCAGGCAGCAACGACGCGGCCACGGCGGCCGCGATGGCGACGACGGCGCCGACTGAGATGTCGATGCCGCGCACCGCGATGACCAGCGTCATGCCCATCGCCACCACCATCAGGGGCGCTGCGCGGTTGACGATGTCGATCAGCGGGCCGAAGGCATGGCCGCCCTGCCAGCGCACAGTGGCGAACTGCGGGTTCAGTGCGGCGTTCAGCACCCACAGGGCCAGCAGCGCGACGCCGGCGTGCCTCACGGACGCGTTCATGCGCTCGCCCCCGCCATCAGCCGCAGCAGCCGCGCTTCGCTCAAGTCCTGCGCGTCCAGCTCGGCCACCTGGCGGCGCTCGCGCAGCACGACGATGCGGTCACTGACGCGCAGCACCTCGGGCAGCTCCGACGAAATGAACACCAAGGCCATGCCTTGACGGCACAACGCCAGTACCGCGTCCATCAAGTCCTGCTTGGCGGCGATGTCGACGCCGCGCGTGGGCTCGTCGAGGATGAGCAGGCGCGGCGCGGTCGCCAGCCAGCGCGCGAACATGGCCTTCTGCTGGTTGCCGCCGGAGAGCAGGCCAATGGGCGTCTCGGCATCGGCCGTCTTGATGCCGAGCTGCTCGATGAAGCGCTGCGCCATCGCGCGCTGGGCCTTGCGCGACAGCATGCGGAAGACGCCGCGGCGGGCCTGCAGTGCAAGCACGATGTTCTCGCGCAAGCTCAGCTGCGCGACGATGCCGTCGACCTTGCGTTCCTCGGGGCAGAAGGCCAGGCCGGCGCGCACCGCGTCGCGCGGGCTGCGCAGGGTCACGGGCTTACCGTCGATACGCAGCTCGCCGCGGTCGGCCTTGTCGGCGCCGAAGAGCAGGCGCGCGACCTCGGTGCGGCCCGCGCCGAGCAGGCCGGCCAGGCCCAGCACCTCGCCGGGCGCGACGCTGATGTTCAGGCCGTCGACGGCATTGCTGCGGCCGAGGTTGGCTGCCAGCAGCGGCTCGGCGCCGGAGGCGACCCGGTGCTCGCGCGTGGCAGTGGTCGCCGCCAGAGCGCGGCCGATCATCAGCTCGACGAGCTGCATGCGCGGCAAGTCGGCCGCCAAGTACTCGCCGACGAACTGGCCGTTGCGCAGCACCGTGAAGCGGTCGGCCACGGCGTAGGCTTGGTCGAGGAAGTGGGTGACGAGCAGGATGGCCACGCCCTGCCCTCTTAGCTGGCGCAGCAGCCCCAGCAGGCGGGCCGTCTCGGCGTCGTCGAGGCTGGAGGTGGGTTCGTCGAGGATGAGCACGCGCGCCTGCTGATGCAGCGCACGAGCGATGGCGACCATCTGCTGCACGGCGACGGCAAGCTCGCCGAGTTGGTCGTCGACGTCGATGTCCAGCCCGAGGCGCGCCACGGCGGCCTTCGCTTCGACGCGTACCTGGCGCCAGTCGATGCCGAACCGGCGGCGCGGAAAGCGGCCGGCCAGGATGTTCTCGGCCACCGACAGGTTGGGGCAGAGCTGCACTTCCTGGTGGACCACCGCCACGCCCGCGATCTGCATGGCCCGCGGCGTGCGGCCTCGCAGCGCTGCGCCGTCCAGCTCGATGCTGCCGCTGTCATGCGACTGCACGCCGGCCAGGATCTTGATCAGCGTGGACTTGCCTGCGCCGTTCTGGCCCATCAACACGTGGACCTCGCCGGCGCGCAATGTCAGTCCCGCGTCGACGAGGGCCGGCACGCCGTTGAAGGCCTTGGCGACACGCTGCGCCTGAAGCACCGTATCGGCCATCAGTATTTGCGCTTGGGTAGCTCGCGCGCGGCGACGTCGGCGTTGAAGACGCCCTCTTCCGTCACCATGCGGCGTGGCAAAGTCTTGCCCGCCTTCAGGTCCTTGACGGCCTGCATCAGCTGCGGGCCGAGCAGCGGGCTGCACTCGACCGTGACGTTGAGTTTGCCGGCCACCATGGCCTGGAAAGCGCCCTTCACGCCGTCGATGGAGATGACGAGGATGTCTTGTCCCGGCCTGAGGCCCGCTTCCTCGATGGCCTGGATGGCACCCAGCGCCATGTCATCGTTGTGGGCGTAGAGGACGTGGATCTTCTTGCCGGCCTCCGCCTTCAGGAACGCCTCCATGACCTCCTTGCCCTTGGCGCGGCTGAAGTCCGCCGTCTGCGAGCGCACGATCTTCAGTCGCGGGTCGGCCTTGATCGCGTCCTCGAAGCCTTTCTTGCGGTCCAGCGCGGGCGCGGCGCCGACGGTGCCTTGCAGCTCGACGATGCGCACCTTGTCCTTGCCGCCCTTGGTCTTGTCCAACAGCCAGTTGCCGGCGCGGCGACCTTCCTCGACGAAATCCGAGCCCATGAAGGCGACCCACAGGCGTTCGTCGGCCTCCTTCACCAGCCGGTCCGTCAGGATGACCGGGATGCCCGCGGCCTTGGCTTCCCGCAACACGGTGCCCCAGCCGGTCTCCACCACCGGCGACAGCGCGATGACGTCGACCTTCTGCGCGATGAACGCGCGCAAGGCCTTGATCTGGTTCTCCTGCTTCTGCTGCGCGTCGGCGAACTTCAGCTCGATGCCGGCGTCCTTGGCGGCCTGCTTGATGGAGGTCGAGTTGGCACTGCGCCATTCGGACTCGGCGCCGATCTGCGAGAAGCCGAGGACGATCTTCCTGTCGCTGGCGAAAACCGGAAGTGTGTGGACCAGCAGTGCGGCGAGGACAAGGCGCCTTTGAATCGAGTGCATATCAGAGCCTATTAAAGGTGAAACCCGTTGCGCGTAGGCTAGGCACGAGCAAGTCCAAGGGCCTTGAGCCTCTGGCTTGAGCAAGTCCACGCGCAACGAGTCTGGAAAAACGGCCGCCCCCCCGCACATGCCAGACCGACATGGGCACGGGGGTGGCCAAACGGCGGCGCCGAACCGGCGCCGCGTGGAGATCGCCGCTTAGAGCTTGTAGTTGAAGCTCAGCCCGTAGATCCTGTCGTCCGACCGGATGTCATGCGGGAAGCTTTCGTTCTGGAAGTAGCTGTGGTACTTCGAGTTGGTCAAATTATTGACATTGAAGCTAACTCCCCACTGCTTGTTGAAGCGATAGCCCAGCGACAGGTCGAGCCGGCCGTAGGCCGCCACGCGGTTATAGGTCGGAGCCACGCCAGGATTGCACGCTGCAACTGGCATACCGTTCTCAGCAGGAGACACGAGTTCGCACCCGAATTGCCCCTCGTTGAACTTGTCGCGCCACGTATAGGTCAGACGGCTGGTGATGCCGTACTGCTCGTACAGCGCGCCCACGTTGTAGCTGTTCTTCGAGACATTCAACAGCGGCTTGCCAAACAGCGGATCGCCCGGCGTCTTCACCTCGCTGTCCGCACGCGTGTAGTTGCCGAACACACCCAAGCCCCTGAAGGCGCCCGGGAGGAAGTCGAGGAAGTATTGACCGCTGAGCTCGAGCCCGCTGAGCGTCGCCTTCCCGAGGTTGCGCGGCCGCGAGATGTCATACTCGATACCGCCGATGACTTCGGGGTAGGAGGCGCGCGCGACGCGATCCTTCAAGGTGCGGTAGTAAACCGCGGTCTGCACGTAGCTACCCTTGCCGAAGTACTTCTCCACCGACAAATCGTACGCCGCGCTCGTCTGATCCTTCAGATTGGGATTGCCGCCGCTGCCGCTCGGACGGATGTTCTGGTTCGTCGGCACGGTGTAGTTCAGCGTCGGGTTCAAGTCGCCCAGGCCAGGTCGGGACATCGTGACGCCGGCAGTTGCGCGCACCAGCAGATTGGGGGCGACCTCCAGCTTCGCGCTGGCGTTGGGCAAGAAGTGACTGGTCGTGGAACTGGCCGTTTGCAGGGTGACAACATTGTTGATCAGACCGGAGCCCGAGATAACGCGCTCGGAACGGACCAGGCGGCCACCGAACACGCCGTCCAGGCGCATGCCCGCGACCGTCGTCTCGTAATGGGGCTGGATGTAGACGGCGTATTTCTTCTCGGTCGCGTCGTAGTTGTTGACGGCCGCGAAAGCCGGATCGCCCAGCGCGCCGCCGTAGAGCTTGCGAAGGACGTCCGTGTTGTTAAGCAGGAAGCCGGCGTTCGGCGTCAACCAGTGCTGGCAACCGTTGATCTGTTCGATGCAGCTCGGCGAGGAGACCAGGAAATCAGCGGGCAGTACCGTGGCGGAGCCAACCTGGGTGACGCGGTTGCCGCCCGGCGCGTTCGGGCCGCCGGCCAAGTTGGCGCGCCATTCAGAGTTCCGGTCGGTCGCGCGCGCGCCGAAGTCGATCGACTTGATGAAGCCGCCCAGATCGTAGCTACCACTGAGGGCGAGCGCATCCTGCGTACTCGTTGCCTTGTTGAGGTCTTGGAACAGGGAGTTGGCGAAACGGAAGTCGGTCGCGCTGCCCAGGGGGTTGCCGGGCATATTGGTCGTTCCGTGGCCGGCATCGTTGACGACGATGTCGACGGACGGGATCACCTTGCCAATATCGACGATGATTGTGCGGTTGCGGTTGTTGGAGCGCATGTGCGACAGGTCGAGGTTGAGCGACAGCGCGCCGGAGTTGTAGCGCCAGCCGGCGCCAAGCGAGCTCTGGTCTGTCGCGCCCTGCTTCGCTTGCGTGCTGGCCAGTCCGGGGACGTTATTGAACGTGGCCGAGAGGCCATTGCACAGATGCTGGATGGGGAAGCTGGATGCGCCCAGGAAGCCCGCACCGTTGACGTAAGCGTCGAAGCAGTCGGTGCCCGCCTTTGGATTGGTGATGTTCGCCGCCGCGAAGATGTCCGAGAAGACGAAGTTCGTCCCGAACTCGGCGCGATAGCCGGCGTACAGCGCGTCGGCGTAGAACTCGTTATCCTGGTTCGGCCGCCATTGCACTGCTGCATTTGCCTGCGGGCGTTGGAAGTTACCCGTGTCGGTCAAGCCGCCGACGCAGGTGGGCAGCACGATGCCGGCTGCGCCCTTTGGGCCGTTGGTACCGGAGCGCGGGTCGCAGTTGAAGGAGATCGGCCGGTTGAATTGGTTGTCGGCGTAGGAAAAGTCGACCAGCACGCCGAGCTCGCCGGCGTCCGTGACGGTACGGTAAGAGGCGAGCGCGCCGAGCTTGCCGCTGGGCTTGGTGGTGAACTCGCCAACGTTGGCGCGCCCATTGACGACGAAGGTGGCGCCCCGGCGGAACTCCATGGGCTTGCGCAGTTTCAGGTCGATGGCGCCGGCGACGCCGCCTTCGACCAGGTTCGCACCGGCGGACTTGTACACGTCGGCGCGGGAGATTGCTTCGGCAGGCAAATCCTGGAACGCGAAGCCGCGGCCGACGCCGGAGAACATCTCGCGGCCATCGACCGTCGTACTGATGTCGCCGATGCCGCGGATCAAGGGATTGACGATCTCGTTGTTGAAGCTGACGACGGTCTGGATGCCAGGCACGCGCTGCAAGGCCTCGGCCACCGTGTTGTCGGGGAATTTGCCGACGTCATCGGCGACGATGGACTCGATGACCTGATCGGCATCGCGCTTGGACTGAACGGCGGCATCGCGGCTGGCCCGCTGTCCGACAATGACGACCATTTCGGGTTTGATGGGATCAGGGGCGGTGGCCTTGGCAGCAGTCTCCTGGGCGACTGCCTGCCGGCCCGTCATGGCCAACAGTAGCATCGCGGCGGCCGAGATCGGCGTGAGAGTGAATCGTTTCAATATTGTCTCCTTGAGCCTCGGCGCAGCGCTGCGAATGGCGCTGCCGTAGGCGGGTTTTAGAACAAAATCGCTGGCGCCCAAGGCACCAGCCCCGAAGCCATACGCCGTGGTGGATCACGACGCTGGCTTCAATTACAAACAACTTCTATTGCGATATGGCGCGCTAGCGGTCATCGCCACTGAGGCGCACACTCAGCGCGGATCGTCGGCCGATTGCATCTGCCAGAGTTGATCCGGCGAGCCGGCGTCATGAAACGGCGGAGCGCTTGCGCTGTCGGATCCAAGGAGCAGCCCGCTGTGCTTGTTGCGAATCTTGAACTGGCCGAGGGGATTTCTTTCTTTGTCCACGGTGTCGATGAATTGCCACAATTGGCCGCCAGTTCCGTTGTCATTCATTTGCTTGATCAGCACGCCGCCTGCGCTCGGCATGGGCTCGACGCCGAGCAGCCGCGCGCTCTTCATGTTGCGGATTTGGTAGAAGCCGTTGCCGGCGTCGATCAACTCCCACAGCTGCTCGCCGCTACCGTTGTCGCTGAACTGTTGAACCTGGACACCGTCGGTCAGCGCATCCCGGTCCACCGCGAGGGTCTTGTTGTTACCGACGTTGACGATCTTGAAGATCGGCTTGCCGTAGGCCTCGAACTCGCTCAGGCCCCAGCCGATGCCTGCCCGGTTGGGCGCCACAACGCGCAGCTGCGCGGTCGTGATCTGCGGGAACGTGACGCGGTTCATGGCATTCGCGGCTGGCGCGTCGAAAGCGCGCATCTGGCCGGGCACGTCTTTCCAGTTGCCGCCATCCCAATACTGCAGGTCGTAGCCGGTCGGCGCGCGCACACGGCCGGCGTCATCGTAGAAGGTCAGGCGCACTTCCTTGATGGTCACGCGGCGCTGGAAATTGACACCGTAGAAATCGCTGTCGTTTGAGGACGCGTAGCTCGTCCAGCGGCTGCGCTCGGGAATACCTGTCCGGTAGACAATGCCGTCGATGCCCTGCCAAGCGTCATCACCGCGGGCGGTGTAGCTAGCGACCGGTTGTGCCGCGTAGGGAAACCTGTGCGGGTTCGCCGCCACGTTGACGAGGCCACCGACATTTCCTTGCGTGAGCGCGTCGCCGACGTCGACACGCAGGGCGTCGAGGCCCGCTTGATGCGCGACTTTTCGTCCGTCGACGAACACGCTGAGCCCTTGGCCAGCGCCGTAGCGGCTGCCTGTGCGATCCCACAGCACGGTGACGCTGTGCCCGTGGTAAGGCGTATTCTCCAGCACGAAGTAGTCCCAGCTCGCAGGCGCCAGCGGCTTGATGACGAGCGAGTTGTCGGTCTGGCCGCGCAGCCCGACCAGACCGGCTATCACGTTGTCGACGTAGGTCGAATGGTTGTAGTCCTCGCTATGGTCGTCGCTGTTGTAGAGCCACCGATCCTGGTCCGGGTGGTGGGCCTCGGCGATGTAGGGCGCACCGTCCTTGAACTGAGTGGCTGCGTAGGTGTGAAGCAGCTTGACGTAGTCATTCGCGCCAATTGACGACTGTCCCGGGTAGTCGATCAGCAAGTTTGCGAGGCCGGTCAGGACCTGGGAGCTCTGGTACGGCCACGATGGGCCATTCCAGCGGCAGCACTCGGTCTCGGCCTTATCCTGCATGAAGGTTTTGGTACGCCGCTCGGCGGTGGTAGGTCCGAAGTTTGCCTTGAAGCCTTGCAGGTCCAGCAATTGCCGCATCGCGAAGGAATGCTGCACCAGCGGCACATAGAACATCCATGGGACGTAGCCATGCAGTTCGCGCGCGTCGAGCAGCTTGCGTTCCGGGTTGCCGTCCCGGTGCATGTGCATGTAGAACTTCTTGTCCGAATCCCACAGGTAGCGGTTGATCGAGGTCTGCAATGAATTGGCACGGTCGTTGTACTCGCTGGCGAGCTTGGCATCGCGCGCGATGGAGGCGATTCCAGCGATGGCCTTCGCGTCGCCATATTGGTAGGCGTTGATCGTCGGCCGGTAGCCGGCGCCGCCGTGGTATGCATCGGGCGAGTCGTAAGAGGCCGGCGTGTACTCGGTGGCATCCCACACCGGCTTCTGCCAATAGAGACCAAGGTCGCCGTTGTACTGACCGTCCCAGCCGCGGTACTGCTTCACGAGACTGGGGAGCAAGTTGGTCGCGAATCCCCTATCGCCGTGAGCGAGCAGGGCCTGCCACACCGCTGACCCGGCCCAGAAGCTGTATTCATGGGCCCAGTCATCGGTGTCAGCGTTGACAGATTCGTCGCGCAGCTTTGGAAATTGGCCGGGGCCGTTTAGCCAGTAGTTGATGACGTCCTTGACGTACTGCTGGTTGCGCAGCCAACGGCCTTCGGCGATGTGATGGCCCGCTGCAGCATTCACGCCACCATAGGGCGCGCCGTAGGCCACCGGGTGGAGAAATTCGGTTGACAGCCAGCCGTAGACAGGTCCCGTGTAAACGAGGTGTTCTTTGTACGTCACCCAACGGTAATAATAGACCTGCTGGATCTGCCTGTCGGGCACATCGAGGAATGGAATGTTATTGGCGAACCACTCCGGATCGTTGACAGTTCCCAGCAAGGCCTTTTTGTTCAGGAACTTGGTGCCGCCCAATGTCAAGCCCGGATAGGGGGTTGAAGGCTCCAGGGCTCCTGCAGCCTGCGCCAGCGACATGGTGCACACAAGTGTCAAATGCTTTAGCGGAGTGATCATCGATGACCTCGGTAGAAAGAAAGGCAGCCGTGCCGCTGTGAAGTCCCAACGCCGTCGAACACATCGACCTCACACAAGGCCGGCGCGCCCCAGGGCCATCATCGTGATCGGGAAGATCCACAGAAGTAGGCAGTAAGCACCAAGCCCAGCGAAGCAAGGGCATGGTTGCGGCGTGCATCGAGCCCATGTCGCTTCAACATTGCTATCATCGATCAGTTTCTTGACACGACAGCGTCATGGCGATGGCGTCAAGCGCCAGCGCTGGCAGGCGCCGCCCAGCCAAGTCTATTGCTCGACGTTGGCGCCGGCGGCCGTCGCAGTGCGCCGACTTCGCCGTGCTCGGTCTTCCAGCGGGTCGAGATCAGACCGTCCAGCGAAGGAGCGTTGAGCGAATCGACCACCTGGTCGGCGCTACGCTTGATATCCTCGGCCTTGCGCACGCTCTGGCGCAAGCCGGTCACTTGCACGACGTTGTCGGCTGGCGCCGCTTCCTGAGCCACGACGGCCTGGGCTTGCGCCACGGCGAGGGCGGGCAAGCCTGCCAGCAAGGCCAGCAAAGCACTGGCGATAGGGGGCCTTTTGAACTGCTGCATTTCGGTCTCCATATTGGAATCGGATTGCTGCTGTCAGTAATACACTCCCGGTACCCCCGAGCTAGCTACCGGTACCGGGATGCCGCCGCAGAACGGAGGCATGACGCGCATCGCTTTTTTTATCGTTTGGGGCCTGGCCTTAGTCGCAGAAAATTTGACAGTGATGGTGAAAATTACTCAAAACCCATCATCGCCGTGTCCGTCAGCATTTTTCTCTTGCCTAAACCCCACGACAATACTGAAGGACTTTCTTGTTTATATCAATTATGATTGTTGCAAATTGGTATATCTCTTTGGAATGGCTGCGAGTTTCGATATAGAAGCGGCGTGGTTCCGCCGACTTCGCCACAAAACTAGCGAAGAAACTTGGCAGTTTCGGGAAATGAAGAGCGCGCGGAAGGACCAACGCTCAGCGGATCGAGCCGATCGCGGGCACGGCGACGCCGCTCGGGAAGTCGAAGCCCAGCCGCATGACGATGTCCTGCGGATAATTGCCGAATTTACGGCCGAACAGGTTCAGGCCGCCGCGATGGCGGGCGTCTTCCTTGATGCCGATGCGCACGCGGATATGGTTGGCTTGCGCCAGGTTCAGATCGGCAATGGTGACCGGCCCCAGCGCCACGCCATCGATCATGGCCCCGCGCTCGTTGACGCTCCACTGCTTCAGCAAGCCATAGGTGGTGCGGTCGATCTGCCACCACGACGGCGTCAGCAAGCCGGGCTTGCCGCCGAAATCGCCGGGCGACGTCCATGTGCCGATCTCGACATCGTTGATCCACACCGTGATGTCGGACGGCCAGTCCAAGTTGTAATTGGGCGCCTCCGAACACATTTCCATCGACAGTTCCAAATCGGTGGTGATCGCGCCATACGGCACGTTGTTCGGGAAGGCGTATTCGACGTAGCCGGCGCTAAACCATAACAACTGGGCGTGCACGTGCTCGGGCTCGAAGAAGGAACGGGGGTCGTCGAGCATGCCGATGATCTTGGTTTCGCTGACCAGGCCGCAGGTCGGCGTGGCCACGGCGCTGCGGTAGCTGCCGATCGGCATGCTGATCGACACCACGTTCGACGCCGCCTCGACGGCCGCGCCGGGCAAGCGGATACGCACTTCATCGTAGCGCTTGGAGCACAGCTTTTGCATGCCGCGCGTGCCCGGCTCGACCTCGACGACGACCAAGCCGACCGCCTCCAGCTGGTTGACGTTGAAGCTTACGGTCGAATGCGGCAGATTCATGGTCACGGCCAATTCCGACAGATTCAGCACCTGGTGCGTCAGCAGCGCCAGCATCGCCTGTCGCGTCTCCGAGGACAACGCCTTTACCAGCGGCAGTACCGCATCGCCCTCGACAAGCAATGCCCGATTTGATCCATCCATGAAGCCGCCCTTTGCACGCAGTTTAATTGTGGGTTGGCCGGGCTGGTCACTGCCCGGCGCGCCGCCTCGCTATGATACCTCGCCACAAAATAGCGGCGGCGCAAAAAATTCCAACAAATAATGTTGTGATTAACAAAGATCTTTGCGATAATAATTGAACGACATTGATTGTGACATTAATCTTTAGACATCAGTTGCCATGCAGCCTATCCGCTTTCCGCAGTCCATACACGCGCCGCGCACCGCCGCGCACGCCAGCCACGCCGCCGCCAACTGGCCGCGCTATACGACGCTGAGTAATGCCGCCGGCCACAGCGTCACACTGATGGACGTTGGCGCCACGCTGTTGTCCTGCCGCGTGCCGATGCCGGACGGCAGCGTGCGCGAAACGCTGCTGGGCCATCCGGCCGCTAGCGATGCCGATCCGGCGCGCGGCTATGCCGGCGCCATCGTCGGCCGCTACGCCAACCGCATCGCCGGCGCCGCCTTCGAACTGGACGGCGTGCGCCATGCCTTGCTCGCCAACGAAAACGGCAATCAGCTGCACGGCGGCCCGGGCGGCTTCCACCGGCGCCGCTGGACCATGGCCGGCGTGGGCGCCAGCCGCGCGCATTTTAGCTTGCTGTCGCCCGACGGTGACCAGGGCTACCCCGGCGAGGTGCTGGCCAACGTCGCATACACGCTCGGCGACGACGGTGTACTGCGCATCGACCTGCGCGCGCACAGCAGCGCTCCCTGCCCCGTCAACTTCAGCAACCACGCCTATTTCAACCTCGACGCCGAACATGGCGACGCGCGCGGTCACCACCTGCAACTGCGGGCCGATTACTACCTGCCCGTCGACCAGCGCCTGATCCCGCTGGCCGCGCTGGCATCGGTGCGGCAGCGGCCCTACGACTTCCGCCATTCGACGACGGTGGCGGCCGGTCTGGACGCGGACGGCCACGACGCCGGCGGCATCGGCTACGACCATAGCTGGCTGCTGGACCACGCCTGCCGCGACGGCGCCGAGCCCGCCGCGCGGCTGCAGTCGGCCGATGGCAAGCTGGCGATGACCATCCGCACCAGTCTGCCGGCGATCCAGTTTTACGACGGCCGTTTCCTGTCCGGCATGCCCGACCGGGACGGCCGGCCCTACCCCCGGCACGCCGGCTTCGCACTGGAGCCGCAGTATCTGCCGGACAGTCCCAACCGGCCCGATTGGCCACAGCCCACCTGTGTGCTGCGGCCAGGCGAGACGATGCACCACTTTATAGAACTGGCATTCCAGGCAACCGCCTGAGACAGACCGGTCGCACAAAGGAGACAAGCATGAACAACGCAACAAACCAGGCAGTCGCACCCCCTCCCGCGCGCCGACCGGGCGCACGGACCATCCTCATCGCCGCCGAGACCGCGCTGCTGGCCGGCCTGGCACTGAGCGCATGCGGCGGCGCCGGTGGCGGGCTCGCCACGGCAGCGACACCCGGCGCTGCTACGTCAACGCCAACGCCCGTGCCGACACCCATTAGCGCGCGCGGCGCACTGCTGGCCGATATCTTCGGCACCTATCCGCGCCTGATCCGTCAGTCGCATCACGCCAACCCGGCGCTCAACGGCCGCCTGGTGGCCAGCATCTCGTCGACCGAAAACGGCCAGCCGGTCGGCGGCATCTACGCCAGCGGCGACGACGGCAAAAGTTTCGCCCGCGTTGGCGCCATCGCCGATCCGGAATTCAAAAAAGGGCAATGCTGCGGCACCCTGTACGAACTGCCGGTGGCGATAGGGACGCTGCCCGCTGGAACGCTGCTGTACTCGGCCTCGGTGGGCGCCGAGCGTCCCGGCGTGGCGATGGAAAACCGCATCTATCAGAGCGCCGACGGCGGTGGCAGCTGGACCTATCTGTCCTTGTGCGGCAAGGGGCGCTTCGGTAAAAACGGCCAGACTTCGGGCATCTGGGAACCGGAATTCGGTATCGCCAAAAGCGGTGAATTGGTGTGCTACTACTCCGACGAAACGCTGGCAGGCCACTCGCAGGTTCTGGTGCAAATCACGACCCGCGACGGCGTCAACTGGACCGCGCCGCAGACCATCGTCGCCGGCGACGATCCCAACGCCCGTCCCGGGATGGCCATCGTCCGGCAACTGCCCAACGGCGGCTACTTCATGACATTTGAAAACTGCTACGGCGGCCCGCTTGACTGCTCGGTGCGCGCCAAGCGTTCGGCCGACGGCTTGAACTGGGGCGCGCCCAACGACACCGGCATCCGCCTGGAGACGGCCAGCGGCCAGTTCTTCCGCCACGCGCCGACGTTCGCCTGGAGTCCGGTGGCCGGCCAGGCCAATGGCATGCTGATCGCCATCGGCCAGATCCTGGTCGACAAGAACGGCATTCCCGACGCCAGCGGCACCGGCAAGACCATGTTCACCAACAGCACCGCCGACGGTAGTGGCCCTTGGCGCGCCGTGGCCTCGCCGCTGGCGATCCCCAATCCGCCGCTGCAGACCAACTGGTGCCAGAACTATTCCAGCCCGATGCTGCCTTCCGTCGACGGCAAGACGCTGATGATGATGCAGACCGACGGCGGCGCCGACAATAGCTGTCGCACGCGTTTCGGAAGCGCCCCGCTGGCGCCCTGATATTCTTGCCGGACCTGCGCGCCGGCTATCGCGCAGCCGGTGTTTTACCACGCCCCTTTGAAAGAATCACGATGACTTTATCCACCGCCACATCCGCAGTATCCGCCATGGCCCACGTCCCCACCACGCCGACCTGGAGCGCCGAACGCGCCCGCGCGTGGTATGCCGGCCAGCCGCGCATCCTGGGCGCCAACTTCATCCCGGCCAGCGCCATCAATCAGCTTGAAATGTGGCAGGCCGACAGCTTCGACACCGAACGCATCGACCTGGAACTGGGCTGGGCCGCCGGCCTGGGCATGAACACCATGCGCGTCTTCCTGCACGACCTGCTGTGGGCGCGCGATGCGCAAGGCTTCAAGGAACGCATCGACGTTTATCTCGGCATCGCCGCGCGGCATGGCATCAAGACCATGCTGGTACTATTCGATTCGTGCTGGGACCCGCGCCCGGCGCTGGGCACGCAGCGCGCGCCGATGCCCGGCATTCACAACTCGGGCTGGGTGCAGAGCCCGGGCGCGGCGCAACTGGCCGACAGCGCCAGCTACCCGGCGCTGCGCGCCTACGTGGAGGACATCGTGCGCAGCTTCGGAGCCGACGAGCGTGTGTGGTGCTGGGACTTGTGGAACGAACCGGACAACCAGGGCGGCGGCATGGGCTATTACCAGCAGTTTGAAGCGCAGGACAAGATCGAACTGGTGGCGAGGCTGCTGCCGCAAGTGTTCGGCTGGGCCCAGGCATGCGCGCCCGGCCAGCCGCTGACCAGCGGCATCTGGCTGGGCAAGGACTGGAACCCCGGCTCGACCGCGCTGAACGCCGTGCAAAAGGCCCAACTGGCGCTGTCGGACATCGTCAGCTTCCACGATTACAGCTGGCCAGAGACATTCCTCAAGCGCGTGCGCGAGCTGCAAAGCTACGGCCGGCCCCTGGTCTGCACCGAGTACATGGCGCGCGGCATGGGCTCGACCTTCGACGCCGTGCTGTCGATCGCCCGCGCGGAACACATCGGCATGCTCAACTGGGGCTTCGTTTGCGGCAAGAGCCAGACCAATATGCCGTGGGACTCGTGGAAAAATCCCTATACCTTCGCGCCGCCGCCGGTCTGGTTCCACGACGTGCTGCACATCGACGGCACGCCCTACCGCGAACACGAGGCCGAGCTGCTGCGCCAGCACGTCAGCGCGCCATGAACCGCGAGCCTGGACTGGGAGGCATCGAATGGACGGGCGTCAGCAAGCGCTATGGCGACGTGACGGTGATCCCGGACTTTTCGCTGTCGATCGCCGCCGGCGAGTTCATCGCGCTGCTGGGCCCTTCCGGCTGCGGCAAGTCGACCCTGCTGCGCATGCTGGCCGGGCTGGACCCGGTGTCGTCCGGCCGCATCACGATCGGCGGACGCGACGTCACCAGCCTGTCGCCCGGCCAGCGCGGCGTGGCGATGGTGTTCCAGCAGTACGCGCTGTATCCGCACATGACGGTGCGCGACAACATGGCTTTCGGCCTGCGCAATGTGCGCATGAAGGAGGAGGAGATCGCCCGCCGCGTGGCGCAAGCCTCGCAGATGCTGGAGCTCGATACGCTGCTGGACCGCAAGCCGGTGCAGCTATCCGGCGGCCAACGCCAGCGCGTGGCAATCGGCCGCGCGGTGGTCAAGGAACCGCTGGCCTTCCTGTTCGATGAACCGCTGTCCAACCTGGACGCCGCGCTGCGCACCCGCACCCGGCTGGAACTGGCGCGGCTGCACAAGCGGTTGGCCGCTACGATGCTGTTCGTCACCCACGACCAGGTCGAGGCGATGACGCTGGCCAACCGCATCGCGGTGATGCACCAGGGCCGAATCGAGCAGTTCGCGGCGCCAATGGAATTGTACGACCGCCCCGCTACGCGTTTCGTGGCCGGCTTTGTCGGCAGCCCGGCGATGAACTTCCTGCCGGTGCAAAGGGCGCCCGACCGGGATGGCCACTGCGCGGTGCGCCTGAACGACGGCGCCGTGCTGTGCACCGCCGTTGCCGCCGCAGCCGATATTGGCGCCGGCGCGCTGACGCTGGGCGTGCGGCCCGACGCGTTGACGCCGTCCGAGCACGGCCAGTTGCGCGGCGTCGTCGAAGTCATCGAACGCCTCGGCGACCGCACCCTGCTGCACGTGCTGCTGGCCGACGGGATGCTGGTGGTGGCCGACGCGCCGCGCAACCGCGAGCCCGCCACCGGCGCCACGGTGCGGCTGCATATCGATCTGGCGCGCGCCCATCTGTTCGACGCGGCGGGCCAGGCCCACCATCCATCATGATGCGCGCCCTCCCCGTTGAAGTCCGGCGCGCGCGCGCCCGCGCGGAATGGACCGGCCTGCTGTTTGTCGCACCCTTCCTGGCCTGCTATGCGGTGCTGCTGGCGTGGCCTTTGCTTAGCGGCTTGTGGCTCAGCCTGCACGCGATCGACCTGCTGTCCAACTTGGGCCGGCTGGTCTGGCTGACCAATTTTATCGACCTGCTGCAAGACGAGATGTTTGCGCGCGCGGCCCGCAACACGCTGCTGTTCGCCGCGCTGTGCGTGCCGGCCATGGTCGTCACGGGACTGGCGCTGGCGCTGGCCTTGAACCGCCCCGGCCGCGCCACCGCCATCTTGCGCGGCATTTTCTTCGGCGCCTCAGTGCTGTCGGTGACCATCGTCACGCTGATCTGGCGCCTGGTGCTGATGCCCGATCGCGGCATGCTGGCCAACCTGATGCACGGCGCCGGCCTGGCCTCGATCGCGCCGCTGGACAACGCCTGGCTGGCACTGCCTGCGGTGGCGCTGGCCACGCTATGGTGGGGCATCGGCATGCCGATGATGCTGTTCCTGGCGTCGCTGCAGCAGATCCCGCAGGACGTCTACGAGGCGGCGACGCTGGACAACACCAGCCGCTGGCGCTGCTTCCGCCACATCACGCTGCCGGCGATCCGCCACACGGTGATCCTGGTCGCGGTGACGCAGCTGATCGCACAACTGCAGGTGTTCGGCCAGGTGCAACTGCTGACCCAGGGTGGCCCGAACAACAGTTCGCGCACGCTGGTGATGTTCATCTTTGAAGCCATGTTCGAACAATGGCAGCTGGGCTACGCAGCCGCGGCGGCGCAGGCGCTATTCGCGCTGATGCTAGCCGGGATATCGCTGCAAAACTGGCTGAAACGGCGCGAACGAAAGGTCCTGGCATGAAAAAATTAATCCATTACTGGCGCGGCCAGGGGCGAAATAAAAGCGCCGGCGAACGCCTGATCCTGATCGCCACGGTACTGGCCGCGATTGCCTGGGTGGCGCCGCTGCTGTGGGTGCTGGCGCTGTCGTTCAAGCCCAACGCGCTGCTGGCGCAGCGCACCGACATCCTGTTCGCGCCGCCCTACACGCTGAAGAACTACAGCGACATCCTCGGCACCTCGCTGGTGTTCCGCTGGATCGCCAACTCCTGCGTGGTGGCGTTCGGCCAGACCTTACTGGTGCTGCTGCTATCATCGCTGGCCGGCTACGGCTTCGCCCGCACCGAGTTTCCCGGCAAGACCTGGCTGTACCGGGCGGTACTGGCGGGACTGGCGGTGCCGCAGACGGCGGTGGTGATCCCGCTGCACCACATGTTCGCCGACTGGGGGCTGCACAATACCTATCCCGGCCTGATTTTGCCGGGATTGGCGGCGCCGTTCGGCGTATTCCTGATGACCCAGTATTTCAAGGCCATCCCGCAAGACCTGGAGGAAGCTGCGCTGCTCGACAACGCCTCACGCTGGACCATCTTCACGCGCGTGATCCTGCCGTTGTCGCTGCCGGCGCAAGCCACGCTCGGAATCGTCACCTTCCTCGGCGCGTGGAACGACTATCTGTGGCCGCTGATCTCGGCGACCAGGTCCGACCACTACACGCTGACCCTGGGCCTGGCTTCGACGCAGTCCAACTTTGCGCAGTCCGAGGGCCTGGGCTTCTTGATGGCGCAGGCGGTGTTTGCGGCGGTTCCGGTACTGCTGCTGTATTCCTTCTTCCAGAAATATATCGTCGCCGCGGTTGCCGGCACAAAGGTGCGATAAGCATGGCATACAAGTTCAGTTTCAACCTGCGCCGCCGGCATATCAAGGCCGGGGCCGCGCTGGCGCTGGCGCTGCTGGCCACCGGCGCGGCGCCGGTCATATCGGCGACAACGAAGGCGACTATACCGGCGCCTGCGCAAGCATCGGCGCTGGCGCGGCCTCAAGGCCCCGTCACCGAGGTGGCGTTCGCGCGCTTCTTCGGTTCCTGTGACGCCGACTATGGCACCGACGTCCATCCCGAACTGGCCACCGGCGAATGCGGCATCATCACGGCGCTGGTCAACAAGTTCAACGCCGACAACCGTGGCCGCATCGTCGTGCGGCCGCAGGTGGTGGAGCACGCGTCCTACTACAGCCAGCTGGGCGCGCGCATCATCGGCCACGATGTGCCCGCGGTGGCCATCATGCACAGCTCCGTGCTAAACGACTTCGTCAAGCGCGGCCTGGTGGCGCCTCTGGACGCCGAGTTCCAGGCGGGCGGTATCGATCCGGCCGACTTCACGCCGCAGGCCAACCGCGCTGTGACGGTCGACGGCCGCCACTATGCGCTGCCGTTCGACACGCATTCGTGGCTGTGGCATTTCAACCTGAACCTGATGCGCAAGGCCGGGCTGGTGAGCAAGGCCGGCCAGCCGCTGCTGCCGCGCAGCGCGGCCGAATTGCTGGCGCAGGCGCGGCGTTTCAAGGCGGCAACCGGCAAGCCGTATTTCATCTGGCTGACGTCCAACGATCCGGCTTTCTTCCCGCGCACGCTGATGTCGCTGGTGGCGCAGCAGGGCGGCACCCTGTTCCCGCAGGACCCGTATCACATCGACCTGCACAGCGCACCGGTGCGCGAGGCGGTGGCGCTGCTGAAGACCTTGTACGAGGAAGGCCTGACGACGCGCGGCAACGATTACGGCGCGGCGCTGCAGGCGTTCGCCGGTGGCGAAGGCGGCGTCATGGTCAATGGCACCTGGATCATCGGCGACCTGCTGCGCCAGTCCCGGCAAGCCGGCGCGGCGACGGAACAAGGCTATGCGACGCTGCCCTTCCCCACCTTGTACGGGCAGGCAGCGATGTGGGCCGACAACCACGTGATGGTGTTGCTGAAGGGCGGCACCGCCGACGCGGCCACGCGCCATGCGGCACTGAGCTTCCTGAAGTTTTTATATGACGAAGGCGGCGCCTGGGCGCGCACCGGCCAGCTGCCGACGCGGCGCAGCGTGATCGACACGCCGGCGTTCGGCAAGCTGCCCTTCCGCAGCGATATCGCGGCGGTGGCGCAAGTGGGCGGCGCGCTGCCGATCCAAGTGGCGCGCCAGGCCATCGTCAACCGGATGATGGGCGAGGCGCTGGCGTCGGCGATAGTCTACGGCGCCGACTCCGACGCCAGCCTGCGGCACGGCGAGCAGACCATCAACCGCATGCTGCAGCGCGATTCGCAGTTTAACAAGCCGGCCACCGTCACCACACGCGGCAGCGCTTCTCGCTGACCATGGCTTGGCCGGGTTTACACGAAAACGCCTGCTGGAACCGCGGCATATTCACCATCAGGCCGTTGACGCGGTATTTGCCCGGCGAGTGAGGATTGATCAGTGCAAAAGGAGACCAATTGAAGAAACTGATCATCTTTTCCGCCGTCGCGCTAGTGAGCGCGTGTGGGCACAACAGAACTTCGCCATCCTCCAAGGCCCAGGGCGCGGGGTTTGTTGACCGATTCGAAGTCGTGTCCAGCGTCGATGCCTACGGTGGAGCGACGCCTGCGGGTACGGCGGGCCCGTACACAGTCATCACCGGCATCGTTCATGGCAAGTTACTCCCGGGCGCCGTCGACAATGCCGCCATCGTCGATCTGTCGCACGCGCCTGTCGGCTCGGACGGCTACGTCGAGTACACGACCGACGTGGTGATCCTCCGTCCCAAGAGCGCTGCTACGGCACGACGGGTATTGTTCTACGACGTGGTCAATCGAGGCAGCAAGATCGGCCAGTTTCTATTGATCGGCGGGGGAACTCTGACGACCGGCGCAGCGCCCGGCTCGACGTTTCCGTCGCTGCTGCGTGCCGGGTACACCGTCGTGTGGAGCGGATGGCAGGGTGACGTTGCGCAGACCAGTGCCGGCGCGCTAAATGCCATCGGTACGTCGTTTCCGACGGCAAAGAATGCTGACGGCACGTCAATCACCGGGCTCAGCCGTGAGGAATTCGTTCCCGACTTCGCTGGCGGTACGACGATTCTCGTCAGTCCCGCCAGACCAGGGCACCATCTACAGCTTCGTCTATCGAGCGAAGAATTCTACGGTCATGGGCATCGGCTTCGCCGCGGTGCGCGATCTGGTAACTTTTTTGAAGAACGAAAGTGTCGACGCCAAAGGCAATGCCAATCCAGTAGCCGACCTCAAGACAGCCATCTGTGCCGCCGGTACGGGCTGTGCCGCCAATCCGACGACGAACTTCGATGTCGCATTGGGCGAGGGTTTATCACAGTCGGGGCGGTTCCTGCGCGACTTCCTGTATCAGGGCTTCAACAAGGATGTGGCAGGCAAGAAAGTCTTCGACGGCATGTTACCGCTGATTCCCGCCAGCCGTCGCACCTGGGTGAATGCGCGCTTCGCACAGGCCGGGCGCTGGTCCAAGCAACATGAAGACCATTGGATGCCAGGCGATCAGTTCCCCTTCACCTATGGCGTCATCACCGATCCTCTTACAGGAGTCTCCGACGGTTTGATGAAGAACTGCTTGGCGACATCGACCTGCCCGAAGATCATGCAGCTCGACGGAAGTTACGAGTGGTGGGCTGGGCGCGCTGCGCTGGTGGTCACAGACGGTGCCGGGCATGACATTGCATTGCCGTCCAATGTGCGCTACTACCTTGTATCAGGAACCCAGCATGGCGGGGGAGCCGGTGTGACGACCGGCATCGTGACGCAGCCCGCTTCGGGGAGCATGTGTCAGTTCGCGGCGAGCCCCATCACGCAAAGCGCCGTGGTACGGGCGTTGATCCCTGCGCTCGACGCCTGGGTCGTCAAGGACGTGGAGCCGCCGGCATCGCAATATCCGACGGTAGCGGCGGGCACGCTTGTCGTCTCGGATCGTACCTCGATCGGTTTTCCCGACTTGTCCAACGTGAGCGTGCCGAACGGCGCTGCAGCGACCTCTACGGCGTTGAGCCTGAACTATCAAGGGCTGACCAATCAGTTGTTCGTCACGGACTACAGCGCGGCCGTGCCAGTGGGTGACCTTGCGAAACAATACACAGTCCTTGAACCCAAAGTCGACAGCAATGGAAACGAAGTCGCGGGCATCCTGATGCCGGAACTGGCCGTTCCGCTGGGAACCTACATGGGCTGGAATCTTCGTGGTACAGGGCATGCGGTTGGTGAAATATGCTCATTCACTGGATCGGCGATCCCGTTTGCCATCAGTCCGGCGACGCGTTCGGCAACAGATCCGCGCACAACCCTGGCCAATCTATACAAAGGACGGGCCGATTACCAGGCGCGTTTCGGCGCCGCAGCCGATTCGCTGGTCACCCGCGGATATATGACGTCCACCGATGCGACTTACATCTATAAGGCTGGCGCGGCGACTATCTCATCGACCTTGATTCCCGCACCTTGATTCCCACACCTTGAGTCATGTCGTTACCGTGAATGCTAATGGCTAAAGGTGCGTGCATATCCGGCTCGCATCTGCTGGACGCCGGCACTGCGTCGGACCACTTCCCGATCGATTTCAGTTGTTTGATCCAGCGCGGCGCGTTCTTCTCGGCGCTCATTGCTTCGCGAAGCAGGACATGAGATCTACACGCGAACGCTGACTGGGCTTGGGGAGCGCTCCCATCTGGCGCATCATGCGATCAATCTAGATACGCATATCCAGGGCATCGTGAGTGTCTTCCAGCATGAGGATATTACCGATGCCATTCTGTGCGGCCATTCGTATGGAGGAATGGTCATCACCGGCGTAGCTGCCGAAATCAGCGAGCGCGTTCGTAGCTCGTCTATATCGACGCATATGCACCGGCTGACGGGCAGTCGCTGCTGGACATCACCGGGGCGGAGACAGCCTTGGCTTTTCTAAATCAAGCGAGTCGCAGCGGCGGCATGATCCCTGCGATCCCCGCCGCAATCTTCAACGTAAACGAGGAAGATGCCGCCTGGGTCGACAAAATGTCGATGGCGCAGCCACTGGCGTAGCGAAGCGCCTCGCCGTCGCAGAAGGCGTATTCCCGGCCGAAGTGGCGGCCAAGGAAATGGCCAGCCGCAAATACTGACCCGGGCCATGACCTACGTTCAAGCGTCACCGGTGCTCGAACTGAAGGGCATCCACAAAGCGTTCCCAGGAGTGAAGGCGTTTGCCGATGCCGGCCTGCGGCTGTACGCCGGCGAAGTGCATACTCTGATGGGCCAGAACGGCACCGGCAAGTCGTACCTGCTAATTGTATGTTCGCTTTCTATATGCTGTCTGGATATGCGCTGCACGCTCAGGGGGCAGAACTCGACGCGATCGCCGCGGTAGTCATCGGCGGCACGCTGCTGGCCGGAGGGTACGGCTATGTCGCCGGCGCGCTGTCGGGCGTGTTGGTACTCGGCGCGATCCAGACGCTGATCGCATTCGATGGCACTCAGTGCGTGGTGGACCAAAATCGTCATTGGCGCCTTGCTGCTTGCCTTCTGCCTGGTTCAGCGGGCGCTGGCGGCCCGCAAAACAGCGATACCAGCATTTTTGGCATCATCATGAATGCGCAGCTCGAAAGCATATCGGTGAAGCATCGATAGGCACCCTGCCTGAACATTCCCTGCAGCTCGAGGCGCACTGCAAGAGTTTGCACTTTTACTGCGCCATAAATCCTGTCCGTCGGACTACAAATGCTTGCGCGATTTTTTCCACTCGCGTTTCGGCGACTCGTCGTACAAGCGCTTGAACGCATGTCGAAAACCACTCTCGGACGCGTAACCCACATGCAGAGCGGCGGCCGCCACTGTCGCCCCACGGCGCAATTGGTCGCGTGCAATTCGCATTCGCCATCGAAGCAGATAGTCGAGCGGTGCGAGGCCGACGAGCGAACTGAACCGTTTGCAGAATGCGGAGCGCGACATGGCAACTGCGGAGCACAGCATCTCCAGGTTCCATGGATGGGCCGCATTGCGATGCATTAATGCAAGAGCTTTGCCGATGCGCGGATCGGTCAGGGCCCCGATCCAGCCGAAATCCTTATCCCGGTCCTGCTCCAACGCCGCACGTAATACCAGGATGAGCAACACATCGACCAGGCGGTCCGTGAGGATCGCCGCGCCCATCTGGGAACCCATGATCTCCGGGATGATGAGTTGAAGCGTGTTGCTGATGACGGCCGCCGAGGGATGCTGTCCCGGTATGCGCAGGAAGCGTGGGAGCGCATCGAGCAGCAACTCGGCGTCGGAAGATTCAAAAATGAAGTTGCCCGCAACGAGAACCGTGTCGTCCCCCAAATAGCGACCGACGTCAGAATTGCCCCAGTCGAACGTCGCCATCCCATCCTCAGGGACAGCATTCACATCATTCCCGATCACATAGTCCGGCGCGTTAGCAAACAGAAATGAGTCCCCGGTGCTCAGCTGATGACGTTGACCGTCGCCAAAATCGATCCAGCATGCGCCCCGAATCACAGCACCGAACCTGATCGCTCCTGCGGCGGGAAAGCGAAAAGACCAGCTGCCGCTCGCTTCGAAGCGTGTGCAGCGCGCGGAGCGGACGTCCAATAATGAAAAAACTTGAGATAAGGGATCCATGGTTGAGACGATCGAGCCGGTTTCTTGGACGCGACAGTATAGATCGTCTTGCCCCATCCCGCTATCCTTTACTTCCAGCTAAACAAGCATGGTGTGGCGAACAGCAGCAAGCTTCCTTACCGCGGCAGTGACTTTTTCTCCTGCCCCGGGAAGGAACTAATCAGGAGTATGAATGACGGCATCGAAGGAAATTGAAACGCGGACATCCCTGGAGCTATTGCAGACTATATTTTCCATGGGAGGATTTGGACGGGGAATCGGCGAGACTTTGGGGCTGCGCGGCATTAGTGCAGAGATTGGCAAGGTCGTAGTGGAAGGGACGCCCACGCAAGACCACCATAATCCCCATGGCGCGGTGCATGGAGGATATATAGCCACCTTGCTCGATGCGGCAATGGGTTTGGCAGTCCAAACGCAACTCGACGTCGGTGTCCGGTTTGCTACGACAAACCTGAATATCACGTATCTGCGTGCTGTCACCGGCGACATAGAACGGCTGCGTGCGGAGGCGAATATCCTGCATGCCGGTAGAAAGCAATTTGTCACAGAAGCGAAAATCGTTGACTTGGCCGGCAACGTCTATGCGCATGGCGTTGGAACTTTTCGCGCCGCCAGTTAGCCCGCGAAGTTCTTCCACGCCCCGCATTCCAGGCGGGCGCCACGAAATTTTGATAGCAAAGCTAACGACGCGGTGTCATTAACAGTAAAAATGGCTATGCAGTTGACCAACTAGTAGGTAGAATCAGTAGCATGAAAACGTTATCAACCACTTCCGAGGACATCATTGCTTGCGCGCGTTGTTTGATCGCCGATGGCGGCTACAACGGTTTCAGCTATGCCGTTATCGCTGACGTGGTGGGCATCCGCAAGGCGAGCATCCATCGCTATTTCCCCAGCAAGGTCGACCTGGTGAAGGCACTGATTGCCCGTTATAGCAAGGAGGCCGAGGCAGGTATCCGGCGCCTCGAACGCGGTCTGCCCGATCCGCGCGAGCAGTTGCGTGCGTATGTCCAGTACTGGAAGCGCTGCATCGAAGACGCCAGGGCGCCCTTTTGTCTTTGTGCTTTGCTGGCGGGCGAACTGGCGATCCTGCCGAAAGAAATTGCGGATGCAGTCCGCGCGCATTTCCGCTTCCTGTCGGGGTGGCTCGCCTCGGTGCTCGAGCGCGGCGCCCGGCAAGGCGACATCGAGCTGGTTCATCCCTGCTCTATCGAGGCGCAGGCATTCATGGCGACGGTCCATGGTGCGATGCTGTCGGCACGTGCTTACGGCGACGCCAGTATGTTTGGCAGCATTATGGACCCGCAAATTGCGCGCCTATCCGTCCCCAAATTATCCTTTCCCGTTGCGCCCTCCATCAAGTGCGCCGGCCACATGATCGAACACCAGTTTTAGAAAATCTCGACAGCTTTTCGGCGCGCTGTCGCAAGATCGCACTATCCACGCGCCAAAATCTACCAACTAATAGGTCAAATATGAAAAAAATCGTTTCCCGCTCCCTAGCCAGCGCCCTGCTTGCCGCCTCGACCCTTGGCCTATCCGCCGCCGCTGTATTAGCCATCCCCGCCACGGCCCAGGCCCAGGAACAGGCTGCCGAGCGTGTCAATGTCCGCGGCAGCGTCGTCAGTTCCAGCGCCAGCGTGCTGAAAGTCAAGACCCGCGAGGGCAAGACCGTTGACATCGCCATGACTGACACCGCCAAGATCGCCGGTATCGGTCGTGCCGCAATCGCCGACATCAAATCGGGCGACTACGTCGGCATCGCTTCCCTGCCGAAGGCCGATGGCGGCGACGGCGCCCTCGAAGTGCTGATCTTTCCTCCGGCGATGAAAGGTACCGGCGAAGGCAGCTTTGGCTGGGATCTCAAGCCCAACAGCAGCATGACCAACGCCACCGTCGCCAACGCCGTCAAGGGCGTCGATGGCCACACTGTGACGGTCACGTATCACGGCAAGGAAAAGAAGATCGCCATTCCTGACGGCACGCCGGTAGTGACTTTCGCAGCCGCAAGCAAGGCCGACCTGGTCGCCGGCGCCAAGGTGTTCATCGTGGCGTCGAAAGATGCCAAGGGCGCACTGATGGCGCAGCAGGTGGTCGTCGGTACGCAAGGAATTGTGCCGCCGATGTAAGCCTCGAACGCGCCGGCCGCATCGCGAGACTGCGGCTGGCGCCAACCTTTCAGGAACTGCCATGAATGTACTGAAAACAGCTAGTGTAAAAGCGCTGCCGACCCGCACCGTCCTGGTACCGCGGCATGCCGCTGTGACGCGCGTGACGCACTGGCTCAATGCCATTTGTCTGGGCGCCCTGCTACTGAGCGGCTTGCAGATATTCAATGCCTGGCCCAGTCTGTATTGGGGACAATACGGCGCCGACGGTGACCGGGCCCTGTTGTCCATCGCCGATTCGAAGGACGGCGGGCGCCTGCATGGCTTCGTGCGTGCCGGCGGAGTCACGGTTGCGACGACAGGGGTGCTGGGCGTGTCCCGGTTTGAAGGCAAACCCACCGCACGCGCTTTTCCCTCCTGGCTCACCCTGCCCTCTTTTCAGGACCTTGCCGCGGGGCGGCGCTGGCACTTCTTCTTTGCCTGGTGTTTCGTCGTCAATGGCAGTATTTATCTGGCATACGGTTTCCTGAGCGGTCATTTGCGGCGGGACCTGCTGCTCAAGCGCAGCGAACTGGCACCACGCCATCTATGGCACGAGATCATCGATCATGCGCGACTGCGCTTTCCAAAGGGCGAAGCGGCCCGGCACTACAACCCCTTGCAAAAGTTCAGCTACCTCGCTGTCGTAGCCATCCTGCTGCCAACGATGCTGCTGACGGGACTGACCATGTCACCCGGGTTCGACGCCGCCTTCCCACCGTTACTCGATTTGTTTGGCGGGCGTCAATCGGCCCGCACCATCCATTTTATTACTGCTTCCCTCATGGTCCTCTTCGTCCTGGTCCATCTCGCCATGGTGTTGCTGTCAGGCGTGTGGAACAACTTGCGTTCGATGATCACGGGACGCTATGCCATTGAAGAAAGTGAACCGAGACCATGAGCAGCAATCACTTTACCCGCCGCCGCTTTCTGTTGGGCGGTGCACTGGGGGCAGCCACCCTGGCCTTGGGTGGATGCGACGGAGTGACGCCCGACACCGGGGCCGGCCAGGTGCTGCGCTCGGTCGAGACCTTGACGTTGCGGGCCCAGCGGCTGCTGCAGGGGCGCGGTGCGCTGGCGCGGGAATTTTCCGAGGCCGATATTTCGCCATCGTTCCGCGTCAACGGCACCAGTAAGCCGGACAGTGAAGCGTATGCCGCGCTGCTCGACAATCGCTTTGCCGACTGGCGCCTGCAGGTGGACGGCCTGGTCGTGCATCCGAAAGCGTTTTCGCTCGCCGCCCTCAAGATGATGCAGGCCCGCACCCAGATCACCCGCCACGATTGCGTGGAGGGCTGGAGCGCGATCGGCAAATGGACTGGCGTCCCCCTGGCCGAGGTGTTGCGTGCGGTCGGGATTCTGCCGACCGCGCGCTACGCGGTGTTTCACTGCGCCGACGAACTCGAAACGACGCTCGACGGCAGTGGACGCTACTACGAGAGCATCGACCTGGTGGACGCCTTCCATCCGCAGACCATCCTTGCCTATGGGATGAACGGCAAGGACCTAAGCGTCGGCCACGGTCCACCGCTGCGCCTGCGCGTCGAGCGCCAGCTCGGCTATAAGCAGGCCAAATATCTCATGCGTATCGAGCTGGTCGACAGCCTGCAAGGTCTGTGGGGCGGCAACGGCGGCTATTGGGAAGACCGCGGCTATGAATGGTACGCGGGTATTTAAATCAACCAAAAAGGAACACACAATGAATCACTCACAAAGCATGTCGAATCACAGGGCCCAGGAGCAATGGCTGAAGAAGTATTATTTTGCCAGGGCAGCATTCTCGATCGCCTGGCTCGTCGCGGCCCTGACCGTGGCAAAAACCTCACAGTCGATCGCTGCCGTCATGCTTGTCGGCTATCCCATCTGGGACGCGCTTGCCAACCTGGCCGACGGCCGGCGTAGCGGTGGTTTCGCCAGAAACCGGACTCAGGCCGTGAACGCTGCCGTCAGCCTGGCAGTCGCAGCCGCGCTCGCCATCACGCTGCCCGACATGAACCGTGTCCTGGGTGTATTCGGTGCCTGGGCCATCCTGTCCGGCTTGCTCCAGCTTGGCACTGCGCTGTGCCGCTGGAAGGAATACGGCGCACAATGGGCGATGATCCTAAGCGGCGCACAGTCCGCGCTTGCAGGCGGCGTGTTTATCTTCCAGGCGCAGGCTAGCGCCGTGCCGTCGATCGCCACGGTAGCCGGCTACGCCGGTTTCGGCGGATTCTACTTTCTGGTGTCGGCGCTGTCGCTCAGCGTCGTGGCAATGCGCCGCAAGGGCGCCTGAATCCGGCGCGGGACTGGCCATCACCAGCGGCATCACTGCCCACTTAACATGCATACGTCCCTCTTTCCCATCCGTACCGCGCTCACGGGGCATTTCATCCGCGGCGCGGTCGAATCGAACAGACGCCAGGCGGGTTGTTGCCGCACCGTTTGCCCGCGCGGGCACGCGCGCAGTGTGAGGATGCGCAACTTGCGCCGAAGGCCGCCTGCGGTTCCAGTCAGCCGGGAGTGCGCAGGCCATCGGACAAGGCCAGTTGACGCTGGAGGTGATCCGCGCGCAGTTGCGCGCGATTGTCTGACAGCGGCGCGAACGCGCCGCTAACCTTTGTTACCTGGACGGTTCCAGTCTGTATGGCCCGGACGACAAGCTCCAGCTCCCCTGCCCGACGAGCTCCATCCAGACGTGGCCACTGACCGCCTGATCGGCGAACGGTTCTTCGAGCGCATTCTGGCAACGATGCAAAAGACGATAACTTAGTGCGGCGCTGCTTGCCTTGTCTGCACATAGCCTGTCCGGCAGCGTGGCCGCCAGTTTTTTACCTATTGCCTGGTAGCACCTGTCTTCGGCGTGATTGACGGTTCCAGCTCAACTGTTCCGGATGCAGGCGCGGATTGATCGTGTGCAAAATGCGGCCCGAGCCGCTGACACCGTAATAGAGCTCCAGATGCCTGTAGCCGTTCCAGGCGAACGTCGCAACGCGGTCGCTGAACAAAAGTTGTTCCGCATCGATTGCATTGGCGACTGTCGCGAGCGTGCAGTGATACCTTGCCGGCGCAGCCAAGCGCGATGTGCCCGTGACGCGTAAGCGCGATCCGCATGCACTTTCACAGGGCGTTTGCGAGCTCGACCTAGCAACCCTAAAACGGCAGGCAATTGCGTCCATGAGCGGTATGAGGAGCCGGGAATCGTGCACTTGCGCTCCAGAGATCCGTGCTACTAATGGCAGACCGCCCTGATCCGCAAGAACATGGTGTTTGCAACCCAGCTTGCCGCTCGCCCCCGATAGGAACGGCGGAAGCAGTCGATAATGTTCAGGCCGCTCGCCTATCCGTCGTTGAGTATCCTGCCGCAGAAGAGGGACTTGCCTGATGTCTCCCAGAAAGATGCTGGCCCAGCACCTGCGCGAGCTTGCGGACGACCGCTTGATTACGCGCCAACGGATTTCGGCGAGAAACCGCCGTGGGCGGAACACCCAATATCTGCGATGGGGAGGGAATCTCCCCACGTTAATCGAAATGCGTGAGTTCTCGGCGCGGCATTCGCCTAAAGAGCAGGTGGAATGCCGCATCGATGCCGATCCTGCGATCAGCGATTGGATGCTTCCTCGATCACGGCAACAACCTTTTCCGGATGCGAAATGTAGACCGCATGGCTGGCCTGCGGGATCAGCGTGGTCTTCGCGCCGGCCCGTTCGTACATGAAGCGCTCGAGGTCCGGGCTGATAGCGCGGTCGGCGCCTGCGATGATGCCGTAGCTCGGCTTTGTCTTCCACGCGGCCGCCTTGACCGGCGTTGTCAACACCTGCAACGCAGTCAGCACCTGTGAGTGGGCCATGAAGTCGGCTTCCTTCGGCGGGAGATCTGCCGCGAAGGCGCCACGGAATCGCGCGGGATCAAGGTACAGGAATGCGTCGGGTGTCGTCCTCATGGCGTCCCCGCTGGGGGACGGGATGCGCTTGAACAGGTCAGCCAGGCTTTCGCCGACATCGGGAACGGCCGCGGCCACATACACCAGCGCGCGCACGTTCTGGTCGGTGCCGGCCTCGGTGATTAGCTCGCCGCCGTAGCTATGGCCGACGAGGACAACCGGGCCATTCTGCATCGCAATGGCCCGGCGCACCGCTTGGACGTCTTCCTCCAGGCTCGTTTCCGGTTCCTGGACGATGGTCACCTTGTAGCCCTTGCGCTCGAGAAGCTCATACACACCTTTCCAGCCTGATCCGTCGGCAAAGCCGCCGTGCACCAATATCACGTTGTTGACAGGCGCGGCTTCGACCGACGGCGCCGCGAATGCCGTAGCCAAAACGGCAATTCCGGCTGCTAATACATTTTTCGACAAGATCATGTGTTGCTCCTTTTCGTGCTACGTGTTGAGGGTTACTACAGTTCGCAGCCTACCATCTAGTAGAAAGGGTGTCAAGGCAACATCCAAGCGTGCGCGGCTTGAAGAGAGGTACGGAGCAGAGCGGCCTCTGCCGGTTGCCGGGCGACTGTTGCCGGCTAGGCGCCAAGCTGGGAGGTTGCTACCTGCCGCGACAAGGTGAGCGCATGTTCGCGCATGGCGTCGCTGGAAACGGCCGATTCCTCCGCTAGCGCAGCGTTCTGCTGGGCTACCTCGTCAATGTCGGAGATCGCCTGATGCACCGCCCTATGCCGCCGCCTGGTCGCGGATCGACAACGATATCATCCATGATGGATGTCACGTCGTCGATCCTACCAATCGATTTCCTTGAGCGTAGCCATCTGTGATTTCCACGCCAGAATTTTCTCTTCGAGCCGCACGCGCTCCGGCTTGGCCGTAGCCGGGTCGTCCTGTCAGCGGTGTCGAGTTCCGTCAAATAGCGACTCATATTCGATTCGATCTCTTCCATTCTGCGCTTGAGCTTGGCGTCGGTGAAATTGCGGTCGCTGCTGTTGACGGCCTTGAATTTGCTGCCGTCGATTGCGACGACAGCATCCGAAAAACAAGTCGAGCTGCTGACACAAAACGATTAATTGCCGGCACACAGCGCGAATCGATTTGCCGTCAACTTTTCTGAAGTTGACGCTTGTTTTGAAGTTGGGCGTCAGGCGTCCCGCCAACCACATCAACTCGACGTTGCGCTGCGCTTCTCGCTCGAGGCGCCGACGCGATTGGATACGATTGAGGTAGCCGTAAATGTAGAGTTGCCCGGGACTAGTCGCTACACGACACCGGCACCGGTCGCTGTCATCGTGCAATCAAAGGCGAGCGCGCGGCGGCGCCAACCACCACTCCTTCCGGAACTTGCGCTGAAACCTGCTCCGGGCAAGGAACGGTGATCACCAGAGCCGCACCGCCAAGTCGCTGCCCCGCAGGCTGGCATACCGTTTCAGCGTCCGCAGGTCGCGATGACCCGTGATCTTCGCGATCAGAACATCCGATAGCGTCGCCTTCTCGTACAGGCGACAAGTCGCCTCATGGCGAAGGTCGTGGAAGTGGAAGTCCTCGACATCGGCCGCGTCGAACACGGCGCGATACAACAGCGATAGATCGGTCGTCGTGCGATCGGGATTGCGCACCGTCCCGTCACCATCCCAGAACGGGAAGAGCCGCCCATCCCGTGCTTTGATCGCAGTCGCCTCGCAGAAGCTTGTGCTTAACGCTGAGTTGGGAAGGACCTGAAGGGAGATATTTGATCGACGCGATGAAACCATCGTAGTATGGTTCACCGCATTGTCAACGGCCGTTTGGCCGTTTGGAGGGTAGGTTAACCTCCCTAGCCGGGAGGTTTAACCTTATTCGAACCGGCCAAAAATAAGCTAAGTCCTTGATTTTATGGAGGCGAGGACGGGAATCGAACCCGTCTAAACGGCTTTGCAGGCCGCTGCATAACCTCTTTGCTACCTCGCCTGAGGAAATACTTTCTTGCTGCACAGCCTTATCGGGGCTGCTAACAAAAAGGGAAGCCAGGCTTCCCTTTGTAGAATTCTGGAGCGGGAGAAGAGTCTCGAACTCTCGACCTCAACCTTGGCAAGGTTGCGCTCTACCAACTGAGCTACTCCCGCATTGGAGCCTTACTGTACTACTGCTGCAAACCCCAGTGAAACACTGGAGCGGGAGAAGAGTCTCGAACTCTCGACCTCAACCTTGGCAAGGTTGCGCTCTACCAACTGAGCTACTCCCGCATTTGCAAGACAACGATTATCGCAGAAAAGGTGCTTTTTTCCAAGGATAACCTTACGACATTTGCTCCAATTTCTGGAGCGGGAGAAGAGTCTCGAACTCTCGACCTCAACCTTGGCAAGGTTGCGCTCTACCAACTGAGCTACTCCCGCGTCGTCACAACAGGCAGGCATTATAGATGATCTGAATCGCTTGTCAAGGCGGCTGGCAAAGCGATTTATCAATCCAGCGCGCCTGCCTTTTCTTTAATCAGCGGCCAGGCCCGGCGCATGTAATAAAACATCGACCAGACGGTGAGGATCGCGGCGATGAACAGGAATGCCTCGCCCATCAGCTGGGTGTCGATCACGCCGAACAGATAGTCGTGGAACAGCAGCATCGGGATCGCCGTCATTTGCGCGGCGGTCTTGATCTTGCCGAGCGAACTGACCGCCACCGAGCGCGAGGCGCCGATCTGCGCCATCCACTCGCGCAGCGCCGAGATGGCGATCTCGCGGCCGATGATGATGAAGGCGATGAAGTGGTCGACCCGGTCCAGGTGCACCAGCACCAGCAGCGCGCCGGCCACCATCAGCTTGTCGGCCACCGGATCGAGGAAGGCGCCGAACGCCGAGGTCTGGTTCCAGCGCCGCGCGAGGAAACCGTCGAACCAGTCGGTGACGGCGGCGATGATGAATACGAGGGTGGCGGCCAGGTCCTGGTCGGAGCGCGGCAGCCAATGGATCGGAAGGTAGTAGACGCCGACAACGAGCGGGATGAGTGCTACGCGTAACCAGGTCAGGAGAATCGGAATGTTAAAAGGCATAGGCGCGTGAACTGGTTTACTGTTAAAAATGGGTGCGCCGCTAGTCTACCGTGCTATTGCAATTTAGACCAGTTAGCTACGACGTAAAGACAGCCGCCGCGCCGCGCACGCGTCAATGCAGCTGCTTGTAGATCTCTTCGGCGAGCTGGGTCGAGATGCCTTCGACCGACATCAGGTCTTCGACGCTGGCATCGACCACGCCGCGCAGCCCGCCAAAGCGCGCCAGCAGGCGCTGGCGGCGCTTGGCGCCGATACCCTCGATCTCTTCCAGCCGCGAGGTCTGGCGCGTCTTGGCGCGCTTGGCGCGCATGCCGGTGATGGCGAAGCGGTGCGCCTCGTCGCGGATCAGCGCGACGAGCATCAGCGCGGCCGATTCCTTGCCCAGTTCCTGCGCCGCGCGGCCGTCCACGAACACCAGGGTCTCGAGGCCGACCTTGCGCCCTTCCCCCTTCGCCACGCCGACGATCAGGCTGATGTCGAGGCCAAGTTCGGCGAACACCTGGCGCGCCATTTCGACCTGGCCCTTGCCGCCGTCGATCAACACCACGTCGGGCATCACGCCGTCGCCGTTGGCGACCTTCTCGTAGCGCCGCATCAGCACCTGGCGCATCGCCGCGTAATCGTCGCCAGGCGTGATGCCGTTGATATTGAAGCGCCGGTACTCGCCGTTCTGCATCGCGTGGTGATGGAACACCACGCACGAGGCCTGGGTCGCTTCGCCCATCGTGTGGCTGATGTCGAAACACTCGACCCGCAGGGCGTCCAGGTCGTCCATCTCGAGCGCGAGCGCGTCGGCCAGCGCGCGCGTACGCGACTGCTGCGAGCCCTGCTCCGACAGCAGGCGCGCCAGCGACAGCTCGGCGCCTTTCTGGGCCATCTCGAGCCACTGGCGGCGCTGCTCCTGCGGCTGGAAAATCAGGTTGATGCGGTGGCCGCACTGCTCGGTCAGCGCCACCATCAGCGCCGGCTGGTCGAAATCGATATTCAGGATCAGCGTACCGGGGATGAATTTTTCGCTGTAGTGCTGCGCCATGAACGCGGCCAGCACTTCGACTTCGATGCTCGCTTCGGCGATCGCTTCGGCCACCTGGGTCGGGAAGTAGGCGCGATCGCCCAGGTGGCGCCCGCCGCGCACCATCGCCAGGTTGACGCAGGCGCGCCCGCCCTGCACCACCACCGCGATGATGTCGACGTCGGCGTCGCCGGCGGTCTCCATGCTTTGCTGGTGCAGCACCTTCGAGAGCGACTGGATCTGGTTGCGCACCGCGGCGGCCTGCTCGAACTTGAGCTGCTCGGCAAAACCGTGCATCTTCGCTTCGAGGTCGGCCATCACTTCGGTCTGGCGCCCGCGCAGGAATTTGCCGGCGTTCTCGACGTCGACGCGGTAGTCTTCGCGCGTGATCGCCGACACGCACGGCGCGCTGCAGCGGCCGATCTGGTGCAGCAGGCAGGGCCGCGTGCGGTTCGAATAGACGCTGTCCTCGCAGGTGCGCAGCATGAACACCTTCTGCAGGATCTGCATCGACTCCTTCACCGCCCACGCGCTCGGGAACGGCCCGAAGTACTGGCTCTTCTTGTCCAGCGCACCGCGGTAGTAGGCCATGCGCGGCACGTCCTGGCCGGTGATCTTCAGGTAGGGGTACGACTTATCGTCGCGGAACAGGATGTTGAAGCGCGGCTTGAGCGTCTTGATCAGGTTGTTTTCGAGGATCAGCGCTTCGGCCTCGCTGTGCGTGACCGTGGTCTCGAGCCGCGCGATGCGCTCGACCATCATCGCGATGCGCGGGCTGGCCAGGTTCTTCTGGAAGTAGCTCGACACGCGTTTTTTGAGGTCGCGCGCCTTCCCCACGTACAGCACCGCGTCGGCGCTGTCGAAATAGCGGTACACGCCCGGCAGGTTGGGCAGCTTGGCGACGGTGGCCAGCACCTGGACGCGCGGGTCCGGCAGGGACTCGGCGGGTGCGGCGGGTGGAGCTTCGGACATTCGGATTACCTTGTGTGGCTCAGGCGTCCCGGGTGACGATCACGAAGGCGACACCGTAGTCCGCCTCGTCGCTGATGGTCACCTGCGCGCTGAGCTTATTTTGACGCATGAATTCTTCCAGCGCACCGCTGCAAACGATCGTCGGCTTGCCGCTGGGCGCGTTGAGCATCTGCGCCGAGCGCCAGGTCATTGGCATGCGCATGCCCAGCCCGATCGCTTTCGAGAACGCCTCCTTGGCCGAAAAACGGGTGGCCAGGAAACGCAGGCCGCGCACTTCGTTCCTGGCGCGGCGGGCGCGGAATTTCTCGAGCTCCTGCGGCCCGAGGATTTTTTCGGCGAAGCGCTCGTTGCGTCCCAGCGCCGCTGCGACGCGCGAAATCTGGACGATGTCGGTGCCGATGCCGTAGATCATTTTGATCTGGCCAGGGTGACGCCAAGGCGCGCGGCGACCATGATCGCCTTCATCTCGCGCACGGCGTTTTCGAAGCCGGCGAAGATCGCATGGGCGACAATCGCGTGGCCGATATTGAGTTCGCCGATGTCTTCCAGCGCGGCGATCGGCTGCACATTGGTGTAGTGCAGGCCATGGCCGGCATTGACCTTCAGGCCGCGCTCCACGCCGAAGCGGGCGCCGCGCCGGATGCGCTCGAGCTCATGCGCCAGGCCGGCGCCTTCCGCTTCAGCATAGCGGCCGGTGTGCAGCTCGATCACCGGCGCGCCCAGTTCGGCGGCGGCGGCGATCTGCAATTCGTCCGGATCGATGAACAGGCTCACGCGGATGCCCTCGCCTTGCAGCTGGCGCACCGCCGCCTGGACTTCCTTGAAGTAGCGGATGACGTCCAGGCCGCCCTCGGTGGTCACTTCCTCGCGCCGCTCCGGCACCAGGCACACGTCCTGCGGCGCCACCTTGCAGGCGAAGTCGATCATCTCCTGCGTCACCGCCGCTTCCAGGTTCATGCGCGTGACCAGCTGCGGGCGCAGCGCAATCACGTCGGCGTCCTTGATGTGGCGGCGGTCTTCGCGCAGGTGCAGCGTGATCACGTCGGCGCCGGCCTGCTCGGCCAGCAGCGCCGCGCGGATCGGATCGGGATAGACGGTGCCGCGCGCATTGCGCAGGGTCGCCACGTGGTCGATATTGACGCCCAGGTCGATGACCGGGCCGGATGGTTGCAGGAAGCTCATGGTAGGCAAGTCGTCAGGTTATAACTGCAGCAGGTCGATCAGGATCTGGCGGGTGTTCAGGGGCGCGCCACCCAGCTGGTGCGCCAGCAGGAAACGCATCAGCTGCTTGCTCTGCACCTGGGTCAGCGCGCTCGCGTAGTCGTCGTTTTCCATGTCGAGCAAGGTCTGGCCGTCGACCGCGGGCCAGTTGTCCGAGGCGCGCGCCACGCGCGGCCCGCGTTCCGGGTCGACTACGTACTCCACGCCGGGCTCGACCGGGTCGCGCGAACCGGCGCAGCGGCTCAGGTCCGCGGCCACCCCAGTCTCCTTAAGTAAGGCCCGTTCGAATTTTCTCAAGACAATTTGTGCAGGTTCATTGTGCGCCAGCTGGTTGAGCGTCGCAACGTAATGATCGAACAACAAGGGATGGGGGTCGTCGCGCGCCAGCAGCTTGACCAGCAGCTCGTTGAGGTAGAAGCCGCATAGCAGCGCGGTGCGTTCCAGCGGCAGCATGCCACCGACCCATTCGGCGTCGATCAAGGTGCGCAATTCGGAGCGCCCGCTCCACGAGGAGGACAGGGGCTGGAAGGTCTGCAGCACGCCGCGCAGCTTCGAGTGGGGCCGCTTGGCGCCCTTGGCGACCAGGCCGATGCGCCCGAAGTCGCGCGTGAACATGTCGACGATCAGGCTGGTTTCTTTGTACGGGTAGCTGTGCAGCACGAACGAAGGCTGGCCGCCGATGCGGTCGCGCGGCAATGCGCGGCTGCGCTTAGGCGCCGGTGCGCTCGGCGCCGGCGGCTGGATGACGAGGTCGGCGTCGAGGGTAGGCATGCGCTGGCGGTGAAGGCGCCTTATTCGTAGCCGTAGGCGCGCAAACCGGCTTCGTTATCGGCCCAGCCGGATTTGACCTTGATCCAGATTTCCAGGTACACCGGGCCGCCGAACAGTTTCTCCATGTCGAGCCGGGCTTGCGTCGAAATCTCTTTCAGGCGCGCACCCTTGTTACCGATCAGCATGGACTTGTGGGTGTCGCGTTCGACCAGCACGGCGGCGAACACGCGGCGCAGGTCGCCCTCCTGCTCGAACTGCTCGATGATCACGGTGCTGGTGTAGGGCAGCTCGTCGCCGACCAGGCGGAAGACTTTTTCGCGCACGATTTCGGCGGCGAGGAATTTTTCGCTGCGGTCGGTGATGTCGTCCGGCCCGAAGATCGGCGCGTTTTCCGGCAGGTATTTCTTGATCTCGGCCTGCAGCGCATCGACCTGGAAGCGCAGCTTGGCCGACACCGGCACGATCGCGGTGAAATTGTGCTTGGCGGCGATCTGCTGGGCGAACGGCATCAGCGCGGCCTTGTCCTTGACGCGGTCGGACTTGTTGATCACCAGGATCACCGGCACTTCTTTCGGCAACAGGTCAACCACCTGCTGGTCGGCCGGCCCGAAGGTGCCCGCCTCGACCAGGAACAGGATCACGTCGGCCGAAATGAGCGTGTTGGTGACGGTCTTGTTGAGCGTCTTGTTCAGCGCGTTCGAATGACGGGTCTGGAAGCCCGGCGTGTCGACGTAGATGAATTGCGCATCGTCGACAGTCTGGATGCCGGTGATGCGGTGGCGCGTGGTCTGGGCCTTGCGCGAGGTGATCGATACCTTGGCGCCGATCAGCACGTTCATCAAGGTCGATTTGCCGACGTTGGGGCGGCCGACGATGGCGATGTAGCCACAGCGGAAATTTTCAGGGGTGCTGCTGGAGGTATTCATGCCGACTTCGTTTCTGGATGCGTTTGTTTGGGGGCTTTGGCTTCGGCCTTGGCTTCCGCCTTGGATTCGGTCTTCGACTCTGCCTTGGCGGGCGCTGCGGCCTCGCCGTCAGGCTCGGCGCCGGTCTCGCTCTGGATGGTCGCGATGCCGGCCAGCTTGAGCTGGGCGGCGCGCGGCTTGGCCTTGCGGCCGGATGCCGGCGTCTTCAGCAACGCCTGCTCGGCCACTTCCAGTGCCAGCTTGGCGGCGGCCTGTTCGCCGGCGCGCCGGCTGCCGCCGCGGCCATAGACCTGGATGCCCAGCTTCGGCACCAGGCATTCGATCTCGAATTCCTGGCTGTGCGCAGCCCCATGGGTCGCCACCACGTTGTAGGTTGGCAGCGAAATTTTCTTACTTTGCAAAAATTCCTGGAGCAAGGTCTTGGCGTCCTTGCCCAGTGTGCGCGGGTCGACCGAATCGAGGATCGGGATGTAGAAGGCGCGGATCACGTCGCGCGCGGCATTGAAGCCGGCGTCGAGGAAGATCGCGCCGAGCAGCGCCTCGAGGGTGTCGGCTAGGATCGACGGCCGGCGAAAGCCGCCCGATTTGAGTTCGCCCTCGCCCAGGCGCAGGAACTGCGACAGCTCCAGCTTCTGGGCGATTTCGTACAGCGACTGCTGCTTGACCAGGTTGGCGCGCAGGCGCGACAGGTCGCCCTCGTCGATGCTGGCGAAGCGCTCGTAGAGCACCGACGCCACCACGCAATTGAGGATCGAATCGCCCAGGAATTCCAGCCGTTCGTTATGCAGGCTGCTGTGGCTACGGTGCGTCAAGGCTTGCTGCAACAGGCCAGCATCCTGGAACGTGTAAGCTAAGCGCGTTTGCAATAACTGAAGATTCATTGGGTGCGAAAGCTCGGTTGAACGGCCTTATTTGGCTGCGGTGTCGGGATCGAGCGGCACGACTTTGCCGCTCTTGTCGGTGGTGCCGGAATAGTCGATCAGCAAGCTGACGTTGGCGACGATCGGGATCACCTTCTTGTACGCGTAGCTGATCTGCTGCTCGTCATTGTCCTTGGTGAACACCAGGTCTTTGGCGGTGATCGTATCGATCCGGTCGATGTCGGCATGCTTGTCGAAGGTCGACTTCATCTCGGCCACGGTGCCGCGGGTCGCCTTGGCGGCCACGATCGCGCCTTGGATCGCGCGATACTCTATGAAGGTAGGAAACACCTTCATGACGAACACGGCGACCATGCCGATTATCGCCAGCACGAAAATGAGTCCGCTCAGCGACACGCCGCGTTGCGCGTTCCGGAAATACTGCTTCGATCCTTGCATCTGCCTATCCCTTCAAAACTTAGTGTATGCCACCGATACGTTTCAGGTTACCGAGGTTCATCCAGACAAAGAACGCCTTGCCGACGATGTTCTTGTTGGGAACGAATCCCCAGTAGCGGCTGTCGGCGCTGTTGTCCCGGTTGTCACCCATCATAAAGTAATTGCCTTCGGGTACGATACAGGTAAATTTCTCGTAGGAATAGACGCACGCCTCGCGATTCGGGAAATTGTCCACCCCGGCCAGGTCGATGGTACGCCGGTTCTTGATGGTCAGGATCCGATGTTGCACGTTTGGCAATTTTTCCTGGTATTGCTGGCGGTATTCCAGGCTCTCGTCTTCCAGGTAGTCGTCCATGGCGGTGTACTCGACCGGCTTGTCGTTGACCGTCAAGCGCTTGTTTTCATAGGTGATTTTATCACCCGGCACGCCGATGACGCGCTTGATGTAGTCCTGGGTCATGTCCTTCGGATACTTGAACACCATCACGTCGCCGCGCTGCGGATCGCCGACGTCGATGATCTTCTTGTTCAGCACCGGCAGGCGCACGCCATACGTGTACTTGTTCACCAGGATCAGGTCGCCCACCAGCAGGGTCGGCACCATCGACGTCGACGGAATCTTGAACGGCTCGTACAGGAAGGAGCGCAGGAAGAACACCAGTGCGATCACCGGGAAGAAGCTGCCCGAATACTCGATCCAGGTCGGCTGGCGCAGCAGCGCCGCTTCGATCGCGTGGCGGCTGGTGTTGTCGGTCTTGATGCCGTCGGCCGCCAGCTTGGCGTTGCGGCCGTCGAAGGCAGCCAGCGCGGTATCGGCGGCGATGCGGCGCTGCTTGGCGAAGTAGAAGATATCGAGGAACCAGATGACACCCGTGACGACCATCGCCACGAACAAAATCAATGCAAAATTACCCAGGATTGTCTGCAGGTTCATTTAACCGTCCACTTGTAGGATTGCCAGGAAAGCTTCTTGTGGGATCTCCACCGAGCCCACCTGTTTCATGCGCTTCTTGCCCGCCTTCTGCTTTTCGAGCAGCTTCTTCTTGCGGCTGATGTCGCCGCCGTAGCACTTGGCCAGCACGTTCTTGCGCAGCGCCTTGACGTTTTCGCGCGAGATCACGTTCACGCCGATCGCGGCCTGGATCGCCACGTCGAACATCTGGCGCGGGATCAGTTCGCGCATCTTGGCGGCGACCTGGCGGCCGCGGTAGGTGGCGTTCGAGCGGTGCACGATGATCGCCAGCGCATCGACCTTTTCGCTGTTGATCAGCATGTCGACCTTGACCACGTCGGCCGAGCGGTATTCCTTGAACTCGTAGTCCATCGAAGCGTAGCCGCGCGAGGTCGACTTGAGCTTGTCGAAGAAGTCGAGCACGATCTCGGCCATCGGCATTTCGTAGATCAGCTTGACCTGGCGGCCGTGGTAGCTCATGTCCATCTGCACGCCGCGCTTGCCCACGCACAGGGTGATCACCGAGCCCACGTATTCCTGCGGCATGTACAGGTTGACCGTGACGATCGGCTCGCGCACTTCGGTGATCTTGGTGGTCTCGGGCATCTTGGACGGGTTGTCCACCTTGATGATGCTGCCATCGCGCATTTCGACCTCGTACACCACGGTCGGCGCGGTGGTGATCAGGTCCATGTCGAACTCGCGCTCGAGGCGTTCCTGCACGATCTCCATGTGCAACAGGCCGAGGAAGCCGCAGCGGAAGCCGAAGCCCAGCGCCTGCGATACTTCCGGCTCGTACATCAGGGCCGCGTCGTTGAGCTTGAGCTTTTCGAGCGAGTCGCGTAGCGCGTCGTACTGGTTGGCCTCGACCGGGAACAGGCCGGCGAACACCTGCGGCTGGACTTCCTTGAAGCCCGGCAGCGGCGCCGCGGCCGGCTTGGCGGCGTGGGTGACGGTGTCGCCCACTTTCGCCGCCTTCAGTTCCTTGATGCCGGCGATGACGAAGCCGACCTGGCCGGCCGACAGCTCCGGCAGGGACTGCGAACGGGGGCTGAACACGCCGACGCTCTCGACCAGCTGGGTCGATTCGGACGCCATCAGCAGGATTTTTTCTTTCGGTTTCAGGGTGCCGTTCATCACGCGCACCAGCATCACCACGCCGACGTAATTGTCGAACCAGGAATCGACGATCAGCGCCTGCAGCGGCGCGTCCTTGTCGCCTTTCGGCGGCGGCACCTTGGCGATCAGCGACTCGAGCACGTCTTCGACGCCCAGGCCGCTCTTGGCCGAGCATTGCACCGCGTCGGTCGCATCGATGCCGATCACGTCCTCGATCTCCTTGATCGCGTTGGCCGGATCGGCGTGCGGCAAGTCGATCTTGTTGAGCACCGGCACCACTTCGACGCCGAGGTCGAGCGCGGTGTAGCAGTTGGCCACGGTCTGCGCTTCCACGCCCTGGGAGGCGTCGACCACCAGCAGCGCGCCTTCGCAGGCCGACAGGCTGCGCGACACTTCGTAGCTGAAGTCGACGTGGCCCGGGGTGTCGATCAGGTTCAGGTTGTAGACCTGGCCGTCGCGCGCCTTGTACTGCAGCGCCGCCGTCTGGGCCTTGATGGTAATGCCGCGCTCGCGTTCCAGGTCCATCGAATCGAGCACCTGGGCTTCCATGTCGCGGTCGGACAGGCCGCCGCAGATCTGGATGATACGGTCGGCCAGCGTCGATTTGCCGTGATCGATGTGGGCGATGATGGAGAAGTTACGTATGTTGTTCATT